>NZ_JBDOQP010000004.1:0-522241 GCF_039839275.1 Mesorhizobium sp. CAU 1741 | reverse complement strand
TTTC
The DNA here is from genome assembly GCF_039839275.1 of Mesorhizobium sp. CAU 1741. NCBI lineage: Bacteria > Pseudomonadati > Pseudomonadota > Alphaproteobacteria > Hyphomicrobiales > Phyllobacteriaceae > Mesorhizobium > Mesorhizobium sp. CAU 1741. The sequence goes on along the minus strand of NZ_JBDOQP010000004.1, from coordinate 522,237 downwards.
ACAGCGGGCGGGGCGCACACGCGCCGGGTCAACTCTGCCAGCAATCATCACGAATAAGTCGCATAAGACGCATTATGGAACCGCCCTCTTATCTAGGCTGAAACTCGAAGAACGGCGGTCCGACCGCCACGCCGCCAAAAGCTTGGTGGTGTTCGTTTGCGGCTCTTCCGTTGAATCCAGTTCCAGATCGTAGATTTTGCCGACGTGTATGGTTTCGTAATCCTGCTTCGCACTTCCTAGCGGTCGATCGCCACGTGCTGCCTCACGCTCCATCAGGATTTCCAAGGGGCAGTGCACGCCAACGAAGAACACGTCGTGCTTGGCAAATCGGCTGATGAGCATTGGAAGCCATTCCTCGTCATCCAGAATATGCTCGAGGATGAGGTTATTGCCTGCATCGGCATAGGCCGAAAGAGATGCATGGAAGCCCTCGAAGAAGGCATTCCTGGCTTCGGACCAACGGAAATCTCCACGACGAAATCGGTTCATCGGCACGACCCCGGAGTCACGCAGATGGTCGATGGAAACATGCCAGAACGGCTTCTCCACCACCGCCTGCAATATTCCGGCGATAGTGGATTTTCCGCTGCTGGAAGCGCCGTGCAAGAAGATGATCTGCGCCATCGTCGCTTCCCTTGATTGGCCCGGGCGGGTCAGCAATTCCGGACAGACCTGGCCGCCGAGCAGCGATCTCACATCAAGGCGGCTGCTTTTGCCGGTGCTTCTATTGCCGGCGTCACAACACCGTCAACGGTTTCACTCAGGCGGCGGCCGCTATCGGCGTCGAAGAGATGGACGTCGGAGGGATCCACGACGAAGGATAGCGCCTCGCCAACCGCGAAGCTACGGCTTCCGGCCATATGGGCAATCAGCGTGTGCCCTCCGAACAGCCCGTGCACCAGTCTGGCCGCGCCGAGTTCTTCTGCGAATTCATATGTTCCGCGGATTCCGCCGGCAGCCAGACGCACTGACTCGGCCCTGAACCCTGCCGTGACCGGGCCATAGCCGACGTCGGGCCAGCGCGAACGGTCGTAGGCAAGCTGCTGTCCATCGGGGAGCGTCAGCAGCCCCTTGTCGGGATCGGCCGTCGCATCGATCAGGTTGAGACCGGGCGTGCCGATGAAGTTGGCGACATAGGTCGTCTCCGGGCGCTGGTAGACTTCCGTTGGCGTGCCGATCTGCTCCACCACGCCCTTGTTCATGACAACGATCCGATCGGCCAGCGTCATGGCTTCCACCTGATCATGGGTAACGAACAGCGAGGTTGCCCCCAACCTTTGATGCAGTTTGCGGATCTCGACACGCATGGCGACGCGCAGCTTCGCGTCGAGATTGGACAGCGGCTCGTCGTAGAGAAACACCTTCGGCTCGCGGATCATTGCGCGGCCCATGGCAACGCGTTGACGCTGGCCTCCGGAAAGCTGGCCCGGGCGGCGGTCGAGGAATTCCTCGAGCCCGAGTGACGATGCAACCTCGCGCACTCGCCTGTCGCGTTCCGCTTTCGGCACATGGGCGATCTTCAGCGAGTAGCCAATGTTCTGGGCGACGCTCATGTGCGGATAGAGGGCGTAGTTCTGGAACACCATGGCGCAGCCGCGTTCACGCGGTTCGAGCCGGTTGACGACTCGTCCCCCGATTTCGATCTCGCCCTTGGTGATCGCCTCTAGCCCCGCAACCATGCGCAGCAAGGTCGACTTGCCGCAGCCGGACGGTCCAAGGATGACGATGAACTCACCGGTGGAGACGTCGAGGTCGACGCCGTGGACGACTTCCGTGTCGGCATAGGACTTGCGGATGTTGCGCAGTGTGATTTCAGCCATTGTGAAGAACCCTTACTTGTCCGTGGAGATGAGGCCGCGAACGAACCAGCGCTGCAGCAGGATGGTGACGAGCACCGGCGGAGCCAACACGATCAGGTTTGCCGCCATGGCGGTGTTCCAGATTGGCGGAGCGCCGAAAAGCGGGCCGGGAACGACCTTTTGAAGTTGCATCGTCGCGGTTGCATAGTTGGCATGATCGGTGACGATGAGAAGCGGCCAGAGATATTGGTTCCACGACCAGACGAACATGATGGTGGCGAGTGCGATCATGTTGGTCTTCGACAGGGGCAGCAGCACCTCGAAGAAGAAGCGCAGCGGTCCTGCCCCATCCATCTTGGCGGCCTCCGTCAGTTCGTCGGGGATTGTCATGAAGAACTGTCGGTAGAGGAACGTCCCGGTCGCTGTCGCAATCAACGGCAGGATCAGACCCGAATACGAGTTGAGCAGGTTCCAGCGTGGCAGACCGATTTCGATACCGATGAGATTGAGGATCTGCTCGAAGGGGCCGAGCGCGTTTGCCGCCACCGCGTAGGTCGGTACGATGCGTACTTCCAGCGGCAACATCAGCGTGATGAAGATCAGCCAGAACATCACCATGCGCAGCCGGTAGTTGAAGTAGACAATCGAGAAGGCCGACAGCGCCGCGATGCCGATCTTGCCCGCAGTCACGCCCCCGGCAACGATGAACGAGTTGAGCATCACCCGGCTGAAATTGCCGTCGCGCCAGGCGGTCGCCAGGTTTTCGAAGAGATGCGTGCCGGGCCATAGCGGCATCGGAACCTGGTTGACCGTCTGGTAGTCATGGCTGGCCGCGACGAACACGATCCAGAGCGGGAGCAACAACATCACCAGGCTGATCACCAGGATCGCCTGGGTGACGAAGTCGAGGACGGGGGTACGTTCGATCATGATGCCGTCCCTCTCAGCTATAGTGAACGCGCCGCTCGATGTAGCGGAACTGGATGAATGTCAGCGCGACGATCAGCAGCATCAGCACGATCGATTGGGCAGCGGCGAGCGAGTAGTCCTTGCCCTCGAATCCGTCAGTGTAGATCTTGTAGACCATGAGGTCGGTCGCACGCGCCGGGCCGCCGGCGGTGGTGATGTCGACGATGCCGAACGAGTTGACGAAGCTGTCGGTGATGTTGATCACGATCAGGAAGAACAGCGTCGGGGTGATCAGCGGCAGTTGAAGGTCCCACATCCGGCGCAGCACATTGGCGCCGTCCATGGCACCCGCCTCACTGATGTTGCGAGGTATCGACTGCAAGGCGGCAAGGAAGAAGATGAAATTGTAGCCAGCCATCGTCCAAGCCTGCGCCATGACGATCAATAGCAGCGCGTCGAAGCCGTCGAGCGCCGGGTTCCAGAGATCTGGAAAGACCCGGTTGATCGCAGACAGGAAACCGGCGTCGGGCGAGAAGATAAACCGGAACGCAAGACCGACCGCGGGAGCGGCAAGCGCGTAAGGGAGAAAGAAGGTGAACTTGTACACCTGGTAACCAGGCAACTGCCGGTCGACGAACAATGCCAGCAGCATCGCGATGCCCAGCGACAGCACCGTGGAGGCGATGGCGAATATCATCGAGACCCGTACCGAACTCCAGTATTTCGGGTCGCTGAACACGTTGTCGAAATTGTAGAGGCCGACCCACTCATTGGTGCCGCCGAAAGGAGGCTCCAGCGTGAAGGCCCAATAGAGCGCTTCTCCGGTGGGCCAGTAGAAGAACACGAACACCAGAAGCATCTGCGGCAGGATCAGTGCGGCGGCGAGCCAGGTGTTCGAGAATGTCACGCGTTTTTCCAAGACCGGCACTCCCGCTCCGTCATGAGGAAGGAGGCGCTGCAGGCAGCGCCTCCGATGTCAGGGCAGAAGTTGGATCAGGGCAGGTCGGCGCCGCGATAGGTCTGCTCGTAGCGGCGCAGAATCTGGTTGGACCTGTCCGCCGCGTCGTTCAGCGCGGTTTCAATGTCCTTCTGGCCGGTGAAGGCAGCTTCGAGTTCGGCGCGGACTTCGGCCCGGATCGAAGTGAAGTTGCCAAGGCGAATGCCGCGCGACAGCGGGGTGACGTCGGAAGCGGTGAGTGATTCAATCGCCACTTCACGACCGGCAATCTCTTCGCGGTCGTAGAAGCCTTCGGACTTCAAGAGTTCGAAGCCGTCAGTGGTAACCGGAATGTAGCCGGTGTTCTCGGCAATGTACTTCTCGCCCGTGTCGGCTGCCGTCACATACTTGAGGAAAGCAGCGGCAGCTTCGTATTCCTCGTCGGACTTGCCATCCATGACCCACAGCGAAGCTCCGCCGACCAGCGAATTGGTGCGCTTGCCTTCTTCGAGCACCGGCAGCATGGCCACGTCCCAGTTCATGCCTTCGGCCTGGGTCGACTTCACCACGCCATGGTTGGCGATCGAAGATGTCGTCGAGGCGCAGGAACCATCGGCAAAGGCCTGGATCAGGTTCTTGCCAACCTGGCTCGTCTGGATCTTGGCGTAGCCGGCGTCCATCCAGTCCTTGAAGTTCTTCATGTGGTCGACAAAGGCAGTCTGGTGAAAGACGACTTCGGCGCCGAGGCCACCATAGCCATTGTCGAGCGTGGCGATCGGCAAGCCGTTCATGGCCGAGAACTGCTCGAGATTCATCCAGGTGTCGAAGTCGAACGCGAATCCGCATTCAACGCCGGCTTCCTTGAGCGCCTTCAGGTCGGCTGCGAACTCAGCCCAGGTTGCCGGAGCCTTATCCTTGCCGATCTTGGCCCACTCATCCTTGTTCCAGTAAAGGACGGCTGTCGAAGAGTTGTAGGGGAAGGACCACATGTCGCCTGTGGAGGTGGCGTAGTAGTTGGCGATTCCGGGGAAGTACGCATCCCAGTCGACGTCGATGCCGTGCTCTTCGGCAAATTTGTTGGCGGGATAGATGGCGCCCGAGAGCATGAAGTTCACGGTACCGGCGTCGTAGATCTGCACGACAGTCGGATGCTGTTCGGCGCGGTATGCGGCGATGGTATTCTGCTCAGCCGCATCATAGCCGCCCTGGCCGGAGCAGACTGCCTCGTACTTGTCCTGCGACGCATTGAAGAGATCGCATTGCTTTTGCACGACTTCGCCGAGCTGGCCGGTGAGACCATACCAGTATTGGAACTGGGTGCGCTCCTGTGCCTGAGCGCCGGACGCAATCGCCACGGTCGAGACAGCCGCGGCGAAAAGAGAAAACCTTGTCATTGTCAGCCTCCAGAGGATGGTTGGCGCGGGCTATCCCGCTGGCCGACTCCACTAGAGGCGATTGACGACAGTTTTGTTTTGCTCGGGTTACAATCCCGCGACGGTTCTATGACGCCGTTGTCACACGCCGAGTTCGCGAACCTCGAACACGTTGCCCCCGCTCGTGACGAACAGGCCGCCGCTCTCGCGACGGATGCGGTAGCACTTCTCGACACCGCCGCGCACCTCACCCCAGAGCGTGCAGATTTCATCACCGCGCAAAGTCCAGCGTCCGACGTCGCGCTGACGATCCGGACGATCGACGGTCATTTCCGCGGAGCCGTTCGGCAGCAGCATGAGATAGCCGTGGCGCCAGCCCTGTGCTTCCCACCACGCGATCTGCTTGCCGACGAGGTGCGTTTCGATCTGCCGATTTGTCAGCGCGTCGGCCGCAGCCGGGCCGGACCCCGCGACACAGGCACAAAGGAGCAGGAACAGCATGCGCATTGGCGGCTCCAATCGGAATCAGCGTTGAAAATGACACTTCAATGACGATTAGATGACATGGCAAACGGGTTGTCGAGCACCGCCCTGTTCAAATCTTTGCCGGTGGCCTGTCAGACAGGCGTCATGAATCCGCGTCATCTTGCGGGCGCACTCCGGGCACGGCAGTTCCGGAACCGAAGAATCCACGACACGAGGAAGAGAGCCATGCTGGCCAACGGTGCTTTGGGCACGGGTATATCCGCACACAAGCGCGCGAACGATCTCGGCGACTTCGCGGAAGAACTGGACATGATCGAGGAACTGGGCGTCGAGGCGATCGAACTGCCCACCTACGACATGGACATCGTCGTGGGTGGCAAGATACGCCAGCCGCAGATGAAGGCGCTGATGCGCGCATGTGGCGGCCGCGACGTCGCCTACTCCGTGCATGGACCGCTTTCCATCAATTTCATGGACGAGGCATGGCGCCTGCCGCGTCATATGGAAGTTCTCAAGGCTTCCCTCGAGGTCGCGGCCGAACTCGGCGCGGAGCACTATGTCATTCACGCAGGCATCGTCCCGCAGCAGCAGGCGAATGGCGTCGAGGCAGCTTATCTGCGCCAGCGTGAATGGCTGGCCAAGGCCGGCGACATCGCTGCCCAGCACGGCGTGATGCTGTGCGTGGAGACGCTGTTCGCGGGTTACGAAGGCAAGGGCCTCACGCCGACTGCGTCCCGGCTGGCTCAGGAACTCGCGGCGATCAATCACCCCAGCGTTGCGGCCACACTCGATTTCAGCCACGCCCTGCTGCGGCTCGACTATGAGGGCCGCCGTGAGGATTTCATTGAAGAAATCAAGACCATCGCGCCTTGGGCACGTCATCTCCATGTCCATGACAGCTTCGGCCGTCAAGATGACATCTGGATGTTCACCGATGGCGAGCGTGTCGCCTACGGGCATGGTGACCTGCATCTGCCGGTCGGCTGGGGTGAGATTCCCTGGGACCGGATCGTCGAGGAATGCGAATTCCCCGAGGGCGTCCTCTTCAATATCGAATTGAAGGAACGCTACTGGTATGTCGCGCAGGACACCGTCGACGCTACAAAGCGGCTGGCCGGCAACGCACGCACGACAAAGGTCGCGCGCGCGGCTTGATCGCCCGTCACGGCGTGACGCCGCGTGCTTCGAGCATGCGGCGCGCGCTGCGCTCGTCCGTGATCAGCACGGTGGGTGCGATCAACGTCATGGCGCCCAGCAGCGCGTCCGTCTTGTCCTCGCCGCCTGAGGTCAATATGCGCATGGGCGCCTTGCGCAGCCGATCCACTTCCACAGACATCACGAGCTGGTTGACGGGATGGTCGACCAGCACGCCATCCCTGTCGAAGAAGTGGAACAGCAGGTCGCCGACGGCGCCTCGTTCGACCAGCGCCTCGCGATCCTTCTCCTTGAGGAAGCCGCCGCGATAGAAGGTGGTGGCCGAGGCGATGCCGCCGACGCTGAGCAGAACGGCGTCAAGCGCGTCGGTCATCTCGAAGATGTCCTTCAGTCCACAGCGTTCGACCAGGGCGATCTTGGTTTCAACGCTGTCGACCACTGCCGGCGTTGGGATCAGGTAGCCCTCCCCCTGGAATGTCTGGGCAAATCGCCACGCGAATTCCGCCGGATTGAACCGCCGCGCCGCGCCGACCCCTCCCAGCAGTGATATCACCTGAAAATCCGACAATGGCTTGCCGCTTATGAACTGCAGGCTGGAAAACAGCGTGCGTCCCCAGCCGACACCGACACGCATGCCACCGTGCATCGTTTCGGAAAGGAAGCTGCCGGTCTTGGCGCTGATGGCGGGTATCGGGCTCGCCTCGGCGGCCGAAAGCGGCGCGACCAGCGCCTGCTGAAGCCCGAACGTCCGTTCGAGCGCGCGCTCCAGGCGCACCACATCGATCAGGTCGCTCTCGATGCTGATCTTGACCTCGTTGCGGGCGCGGGCTTCCGCCAGCATGCGCACTACACTGACGCGGCCGATGCCGAGCACGTCGGCGATCTCCGTTTGCGTCATCTGCTCGATGAAATACATCCAGGCGGCGCGTATCCGCAGCCGATCGGCGCGGCTTTCGCCGGTCGGCACAGCAATCCCCTCCTCGCCGTTCGCGGTGATCTTGCGCGGCTGCCGTGCCAATCCACTCCCTCTCACGCCGCCATGGGCGAGGCAAACGTCAACGATTCTGATAACAAACGCAACAACAAGCCTTGACCAGCCGGGCAGATGCGACGCAATTTCCCAAGGCATTGTCGCATGGTCGGTCGAGGCTTTGCCGACGAAACGAGAGGATGGCCAAATCGATGCTGCGTGAGATTTCCGAAGAGGTCCGCGTTGCGCTCAAGGATCGGCTGCGCGATGCGAGGCAGGTCATTCGCCAGCATCGGCACGATGGCGGCCATTCTCCCATGGCGCGCGTCGGCGAGCACCTGAAACTGCCGCATCCGCCGCTCCCCGTGAGGGGTGTCGAAAGCCTGCTAGGGCATGCCGTCAGTGCCTTTGATGATGCCATGACCGTTGCCGAACGGTTCGTTCCCATCGATCGCGCGGCCGGTGTCGGGCGGAATAGCGCTCGCAGTCTCGACATCTATTTTCGCGGCCGCGACGAAGGCAGCCGTGCTTTCCGGCGTGACCTCTATTACCTCGCCGCCACAGTGCTGGCCGCGCGCGGGATCACCGGAGCGCGGATCCATGAAACGGAACTCGCAAGCGTGCACGCCGCAATGAAGGGCAAGCACGGCGCAGAGCTCGCGGCGCTGGACGGCGCACACGGCTGGTCCGAAAGGGTTGCGGCAGGCGCGGTGCTCTGTGCGTCGCTGCTGACCGAACTGCTCGACCATCGGCCGATCCGTTTCGAGGACGGCTCGGTGCCGAATGAATCCATTCGTACGCTCGAGATATTGTGCCTGACGCCAATCGTGCTGACAGCCGGTTTCGCGACCGTGGATGCCGATGCGGCACGTGAGGCCGACCTCCTCGACCTTACGATCCTGGCCACCGACGCTCGCATCGATCGGATCGAGCCGGCATGCCGGGGACCGGAGGGACAGCAAGAACTGACACGGATATTCGCGATGCTGTTCGCGCATCTTCCGTAAGGCGGGTACCGCCTAAGTCGCCTTCATCTCGCCGATGCATTTCTTGGCGCGCTGGACGGACGCAGCGCTCATGCTCAGTTCCGTCAGTCCCATCCTGATAAAGGTGGGGATCAGGTCCGGTCGTCCTGCCGCCTCGCCGCACATGCCGACCATGATCCCGGCATCGACACCCGCCTTGGCCGTCATTTCGATGGCCGCCATCACAGCCGGGTTTTCGACGCTGTTTAGGCTGCTCACGACGGGATTCAGGCGGTCCGCCGCCATGACGTACTGTGTCAGGTCGTTGGTGCCGATCGAGAAGAAGTCGACTTCCTTGGCCAGTGTTGGGGCGATCAGGACGGCCGCCGGTGTCTCAATCATCACCCCCAGCGGAAACGCTGCATGCTCCCTGCCCTCGGTGCGGAGTTCGGCTGCTGCCTCCGCGATGAGGGCGCGGGTGCGCCGCACCTCCTCTATCTCCGAGATCATCGGCAGCATCACCTTGATGTTGCCGTGGATAGCAGCGCGCAGCAATGCGCGAAGCTGGGTCTTGAAGATGTCGGGGCGATCGAGACACATGCGGATTCCGCGCCAGCCAAGGAACGGGTTCTCCTCCTGCGGGAACTCAATACCGGCAATCGGCTTGTCGCCGCCTATGTCGAGCGTGCGCACGATTACCGGATGGGGCGCGAACGCTCGGGCCGCTGCGGCGTAGGTCTCGGCCTGCATGTCTTCAGAGGGAAGGTGCATGTGGCGCATGAACAGGAGTTCGGTGCGGAACAGGCCGACGCCCATGGCTCCGGCTTCCAGTGCGGCATCGATTTCTTCCAGCGAGCCGATATTCGCCGCGACCTCGATGACAGTGCCGTCCGGGCGGCTGGGCACCGCATCCTTGTAGGCCGACAGCGCCTTGCGTTCCGCGGTCGCTGCTAGGATGGCTGCATCGAAGCGTTGGCGGGTGGCCTCGTCCGGTTCGAGGTGAACCTCGCCGCGCGAACCGTCGATGGCCACGTGTTGGGCTCGCTTGAGCTCGATCACCTGCGATCCGAGCCCAAGTACGGCAGGAATGCCATGCGAGCGGGCAATGATTGCCACATGCGAGGTGGCACCGCCATGCCCGCAGACGATGCCGGCGATGCGCTTCAGCGGCGCACGCGCGAGATCCCAGGCACCGATGTCTTCGGCGATCAGGATCGCGCCTTCCGGCAGCGCATCCAACCCCGCCTCGTCCTGTCCGAGCAATGCCAGGGAGATCTGCCGTCCTACCGCCCGGATGTCGTCGGCACGGGCGTTGAGATACGGATCGTCGAGCTCTGCGAACTCCGCTGCCACTTGAGTGGCAGCGGCCATCACCGCTGAAACGGCATCCAGCCCCTTCCTGATCGTTGCCTCGGCTTCGCCGATCACGCTTTCGTCGGCTGTGATGTCCCGCAAGGCGGCGATGATGCCCCTGTCGCTCTCCGCCAGCGATGTCTCGGCCAACGTGGCGTCCATGCGGTTTTGGACCGAGAGGATGGCGGCGCGAAGCCGCTGCAGTTCGGCGTCGCGTTGACCGGGCGCAATGGTGCGGGCCTCGGTCTGGATGTCCGCGGGGAAATACGCAAAGGCCGGCCCGATCGCGACGCCCTCGCTGGCGGCGACGCCGCGCAAGAAGGTTCCGATCTCCGTCTGCATGTCCGGCTGCACCGCCGGGGGTGGTGCATATGCAGGCGCCCCCGCGTGCAACTCGTCCTCTCCGAGGCCGGAATCGGGATTTTCCAGATAGCCGATGAGTGCTTCGACGGCTTCGGCCGCGTCCGCACCTGTCGCCCGGACCGACACCTCCTGGTTTTCCTTGACGCCCAGAAGCATCAGCTTGACCGGGCTCTTCGCGCTCACGGCCTTGCCGTCACGGATGATCTCGATCTCGGATTCGAAGCTCTTGGCAAGCTTCACGAAGCGCGTGGCTGGGCGTGCATGCAGCCCCTCATGCACCCTCACGATGGTGGAGCGTTCCATAACGGTATCCTGATGTCGTCCAGTGCCTGTCGTCAGGTGGCGATCGTGATCACCGTATCCGGCGTCAATGCGGCGACGAGCGCCTGCGTGTCGACTTCCGAAGCGCATATCTCGCCCGGGCGCTCCGCTTGCGTAGCGCCGTTGAAGGAGATCACAACATGCCCGATATCGAGCACCTTGCTCCATGCCGTGGCGCCGACGGCGGTGATCTGCGCGGCAACCTCTCCGATGCTGATGGAGGCTCCAACCAGCGGGGCCTCGTTACTCGGGCCTTCGTCGCTGCGGTGCAGGACGGAGACTTCCGCAAGTTCGGGCGGCGATCCCTCCGCAAACAGGATGATCACGCCGCCCTCGGCGAGGTCCGCCACTTCCGGTCCCACTGCGGTGACACGCGTTTTCAGTAGAACCGTCATGTTGGCGAACCTCCTTCTCTTGCTTTCCTTAAAGGACGATCAGGCTGACCGCCCAGGCGATGAGCACCGAAACCGGCCCCATGATCTGGCGGCTGATCAGCACTGCCGGCACGCCGATCTCGATCGTCTTCGGCTTGGCCTCGCCGAGCGCCAGGCCGACGGGGACGAAGTCGCAGCCGACCTGGGTGTTGTAGGCGAACAGCGCCGGAAGAGCCATCGCCGGCGAGATCGTTCCGTTGGCGATCTGAGGGCCGATGATCGCCACGCCGATGACCTGCGCGATCACGGCACCGGGCCCGAGAATCGGCGACAGGAACGGCAGGCCGCAGATCGCCGAGATGATCAACAGACCGATGATGTTGTTGGCCAGCGGTCCCATTGGCTGGGCGAGGATGTCGCCGATGCCGGTATAGAGGATGAGACCGATGAGCATGGTCACGAACGCCATGAACGGCAGCACGTTGCGCACCACCTGGTCGATCGTGCGGCGGCCGGCATTGAAGAAGATGCCGACGACACGGCCCATCACGCGGCCGACCGAACTGATGAGGCCGACGATGCCGCCCTCATTCTGCGGCGCGGCTGCCGGTGCCGGCGTGCTGCTGGGGCTCATCGATGCTGCTCCCCCCGCGGCAGTCACCGGCTCGCTGCCGTCCGCCAGTGTGACGTTCTCCGGCTTCACGCCCGAGACGTAGATGTCTTCCGTGATGAACTGTGCCAGAGGTCCGGCCTGGCCAACTGGCGTTAGGTTGACGGTCGGGATGCGCTTGCGGGGGTAGACGCCGCAGCGCGCGGTGCCTCCGCAATCGACCACCACTACCGCCATCTCGCCTTCGACGGGTGGCGCGCGGAAGCCGTCGACAGCTTCGCCACCGGTCAGGTCGGCGATGTGCTGGGCAACCGGATGGATGCCGCCGCCGGTCACAGAAACGATCTTGTTGCGCTGTTCGGTCGGCTCGATGACGAGCGGGCCACCCCAGCCGCCCGAGCCCCTCGAAATCCGTACGGCCTTGTATGTCTTTGTCATGATGTCCTCCCTCCCCGGCTCAGAGCTCGACGCCCTGGCGGCGGGCCATGAAGGCCGTGATGCGTTCTGTGAGCATGCCCTTGAGCAGGATCACGACGAGACCGACGAGCGCGTACCAGATCGCGACCTGGATATGGTAGCCTTCGGCCACCGAACCGTTGCGTTCCAGTTCGAGTAGCGCGACGAGAATACCGCCCCAGACGAAATATTCGCCGGGGTTCACGTGCGGGAACAGACCAAGCGGGGGGTGCACATAGGACACGGCCGCGTCGTAGAAGGCCGGCTTGTGCTTTTCCTCGAGGAACGAGCCGAAGGTGTAGGCCATCGGGTTCGTGAGGAAGAAGACCGCGAGAACCGGAAGCACCGTGTAGCGCGTCAACGCGATGCGTCCCGCACCCTGGGCCAGGCCATGGACGCGCTTTTCGCCCACGAGTTCGGTGACTGCATAGAAGGCCGTCATCAGCACGACGAGCGTCGGGATGATGCCGGTCACGAAGCCGGCAAATACCTTGCCGCCTTCCTGGAATATGCCGATGAAGTATTTGCCCGCAGCCGTCAGCCAGCCGAGCTGTTCCTCCTGGGTGACGTTTTCAAGCCGTTCCCTGAACTCGTCGACGCTGATCCCGCCATCTTGCGTCGCCTGTGCAAGAACGACGTAATCGTTCGCGGTGTGTTGCACGGCGAGCTTGCCGTGCAACGCAGCATCCGAGACCATGGAGCCTGCGACATGCAGGTTCTGCACGGCCATATCGGCATGCTGCGCCAACATAGATAGTACCGACATCCTTCCTCCCTCCTAAATGCCGCCGGCAGGCATCTGCCGGATTCGGCTTGCCTAAGCGCCAGCGGCGCTGATACCCGACAGGCCGGGCTGCCTTCTCGGCTCCGCCCGCGCGCGGTCGATCTGCTCGATCGCCCGCGTGACGGCTTCGGTCACGCCGGGGTGTTCCTCTCCCAAGATGGCGGGGTCGGAACGAAGCCGGTCGAGGGTCATGCCCTCGAACTCCTCATGCCGTTTGAATTTCGTGAACACGGTGCGGCCGCTCATCAGCAGCAGTCGGCGGACGATGAGATCGGGCGTCACGACCACCAGCGCGATCGTCCCTCTCTTGAAGCGGCCGCGATAGTTTCCGGCTCCGACGAAGCCGTCGCTGTATTTCTCGGTGATGCCCTTGAAGACGCCCGAATAATGCTGCATCTGCAGCCAGACGCCCAAGGCCTGCAGTGCCCACACGCCGGCAAGCAGCAGCAATCCCCATTGCCAGATAGCCATTCGGAGCATCCTCCCGAATTCCCCGCGCCGGCAACCTCACCTACCGGCATCCGCCATTTAGAGAACATTTGTCTCCTGAAGTGTCAATATGTATTATCCTTGCCGAGAATGGCGTCTGCCGGCATGGTATCAGCCAGGCTGGATGGAAGGCTGTCGTCGGGAGGAGTCAACGCGAATGGACCTGCGGTTCAAGGACGAACTGGCGCAGATGCCGGATTTGCGGCATCGATTGCGGCGGTTGCGCTGGTTCCGGGCGACCTTCCGCGCCAATGCCAAGGCGGTCACGCGGGTTTACGGTCTGCGCTACGACATCGACGACACGATCCTGACCAAGGTGTTCCTGGACTGGGTCGAAACGGTCGAGACGCAGAAGGACCATGCGCGCCTCGATCGCGCCGACTTCATCGTTTTCGCCGCGGGCCTGGTCCTGCGTGAGCTGATTCGATGCAATCCGGCGAGACTGGCGAGCGAGGACGTCCGGTTGGAACCCGGGCAGGATCCTGAATTGATGGAAATCGCGCGCTTCTGGCCGGAGGGCTTCCTCTACACCAACTATTGCGTTTCGGCGATTTCGGCCATTCACGAGCAGGAGTTCGGTCACGCGCCGCAGCTCGATTCCTGCGTCGACGACCTGCGAACCTGGTGGAGTTACCGCGAGAATGCCGAAGAGATGCCGGCGCTGGCGATCGCTTTCCTCGACCGCTTTCTTGGCACGGAGCCAAACTGGGCCATGCCTGATACCGGGCTTTCGCGACAAGCCGTGCGGCAGGCGCTATCCCGGTCATCGCACGACTCGTCCCTTCCCCACCAAGCCTGAAAGCGGAGCCTACGCGTGAGCGGCAAGTCCCTGATAATTTTCGATTGTGACGGCGTGCTCGTCGACAGCGAGCCGCTTGCCGCCCTCGCCTATGAGCGTGTCTACGACAAGCATGGCATGCGCGGTGTCAGCGCGGACGTGATAGCGCAGTGCATCGGCATGAAGCAGGCGGACATCATCGTCAGGATCCGTGACCTGACGGGACACCTTCTCGGCGAGGACAAGCAGGGCGACATCTGGGCCGAGACGAAGGCTCTGTTCACCGAAAAGCTGCAGCCGACGCACGGCATCAAGGGATTTCTCGAGGCGCTTTCTGTAGACCGCTGCGTGGCATCGTCATCGTCACTCGAGCGCATCCATCACAGCCTCGACGTTACCGGGCTCGCGGGCTATTTCGGCGACGCGATCGTCAGCTCGTCAATGGTCGCGCGCGGCAAGCCAGCGCCGGACATCTTCCTGTTTGCTGCCGGCAAGATGGGTGCCGAACCGTCGCGCTGCGTCGTGATCGAGGATTCGCCGTTCGGGGTCGAGGGTGCGGTGGCCGCCGGCATGGTGGCGATCGGCTTCACGGGTGGCAGTCACACTTATGACGGCCATGGCGCGCGCCTGGCCGAGAAGGGCGCGATGAGCATCTGTTCCACCTGGGATCAGGTGGCGCGGGAGCTCGATCGTTTCGGGGTGCACGCCTGACGGCTTTGGTCAGCTCGGCGTTGCTTCGAGTTCATCGAGAAAGCTCTGGCTCAAAGGCGTGTTTCCAAACCAGTTCAGCCGGTTGATCGTCACGAAACCTGCATCGATCAGGCTGTTGTCGTCGCCGGGAGTGGCGGTGTGAGCGCGGCCTCGTGGAATAACGAGCACCGTGCGGTTGCCGTCCGTTTCGATCGCCTCGGCAGTTCGCGCGATCTTGTCGCGGCCGATGAACGGTTGGCGGATTTCTGCCGGCAGGGCGTGGGGGAGGTTCACGGCGAGATAGTGTCCTTCCAGCGCCCATCCTGCCCTGCGCTGCCACAGCGTCGCGATCAGCGCTGCGAGCCAGTCCGGGTCTTCGGAAGAGATCGCAGCATTCTTGACCCGTGAGAATCCGACGGAGGGCAGGCCCCAGAACGAGGCTTCGCGCGCTATGCCAAGCGTACCGGAATAGGCGATGTCCTCGCCGACATTGCGTCCGTCATTGATGCCGGACAGCACGAGATCGGGCTTTCGCTCCTTGTCGAACAGCCACGCCATCGCGGTCACGATGCAGTCGGCCGGCCGGCCCGAGCAGGCATAGCGGCGCTCGCCGCGCTTGTGCATCGTCAGCGGCTTGCCGATGGTGATCGAGGCGGCAGCGGCCGTGTGCTTGTCCTCCGGCGCAACGACCCAGACGTCGTTGCTGATCCGTTCTGCGGCTTCCACCAGCCGTGCCAGCCCAGGAGCTTCGATGCCGTCATCGTTGCTGACGAGTATCCGCATCGCGCCGCTCCGCTTCAAAGTTTGAATGTCTGGCCTGTGCGGCTATCGACGCGCAAGCCAGGAATATGCGAATGCAGCGCCTGCAGATCGGCCGGCGGGCACGAATGGCCCAGCGCCATAGGTCGCCCCGCACCTTCCCATATCGCTACGTTGCCTGGCCGCGTCGGGTGCGTCGGCATGCGGATCCAGTCCGCCTTGCCGGCTGCATGCATCGACTGGCCCGGCGAGCCGGCCGGCAGATGGCCGGTGAGCAGGACAGGGAAGCCGGCCGCCTCTGCTCGTGGCAGAAGTCGGGCGGAGGGCCCCGCCTGCCCCATCCCATCGTCGGCAAGCAGCGGAACTTCCGGCAAGGCGTCACCGTCGCGCCAGTCGACTGCGTTGGCCAGTTTTTCGTCGAGGCGTTCGGCCATGCCGGGCCGAAGTGCGGCTTGCGTCGCGATTTGCGCATGAAGGGCGTCGCGCATGCTCGCGTGGATGGCGAAGGCGGCAGGAAAAGCGGCGATGAGTTCGAGCGAGCGACCGGAGAGCGGCGTCGGAAGCAGGCAGCCGCGAGGATGCATCGCAATCCAATCGGCGATTGCCTTCGAACGATCGGTACCGGGAACGGGATCGTCTCCGTAGGACGCGTCAAGTACGACCAGATCGCATTGCGGGATCGGGTCCATGAAAAAGACGCTGCTGTCTGGCACCACGTCGCCGCAATGCACGACGCGGCTGCTGCCGTCATCCACGGCGAACCAGACACCGCCGACGACATGGCCCGAACGTCCGGTCTCCACCGTCATGTTGCCGATGGAGAGAGTCTCGCCGGGCTCGAAGATTTCGATCTGGCCACGCGGAAACGGATTGGCCTTGAGATCGGCGGGACGTGCATAGGCGGCAAGCGTTGCCGGGGCCTCCTGGATCGTCTCTGCGGTCATGAAGATGCGGCCGCGAAAGCCTTGACCCTGCAGCCAAGCAAGGGCTCCGACATGGTCTTCATGCGCATGCGTTACCAGCAGAGCGTCGAGTTCAGATGCGGCCCAGACCAAGGCAGGGTGATACGCGTCGCCCTGAGCGCCGACCTTTATGCCTGCATCCATAAGCAGGCAGGTCGCGCCGCTCCTTGCCGCGATGCTGGTACGGCCCTTTTCGCCGAAACCTCCGAACAGTCCGATGTCCATGGTCAGCGCGGCGCCTCGGCGGGAATGAGCCAGCCGGAACTGATCCGCAGGCGAGCCTGCTTTCCTTCCACGAACTGATTGGGATCGGGCAGCTCGAAATGCATGTTCAGGTGAGGATCGGCCGCCGGAGCAAACTCGATCCGCGTCTCCCCGCCCTTGTAGACGGCGCGCTTCACTGTCCCGTCGAGCCCGGGCTCATCACCTGACGCCGGCGCGAGGTCCGATGCGCGGCAGCAGATCTTGGCGTTTTCGCGTGGCTTCTCGCCTGGGCGGCAACGCACCACCGTCTCCTGACCCAGCACGCTGACGCGGCACTGCCCCTCGGCCTCCTCGCTCAAGACGGTGGCTGGCAGCACGATGCCTTGCGCGATGAACGATGCGACCATTTCCGTGGCCGGCTCGCGATAGAGCTTGCGTGGCACGTCCAATTGGACGAGGCGTCCCTGATCCATGACGGCGATGCGGTCGGCCAGCGCCATCGCCTCCGCCTGATCGTGGGTGATGTAGATGATGGTCGTTCCGGTGCGCTTGTGGAAGGCCGCGAATTCGTCCTCCATCGAAGCGCGCAGATGAACGTCGAGGTTGGCCAGCGGTTCGTCGAAAAGCACGAGCGATGGCGCGGCGACAAGACAGCGCGCCAATGCCACGCGCTGGCGCTGGCCACCCGAAAGCTTGGCCGGGTAACGCTCGCCGAATCCTTGGAGGTCGACGAGAGCCAGCGCGTCCTCGACCTTCCTGCGCGCCTCGTCCTTTGGCACCTTGGCGACCTTCAGCGCGTAGCCGACATTCTCTTCAACCGTCATATGCGGCCACAGCGCATAGTTCTGGAAGACGATGCCGACACGGCGCTTTTCCGGCGGGAGGCTGCGCTGCGGGCTTGAGACGATGCGGTCTCCAATCGCAATGGTTCCGGCCGTCGCGTCCTCGAAACCGGCCACCATGCGTAGCAGCGTGGTCTTGCCGCAACCGGAAGGACCGAGCACGGCGAGGAATTCCCCGTCGGCCACGTCGAGCGTCACCTCCTTCAGTGCGTCGAAGTCACCAAAGGTCTTGGTGACACCCTTCATCGTCAGTCCCGCCATGGAAGCACTCCGCTCGGAAGGTGGCGCGCGAACAGATTGGTCGCCAGCATCAACCCGAAGGTGATCGAGACGACGATCAGCGACAGCGCCGCCGCATATTTCGAATCCCCGCCCTGCTCGAACGAGAACATCACGACGCCGATGGTCTCGGCCCCGGAGGACCAGAGCAGCGCTGACACCGTCAGTTCGCTCAGGGCCGTCATGAAGATCAGCAGGCCGCCTGCCATGGCAGCGGGCGCGACAAGCGGGAAGATGATCGTGCGCATGCGCATGAACAGGCCGGCTCCGCCCACCTGTGCGGCCTCCTCCAGCGCACGGTCGACCTGGTGATAGCCGCTCACGGTCGGGCGCAACGCAAGCACGAGGAAGCGCGCGAGATAGGCATAGAGGATGATCCAGATGGTATTATAGATGTGAATGCCGGTGATCGGCATCGGCCGCAGGAAGAGCAGCAGCGATGCAATTGCCAGAACCACGCCTGGCAGCGCGTAAGGCAACTCGATCATCAGGTTCACGTAGCGAACCCATTTCTGTTTGCCCCAAGCGACCATGTAGGCGATGGGAAGCGCGGCCAACACCGCGAAGATGGCGGCACCCAGCGACAGCATCAGGCTGTTGACGAATGCACGCCGCGCGCCCCCATGTTCGAACAGGATGAAGCGGAAATTCTCAAGCGTCGCCGTTTCCGCCGTGACCGGAATGCCGTATCCCGGCACCAGCGACGTCAGCAAAAGTCCGAACAGCGGCAGCACGAGCATGCCCAGCACGATCGCCCACATGGCGATCTCCACCGGCAACCGGTAACGGCCGAGCCGATACGGATCCGCGGGCAGCGAGGTGGAACTGATGCGGTAGTCGCGGCGACGGCTCATGACTTCCTGGGCAATGATGCCGGCCATCGCGATGATGCCGATGAGCACCGAGAGAAACGCGACTTCACTCAGGACGGCAGGCCCCGCGCCGGCAAGGCGCTGGTAGATCAGCGTCGGCAGAACGAGATAATTGGCCGGAATGCCCAGAAAGGCAGGAATACCGAAGTTTCCAACGCAAGACACGAAAGCGAGTGCCGCGGCTGCCACGATCGACGGGGTCATCAGCGGCAGGATGATGGTGCGCAGCACCGTCGCCCAGCCAGCGCCGCCGGCGCGTGCCGCCTCCACCAGTTCGCGCGGCAGCTTGCGCAGCCCGGCGCGCACCAGCAGGAAGACGAGGGGCGCATACTGGATTCCCAGAAGTATGATGATGCCTTGTGGTGAATAGAGCGGGTTGGGCGTGCCCAAAGGTGGAGCGATGCCCAGCAGCTTGAGGAACGGACTCGCCGGACCGAAGAGCTGCAGCCATGCGAGCGCCGTCACCTGCGGCGCAATCATCAGCGGCATCACGAAGCACAGCACGAACGCGTTGCGCCCGCGCAGGTCGGTGAGCGCGACGACGAGCGCGATGAGCGTGCCCCCGACAACGGCGAGCAGCGTGCCGCCGAGACCGACGACCAGCGTGTTGAGAGTCGCCGTCCAGGTCGAACTCTTGGCGAGGCCGACCTGGATCGCGGAGAGAGAGAACGTGCCGCCGGGCAGCACGATCTCCTGAAGCAGCCGCAGCATCGGCATGAGCGAAAGGACTGCGATTATGACGGCAACTGCCAGGGTCAGGGCCAGTTCCTGGCCCCGCCATTGTTTCCATGCTTCCGTCATCGTCGCTCTTTCGCCCTCGCTGCTATGCGGCGATTTCCCTTAGCCGCCGAACAGCTCGGAGAACTTTTCCTTGTCGGCCTCGATGCGGTCCGCGACACCCTGGATGTCGACGTTCATGACCTTCACCTCGGTGCCCTCGGGCAGCCACGATGGGTTGCCCACTGACATGTTCGCCGGAATGTAGCCCATGTCGCGCGCCAGAGCCTGACCGTCCTCCGACAGGATGAAGTCGACGAAGTGCTTGGCGTCGTCGACATTCTTCGCGGTCGACATGATGGCAACAGGCTCCGTCACCGCCGGGACACCCTCGGCCGGGAAGACGAATTCGACCGGAGAGCCTTCCGCCTTCGCGTTCATGGCCATGAAGTCGACGAGGATGCCGTAGGGCTTTTCGCCGGCAGCGACCGACTTGAGAACGGCGCCGTTGCCGCGAACGCTCATCGCGTTGTTGTCCTTGAGGCCGGTGTAGAAATCCCAGCCGATCTCGTCATCGAGCGCGAAGCCCGACATCATGAAGGCTGCGGCTCCCGAGTAGAGTGGGCTCGGCATGGCAACGCCGTCCTTGTATTCCGGCTTGACCAGATCATTCCAGTGTTCCGGCTTCTCCGCGGCCGCTGTGTTGTAGGCGATACCGGTGGTGATCAGCTTGCTGCCGAAGTAGGTCATGTCGGGATCGTAGGAGCCTTCCACGAGCCCTTCGACATTGGCCTCCGGATAGGCCATCAGGCGATCGTCCCTCTTGAGCAGCTCCATCGAGACCGCGTCTGCGATCAGCAGCACGTCGGGCTGCGGTGCTCCGGCCGCGAACTCCGCCGCCAGCTTGGTGAGGAGATCGCTCGTTCCCGAGCGGAAGATCTGGACGTCGACGTCCGGGTGAGCAGCCTTGAATGCGTCGACGGTCTTGGTGGCGTCCGCCTCGGGCTGCGAGGTGTAGAGCATCAGCGTTTCGGCATTTGCAACACCGGCCGAAAGCGTCAGCGCGAGGGCTATCTGGCTTGCAGCCAGCTTGAGAGAAAGCGTTTTCATGAAACCTCCTGTTTGCATCTTACGGTCCGGCCATCGCTTTGTGACAGCCTTCCAGCTCCTCCCTGCACGGCGCATATGACTGCTGGATGACATCGCGCCCGATCGACATAAAATATGTTCATTTGTTCACTGTCAAATACATATGAACAGCGCTTAGCCGGTTTTCGACTGCCTTTTCCGTTGACAGCAGGGTGACGGAACGACGATGGGAGTAGCGGGGGAGGAGCCATATGATGTCCACTACGAAGCGCCGCGCCGCGATGGTCTCCTCCGACCTCAACGTCAAGACTGCGTGGCTCTATTATGTCGAAGGGCTGACCCAGGAGCAAATTGCCGACAGGCTCGACGTCAGCCGAGTCAAGGTGATGCGGACGCTCGCGGCTTGCGTCGCCGAAGGCCTGGTCGTTACCACCATCAATGCGTCCACGGCGGGCCAGGTCGAGCTTGAGCGGCGCCTGGAAGAGCGCTTCGGTCTCCACGGGGCGATCGTCGTTCCGACGCCCGCAGAGGGCGAGCATCTGGAGCGGGCCATTGGGCATGCGGTCGCGCTCTATCTGGGCGAGGCGATGCAGGATGGCATGACGCTGGCGATCGGCGGTGGCGCGACGCTTCATGCAAGCCTTGGTTTCATGAAGCGCCGACGTTTGAAGAAGGCATCCGTCGTCGGCCTCGTCGGCGGGCTGCCGCATTCGCACTGGATCAATCCGTCGATCGTGGCCGCCAAGGTGGCGGAGATGTTGGAAGTCGACAGCTACCAGATCACCGCACCGGTGATGGTTCACGATCCTCTCTTGCGAAGCCTGTTGTGGGAGCAGCCCGAACTCATGGACGTCCGCCGGCGCGCGGCGGCGGCCGACATCGCTGTCCTGACCGTCGGCGAACTGACTCCGAACGCGACGATTTTTCGCCACAAGATCGCGCCGGCATCACTTCTTCGACCCTTGAAGGCTAAGGGCGCCGTTGCGAACCTGCTCTGCTATTTCGTCGACAGCGACGGGGAGCTCGTCGATCATGAGGTCAACAGTCGCGTGGTGGCGATCGATCTGGAAACGGTGGCGGCAATTCCCAACGTGGTCCTCGCCGCAGGGGGGCGTGAAAAGGTGGAAGCCATCCGTGCGGCCCTCAAGGCTGTCCGTGCCGGCATGCTGATCACCGACAGCGAAACTGCGAGCCGGCTTCTCGACGGCGACTAGAGCAGGCCGCGCTCGCGCAGGAAATCGTCGACGCCGACATGCGTGTTGGCCTCGAACTCGTCGATCGCCTCGACCAATCGTTGCCGCTCAGCCAGCATGAAGGTCAGGACGTGCATTATTTCGGCCGACAGGCCGAACCTGTCCCATCGTTCGGCAACGTGCGCCGGCAGGCCGATCGCCAGGCAAAATGCCTTGAGGTCCTCATGGCCGAGTTCGCGTGCGAACGCGCGCGTGGCTTCCGCCGACATGCGCGGCTCGAACGCATGATCGTGCAACCGCTGCGCCATGAACTTGATATCGGTCGGCGAGGCCTTCATCACCTTGCCGAGCAGCGATCGCATGTCAGGGGGGGTAAATTCGGACATCGCAGCGTCCTTCCAGTGCTTTGCCGGCTCTCCGCCGACAGAAACATCATGCGCCCGTGCGCGACTTCAGGCAACTGACTCGTGCCTACACCAGCATCGTCAGCGGGTTTTCGATCGCGCGCTTGAAGGCGGCGAGCAGTTCGGCGCCGAGCGCGCCGTCGACGGCGCGATGGTCGGTCGACAGCGTCACCGACATCACATTGGCAACGACCACCTGCCCGCCCTTGACCACCGCCCGCTCCTCGCCCGCGCCGACCGCCAGGATCGTCGCATGCGGCGGGTTGATGACGGCGGCGAAATCCTTGATGCCGAACATGCCGAGATTGGAGACCGCCGTTGTGCCGCCCTGGTATTCCTCCGGCTTCAGCTTGCGGTTTCGCGCACGCATCGCCAGGTCCTTCATCTCGTTGGAGATGACCGACAGCGTCTTTTCGTCGGCCTTGCGCACGATCGGCGTGATCAGCCCGCCCGGGATCGACACGGCAACGCCGACGTCGGCATGCTTGTGTTTGAGCATGCCGCCTTCGGTCCACGACGCGTTGGCGTCGGGCACGGCCCTGAGCGCCACCGCCATCGCCTTGATGACCAAGTCGTTGACCGACAGCTTGTAGGCCGGCTCCTCGCCCTTGTCTGACTTGACCTTGGGAGCGGCATCGTTGAGCTGCTTGCGCAGCGCCAGCAGCGCGTCGATCTCGCAGTCGAGGGTGAGATAGAAATGCGGGATCGTCGACTTCGCCTCGACCAGCCTGCGCGCGATGGTCCTGCGCATCGCGTCATGCGGCACGAGTTCGTAGGAGCCTTCCTCGAACAGTTTCAGCCCCGTATCGTCGGACATTGGCTTCGGGTGGGAAATACCCCCCTCTGGCCTGCCGGCCATCTCCCCCTCAAGGGCGGAGATTGGCAGTTCTGACGTCGGCGATTGTCTGATCTCCCCCCCTGAGGGGGAGATGGCCGGCAGGCCAGAGGGCGGTGTGCCGCCGGCAATGGCTGCATCCACATCCGCCCTGACCACACGCCCTCTAGGACCCGAG
The DNA here is from genome assembly GCF_039839275.1 of Mesorhizobium sp. CAU 1741. Lineage (NCBI taxonomy): Bacteria > Pseudomonadati > Pseudomonadota > Alphaproteobacteria > Hyphomicrobiales > Phyllobacteriaceae > Mesorhizobium > Mesorhizobium sp. CAU 1741. The sequence goes on along the minus strand of NZ_JBDOQP010000004.1, from coordinate 499,091 downwards.
CCCGCAATGCCGGCAATGTCGACGCCGGAATCCTTCGCGATGCGGCGGGCGAGGGGGGTCGCGCGGACCTGCCCGTCCGGACGTTGTTCCTCAGCCTTGTTCTTTCCCTGCACGGCGACAACATCGGCGTTTTCCTTCGCCTCCTGCTCGCTGGCCGATGGTTCGGCACGAGATGAGGAACCTGCCGCGGGCTTGTCAGGTATTGTTCCCGCATCCTCGCCCTCAGCGTAGATCCAGGCCACGGGCTCGCCGACGGGGATATCCACACCTACCGCACCCGTGATGGCGCGCACCGTACCGCTGGCTGGTGCGTCAATTTCCATCGCGGCCTTGTCGGTCTCGATTTCAAACAGCACGTCGCCCTGTTTGACGACAGCGCCTTCCTCGGCATACCAGCGGGTAATCCGGCCGGTCGCCATGTCCATATCGACCTTTGGAAGAATGACCTCGACCGGCATGGTTCAGCGCCTCCCTTTCACGAGGTCGCGCGCGGCGGTGACGATGTCGGGCACCTGAGGTACGACCGCCTTCTCCAGTTCAGGATTGTATGGGATCGGTGTTTCCGCGCCACCGAGGCGCACGATCGGCGCGTCTAGAAAATCGAATGCGTCGCTTTCCGCGATCGTGGCCGAGATCTCTGCTCCGATGCCGAGCGTCTTGACGGATTCATGGACGCTGATCAGCCGCGACGTCTTCTTGACGCTGTCGATGATCGTTTGACGGTCGAGCGGACGGATCGTCTTGAGATCGATCACCTCAAGGTCGATGCCCTCGCCGGCAAGCAGTTCCGCGGCTTCGAGCGCCTTGTGCACCATGATCGAGGTGGCGACGACGGTGACGTCCCGGCCCTCGCGACGTACCTCCGCCTTGCCGATCGGCACGGTATAGTGGCCCTCTGGGACCGGACCCTTCATCTTGTAGAGAAGCTTGTGCTCGAAGATCATCACCGGGTCGGGGTCGGCAATGGCGGCAAGCAGCATGCCCTTCGCATCATGCGGCGTTGCCGGTTGGATCACCTTGAGCCCCGGGACGTGGCCGAGCCAGGCTTCGAGGCTCTGGCTGTGCTGCGCGGCCGCGCCGGTCCCCGAGCCCGCCGGAAAACGCATGACGAGCGGCACAGAGACCTCGCCGCCGAGCATGAAGCGCATCTTGGCGGCCTGGTTGACGATCTGCTCCATCGCCAGCGTGGCAAAATCGGAGAACTGGAACTCGAAGATCGGCCGCATGCCGGTCATTGCCGCGCCCACCGCGACGCCGGCGCCGCCAAGTTCGGAGATTGGCGTATCCATGACACGATCGGGTCCGAAGCGCTCGACAAGATCGCCGGTTACCTGGAACGCTCCCCCATAGACGCCGATGTCCTCGCCCATCAGGAAGACACGTTCGTCAGCCTCCATGGCGATGGCCATGGCTTCCTGTATCGCCTGCGCGTAGCTCAGTTCGCGTGGGGTGGCATCCATCACGCCTGCTCCTCGGTATAAACGTACCGGGCGACGTCGGCGACATCCGGCGCGGGGCTGGTCTTGGCGAATTCGATGCCTTCCGCGATCTCGCGCTTCACGTCCTCGCGGATTGCCTCGATGCCGGCGTCATCGATGATGCCGAATTCCTTCATCTCGCTCTCGAACAGGATGATCGGATCGCGGTTGGTCATCCAATCCTCGATTTCCTCCTTGGTGCGATAACGATTGCGATCGCTCTTGGAGTGTCCACGATAGCGGTAGGTCTTGGATTCGATGAGCGTCGGGCCATCCCCGGCGCGCGCGCGCTCGACCGCCTCATGGGACGCCTCGGCGACCTGGCTGAAATTGTTACCGTCGACGATGACACCCGGCATCGAATATGCGGCGGCCCGGTCGGCAATGTTCTTCACCGCCGTCGACCGTTCCGTCGACGTGGACATGCCGTAGCCGTTGTTCTCGCAGACGAAGATGACCGGCAGCTTCCAGACCGAGGCCATGTTCAGAGCCTCGTGGAAAGCGCCTTCGTTGTTGGCCCCGTCGCCGAAGAACGAGATGACGACATTGCCGGTCTTCATTTTTTTCGCCGTCAGCGCTGCCCCCACAGCGATGGGAATGCCGCCGCCGACGATGCCGTTTGCGCCGAGATTGCCGCCGGCCACGTCGGCGATGTGCATGGAGCCGCCCCGGCCCTTGCAATAGCCGGTGGTCTTGCCGAAGAACTCGGCGAACATGCGCTTGACGTCGGCGCCCTTGGCGATGCTGTGGCCATGGCCGCGATGGGTCGAGGTGATCTGGTCGGCGGTCTCCAGCGGCATGCAGATGCCCATTGCGCTTGCCTCCTGGCCGATCGACAGGTGCATCGTGCCGTGGATCAATCCGCGCGTGTAGGAGTCTTCAGCGCCTTCCTCGAAACGGCGGATCAGATACATCTTGCGCAGTGCCTCGCGCAGCGCCGCCGCGTCATACTGCCGGTATGCGAACGGAAGGTTGGCGAGGGTCTGTTTGCTGGTGGGCTTTTTCCGTGCTGCCGTCATGGTCAGGCGTCCCCGTAGACGAGCCGGTCCTGGCGGGCGCGCAGCTCGGCGATCTTCGAGCCCGGCGCCGGAGCCGCATTTGCATAGGTGATGAGTTCGCCCTTCCTGATCGGCGCGGTGACCGAGCCACCCTGCAGCAGGCCGCAGGGGATGGCCTTGGCCGAACGCGCTTCGGAAGCCGTCATGATCCATGCCCGGTAACAATATTCGCCGATCGCATCGAGCGCCTCGCCGGGCTGCATGTCCTTCTTGGCCACGGCGCAGACTTCCGCCACCGGCTTCGACAGCGGCACCATGTCGGCCTTGCCGTAGAGCACGGCGCGGGCGCAGGTCAGCGGGACTTCCAGGCTGGTCAGGTGATAGGGACGATGGAAGGTGAAGTATGGGCCCTTCCCCATCTTGAGGTCTTCCATACGCTCGCTTATGCGCGGATGCGACATATCGGCGACGACGAAAACGCCTGGCGCGACGCCCTTGCCGATCGAATAATCGACGACGCCGACCTTCGACAGCACGCCGCCATCCTTCTCCGGTACCAGTGTGGTCGCCAGTTGGTCGAGCGTTGCGGCTGGACCGTGCATGCCCGGCTTGTCCGGCACCAGGCCCGTCGCGTTGGCGATTGCCGCCATCTCCACCATGGTCTTTGAGCCGTCGACGAACTCGACCAGCATGCGCACATTCATGTGGCGGCGCGCCGCTTCCTCTTCATAGGCGGGCGGGGTCGCATCGATGTTGAGCGGATTGTTCTTGCCTTTGCCGGCGGCAACGATCGGATGACCCATCGCAGAGACAAACTCGATCAGTTCCATGCAGGACGAAGGCTCGTCGCCGGCACCGAGCGAATAGACGACACCGAGCCGGTCGGCCTCGCTCTTGAGGTAGGCACCGATGGTCACGTCGGCCTCGACATTCATCATCACGAGATGCTTGCCGTGCTCCATCGCATGGAGGCCTATCTCGGCACCGACGGCCGGTACGCCGGTGGCGTCGATGACGACGTCGATCAAATCGTTGCCGAAGACGAGGTCGGCGTCGCCGGTGACGGCGATCTTTCCGGCTTCCATCGCTTCGGTGACGGCTGAAGCGTTGCCCGCCTCGCGTGCGTGGCCCTTTTCCTGGTAGGCGATGTCGACCGCCTTGACGGCGTTCGGCAGGTTGAGTTCGCAGATTGCGCCGATCTCGATGCCATCCATATGGGCGACGCGGGTGACGATGTCGGTTCCCATCTCGCCGGAGCCGATGAGGCCGATGCGGATCGGCTTGCCAGATTTCGCGCGTTCCTGAAGATCGCGGGCGAGCCCCGTTGGGGCGACGTTGATGCTCATGACGTGTTTCCTCCGAACGGCTGTCAGCCGTGGAGTCTATCACTATTGAACATCTGTTTCGCAATCAAGGCGAATGTACAACATCTTTCGGCAGTTTGCAGGTCCGGCTAGACGAGAGCGCCCTGCTCGCGCAGCAGCGCCTGGATGCGATCGAGGTTGGTGCGGTGCCCAGCGTCAACGTGATCAGCCGCCGCAACGCCGGCCGCCTGGCCCGTCGCAAATGCGGTGCCCATCACGCGGATCGATCCATAGGCTTGTGCGTCGGCGCCGATGACACGACCGCCATACCAGAGATTGTCCAGCCCCTTTGCACGAATCGAGTCGTAGGGCACGTGACAATAGCCGCTGCCGCCGATCGACGTATAACTTGGCTTGCCCGCCTCGCCATGCAGCTCGATCGGCCACGCGGCCCGCGCAATGCCATCGTCGCGCAGACGTCCTAGCACGACGTCTTCGCCGGTCATTTCGTAGCGCGCGGCGGGATGGCGGGTCTCGCGCACGCCGATCTGCGGGCCGGTCGCCACCAGATAGGCGCGTTCGAAGCCGGGCAGTTCACGCTTGAGAACAGCAACATAATCGTTTGCCCGTGCGCGTGCTTCCATCTCCGCAGCGGTGAAGCTTTCGGAAGACAGGTCCGGCAACGGCACGTCGACCGTCATCCACCACATGTCATGCGAGAGCGGCAGGCGGATGACGATGCCACCGTCGGTCCGTTGGATCGGATAGCGACCGTTTTCGTTGTAGCGCGCGATCACAGCCTTCAACGCCGCGCGGTCTATTTTGAGGTCTGCCGCAATGCCACCGACGCGGATGGGCATGGTCAACGCCTGCAGCTTGCCCTCGCTGTCGCCGACGCGAAAAGGGACGCCGGCCAGCATGGCGAGATTGGCGTCGCCGCTGGCATCGACGAAGGCTTCCGCTGCCACGCGGGTGCGCCCATCCATGCCGGCAAGGGTGATCGCCTCCAGCCGGTCGGCGGTGCGTGCAACGGATGCGACGCGGGTATGCAGCTTGACGTCGATGTCATACCGGCGAACGAGGTTGTCGAGGGCGAATTTGAGCACTTCGCCGTCGAGCAGCACGATCCAGTTGCCGGTGGTCTCCGAGCGGTAGGCTTGGCCATCGAGGCCATGCCGCCTTAATTCGTCAATCACCTCGACCCCGACCCCCGCGACTGCACGCGTTGGTTCTTTGCCCTGCTGGAACAGTCCGCAATAGGCATAGACTTGCGAGGTCGTCGCCGCGCCGCCGAGAAAGCCATATTTCTCCACGAGGCAGACCTTGGCGCCTGCCTTCGCCGCGCCGATGGCGGCCGCCACGCCGGCCGCGCCGCCGCCGCACACGGCCACGTCATAATCGGCCTCGAAGCGTTTGGTCATGGCTTTGCCGTCATGTGCGCCAGTCGAGAAAATACTGCTCGGCCTTGCCGATCAGCCATCCGACGGTGAGCCCGAGAACCGACAGCATGGCAACACCCGCTATCAACTGGTCCGTGGCGAACAGTGCCCCGGCCATGAGGATATAGGCGCCAATACCATGCTGGGCGCCGATCATTTCCGCTGCGACGAGAAGCACGATCGCGATCGATGCCGAGATGCGGAACCCCGACAGGATCGCCGGCAGTGCGCCGGGAATGATGATCTTGCGAACAATCGACAGCCACGAAAGCCCGAATGACTGGCCCATGCGGATCAGGTTGCGGTCGACATTGTCCACGCCGCCATAGGTGGCGATGACAGTCGGGAAGAAGGTGCCGAACAGGATCGTCGCCACCTTGGAACCCTCGCCGATGCCGAACCAGACGATGAACAACGGCAGCAGCGCGATCTTCGGGATCGGGAACAGCGCCGAGACGATCGGCAGCAGGCCAGCGCGCGACAGCGAGAACAGGCCGATCATCAGTCCGACCGCGACACCGAGCGCGGACCCGAAGATCCAGCCGACCGAGAGCCGATAGAGGCTGGCGCTCAGATGCGTCCAGAGCATGCCGGTCCGCACCAGGTCCTGGAACGCGCTGAACGCCTCCGACGGCGCAGGCAGGGCGATCGAGCTGATGAAGCCCGTCTGCGAGCCAAGTTCCCACAGTCCGATCAGGACGATGAAGACGATCGGCGAGATGAGGCGGAATTTCCGGACCCTGAAGCCGCCGCCGCGAAACGGCACCGGACGGGCATCGGCCGGCGGAACGATGGTCTCCTGCTGCAACGAGGTGGCGTGCACCGTATTGACCGTCTCAAGCGACATCCGACAACTCCATGTCCGCGGCGCGGGCTTCGTCGCGCATCAGGTTCCACAGATGACGCTGGGTCTCTTCGAGTTCGGCCAGTCTGTCGACGCGCTCCTCAAGCGGCATGTCGATGCGAACGATCTGACGGATTCGCCCCGGACGTCGTGAAAGGACGATGATCTTGTGGCCGAGCCGCACGGCCTCCGCCAGGTTATGCGTCACGTAGCAAGCGGAGAAGCGTTCGCGCGTCCACAACTCGATCAGGTCGTCGAGCAGAAGTTCGCGGGTCTGGCTGTCGAGTGCCGACAGCGGTTCGTCCATCAGCATGACGGCGGGGTTCACCGACAAGGCGCGGGCAATCGCGACTCGCTGCTTCATGCCGCCCGAAAGCTGCCGCGGCAGGGCCTTGCGGAAATCCGACAGCTTGGTGCGGCGAAGCACGTCGTCGATGACGGCGTCGGCCTTCGCTCCCTTGATGCCGTGGTCCTCGAGCACGAGGCTGACATTGCCCTCGACAGTGCGCCACGGCAGCAGAGCGAAGTCCTGGAAGATGTAGGTGAGCGGGTTGAGCGAATCCGCCGGCGGCGCTCCGGCGATCAGGACGCGTCCCGCGCTTGGCTGCTCAAGGCCGCCGATGAACCGGAGGAGCGTGGACTTGCCACACCCGGACGGTCCGATGATGCAGACGATCTCGCCGCCCTTCAGCTCGAAATTGATGCCATCCAGCACCTCGGTCTGACCGTAGTGGTGAGACAGATTGTCGACCACGATGTCCATGTTGATTCCCCTGTCGAGGATGGGCCGGCCCCGGCAAAAGGGGCCGGCGCTGCTCACTCAGAACGTTTCGACGAAGCTCGTGTCGACGAGGTTTTCCATCGATGCTTCCGCGGGCACGAGGCTCTCCGACTTAAACCATTCGAGCTGATCCTCGACGCTGGCGACGTTCAGCCTGGCGTTCTCGTTGATCCGCATCGCGCCGGCACGGATTGCCGGGTCGGCGGCTTCCAGCGGACGGTCGGAATAGATGTATTCGTGGATCATTCCGACGACCTCGGCGCTGTCTTCGTCGGACATGGTCTTGTCGACGAAGGCTGCATTGTAGTCGGCCACGCCCTTGGAGAGAGCGGCGAGGTACTTCTCGACCAGCTCGCGATTGTTCGCAACGTTGTCCGCAGAGGTGAAGATCGTCGTCACCTGGTAGCCGTCGACGTAATCCGACACCTTGCCGATCTCGAAGACATCGCCGCCCTTGGTAAGTCCGGCCGCAATGTTCGGGACGATCGACCAGGCATCGATCTGCCCTGACTTCAGCGAAGCGATCACTGCCGGAACAGCATTGAGCGGAACGAGTTCGAGCTCGGAACGCTCGAAGCCCTCCTTGTCGGCGATCTTGTGCGCCATGTAATGAAAGGAAGATCCGGCCGTGGTGATGCCGAAGCGCTTGCCGGCGAGGTCGGCGGGCGACGTGACGCCCGCTTCATGGGCAGCCTTGGACACCAGGATCTTCTGACCGTCGATCTCGGGTGTCTCCTGCAGCGCGCCGCCGATGATCCTGACGGCGCCCTTCTCGGCGAGGCTCACAAGGCCGGCCGTCATCGCGGTCATGCCGAAATCGACGTCACCGGATGCAATCGCCACTGCCATGGGCTGCGCCGCCTGGAACGGCACGAACTCGACTTCCAGCCCCTGCTCGTCGAAATAGCCCTTGCCTTCCGCGATGATGCTCGGCGAGTGCGAGACCAGCGACAGGATGCCGACCTTGATCGGCTCCGCGCTGGCGGCGCTGGCAGAGACCAGCATGGTAGCGGCGGCGAGAGCGCCAAATGTCCTGCGTGTGATGGAATTCATGTCATTCCTCCCTGTATTGGTACGTTTTCGTGGTGGTTTCGGCATCAGCCGTATCTCAACGCGTCAGAACGCCGAGAATCTGGATTGACAGGTGTTCGCACGCGCGATCCGCGTTGCGTGCAAGCGTTGCCTGGACGACCTCGCTCAGGTCGCCCGTTTCCGTGGTGAGGTCGATGCGTCCTTCCACGAGCGCGGCATATCGGAAACGCCGGCTCTGGGTGAACAGGCGGTCCTGGAATTCAATCAGCCTCGGCGAGCGGCACGCGGATACCAAGGTCGCATGGAAGTAGCGGCCCGCCTCGTCCCACTCGATGGCATATGCCGCACGGTCGCCTGCGGTCTGCGCGCAAAGCTTCGAATAGGTGTGGAACGCGGCGAGTACTTCGCCCTCCCAGCGCAGGTCGCCATGCTTGATCGACCAGCCGAGCCCGAGCGTCTCGATCTCTGCGCGCAGGCGGCAGATGTCCTCAAGGTCGGTCTGGGTCGCGGAGGCGACGCGGAAACCGCGCTGGGCGCTGGCTTCGACGATCCCTTCACTGGCGAGGAGGGTTAGGGCCTCGCGAAATGAATGCGCCGACCCGCCGTAACGTTGGCGCAAATCGTCAATCTTGAGTTTCGCATCCGGGGCCAACACGCCAATGGAAATATCGCGACGCACCTGGGAAGCGATCAACCGCACGACCGTGTCAGAATCCCGTGTCTTCCTCCCGAACACGCACTCTCCTCCAACGCGTCAGAAAATCTTCAATATTTCGCCTGCTATTGAGGGATAGAGCGAGAGTCAAGCGAAGGGATGGAATTTTGGCGACGGCGAAGCGATTGGTCACAGGGCAAAGCCGGGTGGTATTCATGATCGGAACGCCGATCGCCCAGGCGCGCGCGCCCTACCTGTTCAACGCGTATTTCGCCTCTCGCGGAGAAGACCGGATCATGGTGCCGCTCGACGTCAGCACAGCGGCCCTGGCCGGCTTCGTCGACATGGTTCGCGACGCAACCAACTGTGACGGCTTCGTCTCGACACTTCCGCACAAGAGAGCGCTGCTCGGTTTGGTGGACGAGGCGTCTGAAACCGCCAGGGCGTTGGAGAGCGTCAATGTCGTGCGTCGCGATCAAGGCGGCAGGCTGAGCGGTGACATGGCCGACGGCGCCGGATTCTGGAACGGTGCGGCGTCCGCCGGGTTCGATCCAACAGGAAACCGGATAGTGCTTGCCGGCACCGGCGCCGCCGGCACGGCGATCGCCTACGAATTCGCCCAAAGGGGCGGAGCCCATGTCGCACTATGGTCGAGAGATGAGGGGGAGGTCGAGGCGCTGGCCGCCCGGCTGGCCGGAACCGGTTTGACCGTACAGCGCGAGATGCCCACTTCGCTGGAAGACTATGCCATGGCGATCAATGCGACACCGGTTGGCATGGCAAATGCGCCGGGCACTCCGTTCCCAAAAGAGTTGCTGTCGACCCTGCCGAAGGACGCCTACGTGGCGGACGCGATTACCGATCCGCTCGAGACCCAACTGCTGCGGGATGCCGCCGCGCTCGGGCTGAGGACGGTGGATGGCCAGGCTATGACGCTTGGCCAGTTCCGCCGCCTGCGCGACACACTCGGCGTTTGAAGCCGAGGATGCGCGCTCCTCACTGTTGAGGCCCCATGATCAGGTTCGGCAGCCACAGGGAGATTTGGGGGATCGCGGCCAGCAGGAACAACACGATACCCAGCGGCAGGAAATACGGGATCACCGAACGCACCACGTCTTCCACCGGTATCGCGGCGATGCGGGAGACGATGTAGAGCCCGATCCCGAGTGGCGGCGTGACAATGCCGAGAATGATCGACATCTGCAGTACGATGCCGAAATGCACGCGGTCGATGCCGTACGTGTCGACGAGCGGCAGCAGGATGGGCACGAGCAGCAGCTTGATCGTCACGCCGTCAATGAAGCAACCCAGGATGAGCACGGATGCCATGACAACGACGAGGAAGAAGAGCGTGCTTTCAACGAGGTCGGGTATGGATGCCGCTAGGGTCTGAGGGATTTGCTCGATGGCGAGCAGCCAGCCCATCGAGTTTGCGAAGCCGATGATGATCATGATCATCGAGGTGATAAGCATGGTCTCGGTCGTTGCTTCCCAGACCGCCTTCCATGAAATGCTGCGAAAAATGATACCGAGCAGGATGATGTAGGAGCAGGCGAGCACACCCGCTTCAGACGCGGTGGTCGTGCCCGTCAGGATGCCGATCATGATGATGCCCGGCGCCATCAACGCTGCCGCACCCGTTATAGCGTGGCCCCAGATTTCCTTGAGGCTGGCGCGCGGCTGTTGCGGGAACTCCTGCCGCGTGGCGAGAAAGCGGTTGAACAGCATCAGCGCGCCGGCGATCAGGAATGCAGGCACGATGCCGGCTAGAAACATGCGTGCGACCGACGTGTTCGAAAGGAACGCATACACCACGAGCGGCACGGAAGGCGGAATGAAGGGTGCGACGATGGACGACACGACCGTAATGGCGCCGGCGAACGAGGCTTTGTAGCCATTTTCGCGCATCGCCTTGATCTCGACCGCGCCAAGGCCAGCGATATCGGCGACCGCAGCCCCGGTTCCGCCGGCCAGTAGCACCGAGGCAAGAACGTTCACCTGGGCCAAGCCGGCACGGAAGTGACCGACGAGCGCGTTGGCAAGGTTGAAGATGCGTTCGGTCATCCCGACCGAGTTCATCAGATTGCCGGCAAAAATGAAGAACGGGATCGCCAGCAACGACGAATTGCTGACCCCCTCCAGCACCTTCATGGGCAGGATCCAGAGCTGACCTGTGAAGCCGGAGGTGATGAGCGCTCCCGCGACGGCAACGCCGATGGCGGCTGTGATCGGCACACGGATGGCGAGCAGGACGATAAAGGCGGTGAACAACCCGATCGCGATCATGTCAGTTCTCCTCCGTTGCGCCGGGCCGAACCGCCGGTTCCACGCCGCGGAGAATTGCTATCGCCCTTGCGATGTCGAGCGCGATCAACACCACGATGAGGGTACATGAAACGAAGAACGGTATTGAAAGCCAGTATCGCTGGAGACCAACCATGTCGATGCGGCCCACCTGCCGCGGGACGAGCGTTAGCGCCTGATAGAGCAGCAGCAGCATCAGGCTTGCGATGATGACACCGACGACGATTTGCAGGACGGCTCTCGTCGTCGGGCCAAGCCGCCTCACGAGGATATCGATGGTGATGTCCTGGTTGCGTCGATAGATGACGAAGAATCCCAGGAAGATCATCCAGACGAACAGAACCTCGGTCCATGGGAAGACCCAGATGATGCCGGTATCAAGGATGAGGCGGGAGAGAATGTTGGCGAGGTTGATCGCCAGCATGGTGATGAGCAGGCCATTGGCTGCGAACAGGAACACCCGTTCGCAGCCGGCCAGTCCTCGCTCCAGCGAGTCCAGCATTGTCGGCCCGCCTCAGCGCGTCGCGTTGACGGCGTCGAGGAAGCCGGCCGGCAGTTCGCCGGCGTCGTTCATCTGGCCATAGAGTTCGGCCATCCGCTCGACGAATGGAGCGGTGTCGATCTGGGTGAAGGTCACGCCCTCGGCCTTCATGCGCTCGATCGAGGCGTCGGCAACGGCGTCCGTCTCGGCGGCGGACTCGGCTGCCACCTCGTCATACGCTTCGAGGATTTGAGCCCGCGTTTCCTCGTCGAGGCCGTTCCACGCATCGGCATTGGCCATGAAGGCCAGACCTTGCGGGTACTCGTCATGGCGGATCACGTAGGGCGCGACCTCGTAGAAGCGCATCGGCTCGACGAGCGCGATGGGGCTGTTGACGGATTCGACGATGCCGCGACCGAGCGACTCGTAGACTTCCGTCCAGCCAAGCGTGCGAACCTCGGCACCGAGATGACGCCATGCGGCCGCTGCGAGTTCATCGGGATGCAGGCGCAGCCGGATGCCACTCATGTCTTCGAGCGACTCGACCGGCTTTGTCGCCACCATCACCCGGTAGGGTCCGCGCACCATCTTGGTGGGGTCGCCGATGACCGCGATGCCGTGCTCGTTTTCGATGGTCTCATGCCAGCCAGTGACGAGGTCGGACGCCATGAAGCGCGACCAATGCTCGCGATCGTCGAAGAGAAAAGGCGCGGAGACGAACTGCATCTCCGGCACCCATTTCTGCAGATAGGCCGAGCCTTCCGGATAGATGTGGACGGTGCCGAGCTGAAGCTGCTCGAGGATGGCGTCATCCTTGCCGAGCTGTTCGTTCGGATAGACCTCGACGGTGATGTCGCCGCCAGTCTTCTCGGCGATGCGGTCCGCGACCGCCTGGAAGATCTCGCCTTCGACGGAATCCGCCGGCATCTTGTGTGCCATGCGCCAGGTCTCGGCGGATGCTGCCGAAACGAAGCTGGAAAGGGCCAGCGCAGCAGCGGCCAGGATGGATGTGGTTTTCAAGTTCATGTCAGGCTCCCATTCAGGTGTTCAGTCAAGAATTCACGGGCCTCTTTTTGTCGTCCCGGACCTGCGGTCTGCGACGAATTTTCTGGACCCTTGCGGTTGCAGTCTTCCGCTATTCAGCGGCAATCGGTGCCAGTGCGGCGTTCACCTTGTCGCTTGCGCCGGTGATCTGCGGCAGCTTCTCGCCATTGCGCAGACGTTCCAGCACGGTGAGCTCCCTTTCCTGCATGCCGATGGCGCGCTCTGCAACCGCCAGGCACTGCGAAGGCTTGAGGAACAGGACGCCGCTTTCGTCGGCGAGCACGGCGTCGCCGGGTTCGACGGCCTGGCCGCCGACGGAGACCGGCACGTTGAAGGCGCCCTCGAGCCCCAGCAGCTTTGTGGTGATCGGCGCAGGACCGCTGCACCAGATTGGCATCTCGCAGCGGCGAATCTCGTTGAAGTCGGTGGCTGGACCGTCGATCACGGCACCGACAATCCCGGCCAGCTTGGCGGCATTGGTGACCACGCCTCCCCAGCAGGCATGTTTCGTGTCGCCGCCGCGATCGATGACCAGAAAGTCACCAGGACGGACCAGGCCAAGCACGTGATGAAGAAGAGTCGAGTCCGCGCCAGGGATGCGCAACGTCACGGCCGTGCCGGCGACGCGCTTTTCCGGCAGCACGGCGCGCAGGCGATTGTCGGCGAACTGCGTATGGAGGAAATGGCCGGCGGTGGCCGTCTCCACCAGTTCGAGCCGGGCGATCGTTGACGCCGGAATCTGTTCGGGCAGAGGGTTGATCTGGAACATGTCTACCTCAAAGGACGTGATGGTTCTGTACCGGCACGTTCTGGCGGACGCGCTTGCGGTATTCGTGGTTGAGTTCCGCCGTGGCGTGGCCGACATGGTCGCCGACCTGCGCGGAGATGTGACCCCAAGGGTCGATCACCATGGAATGGCCGTAGCAGGCCTTCTTGCCACCGGCATGGGTGCCGATTTGGCCGACCGCGATGAAGTGGCTGCCAGTTTCGATCGCACGCGCACGCGCCAGCACTTCCCAGTGATCCTTGCCCGTCATCAGCGTGAATGCGGCCGGCAGCACCATGACGTCGGCGCCATTGTCACGCAGTTTGCGGAACAGTTCCGGAAAGCGAATGTCGTAGCAGATGCCACAGCCGACTGTCGTGCCGTTGACGTCGTAGGTAACGACTTCTGAACCGCGTGCAATCGTCTCGCTCTCGCGGTGGCTGACACCGCCCGGCACGTCGACGTCGAAGAGATGGATCTTGCGATAGCGCGCCTTTTCCTCTCCATCGGGGCCGAACACCACGGTGGTGTTGTGAAATTCGTTGCCGGCCTTTTCGACGATGCTGCCGCCATGCAACGTCACGCCGTGCTCGCGCGCCATCTCTACCATTGCGGTGTAGGCATCACCCTCGGGGAATTCCTCTGCGCTCGCATGGAAGTCGGCGGGACCGTCGCCGAGAACGGCCCAGTATTCGGGAAGTACGATGAGATCCGGCTTGTCTGCGGCAGCCTTTGCAACCAGCGAACGGGCCGCCTCGATGTTGGCAGCCTTGTCGCCCTGCGAATTCATCTGAATGATGGAAATCTTCACGTCATCCTCCAAAACCGTGTGAAGCCATGCTGTGTCGCAAGGGAAGATGAGTCCAACGACTAAATTTTGCCGGCTCCCATAAAGTTTTCTTATACGCAGCTCACCAGGCCAGTGCCGAGTCCGTGCGTTCGCAGAATTCGCGGGCAACCTCGCGAGCTAGGCCCGCGATGGTGGCCGGCAGCATCATGTTCGGACTGTTGACGTGGACGGCGTGAAAGCTGAGCGGCGGAAACGTCTGGCGCACGTCGAGTTCAACGAGTTCGCCGCGTCCCCTTTCGCGCCATGTCACCACGGAGGGCAAGGCAGCGACGCCGATACCGTCGCAAGCCATGCGTATGATCGTCGCGAGGGAGTTCGTCGCATAAAGCACGGTGTCGGCTTCGAGCTGCCGATGAAAGAAGCTGCGCAACGCTTCATAAGGCTGCGCGCCCTTGGGAAAGGAAAGGATCGGAAACCCGGCGAGGTCGTCGACGTTGAGAGGGCGACCGTGAAGGCCGAGTTCCGGCGACCCGACCCAGCGACAGGAATAGGTGCACAGGTCGACATTGACGATGTCCTGCCGGAGCAACGGCCCCATCATCAGCGCGACGTCGAGCTCGTTGGCTATGAGGTCGTCCGTCAGGCGCAGGCTTGTATCAGCCGTCAGTTCGAGGTTGATCTGCGGGTAGCGCATCTTCGACCGCTTGATCAGGTCGATCAGCCACGAATGCGAAATGGTGTCGATGACGCCGATACGAACGGTGCCCCTCAAGCGTTCCTCGCCGGCAATCTCGCTGACGAATTCCTGCGCCTGTTTCACCAGGCGTTCGGCACGCTCGAGGGCAAAGTGCCCGTCCGGCGTCAGGCGCACCTCGCGCGGTTCGCGGTCGAACAGCCTGACGCCAAGTTCGCGCTCCAGCGATGCGATGCGGGACGAGACTGCGGCCTGCGTTGCGTGCATGCGGTCGGCAGCCAGCGTAAAGCTCTTGAGCTTGGCGACCCAGATGAAGGTTTCCAGAAAAGTCAGGTTCATCGCCGCAACACCTGCCGGGACTGACGGATGCCTCGTCGAGGGCCTCCGTCTCATTCTAGCTGGTGGCGGAGAATGGCGGCAGTCATCGCTGAATGAAAGCGAAAACACCTGCCGCAGTCAGGGTGCGGGTTCCGGCGGGGCCACGCCGGAACCCTACCTCCGAACAGGATGGTCAGATCGTGTAGTAGCCGCCCTGCCCGGAAGACGTGTTTCGATGATAGTAGCGATCGCCATCGCTGAAGATCTGGAGGCCGATATTCACGCCGCCGGTCATTCTTAGGACGCCGCTATTGCTTACCGTCCACCGGCCGGAACGCCCCGCGCTGTTGGTCCAGGTGCCGTCGGCGTTGTAGGTTGTCGAATGGCCTGCGCCGCGCAGCGTCCTTCCGGAATAGGTATCGACGATCTCGGCGCGCGAGAGCTGGGTGCGTCCCGCCTGTGCGGAAGCTGCAGGCGCGGACGCAGAGGGCGTCACGTTGCTTTCGCTCGAAGTGCTGCACGCCGACAAGGCGAGGGAGACCACGGCCGTTGCGACGAGTTTCCAGGAATTCATGTGATACCTCTTGTTTCTACTGAGAGTTGATGAGGCAGGTAGTTCAGGTCGCAACAAGGATCATCCAAAAATCGAGGAAAAACCGGAAAGACCAGAAAAAACCTAATGATTACCCATTCAAATCAACGAGGTATATCGGTAGGAGTGAAGCGGGACGTTTGAGGCGGGCAATCATGACGAGCAGTGGTCATCAGTGGGACGATTTCGATGGCTGGCATGAGCTCCTTGATTCCCTTTGCGTCGAGAAGGGCTACATCGACAACATGAGGCTGGCTGACGCGCTTTGCGCCGCAGCAGGAAATCGCAGTCAGCAAGCATTTGACACTGCGGTGAAGAATCTCGGCAACTGGCGGCTGGGAACCCATCTGCCGCAGCGGCGCAATTTTATTCTTCTATCGGGGGTTCTGGGTGTCGAGACAGACGAGCGGCTGCACCGCGTTTGGAATACACTCTACGCGAAGGCCCGCAGCCGAACTAACGAGCAGACCGCCGATACGGTCCCTGATGTTTCCGTGTTTCGCCCGCCGTTCAACCGCCGCACCAAAGCCGCCGCTGCCTTGGTCGTGCTCCTGGCCTTCGCGGCGGCGTCGTTTTCATTGCTGATGGAAGATCCGAGCCACCCCGACTTCCAAGGCATTGATGCCGATTACGTACGGAACGTGACTGCCCGGGTCGGTGATGCACTCATCATCCATGGCGCGCGCGGCAATGAGTGCGGACCGGCTCCGACATGGGAGCAGGCCCGGGAACTTATCCCGGAACTGGAAACGGGCACGCTCAGCGACGGGGGCATAGGTACACGTTATTCGCGCCAGTGCGGCGGACGAACACCGGCCCGCGCAATCCTCTACAAGGCGGAAAGGCCTGGCGACGAAATGATCACTCTTTATGGCGATCCAATTCACATCAAAGTGCAGTAGCAGTCCATCAAGCGGGCGCTTGAAGCCCTGCGCCAGCGGTGCAAAGCGTTCAGGCCCTGCGTGGTTGATCTGTCTGCTGCGATGCGGTATTCGGGCGCATCATTGATCTGAGCAGCTTTCATCTGCTGGTTGGGGAGGACGCCATGGATCGCGACGCCCTCTTCCAATTGGGGATGGGCCCAGTCGAACTGGATGCCACCCAAACGGAAGATATCTTTTTCTTGTCGGCTCTCGAAGCCGGCAACGAGAGTACCCGTAGGGGCGGCAGTCCATGCCGTGACCATCCATTGTCGAGCAGCAAGGGCGTCGTCACGCGATAATTCCATCCGCGTGACGCAATAAGCTGCTCTCCTGGGGCAACTTCCATCATCTCTTCTCACCGCGAAGCCGCCTTCCAGCGGCCGGCGACAATTTCCCTTTCAGGACCACTCCCGTCATGTCCAAGCCATCCGAACCACGCACGCCCTACTATCTCATCGACAAGCAGAAGCTGCTCGCAAACATGCGCAAGATCGATCGTGTGCGGGAGCAATCGGGCGCAAAGGCGCTGCTGGCGCTGAAGTGCTTCGCGACATGGTCGGTCTTCGACCTGATGCGCGAGCATATGGATGGAACGACCTCGTCGTCGCTCAACGAGGTGCGCCTTGGCCGCCAGCGTTTCGGCGGCGAGACACACGCCTACAGCGTCGCGTGGGCCGACCATGAGATCGACGAGGCCGTCTCGCACGCCGACAAGATCATCTTTAATTCCATCGCACAGCTCGAACGCTTCGGTGGCAACGCATCCGGCATCGTGCGGGGGTTGCGACTGAACCCCGGCGTGAGTTCCTCCACGTTTGACCTTGCGGACCCTGCCCGTCCCTTCAGCCGTTTGGGCGAGTGGGATGCCGCCAAGGTCCTGCCGGCAATGGACCGGATCAGCGGCTTCATGATCCACAACAATTGCGAGAACGAGGATTTCGGGCTGTTCGACAGCATGCTCGGCCAGATCGAAGAGCGTTTCGGCGATCTGCTCAAGCGCGCGGAATGGGTCAGCCTGGGCGGCGGCATCCATTTCACCGGCGCTGATTATCCCGTCGACGACTTTTGCGAGCGGCTCAAGCGGTTTTCCCAACGCTTCGGCGTCCAGGTCTATCTCGAGCCCGGCGAAGCATCGATCACCGGCACGACGACGCTGGAATTGACGGTGCTCGACACGCTCTTCAACGGCAAGCATCTGGCAGTCGTGGATTCCTCGATCGAGGCGCACATGCTCGACCTGCTGATCTATCGCGAGGACGCGAAGATCAAGCCGGATACCGGGGACAACGAGATCATGATCTGTGGCAAATCGTGCCTGGCGGGCGACGTCTTCGGCACGTTCCGCTTTCCGGCACCGCTCAAGGTCGGCGACCGCATCTCGGTGCAGGACGCCGCCGGTTACACGATGGTCAAGAAGAACTGGTTCAATGGCGTCGCCATGCCGGCCATCGCGATCCGCGAACTCGACGGGTCGATCCGCACCGTACGCGAATTCGCTTACGAAGATTACGAGAAAAGCCTCTCCTGAGGCTTCAATTCATTATTGCAGACACGGAGTATCCCCACGGTATGAAAAAGAACGTCCTCATCATCGGCGCCGGAGGCGTGGCCCAGGTCGTGGCGCACAAATGTGCGCAGAACAATGACGTGCTCGGCGACATCTACATCGCCTCGCGCACGGTTGCGAAATGCGAGGCGATCGTCGCATCGATCAACGAGAAGAAGTCTCTCAAGACGGAAGGCCGGCTCGAAGCCCATGCGCTCGACGCGATGGATGTGGATGCCACGAAGGCATTGATCGAAAAGACCGGCGCGCGGATCGTCATCAATGTCGGTTCGGCGTTCCTCAACATGTCGGTGCTGTCGGCCTGCATCGCCACCGGTGCCGCCTATATCGACACCGCGATCCACGAGGATCCGCTGAAGATCTGTGAGACGCCTCCGTGGTACGCGAACTACGAGTGGAAGCGCCGTGAGGAATGCGAGAAGGCCGGCGTCACCGCCATCCTCGGAGCGGGCTTCGATCCGGGGGTCGTCAATGCCTATGCAAAGCTCGCCTATGACGAATATTTCGATACGGTCGAGTCGATCGACATCGTCGACATCAATGCGGGAAGCCACGGCCGCTATTTTGCGACCAATTTCGATCCGGAGATCAATTTCCGGGAGTTCACCGGCCAGGTGTGGTCGTGGCAGAACGGCGAATGGGTTTCGAACACGATGTTCGAGATCGGCAAAGAATGGGACCTGCCGGTGGTCGGCAAGCAGATGGCCTACATGACCGGCCACGACGAGGTTCATTCATTGTCCCAGATCCTCGGCGTGCCGAACGTGCGCTTCTGGATGGGGTTCGGCGAGCACTACATCAACGTGTTCACCGTGCTGAAGAATCTCGGCCTGCTTTCCGAACAGCCGGTGAAGACGGCTGAAGGACAGGACGTCATACCGCTGAAGCTGGTCAAGGCCGTGCTGCCCGATCCGGGCTCGCTGGCGCCGACATATACCGGCAAGACCTGCATCGGCGACCTTGTGAAGGGCGTCAAGGATGGCAAGCCACGCGAGGTGTTCATCTACAACGTTGCCGACCACAAGGAAGCCTTCGATGAGGTCGGCTCGCAGGGCATCTCGTTCACAGCCGGCGTGCCGGCGGTTGCGGCCGCAATGCTGATCGCGACGGGCGAATGGGACGTGAAGAAGATGGCGAATGTCGAGGACCTGCCGGCGCAGCCGTTCCTCGGCGTGCTCGACCGCATCGGCCTGCCGACGCGCATCAAGGACGAACAGGGCGACCGCGCCTTGACGTTCTGAGGCCCCCTCCCCTGCCGTGGGTTTCGTCCGCGGCAGGGTGCAACGATTTGGCACCGATGGCGGGTGCCTACTCCGCAGAAGCCTTCTGTTTCTGCGCGGCGTCTTCCATCAACTCGTACCACATGGCGTTGAGCACGGCGAAAGCCGCAGCGAGCGGAAGGCCGAGAAGCCAGGCGAAATACCACATGATCGTTTCCTTCTGAATGGTTCAGTAGGCGTGGCCGGAGCCATCGCTGATGCCCTTCTCGTCCACCTTGCCCCAAAGGACTTTGTAGACCCAGGTCGTGTAGAGCGCGATGATCGGCAGGAAGATCGCCGTCGAGACCAGCATGATGAAAAGCGTGAGATGGCTCGACGAAGCGTCCCAGACCGTCAGGCTCGAGTTTGGATCACGCGAGGACGGCAGGATGAACGGGAACATCGACAGCCCGACGGTGGAGATTACGCCGACGATCGACAGCCCGCTCGACAGCAGCGTCAGCACTTCGCGTTTCGTGCGCAGCAGCAGAAGCGCAAGCAATGCGCCAGCAAAGCCGATGATGGGCGCGAGTATTGTCCAGGGGTGGGCCGCATAGTTTTCGAGCCAGATGCCGCTGCCCTTTTCAACTGTCTTGGCAAGCGGGTTGGATGGCCCATCCGTGACGATTTCCGTCAGGATACGGTAACCGTCAATGCCAGCCGCCAGCCACAAGCCACCAAGCGCGAACAGCACGATCGTTGCAATCGCGGCCATCGTACCGAAGCGCCGCGCACGCTTTGCAACCGCGCCGCTGGTCTTGAGAACCAGCCATGAGGCGCCATGCATCGTCAGCATCGCCACGGACAGCAGGCCGCACAGCAGCGCGAACGGATTGAGCAGCTCAAACAATGTCGTGCCGTCGTAGAAGATGCGCAGATCCGAGCCGAAGCGGAAGGGAACGCCCTGCAGCACGTTGCCGACAGCGACACCGAAGATCAGAGCCGGCACGAAGCCGCCAACAAACAACGCCCAGTCCCAGCCATAACGCCAGCGGTCACTGTCGCGCTTCGACCGGTATTTGAAGCCGACAGGACGCAGGATCAGGGCAGCGAGTATCGCGAACATCGCCAGGTAGAAGCCGGAGAACGAGACGGCATAAAGCGGCGGCCAGGCGGCGAAGATCGCGCCACCTCCCAGGATGAGCCAGACCTGGTTGCCTTCCCACACAGGGCCGACGGCATTGATGACGACGCGGCGTTCCAGATCGGTCCTGGCGACGAATGGCAACAGCGTCTGGGTCCCCAGGTCGAAACCGTCCATGACGGCAAAACCGATGAGAAGGACGCCGAGCAACACCCACCAGATCAGTCGCAGGGTTTCATAGTCGATGAGTTGATGCAGGATCATGATCGATCACTCCGCAGGCAGCAGTGACGGAGGCGCTATGCGTGCCTCCGAGCTTGGTTCCGCGTCCGGGCCTTTTCGGATCGCCGCAAGCATGAGGGTCATTTCGATAACGAAAAGCACCGTGTAGATCGCCGCAAAGCCCACGATCGTCATCAGGACGGTCGTCGCGCCAAGATCGGAGACGGCGGCCGCAGTCGGCAGTACGCCTTCGATGATCCAGGGCTGACGTCCGACTTCTGCGACGATCCATCCGCATTCGGCAGCGATCCACGGAAGCGGTATCGCGAAGACCGCGACCTTCAGAAGCCAGGGATAGCGGTCGAGCTGATGGCGCGCGGAGAGGTAGAAGAAGGTCGCGGTGAGCACGATGAAGAAGAAGCCCAGCCCGACCATGATGCGGAAGCTCCAGAAAAGGGTGGGCACGTTCGGGACGGTGTCCCATGCCGCCTGCGCGATCTGCTCGTCAGTCGCTTCGCGCGGATCGTCCAGATAGGGCTTCAGCAGAAGCGCGTAGCCCAGATCATGGCCGGTTTCCTCGAAAGCCTTTGCCACATCGTCCGGGATGTCGGCGGTGTTCCCGACCTCGCGGATCGACTGCAGTGCGTCGAATGCGACGATGCCCTGCCTGATGCGCTCCTCGGCATTCTCGACAAGTTCCTCGATGCCGGGAATCTCCGTCGTGAGCGAACGCGTGCCGATGAGGCCCATTACCCACGGGACATGGACGGCATAGTGCGTTTCTCGCGCCGCCTGGTCCGGAAATCCGATGACGGTGAAGGCAGCAGGTGCAGGCTCCGTCTTCCACATCGCCTCGATGGCGGCGAGCTTCATCTTCTGGTGCTCGGTGGAAAGGTAGCCGCTCTCGTCGCCCAAAACCACGACGGACAGCGAAGATGCCAGGCCGAACGAGGCGGCAACCGTCATAGAGCGCTTGGCGAGCGCAAGATGACGTCCCTGCAGAAGATACCAGGCCGACACGCCGAGGACGAAGATGGAGGCGACGACGTAGCCGGCGGAAACGGTGTGGACGAATTTCGCCTGGGCCACCGGGTTGAACACCACGGCAAAGAAATCATCCACCTCCATACGCATCGTCTGCGGATTGAAGACGGAGCCGACCGGGTTCTGCATCCATCCGTTGGCGATCAGGATCCACAAGGCCGAGAAGTTGGAGCCGATGGCGACTGCCCACGTCGCCGCGAGGTGACCGATACGCGAGAGCTTCTCCCACCCGAAGAAGAACAGCCCGACGAAGGTCGCCTCGAGGAAGAACGCCATCAGGCCCTCGATCGCCAGTGGAGCGCCGAAGATGTCGCCGACATAGTGGCTGTAGTAGCTCCAGTTCATACCGAACTGGAATTCCATCACGATGCCGGTGGCGACGCCGAGGACGAAATTGATGCCGAACAGCACGCCCCAGAATTTTGTCATCTGGCGCCAGATGTCGCGGCCTGTCATGACGTAGACCGTCTCCATGATCGCCATCAGGATCGACAGGCCGATGGTGAGCGGCACGAAGAGGAAATGATAGAGCGCGGTGATTGCAAACTGCAGCCGCGAAAGATCGACGATGTTCAGGTCCATGGCTGGGTCCGACGCTGCGGCCTCCTTTGGTGTGATGGGCGCCTGATGGACGCCCACGGCGAAATGGTCATCTCAGTCGGGCCTCAGCTCCGACAGAATGCGATCGAATGCGATGCTGTGGCGCGGTGCGTCCTCGACGATGCGCCCTTCCCGCAGAACGAGAATGCGATCGGCAATCGAGGCCTCACGACGGCAATGCGTTGCAACCAGTACGGTCTTGCCGAGCGCTCGCTCCATCGTGCGATGAAGCACGTCCAGCGCGGTCGCGCCGTCCAGGCCCTCGGTCGGTTCGTCGAGAAGCCAGATATGCGCGTTTCGCAGGAACAATCGGGCCAGCGCGAGCCGCCGTGCCTGTCCGGAGGACAATCCAGCCCCGCCCTCACCCAGCATCGTCCCGAGCCCGCCCGGCAGATCGGTGATGAATTCGCCGAGCCCTGCGGAGGCCAACGCGTCGAGCATTTCAGGCTCGGTTGCCTCCGGTCTGGCAAGCGCCAGATTGCCGGCCAGCGTATCGCCGAACAGCTCCGTACGCTGGGTCATGAGAGTGGACGGCCGTGCGGCGACACTGCCGGAGGTCGGCGCCAGTTCCCCGGCGATCAAGCCGAGCAAGGTCGACTTGCCCGCGCCGCTCGGGCCGACCAGCGCCACCCGCTCGCCATCGGCTACATGGAATGAAAGGCCGGTGACTGCCGACGAAGCGGTGCCCGCGAAGCGCAGCTCGACCCTGGCGACATTGACTGCCGTGCCGGATGTGTGGAGAAAATTCTCGCGGTGGCGGCAGGGCGTAGCCGCGAGACTTGGACCGAGCCGCTGGGCCGCCAGAAGCGTCCGTCCGAACTCCACCGCCCCGCGGCGCAGGGCAGCGAACGGTTCGAGGCCCGCGAGTGTCAGTAGGACCGCAAATGTTGCCGCGGGCGCGCCGATCTGCCCACTTTCGGCGAGTCTGGCCACGGCGAGGACGACACCGGCGAGCAGCGCTGCGCCAACAATTCCAAATCCGACACTCACATTCGCCTCGGCGCGATTGAGCTCGATATCGGCGGCGGCGAGTTGCACGTCGGCCTCTTCTATCGCCCGGACCTGGGCACCGAGACGGTTGGTCATCGCCAGGTCAGCCTGTCCGCGAACGAGGTTGATGCCGCGCCCGCGCAGCACTTCGAGCGCGTGCGCGCGGCGTCTTGCGGAAGCGGTGGAACGTCGCGCGACGACGAGAGGAAGCACGAAGCCCGTGGAGAGAAGCGTGGCGCCGACTGCAAGAGCCAGCCAGATATCGACAAATGCGAGGGCAACAGCGATCACCAGTGCCGATCCCGCAGCCGCCAGTAGCGGCACGAGCACCCGCAAGTACAGTGTATCAAGCGCGTCGATATCCAGGGTAAGGCGGAACAGAAGGCGTGATGGCTGAACGGCCAGACGGTGGGTCGCCTGCGGCAAGGCCCAGCCGCGAAAAATGCGCTCGCGCAGACGGGCCAGCACACGCAGTGTCGCCTCGTGCGTGGTAAGGCGCTCGCCATAGCGCGAGGCCGTGCGTCCGAGCGCCAGAAGCCGGATGCCGGCAGACGGCATGAAGACGTCGAACGCCAGGGCGGTAGCCAGTGTCGCTCCGGCAATGCCGGTGGCGGTGATGAACCAGCCGGACAATCCGAGCAAGGCGATGCCGGCAAGAGCCGTCGTCAGCGACAACGCAGCACCGTAGCCGAGCACGCGCCGGTCACCATTCCAGAACAGCTTCAGAATTGGTCCGAGATGCCGCAGCGAGGTCATGACTTTGCCTCGCTGTTGGGGTGGCCAGGAAGCGTGATGACACGGTCCATGCGCGCGGCGAGAACGGGATCGTGGGTTGCCACGATGAGCGTGCGGCCGGCGGCTATTTCCAGGAGACGGTCCGTTACTTCGGCAGCGGTATCGGCATCCAGATGGGCGGTGGGCTCGTCGGCGAGGATCAGGGCGGTCCCCTCCCCTGCCGCAGCTCGCGCCAATGCGAGCCTCAGTGTCTCGCCGCCCGAAAGGCCGGCGCCATTCTCGCCGATGAGAGAGGGGCCGCGCCGCTGCGCCAGGCCATTGATGTGCGCCACCGTCATGGCACGATATACGGCGCGATGGTCGATGTCCGGCCTGCCGAGCGCGACGTTGCCGGCGAGTGTTCCGGAAAACACATGCGGCTGCTGACCGAGCCAGGCAATTCGCGTTCGCAACCGCGCTGCGGTGGCGCCATTGAGGGGCTCGCCGCCAAGCCGGATGGCGCCCGCAGCAGAAGGGGCGAGCCCCGCCAGCAGCGCGAGCAGCGTGGACTTGCCACACCCGCTGGGCGCCATGATCGCGAGGTGCTCACCCGGCTGAACGGCCAGATTGAAGCCGGTGAATACCGGTTCGGCACTGCCTTGATACCGGAATACCAGTTCTTCGATGGCTACCGACAATGCGTCGTCTGGTCGATGCGCTTTGGTCCCCACATCTTCCAGCCCGCCGACGATCGGTTGTGTCACTCTCGCAAGTCGTTCCAGCGCTGCCAGCCCCGCCTCCCCGGCGGCGCGGTCATGCCAAACCGAAGACAGGTCGCGAAGAGGCTCGAAGAAGGCTGGCGCCAACAGAAGGATGAACAGTCCTTCAGCAAGGCTCAACGTGCCTGCCCAGGCGCCGAAGTTCAGCTCCCCAAGCAGGTGAAAGCCGACATAGACGGCAACCATCGCAACACCGAGCGCGGCAAACAGTTCGAGAATGGCCGACGACAGGAAGGCGATGCGCAGCACCTCCATGGTCGATCGGCCCAGGGCGTTGGCGTCGTCGCGCAGCCTCAGCGCTGTGCGGTTCACCGCCCCGAGCGCACGAATGGTCGCAAGGCCACGCAGACGATCGAGAAGAAACGCATTCATGTCGCCGATCCGCACGAGCTGGCGCTCGCTTGCCTCCTTGGCGCGCCAGCCTACAAGCGCCATGAAAATCGGGATGAGTGGCGCGGCGACCAGCAGCACGATGGCCGCCGCCCAGGACAGGCTCAAGACGGTCGCCAGGATGACAAGCGGGACCGCGGCGGCCTTGATGCGCAGCGGGCGATATCTCGCCAGCCACGGAACGACCGCCTCGGCCTGCTCGGCCAGTGCACTGGCGACCTGACCCGAAGGCAACCGCGAAGCGTCCATCGGCGACTGGCCCGCGATCGCCAGAGCCGCGTGTCGCCGCAAAACGCCGAGCTTGATGCGAGCGGCGTCAAAAACGAGCCTCGTGCCGGCCCGATCGAGGAGCGTTCTCGACACTCCAAGAAGCAGAATTCCCAATGCCGGCAGCAAAGCGGCATCGGCACCCACGCCTTCGGCTATGTTTCCGATGGCGTAAGCGATCAGTCCGGCCTGCGGAATCCATGTCAGCGCGGCGACGACCTGCAGGACGGCAGCCAGACGATTCGTGCTCGGGGCGACGCCGGCAAGGCGCGATTCTGACGTGGCCCGAAGCCCTACGGCGTTGCGGGGCGCTGCCTGGGCAATCCTCGCTGTGGCCCCGGTCGTGCTCATGGCTTTCCCGATTCCTTGCGCCTGCGTCCGATGGAGACGATCCTGTCCTTGGCGTCGAGCAGTTTGGTCACCTTGGAGCCGAGCGACAAGAGGCTTGCCAGCCTCTCTGCATCGAGCAGCTTCACGTCGTCGTACCAGGTGGTTACCTGTTCGATGAGACCATGCATTTCGGCAAGGCGCGCCTGCGCAAAACGCTCCTCGTCGCTGCGCGGTGTCTCCATGAGGAGTTCGCGCAGCACGGTGAGTGTCGGGTCGACCTCCCGCTTCTTGCGTTCCTCCGCCAGCGCGCGGAAGATTTCCCACACGTCGCTTGGCGTCGTGAAGAAGTCACGCCGGTCGTCCGGCAGGTGCTTCATTACGACGAGATTCCATGCCTGAAGTTCGCGCAGGCTCATCGAGACGTTGGAGCGCGAGATGCCCAGCGCTTCGACGATCTGGTCTGCGCATTGCGGTTGCGACGAGACATAGAGCAGAGCGTAGATCTGCCCTACGGTGCGGTTGATGCCCCAACGGCTGCCCATTTCGCCGAAGTGAAGCACGAAGGACTGTATCGTGGGAGGAAGGTTCATGGCAGCCAGTATGTTCCGAAGTTTCAGTAATTCCTGAAAGTACTGATATCACTGGATGTGAATGAGATAAAGGGAGGTGCAGGGAGCGGGGACAACAGGTCGCAGCAGAACGGCTGGGAGCCGCACCAATCCGGCTCAGGCAGCGGCACTGCTTCACAAAACTTTACATTGTACGCGAATGGCGGAAACACACCGCCGCTAGCCTTGTCTCATCGCGGCAATCGGGCCGCATCCGCAGAGGAGTCAAGCACATGGAACAGGACAGGCAGGAAGACGCCATCACGCCGGAGATCGTCGAAACAAGCGGTAATGGTCGGAAGAAGTGGCTGATCGCCGGCGGCGTGGTCGTCCTTGCGGTAGCCGGCATCGGCGCGGCCGGTGCAATGGGCGCGGGTGATGGTGTCGGACGGTATGTGATGAGGGCGGGGATGGAACATGGTGGACACTTTGCCGGGCGCGGCTTGAATCGTGCATTTGAAGCCATTGATGCCACCGCCGAGCAGGAGGATCGTATCTGGACGATCATTGATGACACCCGCGCCGAGTTGCGTCCGATGATGCGTGATTTCCGCGATGCCCGCGAAAGCGTCATCGAAATCCTGGCTGCACCGACGATCGACCGGGCGGCTGCCGAGACGCTGCGCGCCGAGCGCATCGCGGCCATGGACGAGGCGTCGAAGAAGATGACGGCTGCGGTGCTGGAGGTGGCAGAGGTGCTCACTCCTGAGCAGCGCGCGACACTCGTCGAACGTTTTCAGGAGCGCGGATGGCGCGGCCGGTGATATGACGGCGTAACGCAGTTCTCGCAAGGAGCATTCCAGGCATGGCGGAGGAGATCCTGATCGTCGACGACGATACCCGGCTCTCCGCCATGCTGTCGGAATACCTGATCGGCAACGGTTATTCGGTGCGCAGCACGGCAACCGCGATGGCCGGCCTTGGCGAAATCAGGCGCAGCGCTCCCGACGCCGTCATTCTCGACGTGATGTTGCCGGATCTCGACGGCTTCGAGACCTGCAGGCGCATTCGTGCATTTTCGGACGTACCTGTCCTTATGCTGACGGCGAAGGGCGAGGATACTGATCGCATCGTCGGGCTGGAAATCGGCGCGGACGACTACTTGCCCAAGCCGTTCAATCCCCGCGAGTTGCTGGCGCGCCTGCGGGCCATCCTTCGCCGAAGAAGTGCTCCGGCACACGACGATGGCGTGATGCGTTTCGGCCGGCTCGAGATCGACCCTGATTCCAGGGCTGCGCGGGTCGATGGACAGGCTCGCCAGATGACCGGCCACCAGTTCGACATGCTGGTAGCTTTGGCCCAGAACGCAGGACGCATTCTGTCGCGCGACCAACTGATGGACAAGATCAAGGGCCATGGCGTCGAGGCATTCGACAGGTCGATCGACGTGCATGTTTCTCGTATCCGCGCGGCGATCGAAGACGACCCGAAACAGCCGCGACGCATCATCACCGTGCGCGGGGCGGGATACGTTTTTGCGCGACGACAGGACGAGGACGGCCAGTAGGCAGCAATGCGCAGAAATCTCTTTCTGAAAATCTACCTGACGCTTCTCGCCAGCCTTGTCGCGGTGGCCCTGGCCGGCGCGATCGTCGTGCACCTGTCCAACGACGAGGAAGATCGCTCCTGGCATGCGCGGCGCGACGCGTTTCTCGCGGATATGCTTCCCTCCGACACAGATCCTGCTGCAACCCGCATCGTCCTGGAGCGCCTGGGCAACGCGTTCGATGCGGACATCTCGCTGTTCGATGCTGGTGGCACACTGCGTACGGCTGTGGGGGCTCCGCTCCCCTTCCTTTCGCCTGCAGATTCAGCGTCGCGCAAACATGACGGCCAGAGGTTGATGACCGTGGAACTCGAGGATGGCCGCGTGCTCGTAGCGCGATTGGGACGTGGCTTCGGTCCCCCACGCACGGGCCCCTTCCTCTGGCTGGCACTTATTGCCGCTTTGACGGCGATGATAGCATGGCCGGTCGTACGCCATCTTACCAGGCGGCTAGAGCGATTGCGACGCGGCGTCGACACGTGGGGCGATGGCGATCTTGCCTTGCGGGTTCCGGTAGAAGGCAGTGACGAGGTAGCAGCGGTGGCACAGAGCTTCAACCTGGCCGCCGAGCGCATCCAAACGCTGGTGACGGCGCATCGCGCGCTGCTGGCAAACGCCAGCCATGAGCTGCGCTCGCCGCTGGCGCGCCTTCGCATGGCAATCGATCTCTATGAGCAAGAAGCGACGGACGCTCGCCGGCGCGAAATCGTGCGCAATCTGGCGGAACTGGACGACCTGGTCGAGGAGATCCTGCTGGCAAGCCGTCTCGAACACGTGACAGAGCTGCAGTACAGCGATCCTGTCGATCTGCTGGCGCTGACAGCAGAAGAAGCGACGCAATACGACATTGCGGTCTCTGGCGACGCGGTGACGGTCAAAGGCGACGCGCGGCTGCTCTCGCGTCTGGCGCGCAATCTCATACAGAATGCTGTTCGCCATGGCGCAATGCCGGTAACGGCGACAGTGACGCAGGTGGGGCAGATGGTTGAGCTGCGGATCTGCGATCGAGGTCCCGGCATCCCGGCTGCGGAAGGCGAGCGTGTCTTCGAGCCATTCTATCGACCGTCCGGCCATGGCGAGGGGCATGGCGGATGGGGATTGGGGCTTGCGCTGGTGCGACAGATCGCGATCCACCATGGTGGAGGCGTACGCTATGAGACCGCAACCGGCGGGGGTGCATGCTTTATCGTCTCGCTGCCGACAAAGTGATTCGCGCGCGGCGGCCAACATCTCTGGCCAGCATCTTCGCGTTAAGTTTCTGTTTACCTTAATCCTCTTGCCGGAATCAGGGAATCGTGACTATCGTTCCAGACGGATAGAGCGCGTCTGACGCTCTGAAAGCGTCTTGAACGAGTGACGACTGAATGAACGCCTTTGTGGAGATACCCGAAACGACGGCCGCGCGGATCACGCAGCGCGCCGAAGCGCTTTCGGCACGTCTCCGGGCTGTGGGCGAGCGTGTGTTTCCACCCACGGCGGAGAAGTCGCTACGCTCGTTCACCTCAGGCGAAGTCGCCCAGATCGTTGGCGTTTCTGATGGCTATCTGCGGCAATTGTCGCTTGATGGCCTCGGTCCTACGCCGGCGCTTGGGCCGACCGGCCGCCGCTCCTATACGCTCGAACAGATCAACGAACTGAGGGCCTACCTGGCGTCGGCGAGACCCAAGGAAGCGCTCAAGTTCTGGCCGCGACGCAGGCCCGGTGACAAGCTGCAGATCGTCACGGTCGCAAACTTCAAGGGCGGTTCGGCGAAGACCACCACGTCGGTTTATCTTTCCGAGGGGCTGGCGCTGAGCGGGCTGCGGGTGCTTGCGATCGATCTTGACCCGCAGGCATCCCTTTCCGCGATGTTCGGCTACCAGCCGGAGTTCGATATTCCGGAAAACGCAACGCTGTACGGCGCCATCCGATATGACGAGCGGCGCGTTTCGATGCGCGAGGTCGTCCGGCCGACCTACTTCTCCGGCATCAGCATCGTGCCGGGCAATCTCGAGCTCATGGAGTTTGAGCACCAAACTCCGCGCCACATGCTTCAGAACCGTGGCCAGCCGGAAGAGCTGTTCTTCCGGCGGGTGGCGCGCGCGATTGCCGAGGTTGAGGACGATTTCGACGTCGTGATCATCGACTGCCCTCCGCAACTCGGTTTCCTGACGATGGGCGCGCTGAACGCCGCCACTGGTATGGTCGTCACGGTTCATCCGCAGATGGTCGATGTCGCGTCTATGAGCCAGTTTCTGTTGATGGCGTCGGACCTCGTCTCGGTCATCGAGGAGGCGGGTGGCCAGCTCGACTATGACTTCATGCGATTTCTCATCACACGTCATGACCCGCGCGATGTTCCGGAACAGGAAATCGTCGCGCTTCTGCGCGACGTCTTCGGCAAGGATGTGCTTGCGGCCACCGCCTGGAAGTCAACCGCGATCGCCAATGCCGGCCTGACCAAGCAATCTCTCTACGAGCTTTCCCGCGGCGCCGTCGGCCGGTCAGTCTACGACCGTGCGATGGAGTCGATATCCGCGGTCAATGACGAAATCATGGACCTGATCTTCGCAGTATGGGGGCGGCGGCCATGAACCAGCGCCTGATCGCGAATTGCCGGATGTTGTCCGCTGACAACATCACCTCGCCTCCCCTGCCCTTCCCCGGATGGATGCGATGAGCAAGAGGACGCAATCCATCCGCTCCATGTTCTCGGTCGGACCTGAAGAGACGTTGTCTGCTGACAACAAGGCGCTGCCGCGCGTGACGTCGGGCGCCGTGCGTTCGCTCAAGGAAACGTTCTCCGAAGCTGAGCGCGATTACCAGTTGCTCCGCGACCAGCTTGCCAGCGGGTCTGTCGCGCTCAGGCTCGATACGGCCCTGATCGACCCCTCCCCTTTTGCCGACCGCTTCGACGAAGACGACGCGCAGTCTTTCGAAATGCTGAAGCAATCACTGTCCAGCCATGGCCAGGAAGTACCAATCCTCGTCCGGGAGAACCCGCAGGCGGCGGGCCGCTACCAATGCGCGTATGGGCATCGGCGCCTGCGCGCGCTCGCGGCGCTCGGACTGCCGGTCAATGCCTATGTGCGTCCGCTTTCCGACCAAGAACTCGTTCTGGCGCAGGGCATCGAGAATTCCGCGCGCGAAGATTTGAGCTTCATAGAGCGCGCGGTCTTCGCGATGAAGCTCGAGGATCAGGGATTTCAACGTACGGTAATCCAGTCGGCCCTGTCGGTCGATCGCGCAGAGGTGTCGAAGCTGGTCGCCGTCGCAAGAGCGGTTCCAGCCGATATCGTTGCAGCAATTGGTCGTGCGCCCAGGATAGGGCGTGGACGTTGGCAGGCTCTCGCAGACCTGCTTCAGCATGACGGCGCACAGCAGCGAGCACGGAAGGCGATCAATGCCGGTCGCCTTAGCACGCTGGTATCAGATGAACGTTTTGGTGCCATTCTTGGTGCAGCCAAACCGATAAGCGATCTTCCCAGGAAGACGCCGGCGCATGTCGCGCACAGCGACGAGGGGCGTGAGATCGCGCGTCTGACCCGCTCGACAAGACATTGCCGCATTCAGATCGACCGGGCGCAAGACGACGCGTTTGCCGACTTCGTCATGCGCAAGCTTCCGGAACTCTATTCCGATTATGCAAGCGAGAGGAGCAGCGAAGAATGAACGCATGCCGGCTGACGGCCGGCTGATGCCAAACAGCAAAAGAAAAAGGCCCCCGAAACTGGTCCGGAAGCCCTTCTCGATGTGTAGCAACTAAGAGAATCGCATTTCCCGGAATCACCGTCAAGAGTCTAATCGGACTCAAGCGCCTTTTCGGCGAGCAGATTTCTTTTGCCCGATCAAAGGTAGGGGAAATGCAAACCCATATAGCAACGACGCCTTTCGGGCGGCGAGCGATGTCGCTTGGCCAAATCTCAACGCAGGCAACGGCGCGAACACTCTCGCCGGATGCCGTAGAAAACAAATGGAAGCTGTTCCAGTGCATCCGAGAAGCCCGCGCGGCGCTTGGAGCTACGGACAGGGGGCTGGCGATCCTCAATGCGCTGCTTTCGTTCCATCCCGACACCACCCTGGCTGGTGACGGACCACTTATCGTCTGGCCATCGAATGAGCAGTTGAGTGCACGCGCCAACGGAATTTCGCCAGCGACGCTTCGTCGCCATCTGGCGAACCTCGTCGATAGCGGGTTGATCATCCGCAGAGACAGTCCGAACGGAAAGCGCTACGCCCGGAAGGGACGTGGCGGACAGGTCGAGCAGGCTTTCGGTTTCGACCTCACGCCACTTCTCGTGCGGGCCGATGAAATCCGCACGCTGGCGGAGGCCGTTCAGGCCGACAAAAGGGCATTTCGCGTTGCTCGAGAGCGGATGACGCTTCTGCGTCGTGACATCGTGAAGATGATCGATACCGCAATCGAGGAAAAGGTCCCTGGCGCCTGGGGCCGCATCCTGCAGCACTATCAATCGATCGTCGCGCCGTTGCCGCGGACGATGTCGATCGAGCTCATAGAGGCAACGTGTGGCGAACTCCAGGATCTCTGGGCGGACATCCGCGATGCACTGGAATCCTTTGCAGATTCAGAAAATATGAGCGCCAATGAGTCTCATTCTGCATCCCACAAACAGAATTCAAAAACAGATTACCAATCTGAATCTAAACACAGCTCAAGAAACAACACAGAAGCGAGCAGCAATGCCGAGGAAGCCGGCAACGTAGAACGCCTTCCAGATCGGGAGTTGCCATTGGGGATCGTTCTGGATGCGTGCCCGGCAGTCGCGGAGCTCGGCGGCGGGCGCGCGTTGAGGCACTGGCGCGATTTCGTTGCCATGGCGGAGGAGGTGCGTCCGATGCTGGGCATCAGTCCGAGCGCGTGGGCAGAGGCTGTCGACATTCTCGGGGCGCGGCAGGCGGCGATAACGCTGGCCGGCATCTATCAGCGCAGTGACCAGATCAACAATGCCGGTGGCTATCTGCGAAACCTGACGGATCGGGCAAGGGACGGCAAGTTCTCGACATGGCCGATGATCATGGCCCTGTTGCGGGCAAAAAGCGGCGAGGTGCGCACGAGCGCGGTCCTCGATCAAGAACCCGTCGATGCGATGTCCGATGCGTTGAAGCGCAGCCTTGAGAAGCGGAAATGGACGTAACGATGGTCGGGAATGAGGCCTTGAACTTGAAAGGCCGACCGCAAAGTAATACCTTCTCCGGGCGTGGTATTACAAGGGTTCCTCAATGAGCACGACGGTTACAGCGAAGGGGCAGGTGACCATTCCAAAGCCATTGCGCGATCTGCTTGGCATTGGCCCTGGCAGCAAAGTCGAGTTTCGACGGGGTGCAGATGGGAGCGTGGTGTTGGTCGCAGCCGATGGGAAAAAGCAACATAGCCGGTTCGCGGGTCTGCGCGGCCACGCTGGAAATGGGCTGTCCACGGACGAGATCATGTCGCTGACGCGTGGGGACGCGTGACTCTTGTCGACACGAACGTGCTGCTGGACCTCGTAACCAACGACGAGGTGTGGGCACAGTGGTCAATGGAGCAGCTGGAGGCGGCGAGTATGGAAGGACCGCTGCTGATCAACGATATCGTCTATGCGGAACTTTCCGTTCGGTACGACAGGATCGAGGCACTGGACGGTTTTGTCGCGGAGGCCGGGTTCCAAATGGCGCCAATGCCTAGAGCGGCGTTGTTCCTAGCTGCAAAGGCGTATTCCAGGTACCGTCGTTCAGGAGGAATGCGTAGCGGCGTATTGCCGGACTTCTTCATCGGCGCCCAGGCGGCAGTGAGTGCGATTCCGCTCCTGACCCGGGATGCCGGACGGTACGCGACATATTTTCCCACAGTGGTTTTGATCACGCCCGATGCATGAATCAGCGATATCCGCGTTGACGCTTTCGTCGTTCGTGGCGGCGAAATGCCAAAGTGGCCGTGGCGCGATCTGCGTGAAGTTCGATGATCTGTGAACCGAGGGTCCCGATGCGGCCCCAGCGGCGGGTGAGTGCAAGGTCGCCGAACAGCGATGGTTCTATCGAAAGCGCATAAAAGCGCGCCATGTTCCCCGCGGGGTCGATGCGATGAAGCAGGATCGCTTGATCTTGAATGTCCATGAACCGCAACATGATTGGGCCGAGAAGAACCGTCCAACGCATTCAATGAATCGGTCATGCCCCATCGATTCACGCGGATGATGGGTCGCGGAGCAGGGGGCGCTGGACGAGCCGGAGGATTTGCCGGTATGGCTGGGTGCATATCTAAAGGCCGCCGGCCCGCTCGAGGATGAAATCACGATGACTGCCACACCTGATCTCTCCGCAATCGAGACGATGGATTCCAACGACCCGCTGCGTCACCTGCGAGATCGCTTCACGCTGCCTGAAGGGCTGATCTATCTCGATGGAAACTCGCTTGGCGCCGCGTCGCCGGCCGCCTTCGCTGAACTCGAAATCGCGGCGAAGGATGAATGGGGAAGTGGCCTGATCCGGAGCTGGAACACGGCCGGATGGTTCGAGCTTCCCGTGGTGCTCGGTGACCGAATTGGGGCCCTCATCGGTGCCGGCCCCGGCCAGACGGTCGTTGCCGATACGACGTCGATCAATATCTACAAGGCGCTGCACGCGGCAATGGGGCTGCGCCCCGACCGCAAGGTGATCGTGGCCGAAGGCGGCAGTTTTCCAACCGACCTCTACATGGCCGAAGGGGTCATTTCCACCTTGCCGGGAACGACCATGCGGCTGGAGGGCGTGCATGCCCAGACCATCGAGGAACTGATCGACGACAGTGTCGCCGTGGTGCTCGTCAACCAGGTAAACTACAAGTCGGGCGCACTTCGCGACATGGCTGCGCTGACACGACGAGCGCACGAGGCCGGCGCAATAATCGTCTGGGATCTGTGTCATACGGCTGGCGCGCTGCCGATCTCACTCGACGACGTCAATGCCGATTTCGCGGTTGGGTGCACCTACAAATATCTCAATGGCGGGCCGGGCGCTCCCGCATTCATCTACGTCGCCGAACGGCATCTCGGCGCGGCCAGCCAGCCACTCAGCGGGTGGTGGGCCCATGCCCGCCCGTTTGCGATGGAGCGCGGTTTCGAAGCCGATACGGGCATCCGGCGTTTTCAGTGCGGTACACAATGCATGCTGTCGATGCGCGCGCTCAAGGGCGCGCTAGACATCTGGGACGACGTTGACCTCAACGCCGTGCGAGAAAAGAGCGTGGCGTTGACGGACCTGTTCATAGAACTCGTCGAGGAGAAATGCGCGGGCCTGGGCGTTACCTTGGAAAGCCCGCGCGACAGCGCAAAGCGAGGCAGTCAGGTCTCGTTCCTGCACGATAATGCATACGCGGTCATGCAGGCGCTGATCGAGCGCGGGGTCATCGGCGACTTTCGAGCGCCCACAACGCTGCGCTTTGGATTCACGCCGCTCTACATCGGATATCGCGAAGTCTGGGATGCGGCGACGATCCTCGAAGACGTGTTGCGCACGGAAGTTTGGAAAGATGATCGGTTCGCGGTTCGCGCCGCGGTGACATAGGGCAGGGCACTTCCGTCAGGCCGCTTTTGGCGAAAAGATCGCGCGCGCCGGGTCAACATCGTAACGCGAGGCGTAGGACGCCGCGTCTTTGGCCAGCTCGGCAATCGAGTCGAGAATGAAATCCACCTTCTCATCACTCATCAGGACGCTCAGGTTGAAGCGGGTGAAGCCCGGCTTCTCGACCTCGCGCCCTCGTCGTATGGCCTCGCGCATGGCGGTTGAACGGGTGGCGTCGATATCAAGCAGTCGATGGACGTAAGGACCGGCGCAGGCGCAGCCCCCACGCGCCTGGATCCCGAAGCGATCGCTGAGCATCCGCGTCACGAGTTGCTGATGCACAAAGCCGCCCTTCCCGTCCCGGACCCGGAACGAGAAGATCGGAAGCCGCGGCGCAATTCTCGAACCGAGCAGGTCGAGTGTGTCCATCCCCGACAATCGCTGCATCCCGCGCTGCGCGAGCTCGGCGTTGCGGTGCGCCATGAGGTCGATGCCAACGGAATCCTTCACGAGGAAGGTGAGGGCGGCGCGGATGTCACCAACCACATTGGGCGTACCTGCCTCTTCGCGCGCTTCGAGGCTGTCGCTGTAGTCGTGTCCCCAGGGCGAGACGAATGTGACGGTGCCACCGCCGGGCCATGTCGGCCTGGCTGAAACGACGGCGTCCCGCCGAACGATCAGAATGCCGGATGCGCCGGGTCCGCCGATGAATTTGTGTGGTGATATGACGATCGCGTCGATGGGGCAGTCGTTGGCCGGCGTCATATCGATCGGCAGGTACGGTCCGGCACCGGCATAGTCCCAGACAATCTTCGCTCCGGACGCCTTTGCAAGCCGCGTCACCGCCGCCACGTCCGACACGATGCCCGTGACGTTGGAGGCGGCGGAGAACGCGCAAATCGTCAGCTCCTCAGGCGTTTGGTCGTCAAGTGCCGACTGCAACTGGGCAAGGTCAGGCCCACCTTCCGGCGTCTCTTTGATCTCCACCATCTCCGCCCCGCATTCACGCCAGGGCAGGATGTTCGAGTGATGCTCGTAGGGACCGACCATGACGCGAACGCGTCTCTTCGCGCGTAGAGCATCCGCGATGCCGAGCAAGCTCACAAGCCGGTTGATCCCTGCCGTCGCACCGCTGCCTGCGAAGATGACGGCGTGGTCAGGGCCTGCATTGCAACTGCTGGCGATCGCTGTTCGTGCTTCGCGGCGCATCCTCGTCATGAAGCCGCCGCAGTAGGACGCCTCGGTATGGCTGTTGGCGTAATACGGTAGCACGTTCTCGAGGATGAAACGCTCAACCTGCATAAGCGCGCGCCCCGAGGCGACATAGTCGGCATAGACCAGCTTGCGCTCTCCAAACGGTCCGATGATCGCGGCGTTCTCACCAATCAGACCGCTGCGAAGTTCCTCAACCAAAGCAGGGGAGGCGAGGCTGTTGCGAAATTCCTGAAGCAGCGAGCAAGTTTGTGACGGGGTGTTGGGAAGCACGGCTGATCGATCCATTTGATATTGATGCAATCATATCATCGACGAGTGGAAGAGAATTCGCTTGTTTTGAGGAATGACCACCCTACTATCGTTCAAATGAGCGACGACGGGCCAAAAATCGATCAGATTGATCGAAGGATCATAAGCTGCCTGCAGCGCGACGCATCGATGTCGCAGCGAGAACTGGCGGAGCGGGTGGGCCTGTCTCAGAATGCATGCTGGCGCAGGTTGCAGCGGCTTCGCGCGGACGGGGTTCTGGCTGAGGCACATACGCGCGTCAATCTGGATGCGCTGGGACTTGATCTGACTGTCTTTGTCATGGTGCGGACACGGCATCATTCCGTCGAATGGGCGGACAAGTTCCGTGCCCATGTAGAGCGTCTGCCCGAGGTGACCGGCTTCTACCGGATCGGCGGGGACTGGGACTATCTGATCAAGGTGGTGACACGCGGCATGAAGGGTTACGACGCCTTCTACCGCAAGGTGACGACAGACTTTGATCTTGCAACGGTGACCGGCTTCTTTTCGATGGAGGCGATCATTGACGATCGTCCGGTAGACGTCAGCCTTGTGCGATAGGCCCTTCGTCCAGCGGGTCCCCGTTATCACTTGCGCTGTGATTTTGGCAAAAGCGGCTTTCCACACCTGCGGGAATCATTGATAGTAATCACGCTTTGGCGCCGAGGCGGTGCGGAAAAGCGTTATTCCCGGATGGTGGACCTTTTGACGATCCCAAAGCAAGCGCCGGCTGAACCGGATTTCGCTCAGGAAATTCTCGAGCAGGGCGAACTGATCTCCGACAAGCTGCACATGCTGCGGCTGGAACAATACCCGCCGAACGCGGAGAAGGGGCTGAGGCTGTTCTCGTCGGCGGAGGTGGCCGAGTTTCTCGGTGTCACCCAGAACCACATCAAGAAGCTTCATCTCGAAGGCAAGGGGCCGGAACCGCTCGTCTCCGCATCGGGCCGCCGCAGCTACACCGTCGACCAGATGACAGAGCTGCGCCAGTTCCTCGACAAGCATGGCCGCAGCGACTTCAAGCGCTACGTCCCGCATCGCCGGCAGGGCGAAGAGATGCAGGTCATTTCCGTCGTCAACTTCAAGGGAGGCAGCGGCAAGACCACCACCACGGCCCATCTAGCGCAATATCTCGCACTCACAGGACATCGGGTGCTGGTCATCGATCTCGACCCGCAGGCATCATTGACCGCGCTGCACGGTATCCAGCCCGAACTCGACAAGAATCCGTCGCTGTTCGAGGCTTTGCGCTATGACGAGCATCGCCGGTCGATAAAGGACGTGATCCAGAAGACCAACTTTCCCGGCCTCGACATCGTGCCCGCAAATCTCGAGTTGCAGGAATATGAATACGAAACGCCGCTGGCCGCCGCCAACAGCAGCTCGCCAGAGGGGCGCGTCTTTTTTACCAGGATCAGCAAGGCGCTGACCGAGGTCAACGACCGCTACGACGTCGTGGTCATCGACTGCCCGCCGCAACTCGGCTACCTCACCCTGACGGCGCTGACCGCGTCCACCTCGGTGCTGATCACCGTGCATCCGCAGATGCTCGACATCATGTCGATGAGCCAGTTCCTGCTGATGCTCGGCGGCATCCTGCAGTCGATCCGGTCGGTGGGGGCGCAGGTCAGGCTCAACTGGTTCCGCTATCTCGTCACCCGCTATGAGCCCACGGACGGCCCGCAGGCGCAGATGGTCGGCTTCATGCAGGCGATGTTCAACAAGCGTCTGCTGACCAACCAGATGGTCAAGTCGACCGCGATATCGGATGCAGGTATCACCAAGCAGACCCTCTACGAAGTGGAGCGAAATCAGTTCACGCGCAGCACCTATGATCGGGCGATGGCGTCGCTCAATGCCGTCAATGGCGAGATCATGTCGCTGATTCACAAGGCGTGGGGCAGGCGATGATGATCTTGACAGCCGTGCAAATTGCCGAAAAGCGGCGTGAAATCAGTGGCATCGGGCGAATTTAGGAGCATCGGCATGGCCAGGAAGCATCTCTTGTCCAACATCGGCAATCCACAAGTCGGGGAGGGTGGCATTGCGAAACCGTCGGAGTCCCGAGCGGAATACGCCCGCAGGGGGGCCTCGCGGTCGATGATGCAGACGCTGGATGAGATGGCGGAAAACTCGATGCGGTTGCTTGAAGGGGATGCGATCGTGCAGCTCGACCCTTCGCTGCTCGATCCGTCACCCTATCAGGACCGGTTGGAAGAAGACGAGGAGGCGTTCGACGCGCTGGTAAGCGCCATCCGCGAGGCTGGCCAGAACTCGCCGATCCTCGTGCGGCCGAACCCGGACGATGCCGGCCGGTTCGTGATCGTCTATGGCCATCGCCGTGCAAAGGCCGCGCGCCAGCTCGGCGTCGCCGTCCGAGCGGTGATCAAGCCACTCGAGGAAATCAGCCACGTCATCGCGCAGGGCCAGGAAAACACGGCCCGTGCGGATCTCACCTTCATCGAGAAGGCGCTGTTTGCGCGCAAACTGATGGGCGCGGGGATCTCCAAGGACAATGTCAAAAAGGCATTGACCGTCGACGACACCCTCTTGTCACGGATGCTCGCGGTTGCCGAAAACGTGCCCGCGCCGGTGCTCGATGCGGTTGGCGCGGCCAAGGGTGTCGGCCGCGACCGGTGGGAGGATTTGAAGAAGGCCTTGCTTCACCCTGCGCGCGCGGGTGCCGCGCTGGATTTTGTCGCGCAGGGCGGCTTGGACAATCTGGAGGCGGAGCAGCGCTTCAACGCGTTGCTTGATGCCGTGACCAAGATGCGCAAGCGCAAGCCGGCTGCATCGCGCGCGGAGGAGCGGAGATGGACGGTTGCGGGCAATGCCGTCCAGGTGGCGGTCAAGGATGCGGGGCGCACCTATTCGATCGAGCTCAAGGCCAAGGATGCCTCCGGTTTTGGCACATTCGTGTCGGAAAACCTCGATCGCCTCTATGACGAATATCGTGCGCGTAAATGACTGGTAAGGTTACAGGCCGCTCGCCTTGGTGAGGTTGACACGAAAGCGATCACGGCGGCGCTGGTATTTGCGGGTCATCTCGGCTGAGGCATGCCCGAGCTGCTTCTGTACGTAGCGCTCGTCGACTTCCGCGGAGGAAGCCAGGCCGGCGCGTAGCGAGTGGCCGGAAAAGAGCTTTTGCCGCTCGCCTTCGTCCAGATCGCCCCGGACGCCCGCTGCCATTGCCGCGCGTTTGACGAGGCGGGCGACCTCCTGGTCGTTCAGGCGTTCGGCGCCAACCGTCTTTCCCTGGCCCTTGACGCGCCGAAACAGCGGGCCGTGCGCAATGCGCGCCAGTCGCAGCCAGGTCTTTAGCGCTTCGACGGGGCAGGTGGCATCCGAAGAGCCGCGGCCGACTTCCACTTCCCTCCATCCCGTCTTGCCACGCAAGGTGACGAGCATTCCCTTGTCGAATATCTCGATCCAGCCACGGCCGTCGTCGGTCTGGTCGCGACCGATGTCGAGCCCCACGATTTCGGAGCGGCGCAGGCCGCCGGTAAAGCCGAGAAGCAGCATGGATCGGTCGCGCAAGCCGCGCAGCGTTCCACGATCCAGCGTTTCCAGCATGGCGATGAGATCCTCCGGCAGGATAGCTTCCTTCTGTCGGGGTGGAGCTGCATGCCGGTTGCGAATGCCGGCCATCACGGTGGCTATGTGGCGGTCGCGGCGGTCAAGCGGCAGCGCACGCTGCGCATAGTTCCATGACAGCGAGGAAAGCCGCCGCTCGATGGTTGAGACGGAGTTGGCTTTCCGGTCTCCCGATGCGGTTCCCGCGGCGCAGGCGGTGATATAGAGACCGACCGTCTGCGGGTCCGGCGGCAGCAGGGGCAGGCCCTGGCGACGGCACCAACTGGCAAAATGCTTCCAGTCAGCAGCATATGCGCGCCGCGTGTTGGGCGAACTCGCAGCCTCGACATAGGCGCGGGCACGTGTTGCAAGATCTTCCAGGTGGGCGGGTGTTGTAGTTGCGGCAGCAGAAAGCGCGGTTTGATCCGGCGCAGTTTTGGCGCCAGCGGGACCGTTGTCTGTCTCGGCAGGCGAAGCCTGGCCCATCGCCATAACCACGTCGACGATGTCGGGCAGATCATCCGGTTCACGCGCGTCGGTCATGGCGTAGGGCTCCTGAGTTCAGGCAGCAGATTTTGTCGAGGTGCCGCTAATTCGAGGGTCATTCCCCCGGGAACGCCAACTGTCGCGCCTCGTGCAGAGGTAGGTGCCTGTTTAGATTCGATCCAGTATAGTCTGGTAAAAGGTACGCGTGTGATTGAGCAGCCCGGTAAATGGCCGGTTTTCGGCGTTCCGCTCGGCCAGAAAGGCAATTTTCGAACGCTACGCGAGTGTGAATGATAATGCAAGATTATCGTTCGTTACAGGGTCGCGACGAGCGGTGCGGTTTAATGGCCATGTTAGTGAACGAACCGCGCGAGCGCTCATGCTGGTCATCGATTGTTCTGCGACTCAGACTTTTTTCGCGTGGCCCATGGCCGCTGGAAGCCGCTCGTCGAGCGCTTGGCGGCACCTGGCGAACAAGACGTGGCGAGCCTCGTATGCGGTGAAGTGTGAAAGAGGCCGGGAAGCGCCGCCTGCAACTCTTGATGCACGACAGGCGAGCCATATCGCCGCTCCAGCAGATGGTACAGGCCATCCAACAGGGCACGCGCTCCGTCTTCACCTGTCGTCAGTCGGAAGGACCGGTGGCTGTCGTCGTGTCGCTCCCCGAGCAGCGCGTTTATGTCTATCGCAACGGCATCCGCATCGCTATATCGCCACGCGAAACCTCTGGGTTCCTGCAGGTGCTCATCTTCTCAACGACTGGGCAGGGTTCTTCTTCGTCTTCGAATGGGGTCACGTCCCGATCGGCCCAGGCGGATGACAGTCTGAACCCTTGTCAGGTGGTCACCGCTCGCGTCCGTATACTTGCTTGTCTTCCGGCACCAGAACGACGTGGTTCGGCCGCATCAACGGCTTATCGCCCGCGCCAGGCCTGGGATCTTCTCAACAGAAGGCGTGACACCATTCCATGGATGAGACGCGCCAGGACGTTGGTGTAAAAGATCATCATGCCCATGGCCGCGGCCGGTGCGATGTCGCCGGCGTCATCCATGTTGAGCACCGCGACCGAGGCAAGCTGCGTATGTGTCGAATAAAGGAACACGACCGCGGACACGGTCGTCATGGCGTTGACGAAGAGATAGATGGAGATGTCCAGGATCGTGGGAAGTGACACCGGCACAGTGACCCGAAAGAACAATCGGTGAAACGGCTGCTTGAGCGAGGCGGCTACCGGCTCAAATTCGCGATCCATCTGGTTGAGCGACGTGAGAGCGGTGAGATGTGACACCGTGTAGAAATGGGTGATCGTCGAAATCACCAGGATCGCCATGGTACCATAGAGCGCGTTGAGCGGGTTGGCAGGGTCGTTGAAGAAGAAGATGTAGGCAAGGCCGAGCACCATACCCGGTACCGCCATGGGCAGCATCGCCAAAAACTGGAACAGTGTGCGGCCGGCCGTAAAGCCGTCGGTCTTCTCGACCATGTAAGCGCCGACGAAGACGACGATCGTGCCGAAAACCGCCGTTAGCAGGGCCATCACGACGGAGTTTGTATAGGCTCCCCAGCCGCCGCCATCCATAAGGTCGAAACGGAAATTGTTCAGGCTCGGGGTCATGTCGTAGGGCCAGAACCTGACCGTGGCGGCCAGTTGGCAGACGCCGATCATGGTGAGGATGAACAAAGCGATGGCGGCGCAGTAGACAAAGCAGAGCGCATCGAAGGGCCGGTCGGGTTTCGGACGGTAAGGAACCGATCTCGCCGAAAGCAGCGCCACCTGTTTCCGGCGGATTCCACGGTCGACAAAAAATGCGGCAATCGCGGGCACGAGGAGCACGACCGCCACCACCGCACCCATCTCAAAATTCTGCTGGCCGATAACCTGCTTGTAGATGTCGACCGCCAGCATGTTGTATTGCCCGCCAATGACCTTCGGCAGGCCGAAATCGGTGATCACCATCGTGAAGACCACGAAGGCTGCGGAAATGATGCCGTAGCGCGCTCCCGGAATCGTGACAGTCCAGAAGGTGCGCCATTTGCTGGCTCTAAGCGATTCCGCCGCTTCGTAGTGGCGCTGATCTGCTATCGCGAGGGCGGTCGAGATGATCATCAGCGCGTGTGGGAGCGTGAAGAAGACGGAGCCGATCACGATCCCGATGGGACCGTAGATCGAATGGCCCATCATCAGCCCCTTGAGCAGGCCCTGGTTGCCGAAGAGGTAGACCAACGCGATGCCCGGCAGGAGCGAGGGGACAAGGATCGGAATGATCATCACCAGCCGGAACAGTCCCTTGAACGGCATGCAGCTTCGATGCAGCGCATAGGCGAGTCCAAAGGCGATGCCGATCACGATCACCGTGCTGACCACGCCGATGAACACCGAGTTGGTTACCGACTG
The DNA here is from genome assembly GCF_039839275.1 of Mesorhizobium sp. CAU 1741. Taxonomy (NCBI): domain Bacteria; kingdom Pseudomonadati; phylum Pseudomonadota; class Alphaproteobacteria; order Hyphomicrobiales; family Phyllobacteriaceae; genus Mesorhizobium; species Mesorhizobium sp. CAU 1741. Next base: position 455,773 of record NZ_JBDOQP010000004.1, on the reverse strand, counting down.
GGCCAGCGCGGGCGTCGAGAAATAGGTGACGAAATTGTCGAGCCCAGTTGAGGAGACAGGGCGCAACACGACGCGGCGAAACGTGTTGGAATCCAGCTCGGTCCATTCCGTGCCGCGCCTCAGCTCCGATCCGATGAGATAGGCTGCGTCGCCGGTCGTACCGCGAATACGATACATCACGGGGCTGCGGAAGTTGAAGTCGGAGAAAAGGGGAGTCACGGAAAGCCGCCCGTCGGACCCTGTCGACAAGTCTTCGAGCCCGATTGCGCCCACCTCCGCGTTGAGGTCGGCAACGGTCCTCGGCTCGCTCCAGACAGTGCCGCTATCGTCACTGCGCTGAATCTCGAAGATCGAGAGGTCGAACTGGTATGTCGAGACGGACTTCGAAAGCAGCACGTAGAGCGGGGCGGCAAGCGCGACGAGAAGATAGAGCGAAATGACGATCAGCAGACCGCGCTTAAGCAGGTCATCTCCCGACACCTGCAGGCGCAGCGTGCGACCACCAGGCAAACCGAGCGCGTTGGCAGCCATGTCAGGCGTCCTTCGGGAAGACCAGCACCCGATCGCGGGGGAGCTCCACCCGCATCGAGGTGCCGACCGCGATGTCAAGGCGCCGGACGGCGTTGATCGAGAAGTCCGCGATGAGCAGCCGGTCGCCGAAGCGAGGCGACGCTAGTCGTGTGCGCCAGAATCCGCCGAGGAATTCCATCTCGCGCACGTCGACGTCAACGAGGTTCTCGGCCTCGCCATCCGTGAGCGCGTGGGGGATCGTGTCGACCGGGCGGATTACCGCCACGACATCCGTTCCTGGTCGATACCGCGTCTCGCCACAAGCCAGTTCGGTCGCGCCGAAAGATACGGTGCCGTTGGCGAGCATCTTCCCAGGAAACTGGTTGGTTTCCCCGATGAAATCGGCGACGAAAAGCGTCTCGGGATGGCGATACACTTCCGTCGGAGAGCCTACCTGCTCGATGACGCCGTGGTTCATCACCACGATGCGGTCCGCCATAGCGAGCGCTTCTTCCTGATCGTGCGTCACCATGATCGTGGTCACGCCAAGCTTGCGCTGCAACTCCTTGATCTCGTGTCGGAGATGAACGCGCACTTTTGCATCGAGCGCGGAGAGGGGTTCATCAAGGAGGAGAAGCCCCGGAGAGATAGCGATGGCGCGTGCGAGCGCTATGCGTTGCTGCTGGCCGCCAGAAAGCTGTGCCGGGTATTTCTTTGCCTGGCTGGCGAGGCCAACGAGGTCGAGCAATCCCGCCACGCGCTCATCGATTTCGGCTCGAGGGCGACCGGAATTCTCAAGCCCGAACGCGATGTTCTTCTCGATCGTGAGATTGGGAAACAGTGCATAGGACTGGAACACGATGCCGTAGTCACGCTTCGATGGCGGAAGGGTGGATATGTCTCTTCCGCCCTGATGAATCGTGCCGCGTGTCTGAAGGTCCAGTCCGGCGATGGCCCGCAGAAGGGTCGTCTTTCCGCAGCCGGAAGGGCCGAGAAAGCAGACGAATTCACCCTCTGCAATGGAAAGCGAGACGTCTTTCAGCGCAATGAAGTCGCCAAAGCTCTTCCAGACGCCGTCGATCTGCAGATAGGCGGGTTTCACGCTGTCAACCTCAGTCGTTTTATGCGCGAAGCTTACCGGCGCAGCGTTGGCTCCGGCTACCGTCTCGTGTTTCATCCGACTGCCCCGATCCGGGAGAAGACTTCCGGGCGCCGGTTGTCCGGCGCCCGACGGATTTTCAGGATCAGCTCTTCGGCTCTGACTTTGCGTCGTAGCGCTTCTGCCATTCCGCAAGGATCGCCGCGCGGTTGTTCGCGGCCCACTCGAAGTCGTTGTCGATCATTTTGGATGGGATGTCGGTCGGCAGGTGCTCAACCGGCTTCGCGATGCCCGGATAGGCGACGACAGCATAGCCGACATTGTACATTTCGTTGGCTTCCTTGGTGACTGACCAGTCGACCAACTGTTGTGCTGCCTCGAGGTTTGCCGTGCCTGCAATAATTGCGGTCGCCTCTGCCTCCCACCCGGAACCCTCCGACGGGAAAATGATGTCGATCGGTGCGCCGGCTTTCTTGGCGTTGGCGCCCGGGAACTCGAAGGAGACGCCAATGACAGTCTCGCCAGCCGCAGCCATCTTGCAGGGCTTGGAGCCCGAATGGGTGTAGGCCGCAATATTCTCGTGCAGACCGTCCATGAATGTCCAGGCTTCCTCTTCGCCGAACATCTGGATCCACGCGGAGACGTCGAGGAAGCCGGTGCCTGACGAATTCGGGTTCGGCATGACGACGTGGCCCTTGTATTCGGCCTTGGTCAGGTCAGCCCAACTCGTCGGCGGCGCGAGCCCGAGCTTCTCCGCCTCGACGGTGTTGAAGCACAAGGCAGCGACATAGGCATCCATGCCCACCCAGTTCGGTGGGGTGGAAGAGTCGACGAACTTCGGATCGAGGTTTTCCACGCCTTTCGGTGCGTAAGGCTCCAGCATCCCCTCGCTTTTCAGGAGCAGGAGAGAAGTCGCGGCCACGCCCCAAACGACATCTGCCTGGGGGTTGTTCTTCTCGGCAAGGAGCTTGGCGGTCATCACGCCCGTCGAGTCGCGAACCCAGTTGATCTTGATGTCGGGATTGGCAGCCTCGAAGGTCTGCTTGTAGCGGTCGAGATCGACGGCCTCGACCGAGGTATAGACGGTGAGTTCCGTTTGCGCGTAGGCCGAAGACATCGACAAGACGCCGGCGAGTGCGGTGAGAGCGAATGCGGTTGATTTCATCACTTTGGTTCCCCGTTCTTTGACATGAACTGCTTGGCAGCCGGACGCCAGCGAATCGCACGCTACCCGGTCTTGACGCCGGTCGATCTCGTCCATGAAGCGATCGTGGGGAAACGATCTTGATAAGTAAAATCTATTTATTCGATGCTATCATAGGCTGGCGCGATGATTTTCTCGAACGCGCTTTGCGCCTCACCTTGCAGGCCCGACAGGAAACCCTCGGACCAGTTGTCGTGTTGAAATCTGGGGGACGCCGTGAAAGCGATCAGTGTAATCGTCAGTTGCCGAACAGGTCTTCGATCGTTTCTTCGCCAATGGCGAATGCCGTGCTTGCGCCTGTACCACTGGTGATCATGACGAGACGCGCATCGTCGTCGAGCGTTTCGCGCAAATGCGCGTGCATGGGTGAGGATGCGTAGGTGCCGGTCCATCGCGCGCAGACGCGCGTCGTCATCGCAAATACCCTGCCGAACTCCCGCAGGATCATGTCGTCTACCGCGCCTGATCCGAACGGGTCGGGCGTTTGCGCATAGTGATGAGAATCGCCGACGACGAGCGAGCCGTCGGCGCTCTGCACGGCAATCATATGGACGCCGTTTTCGAGCAGCGCGGGACTGTCCTGGAGAAGCCTGGCGCGTAGTGCGTCGGCCTCCGGCAGGCAGGAGTAGCCACCATAGCGAATGAGGCTGAGATCGGACACGACGGCGGATCCCAGGGAAGGTCCGCCGGGCGCCAGCCGCAGCATCTGGAGCTTGCAGCGAGTCACCTCGTGTTGCGCGATGACGGATGGGAAGAGACCGACCAGATCGTCGCCCGGACAAATCACGGACCGACGTGCCTGTATGACGCCAGCGCTGGTTTCCAGCCTGCCTTCGCCAACAGCGTGGACATGACAACCAAACCTGAACTCGACCTTCCACCGATCACGAAGATGAGCTGCGATGCGGGGGATCGCCTCGCGCGACTCCACCCTGATTTCCATAGGGCTGAAGAGGCCGCCGCGCAGGCCATCCGGGTTGAGCCCGGGTTGGCGACGATGCATCTCCTCGGCGGTCAAAAGAGAGCAGCCCGCACCCTGCGGGCTTGTAACAAAGGCCTCTAGAAGGTGGACGGCCTCCTGGCGCTGAGCCGCCACCAGCAGGCCGCGATGCAGGATGTTGATGCCGGCTGAAACGGCCAGTTCGAGCCAAATCTCTCGCGAACGTTCCGCCAGCCTGCGCTGTCGACCCGGCTCTTCGCCCGTGACCACAACAAGGCCGAAATTGCGGATCGAAGCGCCATTGGCCTGCGCGTCGCGGTCGATGACGACGACGCTCAGGCCGCGTTTCGCGGCGGCGAGGGCGTGGGCCAGCCCGACGATGCCGGCGCCGACGACGGCGAGATCGTAGGTCAACGCCGCAAGCTCACCACGGCAGGGAGAACGTCTTGACGTTGGTGAAGCTCTTCATCGCTTCGATCACGCCTTCCTTGTATCCGTTGCCGCTGTCCTTGATGCCACCGAACGGGCTCATCTCGATGCGGTACCCGGGCACTTCCCAGATGTTGACGGTCCCGACATTGAGGCCGGCGATGTATTTCTGCATCCGGCGATAGTCGTTGGTGCAGACGCCCGAGGACAGTCCGAAGGCGGTCGAGTTGGACAGCGCAATGAGAGCGTCGTCGTCGTCCGGGGCACGGATGATCGGCACGATCGGCCCGAACGTTTCTTCCATGACGAGTTCCGAACCATGCGGAACGCGATCGACGACGATCGGAGGCAGGAGGGCGCCGCGACGACCGGGATTGTAGAGGATCTCGGCGCCGGCCTCCGCGGCCATGTGAACGCGCTGTTCGAACAGGGCAGCAGCCTTTTCGTGGACGACCGTTCCGAGTTGCGTCGCCGCATTCATCGGATCTCCGAAGACGATCTTCCGCGCCCGCTCCAGTACCATCGGCACGAAACGGTCGGCCACCTTTTCCTGGACGAGGATGCGCTTGACCGCGGTGCAACGCTGGCCGGAGTTCTTCGTCGCTCCGGCCACTGCCAGGTCAGCCGCTTTCGCCAGATCGTCATCCGACAGATCGTTGAGAATGATCAATGGGTCGTTGCCGCCGAGTTCGAGCACCTGGCGTTTGTATCCTGCCTTCGATGCGATCATTTTGCCGACCGGCACACCGCCCGTGAAGGTGATCAGATCGATGTGGGGGTTGGTGATCATCTCGTCGCCAATGTCCTTCGGCCATCCGGTGACGACCGAGAGCATCTGGGGCGGCAGGCCCGCCTCATAAAGAATGTCGGCGAGGATGAGCGCCGTCATGGGTGTCAGTTCCGTCGGCTTGACGACGATGCAGTTGTTGGTGGCAATCGCTGGCGCGATCTTGTGTGACACCATGTTGAGCGGGTGATTGAACGGCGTTATCGCCGATATCGCGCCCAACAAGGGGTCGCGCGTGGTGAAAATCTTGCGTTGTTTGCCGTGCGGAATAAGGTCGCAGGAGAAGATTTGGCCGTCATCGTGGAGGCAAAGCTGCCCGGCCAGCGTGAACACGTCGAAGGCGCGGCCAACCTCATAGAGCGAGTCCTGCTTGGAGATACCAAGTTCCCGGGTGACGAGGTCGGAGATCTCGTCCTTGCGTCCGTCGAGGAGCTCCGCAGTCTTCAGAAGAATACGCTGTCGATCGTATCGGGTGAGGGTGGGCCTGTAGGCCGCGGCGATATCGAACGCGCGTCGGGCATGTTCGGCGCCCCCGGCGGGTACCGTGCCGACCACCGTATTGTCCCAGGGATAGCGAACCTCCACAAGGCCGTCCGCCTCTACCTTCTCGCCGGCGATCCGCATCGGCTCGTGACGGACCTTGATCGCTGTTTCAGCCTTGCTCATCGTGCGATCCTCACTTGTCCGGCAGCGCGGCCGCCATGGCGGCATAGTAGAATGCATCGAAATTTCGCAGCGAGGGGGCGTCGGGCATGTCCTTCAGAATGCGGTTGACGATGAAAGGCACCGCCTGTTCCGTTAGTCCGCCATGCGAGCGCAGAGGTTCGTCCAACGCCGCAAGGTCGTGCCGATGTTCCGAGGTTCCAACCGTGACGTTTTCGCCAGACACCACGACGATGTCGCCGATCCGGTCCGCCGGCAACTCGAAGCGAGCACACGCTTCCTCGCGGTCGAGGACGACCGTGATGCCGTCGAGTTCTGCGAGGCGCTTCATGATGTCCGCACGGTCGGCATCTTTAGGCAGATAGGCCGTTGCAAACGATCCGAGCGCGCCATGATGCACGACATAAGGATCGGTGATCGGCAGGATGACTCGCGCAGCATCCTTGCCGAGCCACTGGTCCAGCAGATCCTGGATGTAGATGACCGAAGGCGAGCCGTCGGCGTGATGCTTCGGCTTCATCCCATGGTCGGCCGTGACGACTATCGCGGCCCCCAGCGCGTCCAGCTCGGCAAGATATCTATCGAACATCTCGTAGAAATCGTTCGCCTGCTTCACGCCCGGCGCATATTTATGCTGCACGTAGTCGGTGGTGGTCAGGTACATGACGTCCGGCCGCCACTCACGCAGCAGCTTCACGCCGGCGGCGAACACGAACTCGGAGAGCTCTGCCGAGTAGACTTCCGGCACCGGACGTCCAAGCCAGGCCGACGCATTGTCGATGCCGTGTACCGCGACAGTGGTCGTGTCGGACTTTTCCGATGAGAAGCAGATGGCGCGGTCTTCGTCGAACTTCAGCCCGTGGCCCAGCAGCGAGCGCAGCTTGTCCTTGGCCGTTACCACGGCGACGCGCGCGCCTGCATCGTAAAAAGTCTTGAAGATGGTCGGAGCGCGAAGGAATTTCGGGTCGTTCATCATCACCTCTTCGCCCGTATCCGGGTTGTAGAGGTAATTGCCGCAGATGCCGTGGACCGAAGGGGCGCGCCCTGTCGCGATCGAAAGGTTGTTGGGATTGGTGAAGGACGGGATCACCGAATGCGCGGTGCGGACCGTGCCTTTCGTCCTGATCCGCTCAAGCGCCGGCATCAGGCCAGCGGCGATCGCTTCGTCGAGATAGGCCGGCTCGCAGCCGTCCAGGCAGATCGCAATCGCCGGCACGCGCGGCCATGAATAGGTTCGCCCATTGGCCGAAACGGTTACGGGGGACATCTGGTTCATCGTCGTTCCTCAAGAAACTGGCTGGCTGTCGCCTGTTTGGCGTATCTCAATACATTTGCCCAATCGCAATTCTGAATTGGATTGATTGACCGGGTCTATGGTTCGGCTTCGTGGCTCAGGCCGCCAGCTTGGCCCGCTCGTCGAGCGCGGCACTGGGCGGCGCTGCGCTCGTCACGCCCATCTCATGCAGCGACTGGCGGGCCGCATCAACGACGCGACGCATGACATGCTCATCCATACGGCCGATGCAGCCCACCCGGAACGATTCGACCACCGTCAGCTTGCCGGGATAGATGATGAAGCCCTTGTCCTTCATGAGTTCGTAGAAGCGCGAGAACACGAACGCCTCGTCGGCGGGACAGAAGAACGTGACGATGATTGGCGACAGCCACTGGTTGGCGAGCAGTGTCTCGAAGCCGAGATCGCGCATGCCACCGACCATCACGTCGCGGTTGCGCGCGTAGCGCTCTCCCCGCGCCGCGACGCCGCCTTCCATCTCGTGCATCTTGAGCGCTTCGAGAAAGGCCGCGACCACGTGGGTGGGCGGCGTGAAGCGCCATTGGCCCGTCTTCTGCATTGTGGCCCATTGCGCGTGAATATCGAGAGACAGTGAGTGGCTGTTGCCCTTTGCCGCTTCCAGCTCACTCTTCTTGGCGATGACGAAGCCGAAGCCCGGCACGCCCTCGATACACTTGTTGGCAGACGAAACCATCGCTTCAAACCTGATCTTGCCGGGTTCCAGCGCGACCGCTCCAAAGGCGCTCATCGAATCGACAAGCAGTTTGCGCCCGCGCGAGTACACGGCTTCCGAAATTTCGGAAATCGGATTGAGAATGCCCGAACTGGTTTCGCAATGGATTGCGATTACATGGGTGATGGCCGGGTCGGCGTCCAGCGCGGCGGCGACTTCCGACCCGCGTGGTGGGAGATAGTCTCCCTTGTCGATGAGGGTAAATGCACGCCCGATATATTCCATCGTCTGGGCAGCGCGCAGGCCGTAGGCGCCGTTGGCGAGCACCAGGACCTTGCTATCCCTCGGTACGAATGAACCCAGCATCGCTTCGACGCAGAATGAGCCTGAGCCCTGGATGGGGACGCAATCATACTGCCCATGCTCGTCCTCGATCATCGCAAGAAGACGCCGCCTTAGTTCGGCGGTCATCTCGCGGAAATCTCCATCCCACGAACCCCAGTCCCGAAGCATCGCTTTCTTGACCGCGTAAGCTGTCGTCAGCGGACCGGGCGTCAGCAGGTACGGCTCGCCGAGTGCGGGCGCCTCAAACGGGACATTATGCTGAAAATCGTCAGTCATCGACTGCCTCCACCAGAAACCAGAAGCACCATGCGCCCGACGTTTCCATTTGCAAAATCGTTATTTTGTATCCATCAATAAGCTGGATCGATAGGAACGGCGGCGCTCAGGCAAGGGTCGAGAATGCGATACGTTCAGTTGCGTGCATTTCACTACGTTGCGATATGCGGTGGGTTCTCCCGTGCAGCAGAAGCACTGTTCCTCACCCAGCCGGCAATTTCCGACCAGGTGCGCAAGCTCGAAGACGAATATGACGTCCTGCTCTTCAACAGGGCGAAGAAGCAAGTGACACTCACGCAGCAGGGCCAAAGCCTGCTGGAGATTACCCATCGCATGTTCGACACCGAGCAGCAGGCGCTCGATCTGCTTTCGGAATCGAAGGCGCTGCGGAGTGGCACCTTACGGATCGTCGTCGATTCGGCGCACCATCTCCTGCACGTGCTTGGGCGATTCAGGGAGCGCTATCCCGGAATCAAGATCACCGTCCGTGCCGGCAATACCGAAACCGTGATTTCCAGCCTGTTCGCCTACGATGCCGATCTGGGTGTACTCGGCGAGATACCCGAGAGCCGGGAGTTCGAAATCCTGCGGCTGAACTCGACGCCGATCATTGCGTTTGTTGCCGGATCGTATCCGCTGGCAGGGCGTCGGTCGGTTACCATGGAGGAACTTGCTGCGCATCCGCTCATCATGCGTGAACGCGGCTCCAAGACGCGGCACAAGCTGGAAGCGATGGCGCAAAGCCAGGGGGTGGTGCTCAAGCCAACGATTGAAGCGGAAGGTCGCGAGGCGGTGAGGGAAATCGTCGCGTCCGGCGCAGGTGTCGGCTTCGTGTCGTCGGCCGAGTTTGGCCATCATGGCCGGCTGGCTCCGTTGCGCATCGAAGCGCCGGAAATGATGATGGACGAAGCGCTGATCTGTCTGCGCGAGCGTTCAGGCGGAAAGCTCGTGCGGGCATTCTGGTCTATCGCCGAGCAATTTCGCATGGGCGACTGAGATCGACAGCGGTAACAAGCCTCCGATTAATGGACGTTCATGAGCTGACCGGCTGCGCAAGCCTGCTTTCCAGCAGGTCTCCACTGCGCTTCAGGATCGGATAGGCGACCGTTGCCAGAAGGGAGTTGATCTCCTTCAACGCTCTTGCGACCTCCAGATGCATGCCGCTGGTCTCGATGCTTTCAGGCGTGCCCGACTGGAGCCGCTTGAGGTGACGATCGTGGCTTTGCACGGAGGCGATCGACATGGGGCCGGTTGAGGCGCTGCGCTCGGTCGGGGCGAGCCCGTTGCAGGTTTTCCAGTATGCAGTCGTTCCACAGGTTCGCGTCGCCTTCACCGGCATTGCCATCTACACGTGGGACGTTGCCTTCCGCGCAGCTACTGTCGTCGGCTTCTTCGGTGGCGGCGGAATGGGCTGGTATCTGAAGCGAACGACCCAGCAGCTGGAATCGACCCGTGTCGCCGCGATCCTGCTCGTGATCATCGGCCTCGTTCTCCTTGCCGAGATCGGTTCTGGCTGGTTGCGCAGAAAAATCGGCCGGATGCGGTGATGCAGTATGAAGCGCGCGGATCGAACGGGGCCTGACGTAAACCATCACGGCCAATGCCCGTCGACGAAATACAGGAAATTCGAGCTCGGACATTGATCGTGATGGTTGCCTGCACCGCAGGTTCTTAGCGATGATACGACGGTTCAGGCTGAACCAGGAACGCTGTACCCGGCGTCGCGGATGATGCGGTCGGACGATTCCATCAGGCGGGTGCGCACGGCGCGTACCTTGTCGTCGCCGTAGAGCAGTGCGCCGTTGCGCTTGCGGAAGGTGCCGTCGACCATCACCGTGTCGACATTGCCGACATGGGCGAACTCGACCACCGAGAACAGCGGGTTGCGCACCGGGAACATGTTTAGGTCGTTGGCGCGCAGGAGCACGATGTCGGCCTGCTTGCCGGGCGTCAGCGTGCCGATGCGGTGGCCGAGGCCGAGTGCTTCCGCGCCGCCGATCGTCGCCCATCTCAGGGCGTCGCGGGCAAAAATCGGCTTGTTCTCGACCGGCTTTTCCGGCTTGACGATGTCCTCGCGTACACGCTCATTGAGTGCATAGGCCAGCGCGAGCTGCATCTCGCGGAACATGTCGCCGGGGATCTTCGGCTCGACGTCGACGCCGAGCGATGGCAGGCCACCGAAATTCACCACGCGGCTCACCGCCGGCGGTCGGCCGTAGCCGCGGATCTCGGTCTGGACCGACGAGGTTACGGTGATGCCGGCATCGACCATCAGCTTCAGCTCGTCGTCAGGCAGGTAGTTACCGTGCACGATGTTGTGTTCGGCGCCGAGCAGGCCTTCCTTGATCAGGATCGTATAACCGTCCGCCATCAGCTCCTGATGCTTGCGCATCGTCGCGTGCGAGGAGGTGCGAAGGCCGAGCTCGCGGGCAAGGGCGAGATTTGCGCGGATCGACGGCTCCTCGGCCCAGTGCGGGCCGGGGATCGCCAGCGACATGGTCACGAGGCGCTCTTCATTTGAGAGCCGCTTGCGGATCTGCTCGACGCGGTCGCGCGGATGGATGCGCTGCAACTCCGCGTCGGTCGGCTGCTGGTCGGCGCGGTAGACGCCGGTGCCGAGGCAGAAGACGGAACGGATGCCCGATTCCTCCAGCGCGTCCACGGAACGTTCCGCCTGCTCGGTCGAGCGCACGTTGTGGCAGTAGTCGAGCAGCGTGGTGACGCCCGCATCGAGCCGGCTCAGCGCGCCGGCCAGCGTGGCGATGTGGTTGTCGTCGGGCTCGAAATAGGTGCTCATGCCGGCGAAGACGTCACGCAGGTACTCGCCCTGGCGCCAGTCGCAGCCGATTGCCTTCAGGCCCGTTTCCCAGGTGTGTAGATGCGCGTCGACCATGCCGGGAATGGCGATCATGTCACGAGCATCAACGATCTCGTCGGCCTCGCCGAGGTCGGTGCCCACGGCAAGGATTTTGTCGTTGCCGATCAGGATGTCTTGGCCAGTCACATCGCCGATCGTGTCGTCGAGCGAGACGATCCAGCCGCAGCGGATGAGTGTCTTATTCATCGTCTTGTCCTTCCCGTCCGCTCAGGCGGCGCTGAGCTTGAAATTGGCTTCGTCCATCGCCCGCATGGCGGAGGCGCGCATCTCGTCCATGCGTGTGGCCAGCAGCCCTTCGTCGAAGAGCAGCTTGCCGGCACGCTTGCGCACCACGCCGTCGACGATGACGGTGTCGACATTCTTTGCGCCGGCCTGCTCGACGATCGTGTAGATCGGGTCGTGGACTGGGAAGATGTTGAGGTCGCGGGCGCGCAGCATGGTGATGTCGGCCTTCATGCCCGGCGAGAGCCGGCCGACCTTCTTGTCGATGCCCATCGCCTGCGCGTTGCCGATCGTCGCCCATTCCAGCGCCTCGCGCGAGCGCACCGGCATGACGGACAGCGACGCCTTTCCCTCGGCGGCGTTGTCGCGGTGCGCCGACCAGCGGGCATGGGACAGGGCGGCCTGCATCTCGCGGAACATGTCGCCGGTGACGATCGGCTCGACGTCGATGCCGATGGAAGGCATCGAGCCCAGCGCGCGCATGCGCATCACCAGCGGGTCGGGCGCGTGGCCGTGCAGCTCGACCAGCACGGTGGCGGTAACGGTCGCGCCGCAATCGGCGATCGCCTTCAGCTCCTCGTCGTCGATATAGTTGCCGTGGACGATGTTGTGGTCGGGACCCAGCAGCCCGGCCTTGGCCAGCGCCAGATAGCCGCGCGGCGAGATGCACTTGTCGTTCGGCTTGGTCGCATGTGTGGTGGAGATCAGGCCAAATTCGCGGGCGAGCCGAACGTCCTGCTCGAACACCTCCTGCGTGCCGTAGTGCGGCCCGAGGATCGCCATCGCCAGCGTCACGCGCTGGTCGTCCGACGCCATGCGGCCCTTGCGCAGCGCCTCGATGCGGTCGCGCGGGTGTGGCACGTGGGTGAACGGCGTCTCGCCGGGTGCTGCCGGCGGCTTGGCGGTGCCGTGGGCGAAGACGGCGCGGATGCCGGATTCGTCCAGCCCATCGATCGCTGCTTCCGCCATCTCCAGCGACTTCAGGTTGTGGCAGAAGTCGATGACCGTGGTCACACCGCTGTCGATCTGCGTGAGCGCGCCGACGAGATTGCCGAGGTAGTTGTCACGCGGGCCGTATTTGGTGGCGATGTTGGCGTGGATGTTGGCGTGGTAGTCCGGCCCCATCCATTCCGAGCCGATGCCGCGCAGGCCACACTGCCAGACATGAATGTGGCCGTTTATGAGACCCGGCATCACGATCATGTCGGACGCGTCGATGACCTCGTCATGGGCGGCGTCGAGCGACTTGCCGGCGGCAAGGACGCGATCGCCCTCGATCAGCAATTCGCCGCCGGTGAAATCCCCGATCGAGGGGTCCTGCGTGACCAGCCAGCCACATTTGATCAGCGTCTTCTTCAAGATGTCAGCTCCACCTGTTTTCCGCGCCAGCCGATGCCATACAGCTCCGGCTGCGACAAGACGGCGAAACTGCCGCCCTCCAGCCTTTAGATCACCAAACCATGCACCATGATCGCAATCGATTGCAGATTAGGTTCTGACTTTGGTGGCGTCAATACCGCCAGAAACGCTGTGGAAATGGGCCCAGGCGGGGAGGCGGCATGGGAGAAGCGAAGTTTCCAGTTGACATCATGCAATCGATTGCTGTTAGCCTATAGACAGTCAACGAGGCGGATAAATGCTTATCCAGGATCAGAGCGATGTGACGGGAGCGGTGCTGAAGGCCGTCGGCCAGGCGCCGGACTCGCGTCATGGCGAAATCCTGTCGGCGCTGGTGCGGCATCTTCATGCTTTCGTGCGCGAGGTGAGCGTTTCGGAAGAAGAGCTCGAATTCGCCTTCGGCTTCCTCAACCGCATCGGGCAGGCGAGCAACGACCGCCACAACGAGGCCGCACTCTTCTCCGACGCGCTCGGCGTCTCGACGCTGGTGTGCCTGCTGAACAACGGCGCCGGCGGCGCGACCGAGACGGCGGCTGCACTGCTCGGCCCGTTCTGGCGCCTCAACGCGCCGGAGCTCGAAAGCGGCGCAAGCCTTCTGCGCAGCCCGACGCCGGGCACCCCACTGCTTATGCGTGGGCTCGTCCGCGATCACGCCGGCAATCCCATTCCCGGCGCGCGCGTCGACGTCTGGCAGGCGTCTCCTGCCGGACTCTACGAGAACCAAGACGAGCAGCAGGCCGACATGAACCTGCGCGGCGTCTTCACCGCAGATGCGGATGGCCGCTTCCATTTCACCAGCGTGCGGCCAGCCGGCTATCCGGTGCCGATGGGCGGGCCGACGGGCGCCATGCTGCGCGCCCAGCGCCGCCAGCCGCTGCGTCCGGCGCACCTGCATTTCCTCGTCTATCGCGAAGGCTACAAGACGCTCGTTACCCAGGTTTTCCCGGGCGACGATGCGCATCTCGAGGACGATCCCGTGTTCGGCGTCACGCCGGCCTTGATCGGCAGCTACCAGACCGAGAACGAGGGCAACGCCGACGAGCGCTGCGTACTCGACTACGAATTCGTCATGCAGCCCGGCGAGGCCCGGCTGCCCGTTCCCCCGATAAAGTAGGTGCGCCATGCGTAGCGTTGCGGGCAAGATCGCCCTGGTGGTAGGCGGCAATGGCGGTGTGGGTGCCGCGACGGCGGCCGAATTGGCGAAGGCCGGCGCGACCGTCGCCGTCACCTTCCGCCGTGGCGAGCGCGATGAGCCTGGGGCGGCCGCGCTCAAGGCCGGGCTGGAGGGCAGGGGATACGCCGCTTTCGAGGCCGACGTCGCCGATACCGCATCACTGAAGACCCTGCGCGGCGCGCTGGAGAGCCGTTTTGGCCGTGTCGACATCCTCGTCCATGCCTCGGGCTTCACCAAAGCCATCCCGCACGCTGATCTCGACGCCTTGGACGACGCCTTCATCGACCACATGTTCGAGGTCAACTGGCGCGGGCAGTTCGCCACCATGCGCGAGCTGGCGCCGCTGCTGAAGGCCAGCGACGACGCGCTCGCGGTCTTCATCTCCTCGATCGCGGCCAGCAACGGCGCCGGCTCCAACATCGCCTATTGCGCTGCCAAGGCCGGCACCGAGACGCTGGTGAAGTCGCTGGCCCGCGCGCTGGCACCGTCGATCCGCGTGATGGGCGTCTCGCCCGGTGTGGTCGACACCGGCTTCGTACCGGGCCGTGGTGCCAACTTCAACGACAAGATCAGTCAGACTATCCCTCTGAGGCGGGTCGCCACCGCGGACGATGTCGCTGATGCGATCCTCGCCTGCGCCACGCATTTGACCTACGCTACGGGCACGACGCTGGTGGTCGACGGCGGGAGGCTGCTGTGAGCGGCGTCGCCATGCACAAGGGCAAGGTGATCCTGACCTGCGCCATAACCGGCAATTTGACCAAGCCGGACCAGACGCCGCATCTGCCGATCACACCGGCGCAGATCGTCGACTCCGCGCTGGAGGCCGCTGAGGCTGGTGCCGCGGTGGTTCACATCCATGTCCGCGATCCCGAAACCGGGCGTCCTTCCATGGAACTGGACCACTATGCGCAGGTCGTTGAGGGATTGCGCAAGGCGCGGCCGGACCTGATCCTCAACCTGACGACCGGCCCCGGCGGGCGTTTCGTGCCGTCGGATGAAGACCCGAAGATTGCGGCCCCCGGCACCACGCTCATGGCGCCGGAAAAGCGCGTCGGCCACATCGCGGCGCTCAAGCCCGAGATCGCCACGCTCGACCTCAACACGATGAACTCCGGCGGCGAGGTGGTCATCAACACCCCGCGAAACGTGCGCCGCATGGCGAAGGTGATCCGCGACGCCGGCGTGATGCCGGAGATCGAGCTGTTCGACAGCGGCGACATCGCCTTCATGAAAGACCTGCTGTCCGACGGCACGCTTGCCGGCCCGGTGCTGTGTTCCTTCGTGCTGGGCGTGAAATACGGCTTCCAGCCATCGCCGGAAACGGTCCTCTATGCTCGCAACATGCTGCCGGCAGGCGCGCGCTTCACGGCGATCGGCATCGGCCGCGCCGCGTTCCCGATGGTGGCGCAATCCTTCCTGGCCGGCGGGCACGCCCGTGTGGGGCTCGAGGACGGCGTCTATCTATCGCGCGGCGAGCTGGCGCCGTCCAATGCTGCGCTTGTGACCAAGGCGCGGCGCATCATCGAAGACCTCGGCGGCACACTCGCAAGCACCGCAGAGGCACGCGCCCTGCTGTCACTGCCGCAAATGGTCCAGTCATGACGCACATCATTTCTTCAGTTCATTCGGGAGCCTTGTCTTGAACCTCGCAGCCTCCGCGGCCGTCCCTTTCGAAACCCCGGCCACGCGCGCGCGTCTCCTCGCAAAGGCGGCCGACATCCATTCTCTGGCCCCGTCGGTAGAAACCGGTCCGCTTGTGCTGAAGAGCGGCGACGAGGTCGTGGTTCGAATTCATGCGGCCGCCGTCAATCCGTCGGACGTAAAGGCGGCGACGGGGCTCATGCCCTATGCCGTGTTTCCGCGCACACCGGGCCGCGACTTCGCCGGCACCGTTGTCGCCGGCCCGTCCGAGCTGATTGGCACGGAGGTGTTCGGCTCGTCCGGCGACCTCGGCATCCGCCGAGACGGCAGTCACGGCACGCATATGGTCGTGCCGCGCGATGGGCTGGTCGCGAAGCCGGCGAGCCTAAGCTTTGCCGAGGCCGCCGGCATCGGCGTGCCATTCGTCACCGCCATCGAGGGCTTTCGCCGCGCCGGTCTTCCTGGCGAAGGCGACGTCGTTGTCATCATGGGCGTCAACGGCAAGGTGGGGCAGGCTGCAGCACAGATAGCAACATGGCGCGGCGCGCGCGTGATTGGCGTGGTGCGCAGATCGGAAACCTATGCAGGCCACGCCAGTGCGCGGCTCGAGATCGTCGACGCCAGCAGCGAAGACGTGGCCGAACGCGTTATGGCGCTTACCGACGGGCAGGGCGCCACTATAGTCTTCAACACCGTCGGCGACCCCTATTTCGCCGCCGCGCACAAGAGCCTCGCCAAACTCGGCCGGCAGATCCTGATTGCTGCGATCAACCCGATCGTCGACTTCAACATCTTCGAGTTCTATCGCGGCCGCCATAGCTATTACGGCATCGACACGCTGGCTTTGTCCTGCGCGGAGACCGGAAACGTGCTTCGAGAGCTTCTGTCGGGCTTCGAAAGCGGTGCGTTGAAGACTTTCCCCGTGACACCGGCGGCCCAGTTTCCGCTGGAGCGCATCGCCGACGCATACAGCGCCGTGATGTCCTCCAGCCGCGACCGCGTGTTCATCATGCCGGAGAGCGCGCAATGAACGTGACGCCGATCGAAGCCGCGCCACAATACCACCCGCCTGAGCATTTCGACATGCGCTGTCTGCGACTGCAGGGCATGGAGGCGGGTCTGTCCGACACGCTCTGGATGGGCCTTTCAGAGATCGCTCCAGGTGGCCATACGTCGCTCTCGGCATCACCGTATGAAAAGCTCTATCTGGTGGTCGAAGGCGAGGTGGTCGTAGGCACCGGAGACGAGGAAGCCGTGCTGTGCAAGCTCGACAGCTGCCGCATCGCGCCTGGCGAAGCGCGCGTGCTGGAAAACCGCGGCAAACGCCCGGCGCTCATCGTCCTGTGCATGCCTCTCGCGAAGGAAAAGACATGACCGGAAAGGTGCGAAATCGCCGGCGCGGCAACGCTTCCAGCGCCTTTGCGACAGGCTTGCAATCGTTCGCATGATGACTTACGAATTTAGGAAACAACAATAAATACGACTGCATCTCGGGAACACGAAATCGGCGAATCCTCGGGCCAATGGAGGATTTTTCGCTGCTCTGAAGGAGAAAGAGCCAAATGCTAAAGCAAGCAATCGATTGCGCCAAATATACCGTGGCGGCAAGCTGCATCGCCATCGCGTGCTTCGGCACCGCTGCCCAGGCGGAGCCCAACGGGACCCTGCGCTGGGGCATCGGCTTCGAGCCGCAAGGCTGGAATCCCCAGCTTCCCCCGAACACCACTTACACGCAGCTCGTCTATGAAGGCCTGATGCGCATGGCGCCGGATGGGACAACGATCGAGCCTGCGCTTGCCACCGAATGGACCGTCACGCCGACCGACATCACCTTCAAGCTGCGCGACGACGTCGTCTTTCATGACGGCACGCCGTTCAACGCCGACGCCGTGATCGCCAACATCGAAAACGTGCAGGCGGCGTCCAACCGCTGGCGGGAGGCCATCGGCGGTATCGACAAGGTCGTCAAAGTCGACGACCACACCGTGCGCTTCGACCTGCTGCGCCCGAGCCCGTCGCTGCCCTTCACCCTGACGCAGCGCGGCCTGAACATGATCAGCCCGAAGGCGCTGGCCGACGGCATCTGGGAGCGCGAGCCCGTCGGCACTGGCCCCTATGTCTTCAACCAGTCGCAGACCGTCTCCGGCTCGACCTATGTCTTCGACTATTTCGCCGATTACTATGATCCGGAATCCGTTGGTCCGGAGCGCGTCGAGCTCTCCTACTTGCCGGACTCCGCTTCGCGCTACAACGCGCTGCTCGCCGGTCAGGTCGACGCCGTGGACGGTGACCCGACGCAGATGCCGACGGCGGAGTCGCAGGGCTTCTCCAACCACGTCTGGAGCACGCTGCGCTATCACCTGCTGATGTTCGACCGCGCCGGCGCGCTTGGCGACGTCCGCGTCCGCAAGGCGCTTTGCATGGCAATGCCGCTGGAGCATATCAACGCCGCGCGCTACGAAGGCCTCTTGAAGTTTCCGGCCCAGCGTTTCGACGAGGCGGACCCGGCGCACGTGCCCGGCTTGAAGGCCTATGAATACGACATCGAGGGTGCCAAGGCCCTGTTGGCGGAAGCCGGAGTGACAGACCTGTCGCTGCAGTTCCCGAGCCCCGACTTCATGCGCATCATCTCGGAACTGACCAAGGAGAGCTTCGGCATGATCGGCGTCGACGCCGAGATCGTCATGATGCCTACGCCTGAATACTTCCAGAGCTTCTACACCGGGCGATACCCCTTCATCGTCAACACGATGACGCCTGAGAATGGTGGGATGTTCAACTACTATCCGTTCCGCTTCGCCGCAGACGGTCCGGCGAATACATTCAAGGTGGAGCCGCCCGCCCGTCTGGAAGAGTTGTACCAACTCGCCCTGGAAGCGCCTGAGGAAGAGCAGCCGGCCCTGCTTCAGGAGATGACGCAGATCATCCATGACGAAGCGCTCGATTGTGGGTATTTTGATACGGCAGGCGTGGTTCACTATAACAGCGAGACGATTGCCGAGATCGCCACGACGACGTGGGAGCCATCGGCTCTGCGTTACAAGGACGTGAAGATGGCCGAATGAGGCTTCCGGGGGTGGCGCTTCGCCGCCCCTCGCCTATCGGTGTGCACAATGGCGCTTTCTGTCGAGACGATTGGGTGAGGCCGGGATGTGGAAACTGACATTCGCTAGAACAGTCGCCGCGATCCCAGTTATCGTCCTCGTCGCGCTGGTCGCGTTCATTCTCTTCCGTTTCGTTCCTGTACAGGCGCCGGCGGCCATCCTGGGAGATGGCGCCACGCCTGAAGCGGTCGCCCGGCTCACCGCTGAGATGGGATTGGACCGCCCCGCACCCGTACTGTTTTTCGAATGGGTGGGTAACGCGCTTCGCGGCGATTTCGGCCGTTCCTACGTCACCGGGCTGGAAGTGTCGGCTGAGATCGCTCACCGGATGCCAATCACGTTGACGTTGGCGCTCGGCGGCATCTTCATCGCGGTGCTCCTCGGCGTGCCGACCGGCGTGATCGCCGCCCTCAACCGCAACTCGTTCATCGACCGCGCGCTCACCGGCATCGTTTCGGTGCTGCTTGCCATGCCCGGCTTCTGGCTGGCGCTGCTGCTGGTGCTGTTCTTCGCAGTGCAGATGCGATGGCTGCCAGCGGCCGGCTACACGCCACCTTCCGCAGGCATCTGGCCGTGGATCAGGGGCTTCATCCTGCCGTGCCTTGCACTTGGACTGGGCGCCACCGCCAACATCGCCCGGCACACCCGCTCGTCGATGCTCGCCCAGCTCGACTCGCAATACGCCCGAGCCCTGACGGCGCGCGGTTGCCCACGCGGCCGGCTCGTGATGCGCTACTGCCTGAAGAACGCGATGATGCCGGTGCTCGCCATCATCGGCATGCTTACCGCGCTGATGCTCAGCGGCTCCTTCGTTATCGAGAAGGTGTTTTCGGTACCCGGCCTTGGCTCGCTGATCCTCGATTCAATCAATCGCGGCGACACGCCGGTCCTTCAGGCCGTGGTGGTCGTCGTCGCTGTCTTCATCATCGCGGTCAACCTGATCGTCGACATCGGTTACGGGCTTCTCGATCCCAAGGTGCGGCCGGAATGATTTGGACTGCGGCATCCATGACGGAGATGTTCTGACATGAGCGACCAAGCAGCCAACGCGCTGGAGGCGCCGCTCGAGGCTGCACTTACGCAGACGAGCGACCGCCGGCCCGGCTTCCTCGCACGGCTGCTCTCGCAGCCATCGACGGTGTTCGCGCTATGCTGGGTGATCCTACTCGTCATCGTGGCGCTGTTCGCCAGCTATCTGGCACCGCACGATCCCAACGCGTCGAGCGTCATGCGCCGACTGCAAGGCTTCTCTTCCAACAACTGGCTGGGCACCGACGACCTCGGCCGCGATCTTCTTTCACGTGCGATGTGGGGCGGTCGCGTCGCGCTCCACGCAGTGGCGATGGCGGTCGGTCCGGCGCTGCTCGTCGGCGTACCGATCGGGCTCTTCGTCGCCTATCGCGGCGGCTGGTGGGACCGCATCGTCATGCGCCTCGTCGAGGTTGAGCAGGCGATCCCGATGCTGCTCTTCGCTTTCACCTTCATCGCCATCTTCGGTCGCGGCCTGACCAACGCGATGCTCGCCGTCAGCCTTGGTTTCGCGATGTCCTATCTGCGGCTCACCCGGGCCGTGGTCTTGGCTGAACGCCCAAAGGCTTATGTCCAGGCGGCGGAAATCCAGGGCTATTCGGTGCCGCGCATCCTGTTCCGCCACATCCTGCCCAACGCCATCGGCCCGATCGCGGTGCAAACGTCGATCCTCGCCGGCGTGGCGATCTTGCTGGAAGCGATGCTGAGCTTCCTCGGTCTTGGCGTCGCCACCGGCAGCCCGAGCTGGGGCGCAATGCTTGACGACGCCCGCCGCTTCCAGATCCAGCAGCCGCTTCTGTCACTGGTGCCGGGCGCCGCTATCACCATCACCGTGCTCGCCTTCAATCTGCTCGGCGACGGCTTTCGCGATGCGTTCAACAGTGACCTCGTTATCAGCCGTCGCAAGAAGCCGGAGCCGGTTGCGGCCGAACCCGTGGTCGCCGACAGCCCCGCCGCCGCGGAAGCGCAGTCCAACAGTGTGCTGCGCCTGTCGCATGTCAGTGTCGAGTTTCCCTCGCATGGCGGCGCTTACCAGAAGGTTGTCAGTGACGTTTCCTTCGCCATCGCCCCCGGGGAAATCTATGGCCTGGTCGGTGAGTCTGGTTCCGGCAAGTCGATGACCACTGCCGCCATACTCGGCCAGGCTCCAAGACCAGGGCGCGTCAGCAGTGGTTCCATTCTCCTCGATGGGAAGGAATTGGTCGGCCTGCCCGAGCGCCAGATGCGGGCCATTCGCGGCCGGGACATCGGAACGGTGTTCCAGGACCCGATGATGGCGCTTTCGCCGGTTCACAAGATCGGCGACCAGATGATCGAGGGGCTGGTGCGCCATGAAGGGATTTCACGCAAGCAGGCGCTGGAGCGCGCTGCCGAGCTGCTCGACCTCGTTGGCGTCATCGACGCGCGCAACCGGCTGAACGATTATCCGCACCAGTTCTCAGGCGGCATGGCCCAGCGTGCCATGATCGCGGCAGCATTGATATGCAGGCCGAAGTTGCTGATCGCCGACGAACCCACGACCGCGCTCGACGTAACGGTGCAGAAGCAGGTACTCGATCTGATGCTGCGGCTGCGCGAGACGCTGGGAATGTCGATTCTTTTCATCACCCACGATCTGGCAGTCGTCGCCCAACTCTGTGACCGCGTCGGCGTGATGAAACTCGGCGAACTCGTCGAGGAAGGTACGACTTCCGCACTGTTTGCGGATCCGAAGCACGCGTATACGCGCCAGCTTCTGCACGCCCGCGAGATGCTGGACGGCCCGATGGGGACGGCACGATGAACGCGCCCAACGATGACGTCATCCTCAGGGTCGAAGACCTCACCATCCGTTACGAGAAGGGCCGCTCCATCTGGGGCACACCGCGATACGGCCAGGTCGTCCACGGCGTCTCGTTCTCAGTCAAGCGCGGCGAGACCTTCGGATTGGTGGGGGAATCCGGATCGGGCAAGAGTACGATCGGGAAAGCTATCTTGCGCCAGATCCCCGTGCTCGGCGGTACTATTGGGTTTGATGGTGAGACTGTCACCGATTGGCCGGAGGGAACGACCCCGTTGGCCTATCGGCGTGCTGTGCAGGTGGTTTTCCAGAGCCCGCGCCTTTCGCTCAACGCCCGCATGTTGGCGCGCGACACCGTGGCAGAGGCCGTGCACTTTCATCTCGGGCTGCAAGGCCGCGAGCTGGACGAGCGCGTCGACCGGCTGTTCGACGATGTCGGCCTGGCACGCCATCTCGGCGACCGTTATCCCGACGAGCTTTCCGGTGGCCAGCAACAGCGGGTCGCCATCGCGCGTGCACTGGCCTGCGATCCGCGCCTCGTGATCTGCGACGAGGCGGTGAGCGCGCTGGATGTTTCGACACAAGCCCAAGTGATTGCGCTACTGCGGCGCCTGCAGGAAGAGCGAGGTCTAAGCTATGTCTTCATCTCGCATGATCTGGGCGTAGTGCGGAACCTGTGCCATCAGGTCGGCGTGCTCCAGCATGGCCGGTTTACCGACATCGGTCTCACCGAGGATATCTTCGAACGCCCCCGCAGCGACTATACGCGCGCATTGCTGGATGCCATTCCAAGGTTTCCGGGCAGGACCGCGGCCTGATCGGATTGACGTCGCGGGGCTACGCCTTGCGCGTAGACCCCCGTACAACGAGTTCAGGCGCCAGCACGATACTGCGCCGCGCACCGCCGTCGTGGTTGATCTCGCTCATCAACAGTCGGGCCGCTTCGCGGCCGAGTTCACGGTGGCTGATGCGGATAGTGGTCAGCGGAGGGTGCACCATGTCGACCAGCGGCATGTCGTTGTGGCCGACGACGGAAATATCGTCGGGTACGCTGAGGCCAGCGGCCTGCAACGCATCATAGGCACCGAGCGCCACGAGATCATTCGAGGCGACCACGGCCGTCAGGTCCGGCTTCAGCGCGCGCAATGCATGCATGGCGGCTGCGCCAGCAGGGCGGGTATACGCGTTGCTTTCCACGATCGGTGTATCGGCCGGGTCCATCTCAAGCGCCGCAACGGCGTCTTTAAAACCATTGCTGCGAAGAAAGCCCGTGGACAGGTGTTGCGGCCCGGCCAGATGGCCGATGCGTCGGTGTCCCAGGGAATGGAGATGCTGAATAGCCAGCCGCATGCCGTGCACGTCGTCCGACGTCACGGAGGATACGCGCATCAGGCTCTCGGCGCGGTTCACGAGGACGACCGGCAGCCCTTCGTTCATGCATTGCTGTACCAGATCATCGTTGCGGCTTACGGTCGCCAGGATCAGCCCCTCGACCCGACGCGCGACGAGTTCGAACATCATTTCGGTCTGGCTGCGGGATTCGGTGCCGACATCGGCGACGATCGTGGCGAAGCCGCTATCCGAAGTCACCTCCGCAATGCCGCTGAGAATCGGCGAAAACACCGGATTGCTGATGTCGGGGAGAAAGACGCCGATCAGTTTCGAACGGCCGGTCCGTAGACTTGCGGCCGCGGCATTGGGATAATAGCCGAGCTTCTTGGCGGCACGTTCGATGCGTTCGCTCGTCTCCTTACCGATCAGTCCGCGCGTCGACGGGTTAAGCGCACGCGAAACGGTCGAAGGATGAACACCCAATTCGTCGGCAATCTTCTTGATGGTCGTTCCACCGGCTCGCTGCAAGCACTCACCTCCGCCCGATGCCACCATGCGAAAACACGCTGTAGTCAGTCATCTAGACCATTCGGGAGAAGGACGGAACCAATGACTACCGTCTTGCGAGCAAAATCCGCCAAGGATCGTACGAATTCGGGCGATCGTGTTGCCATTGAAAGCGTGCTCGTCTCACGGCGCAAGCTAGCGGCGGCTCTTCCTGGCATGAAAGCGAAGATCAACAATGGGGCCATCCGTGGTTGGATGATCGCCATGCACCCAATATGCATCGCCGGCTTGCTTATCCGGGACGGTAGCAGCGCGCCAACGTGCGCGCAGGCAGGGGCGACCGATAACCCACGCCGATCTCGATCGCCTGCTGGCAGGCGCAAGACCGAAACGGCCTGAACCCATGCGCCGCCGCATGGCCGTTCACGAGGCCGGTCACGCGCTGTCCAGGCTGGTGCTCGGCATCGGGCGCGTCGAGCTCATCACCCTGACCGGGCCATCCGGTTCGGCCTATGTGGAATCATCGCAGGATGAGGACGTGCTAGACACCGAGCCGGCGATTCAGAGGCTGTATTCTATCGGCCTAGAGCGACGTGGAAAGCCTCCTCTCCGAGTAAAGCGGCATGCAAGGAGCTCATGGGTCCCTTCATCATCCAGTGATGGTACGCGAAAACGAAAGATCCTGGACGCGCTCGACTAGGTCTGGACAGATCCGGTAAGCCTGCAGCCCTTGTATTGGCAGTTGGCTCCCTCTCACTCCGATGCGATTTCCGGCGCAACCAGCCGGCCGTCCGGCAAAGCCCGGCAAGCAGCTCCGCTCCTCCGGACAGGCGCACGTCCGAGAGCCGTCACCCTTCGGTACGAAGCGAGAGGTTTGACGTTTTCAGCCCTCATGCGGCGTGCTCGGACGACCAAGGGGGCGATTGCTCGGCGCGCCGCGGTTTATGCCCAGCCACAGTTCGCAAGCGACAAGCACCACGCCGAGGCCAACGCCCGCTATGTCCGTGTAGACCGCGCCGGAAAACGCCCCGGCCGGAATCAGTGCCATAATGCCTGTGCTGAGGAAGGCGACGCGGTGGAGGATAGCCAGACGTCTTGTCATGAAGCCGACGATCCCGACGGATCCTAGGAAAACCCCGAACACAGCCGTTGCGACCGCCATGGCGATTTCAACGGCTTCGCCCTGCATGACCAGGGCTGGCGAGAACACGAAGAGGAACGGCACGATATAGGCTGTCCAGCCAAATCGCATCGATTCCAGGGCCGTCGCCAGCGGATCGGCCCTGGCGATCGAAGCAGCCGCAAAGGCGGCGACGGCGACCGGTGGCGTGACGAAGGACAATAGCCCGAAATACATCACATAAAGATGGGCCGAGATCGGCGTCACCCCGAGCTCGATGATGGCGGGCGCGACGAGCGCGGCCAGCAGCACGTAAACGCCCACGGTCGGCAGCCCCATGCCGAGGATGATGCAGACAACCGCCGAGATCGCCAGAAGCAGCAAGAGGTTGCCGCGTCCGATCTGGACCAGGGTCAGCGTCAGGCTGAAGCCGAGACCGGAGATCGACAAGATGCCGATCACCACGCCGGCGCCGGCACAGATGACGATGATGTCCACAGCGCTCAGCCCTGTCCGGTGCACGCTCTGCAGCATGGCGCTCAGGGACGGCCGCTTGCCCTTGTATCCGAACACTGCCGAAAGCACGATCAGCGTGAAGATCGCGGCGACAACCGCCATTTGCGGCTGCCAGTTCAGCGAGAACAGTGCGTAGATCATCACCGCGAAGGGCAGGAAGAAGTGCCAGCCTGCCTTCAGGACAGAAAGCGTCTTCGGAAGTTCGGAAAGCGGGATCGCGGCGATGGCCGCCTTTCCGGCTTCGAGATCGACCTGAATGAAGAGCGCCAGGTAGTAGAGGATGGCGGGAACGAGCGCTGCCAGCAGCACCTCGGAAAACGGGATCTGAAGGAACTCGGCGATCAAAAAGGCCGAGGCCCCCATGACGGGCGGCATCAGCTGCCCGCCGGTCGAGGCCACCGCCTCGATGGCGCCGGCACGTGCGGGCGCATAGCCGGCCCGCTTCATCAATGGGATCGTGATGACACCCGACGCCACCACGTTGGCCACCGCGCTACCGGAGATCGAGCCGAAAAGCAGGGAGGCCAGGACCGCGATCTTGCCGGGTCCTCCTCGGAACCTGCCCATCAGGGCAAGCGACAGGTCCGACAGAAAGGCCGCGCCTCCGGTGGCCATCAGCAGGCTGCCGAAAAGGAGGAAGGCGACAATGACCGTGCAGGCGACGATGATCGGCGTGCCGAGCATGCCGTTCACGTCGATTGCCAGATAGGCGGCCAGCCGCTCCACGTCCGACGAACGCCCGTCGAGCGGTGCGGGCATCAGGTGCCCGTAGAGCCCGTAGAGCAGGAACAGGATGATGATGATCGGCAGCGACCAGCCGCTAGAACGGCGCAGCGCTTCGACGCTGAGCAGGATCATCGCCCCGCCGGCGATCACCCCGCCTCGGGGGCGCATGAGGATTAGGTCGACGAGGCTGGGAATGTTGACGGCGAGGTACATCCCCGAAGCCAGACCGGCCAGCGCGAACAGCCAGTCGTACCAGGGAACTTGCCTCCGCTGCGTATCACGACGTGCGGGCAGATGAAGGAAGGCCAATGCCAGGCTGACCGCCAGCATCGCGGCGACGAATTGCTGCGTTAGGATGTCGATCCCCACGCGACGAAAGAGATCGCCGCCCCACATGAGGGCGGCGATTGTGATTGCCGAAGCGAGCGCGATCTTCAACCGGCCTACCGCGCCTGCAGTGTACGGATGCGAGCTGTCTTCCATCGAGGAGGCGTTGTCGGACATGGTCGGCGCTCGTCTGCGTGTGGCTTGGGACTATTCGTCGTCGGCGATGCCGATTTCCTCGAAATACCGAAGGGCGCCGGGATGGTATTCGATGGGATCGAGCGGCCGTGCCATGGAGTCGGGTTCAAAACCCCGGAAGGCGGGGAAACTGGCGACCAATGCGTCCTTGTTCTCATGCAACGCCTTGGTGACGGCGTAGATCACGTCGTCGCTAGTCGAGGCGCTTGCGAAGGCGACCGCGTCGATGGCGAGCGCCATCATCGGTTCTTCGATGCCGGGATTGGCAGGACCCGGCTGTTCCTCGCGGAAATAGGCCTGCGGCAGGAACTGGCGTACTGCTTCGAGTTCTTCTTCAGTGTTCTTGAAGGGTAGGACGCGCAAGCCGCCCACCGCCGCATCAACTTCGCTGACCTTGGCTGCTCCGAGGGCGAAAAAGAAAGCATCGACACGGCCCGTTGCGAAATCGTCGGCGCCGGCCACGGTGTTGGCTACGGTGACGGTCTCGACGTCGTCCACAGTCAGGCCGGCCGAGGTATAGATCGCGTCCATCATAGTCGCCGCGATTTGCTGGCTACTGTAGCCGCCAGGCAGCGTCCGGCCGCGCAAATCGGCAAGCGTTTCAATATCGGAATCGGCCCGCACGAAGATGCCGAAACGCAGCGGGAACATCGTTCCAACCGCACGAAGACCCTCCTGGGGACGTCCTTCGAAGTGCTCCGCACCGACAAGCGCAGCGCCGATTTCATGCGCGGTGCCGACCCCAAGGTCGATGTCGCCTTCGTTGACGGCGGGTATATAGACATTGGCGCTGGCGAAGGGCTGCAGCATTGCGCGCATGCCGGCCTTTTCATTGACAACGCTCGCCACTGCCGTGCCGGCCGAATGGAAGAGCGAACCAGGGGTGGCGGTGCCGACGGTGACCGTTTGCGCAAGTGCCTGCGTGGGAGCCGCCATGAGCAAGCCTGCCAGCAAGAAAGCTGCCGATTTCATGTTTCCTCCTTTGGCCCGACACATCGTTTGATGTCCTCCGTGGGCCATTTTTGTTCCGTCTGCGCTAAAAATTGATGGCGCAGACAGCCCGACATTACTGCCGGGCGCTGCTAGGCGGTAGGGGAACCGTCATGAACAGCGTGTTCGACTGATGGAACAGAGGAGCCTCAGGCGTGGCTCTGGAGATAGGTTGCGATGGAGTCGAGGAACGCCCGCATCTTGGCCGGTGCGTAGCGTCGCGCCAGATAGGTTGCCGACGCCGAGAGTGGCGGGCTTTGCCAGTCCAGCGGAATTCGCACCAATTGCCCTTCAGCCACGTCCTGCCTGCACATGATGTCGGGCATCAGGCCGATGCCGAGATCACCGAGCACCAGTTCACGCACCAGTACCGCATGGTTGGCCACGGCGCGTGCTGTCGGCGGCGTAAAGGTGCCGTCGGCACGCTCGATGAATGGGAAGACCTTGTCGCGCACCTGATACTGGTGCTGGATCAGGTCGTGGTCAGCGAGTTCCCGATAGGTGAGCGGTGTGCCGCGCTCAGCAAGATAGGCCGGCGTCGCATAGAAGCTGCGTGGCAGTTCCGCCAGCTTTCGCGACGGGTGGTAGGTCTCCGGCGGATTGCCGAAATGGATGACGACGTCGAAGGGTTCCTCGGCAACGTCGACCTGGCGGTTATGCGCCTCGATCTCCAGTCTCAGCGCGGGATGTCGCTTGGCAAATGCGGCAATGGCCTCGCTGACCCAGCCGATAAAGAAGACCGGCATGCTAACGCGCAACACCCCCGCCATCTCGTCCTGCACCTCGGCGGCCTGAAGATTGGCTTGTTCCAGTTCGGCGATGATGTGCTCGCAGCGCCGATAGAGCGCCTGGCCGCTCTCGGTCAGCCCGAGCGCCCGCGATCCCCGCTTCAGCAACGTGGTTCCGAGCTGCTCTTCAAGCAGGCGAAGCCGGCGGCTGATGGTCGATTTGGGCATGTCGAGCACAAGCGCCGCCTTGTTGATGCTGCGGGCCTGGACGACATCGTGAAACAGGATCAGCGCATTGAGGTCGAAACGTCGCGGCATGCGCTGTGATCCTGGTCTGAACCTGTCGGGTGTTCCATGAGCGGAACTTTGGGTTCGGCTTGCCTGCCTAGTCAAGGCAGGGCCGGGGAATATGCTGGCGTAAAAATTTGAAACCGGCCCGTTAGCCCTACATGAATGCGCCCATGCCCGACAGCCGATCAACTCCCGCCGCCCCGGCCGACGGGCACAGGCGCGCGATCCGAACACTGGCCGATGTCGAGGAACTTGAAGCGCTGAGCCTTGAAGCGGTGGTTCCCGTTCGTTCGACGCATGATTTGCTGCGCCGCGCCGCCCGCCTTCATAGCAGCCGCCCTGCGCTCATCTACCTGCCGACCGGTGCCGCAAGCGACAGGCCCGACGTCATGGATTTCGAGACGCTGCTGGCATCAGTGAACCGTGCCGCCAACCTCTTCCGCAGCCTGGGGGTCGGGAGGCAAGATACGGTCGCGCTGCTGCTGCCGACCATGCCAGAGACCATGACCGCGTTTTTCGGGGCCCAGGCGGCTGGCCGCGTCTGTCCTATCAACTACATGCTGTCGGTCGAGCACGCCGTCGACCTCATCGACCATTCGGGCGCCAAGGTGCTCGTCGCGCTCGGCCCTGATCCCGAAATAGACATCTGGAGCAAGGTCCTCGAGATCCGCAACCGGTCCACGACCCTGAAGCATCTCATCGCCGTCGGCGCGCCGGCCGATTCCGGAATAGCCGATTACGTCGAGTCAATCGCCGACCAGCCTTCCGAACTGGCATTTGAGCCCGGCATAGGGCCCGACGACATTGCCGCGTTCTTTCACACGGGCGGGACGACCGGACTGCCCAAGCTGGTCCGGCACGCCCATGCCAACGAGGTTCATGTGTCGTGGTTTGGCGGCATGTTTTACGACATCGGACCGGATGATGTCGTTGTGAACGGCTTTCCCCTGTTTCATGTCGCCGGCGCCTTCGTGCTTGCAGGCAGCGCCATCGCCGCCGGCGCCGCCACATTGATCCCTTCCAAGCTCGGAATGCGCAGCAAGACCTTCGTGCGTGACTACTGGCAAATCGTCGAACGTCATGGCGTGACGCTGCTCTCGGGCGGTCCAACTTTCGTCTCCACGCTGCTCGGCAGGCCGGCCGAAGGTGTCGACATATCGGGCGTCAAGGCACTGTTTGGCGGTGGCTCGCCGATGCCCGCGGGGCTTGCCTCCGCCTTCGAGACGCGCTTTGCCATTCCTGTGCGCAGTATCTACGGCATGACCGAGGCGGCCGGCATGATCTCTGCCGTGCCGAGACATGCCGAACGGCGCCAAGGATCCTCCGGCTGGCGGCTTCCCTTCACCGAGGTCGCTGTCTTTGCGCCCGACAGCGAGGGCCGTCCCGATCCAGGTCGCCCGTTGGAGCGCGGGACGCACGGGCTATTGGCGATCCGCGGCGTCAGTGTCAGCCCCGGATACAGTGACGAGCGATTGTCGGCGCCAGCGTTGCTGGCGGAAGGCTGGCTCGCCACCGGGGATACGGGCCGGATCGATCCGGATGGCCAAGTGGTCGTGCTGGGACGGTCGAAGGACGTTATTATCCGTGGCGGCCACAACATCGATCCGCTGGTGATCGAGGAAGCATTGATGCGCCACCCCGACGTCGAGCTGTGTGCAGCGGTCGGCCAGCCCGATCCGTATGCGGGAGAGCTGCCGGTCGCCTTCCTCAAGCTCAAGGCGTCGAGCACCGGCGATCCCTGGAAGGTTCTCGAAAACGTGCGCGGACACATTCCCGAACCGGCAGCCGTGCCCAAGCATCTCTATGTGCTGGACGACATTCCTCTGACGACAACGGGGAAGGTGTTCAAGCCGGCCCTGCGGCGCCTGGCGGTCGAGCATGCACTGAAGCAGCAGTTGGGAGAGCTCCTTCCCGGTGGAAGTCTGATCGGCGTTGCCTGTCACGAGGAACTGGGCCAGCGCCGGGTGGAGATCGCGCTTGCGTCCGACGACGAGGCGCGCAGCCGCCGCATCGTCAGCGAGCACATGTCGCGGCTCTCCTTTCCCTTCGACTTCGTGGTGCCGTAAGGGCGCCGCCTTACCAGCCGCCGGTCGCCAGCCACTCCTCCATCAACTCCATCTTCTCGACGCCGAAGAAAGGCTCACTGTCGACGATGAAGAAGGGCGAGCCGAATACGCCCTTGCCGAGGGACCGGTCGACGGCGGCCTTTAGAAGGTCCGAGGCCTCGCCGCGGGCGTGGGCGTCGGCCAGAGCAGATCGGTCGATTCCCGATTCTGCCGCGATATCCAGCACCGTTTCCAGATCGCCTATATCCCGTCCCTGCGTCCAGTAGGCGGCGAGGAGCGCTTGGGCCAGCGGCTTGGCGCGCTCAGCACTGTACTGTCTGGCCCAGTGAAAGGATCGGCCGGCGGCCAGAGGGTTGGAAGGCTTTGCGCCGAATTCGCGCGCCAGCTTGATCCCGTGGCGGCGGCAGTAGCGCTCGGCGTCGCGTCGCGCATAATCGCCCTTGAGCGGCGTTTCGGGAATTGGCTTCAGCCCCATCACCTTCAGCACGCTGATGCCGACCAGCATCGATTGCCATTCGACTTCGCGCGCGTGCCGAGCCGCGATTTCGTCGATACGCAAACTGGCGAAGTAGCCGAAGGGCGAGATGAAGTCGAAGTGAAATTCCAGGCTCGGCAGCGTGGTCAGTACGACAGCCATGTTCCAATATTCTCCGCTCAGGCTCGCGACAACGAACGTGACGTCCATAGCGCGAGCAGGCGACATTTACCACACCGGCGCTCGGGTCATGGTGGTACGGTGATCAACGCAGCTTCGGGTATGGCGACGCGACACGGCGCAAGGCTGGTGCCCTTTTTCCTTGCCTCCCGCGATACGTTGAACGTTCCCTTGAGATTGACGGCGATCGTCTGGTCGAAGATTTGGTCGTCAAAATCGGCAAGGCGGGCAAGCTTGAGGACACCTTCACAGTTGACGGCGACGTCGACGCCCCCCATCGCCCGCTCGACTTGGTCGGACATGGCGATCACCGCCGAGGTGTCGGAGACAACTGCCTTGATGAGGAGCGCCTCACCGATTGGGTCTTCTTGCAGCTCAAGCCCGCGCGTTGTTTAAGTCTTCGTGCTCGAATGCGGACGCCATCCGATCGATCTCGTTTTTCTTGAGCCCAGCCCGCGCGGCGATATCACGCCAGTTGGCTACGGCTGCCCCCACCTCGGCCGCCACAGCTACCGCATCCCTCCTTTTCAGGCCAAAGTTCCCTGCGACCGTGAAGGCCAGATCGAGTGAGGCGGTGCCATCCTCCTCGCTGATGGCGGTGGTGAGAACGCGCTCCTTCACTTCGACGGGCACCGGGTTCACGTCATAGACGGGGGAAAGACGCCAGCCCTTCTGGCCCTCATGAAGAAAGCCATGGTTGCGGAGGTGATCGTCGGTGTTCGAAATCAGAATGCTGAACACGATGCGTCGCCACAGCTCAACCCCGTCAATGTGGGGCGACGCGCCATATTGGCGCAGGGCGTCCATGAGTTCGAGATAGCTGTGAGCCTCGTTGTCGCCCGCGCCGATCATGCTCATAGCAGACAGGAAGGGCCTACGCGCTGCGCCTTCGCGATCAAAGCGCCTCAAAATGATTACAGCGCGCCCGGCGATCGTTTCCAGCCGGAAGTCCGGGACATCCAATCCGGCTTGCCTCGCCAGTTCCAGCGCCACGAACTCCCATTCGACGGCGGCGTACTCGTCGTCCTTCTTGGGGAACTTGGCGATGGCCAGTTGACCATCCTTTTCGCGTACGGATGCCTTGGGGCGCGCGCCGCCGAGCGAAGAGCCGGGGGCCAGCAGCAGCTTAAGCTCAGCAGCCGTCTCCGCGTCGTCGAGAAGCGCATCTGTGGCGGAAAGCAGCTTCGGAAGATTGATGAGCGGCGGTACTGGATCGCTGTCATGGGCAAGGAATTTTCCGCCAGGCTCCTCCGAAAAGCGTAGTGCGCCTTGCCGGGTCTCGTCATGGACGAGAAGAAGGTAATCAAACTCGTAAAGCGCACGAGCTTTGGTCTTTTCGCTCTCCGCCCGGCGGGCTTCAGCACGCTTCATCAGCGTCCGGCCCCAGCGGTCAGGGGCGGAATCACCAAGAGACCCAAACAGGCTCCTGGGCGTGTAGAAATGACCCGCGCCAAGGTTCAGCGCGGGTTCGAGCGAATAGCGCAGAGGGTTCGCCAGCCACCCCGCTTCGTATTCAAACGACGCTGTCTCCTTTGCCTTGTTGTTATGGGCGTAGAGGCGGCCGACAAGATGCGGTTTCCGGTCAAGGTCAGCATAGATGTAGGCCAGCCGGTCAGTCATCGCTGCCTCCCGTGCTGGCTTTGGGATGTGCCTTTTTCGGACGGGTTCCGGCAAGACGGACGCGCTCCGGAAGGTTGCGCTCTTCGATCGAACGACCGACCGTGTCCGTGGCCGGGTCGGCAAGATTGCCAAGACCTCCCACCAGCCCGAGTGCAAAGAGCACCGAGGCATAGATACCGAGCGCCACGGATTCATCTCCCTTCTCAACCTTTGTGAGGGTGGAGCGGCTAATGCGAGCGCGTTCCGCCATCAATTCCATGGGGATCCGGCGGCGCTTGCGGGCATCCCTCATGTCTTGCCCGAGCTTACGCAGGGCCCTTTTAGCCGGGATCGGCAGGGGGGATACGGGTTGCATGGCGTCCATCCTTGCGCTTATTTACTCGCACACTAACGCCTATAGTGTACGAGATAATGGACGTTAAAGAAAGACAATTTGACGGCATATTGGCTCGCAATGTCTACATACGCACACGCTAACTCTTATAACGGCCGAGATAGTGGACGTTAGCCTAAGGTAGGCGTTCCAGCCTGCGCTCTGCCACTCGTCAGCCCCTCAGGCGCCTTCCGAGCGCTGCCGTCAAGAAAACATTGTAAATACAATAAGAGAGGGCTTCTCAGTTTTATCCCGTTCGGCGTGCAAAATATCGCCGACTATACTCTAAGGCCCCGATAACCGCCGAATCTACGCCCGTGCAAAGAGCGGGAACAACCAGCGGACGAAGAAGCGTAGAACCGGCAGCGTCTGACGGGGGAAAAGTTCGAACCGCTTCTGGTCGATTAGTCGAATTTCGACCCTGCGCAGACGCGGGATGCGAGGCTTTGGCCGCTATGCGCCTTATGGCGGTCGTTCGAGACCAAACTTGGGGTTTCTGAAAGCAGCCGTTGAACTTAAAGGGTCCAAGGTCCGGGGTATCGGCGCGAAGCGGACAAGCGGCGGTATGGCTTTGCAAATACAAAGATCATGATAAGCAGCTATTAGCGCTGGGATCAGAGAAATGATTTCCGTATCGGTCGTGACGGCGGAAAGCGGCGCAAGCGCTTCAAAAACAAGCACGGCGGTGGTTTGATCTGCGAGCCGATCTAAAGATGGCCCCGAAAAAAGTCGATCTACATCCGCGACCACGGCATCGCAGAGAACAAATGGTAGGGAAGCTCCAGATACGGACGCCGACAGTGAATGAAACCCCCGAAAAGAATTCGAGACCAGTAAAGAGCGGCTCCAGTCCGGTCGGGCGCGGGGGCGCCGGCACCTATATTGAGGGCCAGCTTGGCGCCTATTATCTCCTGCAGATGCTCGCTGGCAGCGACGCGCGCGGCCTCCCCAATGCGAGGATCGAGCGGGTGCAGCTTCAGGGCGAGAATGAAGGCTATGCCCTCGATGACCTGATCGTGCACGGTGTTTCGGACAAAGGCACCGCGCTTCTCGAGATCCAGTCGAAACGCACAATCCGCTTTTCGCCCAAAGACCCTATCTTTAAGGGCGTCTGCGAACAGATCGTGCGCAGCAATCCCGCTCAGAAGCCGACGGACCGCCATTTACTGGCGGTTGCGACCCAGCGAACCAGCTATTCTATCTCTGGCCCCTATCAGGACGTGCTCGAATGGGCGCATAGAGCGGAAAGCGGCGTTCAATTATTCGCTCGGTTAGCCCTCCCAGGTGTCGCCAGCGAGGAGATGCGCAGTTTCGCCAAAGCGTTCCGCAGCAATCTTGTGGCTCACGGAGTGGCGGACGAGGACGAAGCCGTCTGGGCCATAATCCGCAGGTTCATGATCCTCGAGTTCGATTTCGAATCTGCTGCACCGGAGGCGAAGGCCCATGCTCTGACACTGGCCCGTCAGGTCCTCGCGCCGGAAGATGCGACACGTGCCGAGGCACTTTGGAGCAATCTCATCGAAATCGTCATCGAGACGGGAAAGGCCGGTGGCTCGGTCACGCTCCAATCGCTCATCGAGAGGCTGACGACGCGTGGCTTCCACCTTGTCGGCGATCAGAATTTTTCGCAAGCGCGCGCCAAGCTGGCGGAGATGTCGCGCCACGCACTCATGGAGATCGGGACCACTGTCGGCGGCGTCAATCTCCCCCGCCTTGGCGCGCTTGCCGATCTCGAGAAAGCGCGCGACGGGAATCGCTTCATTGAGATCATTGGTAAACCGGGCGTGGGCAAGTCCTGGGTCTTGAGACATTTTGCTGAGCGGATAGGCCGTGAGGGCCATGTCATCGTCCTTGATCCCGTAGGCACGCCCGACGGGGGATGGTCGGCGCTCGCGCAACGTCTCGAAATGCCCGGGACCGCCAAGAATTTCTTGTGGGACCTGGCGGCCGGAGGTGGCGGGGCCTTGTTCATTGACGGCCTCGAGATGTTCACGTCCGTCGAGCGCCGCCGCACAGTGAATGACTTGCTGCGCGAGATTGCAGAGGTCCCAGGCTTCTCCGTAGTCGTGTCCAAACGGCCCGATGTCGGCGTCGAAGACACTGGCTGGGTCGCCGAAGACGCACTCGCGAAGTTGGGTACGCCCTGCCAAGTGGTCGTGGGCGAACTGAACGACGACGAGGTTGCAGCCCTGAGCACTGCGGCCCCGGAACTGCGCGCTCTGCTGTCGCGGGATCATCCGGCCGCGAGCATTGCGCGCAATCTCTATCGGTTGGCCCAATTGCTCAAGGTCCCGAGCTCGGCCAACATTCGTACTGAAGCGGCGCTCGCCGACCGATGGTGGAAAAGTGCCGATGGCGCAAAGCCAGATGATGTCCGTCCGGCGCAACGGCTCTTAGCCGAGCTAGCAGAAGCGGCGCTGGCAGGACAGGACCTGGTAGAGGCGTCGACGGACACACCGGCACGAGCTCATCTACTGCGTAGCCTGACCCTGTCCGAACCGAAGCGCGACCGTCTCAGCTTCTACCATGACGTACTCCGCGACTGGTCTATCGGCGCGCGCCTCAACGAAGACATCACGTTACTCGACAACGTCGATCTTTCCGTACCGCCATCGCCGCGGGTGGCACGTGGTATCGAATTTGCCGGTCGCTTCGCGCTTGAACAGGGACCGGACGGCTCGAACTGGACGGCCCTCCTTGGGGCCCTCTCGCGACCAGGCGCCCATGATGCATGGCGTCGCCAGGCACTCATGGCGATCGTGCGATCCGAGCTGTCGTCGCGGCTTCTGAGCCGCTGCCGCGCTGCATTGCTTGCCGATGGGGGCGCGTTGCTCGTCGAGATCTGTACCGCCATCGTCGCGACCGAAACGATCTCGGCCGCATCCGCCTTCAAGGAGATCGCCGCGACGGGCGCTGAGCTTCCTGTCGAGGCACCGGGCTCTTTGCGCATCGCCACGACGCTATCGGCGCCGACGGTTCTCATGTGGTGCGCTGTGAATGCCGAAGATATCCCAATCCAAGCGATCGCTGGCATCGTGAAGCTCGCTGAAGTCCTGTTCCTCACGATTATGAGCGTCCGCGAACTCGGACGGGTAACGGCGAAGATGTTCTTCGGCTGGCTGATGCAACTCGACTTGCGTGACACTAACATCACGATCCCGGGTGCCGCGGATGCGCCACGGTTAGAACGCCAGTCGCGCACGACGTTGATCGAGGATCTTCGAACTATGGCGCTTCTTATGGCGTCGCACGCGCCGGAAGACACGAAGGCCTATTTGACGGCGATCGCGAAAGAGAACGATCACTACAAGGTGAAGGCAATTCGGCGGTTCAGCAAGGCCTTGGCCAGCGTCGCGCCGAACGAACTTGCGGCGCTTATCACGTCCACTCTTATTGAACAGCCACGTCGAGGCCGATCACGACGGGATACCCTGAACGGCGCGTTCGGCTTTGCGGATACCGACTACATGCCGGTGTCGCCAGCGCAGCCTCCCTTTTTAGACTTGCTCGATGCAGACCCCGAGATCGGACTCGGCCTAATCCGAACACTCGTTGACGCGGCGGTTGCGCACCGCGCGGATGGCGTGAAGGCGGGAACGGACGGCTTTACTATCGTTTTCGACGGAAAGCCGCGCTTTTTTCCATGGGTGCAGACCTATTACTGGTCACGCTCCAGCCAAGCGCAGGAATACTCTGCGTCTTCTGGACTAATGGCACTCGAAGCTTGGTCACAAGAGCGCCTCGATAGAGGTGAAGATGTTGACGCGGTTCTTCGGGACATCCTTGGACCGGAAGGTAGCTGCGCCGCCTATCTGCTGATCGGGCTGGACGTGCTGCTATCTCACTGGCCGACGACGCGCGAAGCGCTTGTCCCGTTTGTGGCTAACCCGGACCTGCTTGCCAATGATCGCACCCGTTCGACGTTGGAGAGTCTTGGAGGGGCGATGATGCTGCAGAAGGAGCCCAAAGGCCGCGTCATGCTTGCCGATCTCGCAAAGCGCCAATCGCGCTCCATCTCGCTCGAGCGACTTATCCCCTATTACATCGGCGAGGATGACTCCGGGCAGAAGGTGCGCTCCTTGTTGGCTGAGGCAGTCGAAAAAGCCGGCTCGTATAGCGACGAAGCGAATTTCGGCGATCCCGCTTTCATGCGATCCTATGCACTCAATATGCTCGACCGGACGAACTGGGTGGCGGTCGAAGGCGGCTTCGCTTACAGGTCGCCACCTGCTGA
Source organism: Mesorhizobium sp. CAU 1741 (assembly GCF_039839275.1). Taxonomy (NCBI): domain Bacteria; kingdom Pseudomonadati; phylum Pseudomonadota; class Alphaproteobacteria; order Hyphomicrobiales; family Phyllobacteriaceae; genus Mesorhizobium; species Mesorhizobium sp. CAU 1741. The sequence goes on along the minus strand of NZ_JBDOQP010000004.1, from coordinate 418,644 downwards.
AGCCGAGCATCTCGAGCGCCTAGAGGCCCGCCGACAGGCCCATGAGCGTTCCAGCACTATTGAGGTGAGAATTCAGCTTGCAATCAGCGATCCAGCGAAAGGCTCGCCGGATCTGGCACGCGAGGCCGTCGAATATGCTGCCGGCGATCTACCCGACTACAGCGATGCAGATTATCTCAAGTCGCGATCGACGCGCTTGATTTCGACGGCCATGCTTGTTGCGCGGGACGGCGACGATGCCCTCCTTGACGAGCATGAGGACTGGGTTCGAACCGTGATTGCCGCAGCCTTGGCGGAAGAGGTCGACCACCACGACTCGAACGAACGGCTGGACTTCCACCGGCCAGCGCAGGGCATATGCGCCCTCATCCATCTTTGGCGGCGGAGGCAGCTTGTCTCGGACCGCAACCACCTGCTTCGCACAGTCGCTCGGCAAGATCACGCCGCCGTAATCGCGATCACCGCAGCGCGTGAGAGCATCCACGAGGTCAACCCGCAACTGATCAAGGCCGCGGTGCGTATCGCTTTCACCTCGTGTCGTTGGCGTTGGCATCCCCATGACGAGGACGAGTCTACTAGAGAGGCTTACGAGAAGGAGAAATCGGGACAGGACGCCGACGCGGTTGCTGCGGAGATCGCCTGGCTCGATGGCGGGCCCGAGCCGAACTGGCCAGACCTCCCTGAAGAGACGCCGTCGTTCTCGCGCCAGCCGCGTGCGATCCTCTCACCGAACGGCTCACGCGTCGAGCTCAAGCGTGATGATGACTCTTTCAGGCGTAGTTCCAGGGAAGCCGTAATTCGCGTCGACAATCAAGGACTCGCAAGGTGGGTCAGTCTGCTCAGAGGCGAAGGTGACGCTCTGCCAAGCTGGTATGAGGAGATTGTTGATGCCTATGCGCCTTGGTCCGCGCGGTTGAACGGTCATGGCTATTCCGCTGATGCCAAGCTGAATCAGACGCCCGACGCATGGAATCATCAGTTCTACTCGTTGGCTGCGTCAGCTTTGATGGACGCCACGCAGGGTCGCTTCGAGTTCATCCTGCAGCCGATCCTTGAGCTGCCCGATCGGCCGTTCTGCGATGTGGCCGAAACGCTGATTCACGCCGCCGACGTCCGTTATTTCAACGAGCCGAACCGGCCGTCAGATCGCGCGTTCGATTTGCGGCAGCGGCTCGTAACGAGGACGCTCGCGCTGGACCGTTGGTCTTGGGACCGTCGCCGAGGAGACCTCGGGATCGACATCGAAACCGGTCCGACAATCAGCATGCTGCTGATGAACCTTCACAATTCCTTCTCCGGCACCAAAACCTATCTAGTTCCCGCCGTGTTTGACCGCGTCGATCCGCTTCTTGAAACGGTGCGCCCCATGATGCGGAGCGGCCCGACAGCCTTCATCGCGCTCTGCACGATCAACACCTTGAACGTCGCGCCAACCGCGCGGCATCTCGACTTCCTCCTGTTCGCAGTCGAGACGTGGCTCGAGGTAACGAACGGCGACCGTGCAATGTGGAACGAGCTCGGAATTGGTCGAAAGATCGCTGAATGGTTCGAAGCGGCGGCGGGCGAGGATCCATCACTGTATCGTCAGGCTCACCCGTCGCGCAGTCGGATTGACGCGGTTCTTGGCCGACTCGTCAGCCTGGGCGTGTCAAAAGCCCACGATTTGGAGTTGCGGATCCAAGCGGAGACAAACATCGGAACTCCGCCCCGGTAAGCGCATCACCAACCATGCCATTGCTACTCGACAACAATTGGCAGCTCTTACACGTGCCACGGGCAGCACGATGGAAGTTCAACAGACCGCTATGGGACGAAGACGCCAACGTTTTCGGGTGTATGCACGTCAGCTTAGACTATCCGCCGCCTATAAAGCTGTCAGGCCGCTTTCGGCCCCGAAGGCGTCGGTGGAGGGAACATTTCCGAACCTAAGCACGCAGGGCTGTTGTCAACGACCGCACCGGGGTGGAAGACGGACGGGACGCTTTCGGTCTGACAAGGGATAATGCAGCCCTCGGTATCGTGATATTCGTCGCGTAGGGCCGGGTTTTGCGACGAGATTCCGCTGAAAATTCAGTGCACCGATCTCCTCGCAAATACGCGGATATTTCCGACACGGATGGCGACATTATTTCTTGTCGGGAAGGCCGCGCGACGTGAGTAGCGCAGATATGGCGAAACCGAGTAGCAGCATAAGTGCCCATTTGAGGCCTGCATCGTCACCCGAGGAATCGTGTGCAAGAACGATGATGGTCGCTATCGCCCCAAGCGCGCCGCCCAGTCGTTGGGCGATGTTGACCAGTGTAGCGGCGTCTCCTGTCTCATGCTTTTCGACCGCTCCATAGGCGGCCGTCATGGCAGGCATCTGCGCAAGAGCCAATCCGATGCCCCGTAGAAAGAGCACACCCGCGAAGCCGGCTATTGGCAGGTGCGGCAGGACGAAAAACGGCGCGGTGCCAATCATGAGTAGCATGCTTCCGGCCAGGCATACGATAGCAGGTCCCTTATGGTCGGTCAGAGCACCGGCGACGGGGAGTGCCAAAGCTGATCCCAACCCCATGGCGAGCAGCATCAATCCCGCCTCAGTTGGCGTCTGCCGCAACACGTCCTGAAAATAGAGCGGAAAAAGCAACAAACCACCATACATGGCCGCGCCGGTTAGCCCCGATGTCACCACGGCCATGGTGAAGCCCGGGCGGCTAAGCAGCCGCATATCAATTAGCGGCTCGATGGATTTCCGCGCATGCCGGAGGAATGCAATCGTGAGCATCATCCCAAGGCCCAAAGCCAAAACAGAAGTCTGCCTCAATCCAGATACGCCGATTTCCGCGGCGCCACAAAGCAGGAGCGGCAAACCGACTCCCATCATCATGAAGCCTCTTACATCCAGCGGGCGTTCTTCTGTCGTCTTATCCAACGGCAACACAGTTCGGCCTGCGACCAGCGCCAAAACCCCGACAGGAACATTGATCCAGAACAGCCAGTGCCACGAAAGCGCATCAATCAGCATCCCACCGAAACCGGGGCCGAGCGCGGGTCCGAGTGCTACGGCGAGACCTACTGTCCCCATCAGACGGCCAAGTTGACGGCGATCAGCGAGTGCCGAAAGTAACGCCTGGCCAGCAGGCACCATCAGCCCAGCGGCCAGACCTTGAAGGCAGCGCCCGAGAACGAGCAACCAAAGTTCGCTCGACAGGGCGCAAAGAACAGAAGTCGCGATAAAGGCAAGTGTGGCGACGACCCATAACCGAGCTTGGCCGAAACGCCGGCCGAGCCAGCCGGTCAAAGGTAGGGACATCGCAAGAGCGATCAAATATCCCGTCGCCACCCATTGCACTTTGGCAAGCGAAGTATCGAAATCGATGCGGATCGTTTCGAGAGCAAGGTTGACGACGGTGGAATCCAGCATCGCCATGAATGCGCCGGAACCTGTGATGGCGGCCACCGCCCAAAGGCGAAGAGGAATGGGTGGAGAGGATGACGTCATGATGAAACCGTAGCTACTCACTGCGCGTTATGATACGATTGTATCATAATACCCGCCACAGCCTGGAGCAACCCTGCGATGCCGCGAACCGTCGATCATGAAGAGCGCCGATCTGAGATACTGGAAGCTTTTGTGCGGGTGGCGACGCGCGAGGGACTGGCCTCTGTGTCCCTTCGTGCAGTAGCGATCGAAGCCGGGATTTCGCTTCGTCTGGTGCAGTATTATTTCGAGACCAAAGCTGGGCTCATGCAAGCCGGCCTTGAACTTCTCGAACGGCAAAGCAACCAGCGATGGGCGAGACGTGCTGCAGAACTCCCCCGGCCGCCCATGGCGCGTTCGATGCTGCTCACCCTATTCGAGGAGGCATTGCCCACCGACGGCGCGAGCCGCCAGTTCCACTTGCTCTGGATGTCGTACGCTATTCTGGCACAGACCGATCCTGGAACCGCGAACCATCCGTTCATCGCCGGCCCCAACCGCATTCGGGAGCGCATCGTCGCAATACTAGCCCGAGGACGGGACGATGGCGAGATGCGCCCAGATCTGGACGTGGAGGCTGAAGCAACCATCCTTCTAGGCATCCTGAATGGGTTCGGCACGGCCGTGCTCGTGGGTCAAATGACTGCCGACACAGCCCTGTCGAGCATCTCCTATCAACTCGAGCGATTCTCCCCCTCGTAGGTCGACGGCGAGCAAAGCGCAGCTCCAAATCGATGCTGGTGTCGAAAAGAACCCCATATCCGCATCCACTTTTATCCGTGGGGAAACGGTAGGTTATGGATGGCGCGATCAAGCAATGCCTGGCCAGCGTGAGGTCGGGTGCTGAACTGCAGCTTTACCGCCACGAGTCCCCATAATCGGACCGTCCGTACCGGCCCCGCTTGTGAGGGAGATAATTCCCGTCTCACCTACGGCTGACCCCTCCAGCGCGGACTTTCCTCTTGCCGCACTACTCCGTAACTGGGCTTCCGAACTTCGCCAAGCAGTGCCACACGCGCTTGAGGGACTGCGGGTCGGCTTTATTGGATTTCAGGGCTACGCCTATCGCGCGGGGCGTCACGTAACCGTCCTCCGCAATCGAAGCTGCCAGCTCCGCAAACTCCAGACCGCGATAGGCCCTGCAGGCCTCAACCAGGCTGACTGGCATGCGGAACCCGGGATGCCATTCGATGGCACAGGGAAGAGTTTTGGCCAAGGCTTCAATCTCGGTGTCGCGATAGCAGGGGTCGAGCACGATGGCTTCTACGTCGTCCGCCAAGACTAATGAACCATGCACGTGGGCTTCGATGTAACTGTCGAGCACGTCTGTCGAAGCGCGTTCCTGCTCGGCCAAGGCAATGAGGCTCATGCGATCAGCCACACCAAAATCGACCGGATCAAGGTGGCTGTCGGGATAGCAGAACGTGGTGCGGGCGAGGATTTGCGACCGCAGCCGCAGGTGAGCGGAGCCGAAACGTGGCGAACCGCCCGTCACGCGCCTGCGATAGTTCAATGCTCCGTATTTCGGTCGCAGCTCAGGCTCAGCATTGTCATAAGCGGCTCCGAATATACGGCTTTCCCAGCGCCAGCGGTCGCCGCCGGGGTGTGCGGTCAAGCCGCCATTGCTCGTCCCGGTTTCGAATTGCGAGCGGTAGATTCCCTCTCTTGCGAGCACGTCGATCATTAGCCGCCCCTGGTGGAGGGCATCGGGATGGAAGTTCAGCGTCGCCGGAAGGCCATCCGGGAGCGCCAGGCCTTTTGACCGACTGCGAACGTGGCAAATTGCATCGTCAACGCATCGATGATGCCCGTATCTGCCGCCCAGTATGTTTTCCAATGTCATGTACTCCAATCGTTGCGAAGCTACCCTCGCAATTGGCCGTAAGAGCGCCGAAATGCCTTCCCACATCATGAAATCAGTACGTGCCTTCATCGGAGTGAGCCACTCCCCGATCTCTGGATAGATTTCGGAATGACTTGAGCTTGCTGCCTGCACCTGCTGACCGGTTTCGATGCTGGTGAAGTAGACTGTGGCGGGCGGCTGTCCGCATTGCCGGTGTGTGGCCGCTGGTGGTTGTTGCAGGTGATCCACCGACCGCATTCTGCCTGCGACCGGTCCCCCAAGCGTGTAGGTAGGCGCATTCATACTTCAGAGATCGCCAGAGGCGCTCGATGAAGATGTTGTCGAGGCAGCGGCCCTTGCCGCGAGCCGAAGCTGTGGATCGCCTCGTTCAGCGCATCGACACCGAAGTACGCTTCCAGCGTGTTCGAGATGCGCCCGGTCAGCACCTTGCGCGTGAACCAGTCCATAATCGCGACCAGATAGAGGAAGGCACGCCGCATCGGCAGGTAGGTGACGTCGGCGCATCAGACCTGATTGGGCCGGTCGACCCGCAACCCGCCTAACAAGTGGGGGTAGGTCTTGTGCCCCTTCGCGGGCCTGCTCGCGTCCGGCTTCTGGAAGATCGGCATCAGGCGTATGAGACGCAACACCCACCGAACGCAGTTGAAGTTCACGGCATCGCTCTCGAACCGCAGGTGCCAGGTCATCTGCTGCACGCCGTAGATGGGCGTCTCCAGGAACTGCTTGTCGATCAGTTCCATGAGCGCGAGGTTCATCTCTGTCTCGCCCTGGCGCTCTGTGGGCTAGAGACATCCGATGGGAAGAATGCCTCGATTACAACTTCGGACAGTGTGACATCGACCGAGGTGCCAAAAACGGACGTGGTGCTGAGGAAGGTAGCCGGGCCATTTTCGGTCCGCAGGACAAGTGGCACGGCGAGTCGGCTTTCGCGCAGGGAGCCAAAGCGTTCAGGGCCGCGCGAGAGCGGCACCGGAAGGGCGGCGATCTCGTCCCGGAGCGCCACGAGCTTCAGATCGGCCGACACGTTGATGTCATGGTCGAGACGCGCGAGAAGGTGGTGGCGCCACTCGCGAAGGTTCACGATCCGCGGCGCAAGTCCGTCGGGGTGCAAGCTCAGGCGCAGAACATTGACTTCGCCCTCAAGGAGCTTGGGGTCGACATCTCTCAGAAGTTCGCGGATTGCATCGTTGGCGGCAAGCAATGTCCAATAGCGATCGGCGGCAAGAGCGGGATGTGGCATATAGCCATTGAGAATGCGTTGTATGAGTTGGCGCATTGCGTCGAAGCCAGTATCGTCGGGCGCGGTCTGTGGGTAATAAGGCGCGAAGCCCGCTGCGGCCAACAGGATGTTGCGTTCCCTGAGCGGCACATCGAGCTGGTCGCCAAGGTGTAATACCATGTCTCGGCTGGGACGAGACCTACCCGATTCCACGAAGCTCAGATGCCGCTGCGAAATCGACGCTTTCGTAGCGAGCGCAAGCTGGCTCAGGCGACGCCGCTCGCGCCATTGGCGCAAGAGCACTCCTGCGTTGTCGGTATGAGTGTCCATGGCTGTCACCGTAGTCGTCAAAAAAGTTCGTCACAATTACTCGCAACGTAATCGATCAACGCGATAAAGCGGCGCGATAGTGCGGAGACGAAGGCCTCCAAAAGTCGGAGCGTCATGAACAGGAGTATCCGCAATGACCATCCACGAGACCGTAGTTCCCCGGCCTCCGCGTTTTCAGACGATCGTCGGCATTGACGCCGCCACTTGCTTGGTGATGGCGGCCCTGCTTGTCGGCGGTCGTGCTATTCTCGCCGGCATTCTTGGCATTCCCCAGTTCGTGCTGGTTGGTGCTGGGGGCATCCTCGTGCCGGTTGCCGTGTTCATGGCGTTAGTCGCGGCACGCTCTTCGACGCCCCGCTGGGCCGCATGGACCGTTATCACCGGCAATGCCGCGTGGGTTATTGCTAGCGTTGTGCTTGCCTTCGGTCAGTTTGTCGCGCCGGCTCCACTTGGTATCGCGTTCATTCTCGGTCAGGCGTTGGTGGTATCCATCTTCACCGCGATCGAATACCGGACCTACGCCAGGTAAGATGGTGCGGCACTCAAGGGTGCCGTGTCAAACTCTGTCCTCGGGGTCAAAGGCAGCGCATTCGATGCATTGCTTAGGCTCTTCAGCGGGATCGCAATCATTACTACTGTCGTAGTCGACCAAGCCTCCATCAACTGCCACCACGATTCATCAGACCAAGAGCGATGGTTCTGATTTGCACTAGGAAACCCAAATGCCGACCAATTCCAAGACGCTCATTCAGGAGCGCGCACAGCCGATTTGCGTCGAGGCGACTCGGGCCGCTATCGACACGTTTCTTGCTGCTAGACTGGCAGGAGATACGGAACAGCTTGTTAAAATCTTCGCCGACGAGGTCGACTGGAGGCTTGCCGACAACCCCGCAGCTCCCTGGATTCGCCCTCGAAAAACTGCTGCCGAATGCGCAGCGCAGTTCACGGAGTTGATGCACCACACTGTGCCCGAGGATGCACGGGCGACCATCGAGACCATTATTGTCGACGGGTGCGATGCTGTCTTGATGGGATATTTATCGGGGACGGTGCGCGCGACCCAGAAGACGTTCGAGGGCCCGTTTGCACTGCACCTCACCGTTGAAGATGGCCGGATCACGCGTCACCATCTTTACGAAAACAGCCTTTCGATCGCTGAAGCTTGCCTTCAGCGATAGGCGCTTACAAAGCCAATAGCGACCGAAGCTACATTATAAACAAAGCGCCGCGCAGCCGCCTCATCATGTTCTTCGCGAACGGAAATTCTGTCTGCAAAACCGTCCGCCGAGAAAGTGACCTTTCGCGGCCGTTACGGGGCCGTGAGTTGACAGCTGCTTTCGGGACGTGGCTAGCTCCGGGCTTCAGCGACGGGGTAGGAAGCGGTGTGCCAGCTAACAGAATTGATGAGCCGATAGCTGCCCTTCAGAAACAGGGGTTGGTGTGCTGATTGTGGCTTGGCCTTGACACCTTCCTGGACAGCCAGAGCCCGGAGCTCGGTAAGTCGCGCGTGGAAGCTCTCAAACGACGCCCCAGCCTCTCATGATGCGATCGAGCTGGTCGCTACAGACCCTAAGCGGCGCGGCACTCTGACTGGCCCTGGCCATCGCCATGGCTCCAGAATAAACGGCAATGACGAGCGTTGCGAAGGCATCGGGGTCGACTTCATCGAGCGGCTCTCGCGCGGCGCGGATCTTGTTCGCGATTGCTTCGTGCCAGTGCTGGAAAGTCAATTCGATCTCCTCGCGGAAATCCGGGTCCTGCCGCGCCATGTCATGGGAGAGGTTGTTCAGCGGGCAACCCATTACGGATCCACGGCCTTCAAGTTCGGTGACGATTTCCTCGAAGATACCGAGGATGCCATGGCGCGCGCCCGATGCCGCCTGCAAGGGCGCGATCCATGTCTCCTCGACCGTCCTGGCCACCCTGTCGCGTAATACCGACAGGCCGATGTCCTTCTTGGTCGGGAAATGATGGGCGAGTGCACCGCCGGAAACGCCGGCTTCGTGCTTGAGATCGTGCATGGAAGTCGCGTGGTAGCCGTTCCGGACAAAGGCGGTATAGGCGGTGTCGATCAGCTTATTCCTCATACTCTGCGGGTCGTTTCGCCGCCCGCCGTGCCGCGCCGCGTCCGTCTTCATCTGCCGCTCCATCCTCATTGCGCCGTCAACTGCAAAATAGCAGCTTGACAATACAGGACAAGTGTCCTGTTGTGATAAACGGGACAAGCGTCCTGTTATCCTGGGAGAACTACACGATGAACGCGCCTGACACCATTGCCGCAGAGAGCATGCCCAAAACTGCAGCCCTTGGTTCAATATCCGTGGTGGAACTGCGGCGGTACCGCCTGCGTCCCGGAAGTCGCGAAACGCTGATCGAGCTTTTTGATCGGGAGTTCGTGGAGACGCAAGAGCAGGCCGGCATGCGCGTCCTCGGCCAGTTCCGTGACCTCGACTCGCCCGACAGCTTTGTCTGGCTGCGCGGCTTCGGTGACCTGGCTTCCCGCGAAAATGCGCTGGAGACGTTCTACTCGGGCCCGATTTGGGCCGAGCATCGCGATGCTGCCAATGCGACGATGGTGAACTCGGACAATGTGCTGCTGCTCCGCCCGCTCTCACCAGAGAACGCGTTCCAGCCGATGGACACCAAGAGGGCGCCCCGAGATGCAAAGGGCAGCCTGCCCGGGCTCTTCGTGGCGACCGTTGCGTACCTCGCTCCCCGGACCGACAGCGCGTTTGCGGATTTCTTCACCCGGGAGGTGTTGCCGGTTTTAAGCCGGACCGGCGCGAACGTAGTTGGAACCTTTAGCGTAGAGCGATCGGAAAATACCTTTCCGCGTCTACCGGTGAGGGAGGGAGAAACCGTCGTCGTCTGGTTTTCGCTCTTTCGTGATAGCGCTGCCTACGACGCTCATACCGATGCTCTTGCAGCATCTCGGGAATGGACAGAGCACATTCGTCCCGAAATGGAGGGCCGCGTGTGGCGGCCGAACGAGGTATCCTGGCTGACGCCGACAGCGCGCTCGCTGATTCATGCTGGAAGCCTTTCGGCTCTCGCGACGAAGACGCTCTGCCAAGGAGGGGGAAAATGAAGCTGCTTTCCGGGCCGCTCAGCCTCTTCTCGCGCAAAGTCGAGATCGCTCTCCACGAAAAGGGCCTGACCTTTGAGCGCATCATGGTGCCATTCAGCCAAACAGAGGGCTACGAACCCAAGCATCCGGAGGTCCTCGCAGCCAACCCTAAAAGACAGGTTCCTGTCTTGCTCGACCGTGACCTCGCGGTCTACGATTCGACCGTCATCATCGAATATCTTGAGGATGCCTACCCGCAAGTGAGGCTCTTCCACGGTACTCCCGCGGAGCGGGCGCAGTGCCGTCTCTACGATCTTTTCGCAGATGAGATTCTGCTTGTTTCGCTCAAGCCGCTGATGCACCGCACCAGACCCGGTCAGCGTGACCGAGAGCACTGGGAGGCTCTTGAGCGTGAGGCACGTCCAGCGGAGGCGGAGCTGGATGGGCATTTTGCCGATCTCTCGGGAATACTGGAAGGCCGGGAGTTCCTCTGCGGATCGTTTAGTGCGGCCGACATCGCCGTGTTCATGTCGGTGTTGTTCTCGCTGCGACTGTGCGGCCCCTCGCTCGATAATCATCCGGCGCTTGGTGACTGGTATCGAAGGCTGCTGGAAAGGCCGGCTTTCGACAGCGTGGCGCGGGAAATCGCGGCAGCGGACAGGCAACTATCCGCCCCAGTCCACGGCGCATATGGAGACGGTAGATGGCTGCCTTAGCGGCCTGTCGGGCAAACGCAATCTGGCCTAGAGGCGAGCAACGAAATCGCTAACCACGGGGAACGTGCCGCTGCTCTAAGCATACCGCAACAGCATGCCGATAGTAGGATCCAGGGTGATCTCCCAAGCCGCCGGGACTTCAGGCGTACGCAGCAACAGAGGCTTTGTCCCTATTGACTCGTGTATATGCACGTATAGGGTCGCCACTTATGGATGACAATTTGAACCTTTGCCTTGTGTTGAATACCCGTATGGCGGCGCGTGCGATAACGCGCCGCGCTGATGGCAAGCTTCGTCCATTCGGAATTAATGGAGCGCAGTTCAACATTCTGGCTGCGCTGGTCATGCAGCAGGATCGGTCCGTTACCGAGATGGCTAAGGCGCTTGCCATGGACCGGACCACCCTATCCCGCAACCTGTCGGTCCTGGAGCGCAAAGGCTTGGTGTCCGTCGGCCCCGGCGAGAACGCGAGAAAGCGGCAGGCCGAGCTGACGAAAGCTGGCCATAAGAAATTTGAGTCGGTTATTCCCGAATGGCGCCGATCCCAAGAGGAGTTGCGTCAAAACCTGACGAACCCGGACTTCATGACGACCATTGCCGGTTTGCGGCATTTGTCGGCCCTTTGACTCGGGCGACCGCTCGGCTCTTGCCCACAAAAATCGTGCATATACACAGGAGAACCCATCATGTTAAAGCCTGACCCTGCCGATCCGATCGTCATTACCGGAATGGGAGTGGTGAGCCCGCTTGGCGTTGGCGTTGAAACCGTGTGGACCCGGCTTTTGCAAGGTCGAAGCGGAATCGTGCGAAACAGCCGGTTCGACACGACGGAGTTCGTTTCCCATATCGCTGGGCTGGTTCCTTCCAAGGAGAGCGATCCCGCCGGGTTCGACCCAGCGGCCTACATCGATGGCAAAGACATCAAGAAGATGGATGTCTTCATCCAGTATGCCATCGCTGCTGCGGCAGAGGCACTTCAGCAAGCTGCATGGTATCCCGAGAGCTATGAGGACCAGGCGGCTACGGCCACTATCATTGGCTCTGGCGTCGGAGGGTCGCCGGCAATGGCACGGGCAGTCGAGACGATCAGGACCAAGGGCCCACGACGCCTGTCTCCTTTCACCGTTCCCTCATTTCTCGCCAATCTCGCAGCCGGATGGCTATCGATCATTCACAAGTTCCGCGGTCCGATCGGAACGCCGGTGACGGCTTGCGCGGCCTCGGCCCAGGCGATCGGAGATGGAATGCGGCTGCTCCTGACTGGCGAAGCCGACGTTGCCGTCGTCGGTGGCGCAGAAGGTTCAGTTGATCCGATCTCGATTGGCGGATTTGGCGCGTCACGCGCTCTTTCCACATCTTATTCGGATAACCCGGCAAAGGCCTCGCGGCCGTTCGACAAGGCACATGACGGATTCGTTCTGGCCGAAGGTGCAGCCGTTCTGGTGCTGGAAAAACTAAGTCACGCCAAGGCACGCGGTGCCAAGCCGCTGGCGGTGCTGGCTGGCTATGGCACTTCGGCCGACGCCTATCACCTGACAGCCGGATCGCCCGACGGTGCCGGTGCCCAGGAGGCGATGCGCCAGGCCATCGCCATGGCTGGGATCGAGCAGACTGAGATCGGCTATGTAAACGCCCACGCGACGTCGACAGAAGTGGGAGACAGTGCGGAAATCGCTGCGCTGGCAGCGGTCTTTACCGGCCGTGGACAGGATTTGTCGGTATCATCAACGAAATCGGCGACAGGGCACATGCTGGGCGCCGCGGGGGCAATCGAAGCTGTATTCTGCGTCAAGGCCCTTCAGACAGGCACCTTGCCGCCGACGATCAATCTGGAGAATCCGACCGAGGATGCCGCTCAGTTTGATCTCGTGCCAAACCAGCCGAGAGCGAAAAACATCAAGTTTGCAATATCGAATTCCTTCGGATTTGGCGGCGTGAATGCGGCACTGATAGTTGGCATGGCCCCTTCCCATGCTGACTAAGGGCGGCCCGAATTGCGCTCCAGTCGCTACATATCACAACAGCTATCGGAATTTATCTGGAGCGTGCCAAACTACCGCGATGGGGTGGTTGGCCAAATGTCGGCTTTCTCGGCTTCTCGGCTAGAAGCGGACAGTCAGCAGACGGCCCCCTTGCGGCCACGACTGCTCGTTTAGCGTTGGCGCTTATTTTGAGCAGTCCGGGTCGACGCTTGAACGTGTGTTAGTTTGTCCGGGTTCTTGACCATGTAAATCCCGAAGATCCGGCCGGCCCTGATCTCCAGCGCTGTGGTCTGCAGCGCGCCATTGTGGTCGAGGCTGAGGTAGCCCGGCAACCCGTCGACGATGGCACTGCGCAGGAAACTGGGAGATGTTACGGCCTTGCGGTGAGCAGAAGCGAACAGTCGCAGTGCGTTCACCAAGCCGCAAACGACATTGCGAAACGCCAGCACCTTGCCGCCGCCATCACTGTGGATCTCCACATCGCGCGCTAGCAATGCTGACAGCGCGGCCACATCGCCGTCACGCGAAGCGGCGAAGAAGGTGCGAACAATCCTTTCGGCCTCCGCAGCACCGACTTGATATCGCGGCCGGGCGGTCTGGACACGCCTGCGTGCGCGAGACGCCAGCTGCCGAACTGCGGCAGGTTCACGATCCAGCGCGACCGCTACCTCGGTCAGCGCGACGTCGAACACATCGTGCAGCAGAAACGCCGCTCGTTCCAAGGGAGACAGTCGCTCCAGCGCAAGCATGAGAGTCACAGTGACATCGTCAGCGATGGTTTCGTACGCGTCGAATGATTCAACCAGCGGCTCCGGCAGCCAGGGACCAACATAAATCTCTCGCCGCGCCCGCGCCGACTTCATCCTGTCGAGGCATAGTCGAGTGACGATGCGGGTGAGGTATGCGGCAGGATCGCGGACCTCTTCCTCGACGCCTGCCCAGCGCAGCCAGGCATCCTGAACGACATCTTCCGCCTCGCTAAACGATCCAAGCATGCGGTGACCGAGGCGAATGAGGCGCTGGCGCTCCGAAGCAAAGGCCGCGGCCCGTTGATCAGCATGCATGCGCACCGCTCCATTCGCCCATCAACACCATCTCCAACAACGCTTCTCCAAGACGAGACAGCCGGTTCGATCGTGACATGACGCTCGTGAAAAAAAGTGAAGCTCCGAATGTCACGCTGTTGCCGCCCGTCTCGTCATGTACGCAGCGCCCTAGTGCGCGCAATCCAAGGAGACCATCATGAACCAGATCGTACGGCTTAACTGGCCTGAAGTGTCGCCGGCCGGAGCTAAGGCTCTGTACGGCGTACATCACTACGTGTTGCACAGCACCAACTTGCCGGAAGAACTCATCCATCTCGTGTTCCTGCGCGTGTCGCAGATGAACGGCTGCGCCCACTGCATTGACATGCACACGCGGGATCTCCTCAAGACCATGGCAGCCGATAAGGTCGCCCTGCTTCCCGTCTGGGAAGAAGTGCCGCATCTGTTTTCCGACCAGTATCGCGCTGCACTTGCTTGGGCGGAAGAGGTGACGAACGTCAGCGAGACGCACGCTTCAGACGAGGCTTACGCTGCGGTTTCAGCAGCCTTCCAGCCGAAGGATGTCGTCGATCTCACCATCGCGATAGCGGCGATGAACGCGTTCAACCGACTGGGCGCCCCGTTCCGCCTGCCTGTGAAGGCAAAGCCCTGAGCCCTGCGGGCGTCGTCACCAGCCATGACGGCGCCACTCGCTTTCCTCAAGGCTGCTCGGGTACCACACTCGCTGTTGCCAGAGGTCATTGGCGCAGGCGCTAGGCGCAATCCTCACGCCGGATTCAGCTATGCACCGGACGGTGAGCTTCCCCGACCCTATGCGCCAATTCCCGGAGCCTGATCAGCGGCTGTCGGACTGCGACCGAACGCATTTCGATAGCGAGCCGGGGACATCCCGTGCACGCGTCGGAAAGCGGCGCTCATGGCGCTGTCGGTCATGTATCCGACACGTTGGGCGATCTCCGGAATGGAAGCGCGCGTCGTCCGAAGGCTCGCCGCGGCCAGCCGCATCCGCCAGCCTGTCAGGTATTCCAGCGGCGCCTCGCCAAGCAGCGACTTGAATCGCGCCGCGAATGCGGAGCGGGACTGTCCTGCTTCGTGCGCGAGGTCTGCCACGGTCCAGCGTCGGGCGGGATCGCCGTGCAAGGCCTGGAGAGCGCGCGCCATGTGAGGATCGGCCAGCGCCGATAGCCAGGTTTTCGACGGCTCGTCGGACGACATCAGGTAGAGGCGCAGCACGCGCACGAAGATCAAGCGCAGGAGGTCATTGCTCATCAGCCGCGCCCCGGGCGCCGCGCTGTTCCACTCCCTGTCCAGTTCTTCCAGCAGCCAGGCGATCGAGGAGGCGTCTGTTCCCTTGATCGTCATCACAGGCGGCAGGGCCCCGGTCAGCAGCGCACCGTCCACAGGGTCGACCTCGACGCTTCCGCCAAGGATTGAGAAGTCTTCACCCTTGCCGACCATCGCAGCCATGCCGTCGGACGCGAAGACGTCTCGCGCCGAGACTGTAGGACCGTCCGGTTCGCTCGACAGGATAAAGGGCGAGCCCGCGACCACGACGCAATCTCCAACGGTCAGGTCGACCGGGGCCTCTCCCTCCACACGGAGCCAGCACCGACCCTTGCGCACAACGTTGACCTTGATGTGCGAGGGCATGGGAAAGGCAACGCCCCAGGTCCCGCCGGCCGTCAGGCTGATCGAGCAGCGCGCTTCGGCGCGGATGGTTTCGAAGACATCCGAGAGGACATCGGTTGGCTGGTTCTGGACGATCACGATGGAATTATGGACGAACGACGCTGGGACGTCTACTCAATAGGGCCTATCTCCACGCCAGAAAAGCAGGAGATCACCATGCCCGAGGAACAGACCCCCATTTCTTCACCCTTCAATGCGCACAGCACCGGTTACGACGTCGTCGACAACCTGGACCTGACGGGAAAGACCGCAATCGTCACAGGCGGCTATTCGGGACTCGGGCTGGAGACCGTCCGCGCCCTCACAGGTGCTAGCGCAACGGTCATCGTGCCCGCACGCGACACTGAAAGGGCATCTCTCGCCCTCGAAGGCATGGAGGGTATCGAGGTGGTCGCGATGGATCTCACCGACTCTGCATCCATCGCAGCGTTCGCGTCCGGCTTCCTTGCCCGCAACATCCCGTTGCCGATCCTGATCAACAGCGCCGGCGTCATGGCGACGCCGCTCTTTCGCGACGGCGACGGTCACGAGGGCCAGTTCGCCACCAACCATCTCGGCCATTTCCGGCTGGTGACGGCGCTGTGGCCAGCACTGGTGAAGGCGCGTGGCGCAAGAGTGGTGAGCGTCTCGTCGCGTGGTCATCAGATCGCGGGCGTGGATTTCGACGATATCGACTACCGGCGCCGTCCCTACGATCGCTGGGTCGCCTACGGGCAATCCAAGACAGCCAATGTCCTCTTTGCCGTCGAACTCGACCGGCGCGGAAAGGAAGACGGCATCCGCGCCTTCTCCTTGCATCCCGGCCAGATCCTGACCAACCTCGCGCGCCACCTGTCAGACGAGGATATCGCTGGCTTCGACGCTCTTGATGCCGACGGTAAGCCGATTGTCGATCCGGACCGAGGTATGAAGACGCCTGAGCAGGGTGCTGCGACGAGCGTCTGGGCGGCCACAAGCCCGCTGCTCGCCGGCAAAGGCGGGCTTTACCTCGAAGACTGCAACATCGCACCGGTTCACGCCGGCGATCCAGGGCGAAAGGGTGTCGCTCCTTACGCGATGGATCCGGCCGCTGCCGCTAGGCTCTGGGAGATGTCGGATGGCATGTAGGGAATTGCCGTGACGGATGGGTCATGCCCTTTCCGCCACATCTGCATTCCGGAACTGATTGCCGTAACGCGCGACAGCCTGCTCAGGGTGGCTAACCGTTCCGGGCGCCCGGCACGAGAGGGTGCCAAGTCGAGTATCGAGCGCGGCAAGGAGGCACCCGTGGCGACAGCCGAAGAACTATTTGGACGGCCTGGCTAGCGCGAACCTTCGCGTCACTCGAAGGTCGGCTTCGGGCGGTGCGATCCCCAGAACCGGACAGTCAGCAGTCGGCCCCGGAACTGCCTGTCAGCAACCCGACATCGCCAGACAAAATCTTTGCCCACATTGACAAGATACCAACTGGTCGGTATTTAAATCGAATGTCACGCCCGACGAAACACACCCCGGAACGCGGCGACGCCCGGACAAGACTCCTTGAAGCGGCTCGCGATGTCGTGCGGACCAAAGGATTCGCCGCCACAACCGTCGATGATCTCTGCAAGGCGGCAGGAGTGACGAAAGGGGCGTTTTTTCACCACTTCAAGTCAAAGGACGCTCTCGGCGTTGCCGTGGCGGATTTCTGGGCCGAAACGACGAGCGCGTTCTTCGAGGAAGCTCCCTATCACACGCCAAGCGATTCGCTCGAACGGGTACTGGCCTATATCGAATTCCGCCGCGCGATCATCACCGACGATATTCCGGAGTTCACCTGCCTGGTCGGTACCATGGCACAAGAGGTTCATTCGACTGCTCCCGAAATACGCGATGCGGCCGGGGCCAGCATCTTCGGCCATGCTGAAACGCTCGAAGCCGATATCGCTGCTGCTGTCGACGCGCGTGGTATCGACCCGGTCGGCTGGACGCCAAAGTCCCTCGCCCGGCATTTCCAAACCGTCATTCAGGGCGGTTTCGTCCTTGCCAAGGCAGGCAACGACCCGGACCTCGCACGAGAGGCCCTCGCTCACCTCGACCGTTATGTCCGCTACCTGTTCGGTGTTCCTGCGGTCACCCATTCAGGAGGCTGACGATGACCGACCGACCGAACTCCCGACTGTGTATCTTTCTCAGGGAGGGGGCAGAAGACGCCGCCCGCTTCTATGCCGCGGCGCTACCCGACACCCGCGTCGATCACGTTCAGCCCATCGGGCCGAACATGTCGATTGTCCTCTGGACCTGCATGGGCACCAGATACATGCTCATGGATGGCAACGACGCGTTTTCGCCGAAACACGATCATTCGATTTCCGTCGCCACACTCAATCAGGCCGAAACAGACCGGCTCAGGGATACTCTGACCGAGGGCGGCAGCGAAGGGCGTTGCGGCTGGCGATGTGATCGTTTCGGCGTGCATTGGCAGGTCGTTCCGACCGCTCTGACGCATATGCTGTCCGATCCCGACCGTGAGGCGGCAGGCCGTGCGCAGGCCGCTGTGATGGGCATGAAGAAAATCGACATCGCCGCCTTGCGCGCCGCATTCGATGGTCGGTCCGCATGACCGAGATCACCTGCACCTGTGGCACCGTGGCGCTTTCGCTTTCCGGCCAGCCGATAATGGCGGCCGAATGTCACTGCACATCCTGCCGGGCAGCTGCTGCCCGTCTGGGCGCTGCGATCACCGAGCCGAACGGAGGCACCCGCTTCGTGATACAACGCAAGGACCGCGCAAAGGTGGAGCGGGGCGCAGAGCTGCTCGCTTCGTTCCGTCTGACGCCGCAGGCGCACACGCAACGGATCGTGGCCACGTGCTGCAACAGCCCGATGTGGCTGGAATTCAAGGGAGGCCACTGGCTTAGCGTCTACGCCGCCCGATGGCCCGACAGCTCCGCACCCGCGCCGGAACTGCGCACGATGACCCGCGATGCCCCTGCCCCGCTGCCGGACGATCTGCCCAATGCGCGTACCCATTCGGCGGGTTCCATGGCCCGACTGTTCTGGGCCTGGATGCGGATGGGGTTTCGCAATCCAACCGCTGCCGATGTGAGGAGAACATTCAATGCCTGACAACAAAATTGAAGTTGGAAACACGAATACCCCAGGCCGTACACAACGGCTCGACCGTGCAAAATACGAAGCCATGCGGGAGGCGCTGTTGCCCGTTTTGCCGAAGGCGCCACCCGGCATTAAAGTCGCAGAGGCTAAAGCGGCATTGCTGCCGCATTTGGACCAGAACCTGTTTCCTGGCGGCGCCAAGGCAGGCTGGTGGCTCAAGGCCGTGCAGCTGGACCTCGAAGGGAAAGGCATCATCGCTCGCGCGGATGGAAGTCCGGTGCGGCTCTATCGGAAATGATTGCAGTAGCGGCCACCTTGCATGGCTTTACGAAAGGCGGCCTAGTCCGCTCAAGTTTGCGATGGAGCGCTTGTAGTTGCTTCAGGGTAAGAACAGATCAAGTGCTGACGGACCATCTCATGCTGGCCTCCGTATGGGCCGGTGATCTGCGCCCTTTGGCAACGAATGGCGACTCCGGTGGCCTGCTCCACGCCATCATACTAGCTGGTGGATAGCCGGCGGCAGCAGAATGCTACCGGAAAATTGATCAAATTGGATGTCCGTTTTAGTAGTGCAGCGCCGGTAACCCGACTGCCCGCTGTCGGCCCCAATATAGCCAACGCATATTAATGCAGTGCGTCGCCGGTTACCGAGATATGCGCGAGTTTGTCCGGGTTTCGTGTCTTGTAGATCGCGACGATCCTGCCGTTCTCGATCTCGAAGGACGTCGTCTGCGGCGTGCCGTTGTAGAGGCTGATGTAGCCGGGCAGGCCGTCGATCCAGACCTGCCGAACGATGCTCTCGGCGTCGCCATATTTTCGAAAGAGGCCCCTGTAGAGACGCAGCGCCCTGTCGAGGCCGACGATGGCGTTTGGGAAGGCCAGCACCTTGCCGCCCCCGTCCGATACGATCCTGACACCGTCGGCGAGGATCGTCCGGAGAGTACCGACATCACCTGTCCGGGTCGCGTCGAGAAAGGCTATGGCGATCCGATCGCCATCGTCGCGGGCAACCGGGTAGCGCGGCTTGTCGGATTGCACATTGCGCCGGGCGCGTGAGGCAAGCTGCCGGACCGCCGCGACGTCCCGGTCGAGCGTCGCGGCGATCTCGTCCATCGGCATGTCGAACACGTCATGCAGCAGGAAGGCGGCACGTTCGAGCGGCGACAGCCGCTCCAGGGCCAGCATCAGCGTGAGGGTCAGATTGTCGGCTCTGAGGTCGTCGTCTGGCTCGGGCAGTGGGTCCGGCAGCCAGCTGCCGATATAGGTCTCGCGGCGGACGCGCGCAGACTTCATGGCGTCGAGGCAGAGGCGGGTGACGATGCGGCTCAGGAAGGCGGGAGCGTGCTGCACCTCGGACATGTCCGTGCGCTGCCAGCGCAGCCAGGCATCTTGCACGACATCCTGCGCTTCTGTCACGGAACTCAGCATCCGGTAGGCGAGGCGCAGCAGCCGTGGCCGCTGCGCCTCGAACAGACGGGTCGATTCAGGCAGCGTGTCCATTGCTTCCCTCGGGCGGGTGAACGGCGCGCAGACCGACCTGCAGCCTGTTCCACAAGTTGATCGCGCCGATCGCCAGCGTTAGGTTCACCCGTTCCGTCTCGTCGAAGGCGGCTTCTACCAGCGCATAGTCTTCGTCCGGCGCTCCGGTGGACGCGACGTCGGTCAGCGCTTCCGTCCAGGCGAGCGCGGCGCGCTCGCGTGCCGAGTAGAGCGTGGATTCGCGCCATGCGTCGAGCAGGTAGATGCGCATCTCGGTCTCGCCGTCGGCGCGCGCGGCCTTGGCATGCATGTGCAGGCAATAGGCGCAGCCATTGATCTGCGAGGCGCGCAGCTTGACGAGATGCAGGACGGTCTTGTCCAGGCTGGCAGCAACGGCGGCCTCGACGGCATACATGCCCTTGATGCCTGCGGTGGCCTTGGAAAAGGGGTCGACAATGCGCGGTATCATCATGATCTCCAGTGGGAACTCTATCAGGTTTCGAGGTCAGGCGAGGCCTTCGGCCGTCATCGCGGCGACGACCGCAGGTCGTTCCCGCATACGCCGGCGCAGTTCGGCCATCGGTTCGGGGACCTCCACGTCGAAGCGCTCGGCCCACAGCAGCATGACGAACAGGTAGAAGTCGGCGACCGTTGGCTCGTCGCCAAACAGGAACGTACCCTTCATGCCGCCGGACAACAGGACCAGCAGACCGGTCACCGTCCCGGATGCACGCGCGAGTTCGCGCGCGGAGCCGCCATGCCACATCGGCTTGAAGGCGCGATGCAGTTCGGTCGATACGAAGGCGAGCGCCTCGATCAGCCGGCTGCGGCCGAGCAGACCAGCAGGCGCAAGTTGGGGATAGAGCGTCGCCAGATAGTCAAGCACGGCGATGTTCTCGGTCAGCATCTGACCATCGGCGAGGATCAGCGCGGGAACATAACCCTTGTCGCTGATCCTCCTGAAGTCGACGCCGTGCTCGGTCGTGTGCGTGCGGATATCGACACGCTCGATGTCGAAGGATGCCACCGCTTCGTGCAGCGCGATGTGATCCGCCAGGCTGCAGGCGCCCGGCGCGTAGTAGAGCTTCATGCGGCTCATGTCCGAAACTCGCCGCGGCCGAGGAACGTGTCGAATGTGGTTGTGGCAATCCTGGCGGGGCCGGCCGGCACGAGCGAGGTCTCGTCGAGCACGACGCCGAAATAGGTCGATGCGGGATCGGCCACGACAATGCGCGGATCGTGCGCGGCCGACAGGAAGCGTGCGACCATGCGGTCCAGCGGCGCGCGGTCCGGCCCGGCAATCTCGACCATCCCGTTCACCGGGTTACCGAGCGCGATGTCGGCGACGGCTTCGGCCACGTCGTCGGAGATGATCGGCTGGATCAACGCCGATGACAGCCGGACCTCATTGTCCTGCGTAGCGCCACGCGCGATCGCGCCCATGAACTCGAAGAACTGGGTGGAGTGGATGATCGTGTAGGGAATGCCAGAGGCTTCGATCAGCTCTTCCTGCGCCTGCTTGGCGCGGAAATAGCCGCTGGCCTGCAGCTTGGCCGTGCCAACCACCGAAAGCGCAACGTGGTGATTGACGCCTGCCTTCTTCTCGGCGGCGAGCAGGTTACGGCCCGAGGTCTGGAAGAACTCCATGGCTGCCGCGTCCTCGAAGGAGGGCGAGTTGGCGAGATCGATGACGATCGACGCTCCCGCAACCGCAGCATCCAGTCCCTCTCCCGTGATCGTGTCGACACCCGTCGACGGTGCGGCGGGGATTGCTTCATGGCCGCGCTCGCGCAGCTTCGCAACGGTCTTGGACCCGATCAGGCCGGTTCCTCCGATGACGACAATCTTCATGTTCGTGGCTCCTTTGGGATGCTTCACGAACAAGACGAGACAGCGTCAGCCAACGTGACATCCGATGCCAACTATTCTTCGCCGAAGCGCTGAACGTTACGAAAGGCTCGGCATGTCTGCCGGGCAGACTGGCGAGGAGTCGTGCCAGTGATCCTGCGGAATGCAACACCAAAGGCGCTCTCCGACGCATAGCCGAGTTCGGCTGCAACGGCGGATACTGTGGTCCCGGGCTTCGCGAGGGCGTTGCGTGCAAGGGTCATGCGCCAGTGCAGGAGATAGTCCATCGGCGCGCGCCCGACGGCCGAACGAAAACGTGCGGCGAACTGGGAGCGGGACAGGTGACCGATCGCCGCCAGGTCTTCAAGTCGCCAGTTGCGCCCCGGCTCCCGATGGATTGCCCGGATCGCGGGACCGATGCGAGGATCGGAAAGCGCCGCGATCCAGCCCCGGTTCGCGTCCGCAGGAATGCCACGGATGAGCTCGATGAACACCATCTGCATGATCTGCGTGGCCATCGCCGCAGCACCCGGCGCCGCCTCGCGCTGCTCGACCTCCAGCCGGTCCAGCAGCCAGCCGATGGTTGCCGCCGCAGCTGTGCCCGCGGCGGCGATCGTGACCGGTGGCAACGCCTCCACGAGCAGCGCTGCACTCTGGGACACGTCCATGCGGCCGCCGAGGCATACCGTTTCAGGCCCATCACCCGCATCGAGCCGGGCAAATGGGGCATCGTCGCATCCGGCAAAGACGTCTGCTGCCGGACGTGGGGACCGCGTCAGGTCGCTGCCGATCAGGAAGGCGAGGTCAGGTGCCACGAGGAAGCAGTCTCCGGCCTGGAGTTGCCAGCGGCGCCCCTGGACCTCCAGCTCGCATGTGCCCCGGCGGATCGCGTTGCATTTCAGCGACCGGACCGGCGGCACGCTGACGGCCCAGCGCCCACGTGCTTCCAGGCCGGTGGAGACCACGGCCTGGGCACCGGGAACGGCGAGAAGTTGAGACAACGGGTCTTCAGCTAAGGACATCGGACGATCTCGACAAAAATCAGGTAAAGCGCATATAGATTGTCCGGCGGCCAATTGCCATCTCCTGATCATCAATCAAGGAGATCAGCAATGAGCATGCAACAGAAGCCCCTCGGCACCGCTTTCGGACCGGCAACCACCGCCGAGGAGGTGGCGCGGGGGATCGATCTCTCCGGGAAGATCGCGATCGTGACCGGCGGTGCATCAGGCCTGGGGCTGGAGACGACACGCGTTCTGTCCGGTCAGGGGGCGAAGGTCCTCGTGCCGGCGCGCGATGTCGCGGCCGCCAGTAAGGCTCTGGCTGACTTGCCCAGTGTCGAGGTAGCCTCCATGGACCTTATCGACCCGACGTCAGTCGCCGACTTCGCCAAGGGGTTCCTGGATAGCGGCCAACCCCTGCATTTGCTGATCCTGAATGCCGGCATCATGGCGCCGCCGCTGTTTCGTGATGGGGACGGACGGGAAGGACAGTTCGCCACAAATCATCTCGGGCATTTCCGTTTGACAGCTGCCCTATGGCCGGCACTCAAGGCAGCAGGATCGGCGAGGGTTGTCGTCCTGTCCTCGCGGGGTCATCAGCTTGGCGGCTTCGATCTCGATGATCAGCCGAGTTCCTGCGAGCCAGCTATGCTTTGCTCGAACTTGAGACCGAAAGCTAGTCCATTACAGTTCCACAGGACCACGGAATATCGAGGTTGGCGCGTGCGAGGTATGCGCCAGTCTCCGCCGCATGCCAAGCTTCGCGGCGATCATGAATAACAAACGCGCATCACCGTCTGATACCGAGCAGAAGCATTGGATTAGAGGAAGAAGCAGGCATGGCAGAAACGTATCGTCTCCATTATTTTCCGGAATCGGGCAACAGCTATAAGATTGCTCAAATGCTACTGGCGGACGATGGGGTCATTCGCCGTATCGACTTCCAGACGGTGCCACCGCACGTCGAATACGAGCTGACGGATTTTGGTCGAACCCTGGCCGAATTGCTCGCGCCGCTATGCGAGTGGGGAACACATCACAACGCTGAGGTCGCGATGATCGTAAAAAAGCGAGAGCACGTGGCAAAGGTAGCTTAGCAGAAGAGGCAGCTAAGCGTAGCGCCACTGGTGACCGTCAGCATAAACCCGTTCAATGTCGGCTTGAAGGCTGTCGAACCCCGCCCGGATGTTCGGCCAAGGCAAAACATGGTCGCCGCAGCGACGCGGCTTTCGTGCGACGATAGGTCCACCCTTCACGCTGACGCTACCGATCTTTCATCCAGCCCTGCTGTCTCGAAGCGCGCCCTTGAACAGTTCGAAAGCACTCGTACCTTCTCGGTCGGGATAATAGAGATGATAGCCGGGGAACGGCCCGCACCACGGCTCCAGCAGGCGTATGAGACGGCCATCGGCGATCGGTGCTGCCACCAGATCCTCCAGGATGTAGAGGATGCCGAAACCCTCGAGGGCGGCGGCCACTAGCAGGTCGCCGTCGTTGAACACCGGCCCCCGGCCTGGCGTGACCGTCACCGCTCGGCCTTCGCGCTCGAACGACCAGGGAGACAGGTCGCCCTGCGCGTCGCGATAACCGATGCAGCGATGCGCCGTGAGATTGGCCGGCTCCGTAGGCGCCGGACCGTCGTTCAGATAGCCCGGAGCGGCGACCACTGCGACGCGAAGCGGAGGCCCGACCACCAACGCGATCATATCCTTCTCCAGTCGCTCGCCGAGCCTGATACCCGCATCGTAGCGGCCCGCGACGACGTCAGTCATCCCGTCCTCCACGTGCACCTCCACCTCGATGCCGGGGTGGCTGCGCAGGAAGGCGGGGAGCATCGGCCACAGCACTGAGACGGCCGCGTGCTTGCCCGTGGTGATCCGTACGGTGCCAACCGCGGCGCCGCGCGCCTGCGACAGCGCCGCGATCTCCTCGTCCAGCCCTGCCAATGCCGGCGACAGCATGGCGAGCAGGCGCTCGCCGGCCGCTGTCGGGGCAACGCTGCGCGTCGTCCGGGAGAGCAGGCGAAAACCGAGTTGGCCTTCCAGCCGCTTCATGGTCTGGCTCAACGCCGACTGCGTGACCCCGAGCCGACGCGCGGCGCGCGTAAAGCTTCGGTCGGAGGCGATTGCCGCAAAGACAGCGAAATCGGCAAGCTGATCAGGACGCATCAATGATCTCGGCTAATCGGGCCTATTACTAATAAGACGGTTCTCGCCATCAATTAGAATGACTACCTAGTGAGCAACAGTCGATGGCATGAGGAGCAGGTGATGGGTAAAGTTTGGCTGGTGACCGGCGCAAGCCGCGGGCTTGGACGCGAGATCGCGCGCGCGGCGCTCGATGCCGGCGACACGGTCGTGGCAACGGCGCGGTCCGCCGACGCGGCGCGCGACGCATGCGGGGGCGAACATGAACGCCTGCACGTCCTCGCGCTCGACATCACCGACGCGGCCGCCGCGAACGCGGTTTCCGCCGAGGCGATCGAGCGGGTAGGTGCAATCGACATCCTGGTCAACAATGCCGGCTATGCCGAGCTGGGCTTCTTCGAAACCTTCACCGAAGCCGAAGTGCGGCGCCAGTTCGAGGTCAACCTGTTCGGGACGATGAACGTCGCGCGCGCGGTCATCCCCCACATGCGTGAGCGTCGCTCGGGGCTCATCGTCACCATCTCGTCAGTCAGCGGGCTGGTTTCCAACGCTGGGGGGGCGGTCTACTCCGCGTCGAAATTCGCGATCGAGGGATGGATAGAGGGCGTTGCGCAGGAACTGGCGCCGTTCGGGATCCGCTCCCTCCTGGTCGAGCCGGGGATGCTGCGGACCGACTTCATGGATGGCAAATCGGCGAACTTCGGCAGCATTGACATTCCGGACTACGCCGAAGCGATTACGCAGCATCGATCGTTCGTCGATGGGGCCAATGGCAACCAGCCGGGCGACCCGAAGCAACTCGCGGCGCGAATCGTGGCGCTCGCTTACCAGGACGAGGCGCCGGCGCGGCTCGTGTTCGGCGACGACGCGCGCCAGTGGGCCGGCGCGAAGGTCGACCAGTTGCGGCAAGAGATCGCCCAGTCCGCCGATCGTTAAGGCGCCGCGAGTGTGCTTCGCGCGAATGCGACAATGGCGGCGCTGACCTGGTCGGGGCACTCCTGGGGGAGCGAGTGCCCGCCGCCGCTGATGACGATCGGCTCCTGCACACGAGGCGCAACTGACGGCATCGCCTCTATGATCTCCGTCATACCCGGCATCTGCAAGCCAATGTCGCGCTGTCCGGCGATGAACAGCGCCGGAACCTCGACCTTCACGCCGGAAAGCGACGCCTGGAGCTGCCAGTTGCGATCCAGATTACGATAGTAGTTCAGGCAGCGAAACCCTGTCTTCGTGAATGCATTCTCGTCGATATCCAAGTCAGCCTCGAAGAGCCAAACCGGGAGTTTTTCGGGATCAGGAATAGGAGCCAGCAGGCCATTGCGTCGCGAGACCATTCCGAACGGATTGGGTGTCGTATCCCCATGCTGGCGCGGACCCGCGTCACCGGACGCTGCATGAAGCAGCATGCGTAAAGTGCGCCGAATGTCCTGCTCCAGTTCGGCGTCTGCAATGCCGGGTACCTGGAATTAGAGCATATAGAGCTGGGCATCCTCCGTTTGCGGAAAGATGGTTGTCGGAGGCACCGGCGGCGTACCCATCATCGGCACGCTTAAGGCGACGACGCCCTTGAATCGGTCAGGCCTCAACTGTGCGGGTTGCCACGCGATTGTAGCGCCCCAATCGTTGCCAACGATGATCGCATGCTCTCTCCAACAGCATCGAGCAGCGCGATCATATCACCGACGATGTGAAACAAGCTGTACTCATCGACCGCCTCCGGCGTGTCGCAGCCGCCATAGCTGCGCATGTCAGGCACGATGACGCGGAAGCCGGCCTCGGCGAGAGCACGAACCTGGTGCCGCCAAGCATAGGAGGTACTGGAAAGCCATGGCACAACAGGACGGTAGGATCGTGGCCGTCGTCCACGACGTTCATCGTGACGCCGGCCAGGCTACTCCCAGACGAGTATTGGCCTGGCCGGCCCCGCCGATCCGAGGACCGGCATTCGCAAAAGCCCGTTTAGGTCGGCACTGGCTCACGACCCCGAAAGCCGGCAAGGGTAGCTGCTAACCCGACTTGGTGACTTGTCCGCTCATGCAGGGCAAGGGGGTGGACAAGATGGTGGGCCGCCGGAGCGGGGCCTCGTGGGTGAGGTTAAGTCCGCGCCACTGGCTCGCGGCAAATCCAAGATGCTCGGATGACATGCGACGCCTCCCGCGGACTAATTATGCGCTGGCTCGGGCGGTGCATTTACTGCCCACTATCTCCCGGAAAGAACACGCTCGGCACCATCTGTCGCCCGAGCCTTACGACATCCAAATGGGCTGATCGGATTTGCTGCCAGGGAAACGTCGAAGAATGTTCAGCCCATGCCTCCCCCCAGCGCACGACCGCATCGAGCTTGCCGGCCACGCCGGCAAGGGAGGCAGCTTGTGTTGATGCCATAGTTTCGAGGAGAGCCTCGGCCCGCTTGAACGCCTGGCGCTCTGCCTTCATGCAAGAGAAGTAGCCGATCTCGTCGGCAACCGCTTCAAAACGGGCCTGCTGCTGATCAAGCTCGGCTTCCGCCTGCAAACGAAGAGCTGCGATGTCGGTTCGTTCTCCGATCAAGCGATCGAGCGCATTTCTTGAACAGACAAGGACTGGCCCTCTTCCAGGGACATTGACCAGTGTTCCCAGAAAGTCCACGCGCTCGGCAAGCGCGACTTCGAGTTCCTGCTGCCGGCGACCGAGACGCCGGACCTGCTCGTGCGTCACCGCCCATTCCCGCCAAAGCGAAACGGCAGGATCGTTCGGTTCGGCAGTTGGCACGACACCGAAAGCATCGGTCCCATTCGGCAATCCAAAGCGGTGCGCCTCAGCAGCCTTGCCGAGCACTCCGCACATAGTGGCAACGCCCCCGCAAAGCGCCAGCCGACGCGTGACGGAGGAACAGACTCGTGTATTGTCGGAATCAGCCATGATCCGAGCTCCTGACAGCTTGGTTGTGGTTAGGCTGCTGACGGTGGTTACGACACCTTCGGCAGCCGATGCGTATAAAGAGCATATTTGCATATTTTGTGCAGGGAGGCAACACAGAGCAGTGGAAGTGACTTCAGCGCAAATTCGTGCGGCCCGTGGGCTTCTTGACATTTCTCAGCAGCAACTGGCGGATTTATCGAAGGTCAGTTTGCGAACGATCGTGCAGATTGAGCGCGGCTCAAAGCAGCCGTCAGCGTCGATCGTTCAAGCTCTCTTCCTTTCGCTGAAGGCGGCCGGCATCGAATTCATTCCGGAGAACGGCGGCGGCGCCGGTGTACGGCTCGCGCGCCCCATTAACAGGAACTGATCCTCGTCAAACGACGAGACCCAACCGCTAAGCAGCCGCACCGAGCGCACAGTCGTTCGAGGCCCTCCAGTCGCGATCGTTCGGTTTCAGATGTGTGCCTGTCGCCATGCGACGCGACAGCTTGTCGTTACGTCTCGAACTCCACCTCGCGGCAGCTCCGTCAAGGCAGCAATCCGAGGGCCGCAGCCTGATCAGG
Source organism: Mesorhizobium sp. CAU 1741 (assembly GCF_039839275.1). NCBI lineage: Bacteria > Pseudomonadati > Pseudomonadota > Alphaproteobacteria > Hyphomicrobiales > Phyllobacteriaceae > Mesorhizobium > Mesorhizobium sp. CAU 1741. The sequence goes on along the minus strand of NZ_JBDOQP010000004.1, from coordinate 390,254 downwards.
CAAGGGTGTTGGCGACCAGCCCGAGGATGGCAGGACTGAACGTCGAGCGATTGTTTCTGGTTTGTGTGGCCGCCCGCCCGGTTTCCAGAGTTTTGCCAGTCGGCCCGTCGTCGTTCGAGCGATATGGACGCGGCTGTGTCCCTTACTGACGGAGGCTGTCTGTCTTCATGCCATGACGGTCGACGGGACGGAATGGCTTGATGTTGAATGACCGTTGACGATGTAGCGACCATCATGCCGATGGGGCTGGCTGTCGTCTGAGCGGTGGGTTCCATGCCAGAGCGCAACCAACTGCGTCCTCGATGTGGCTGGTCTGACCGCACGCCGTCTTCGCTGCGCTTCGCCTCGATCTAAAACCCGCAACAGCCGGTCGTGACTTTCTTCCCCTGTCGGCTGTGCCGCCATTCCTCGCGGGCCAGGAAAGCCTCGCCCTGGCTGCCCTTCACTTGCGTTGCGGCCCAAGGGGGTGCGGGTCGATCGCCTCCGGTCTGTCCGCCGTTATCGAGGTCGCGATGGTCGCGGCCCGAGAAACTCACGGAGACGACATCATGGCTACCATCGGCACTTTCACCTCGATCGCAAACGGCTTTACCGGCACGATCAAGACCCTCAACCTCCACGTCAAGGCCAAGCTGATCCGCATCGACAACCCCTCCGACAAGGGCCCCCACTTCCGCATCTACACCGCACCAAACGTGGAATTCGGCGCCGCCTGGCAAAAGGTCTCCAAGCAGACCGAGCGCGACTACCTCTCGGTCAAACTGGACGACCCGAGCTTCCCCGCTCCGATCTACGCCACCCTGATCGAAGTGGACGGCGAGGAAGGGCTGCAGCTGATCTGGTCCCGGTCGAACCGGGACTGAACAACTAAGGTTCCAGCCAAAGGGTTCCGCCGCAAGGCGGGGCCCTTTCTTTTTGCGTATCGGCAAGCCGCAAGCATGTATCGAGCCTGCACACGGCGTTTGGGCGCCGCCTTGAATCGGTGGGGAACTACTCAGTTCGTCCAAGCGCCTTTTCCCTGATGACGAGACGCCCCTCGCGCAAGGCTTCATCGCCCCTGATCTTGGCTGCGGCATCAATCAACCGACCAGGTGGCAGCAACCGTTTCTCATCGCGCGTCCCGCCTTGGCGATCAGGGCGCCAAACTGGAATCTTCTCCCGTGTGCCCTTCTTTCGGGTCGTGGAGTGGCGCAGCTGTCGCACGCGCTGAAGCCTTGCCACCTGGCCCCGAAGTCGGCGTCGTGCGGACAGTTCGACCGGCCACCGTGCAATGCTTGCCCGCGATTTCCACGAATGCCACCAGCAAATCTGCGTCCCCTATCTCGATGTCGCCGAGCCCGGCCTTGAGCGCGACACGCCCGATGCGTTCGGCCTCGCGCGTCTCGGCGGCTTTGAGTTGTTCTTGCAGCCTGGCGATTTCTTCCCTGATCTTCGATGACGGCTTCTTCATTCCGATTGGCCTTCTCTTTTGGGTGGCTGTGTATGAGGTGGTAAGCATCAGCCGGGATCGTGCGCAGCACGACCCGGCACAAAAGCCGGGTCGGCGAAGCCTACTCTTTGAGAGAGCATCCCGGCGTTCCGAAGGAATGCTCCAAGGGCGCAGTAATACGTCGCTGAGGCGACGTGTCTGCTCCCGGCCCCTGATCGGGCTGGCTGATCCAGACGAACATCATGGTTCGTCTCAATCGTCGGGATCGCGTTCGCCTTGGCCATCACGCACTTCACACCCCAGATCATCAGCCGTGCTGACGGGCGTAGCGCGGTGCTGTCGGCTGCCTACCGCCATTGCGCACGAATGGAGTATGAGGCCGAGGCGCGCACGGTTGACTATTCGGCCAAGAGAAACCTGGCGCACGAAGACTTTGTGCTGCCGCCGGATGCGCCGCAGTGGGTCCGCGACCTCATTGCCGATCGTTCTGTCGCAGGCGCAGCCGAAGCGTTCTGGAACAAGGTCGAGGCTTTCGAGAAACGGCACGATGCGCAGTTCGCCAAGGAGTTCATCATCGCTCTGCCCGTGGAGTTGAGCACGGCGCAGAACATCACCCTGATGCAGCAGTTCGTAGTCGAACAGGTCTTGGCGCGCGGGCAGGTAGCGGACTGGGTTTATCACGACGAACCTGGCAATCCGCACGTCCATCTGATGACGACGTTGCGACCGCTGACCGAGACCGGGTTTGGTGGCAAGAAGGTCGCCGTCGTCGGACCGGACGGACAACCGGTCCGCACCAAATCGGGCAAGATCGAGTATCGCCTATGGGCCGGGGAAAAGACGCAGTTCCTCGAGCAAAGACAAGGTTGGCTCGATCTGCAGAACCAGCATCTGGCGCTTGCCGGTCTCGATATCCGCGTCGATGGCCGCTCCTACGCCGAGCGCGGTATTGATCTCGTTGCGACCAGCCATATCGGTGTTGCCGCCAAGGCCATCCAGAGAAAAGCCGACCGGGAGGGAAGGGCGCCTGAGCTGGAGCGGCTGAAGCTGCTCGAGGCGCAAAGGCAGGGGAACGCCCGTCGGATCCAGCGGCGACCCGAGATCGTGCTCGACATGATCGCGAAGGAGAAGAGCGTCTTCGACGAGCGCGATATCGCCAGGATCCTGCATCGCTATATCGATGATGCGGGTACCTTCCGATATCTGATGGCGCAGATCCTCCAGAGACCCGATGCACTGCGACTGGAACGCGAGACTGTCGACTTCGGGACGGGAGAACTCATCCGCGCCAAATACACCACGCGCGACCTGATCCGCATCGAAGCGGAGATGGTGAGCCGCACGGGTCACCTTGCCAAGAGTTCTGGCTATGGGGTTCATGAGAACGTGCTGGCGGGTGTGTTCGCGCGTCATGGGCAGCTCTCGGAAGAGCAGCGTAGCGCCATTGAGCATGTCGCCTCGCAAGGGGGTGTCGCGGCCGTGGTCGGTCGCGCGGGTGCCGGCAAGACCACCATGATGAAGGCTGCGCGCGAAGCTTGGGAAGCAGCCGGTTATCACGTCGTCGGCGCAGCACTTGCCGGCAAGGCTGCCGAGGGGCTCGAGAAGGAAGCGGGGATAGCTTCACGGACATTATCGTCCTGGGAACTGCGCTGGAAACAGGGTCGTGACAAGCTCGACGACAAGACGGTGTTGGTGCTGGACGAAGCCGGCATGGTCGCCTCAAGGCAAATGGCGCTATTCGTTGAAGCCGTGTCGCGGGCCGGTGCCAAACTCGTACTGGTTGGAGATCCCGAGCAGCTGCAACCGATCGAAGCCGGCGCCGCCTTCCGCGCCATTGCCGATCGGATCGGTTATGCCGAACTCGAGACCATCTATCGCCAGAAGCAGGACTGGATGCGAGTGGCCTCGCTCCATCTGGCGCGTGGTCATGTCGCGCCGGCGCTGACGACCTATGCCGAGAATGGCAGGGTGCTCGGCTCCGATCTGAAGGCGCAGGCGATCAGCAATTTGATCGAGGATTGGAACCGGGACTACGATCCGCAGAAGTCGATGCTGATCCTCGCGCATCTGCGGCGCGATGTCCGGACGTTGAACGATATGGCGCGGGCGAAGCTCGTTGAGCGCGGCATCATCGCGCTGGGCCATGGCTTTGCGACGCAGGAGGGTGAACGTCGTTTCGCTCCTGGCGATCAGATCGTCTTTCTCAAGAATGATGGCGGGCTGGGCGTCAAGAACGGAATGATCGGCAAGGTCGTCGAGGCGGCGCCCCGGCGCATTGTTGCCGAGATCGGACAGGGTAATCACCGCCATCGCGTCGAAATCGATCAGCGCTTCTACCGCAATCTCGATCACGGCTATGCCACCACCGTGCACAAGAGCCAAGGCGCCACCGTCGACCGGGTCAAGGTGCTCGCCACCCTCTCGCTTGATCGGCACCTTACCTATGTCGCGATGACGCGGCATCGCGAAGACGTGGCGCTTTATTATGGCCGCCGATCTTTCGACCTCAATGGCGGGTTGATCCCAACCCTGTCGAAGCGCAATGCAAAGGAAACCACGCTCGATTATGCGGGCGCGCGCTTCTACCGGCAGGCGCTGAGGTTTGCCAATAGCCGTGGGCTAAACATCGTCCGCGTGGCGCGGACGCTGCTCAAGGATCAGATGGACTGGGCGCTGCGCCAGAAGCAACGCCTTTCCGATATCGGCAAGAGGTTGCGCGGTCTCGGCACGCGTCTTGGCTTGGTCGATGTGCACCAAACCGCAAATGTCCAAACCGCGAAGGAGGCTGCTCCCATGGTCGCGGGCATTACCGTGTTCTCCCAATCGCTGCGCGATGCCGTCGAGGAGAAGCTGCGCGTCGATCCTTCGGTCGGCAAGCTTTGGGAGGAGGTATCGAGCCGCTTCCGCTCCGTCTTCGCCGATCCAGAAACCGTCTTCAAAGCGATGGACTTCGACGCTGTGCTGAAAGACCCGGTGGTTGCGTCTGAAACTCTGGACCGGCTTGTGCGCGAGCCGGCATCGATGGGACCGTTGAAGGGCAATGTCGGCCTGTTGGCCGGCAAGGCCGATCGCGAGAAACGCCGCATCGCCGAACTCAATGTTCCCGCTTTCAGGCGAGATATCGAGCGCTATTTGCGTGTGCGCAACGCGGCGCTGCAAAAACTCGAAGTGGAAGAGAAGGCACGGCGCCATCGTATGTCGATCGACATCCCGGCGTTGTCGCCGGCAGCCCACCAGGTGCTTGAGCATGTGCGCGAGGCCATTGCTCGCGACGACCTTCCGGCCGCACTCGGGCTTGCCCTTGCCGATCGCACGGCCAAGGCTGAGATCGATGCGTTCATCAAGGCCGGGGCGCAGCGCTTTGGCGAACGCGCTCTGCTTACCAACGCTGCACGGGAGCCGCACGGTTCGGCGTTTGAGAAGGCAGCACTTGGTCTCAACCCAGCCGAACGCGAGAAGCTTGCAACGGCCTGGTCGACATTGCGCGCGGCCCAGCAACTTGCAGCGCACGAGCGCACCACGGAAGCGTTAAAGCAGACCGAGGCTCTGCGGCTGTCGCAGCGCCAGGGGCAGGTGCTGAAGTGAAGCCGCCGCCGCGCCATGATGGACGCTCGCCATAACGACAAGACGGTCGCCGATTGCGGTCTCGGAGGACGTTACGCCCGGTCCGCCACAAACTGACGACACCTTCCCGACCGGAGCCGATGGATCGGCAGCGCTAGACGCTCGCTCGCGTGCCAGTCGCTGCCAGGAAAGGCACTACAGTTGTCGTCTAGGAGTTACATCAGCGCGCCGGTGGTATTGCCCGTCTCGGTAAGGACACGCTCGGCTCGCCTGCGCAGGTCCGCTGCGGCCGCGGACACGCCAGCCTGCTGAGTGAGCTTGCCATTGCGCTTCATGACTTCGCCTGCCACCAGGACCGTGTCCACGTTTGACGGGTTGGCAAACGATACGATCGCATCGATCGGGTTGATCGCCGGCGCGAGGTTAAGTTCGTTGCCGCGCACCAGGGTGATATCCGCCGCCTTGCCGACAGTCAGCGAGCCAATGCGGTGATCCAGTCCGAATGCCTTGGCGTTGCCCATCGTCGCCCAGAAGAGCGCATCGCTCGTGCTTGGAGAAATGCGCGGCGGCAGCGGCTTGTCGCGGCTTACGGCGTTCGTCGCCGCAGGAGCCTCGCTGGTTTGCTTCCTGGCCTTTTCTAGATTGTTGAACAGTCTCTGGATCACCAGCGACCAGCGCATCGCTTCCATCATGTCGGCAGGTGTGTTTGCTTCCGAATCCGTACCGATCGAGGGCGTTCCCCCCATTTCCGCGACCCGCCGGATGAGTGGCTCACGGGATCCGCCATTGATCTCGGTCTGCGACGTTGCGGTCACGGAACACCCGGTGTCGATGAGTGCACGCAGTTCTTCATCACTTGCGGAATTCAGATGCACGGCATTGTGGCGCGCGGTCAGCAATCCGGCCTTCTTGAGACCGATATAACCACCCTCGACATGGCCATTGCGGCCATGGGCATGCGCGCTCGACCAGACACCGAGCTCTTCCGCCAAGCGGAAGTCCTGCTCGCAGACCGCGAGCGGCGAGTATTCGGGTCCGAGAACCCCCAGTGCAAGAATGAGCTTGCCGTCATCCGAATTGTGCCTGCGCCGAAGGCGCGTCGCTTCCTCGCGGGGGTGCGGTACCTGCGAGAAATGTGGCTGGCCCGGCAGCGGAAGCGTCTTCACCGTGCCGTGGATGAAGATCGAACGGATGCCGGACCGCTGCAGGCCGTCGATTGCAGCATCGTTGTGATCCGGCGTGCGGTTGCCGTGGCACCATTCATAGACGGTCGTCGTGCCGCCACTGAGCAGGTTGAGTGCCCCGAAATATTCCGACGCGCCGATATCGTCCGGTGTGTAGACCGGTACAAATTCGGTCTGCATGTGGAAATGGTGCTCCACACCCGTCCAGTCCACGCCAAAGCCCCGCAGGGCTGTCTGCCACATATGGATATGCGCGTTGATCAACCCTGGGATGGCAATCATGCCCGTGGCATCGATGACCTCGATCCCTGCGTCAGCCACAGTGTCGGCCAGGCCCGCTCCGATCGCGGCGATACGGCCGTCCTCAACCAGAATGTCGCCTTGAGGGACGATGCCGAGTTCCGGGTCAACCGTAACGAGCGTCGCGTTGGTGATGAGAGTGCGGTTCATGGTGGGCTCCCGATGGGCGAGTTAAGTCTGGCGGGGATCAAGCGCGTCGCGCAGCCCATCACCAAGCAGGTTGAAGGCAAGCACGATGAGGCAGATCGCCCCACCGGGAAAGATGGACATCCAGGGCGCCTGCGTCATGAAATTCTTGGCCGTATTGAGCATCGATCCCCAGGATGGATTGGGCGGCTGCTGGCCGATGCCCAGAAATGAAAGGCTTGCTTCCGCGATGATGGCGGTTGCGATCGTGATGGTGGCCTGCACGACAAGCGGCGGAACAATGTTGGGCAGGATATAGCGCCACAAGAGCCATGGTGTAGGAAGACCGATCGCGCGGGCGCCCTCGACGTAATCTTCAGTGCGCACAGCCAGAACCTGGCCCCGGGTCAGGCGGATGAAGATCGGCATCGCCGCGATGCCGATTGCAATCATCGCGTTGGTAAGGCTCGGTCCCAGAAAGGCGGCCAGCGAGATCGCCAGAATGAGCGACGGGATGGCAAGCAACGCGTCTGCGAAGCGCGACACCGCCATATCAAGCCAGCCTCCGAAATAGCCGGCGAGAAGCCCAAGCGGCACTCCAGTCAGCAACGCGACCGTTGCGGCCACGACGCCCGCAAGCAGCGACACCCGCGCGCCATGGAGAATGCGGGTCAGCACATCGCGCCCCAGATCGTCCGTACCCAGCCAGTGCGCCAGGGATGGCGGCTTGCGAATATCGAGATAGCTTGGCGTGAACGGGTCGTATGGCGTCAGCCACGGCGCGAAAATCGCTACCACGACAAAGGCAAGCACAATCAGGGCGCCTACGACTGCGGCGGGGCGGCGCAGGAAACGACGCAGGCCGCGCGGCAGTCTGGCGCCCTGAGAAGCGGATATCGAAGCGGCCATTACGCGTATCTCATGCGGGGGGTGATCAGGTAGTAGAGAACGTCGGCGATCAGGTTCAACAGGATGAAGAGCGCCGCAGTGAGCAGCACGACGCCCTGCACCACGGCGTAGTCACGCGCGAAAACTGCATCGACGATCAGCTTTCCGAAGCCCGGAATCCCGAAAATCTGTTCCGTGAGGACGGCGCCGGCCAGAAGTTCGCCGAACAGCAGCGTGGTCATGGTGACGATCGGTGTCAGCGCATTGCGCAGCGCGTGCTTGAGCACGACCATATGAGGTGGCGCGCCTTTGGCGCGGGCCGTACGGATATAGTCGGACCGCAGCACTCCGAGCATGGCTGAGCGCGTATGCCGCATCAGATAGGCCGAGATGGGCGTCGATAGAACGAATGCCGGCATCAAGATGTGGGCAAGAAAAGCGGAGGGATCGTCCATGATGCTGACAAAACCCGATGCGGGCAACAGACCCCACCCGACCGAGATGACCATGATCATGATGATGCCGAGCCAGAAGTTCGGGATGGACATGCCGCCCAGCGCCAGAAGGTTGACTGAATAGTCGATCATCGTGTTCTGGCGAACGGCCGACACGATGCCTGCGGGAACACCAATCAGCAACGCGATCATCATGGCGACGAGAGAAAGTTGGAAAGTGACGGGCAGTTTCTGCCCGATAAGCGTCGACACCGGCACCTCGGTGCGCAACGACACGCCGAGATCGCCGCTGAGGATCTGCATCGCCCAATACTGATACTGGACCACCAGAGGTTCGTTCAGGTGATATTGCTCGCGGATGGATTCTAGAACGGCGGGATCGCGGATCTCACCTGCAAGCATCAGCGCGGGGTCTCCTGGCAGAAGCTTCTGCATCAGGAAGATGATCACCGACACCATGAACAGGGTGGGGATGGCGATGAGCGTGCGACGTATGATGATCTGGAGCATCGAGCTGCCTGTCTTGCAGTTTCGGCTGATCGGCTCTCGCCGCAAATCAGGGGGGTGGCGCGCGAGGTGGCCCCCTCGCGCGCCGGCCTGGCGTTATTCGCCGGCCGTGACGCCCGCGAGACGGATCATGCCGTCCGCATACGCCTTGAAGCCTTCGAGGTTGGAGCGGATGCCGTAGGGCCAGGGCTGGAAGTAGACGAACACCTGCGGGACTTCCTGCTGGAGGATTTCCTGCACCTTGTCGTATTCGGCTTTACGCTCTTCGAGATCCGTGGTCGCGCGAGCCGCCGCGAGTGCCGCATCCACATCTGCGTTGCAGAAGCCGCTGTCGTTCAGCGTACCTTCGCACATGATGTAATGTGCAATGTTTCCATCCGGGTCGACGCGTCCAGCCCAGCCGGCCATCGCCGCCTGGAAGTTGCCTTCACGCATCGCGGCCTGCAGCCCGGCGAATTCCACCGCACGCAGCGAGATGTCAAAACCGGCTTCCGCCGCCATCGCCTGTACCAGCTCGTAGATCTGCTGCTGGATGGTGTTGTTTCCGAACAGCAGTTCGAACGAGACACGCTCCTCTCCAGCTTCGGCGAGAAGGGCCTTGGCCTTTTCCAAGTCGCGTTTGAAATTGAAGCGCTCGTCATAGGCGAAACTCGAAGGGGCGAATGGTTGGGTGGCCCCCTCGTAAGCACCCTGTCCGACGATCTGGTTGATGATGTCGCGATCGATCGACAGGTTGAGCGCCTGACGGATGCGGGCGTCCTTCGCCAGCGGATTGTCCTGTGCGCCGGCCCCGTGCGAGAGGTTGATCATGAAGCCCTGGTAGCCAAGGCCCGCAGTGGAGACGAGCTTGGTATTCGCATCCCCTTCGATCGCCGCGAAATCCGAAGGCGCGGTGCGCTCGATGATATCGAGCCCGCCGGCCCGCAGATTGGCCACGCGCACCGTCGCATCCGGAACCGGCATGAAAAAGAGACGGTCGAAGTGATATTCGTCCGCGTTCCAGTACTCGTCGAATTTCTCGAAGACGATACGGTCGTTCTGGATGCGCTCGACGAACTTGTAGGGGCCGGAGCACGATGGCGACTGGGCAAAGTCGCCGGCTTCGCCAGCCTGGGGGGAGATGATCATCCCTGCCCAGCCGCTGAGCTGAGAAACCAGCGTGCTGTCCGCCTGTCCCAGGTTTAGCTTGACGGTATATGGACCGGTGACCTCGACGGTGTCGACTGATGCGATCTCGCTGGCGCGGAGGCTGCCTTCCATCGTCTTGTAGCGATCGAGATTGTATTTCACCGCCTCGGCGTCAACCTTCGTGCCGTCGTGGAAAGTGGCATCCTCGCGCAGCGTCAGGGTGAGCGACATGTTGTCGTCTCCCCAAGCCCAATCGGTGGCCAGCCGCGGAACAAAGTTCATGTCTTCGTCGAGATCGATCAGAGAATCGCAGAATGAGGTGAAAACGATGCGATTGACGAAGGCGCGCGAGCGCGCGGGATCGAGGAGATCGATGTCGTCCTGCAAGCCGATACGCAGATCGGCGGCAAATGTGGTGGCCGTCGTCGCCAGAAGTGCGGCGACCAAGGATGCGCAAAATGAAGTCTTCATAGTTCCCTCATCGAGTTTCTGTGGTTGCGTTGGATGCTTGCCGCATCCGGTAGATTTCGAGTTTCTCACGCAGGCGTGAGCTCGACTGCGGCGCCGCGGCCGCGCTCGGTTGCGTTGCCACATCCTCCCAGAAGTGACAGGCGACGAGATGTTCATTCGTTTCCGCCGTCCGCAAGGTAGGGTCGTGCGCCTCACAGTGCGGCCGAGCCATCGGGCATCGATGCCGGAAAGAGCATCCCTGCCGGCCCTCACCGTCATTATTCGCAGGTTCTCCCGCAAGCAGGCGCCTGTCGCCACGGTCGCCCGGATGCGCCACCGGAACAGCTTCCAGCAGGGCGCGGGTATAAGGATGCTGTGGCCGGCCATAGAGTTCGTCGACCGGTGCCAGCTCCACGATCCTGCCGAGATACATCACGGCGACGCGGTCGCTCGTATGACGGATCACAGCGAGATCGTGCGAAATGAGGATGAGCGTGAGGCCCAGCTTCTCCTTGAGGTCTTCGAGCAGGTTGATGATCTGCGCCTGGATGGAAACGTCCAGAGCCGAGACCGGTTCGTCACCCAGCAACAGTTCAGGGCTCGTCGCAATGGCGCGCGCAATGGCTATGCGCTGGCGTTGTCCGCCGGAGAATTCATGCGGATAGCGCTCGGCCTGATCGGCTCGCAGGCCGACGAGCCGCATCAACTCCAGAGCCTCCCGCCGCCGTTGGGCGCGGGGCATCTTGCGATGGAGCCACAAAGGCTCGCCGATGATATCGATGACCCGCATACGCGGATTGAGGGAAGAGAACGGGTCCTGGAAGATGATCTGAAACCGGCTGCGCAAATCGCGCAGAACCGAACCACGCATGGAAGCCAGCGGCGTTCCGCCAAACAGAACCTCCCCCTCGGTCGCGGCCAGCAGGTTGAGCAGCATGCGGCCAAGGGTCGATTTGCCCGAGCCGGATTCCCCGACGATGGCGAAGGTCTCGCCTCGCCTTATCTCAAGGTCAACGCCGTCGACGGCTGTCGTGACGCGGGGAGCGGCAAACAGATGCGCCTTTCTCGAGAACGTCTTCCTGAGTTGCCGCGCGGCAAGAATGACGGGTTCCGGCGTCGTCATGACAGGGTCGCCATGTCTGCCGTTATCGGCGCATGCCAGCATGCGGCGACATGGCCGTTCTCGAATGTCTTCAACGGTGGAACCTCGCGCCGGCAGCGCTCGTCGGCGAAAGGACAGCGTGGAGAAAAGCGGCATCCGGCGGGCATTGCCTCGAGCGCCGGGACGGCTCCCTCGATCGTGTAGAGACGCCCATGTCGAGGACCGATGTCAGGCGTGGAGCCGAACAATCCGATCGTGTAGGGATGCTGCGGATCGTCGAAGATGTCGGCAACACTGCCGGTCTCCACGACCCGCCCCGCATACATCACCAGCACATCGTCGGCGACTTCGGCGACCACGCGCAGGTCGTGCGTGATCAATATCACCGCTGCATCAACCTCCTCGCGCAGGTCCCTCATCAATGAAAGGATCTGCGCTTGGATCGTGACGTCCAGTGCCGTCGTCGGTTCGTCTGCGATCAACAGTTGCGGACGATTGGCGATTGCCATTGCGATCATGACGCGCTGACGCTGCCCCCCGGAGAGCTGGTGCGGATAGACTGCCAGTCGATCCGGAGTGGCAGGCAGGCCAACCTTGCGCAGCAGTTCCAGCGCTTCCTTGCGTGCGGCGGCAACGGAGATGTCGCGATGCAGGCGGATGCATTCGACAAGCTGATTGCCGATGGTGAAGCCCGGGTTGAGGGAGGTCATCGGCTCCTGGAAGATCATCGCCATGCGCCCGCCGCTGAGTGATGCGCGTTCATGCGCGCTCATCGACAGGAGATCGCGACCCTCGAACGACATCGAGCCACGCACTACCCGAGCGCTGGTTCCGCCGAGCAGCCCCATCAGCGCGAGCGACATCACGCTCTTCCCGCAGCCCGACTCCCCTACGACACAAAGCGTCCGGCCGGCGTGAGCCGAGAAGCTCACACCATCGATCAGGTTTTGCGACGCATCGGCGGCGAAGCTCAACGTGAAGTCACGCACCTCGACAATTGAGCGATTCTGACCAGAAGCCCCTGAGATGTGCACGACGTTCATAATGCAAATTTCATATTATGAAACTATGTTGGGATGTCTAGTTTAGGCGTATCACCAGCTTTCCATATACGTCAACGAAAAAGGCGATGTCGCGCTTGCCCCTTTCGGCGAAGCGGGTTAGCCATATGAAACGAATGATCCCAGAAATTTCATATAATGAAATGCATCTCATTGTCTGCCTCTTGGTCCGCGAGGAAGCGGTCACCGCAGATCACGCAAGATACGCCCTGTGCCTGAAACTACAGGAAGCCTGACGGCGACATCCGGACAAGCCCCGCAGGGGCTCCTCGTCCTTCTTGCAGTCGCGGCTGGGCTCGTCGTGGCGAACAACTACTACAACCAGCCGTTGCTGCATGAGATCGGGGCATCGTTCGGCGCCTCGGATAGCGAGGCGGCAATGGTCTCTACCTTGACGCAGGCAGGCTACGCCTGCGGCTTGCTTTTGCTGCTCCCTCTGGGAGACCTCCTGGAGCGGCGCAAACTGATCCTTTTCATGCTCGCGATGAGCATGCTTGCACTCGTCACTTTCGCAGGCGCGGCGACATTGCCGATCGCAATCGCGGTCGCTTTCGCGATCGGCTTTTCGAGCATCGTGCCGCAACTCCTCCCACCCGTGGCCAGTCAGCTTGCCGCGCCGGGTAAGGCGGGCCAGGCGGTAGGCCTTGTAATGGGCGGATTGCTGCTGGGCATCGCGCTGTCCCGCTTTGCTGGCGGCGTGCTCGGCGATTTTCTCGGATGGCGCGGGGTATACTGGATCGCAGCCGGGTTGATGGTGGTGCTGTTCGCGGCCTTGTATCGGACGTTGCCGGTGCTGGCTCCAACATATGCGGGCTCCTACCGCTCCCTTCTGCTGAGTCTCGGCGGTCTGGTAAGGCGCCACGCCGAACTGAACTGGCTGACTTTGGTGGCTGCGCTGCAATTTGCCGCCTTCAGCCTGATCTGGACGACGTTCGCGTTTCACCTGCGTTCGATGCCCGGCAACTATCCGGCCAGCATCGTCGGCCTCTTCGCGTTGATCGGCTCCGGTGGCGTTATCGCGGCGTTGACGGCGGGCAGGCTCACCGACTCGATGCCGCCTCGACTGTTGCTGGTCGCGGCCGCTGTCTGCATGTTGGCCGCGTTTGCCTTCTTCGCCCAGGCGCTGACGACGTTGGTCTGGCTCGTTCCGGCGGTGATGCTTCTCGATCTGGGCATGCAGGTCAGCCACGTCACGAGCATGGCGAGAATTCTCCGACTTGATGCCAGCGCGCGTAGTAGGCTCAACACGGTGTACATGGCCACCCGCTTTGCCGGCGGCGCCGCCGGCACCGTGATCGGCAGCGTTGCGTGGACCCATGGCGGATGGAACGGTGTCTGCACAGCCGGCGCTGCGCTGTGTCTGGTCGCGACCGTCATCGCCTGCATCATGCCCTTGCGCACCACGCTCGAGGCTGGCTAAGCAGGTGTTGGGGTGAGGGAGGTATATCAGATGGTTGACCCTGACACGGCAGCGCCGGGCACGCCCAAGCGCCGTGACCCCGTCGACGTCACGCGTGAAGAGACCAGCGTCTCGCTGGAGCGGCTTGCCATTGCCGACGAGCAGACGGTGCGAGACGCCGCGTCGAGCGATGACGTACAACGGACTACCGTCCAATCCGTCTTGCGGGCGATCGACATCATCGAGGTCCTTGCGAACGCAAACCGTCCGCTTCGGCTTCAGGAGATCGCCGACGGTGTCGGTCTCAAGACGCCGACATGCCATCACCTGCTGAACTCGTTGGTGACGCGCGATTTCGCCACCCGCCTTGCCCGTCCCAGAAGCTACAGTCTCGGCCCCCGCATCGCCCAGCTCGCTCGACAGAATCGAAGCCGCTTCGACATCGTCCAGGCGGCGCAGGTCCACATGGCCGCCCTCGTGCAGAAAACCGGAGCGAGCGTGTGCCTGGCGACGCTTGAAGAAACCCGCCTGGGTATCGTGACGGAACTCATCGCACCGGCGGCTCCTGACTTCAGGGGGTGGCGCGGCGACCTGGCGCGTGCGGCCCATGCCACGGCGATCGGAAAGGCTATCCTTGCCTGGCTGCCCGAAACGCAGATCGCGCGCGTTGTCGCAGAACACGATCTCACACCTTTCACGGAATTCACCATTCAGACGCTCGGCGAGCTGGTGGAGAACCTGCGACAGGTACGCCGCCACGGCTTCGCGGTCGAGGACCGCGAATTTCATCCAGACACCAGCGGCATTGCTTGCGCTCTGCGCGACAAGTCTGGTGCCGTGGTGGGGGCAATCGGCTGCCTGATCTACCAGTCCGACGCGTCGATCGAGCGTCTTCGCACGATCCAGCTCGAGATCAACGCCGCCGCTTTGGCGATGGCGCCGAGCATCCCATAGCCGTCGCCTCGACACGCCAACAAGAGGCCTACCCGCATAGCCAGGCGCGAGCCCTCACTCCTTTCCGGCCACTCAGGGTAGGCGGCCGGGGTCCATCATTCTCGTCACGGGTGCGGCTGTCTGCCAAATTATATCTGATGTCTGAGGCTGAAACAGGAACGCTTTACCTGACGGCGCGAATGATACGGTCGGACTATTCCATGAGGCGGACGCACACCGCGCACACCTTGTCGTCGCCAAAGAACAGCGTGCCGTCGCGCTTTCACAAATCGCCGTCGACCAACACCGCATCAACATTACCAGAATGGGCGAACTCCACCACGAGAACAGCGGGTTGGGGACCGGGAACATGTCACCGTGATCCCGGCGTCGACCATCCGCTCGTCGTCAGGCAGGTCGTTGCCGTGCACGATGTTGTGCTCGGCGCCGAGCAAGCGTTCCTTTGACCAGGATCGTATCGCTCCATCGACATGTTCCGCTGTACGTCGGCACAGTGCGCCCTCGAGATGCGCGTTGAGATCACGGTATCCGCGGCGTTCGCTCATGCGACATGAGAATGAACTATGTGACAAGCCACTGCGTGCCGCTGAGGTTCTGCGCCATGTCATCCACATAGCCGGTTAGCGCGACGTTCTCGGCACTTGTTGCGAACTGGATGAGAAGGTTCGGCCTCGCATATCCTTCTGCGAGCGTCTCGACCCAAAAATCGATGCCTGCCTTTTCCCCTGGGCGGCTGAGGATATTCTCGTAGAGTATCTCAACCAACTCTTGGTCGCTGAGAGTGTTGGGGGCACCAAAGAGCTGCGCGAACTCCGCCGAGAAGAAGAAGTTGTTGGCTATCGCGTCCAGTCCCGTCCCGGTCTCCAGTTGATCGATCCAATAGTTCAAGCCAGGATCGTCCGGGGCGCGGGAAAACGCAGCGGCATAAAGACGGGCAACAGCCTCGATTTCGATGGGAACGACGGAGCCGCTGTTATCCGGGGAACCAAACGCTATCTCGAGGTCAATCGTATCGCCATTTCTGAAACTGAGACCGTCCACGTCGATGAAGACGGCATTCTCTGAAAAGAAGACCGCATCCGGCGCTAGATCGATTGGGCTGGCTCCCGCAAGTATCGTAACACCAATGATCGGGTCTACATTGTCGTATTCATCAGAGAACTTGTAGCCGTTGAAACTTGGGGTGCTTGCAAACAGCGTATAGGCCGTTGTGTCAATAGTGTAGGCGATGCGGCTTGCGGAGAAGTCGATGTCGACATTGACGACGGATTCGCCGGGCAATTCGAGCGCCTCGACATCATCGAACTCAATGTCAGCGGCCACCACAGCATCGGCTCGCTCCGATATTGGACTGAGGAGGTCAGGGTTGAACACTTGCAGGGATATCGTCTTGCCAAGAAAGCTCATACCGTCACCCCATTTTGCCATAATGGCTGTTCACCGAGTTTAGCTGAAGATCTTCCCCGGTTCCATTCGTTGGATTGCCGGAAGGGAATATTTTCCAGTATCTTCACGAGGGGGCAACGTCAGCGTCATTGGCAGTGAGATCGGCACCCTGCCGCCGCGATGTCGCGGCAGAGCTGGCCCAGCGAGCGCTCGATGCCGCCGCGTCCATCTGCCCGGCGCATCCGGTTTCGTAAAGCCTGACGCTGGATGATCTGCTTGCAATCTCGCAGGAGAAATTCGCCCGCCGGTGGGCGCTCTGCGCTGTCGGCGTGCCCGTGGCAAGCCGCTGAACCCACTACTTCTTTGCTGACATTGCCCAGTGCTCGAGCAGCGAGTCGATCGTCTCGAGGATCATCGCGGAGGTCGGAGACCAGTCCATCGTCCGGGTATGGATGGGGAACGCGAGCATGCCATGGGTGACCGCGATCAAGCAATCGGCAGCGAATTTTGGCGCTACCGAGGTGGCCCCGACTGCTTCAAGATAGTCGCGGACGGTATCCTCGTAGAGTTTCTGAGACCTGCTTGCGAAGGTGGATTTCCCGAACACGACGCCTTCAGACGTCAACACGGGTGGCTTCTCGATCGGCTGCTCGAACAACGTCTGGTAGTGCTGGAAGTTGTCGATCCAGTACTCCGCAGCACCCATGAAGAGGTTGCGGACACGTTCGGCCGGATCGGACGATCGGGATGCAATGTCCTGGAACTGCCGCAGAGCGTCGGACATGTCCTGTTCTCGAATGGCGGCAAGCAGTGAGCGCTGGTCTCTGAAATACTGATAGACCGTCGACGGTGTATATCCGGCGAGCTCGGCAATCTTCCGCAGCGAGACATCTTCGAATTTCATGGTTGCGAACAGGGTTCGGCCTGATTCGATGAAGGCGTCTCTCACCTTCTTTTTTTCTTCATCGGTGCGAGCTCGTGACAAACCTTTTCTGCCACTTCTGCTGCGTGCGGTTGTTTGTCCACCAGGCACTTCACATCACTCCTGCGCTGGTGTGAGGGGGTAGCACTTTTCCGATTGTGCGCTCAATCCCTGGACGGACGAGAGGGAGTTGCCGCGCACGAGCCGGTGAGACGAGCGACGCTTGACAAATAAAAAAACGCGTTTAATTATTTTCGCGAGGAAGCCGGAGATGGGATGGAGCCTGTCCGGTGGAGAAATGGGAGGACCAGAATTGGCCAGGACGGACGGCGGCACGTTGCTCGCGGAAACACTCGTCGGTTTGGGTGTGGAGGACATTTTCACCCTGCATGGCGGCCATCTCGACGGTGCCTATCAGGCACTCGTCAGGCGAGATGTCCGACTGGTGGATACGCGCCATGAGCAGGCTGCCGGAATTGCCGCAATCGGCTATGGCAGGGTCACTGGAAAGACGGGTGTCTGCATGGTGACGGCCGGCGGCGGCGTGACCAACGTCGTCACCGCGATTGCCAGCGCCTACGCCGACTGCATCCCGAGCGTCTTTATTGGCGGCGCGCCGCCTCTGCACGATTTCGACGCCCTGCCGGTGAATGCCGGCTACGACCAGATGAGCCTGATGGCCGGCATCACGAAGTGGGCGCATCGCATCGCACTCGTCGAGCAGATTCCCTATGTCGTCGGTAAGGCCTTCCACCTTGCCGCTTCCGGTCGTCCAGGCCCTATCTATCTCGATATCCCGAGTGATGTGCTGTTTGGGCTGGCGGATGATCAAAGCGTCACCCGGTATCGGGCAGGGTGCGACGTAGCCGCGCCCGCTCCATCGCCCAATTCGGTCAGAAAGGTAATTGAACTCCTTCGTGGCGCCGAGCGTCCGGTGCTGCTTGCCGGCGGCGGTGTTGTCGGTTCCGAGGCGTCCGATCTACTCAAGCAATTCGCCGATCTGACAGGAATCCCCGTCCTTACAAACGCCAAGGCGCGAGGTGTGCTGCCGACCGATCATCCGCTCTATGGTCGCGGCTTTGCGTCCCTTGCCGCCGCCGCCAATCGCGGCGCCGGGTCTGCCGACGTCGTCGTGATGCTCGGTGCGAGGCAGGGCATCTACACGGGCGGCATCAGGAAATCCTTCATCGCGGATGATGCGACACTTATCCAGGTGGATGTGAGCTCGGACGAGTTCAGCCGGATTCGCCGGCCTGATCTGGGCATAGTGGCTGACTGCAAGGAAATGCTCGCGGCTCTCCTGCCGGCTGCCGGAAACGGACCATGGGAGGTCCGGGATCAATGGATTGCTGCGCTCAAGGGTGCGGTGGCGGCTCCGCCTCTCCCCGTGAGCGGCAGGCCGAAACCCGGACACCTCGCCGCGGCCATCGCCGCGATCGCACCGCGCGACACGATCTTCGTGCTTGACGGTGGAGAAACGCCCGCCTGGCTCGACGCCGTTGCCGACAGCTTCAGCAGCAGGAAGTGGCTGGGTCACGGTTATATCGGGATCATGGGCGAGGGCCTCCCCCTGGCCGTCGGTGCCAAGGTCGGACAGCCCGATGCCACCGTGGTCTGTTTTGCGGGAGACGGAGCGATCGGCTTCAATTTCGCCGAGTTCGACACCATGGTGCGGCACGGCCTGCCGGTGATCGTCATCGTGAACAACGATCGGCAATGGGCAATGTCCGCCAACGGACAAGACATGCTCTTCGGGCCGGGACATCGCGTCGTCAGCGAGCTTGCAGCAACGCGATACGATCTCGCGGCGGCCGGTTTTGGTGCCCACGCAGAGCTTGTCGAGGACATAGGCGAGTTTGCGGAGGCTTACAGGCGTGCGGTCGAGAGCGGGTTGCCCGCCTGCATCAACGTGATGACCGAACGGGATGTCGGAGCCATCACCACCCGGCTGATGGGGTTGGCAGCAGAAGGGCCAGTCAGTCCCGACGGCAAGGCGCGCGTGCCCTACGCTGATATCCTGGAGGTATGACGTGATGGAACTCGAAGGTCGGGTGGCATTCGTCACTGGCGCCGGCTCGGGCATAGGACGTGCCGTGTGTCATCGCCTGCATGAACTGGGTGCTTCCGTCGCGGCAGTCGACATCAAGGCGGCTGTCGCCATGGAGACAGCAGAGGCGCTCGGGTCGCGCGCGATCGCTCTCGAGGCTGATGTTACGGATGAAGGCAGTGTATCCCGTGCGGTTTCGGCCGCCGCCGATCAGTTCGGCCGGCTCGACATCGCAGTCAATGCTGCCGGTGTCGGTGTCAGCCTGCGGCTCATCGACCAGTCGGTCGCCGATATCGATCGGGTGCTGCGCACCAACCTGACCGGCGTAATGATCTGCTGCAAATACCAGGCTCGCGAGATGATCGCGCTGGCAAATGGAGGGGTGATCGTCAATATCGTCTCGACGAACGCCGTCCAGCCGGGCGAAGGCCTGAGCGCCTACTGCGCCTCCAAGGCGGGTGTTGCGATGGTGACAAAGGTCGGTGCCATGGAATTGGCTGCCGACAACATCCGCGTCGTTGGCGTGGGACCGGGCCTGACGCAGACGCCAATGGTCGACCGGTTCCTGTCGAATGCTTCCGTGAAGGCTGAATTCCTGGACAACATTCCGGCGGGCAGGCCGGCCTGGCCGCAGGATATCGCCAACGTCGTCGGATTTCTTGCGACGGACGCTGCCGCGTACATTACCGGCGAAACGATATATGTCGACGGAGGGGCACTGACCGGGAAATATCCAAGCTTGGCAGCGCGAAGCCCGAGCAGCCCGGTCGAGGCAGGTGCCTGATGGAGGGCTTGTTTTTCGACGGCGAAAAGCGCGTGCGGCTGGGTGAAGTTGATCCTCACCCCCACGACGCGGGAGATGTCGAACTTCGCGCAACATTGGCGGGGATCTGTGGCACTGACCTTGCCGCAGTGGCCAAGGGAACGCCTCCGGTCGCTCCCGGAACGGTTCTCGGGCACGAATTCGTGGCCGTCCGTTGCGATGATGGCCGAAGAGTCGTCGTCAACCCGCTGATCGGGTGCGGCCAATGCGACTTATGCGCATCGGGCAGGGATTATATCTGCCGCAAACGGGCAGTCATCGGCATCCACCGGCCGGGTGCCTTTACCCGAACTGTGTTCGCGCCTGAATCCAGCCTGTTCGACGCAGGCGGTCTAAGCGACAGACAGGCAGTCATGGTCGAGCCAATCGCTACGGCCCTGCATGCCTGCAGGCTGAGCGGACTTGCGGATCGCATCGCGATCATAGGGGCAGGCGCCATAGGACTGTCGGCGGTATTCGTGCTGAGGCAGCTTGGTAGGACAGAGGTGACCGTCACGGACCCCGCGCGATGCCGGCTCGACTACGCGTCCGCCATGGGAGCAGACGTCATTGAGGGGCGGTTGAGCGGTGAATTCGAAGCCGTCATCGATTGTGCGGGAGCGACCTCGGCGCGCGAGGATGCGCTCGCTGCGTCGGCGCCGGGTGGTCGTGCGGTGTTCGTTGGATTGCAGGCTCCCGAATTCACCTTCCGCCCAGGGTTCCTGATTTCAGGCGAGCGCAGTCTTCTCGGTTCCTTTGGCTACAACCGGGAGGAGTTCAAGGAAGCCATCGGCCTGGCAGCGAACTTCGACGAAGCGTGGGTTCATGAGATTTCGCTTTCGCAAGCGGAAGAGGCTTTCAACGGCATGATCGCGGGAGGCGCGGATCCCGGCCACGTAAAGACACATGTTCGGATCAATTGACTGCTGCGGACTAGAGCCGGGGCACAACGAGCAGGGAGGAAACTATGCTCAAGACACTTGGAAATATTGTGGGGGCCGCCATCGTAGCCGGTCTGCTGACCACATCGACCTATGCCCAGGAAGAGCCGATCAAGCTCGGCATCGTCCTGTCAACATCGGGTCCGGTCGGCTTCCTCGGAGCTGCGGAAGAAAACGCCCTGGACATGCTCGTTCACCAGGTCAACGAGGAGGGTGGAATCAACGGCCGGCAGATCGAGATGATCGCCTATAATGACAATTCCGACGCCGCGCAGGCGAACACCTTCACTCAGCGGCTGGTAAATTCCGACGAGGTAGATCTCATTATTGGCGGTACGATCAGTCCAATCGCTATGGCGATGATCCCGATCGTCGAACGGGGCGGCGTTCCCTACATTTCGGTCGGCGGCAGCCTCGCCATCGTCGATCCGGTGAAGAAATGGGTATTCAAGACACCGCATACGGACCGGCAGGTCGCGCAGCGGATGTTGATGGACCTGCAGGACCAGGGCTCGCAGAAGATCGGCGTGCTGTTTGAAAACAGCGGTTTCGGCCAGTCAGGCCTGAAGGAGCTGAAGGCCTATGCCGGCGAGTACGGGGTCGAGATCGTCGCGGAAGAACAGTTCGGCACCAGCGACACCGACACCACGCCTCAGCTGACCAAGATTCGCGATACGGCGGGCGTGCAGGCGGTGGTGATCTTCGCCGGTGCCGGTGCACCGCCGGCGATCGCCACCAAGAGCTATGCCAATCTCGGCATGAAATTGCCGCTCTACTTGCCGCATTCGGCCGTCTCCCCGGAATATCTGGCGCTGACGGCCGGTGCTGCTGAGGGCGCGCGCATGCCGACCGCCCTCTTCGTGGTTCGAGACGCCGTGCCGGAAGACAGTGCCCAGAAGACGATCATCGAGAAGTTCTATACGGACTATGAGGAACGCTACGGTGTGGTGCCTCCTCCCTTCGCAGCCAATACATACGATGCGGGGCTGATCGCGATCGACGCGCTCAAGCGTACGACGAGTCTCGACAAGGCAGCTATCCGTGATGCCATTGAGGAAACTAAGGACCTCGTCGGTTTGCAGGGGGTCTTCACCATGTCGCCCGAAGACCATCACGGCCTCCCCTTTACCTCGCTGAAGATGTTCGTTGTCGAAGACAACCAGTTCAAGCTTCTCGACTGAGACAGGACACCAGCGTCGCCCGATCAAGGGAGACGCTGGCGATCCCATAGGAAACGCAATCGTGAGCGCGCAGTTTCTACAGTTCCTGTTCGCCGGTCTTACCGTCGGCGCGATCTATGCACTCGCCGGTCTGGGCTATGCCTTGGTCTACAGTGCAAGCGGCGTGATCAATTTCGCGCAAGGCCAATTCGTGATGCTGGGCGCCATGGCGACGGTCGGCCTGCTCGGTGCGGGGCTGCCTTATTTCGCCGCAGTGCCGGTAGCGATCATCATCACCATCGTCGTCGGGATGCTTGCGGAGAAGCTCGCGGTCCGCCCAGCACACGGAAGCTCCATAGTGACCCTCATCGTGATCACGCTTGGCGTCGGAGAGCTGATCAAGGGGAGCGTTCAGGTCGTGCTCGACCGTTCCACCCACACGCTGCCGTCAATCGGCGGGGGAGGAACGGTGGATATCGCCGGTGCGTTCATTTCCACGCAGGGACTCTGGGTGATCGGCGTGACTTTCCTGTGCGTCTTGTTGGTCGGCTATTTTCTCAACTCCACGCTCACTGGAAAGGCAATGCGGGCGGTCTCGTGCAACCGTCTGGCAGCCCAACTGGTCGGGATCAAACCCGACCGGATGCTCCTTATGTCATTCGCGATCTCCGCAGCACTCGGAGCGATCGGGGGGATTTTGATCACGCCGATCAGTTTCATCTCCTACGATTCAGGCACCATGATCGGCTTGAAGGGCTTTGTCGCGGCGGCGCTCGGTGGGCTTGGCAATGCGCCCGGAGCCATCGTCGGGGGCCTGGTCCTCGGACTGCTGGAATCTTTCACGGCCGGCTATATCTCCTCGGCCTACAAGGACGCTGTTGCTTTCATCCTGATCATCCTGGTCTTCTTCGTCACGCCGAATGGCCTGTTCGGAGCCAAATCCTCCGAAAGGGTGTAATCATGAGCGGCGACACATACCGGGTGGCCGGCCTTATCCTTGCGCTGATCGCAGCCTACTTCGTCATTCCGGATGCCTTCGTCATGGATCTCTGGATCCGAATTATGCTGATCTCGGTTGTCGTGATCGGCCTCAACCTGCTGTTCGGCTATACCGGGCAGATCAGCCTCGGCCATGCCGGCTTCATCGGCATCGGCTCCTACGGTTCGGCGATCATGACCGCTCATCTGCAGATCCACCCGGTGCTGGGTCTGCTTGCAATGGCCGTGGCAACCGGCTTCTTCGCCTATTTGATCGCACGGCCGATCCTTTCGCTGAAGGGGCATCACCTCGCCATGGCCACGCTCGGAATAGGAGTCATCGTCACCATCGTCCTGAACAACGAAACCGCCTGGACCGGCGGATCGGACGGTCTGGTCGTCGAACCGTTGCGGCTGTTCGGCGGACCGATCTATGACGGCGGACAATGGTACGTCATCGCAGCTGGGATGCTTGTGGTGGTCGTATGGGGCGCGCTGAACCTCGTCCGCTCGCCGGCGGGCAGGGCACTAAGGGCTATTCACGGTTCGGAGATCGCCGCGCAGGTAGCCGGCATCGACGTATCAGCCCTGAAGGTTCGCATTTTCGCATTGTCCGCTATCTTGGCGAGCGTGGTTGGAAGCCTGGAAGCCCACTACCTGGGTTTCATATCTCCGGGAACGGCCGGTTTCGGCCGCTCGATCCTGCTCATGACAATGGTCGTCGTTGGCGGAATGGGCTCGGTCTTCGGTTCGATCTTGGGAGCTGCCATATTGCTTCTGCTACCGCAGGTGCTTGCCGCTGTCTCGGTATGGGAAACCGCGGCCTTCGGCATCGTGCTCGTTGCGACCATGATCTTCATGCCGCGGGGTCTGGTTCCGACAATCGGCTCGCTTGTAAGGAGGCGCGCGCGATGATTGCGCTTCGCACGCACGGCATCAGCAAGGGGTTCGGCGGGGTTCTGGCTGTCCAGAATGTTACCCTCAATGTCCAGATTGGCACCGTTCACTCCGTGATCGGCCCAAACGGCGCGGGAAAGACCACGCTGATCAACCTGATTTCCGGCATATACCGGCCGGATGCGGGACGAATCGAACTCTTCGGCACAGACGTCACGGGCCATGCGCCGGAACGACTGGTCGGCCACGGATTGAGCCGAACATTTCAGAACATCAAGATTTTCAATGAGATGACGGTTCTGGAGAATGTCCTTGTCGGGGCGCATCAGCGATTGAACACCAGCATTCTCGCAGGAATGCTCAACCTGCCGTCAATCTGGAAAGCGGACAAGGAGGTCACGGAGGAGGCGGAAGCGCTGCTGGAGACTGTCGGTATCGCCGATGTCCGCCACGCCGATGCATCGCAGATCTCCTATGGGCACCTCAAGCGTCTGGAGATTGCCCGCGCGCTTGCGTCTCATCCGAAGTTGCTGCTTCTGGACGAACCGGCTGCAGGCCTCAATGCCAGTGAGACGGCCAATATCGCAAGCGTAGTCAAAGGCCTTTCCGAAAACGGGCTTGGCATCTTGCTCGTGGAACACGACATGAGCCTCGTCATGGCGATCTCCGACCGCATCTCCGTGCTCGATCAGGGCAAGACGCTGATGGAAGGAACGCCCGATGAGGTCCGTGCCGACCCGCGCGTCATCAAAGCATATCTGGGAGAACCGGCTTGACCCAGCCAAACTCCACCCGCGCAGATCGGCAGCCCGATCCCCTGCTCTCGATCAAGGGTCTCAAGAGCCGCTATGGCCAGGTGGAGGCGCTCCACGGAATCGACCTGCATTTGAACCAGGGTGAACTTGTTGCCCTCGTCGGAGCGAACGGTGCCGGCAAGACGACATTCCTGCGGGCCCTGTCGGGCGTTCAATCCATCAGTGGCGGCACCATCCTTTTCAGTGGCATGGACATCACCGCAATGAGCCCGGACAACCGTGTGAAACAAGGCATCACACAGGTTCCTGAAGGACGTCAGGTCTTCGCTCCCATGAGTGTTGAGGACAATCTTGTTCTGGGCGGCTATTCCCATGGCGGGGGCAAGGCCACGGACCTGGAGAAGGTCTATACGATGTTCCCGGTCCTCAAGGAAAAACGCCAACAGACGGCCGGCAACCTTTCGGGCGGGCAGCAGCAGATGCTTGCAGTGGGCCGGGCGCTTGTCGCCAAGCCAAGGCTGCTTTTGCTCGATGAGCCGTCACTCGGCCTTGCCCCCCTTCTCGTACAAGAAATCCTGGAAGTCGTCGCAACGCTCAGAACGGAAGGTCTGACCACCATTCTGGTCGAGCAGAATGCAATGCAGGCGCTCCGCATCGCGGACCGTGGGTATGTGCTGGAGACGGGCAAGATAGTTGCCACGGGTACCGGCAAAGACCTCCTGAAGGACGATGCGGTCAGGAAGGCCTATCTGGGCGGGTGATCCTCGCGCAAGGCAGGGTCTTCGCACGAGGGTTTGGATCCGTCCGCAATCCTCCTGCGGCCGCGGGAAGGCCGCCGGTTTGCACATCGTACACCTTGCCCTGAAGGACCTATGGAGTTGTGAACGACAACTTGATCAGGCGGCTGTTCATCACCGCGTGCTGCCATTCCACGATCCGCCCGTTTGCGAGCACGCCGGTCGCAACGACGTCGAGAAGTGGCGCGTTTCTCGGGCACTCCAGCAGCGCCGACTCGCGTTCATCAGGCAGCCGGGAGCCCACCGTGGTCGACTTGCGGTGCAGGTCGCCCAGATTTGCTTCCTTCAGAATGCGGGTGAACGACCCGCCGCGCAGAAGCCGGTCCTGAAAGTCCTCCACCAGATCGGCGGGAAAGCAGCGCGTCGTCAGGATGAACGGCACACCGTCGCCGAGAATGATGGCGGTGTGGAAAAGGACGGGGCTCCCCTCCTCGATCGCCAGCCTCTCGGCAAGGTCGGCATCGGCGGCGACCACCGCGCTGTCGATGGAGCGCGAGGCGCTCGCCACGCCCTGCTTTTCCAGCACGTCGCGAAAGCGCGACACGGCGTCGATCTCGTAGGTCACGTTGGTTCGCATGACGAAGCTGCCGCGACCGTTGACGCTGCGGATCGAGCCGTCCTGCGACAGCGCCAGATAGGCGCGCCGCACCGTGTTGCGGCTTACACCGTGCCGGGCAGACAGCGTCTGCTCCGGCGGGAGCCGCTCGCCGGGGGCAATCCGACCGTCCTCGATGTCGGCCTTGAGGTTTTCGTATAGAGCCTCCCACTGCGATTTCATGCGCACCCCATCCCTTGCTCCCCATGGCTGCACGATAGGCCGGCTCGCCGAGCCTGTCGAGCTGTACCTACAGCTTGTCATGTGCGTTACACAATGGGCGGGTAATCCTGCCTGCGGGAAGTCGATCCCCTGCCACCGTGGCGTGGCTGCAAGCAAATTATGAAATCGCGACAGCGCGCGGCATCCGGCTTCACCCGCCGGACGGTGTCGCCTGTTGCCGAAATCTGGAGCTCAAGATGAACCGCAGACAGCTTATCGGTTGCACGCTCGCGGCTGCCGCCTTCATGG
Organism: Mesorhizobium sp. CAU 1741; assembly: GCF_039839275.1. Classification (NCBI taxonomy): domain Bacteria; kingdom Pseudomonadati; phylum Pseudomonadota; class Alphaproteobacteria; order Hyphomicrobiales; family Phyllobacteriaceae; genus Mesorhizobium; species Mesorhizobium sp. CAU 1741. Next base: position 363,956 of record NZ_JBDOQP010000004.1, on the reverse strand, counting down.
CCGCCCCGGGCGCCGCCCTCGCCGACGTCAATCGCATCGACGTCTACATCACCGGCGATTCCAACATCATCAATTTCTGGAACAACATCATCAAGCCTGCCTACGAGGCGGCCCATCCGGACTATACGCTCAACGTCGTCAGCGCCCGCAACGCCATCGCCCCGATCGTGGAACGCACGATGGCGGCGCTCGGCACGGATACCGATCCGCAGGTCGACATCTTCGACGAGAACGATCCGAACCTGCCGTCGGGCGCGATCGAAAAGGGCCTGTGGGTCGATTTCACCCAGGCCGGCCTCGAGAACTACGGCATGATCAATCCCGTCACGCTCGAGACCAATTACGGCCTTCCCTATCGTGGCACCCAGGTCGTCCTGGCTTACGACACCACCAAGCTCGACCCGGAAGACGCGCCAACCACGTGGGCGGAACTCGTGGCGTGGATGGAGGCCAATCCGGGACAGTTCACCTATAATCGCCCGGACACCGGCGGCTCCGGCGGCAATTTCGTTCGCCGCGCGATCCACGAGGCCAATGGCCGCGACCCCTCGCTCTTCCGCATCGACAATTACGTTGAGGGCGAGAGCGACGAGCTCCTTGCCAAGGGTTTCGAGATTCTCAAGGAAATCGCACCCTATACCTACGGTCCGGGCTCCTACACGGCCGACAACATGCAGTCGATCCAGATGCTGGCGCAGGGTGTCATCACCATGGCTCCGGTGTGGTCGGACATGGCGCTGGACGCGGTCAACAAGGGCGTGCTGCCCGAGACAATCGCCTTCACGCAGCTGACCGACCTGGCTTTCGCAGGCGGCTTCGCCGACATGACGGTTCCGACCAATGCGGGCAATCTCGAAGCGACGATGAAGCTGGCCGACATCGTCCTGTCGGAAGAGGTGCAGGCCAAGGTGGTGACCGAGATCGGCGCGTTCCCCGCGATCTCGTGGGAGCACCTGCCGGAAGAACTCGCCTCGAAATATGCGAACCTGCAGCCCGCTTCGATACCGACCTTCCCTGGCGGTCCGTGGGTTTCCGCCATCAGCGATGGCTGGTTCCGCAACGTGGCGCCTCATGTCAGCCGCTGAGGCAGCAACAGACAGCGCCGGGGCCAGGGCCTCGGGCGGTTTGGGGAGGGGGCTTACGGGCCTCCTCCTCGTCGCCGCTCCCGTCGCGCTGGTCGTCGCGCTCATCCTCTGGCCCGTCGGCGTCTCGGTGTTCGATACCCTCACCGTGCAGCGACCGGACGGACTGCATTTCAGCCTCGACGCCTATCGGTTCTTCTTCTCCGACGGGTTCAGCCTGCGCAATCTCTGGCTGACCATACAGGTCGCCGGGACATGCACGGTGCTGCTTCTGCTCATCAGCCTGCCCATCGCGCTTTACCTGCGCTTCTCCGAGACGCGGCTCGCCGGCTATATCCAGGCCCTGGCGCTGTTTCCGCTGTTCGTGCCTTCCATCCTGCTGGCCTACGCGCTGATCCGGACGCTCGGGCCGAACGGCACCGTCGATATCCTGCTGACAGCGGTCGGCATGCCGAAGCTGCCGTCTCCCTATTTGACGCCCTGGGGGCCCATAATCGGGCTGGTGTGGGACAACCTGCCGCTGACGCTGCTCATCATCCTCGCTGGTCTTGCGAACGTGTCCCGTGCCTCGATCGACGCCGCGCGCGATGTCGGCGCAGGCTCGCTGGCGGTGCTTTGGTACATCATCCTGCCGCGGATCAAGGGCACGCTGCTCGTCGCCGCCTCCTTCGTCATCCTTGGGCTTTTCTCGGCCTTCACGCTGCCCTATCTGCTCGGCCCGGCCGTGCCGGAGATGATGGGCCCGTTCATGCGCCGCACCATCACCGAGGTCGACGACCCGCTGCAGGCGCGCACACAGGCCGTCGTGACCTTCATGATCTGCGCGGTCTTCGCCATGTTCTACGTGCGGTCCGTGGCGCGGACGCGGCGGGAGCAATCCTCATGAATGCGCTTGCCGGTTTCTCGTGGCGCACCGAATGGAAGGGGCTGCTCATCGCCGCGCTGCTGTCGGTCGTGATCCTGCTGCCGCTGGTCAACGTTGCGGTCTGGGCCTTCACCGAGGTGTGGCGCTATCCGGCGGTCATCCCGCAGAAGTTCGGTCTCCGGTTCTGGGGCGACGTCATCGGGCGCGGCGACGTGCGCGAGGCGCTGTCGACGTCGCTGTCGCTTGCCGCGATCGTCACGGCGCTGTCGGCCGCGATCTGCCTGCCGGCGTCCTACGCCTTCGCAAGAATGAATTTCCCCGGGCGCAACCTGTTCTTCATGTCGTTCCTGACGGTCTATGCGTTTCCCAAGTTCGGGCTCTACATCACCATCGCCTCGATCTTCATCGGGCTCGGCCTGATCGGCAATTTCTGGGGCGTGGTGCTGATCCAGCTCGTGTCGACGCTGATGTTCATGGTGTGGATTCCGGTTTCGGCCTTCCAGAACGTCGACCGCCGGCAGGAAGAAGCCGCGCGCGACGTGGGCGCCTCGCCGCTGAGGGTATTCTGGTCGGTGACGCTGCCTCAGGTCCTGCCGGCGATATCGGCCGCCGTTCTGCTGACCTTCGTCAACACCTTCTACGAGACGGAGGTTGCCTGGCTGATCGGCGCACCGGAAGTGAGGACCGTTCCCCTGCTGATGATCAGGTTCATCAACTCGGAGCTGGTCGTCCAGTACGGAGCGATCCTGTCCCTCATCATGTGGGTCCCATCATTCCTTCTGCTGATGACGGCCCGCAGGTTCCTTGGCGCGCAGGCGCTGGGCAGGGCCCTCGGGGCCTGAAAAACACGGAGTCCATGACAATGGCCACGCTCGAAATACGGAACCTGAGGCGGATATTCGGCCCGACGCGCGCCGTCGACGACGTGTCGCTCTCGGTCGACCATGGCGAACTGCTCTGCCTGCTGGGGCCATCGGGTTCGGGCAAGTCGACGGTGCTGCGGATGCTGGGCGGCTTCGAGCGGCCCGACGCCGGCTCGATCCTGATCGACGGCGAGAACGTCACCAACCTCGCGCCCGAGCGGCGTCCCACCGGCATGGTGTTCCAGAGCCATGCGCTCTGGTCGCATATGGATGTGTTCTCCAACGTCGCCTTCGGCCTCAAGCTGCGCCGGCTGCCGCGCGCGGAGATCAGGACGAGGGCGGAAGCGGCGCTCGACATGGTCGGGCTTGCCGGATACGGCGCCCGCCGCCCGACGCAGCTTTCGGGAGGACAGCAACAGCGCGTGGCACTGGCCCGTTCGCTCGTGCTGGAGCCGAAGATCCTGTTGCTGGACGAGCCGTTCGCCAGCCTCGACCAGCATCTTCGCGAACGGCTGCGCGAGGAGGTGCGTGAAATCCAGCACCGCGCCGGCATCACCATGGTCTTCGTCACCCACGGACAGGACGAGGCGCTGGCGCTGGCCGACCGCATCGCCATCATGCGCGACGGGCGGCTGGAGCAGGTCGACCGCCCGGAGATCGTCTACCGGCAGCCAAGCACGGAGTTCGTCGCGGGCTTCATCGGCCAGATGAACATGGTCGATGGCGAGGTCCATGGCGGCAGGCTCCATGCGGCGGAGCTGTCGCTGCCGGTTTCGCTTGCCGAGGGACCCGCCACGCTGGCGCTGCGTCCCGAAGACATCGGCCTGCACCGCGCAAGCGGAGAAGCCGGCGCGCGCGTCATGCGCGTCACCGATTTCGGCACGCACCTGTCCGTCGAGCTGCACACCGGCGACCGCGTCAGGCTCAGGGCGACGGCGGAACCCGGCGCGGAATGGGCCGCCGGCATGCATGCCGAACTGCGCCCGCGCAAATTCGCCGTCTATCGCGAAGGAAAGCTGTGCGCCCTTCCTCTGGCTCCAGGCAGCGGCGAACTGCCGGCCTCGATCCAGTCGCTCGTCGCAGACCAGACCCGCCATGCGGCTGGCACCTGATTTACAATCACCGACAACGAGATCATCCGACATGCTCACCGCCTTCACTTCGCCCGGCAGCTTCCTGCGCGGCAATCTTCATTGCCATTCCTCGCGCTCCGACGGCGACCCCTTGCCGGAGCGCGTCTGCGCCTTCTATCGTGACGCAGGCTACGACTTCGTCAGCCTCACCGACCATTTCATGGAGCGTTTCGGCTTTCCGGTGGTTGACACCACTCCCTTTCGCCAGGAGGGGTTCACCACGCTGATGGGGGCCGAGCTTCATGCGCCGGGGCTCGGCAATGGCGAGATTTGGCATCTCGTGGCCAACGGCCTGCCGCTCGACTTCGCGGCTCCAGCCGGCGACGAGACCGCAGCGGAGCTGGCCCGGCGGGCGCTCGACGCTGGCGCATTCGTCTCGCTGGCGCATCCGGGCTGGTACGGACTGACGCTGGAGGACGCGCTCGCGCTTCCGCAGGTGCACGCCGTCGAGGTCTTCAACGCGATCTGCGACTGGGAGACGGGACGCGGCGACGGCGGCTATCTCATCGATCAGCTTCTCAACAGGGGGCGCACTACGGGCGTGATCGCCACAGACGACGCGCATCGCTACCACGGCGAGTTCTGCAGGGGCTGGGTCATGGTCAAGGCCACCGAAAACACGCCGGACGCGATCCTCGCCGCGCTCAAATCCGGTGCCTACTACGCCTCGCAAGGCCCGGAGATCCGCCATGTCGAGATCGACGGCGACTGGCTGAACGTCGAAACCAGTCCGGTGGATAGTGTCTGGCTGGTCGGCCACGCCGCGCGCTCGAAGGTCGTCATGGGCCCGGGCATCGCGCATGCACGGCTGCCGCTTGAGAAATTCGCCGGCGGCTGGGCGCGTCTGGTGGTCTCGGATGCAGAAGGCCGCCGCGCCTGGAGCAACCCGCTCCATCTGTGACGGAACCGTTCATAACAGGTTGGAGCCTGACGCGGGGTTCAAGCTATGCGATCCGTCCTTCGTCAGGCGCGGGAGAAGGCGATGTCGCGTGGCGAAACGCCGTACTTGCGCCGAAACATCGTAGAAAAATGGGCCGAACTGTTGAACCCGTGATCGAAGGCGATCGCGGTAATGTTTCGCCCGTCGCCGCGCCCAAGGCTGTCGTAGGCGAGTTGCAGTCGGCGGTTCCATATCCATTCCGACGCCGACATCTCGCAGCCCTCGAAAAGCACATGCAGATAGCGCAGGGACATGCCGTTGGCGGTGGCGACGCGGTCCAGTGACATGTTGGCGTCGGCCAGATGATCCTCGATCCACGACTGTACCGAACGCAGGCGCGCACGCCTGACGGAGCCCTCGGCGGCCGGAATGTCGCCTTCGCAGGTCAGCAACGAGAAGGCCAGAAGGTCCATGAGCTGGCTGCCAAGTCCAGCGCGCACGCTGTCTTCAAGCCGCGAGCCCTCGGTGGCGAGGGTCGCGCAGAACTCGGTGGCGATACGGCCGAGCCCCTGCGTCGTGTTGAGCGATGCGGATACTGGAATGCGCTCGCGCGGAAAGCGCTGGGCGAATTCGTCACGCGGGATCTCTAGATAGAACGACCGGACCTCGCCGTGGCCGTGAAGCTCGTATTGTTCCGCCGCACTGAAGACTGCGCCCCGGGCGGCATTCGACTTATGCGTCTCGCCACGCTGGACGACGCTGACGCTGCCCTTGTGGATCAACTGCAGGTAATAACATTCCTTGTCGAGTTGGGAGATGTGCCGCTTGTTGCGTCGGATGTGTTGTTCCGACAGCAGGATGTCGGTCAGCACGACCTCGCCGAAACTCGCCTCACGAATGAAGCCACGATACCGGTCCGGATCGACCGCCTTGACGTCGACATGGACATACACGTCACATATCGCGTCGCGCCACGCATTGTAGCGATCGGATGGCGCATAGTCGTCCGTCGAAAAGACAAGGTCCATGGGTTCCTCCCCCAGGGCCGTGGATCCGGTCTGACGGACCACCGCCCACACGCTCTCCCTTGCGTGAGTGAATGAGCATAGTCCGGGGTCAGGAGTGCGTCCAGCAGGGTCCAAGTCGATTGCATATACAGGCAAAAGACCTGCGCTCTCGCGAAAGAAGCCAGTAGCCGGGGTGGATAGTTTCACAGCGCGGCGATCGGGAGGAGACCGGTTCGCCCACTGGGAGGACTGTCGATCATGCCGGCTTTTGGCCGCCTCACTCAGGAACAGATTGTTTTCGGCCTGGCCGTGCTCCTGTGCGTCGGGTTCGCGCTGACCCTGCCGGGGTTTCTGACCACCAGCAACGTCCTCAATCTGGTCCGCAGCGTGTCGATACTCGGCATTCTCGGCGTGGCCATGGGGCTCGTCGTCATCGGCCGGGGCATCGACCTGTCACTGGTGGCGACGATGGCGATTTCGGTTGCCTGGATGTTGAACATGATCGCCAGCGGCATGCCGATGCCGCAGGCGATCCTGATCGGCCTGGCTTTCAGCCTGATCGTCGGCGCGGTAAACGGCTGGCTTGTCGCCTATGCAGAGATACCGGCGATCTTCGCGACGCTCGCAATGGGCACGCTGGTCTACGGGTTCGGCCGCTACTTCCTGTTCTCGCTCGACGTCGCCTACCTGCCTGACGCCGCTCAGTCGCTGCTGTGGCTGGGGCAGGGCAGGCTCATCGGCGTTCCGGTCCCGATATTCGTGTTCGCCGCCGTGTGCATCGTCAGCGCCCTGTTCCTGCGCTACGCTAGGTCGGGCCGCTACCTTCGCGCCGTTGGCGACAACATGCTTGCCGCGCGCATCACCGGCATTCCGGTCCGCCCGATCGTGGTCCAACAATATGTGATGTCGGCGATGATCGGCTACCTCGCCGGCATCGTCACGGCGGCGTCGGTGGCAAGCATGAACACGCGGCTGGCGCTCTCGACTTATGTTTATGACGTCATCCTCGTGGTCGTGCTGGGCGGCATCGGCCTGTCTGGCGGCAAGGGCGGCATTCGCAACGTCATCGTCGGCACGCTGCTGATCGGGGTGCTGCTCAACGGCATGACCATCATGGACATCCAGTACACGGTCCAGAACGTCATCAAGGGCGGGCTGCTGCTCACGGCAATCGTCATCGACACGATCGTCAACCCCCGCGACGAGCAGACCGCTCAGCAGGGCGACATCTAGACACGTTCTCAATGGGAGGAGAAATCATGAAACTGTTCAAGACGCTGCTTTTGTCCGCCGCCATCGCCATCGGCGCGGGTTCTGCCCTCGCACAGGAGGGCATCGACGACCCCACGCGGGCTCCATATTACGATGCCTTCGCCGGCAAGCGGGTGGCCTATGTGCCCGTGGCGATGGGCTTCGACCTGACCGAAGGCTGGGCGGCGGGGCTCAAGGAGGCGCTCGAGCCGCTCGGCGTCACCTTCGACATCCGCGACCCGAACTGGAACACCGACGCCGGGGCCCAGGCGATTACCTCGCTGATCTCCGAGAAGCCCGACGTCATCGTCGTTCACAACCCAGACGTCCAGTCCTATGCGCGTCTGCTCAGGCGCGCCGAAGAGGCCGGCATCTACGTGGTGCAGGTCAACATGCGCTCAAGCTATTCGACAGACGTGTTCGTCGGCGCCGACTATGTCGGCATGGGCCGGCAGATCGGCGAACGTCTCGTCGAGGTCTGCTCGCCCGAGAACGGCAAGAGCGGCAAGGTTGCGATCACGCAGGGCGTGCTGACGGCGGCCGCCTCGATCTACCAGATGCAGGGCATCAACGAAGTGCTGTCCGAGCATCCAGAAATCGAGTTGGTCTCCAACCAGGCCGCTGACTGGGATTCGACCAAGGCAAAGAACATCGCCGCTACCGTCATCCAGCAGCACCCGGATCTCTGCGCCATCACGGGTTTCTGGGACGTCATGGACATCGGCACGGCCGCCGCCATCAAGGAATCCGGCAAGGACGTCTACCTGCTGACGCAGGGCGGCGGCAACCGCATGGTCTGCGACAATCTCGAAAGCGGTACCTTCTCTGAGGCGGTCGTCTACTTCGTTCCTGGTCAGGCGCGCGACATGGCCAGCATGATCAAGCATCTGCTTCAGCAAGGACAGCCAGCGGGCACCACCAAGACCACCCTGTTCACCCCGCTCGACTTCGTCACCAAGGACAACATGACACCCGCCTCGTGCTGGGACATGCCGAGCAACGGCTGACGTCGCAACGGCGTGGGCGGCGCAGGTCGCCCATGCCCCACTTTCGGAGCCGGGCAGGAAACCATGACACTATCAGACAGGATCGTGCGCTGGCGCTACCGCGCTGTGCCCGATCATCTTCTCGGCGAGATCCTGACCAAGCGCTGGGTCGACAACGCCATTCCGATGTTGATCCTCTTTTGCGTCGTAGCCGTGTTCGGTTCGCTGATACCCGACTTCTTCGGCGCGGCGAGCATATCCAACCTGATGCGGCAATGGGGCGAGTTCGGCCTGATTGTGCTGGCGCTGACGATCGTCATCGTCGCCGGCGGCATCGACCTTTCGGTCGGATCGATCTTCGCGTTGGGCAACATCGTCGCGCTGGCGCTGCTCAGTGTCGCTGAATGGCCGGTGGCGGCCGTGGTGGTTGCCACCATGGCCTGTGGCGCGGCCGTCGGGCTGGTGAACGGCCTCCTCGTCGGCTATCTGCGCCTGCGCGCCTTCCTGACCACGCTGGTGACGCTGATCATCGTGCGGGCCGTGGTCGACATGCTGCTGCTCAAATATGCGGTGTCCATCGCGGCTGTCTTTCCGGATTCCGATTTCTGGTTTTTCTTCGGCGAAGGCTATGTCCTCGGCCTGCCTTTCAGCGTTGTCCTGACGGTTGGTGTGGCGATCATCGTGCATCTGGTGCTGAGCCGCACCCGTGCCGGGTGGCATGTGCTGGCTGTCGGCGGTTCGCGCCGCTCTGCGCACAATGTCGGCATTCCGGTGCGCCGGGTGATCTGCGCCACCTATGTCGTTTCGGGAACGCTGGCTGCCCTTGCCGGCGTGCTGTTTGCATCGCGGCTGGGGGCCGCCGGCGCCGACATCGGCATCGGGCTCGAAATCGCCGCGCTGACGGCAGCGGTGCTCGGCGGCAACAGCCTCGGCGGCGGGCGTGGCTCGGCGGCAAAGGCAGTCATCGGTTCGATCACCGTGATGATCATGGTCAACAGCCTGGTGCGCATCGGCATCACGAGCGGCGGCAGTTCGCTGTTGCTCGGCCTCGTGCTGCTGCTCGCGGTGATGATCGACGTGCGCTGGCTGAAGAACCGGGGCAAGTTCCTGTCGAAGGTCTATGTGTCGCCGACCTTCTCCGATCTGCCGCCCGCACCGGGAACGGACGCTGCCTCGCCCTATGCGCTGAACGATCGGCTGCGGCCGGTGGAAGCCATCGGGCTCGACCGCATCGACGGACCCGAGGACGTCATCCTCGACGAGGACGACAACATCTATGTCGGCAACCGCACCGGCGACATCGTCCGCTTCCTGGCGCCGGACTACCAGCGCCAGGAGGTGTTCGCCCATGTCGGCGGCCGGCCGCTCGGCATGGCGTTCGCGAAGGACGGTTCGCTGGTGGTGTGCATCGGCGGCATGGGACTTTATCGCGTGACGATGGACCGCCAGATCCAGAAGCTGACCGACGAGACCAGCCGCTCGTGGTTTTCCGTCATCGACGATTCACGTTTGCGGCTCGCCGATGACCTCGACATCGCGCCGGACGGTCGGGTGTTCTTCTCCGAGGCAACGGTTCGCTACGAGATGCACGAATGGCCGGTCGACTGTCTTGAATCGCGTGGCAACGGGCGCATCATCTGTTTCGACCCGAACACCGGCACAACCTCCACGGTCCTCAAGAACCTCGTCTTTCCGAACGGCATCTGCATGATGCATGACGGCCAGTCGTTCCTGTTTGCCGAGACCTGGGCCTGCCGGGTCAACCGTTACTGGTTCGATGGCCCGAAGACGGGCACCGTCGAAACGGTCATCGCCGACCTGCCGGGCTATCCCGACAACATCAACCGCGCTTCCGACGGAACCTACTGGCTGGCGCTGGTCGGCATCCGCACGCCGGCTCTCGACCTGGCGCTCAAGATGCCGGGCTTTCGCAAACGCATGGCGCGTCGCGTGGCACCCGACGAGTGGCTATTTCCCAACATCAACACCGGTTGTGTGCTGCGCTTCGATGATGCCGGCCGCATCATCGAGACGATGTGGGATCGAAGCGGCGACAATCACCCGATGATCACCTCGATGCGCGAGCACAAGGGTCATCTCTACATTGGCGGCATCCTCAACAACCGCGTCGGCCGACTGAAGCTCGAGGGCGTGGACGAGGCGTGGACCGGCCAGCAATCCTACTGGGGGACCGCATGATCGCCGCATTCGCGCGCACGTTCGACAATCTGTTCGGCCGGGGTGAGGCTGCGGTCACGGTGCCGCCGCTCGACGGAGCGTTTCGGCCCAACCGGATGCTCGACGAGGCAGGCTCGCGCGCGGCGCTCGAGGGGGTCGACTGCCTCGCCACACATGGTGACACGCTCGTGGCATCCGCGGGTCGAGTGCTCATGGAACTCGGTAAAGATGGGCACTGGGTGCAACGGCAGGACTTCGGCACCTCGATTGTTTGCATTGCTTCGCTCGGTGCGGACGGCCTTGCCACAGCGCTCGCCGATGGCGAGATCGTCATCGTAGGCGGCCCCCGCGCCGGCCAGAGCTACCGCATCGACAGCAAGGCGACCTGCATCACGGCAATGACGAGCCGCAACGGCGAGCTCATCGTCGCCAACGGTTCTGCCACGAACGCCCCCGGCGACTGGCAGAAGGACCTTCTTGAGCGCAATGCTTCGGGCAGCATCTGGCGCATCGACCTCGAAAGCGGTGCGTCTAGCTGCATCGATGATGGTCTCGCCTGGCCAGCGGGGCTGGCGATTGACGGCGACGTCCTTGTGGTCGCCGAAGCCTGGAGACACCAGCTGGTCAGGTTCGATCCTGAACGGCCCTCCAGTCGCAAGGTGGTGCTCGCTGACCTGCCTGCCTATCCGGGCCGGATCGCGCCGGCCGCCGATGGCTTCTGGCTGGCGATGTTTGCGCCGCGCAGCCAACTCGTCGAATTCGTTCTGCGCGAGCCCAGCTACCGCAGGCGGATGATGGCAGAGGTGCCGCAACCCTATTGGGTGGCGCCGCGGCTGCGATCCGGCCGCAGCTTCTATGAATCGCTGCAGGGCGGTGGCGTGAAGCATCTCGGGATGCTCAAACCATGGGCGCCGACGATGTCGGCGGGTCTGTGCGTCAGGCTGGATCGCGCCTTCCAGCCGCGCTCCAGTCTCCAGAGCCGCGCCGACGGCTCCACCCATGGCGTGACGAGCGCGATCGAGCACCAGCGACGGCTATTCGTCGCGGCGCGCGGCGATGGTGTCATCGTCTCGCTTCCCATCGATACGATTGCGACGGACCGAGGAGGCAGCCGATGACGCCGGTCGTGGAACTGCGCGGCGTCACCAAGGAATATCGCGGCGTGCCTGCGGTGAAGAATGTTTCCTTCACGCTCGAGCGCGGCGAGGTTCATGCGGTGCTGGGCGAAAACGGCGCCGGCAAGTCGACGCTGACCAAGATGGTCGCCGGCGTCGTGCAGCCGTCGGCGGGCGAAGTCTGGATCGACGGCGAGAAGGTGGCACTCTCCACCCCATCCGAGGCGCTCACGCGCGGCGTCGCGATGGTCTACCAGGAAACCAGCCTGGTGCCGTCACTGACCGTGGCGCAGAACATCTACCTGACCGACGACAAGCGGTTCCACAGGCTGCGCGGCATCTACATCGCAGGCCAGCAATTCCTGCAGTCACTCAATTTCCACGTCGACCCGACAGCGATGGTCGCAACGCTCGGCGCCGGCCAGAAGCAGATGGTGGAAATCGCTCGTGCCGTCCATCATGACGCCAAGGTGATCATTTTCGACGAGCCAACGGCGACGCTGACACCGGAGGAGAAGCACCAGTTCTTCTCGTTGGTCGAACGGCTCAAGCTCCGAGGCGTGTCGGTCATCTTCATCAGCCACGCGCTGGAAGAGGCACTCGCCATCGCTGACCGCATTACCGTGATGCGCGACGGAGAACACGTGGTGACCGACGTCACCTCCGCCTTCGACCGCGAAAAGATCGTGCGCGCGATGGTCGGCCGGACGTTGAGCGGAGAACTCTACGGCTCGCACAGGGATCGCACCCTGCGGACGCCCGGCGACAAGGTGCTTTCCGTGCAGAACCTGTCGATGGGCAGTGTCGTGCGCAACACCTCATTTTCGGTGTTCGCGGGTCAGATCACCGGTGTGTTCGGGCTCATCGGTTCGGGGCGCACCGAAGCGGCCAAGGTGGTCGCCGGCGTGCTCAAGCGTGATCTCTTCCACGGTGGCCAGGTGCGGCTGAACGGCAAATCGGTGCGCTACCGCGTCCCGCGCCCGGCGGTGCGCGACGGAATCATTTATGTCACCGAGGATCGCAAGCTCGAGGGCTTCTTCGAGACCATGTCGATCGCCGAGAACATTCACATCGCTGCGATCGCCGGCGGACAGTCGAAATCCGCGACGGTCTCGATCAGCGAAATGCGTCAGATCGCCCAGCACTGGATCGAGGCGCTCAACGTCAAGGCGATCAACGCCGACGCTCGCGTGATCGAGCTCTCGGGTGGCAACCAGCAGAAGGTGGTGGTCGCCAAGGCGCTGGTGCAGAAGCCCAAGCTTGTCATCTTCGACGAGCCGACGCGCGGGGTCGATGTCGGCGCCATCGCGGAAATCCACCAGCTCATCAACAGACTGGCCGATGACGGAATTGCTGTGCTCGTCATTTCGTCCTACCTGCCGGAGGTGCTGCAGCTTTCCGACCGCATTCTTGTCTGCCGGCAGGGCCGCATTGTCGAGGAATTCGAAGGCAACAAGGCCGACAAGGAAACGATCATGTACGCGGCGGTGCATTGATGGCGCGGGCGTTGAAGACCACGCGACCGGTGCTCGACGTCAGCACGATCGAGGATGTTGTCGCTATCGAAAGCCGCCCCTATAACGAAGTCGTTACGGCGCGCAATCTCTACGACCTGTTCCTTGCGACTGCGCATCATGTCGGTGGGCAGAAGGCGCTGACGGTGCTGCGCTCGCCCGATCCGGACGATGTCGGCGTCTCGCTGACCCATGACCAGTTGCTTGCCGAGATTACACGGGCAGCCAACATGTTCCGCTCCCTCGGCTTGTCGCCCGGCAATGGTGTCGCCGCCTTTCTCGCGCCGACCTTGCCGGAGCTGCCGAGCCTGTTGCTTGGTGCACAGGTGGCCGGTGTGGCGAGCACGCTCAACTATCTACTCAGCCGCGACGCCATCGTGGATCTGCTCAACGCGGAGAAGGCCACGGTTCTGATCGTTTCCGCGCAAGACCTGGACGAGACATGCTGGCATAAGGCGCAAGGCGCGCTCGACGCAGTGCCGACACTGAGACGGGTGCTCGTCATCGGCGGCAGCGGCGATTTGCCTGCAGGATACCAGCACTTGAACGAGGCGTTGAGCGGTCACCGCGGCGACCGTCTCGACTTTGTGCCGACGTCCGATCGCGACGTGGTCTGCGCGCTGTCTCATACCGGCGGCACGACGGGCCGGCCCAAGCTGGTGCAGCTCACCCACGGCAACCAGATCCACGCCGCCTTCGGCTTTGCCCAGGTGTTTGCCTACAGCGAGGCCGACACGGTCATCAACGGCTTTCCATTCTTCCATGTCGGCGGCACGATGACGGTCGGGCTTTCGGTGATCGCGGCCGGCGGGCACATCGTCGTGCCGTCGCCCTATGCGCTTCGCCCGGCAGCGGTGGTTGAGAATTACTGGCGGATCGTCGAGCACTTCCGGGCCACGGTGATGGGTGGGGTGCCAACTTCGATCGCCGCGCTGACCAACGCGTTCAAGCCGGGCATCGACGTGTCGACGGTGCGTATGGCAGGCACGGGCGGGGCGGTGCTTCCGAAGGAAATCGGCGCGCGGTTCGAGGCCACCACAGGCATTCGCCTGTTCGAGACTTATGGCATGACGGAGACGGCGGCGGCGATCGCCTTCAATCCCGGCCGTGGCGAGCCAGTTGCCGGGAGCGTCGGGTTCCGCGCGCCGTATTCGCAGACGCGGATCGTGCGGCTGGACGATGAGGGCAAGCCGTGCGGAACAGGCGAGAGCGGGCTGGTGCAGGTCAAGGGACCGCAGGTGTTTCCCGGCTACGTCGATCCGGCCCACAATATCGGTACGCTCGGGCTCGACGGCTGGCTGACTACCGGCGACGTCGGCTATCTGACAGCCGACGAGCGACTGGTGCTGACCGGACGCGAAAAGGACCTGATCGTCAGGAGCGGGCACAACATAGACCCTGCCGCGATCGAGGACGTGGCGAACAGGTTTACAGGTGTGCACATCAGCGCCGCGGTCGGCATGCCGGACCAGTATGCCGGCGAGGTGCCGGCGCTGTTTGTGGTGCCCACGGCGGGCGGCGAGATCGATGTCGAGACGCTGAAGTCCTTTCTGGAAGCAAATGTCCATGAACCACCGGCGCGCCCGCGCAGTGTGCTTGTTATCGACGCATTGCCGGTTACGGCGGTGGGCAAGATCTTCAAGCCCGCGCTGCGCGATCTGGCAATCGAGGAAAAGGTGCGGCTCGAAGTCGAGCGCATCTGCGGGCCAGACGTGTCGGCGGTGACGGAAGTCTCGGTCGACGCACAAAGACGCACCTGCGCCAACATCCTTCTTCACGGCGCGACACCTGCACAATGCGCGGCGCTTGAGGAAGCGCTTAGGCCGCTACCGCAGCGCTTCTGCGTCGAACACCAGGCAAGCCGATGAGTGACGAACCGGTGCTGCTGGGGTTTGCGGAAGGAATTGCGACCCTGACATTCAATCGCCCCGACAATCTGAACGCGGCATCGGCCGCGCTGATGCGGTCGCTGGAGCGACGGCTGCATGATGTGATCGAGCTGCCCGACCTGCGCTGCGTGATCCTGACAGGAGCCGGCCGGGCATTCTGCGCCGGTGGCGACCTGATCGAGTTCGAGGCGGCGCTGCAGGGCGGCGGCACCAGACTGATCGACACGCTGCGCACCAATCAGGAGATCATCCAGATGGTCGAGGACCTTCCGGTGCCGGTTATCGGAGCGGTCAATGGAGCGGCGGTCGCGGGCGGGCTGGAGTTGCTGTTGTGCTGCGACATCGTCATTGCCGCCGAGGGCGCGAAGCTTGGCGATGGTCACGCCAGATACGGTATCGTGCCTGCCGGCGGCGCATCCGTGCGCCTCGGCGAGCGGATCGGGCCATCGCGGGCGGCGCAGCTCTTCTATACCGCTGCCCTGATCGACACGAAGACCGCAGAAGCATGGGGTCTGGTCAACGAGGTGGTGGCCCGCGAAAAGTTGATGGAGCGGGCATTCGACCTCGCCCGCGAGATCAGCCTCGCGAGCCCGCAGGTCAATCGCCACATCAAGGCGTTGACCGGGCCTCTCGCGCGGCCGGAGCGGCGCGCAGAACGCATCCTCGCGGAACTCGAACGCTTCGCGGAGCACATCGGCGGCAGCGATCTGCAGGCTGGCCTCGCAGCCTTTCGTGAAAAGCGCCTACCGGACTACTGATCCCGTCACTCAGCCCTGCAAGGTCTCGCGGCGGTGATATTCGCTGCCGTCCACCGGCAGGGCTGCATTCATCGCAGACAGCAGCCCTTGGTGGCGCGCATCGCAGCCTCACACAAATGCGCGGCAGGCGCGGTCATTTCGCGATCGTCGTCGTCGGTCGTGGTGGCTGCCAGGTGGCGCGCATGAACAGTTTGGAACAGGGAACGAACATCCTCAGGCGTGTGGCCGTCGCTGGCCATGACCTGGCGGATGATGGGTTCGTTCAACAATTCATCGAGAGTCGGCTCTGTGCCGGGCCACATCGTGTCCCCTCCAATTTTTGCGCCAGAGATCAAACGAGCCGCGTTCGCGAAGCAATGACCCCGCTCGGCATGTAGGAAGTCTGGAGCAGGATTCAAGGAGCGCGTGCATTGTCGATCAACATGGCGGCCGGGCCTGCTTGAGCGCGCGCTGCCTCATGACGATATCTCCAGACGCCTTTCAGGGTGGGAGCCCCTGGCTTGCAGGATATGTTCGAGGTCCTTCAGAGCGGCTGCGGCAGTGGCAAGCGGTTCCGCCCCGGATCCGATGGCGACCGTCTCGCCCATCGCGTCCGTGACGATGCGGATCGCCTTGTCCTTTCCTCGCACCCGCGCCATCGGATCGGTAAGCGGGTAGGTCTTGATACCGACACTGGCGTGGACGGAGCCCTGCGTTGCGGTGAGTTCACCGACAAGCTTGGGGACGACGCTTTCCGCACGCCATGCCTCGATGCGCTTGCGGGTGACCGACTGGATGCCTTCAACGGTCAGGTCATCCATGGTCAGGTCGGCACCAAGGCCAAAATTGGCGATGATCAGGAGCTTGCAGGCGGTATCCCACCCTTCCGTGTCGTTGCGCGGATCAGCTTCGGCAAAGCCGGCCATCTGGGCCTGCCGCAAGGCGGCGGCGAAATCGAGCCCTGTCGTCATCATGGTATCGAGCAGATAATTGGTGGTGGCGTTCAGGATGCCTTCGATGCCCAGCACCTTGCAGCCCGTCAGGCTGTGGTCCAGCAGATCGATTGTCGGCAGGGCGGCTCCGGCGGCGCCGCTGAGCTTCAGCAATGATCCCGTGGCCTGTGCAAGCGCGCGCAATTCCGCTCCGCTATGCACCAGGGCACCCTTCGATATCACGATCGTGTCGCGTCTTTTGGAAAGCGCCGAACGGATATAGGCGAGCCCCGGGCCGCCGGTGCGGAAATCGCTTGGACCCGCCTCGATCAGAATATCGGCGCCGCTCGCCGCGATGAAGTCAGGACCAGAAAGCCCCGGCTCGAGCGTGCCCAGCCGGTCCGCTTCAAGGCCCTCTGGATCGGCCAGCCCGGAGCGTGATCCGCAGACCGCCACCAGGCGGACATCCACTCCATGGAGTTCGCGATAGCGTCCGCGCCGGATGAGAAGCAGGTTCGCCGTGGCACGCCCGACGCCGCCGAAGCCCGCGATTGCAACGCGCAATGTCCGCATTTCTCGCTCCTGTTCCTGCGACCATCGGTTTCCCGGTTTCCTGGTCTGCGCATATCGAGAAGACGGCCGCCAAGCTGGAATTCGTCTTCGATCAGGAAAGACACGACTAACTGGAGCCGAACTATCCAGCTCGAGCCAAACTACCTGCCGCTTGGCGTGGTGTGCAATCGGGTCTCCGCCTTCACATGATCGACAAACGCACGAAGTGCTGGTGGCATCAGACGGCGAGCGGAAAAGTAAAGGGCAGGGGCGGGAAAGGGTGGTGTCCAGTCGGGCAGCACCTCGATGAGGCGGCCTGTTGCCAGATCATCGCTGACATAGTCCTCGAATGTATAGACCAATCCCAGCGACGAGCGCGCAGCCATTTTTCCATTCACGACCGAATTGACCAGCAGAATGCATTGTGGCGTGAACTCGATTTCCTCGCCTTTTGACGCGAGCGACCAGGGCAAAACGTTGCCTGTCGCGAAAACGGTCCCGATGCAGTTGTGGAAACGCAAGTCGTCAGGATGCGATGGGGTACCGTGGCGCTCGAGATAGTCCGGTGCTGCGGCGATGACCATGCGTTGCTCACGTCCCAGTCCGACCGCAATCATATCCTGGGCGAGCTTTTCTTCATAACGCACACCCGCATCGAAACCGCCCGCGACCACGTCGACGAGTTCGTTTTGTGTCACCACTTCCATTCGCACGCCGGGGTGCCTTGCAAGAAACGAGGCGACGAGCGGCATCAGGCGCAGCTCCAATGCCGGAAGCGGGCCGTTGATTCGAATGCGTCCAACCAGTTGCCCATCGGCAGCGCCGGCAGCGATCGCATTTGCTGTATCCTCGAGAACGGCCAGCGCGTCTGCCGTTCGTTGCAGCAGGTGTTGCCCGAGTTCCGTCAGCGAGGCGCTGCGTGTGGTGCGGTTCAAGAGGCGCCCACCCACCTGCTCTTCGAGCTCGCGGATGCGATCGCTCAATGTCGAAGGCGACACAGCCAGCTCTTGTGCGGCGCGGCGGAAATTCAGGTGGCGCGCTACGACCGCGAACTGAGCCAGAATATTGAGGTCCGGTTTGGGCATTATACGAATATCCGGATGGGTTATCCAGAATTGTCGCGGTTATCGGACGATCATTCAAGAGCTATCTCCGCGTCATCCGCCGCGGTTCGACTTGGCGGACGACGAAAGGACCATGACATGACCAACAAGATCGCTCTTATCACCGGCGCAAGCCGCGGCCTCGGCCGGGCCAGCGCTGTTCATCTCGCCAAGGCGGGGACGCATATCATCGGCACCTACAACGCGTCCAAAGACGAGGCCGCGGAGGTTGCACGAGAGATCGAAACCCATGGCGTCAAAGCCGCCATGCTGCCATTCGACGCCGAAGCCGACGATTTCGCCGCGTTCGCGGAGCAGATTTCCGACGCCCTGCAGAACAGATTCGGCACCGACAAGCTGGATCACATCGTGAACAATGCGGGCATCGGGGTCCACGCATCCATTGCCGATACCACCGCAGATCAGCTTGATCAGCTCTACAAGATCCATTTTCGGACGCCGTTCATGCTGACCCAGGCGCTGCTGCCGCACATTCGAGACGGCGGCAGCGTGCTTTTCGTTTCCTCCGGCCTCGCTCGCTTTGCGCTGCCGGGCCATTCCGCCTACGCCTCAATGAAGGGCGCTGTCGAAGTGCTGACACGCTACGTCGCCAAGGAAATGGGCGCACGCGGCATTCGCGCGAACTGCATTGCTCCCGGCGCCATCGCCACCGACTTCTCGGGAGGCGCCGTGCGCGACAATGCCGATCTCAACGGTTTTGTTGCTTCGATGACGGCGCTTGGCCGTGTCGGTGAAGCCGACGATATCGGCGGCGCGGTGGCTGCCATCCTTTCGGATGGCATGCGCTGGACCAACGGCGAGCGCATCGAGGTCTCGGGCGGGCAGTCGCTCTGAGTCCGACCGGTGCTGATATCGAGGGCTCCGCCAAATGTGGCGGACCCTCGAGCACGGCGTATCAAATCTCGTCCAGCGGCCAGATCGGCCGCCTGATGCTTTTGTAGGGGCGGACGAAGAAGTTCTTGGTCGAAAGCGCCCCGGTGTCGACTTCGATCACCTTGCGGGCGATCGGCTCGAAGGCGGCGCGGAAGTGCTGCATCGACTTGACGACCAGCGTGGACTTGCGGTGCGGGTCGACGCCAAGCGAGGTGAATTGCGCCAGGTCGGTCGCCTGGCCGTTGTTGGTGATGACGACGATCTCGACACCGTCGACGCGCAGGAGCGCGCTGAGACCGTGGTTGCGCCACGCACCGCCGCCCATCGGGCCATAGGCGATGAAGCGGCCGTTTGACAGCGTGACGACTTCCGCCGTCACCTCCAGTGGCTCGCCGCCGATGGTGGGGTCCACCTTGCCGCCAAGCTTCAGGTGCACGGTGTTACCCACCCCGGCTTCCTGCGCCTGCAAGGCGGCTTCCGGATCGCAGATGGCATAGAAGCCGACATTGGTCAGCCCTGCCGCCAGGATCGCGCGCAACAAGGTAGTCGCGTCGCCATAGGCGCCCGAGCCGGGATTGTCGGAATAGTCCGAGATGACGAGCGGCTTGCCATCCGATGACGGTCTGGCTGCCTCTGCAATCGCTTCTTCCAGCGGCGCGAAGGAGATGGTTGACCAGTGGCGCTCCTGCCAGACGTAGTCCATCAGTTCTTCGGCGATCGCCCTGGCCTTGTCCTCGTCCTGCGCCGTCACCGCGATGGAAGGGCCGATGTCGTGCACGTCGGCGGACGAAAAGCCTGCCTGGATGCTGACGATGAGTGCTTCGCCCGAAGCCTCCAGTGCGTCGGCGCGCTTCAGCAGTTCCATCATGGGCTTCGACGTCGTGCGCCCGCCATCCATGGCGTAGAGTATCGGGCGACGGGCGATCGCAACCTTCGGCCGGATTTCGTCTCTCAACGCCTGGTCCAGAAGCGCCGCTGCCTGATGGCCGCGCTCATATTGGTCGACATGCGGATATGTGCGGTAGGAGATCAGGGCATTGGCATTTTCCGCCATGCGCTGTGTCACCGTGGCATGAAGATCGAGCACGACGATCAGGGGCATGTCGGGGCCGATGGCTGTGCGGAGGCGGGCAAGAAGTTCGCCCTCGGCATCATCGTGGCTTTCGGTGGCCATGGCGCCGTGGAGATGCAGCAGGATGCCGTCAACATCGCCGGCGGCCGCAAGAAGGATTCCGGCAAATTCCTCGAAACATGCGTCCGTCACCCGCCCGGCCGGTGTCGCGCCCGCAACCAGCGGCGTCACCGCTGCCCAGTCATAGCGTTCGGCTGCCTCGTAGCCGGCGCCCATGAAGGTGCGCGTGTTGCGAAAAGCGGCTGGTATCTCATTTTCGAAATAGAGGGAGCACTTGCCGAAGCTCGTGCGGTCCGTCTTCTGGACGCTGAACGTATTCGTTTCGTGCATGAACTCGGCTATCAGTATGCGGGCAGGCATGGTGCAAGGGGCTCCTGGCTGAATGCGTCTGGCGTATCACCGACGTCGGATTTGGCAGTTGACCTGCTCGATCGCTGATGCTGCAAATTCAGCCCATGCCGACAGGGAATGCAACCCGCGATGCAAGCGGGGCACGCCGGCAGGGCAAGCGCAGGTCGGCAGATCGCCGCAACTTTGCCGGCTAAGGGGGCGGGAACGCATGGCGACGGCACGTGAACTGGGATTGATTGTCGGGACGTTGCCGGCCGGTCCGTTGAACGCGATCACCGACGTGGCCGGCGTGTCGGTCGGGCACCACACGCTTTCGGGGAACGGGCTGGCGACGGGCGTCACCGCGATCGTGCCGCATGCGGGCGATCCCTTCCGGCTCAAGCCGCGTGCCGCGGTCGAGATAATCAATGGTTTCGGCAAGTCGGCGGGGTTGATGCAGGTTGCGGAACTCGGCGCGATAGAGACGCCGATCCTGCTGACGAACACATTCGGGGTCGCGGCTTGCACGCAGGCGCTGATCCGAAGGGCGATCGCGGCCAATCCGACCATCGGGCGCAAGACGTCGACGGTGAACGCGCTTGTCTGCGAATGCAACGATGGCGGCATCAACGACATCCAGGCGATGGCCGTCACGCCCGAAGATGCCGACGCTGCGCTGGAAGCAGCACGGCCAGGCAGCTTCGCCCAGGGCGCCGTCGGCGCAGGGACGGGCATGACCGCGTTCGGCTTCAAGGCCGGTATCGGCACGGCATCGCGGCGTATCGACATCGGAGGCGAGGCGTTCATTCTCGGGGCACTGGTGCTGGCGAATTTCGGCCCTGCCGGGCAACTGGTCCTGCCGGACGGGAGGCGGCCGGTCTCCGGCGCCGCCGAGCCGGAAACGGGCTCGGTGATCGTCATTCTGGCCACGGACCTCCCGCTCGCCGATCGGCAGTTGCAGCGCGTGGTGCGGCGCGCCGGCGCCGGGCTTGCCCGGCTTGGCGCGTTCTGGGGCAATGGTAGCGGCGATCTGGCGGTCTGCTTTACCACCGCCGATCCGATCGAACACCGCCCGAAATCCGCCTTCGCTGCGCTGCGGCGGCTCGACGACGCCAAGATCGACCTGGCTTTCCAGGCGGCTGCCGAGACGACGCAGGAAGCGGTGCTGAACGCGCTATGCGAGGCACCCGCAACGCATGGCCGCGATGGCCGCAGATACCCGGCTCTGGCCGATTGGCTCAAGGAGAACCCGCTACGATGAAGATCTTCATTTCCGCCGATATCGAAGGCACGGCCGGCATCAACCATTGGGAAGAGACGATCCATGGCAATGCCGATTGGACCGAGTATCGCGCCCTGATGACCGCCGAGCTGCTTGCCGCCTGCGAAGGCGCGCGCGCCGCCGGTGCGACCGAGGTGGTGGTCAAGGACGCCCATGACAGCGGCCGCAACCTGCTCGTCGATCGCCTTCCCGATTATGTGCGCATCGTGCGCAACTGGTCCGGCCATCCGGACGGGATGATGTTCGGCCTCGATGCCAGCTTCGCCGCCGCCATCTACACCGGCTACCATGCCAAGGCGGGAACCGAGGACAACCCGCTGGCCCATACCATGAACCTCAAGATCTCGCGGATGCTGCTGAATGGCGAGGTGGCGTCCGAATTGACCGTTAATGCGCTCTGCGCCGCGCTCTACGACGTGC
Source organism: Mesorhizobium sp. CAU 1741 (assembly GCF_039839275.1). Taxonomy (NCBI): domain Bacteria; kingdom Pseudomonadati; phylum Pseudomonadota; class Alphaproteobacteria; order Hyphomicrobiales; family Phyllobacteriaceae; genus Mesorhizobium; species Mesorhizobium sp. CAU 1741. The sequence goes on along the minus strand of NZ_JBDOQP010000004.1, from coordinate 341,811 downwards.
CCTCGGTGTTCCTGTCCGGCGATGCAGGCATCTGCGCCGATGCGCGTTCGATGATCCCTGGCATTGGGACGGTGGAAACGCTGTTCGGCGCGGGGCCGGCATCCAACTCGATCGCGCCCGCCCGATCCTGCCGGTTGATCCGCGAAGGGGTGGAAGCCGTACTTGCGGCCCGCGCCGGGGGCATGCCGGCGACCGACGGTCCGTGGGAGCTGGTGCTGGAGTTCGTGAACCCGGTCAACGCCTATCAATCGGGCTGGTATCCCGGGGCGAGGGCGCATGGCCCGCGCGCGGTGGCGTTCGCCTCGGATGATTTCTTCGAAATCCTGCGCGCCCTGCGCTTCATGAAGAGCTGATGCCGGACTGGATCTGCGCTGCCGCCCGCCACATTCGCTCGACCGGCTTTGCCTGGTTGGCGCAGTGTCGGTAGAGACGGATTTCCAGGTCCAAGAGCCAGTCTTCAGAGGCGCTCGCGGCGACCAGCCTGCCGTCCGCCAGCTCTTCCGCGACAAGGCTCTCGGGCAGCCAGCACAGGCCGGAGCCGGTCATGGCGACGGTCTTCAGCCCCGCGCTGATCGTGTTTTCATGCACGGTACGGCGCGCGAATGGCGGGCGTCTGGCCAGAAGATGGCCCAACGCGACCCCGAAGAAGGACGCGGAGCCGTAGGAAAGGCAGGGTAGTTCCAATTCGCTGGCCACCGCACGGTCGAGGATGCCAGCGCCTGCATGTAGCGCGCCGGCGATGCGAACCTGGCGCGCGGCCACCGGAACAAGCCGGTCCCGACCGATGATCAGGTATTCGAACCCGGCATCGTCCAGGCGGAGAGGCACCTGCGGATGGCTGTAGGTCAGGAACAGATCGGCCTCGTCCACCACCATCGCTTCGATGTTGGAATCGAATCCGCCACGGTCGGGGATGAATGAGGTGCCGAGCGGTCCCACCGCCTCCTCCAGCCGCCCAAGCCATTCGGGAAAGAACGTCAAGGTAAGCGTGTGAAGGGCCGCAATGCGCACCAGGCGCGGTTCGGCCGATGGGCGCAACGTCTCGCGAATGCCGTGGAACGTACGGATTGTCTCCTGGGCAACCGGAAGGAAGTTGTGGCCTGCCGCGGTCAGTTTCGCGGGGACGGTGGCGCGGATGATCAAGGTGGCGCCGAGCCATGCTTCAAGCTGCCTGATGCGGCGGCTGAAGGCCGACTGGGTCACGTTGCGCGATTCGGCGGCACGAGAAAAACTCGACACCTCCGCCAAAGCCACGAAGTCCTCCAGCCACTTGATCTCCAACGTGGACGCTCCTTCTGTCGGGAAGAGTATCGGCGCTGTTCAATGGGACGGCAAGAATGTTTCCCCTTGCGTATGCAAATTTTGCATAGTCATTTGCCAAAAGCGAATTTGCCAAGGAGCATTGGGGAACTCACTGTTGGCCAGGTTGCATGGGGCGTGAAGTTGCCTGTGGCACATAAGATTTGGACTGCATGGATCGGGTTGCCGCAGGGGGGCATAGTTCCGGCAGGTTTCGTTAGAGAATGTGCGGCGCGGTCGAAAAAGGCCCGCAAAGCAACAGGTTGGTCCGACGCCTCAGGCGTCCAGTTGGGGGGCGCATTTGTCCAGTCGTATCGTCGCTGACCGTATTCTGATTAACGGGCGCATCTGGTGCGGCCTCAATGACGGCCATTGCGAGGCGCTTGCCATCTGGCAGGGCAAGGTTCTTGCCACGGGTTCGGATACGGACATCCTTGCCCTGAAGGGACCGGACACCGAGGTGGTCGACCTCGAGGGTCGCTTCGCCAGCCCGGGTCTCATCGACAACCATCTGCACCTCATCGCCACTGGCCTGACGATGGGGATGGTCGACGTCACCGCCGCTGCCGCGCCGACGCTGGAGGCGATGCTGTCAGGAATCGCTGCCCGCGCAGCGCAGACGCCGAAGGGCGAATGGGTGCTTGCGCGCGGCTACGACCAGGTCAAGCTCGATACGGGTGTTCACCCGACACGCTCCGACCTGGATCGCGCGGCGCCCGATCATCCCGTCCTCGTGACGCGCGCCTGCGGTCATATCGCCATCGCGAACTCGAAGGCGCTGGAAATGGCCGGCGTGTCGGAATCCACGCCGACGCCCGATGGCGGCGTCATCGGCATGACCGGCAACCGCCTGAATGGCCTGCTTGCCGAAAACGCCATGGGCCTCGTGCGGTCCGCGATCCCGGGTGTTCCGGTCGAACGGCTCGTCGATGCGATCGAGATGGGTGGCAAGCTCCTGCTCTCGCTGGGCATCACCAGCACGATGGATGCGGCCGTCGGGCAGGTGGGCGGCCTGTCGGAGATCCGCGCCTACGAGCTGGCGAAACTGACGGATCGTCTGCCCATTCGGGTCTGGCTGACGCTGCTGGGCGATCCCGGTAAATCGATCGTCGAGGATTGCTGGAAGGTGGGCCTGGTTTCGGGCGCGGGAGACGACATGCTGCGCGTCGGCGCGGTCAAGATCTTCCTCGACGGGTCGGCCGGCGGTCGCACCGCCTGGATGACCGAACCCTACGAGGACGAGCCCGAGAATTTCGGCGTCCAGATGCTGCCCGACGAGCAGGTCTACTCGCTGGTGCAGGACTATCACGACAAGGGCTATGCGCTGGCCTGCCACGCCATCGGCGACGGGGCCATCGAGCAGCTCATCACCGCTTACGAGAAGGCGCTTGCGGCCTCGCCCGATCCGGAGCGCCGGCATCGGATCGAACATTGCGGCTATTCCAGCGACGCGCAGAACCTTCGCATGAAGGCGGCAGGCATCCTGCCGGCGCCACAGCAGGCATTCGTCTACGACTTCGGCGACAGCTACGTCTCGGTGCTGGGGCAGGAACGCGGTGCGCGGTCCTACCCGATCGGGACGTGGATGGAGATGGGCCTGCGGCCGTCGACCGGTTCCGATTCCCCTGTCTGCTCGCCAAACCCTTTTCCGAACCTTTACACGATGGTCACCCGCCGGACCTGGAAGGGGACGCTGCTGAGCGAGTCCGAGCGGCTGAGCCGCGAGCAGGCGCTTCAGGTGTTTACGGAATTCGGCGCCTATTCGCAGAAGGCCGAAGGCGTCAAGGGGCGGCTGGTGCCGGGACAATGGGCCGATATCGCGGTCTTCAGCCAGGATCTGATCGAGGCCGCGCCTGAAGTTCTGCGGGACGATACGCAATGTGTGCTGACTTTGCTTGCAGGTCGCATCGTCCATGATGCACGATAAGCGGCAAGGGGGCCTTTGCGTGTCGGCCCGTTCCGGAGGAGATTACCACAGACAATAATAATTGCGCCGGAGTGAACCGGATCGGCGTGTCACCAGAGGAGAATACTGATGTTGAAGACCCTTTCCTATGCCATGCTGCTCAGCGTGGCCACGGCAACCCTGGCTTGGGCGGCCGACGAGCCGCGGCAAGGCGGAACGTTCAATTTCACGGCGCCCTACGGCTCGGCCTTCGCCACGCTGGACACGCAAGCCAGCCCGAACATCCAGGAGCAGTTCCTCGCCTTCGCGATTCACCGCAGCCTGTATTCGTGGGATTCCAATGCCAACACGTCCGTGCTGGAACTGGCGGATTCGGTCGACGTCTCCGAGGATGGTTCGACCTACACGTATCATCTCAAGAAGAACGCCGTCTTCCACAACGGCAAGCCGCTGACCGCTGACGATTTCATCTTCAGCTATGAGCGCATGGCGACCGCCTCGAACGCGCTGCCGGGTGCCAGCTACATCGCCATCATCAAGGGCGTGGCGGAATTCGGCGCGGGCGAAGCAGACGAGATCGAGGGCCTGAAGAAGATCGACGATCACACGCTGGAGATCACGCTTGGCGCTGCCGGCAATCCGGCCTTCAACCTGATGGAAGCCACGACGGCGATCTATCCGTCCAACGTCCCGCTCGAACAGCAGGCGATCAACCCCGTCGGTCTCGGCGCCTTCGTCTTCAAGGAGCATGTTCCAGGCTCGCAGATCGTGGTCGAACGCTTCGACGACTATTACGAGGAAGGAAAGCCGTATCTCGACACGGTCAACATCATCGTCATGGCCGAAGGTTCGGCACGAGACGTGGCGTTCCGCAACCAGGAGGTGGATGTCTCGATTCTCGGGCCGGTACAATATCAGGCATACCAGGCCGACCCGGCGCTGGCGGACAACATGATCGAGGTGGCGGAGACGTTTACCCGCAATATCGGCTTCAGCCAGACCCAGGTCGAGGCGTTCAAGGACAAGCGCGTCCGCCAGGCCATCAACTATGCGATCAACACGGACCTGATCATCGAGCGTCTGGTCAGAGGCAAGGCGGTTCGCGCCGTAAGCTGGTTGCCAGCCGGTTCGCCAGCCTTCGACGCCGACGCCGAGCCCTATCCCTACGATCCGGAAAAGGCGAAGGAGCTGCTCGCGGAAGCCGGCTACGAGGATGGTTTTGAGTTCGAAGTGACGGCGACGCCGAACGAAAGCTGGGGCGTGCCGATCGTCGAGGCGATCCTGCCGATGCTGGCGGAGGTGGGCGTCACCGTCAGGCCGCGCCAGATCGAGTCGGCGGCGCTCGGCTCGACCATCTCCTCGGGCAACTACCAGGCCTACATCTGGTCCAACCTTACCGGGCCGGATCCGTTGACGGTGATGCGTTGCTTCTGGTCGCAGACCCCGCAATCGGCGTGTAACTACACCGCCTATTCGAACCCCGAATACGACAAGATCTACGAGGCGGCGCGTGCCGAGCGCGACCCGGCCAAGCAGATGGAATTGCTGAAGGAAGCCAACAACTTCATCCAGGAAGAAGCGCCGGTCTGGTTCTTCAATTACAACAAGGCGGTCATGGCGTATCAGCCATGGGTCCACGGCCTGGTTCCGAATGCTACGGAACTCGCGCTGCAGCCGTATGACGAGATCTGGATCGACGACACGGCTCCCGCGAGCCGGCAGTAGCCAGAGGATGCGGTCTACGCGGGGGATGCCCCCGCGTAGACCGCCCCCGATTCATTCGCGGGCTTGTCGACACCTGCATCCTGACGCGGCCTGAGACGGAACCCGCCCATGCTACGTTTTGCGCTTCGACGCATCTTCCAGATCATCCCGACAGTCATCGTCGTCGCGCTGTTGATCTTCATCATCTTCAGCGTGGTTCCCGGCAGCTTTGCCGCCAGCCTCTTTTCAGACGGGCGGACCAACGCAGATCCGCAACTCATCGCCAGGCTGACGGCCGAGTTCGGGCTCGACAAACCACTCTACGAGCGGTTCTTCACCTATATCTGGGATCTGGCCCGGTTCGATCTGGGAACGTCTTTCCGTACCCGCCTGCCGGTGATCCAGATGATCAACGAGCGCATGGGAGCGTCGCTGGAGCTCGCCACCGCCGCGATGGTCTTCGCCATCGTGATCGGCGTGCCGCTCGGCTTCATGGCGGCGCTGCGCCCAGGCTCGATCCTCGATACGGTCACGATGATCGGCGCCGTCTCGGGTCTGTCGCTGCCTCAGTTCTGGCTCGGCCTGCTGATGATGTTGCTGTTCGCGCTGCATCTGAACTGGCTGCCCAGCTTCGGATATGGGGGAGGGTCATTCCGCAACCTGATCCTGCCGGCGATGACGCTTGGCGTGACGCCGCTCGCGCTCTTGGCGCGTACGACGCGGGCCGGCGTCCTCGACGTGATGAACTCGGACTTCATCCGCACCGCCCATGCCAAGGGCATGAGCGAGGGGGCCGTGGTGCGCCGCCACGTCGCCCGCAACGCGCTGGTCCTGATCGTGACCACGGTCGGGCTCCAGTTCGGCTCTCTCATTGGTCAGGCGGTTGTCATCGAGAAGCTGTTCGCCTGGCCCGGCATCGGCTCCCTGCTGGTCGACAGCGTGGCGATCCGCGACATTCCCGTCGTCCAGGGCACGATTCTCGTCATCGTGCTGTGGTTCCTGGTCATCAATACCATCGTCGATCTGCTCTATGCAGCCATCGATCCGCGGATCAAGCAGGAGTAGGCGGCGATGCGTCTCGGCTTCAATCTCGCCTTCGGAGGCTTTCTCACGGCCGTGGTCATTCTGGCCGGCATCTTCGCTCCCTGGCTCGCGCCCTTCCACCCGGTCATGGACGCGAACCTGATGAACGCGGAATTGCCGCCGGACGCCGAGTTCTGGTTCGGCACCGACAGCCAGGGGAGGGACGTCTATTCCCGTATCCTCTACGGTGCCCAGATCTCGCTGAGCGTCGGCATCGTCTCCCAGGTCATCAACTCGATCATCGGCGTGACACTCGGCATGACGGCCGGGTACTGGGGCGGCTGGTGGGACGATCTGGTGAATGGCCTGACCAACGTCATGCTCGCCATTCCTTCGCTGATCTTCGCATTGGCGGTCATGGCCGTGCTCGGGCCGGGGCTTCTTTCGCTCCTGATCGCGCTCGGCCTGACCAACTGGAGCTGGACCTGCCGCATCGCGCGATCATCGACGCTTTCGCTCAAGTCGCAGGGCTATGTGCTGGCGGCACAGTCCCTCGGCTATTCCGACCTGCGCATCATGTTCACCCAGATACTGCCCAACATGATGGGGCCGATTCTCGTCATGGCGACGCTCGGCATGGGCGGCGCGGTGCTTTCGGAGGCTGCGCTCAGCTTTCTCGGCCTCGGCATCCAGCCGCCCTTCCCATCCTGGGGCTCGATGCTCACGGACGCGCGCGAGATGATCCAGCTCGCGCCGTGGGTGGCCATTTTCCCCGGCCTGGCGATCTTCCTGTCCGTGCTGGGATTCAACCTGCTGGGCGACGGTCTTCGCGACCGTCTCGACCCACACATGAGGACGCGCAAGGCATGACCGCTCCGCTTCTCGAGGTCAAAGACCTTCACGTCGGCCTGCCCGCAGCCGGTGGCCAGTCGTTTCCGATCCTTCAAGGGGTGTCGTTCCAGATCATGCCTGGCGAGGCGTTCGGGCTCGTGGGCGAGTCTGGCTCCGGCAAGTCGGTCACGTCGCTGGCCACGATGGGGCTTTTGAAAAGGCCACTGCGTGCCACCGCGGGGGAGATCCTGTTTCAGGGCCGCGATCTGCTGAAACTGTCGAAACGCGAGATGCGCAGGCTGCGCGGCGACCGCATCGCGATGATCTTCCAGGAGCCGATGACCGCGCTGAACCCTCTGGTTACCGTCGGGCGGCAGATCGCCGAAATGTTCTACCTGCACCAGGGCAAGTCGTGGGCGGAAGGCGAGAAGCTTGCAATCGAGGCGTTGGCCAATGTGCGGGTGCCCAACCCGGACCGCCGTGCCCGCAACTATCCGCACCAGATGTCGGGCGGATTGCGCCAGCGCGTAATGATCGCCATGGCGATGGCGTGCAACCCCGATCTTCTGATCGCCGACGAGCCGACAACCGCGCTCGACGTGACGGTGCAGGCTGAGGTGTTGCGGCTCATCAAGGAACTTTGCACCGAACGCGGCACCGCCGTGCTGTTCATCAGCCACGATCTCGGCGTCATCGCCTCGGTCTGCCAGCGTGTGGGGGTGATGTATGACGGCGCCCTTGTGGAGGAGAACTGGACCGAAGCCCTGTTCGCCGACCCACGACACGATTACACAAAGGGGCTCCTTGGTGCGCTGCCGCGACTGGGAAGCCGCTCCGAACATGGCCGGCAAAGGCTGGTGGACATCGACAGCATCATTGCCGACCGGTCGGTCCTGACACAAACCCGCTTCATAAGCCCGCGTGAGAAGGGAGCGCCCGCATGAGCGAGACCATTCTCGAGGTCGACAACCTGCACGTGCGCTTCCCTCTTCCTGGAGGCGGCGTACTGGGTACGGGAAAGCGAACACTCTATGCGGTGAGCGGAGTCAGCTTTTCGCTGGCCAAGGGTGAGTGCTTGTCGATCGTGGGCGAATCCGGCTGCGGCAAGTCGACCACGGCACTTTCCATCATGGGGCTCCAGGAACCGTCCGAAGGCACGATCCGCTTCCGGGGCAAACCGATCGTCGGCCCGGGTGCGCCAAGCCGCATGGCGCGCGCCAAGGCCGCGCAGATGGTCTTCCAGGATCCGTATGCCAGCCTCAATCCGCGCCAGACGGTGAATGCGTCGCTGTTGCAACCCTTGAAGCTGCATGGGATCACCGGCTCGGAGGCCAGCGACCGGATCGCCGCACTGCTCACCAGCGTCGGCCTGACCGCCGAGCAGGGGACGCGGTTTCCGCACGAGTTCTCAGGGGGCCAGCGGCAGCGCATCGGCATCGCCCGGGCGCTGATCCTCGAGCCCGAGATCGTGGTGCTGGACGAACCAGTTTCCGCGCTGGACGTGTCCATCAGGGCGCAGATCATCAACCTGCTGCTCGACCTGCAGGACGAGTTCGGCCTGTCCTACGTGATGATCTCGCACGACCTGTCGGTGGTCGAGCACATGAGCGACCGCGTGTTGGTCATGTTCTTCAGCCAGATCGTCGAACAAGGCGGCTGGAAGGAGATATTCGAGAATCCCCAGCATCCCTATACGCGCCGGCTGATCGATGCGATCCCCGATCCAGACGCCGCTCTGCGAAGGGCGCACAAGCCGACCGAAACCGCAACGCCCCCGCCGCCGGCGGGATGGCGCTTCGGCTCCGATGGCAGCACGCAACCGAACGTGTTCTCGCCGCCCGAGGCGTCGGAACTGGTCGATATCGGACCGGATCACAAGGTCCGCCTGCTGCGCGACTGAGCCAGGGCTGGCTGCTGTGTGTCAATCCGCCTTCGCGATCGTCCGCGCCAGGGTTGATGCCGCGCCGTGAAGGGCAGCCCGGCTTCGGGCCCAATCGTCCGGCCCGACGCCGAATGTCGTGCGCAGCCAGGCAAGGGTCAAGCGCCGCGTTGCTTCGAGCGCATCGGGGTCCTCGGTTTCCGTCTCCCTGGCGTCCAGCCCGGCGATCCCGCCCAGCCCATGCCCCACCCCGGCGATCGTCAGCAACGCCTCGGCACCCGGCGCGTCGTGGTAGGCGTCCGCATGCCATTCGGGGCCGCGCGTCGTGAAATGGGGATCGTCGTCGGCCCCGCAGACGACCAGCGTCGGGGTTTCGATATGGCTGAAGTCGACGTCGAAGAACGGAAAGCGCGCCGCGCTTTCGGGCGTCAGGTCGGCCCCGCCGCGACCCGGAGCCGCCAGCAGAACGCCGGCGCTGACGCGCCTGTGCGAAAAATCCTCCCCGTTCAGGCGCGCGCCCAGAAGCAGGCCGCAGGTGAAGCCGCCGAAGGAATGTCCGGCGACCGCGACCCGATTATGATCCAGGCGACCGGAGAGTCCCGAAGCCTGCCGCTCGATCTCCTCCCGCCCGTCGAGGATCGCGTGCATCTCGCCGACCCGTTCGCGCCAGAAGAACGGCCCGCCGGGCAGGGCCGGATCCAGGCCTGCCACACGCGAACTGGCATGGGTCGGCTGAATCACGGCCAGTCCGCGTTCGGCCCAGAACTGGGCAAGAGGCGCGTAGCCGTCCTTCGAAGGGATATAGTTCGACGGCCCGAAACCATGCGAGAAGATGATGACCGGCAGGTTGCCGCCGGCCGCCGGTGCTGTGACACGCAGTTCCAGAGGCGGCCGGTCGGGCATGGCGAGCCGGATCGGCGTATAGGCCACGCTCAGCGCGGCTTCTGGCGTGGGCAGGTTGCGGGCAAGGTTGATCAGTCTGTTCATTCGTCGCTTCTCCATGTCACACTTTGGCCTGCAATGGGTTCAGTCGCGGTCATGCGCAGCTCAAGCCGCTGCCTCGGCGGCTTCCCTGGACCAGGTTTCCGCATCCGCGCCGGCGGGCAGCATCATCGGTGCATCCTCGTCGGTCACCACGCGCCAGACCACGTTCGCCACATCTTCCGGTCTGGTTTTCTCTGAGGCTGTCTGAAGGGTGTGGAAATAGGATTGCACGAAGGCCTTATACGGCTCTGGCACGTCCATCCCCATTCGCTTCACCGCATTGCGCGAAAAGGCGGTTTCCGGAGCGCTGCCGGGCAGAACCAGCCGGGCGCGCACACCGAACTCCGCCGCTTCCAGTGCGAAGCTCTGCGTGAAGGCGTTCAGCGCCGCCTTGCTGGCGCTGTAAACCGAGAGCGCCGGCAGGGTACGGAGGGTGACGCTGGAACTGACATTGACGATCACGCCGGATCGGCGCTGACGCATGCCCGGCATGACGGCCCGGGTCATCGCCATGGCGCCAAGCACGTTGGTTTCGAAAAGTTCGCGTGCCTGGGCGATCTCGGCCCCTTCCACCACGTTGAGCATGCCGACGCCCGCATTGTTGACCAGTGCGTCAAGTGGCCCGGCCTCCGCCAGGGCCGCGGAGATGCTCTCGGCTTCGGTGACGTCGAGGGGAAGCAGGCGCAGCCGTTCGGAGATGGGCAACCCCTCATTGGACGGTTTGCGCATCGTGGCGATCACCTCCCATCCCTCGTCGAAAAAGCGCGTTGCGATGGCCTGGCCAAAACCCGATGAGCAGCCGGTGATAAGAATGCGGGGCATTTGGGACTCTCCTGTTGTCTCTGACAAGGAGATAGACATCGGCGAGCAGACATTCTATTGATAGAAGTCCAGGATCATTAAGCGAAAGTCCAGAATTTCATGACCGACAGCGCCGAAGACCCGCTTTCCAGCATCGTCGCGCTGCTCAAGCCTTCGCCGTCGATCTCGAAGATGGTGGAGGCAGGCGGACGCTGGCAGGTCGAGCGGCGCGACATGGCGAGCCCATTCTACTGTGCGATCGTCGAGGGGCGGTGCCGTCTGACACTCAGGGGCCGTGATCCGGTTTCGCTTGCCGCGGGGGACTTCGTGCTGGTGCCCGACCTGCACGACTTCACGATGACGAGCGAGATTGCCCCGCCACCGCATGCCGCCCGCATACCGCTCGAGACTGGACCGGGGACGTTCCGCCTCGGGCCGGCGGATGCGCCCGTCGAGATGCGTGCACTGGTCGGTCATTGCCGGTTCAATGCGCCGGGCAAGGAACTCTTGCTGTCGCTGCTGCCGGATATGATTCACGTATCCGGCCACGAACGGCTGATGGCACTGGTTCCGCTGATTCACGACGAGACACGGTCAAGCCGGCTCGCAAGAGGCATGGTGCTGGAGCGCCTGCTCGAGATCCTGCTGATCGAGGCGCTGCGCTCCGGCCCCGGCCAGGCGCTGCCGCCAGGATTGCTGCGCGGCATGGCCGACCCGCATTTGGCCGGTGCCCTGCGGCGCATCCACGCCGACACACGGCACATGCCGTCGGTGGCGGAACTGGCGCGCGGCGCCGGCATGTCGCGATCGAGCTTTTTCGAGCGTTTCCGCACCGAGGTCGGCAGCACGCCGATGGAATACGTCACCGCCTGGCGCATGGCGGTGGCGCGCGATCTGCTGCTGCGCGGCGGAATGAACAACACCGAGATCGCCCTGCGGATCGGATACGGGTCTTCCAGCGCCTTCGGCATGGCATTCGCCCGGCACGAAGGCGTTTCGCCAGGCGCCTTCGCGGAGAGGCACGGCAATGGCGTTGACGCCAATGCCTGATCGGCCGCGACGAGAAGTTGCCGTCGACCGGGCGGGACGCTGCGGGGGGTATCCGGCGGTCTGGCTGATATAGTCCGATTGCGAGGACGAGGTCGATTGTCTCGGGCCGACTACTCGGCCTTCCTCAGCGCCGTATCGAACGTGCCTTCGACAGGCAGGCAGTCATTCGGATCACTCTGTGAGAAGAAGTCGTCCTTTCGGCACAACGTCGCCGTAAAACTGCCCTGGGCGGCGGCTGCACCATCCTCGACCGATAGAGCTTCGAGATCAACCGCCGCCATCGTCGCGGCGCCTTCGCTCATGTAGAACGGGGCGTCCATTCCTTCCGGCCAGTATGAAACCGATGCATCTGTCATCGTCGCCGACGCATCGCTGCCCATGATCGTGAAGTCGATGGTCAGAACATTGCGCATCCGCGATCCCGCTTCGGGGTCGTGGCCCTGGACGGAGATCGAAAGCATCGGACCAACCGCGCGCAACTCCGCGGTCGACGTACCTTCCGAAGGGACGTCGAGCGTTTCGGCCGAATAAGGCGCGCCGTCGATCGTGGCTTCTATTGTGCCGAGCGCGTCGGTGGCGAGCTGCGCCGCTGCTGATCCGGCCAGCAGAAGAATGGTGGCGTTGGCGAAGGCGAATGCCTTCAGCGTCTTGTGGAATACCATCATGACGGTCCTCGGGTTCATTGATTATCCGGGAACGACCAGGATTCGTGCTCAATACGGAATATCCTGATCGGTGCCCCCGGCTGACTCGGGTCGGCGCGCAGTCTGAAGACGGCCTGCTGGGGCCGGCCGAAATTCACGATCTCCACATTGAGTGTGATCATGCCGCGCAGCATGGGGTGTGCGGGATCCGGCTTCGGCTCCGAGACGCTGCCCTCGAAGGCCTGGGCGCCATAAAGGGGATTGGCTTGAAGTGGCCGGGATTGCATGGCGGCGACCACCTCGGTCGCAAAATAGTCTATTGCATTGTCCGGATGCAGCGGCTCGGGCCCTCCGACGGCCGCGAGATCTGCGCTTTCGTAGAGCGCTCGGACCAGATCGACGGCATGCGACACGGGATCGTCCCGAGCCGTTGTCACGTCTTCCACCAGATCTGCCTGGTCGTCGATGATATAGCGCTGGGCGACCCAGCCCGCCCTGCTCAAATCGGCAGACCGCATCAAGCACCATCGCGGCGGCAGCGCGTTTCGATCGGCCTCTGCCATGTCCTGAAAGTGGGCCATCGTGTAGAAAGGAACGCATGTGATCTGCTCAAGGCCGCGCTCGTCGTGCGCAAAGGTCTCGATGACCGGGTATCGCGTCCCCGGCCCCATCCGGGCATTGAGTACGTCATTCGAACCGACGCCCACGACCCGCCACGCATCCGGGCCGTATCCGTCTATCTCGGCCTGGGCCGAAAAGGGGAACGCCACCAGCAACAGGATGGCAAGGCTCCTTACGAAGCCTTCGACCGCACGGATTCCACCGCCAGCCGTCGAGACATGTCCGATCCGAAACTCCGCCACGCTCGCCTCCTCGATTCCATTGAGGCACGGCCGTTACCATGCATGGCGCAGGCTATCCCGGTTGAACGCGAGGGAGGAATAGTGCAGATGCTCTATGCGCGGCGCTCCGTTGACCCATTGCCGACCAGCCTGGCGAGCGCCGCCTTGTTCGATATCTCGAGCTTCTCGTACACGCTGACGATCTGGTTGCGCACCGTCGCGGGCGACGTGCCGAGGTGCTGGGCCACCTGCTTGCTGGTCATGCCCGAGGCGAACAATTCCGCCACGTCTCTTTCCCGGCGCGACAGGCGGCAGAGCACCGGGTGGATCGAGACATGCATGAAGTAGTTTTCTTCGAACGACGACAGACGCGCGTCCATCACCTGGCCACGCCACTGCCCACGGGAGAGGAGCGCGTTCATTGCGAGCGCAGGAACGCGATGCAGGCGTATCCCCCATTCGGCATCGGCGAAGTCCTGGAAGGGTCCTTGCGTGGCGAGGATGCCTCCCGCAGCGTCGATCAGTGCCACGGCTTCGTGCGACGTGCGAACGCGTTCGGTCCACAGGTCGCGGGACATGCGCAAGGCCTGCGACAAATGGGGCATCAGCACTTGCGCGATATCGCGCTCGTTCTCACTGAAGACCTTGGGCCGGTCATCGGCACAAAGACCGACGAAACTGACATAGCCATCGGACTTCTCGGGAATGATCGTGGCCATCATATGTGCCGCGTTGAAGCGTCGCCAGTGCTCGTTATAGGCGACGCCCTGCCGGTAGTCGGCGATGTCGTCGAAACGAGCCGTGGTACCCAGGTGGCTGAGGGTGAGGTCGCAAAACTGGTCGCTGTCGGCCACGTCGTGCCACTCTTCAAGAACCCTGCTGCTTTGGTGGAGGGTCACGAGGTCCGTGACGGTCCGGCCATCGGCCCAGCCGCCACCCCAGACTGCAAAATCAAAAGATATGAAACGCTGGAGGTTCGCAAGTGACCGCTGGCGAAGTTCATCTGGCTTGAACGTATAGGCATCATTGTAGAGTTCGAGCAGGAAATCGCTGGCTTCATTCGGTATATACATCGCCTCCTCGATGATTGAACAATCCGGATGTCGAATTGCGCACGTTCTTTGTCGGACGCGGTGCGACTATTGTCATAAGGCACCAGACTGACATGACCCGTCGCGCCTCGCAAATGGTGAGGCACCATGCGCCGGTCGTGGACGAGGTGTCCATTCAAGCGGGCAAAGTCTCGCCCCGCCGGACAGGCGCGGTGCCGACCGCGTCTTCCGCAACCCGTCAGCCGCCGCACCGCTCGAACTGCGAACCCGCATCCCAAAATCCTCCGGATAGCGAAGTGCGGGGACTCTACCGCTCCCATCGCGTGCGCCAGATCGCGACGCCGATGACGAGGCCGTAGACAAGCATCGCGGACCCGATGGCGGCAAATATTCCAAGGACGCCCAGCGATGTGGTCGAGGTCAGGACAACCGCGCCGGCAATTGCCACGGCGATGCGGCACAGGCTTCCGACGACCGGCCACAGCATGCGGCCGGCGCCTTGCGAGGCGAAGAACAGCGCAAGGCCGAACCCGAAGAAGGCATAGAACGGCGCGACGATGCGGAAATAGCTGCGCCCGGCTTCAAATGCGGCGGCGTTCGACGGATCGAGGAACAGGCCCAGCCAGAGATCGGGAAACCCCGCCAGCGCGAGTCCGATGCCGCCCACGATCGCGCCACTCGCCAGCGCCCCGGTTCAGGCGACGCGCAGCGCGCGGGCCCTGTTGCCCGCGCCGATGTTTGCACCCACCATCGCGGTCATCGCTGCGCCGATGCCGAAGATCACCGGGATCATCAGGAATTCGAGCCGCGCGCCCAGCCCGTATCCAGCCAGCGCGGCTTCACCGTAGCGGCCGACCATGCTGACCATCAGCACAACTGTCAGCACCGTCAGCGCCGTGTTGACCGAAGCCATCGCGCCGACGCGTAGGATGTCGCGGAACATGTCCATGCCGAGCCGCGACATCGCCGTCTTGAACACCAGCCCGACGCTGCCCGAGGCAATATAGCCTACCGCCACGAGTGCTCCGACGCCGTAGGCGAGGACAAGGCCCAACGGCAACCCGGCCATGCCCAAAGCCGGAAGCGGACCCCAGCCGAGGGCGAAGCCGCCCGACAGGGGCACGGAGACGGTGGAGACCACCAACAGCAACAGCGACGGCGTCTGCATGTCGCCCGTTCCCCGGATAATGCTGAGCGACGTATGACAAAGCCAGATGGCCAGGCAGCCGGGGAAGAACACAATCGCGTAGCGGTTGGCCATGTCTACCGCCTGCGATCCGCCGCCCAGGGCGTCGAAAATGGTGGCTCCGAAGAGCGCGACCACGATCGCAAGAAACAGCGCGAAGCCTGAGGCAATGATCCAGCCGGTCAGCGCGAGTGTCGCTGCGCGGTTGGCGTCGCGTGCTCCCAAGGCGCGGGAGATCGATGCCGAAACGGCCCCGCCAATGGCGCCGGCCGAGAGCATTTGCGTGAGCATGACGAGCGGAAAGACCAGCGCGAGGCCAGCCAGAGCGGTCAGCCCCATGAGGCTGGCGAAATAGGCCTCGGCAACGCTTTGCACGGCCTGCACGAACATCGCCAGAACATTGGGCGCGGCCAGCTTGGCGAGTGTGCTTCCGATGGGCGCCTCGAGCAGGGCGCGCGTGCGGGCTGCCCGAAGGCGCGAGGCCGCATCGCCAGGCGCGATCCCTGAAACCGCTTCGATGCTCATTGTCCAACAATCCCTGCGGATACGGACGATCCGAACGCGCCCGGACGCTGGTGGTTTCCTGGGCGGTGCGAGCGTACATTAATCATTATGATTGTCATGTTTAGTTACATGATGCATATAATGATTGGTGTCAACGGGAGAGATTGGAGAACCATGCCCAAGGTCAGCAAGGCTCAGGTCGAGCAAAGCCGGCGGTCAATCCTCGACGCGGCAGCACGCCTGTTCCGCCTGCGCGGGTTCGCGGATGTTAGCGTCGGCGAGATCATGCGCGAGGCCGGGCTAACCCATGGCGCCTTCTATGGCTACTTCACGTCCAAGGATGAACTGATAGCCGCCAGCCTCAACCACGCCCTGGAAAAGGACGCGGGACGGCCTGAGCGTTCGCTCGACAGTTTCGCCGCGTCCTATCTGAGCCCGCGGCATCGCGACAACCGGGAAGGTGGCTGCCCGTTCCCGAGCCTTGGCGGAGAGGCTGCCCGCTCCAGCGCGGAAACCCGCCGGGTACTGACGCGCTTCATGAAGGCTCAGATCGACCGGCTCAGCGAGACGGCACCGGGCAGTTCCGACCAGGAACGCCGACAGGCTGCGATCGTCGCATGGTCTGCGATGGTGGGCGCCGTCATGCTGTCGCGGATCAGCGACGATCCCGCGTTTTCAGGCGATCTTCTTTCCGAGACCCGCTCGTCGCTCGAGACGCCGCAGGGGGCATGAGCGCTTCCGACCGCGCTTGGCACGCCATGCCATCGCCGGCGCAGGAAGGCTGAACACCGTTCGGCGCCGTTCTCAGGCGCTACATCGTCATGGGCAGCCAGAGCGCTATGATCGGGAAGAGGATGATCAGGACCAGCCGCACGAGGTCGGCTCCGAAGAACGGGAGGATGCCGCGAAAGATGACGTTCAGCGGAATATCGCGACGCACGCCGTGCATGACGAAAACATTGATGCCGATGGGTGGGGTGATCATGCCGATTTCGATCACCACGATCATGACGATGCCCCACCAGATCGGATCGTAGCCCAGCCCCTCCGTCACCAAAGGGAACACGAACGGCAGCGTGATGACCATCGCGGCGATGGAATCGAAGATCGCGCCCAAAGCGATGTACATGGCTGCGAGAACGAAGATCACCGCGAGCGGCGGCAAGCCCAATGCCACGATCGCGTCGACGAGCGCCGACGGCATCTGGGTCAGGGCGATGAAGTTCGAGAAGATGTGGGCGCCAATGAGGATGATGTAGAGCATTCCCACGCTGTGGGCCGTTTCGGTGATCGTGCGCCGCAGTTCGCCGAGGGTCATTTTCCCACGCGCATAGGCGAAGACCACCGTGACGATCAGGCCGGCTGCGGCAGCTTCGGTGACCGTGAATATGCCTCCGTAAAGTCCGACGGTCATGATCGCTATGATCAGGACGATACCCCAGGTGCTCAAGGCGACGCGGCCGGCTTCGGCCCAGCTCGCCCGGTCCCCTGCCGGCCCGACGGATGGCGAGCGTCTCACCACCAGATGGATCGCGACGAAATAGATCAGGATCGTGAGGATGCCGGGCAGGATGCCCGCCAGGAACAGATCGACAACGAATTGCTCCGTCAGGAATGCATAGATCAACATGATGGAGGATGGGGGGATGAGCGATCCCAACGTGCCGCCGGCGGCGATGCATCCGGCCCCGAGGGTCTGGGAATAGCCCCGCTTCTCCATCTCCGGAAGGGCGATCCGTGCCATGGTGGCCGTCGTCGCGATGGAAGAGCCGCAGGCCGCGCCGAACCCTCCGCACCCCGCGACCGTGGCCATTGCCAGCCCGCCCGGACGGTGCCCGATCAGCGCGTTCGAAAGCCGGTAGAGATCCCCTGCCAGTCCCGACGTGCCGGCGAACGCGCCCATCAGGAGGAACATCGGAATGATCACCAGCTCCGGACTGGCGATCGCACCGGCGGTTTCGGAACCGAGCATTGCTATTGCCGCACCCGGGTTGCCGGTCAGGGCATAGAAGCCGACGACGCCGGCAAGGGCCATGGCGATCCCGATCGGCACATGCAGCGCGATCAGACCCAGCATCCCTGCAAACCCGATCAATCCAATCGTTATCGGATCCAAATCCGTTATCCTTTACGGCTTCCGTGATGCTGGTGCGTTAGCAGGGGCTGGTCAGTGATCGACAATCTCGTCGTGGAGGGGGCGGGCCAGCTTCAGGTTCTGCACCGTCTCCAGGACCACGAGGGCCTGTATCGGCACACAGGCGGCGAGCAGGATCGTCGTCAGCACCCAGCTCGGCCACACCGGCACCCCCAGCAGCCAGGTCAACTGGTTGTAGTTGATCATGCCTGCCGTGTGTTTGCCGACCTGCCACACGATTGCCGCCAGGACCACGATAACCGTGGCCTGTCCGAACAGCTCCACCGCCTGGCTCGCACGCGGCGCCAGCGCGCGCCCGAGGAACCGGATGGTGATGTTCTGCCGTGCGGCGAACGCAGACGGAAGGCAAGAGGCGACGATCACAGGCGTGGTCAGCTCCACCAGATCGCTCATGCCGTACAGCGGCGCGTTCAGAATCCACCGCATGAACACATCGACGATGATGATGGCGCCCATCAGGAGCAGCCCGACGAGGCCGAGCCCCGCCGCCAGTTCGCTCCGCGCAAGGTGAAGTCGTATCGTCCGGTCGAAATCCATGGTTCCATTCCCCGCCGCGGAGGGAGACGCGGCGATCTTCACCGCGTCCCAATGGCGCGCCGCTACTGGTTCGCGCGCACGTCCTCAAACGCTGCGAGAATCTCCCGGTAGACATTCACACCGTCCGAATTCTCGACGTCGTACTGGTCCTTCACCGGCTCGAGCAGGGTCCGGGCCTCGGCCAGATCTTCTTCGCTCCAGCTATGGACGGTGTGCTCGGCATCTGCGCGAACCTGGTCCTCGGCCTCTTGCTGCTGCGTGTCGAGGTTTTCGCCAAGCACCCGCGTGAACCATTCGCCGGAGTAGGTCTCGAAGGCTTCCTTCGCTTTGGGTGGCAGGTTCTCGAACGTGTCGCGACGCATCGGGAATATCACCCCGACGCTTCCTAGCGGCAGCTCCCAGTGATGGTGCTTGGCGGCGTCCGCGATGCGAAAATTGTAGAGGTTTCCCGGTGTCATCAACGTGCCATCGAGAAGACCGCGGGAGATGTTCTCGGCGATGCCGGGCGCCGGGACATTGCCCACCGGCGTGCCGCCCAGTCGCGTGACGATGTCGGTCTGGATGGGGCCAGCGGCCCGTATCCGCAACCCGCTCAAATCGGACAGCGATTCAAGGGGCGACGTTGCAGAGGTCCCGTAGGGGCCCGACATGATGACGCCGACGAGCATCAGCCCGTCGAGCCCGGATACGAGCTCTTTCTCGTACAGCTTGTAGGCAGCGAGGCCTGCTTCGACATTGCTTTCCGCGAGGAAGGGCAGTTCGAAAAGGCCGAGTTCCGGAAAGCGGTTGGGGGTATAGGCGACGACCACTTCCGCGATGTCGGCGGTCCCCGCCTCGACCATCGCCAGCTGCTGGACCGGACTTCCGCCGATCGTACCACCGGGAAAGTGTTCGATCTTCAGCGTACCCTCCGAGGCCTCCTCGACGGCGGCAATGAAAGCGGGAACGCTGATCTGGTTGTTGGCGCTCATCGGTGAAAACGCGCTTGCGAAGCGAAGCGTCACCGCTTCCTGCGCATGTGCCGCATTGGCGCCCAAAGACAGCGCAATGGTTGCGGCGGATAGAATAGTGCCTACGGCAGCAGGTCCGAATTTCATGGAAATCTCCCATTTGACTGGTTCGGCAGTTCGCTCCGTTGGATCGGAGACGTGTTCCCCTGCGCCTACCCAGTGTCGTTGACGGGTGTATTAGCATGTATATACAAGCTTCGGTCGGGACGCTTGTCAATGAAGCATCTTGCGCGGAATGGGAGGGAGATCTGGAACAGGCAACAGCACAGCCGCTTCAGGTATCGCTGAACCGGAAAATCAAGAACTACATCCTGCGAAGCATCGATCGCGGCGAGTGGAAGGAAGGTCATCGCGTCCCATCCGAGATGGAACTCGCCCGGGCGTTCGCGGCGTCACGCATGACGGTGAATCGCGCGATCCGCGAGCTGACGGAAGCGGGCAGGCTCGAACGTGTTCAAGGACTGGGCACATTCGTCGCCAGCGGCATGCCCATGGCGCCCTTGTTCGAGATCCGCAGCATCGCCCGGGAAATCGATCTGCGAAACGGTATCCATAGCTGCGAAGTGATCGAGGCGGCGACCATCTCGGCATCCTGTGACGCCGCATCGCTTCTGGGGCTTTCTCCGGGCGAACCGGTCTTCCGCCTGGTTGCGGTGCATCGTTGCGACGGCACGCCGCTTCAGTTCGAGCGACGGCTCGTCAATCCCGCGCTTGCACCCGAGTTCCTCATGCAGGATTTTACCTGCATGACCGCCTCGGACTACCTACTCCAGCACGTGCCGTTTACGAAGGTCGAGCATCTCGTTGACGCCATGGCGCCGTCGCCGGACGTTGCGTCGTTGCTCGAAATCCGTGGCGATGAACCATGCCTTCGGCTCGTACGCACGACCTGGCATTCGCGTCGGCGCATCACGCATGTCGAGTTGATACATCCGGGACCTCTTTTCAGGCTGGGGGGTCGTTTCACGGCCGCCGGCGCAGGATGCGGGCTGATGTGATGATCGGCTGCACCCGAATGTACAACCTCAATCCCGAAGTTGCGGCGCTCTGGAAGCGCCTGTTGACGAGCGTGGCAACGCGCGCGGGAACTCAACTCGAGGTCATCGACCATCCGGCGCCGGCGCCGCTTTCGCAACTGTGGTCTCGTGCGGACATGGGCTGCGTCTTCATGTGCGGCTGGCCCTTTCGACTGTCTTCGGCGGGTATCCAGATCGTGGCGGCACCGATACCGAAGGATGGTCCGTGCGAGGGCGCGACCTACTGCACCAACTTCGTCGTGCGCAGGGACACGGCGTTCAAGACGCTGGAAGATACGTTCGGCGGCAGGATAGCATGGACGGATGAAGCATCGCACAGCGGCTTCAACGCGCCGCGCCGGCACCTGATGGACCTGCGCGGCGCCAGATCCCGCCTCTACAGGGAATCGATCGGACCTCTCGTGACACCGCGGGCATCCCTGAAGAGCATCCTCGAAGGGCAGGCGGACGTCGCTCCGCTGGACAGCTATTTCCACGCACTGCTCGATCGGCACGAACCCGCGCTTGCCGCCCAGGTGAGGGTGGTCGCGCGGACCGATTGCGCCCCAATTCCGCCCCTGGTCGCTGCCGGCAGCATTCCCGTCGAAGCGGTGAGGCGCCTGGGCAATGAACTGGTTCGCGCGGCCGGTGAACCGGCACTCCGACCGCTTTTCGACGAACTCTGCCTGGAGCGGTTTGCCGTTATTGACGACCCGGAGGTCTATGGCCTCGCGGAGCGATGGGATGCGGACGCACGTGCGGCCGGCTATCTCCTGCCATCCTGAGGATCATCCGGTAGCGCGGCGGCAGCAGCAAGAAGTCTCGATCTTCGTGTCGGCACGCGCGCGGGCGAACACCAGACGCTGGCGCAGATGCCCCGCCTCCTCGGCGCGGCCGTTTCTGTCCACGCATTCCAGGAGGCCGGTCAGAGCCCAAATGTTGTCGGGGTGCTGACAGCAGCGGGCGACGCCCGGCACGAGGCCGAGGTCCTCGCGATAGGCGATTTCCGCCTCGTCAAATCGACCCTGTTCGGCAAGCAGCGCCCCCAGAGCATGACGCGGAGGATGCATCCAGGCCCACGGTTCGGTGTAGTTCAGGCTATCGTCGCGCGCGACCGCGAGCCGCAACGCCGCGAAGGCCTGGTCATGATTGCCCTTGCGGTACTCCAGCTCACCTTCCAGCATCGCCTCGGCCACCCCGAGGATGTCGCGGGTCGGATTGCTGAGAAAGACGCTGTCTTCGCTTATCGCTGCAAACGCTTCGTCGAATGCGCCACGCGCCGCGTCCGCAGCTGCGATCCGGCCGAGCGCCGCATTGGCCACGCCTTTCCCATAGGCGTGCATTGCCACGCGCATCGGCGTCAGTTCGGGATGAGGCGGCGCCGCTTCTTCCGCCAGTTCCAGCCATCGTCCGAAGCGGACCAGCACATGCGTGCGCATGGCGGAATATCCGTCCAGGATGGAGGCCATGAAGGGCCGCCGGCGGTCCAACAGGTCCGGTGTGGCCGTGCTGACGATCCGATCGGCGGCCTGCAGTGCCGTCTTGAACTGGCCTGCCATCATCGCCGCATACATCAGCAGGTGAAAATCGTGGCATCTGGCGGTGGTGTAGAAGTTCTCGGGGCCCATCCGTGCAAGGTACAGATCGTCCGCCTCGACCGCCCTTTCGCTGACGGTGACCGACTGGGCGTAGTCGCCGCACTGCACATAGATGTGCGCAGGCATGTGGTGGAAATGACCTTCGTCAAGCGCCATGTCGCGCAGGAGATCCGCTGCCTTGAGTGCTTTTTCGGGGAACGGGGACATTTCCATCAAATGGAGGTAGACGTGCAGCGCGCCGGGATGCGGAGGCTCGTCAGCTCGCTCGCGCTTGGCGATCAGTCCTTCCAGCACCGCGACGGCTTCCAGCGAGTCAGCCCCGGCCATGGGCTCGCCGGTGCGAATGTTCCACAGACGGCGCGGCGTGCGGGTAATCGCTGCCTCGCAGAAAAGGGCGGCGATGTCCGCATCGTCCGGGAATGCGCGATGGGCTTGGCGCATAGCCGCAGCGAAATCATCCTGGGCGCGGGCAAGCGTTTCCTGGGATGGCTGTTCGTCGAGCGGGTAGCGCAACACGATCGCCTCGACGAGGGCGCGCTCCTCGGGCGTGATGCTCGCGCATCGCGCCAATGCCTCCCGGGCCGCCGCGCCGCATAGCGTCAGTGTCGCTGCGGCCTCTGCAGCGGAATAGCGGATCCATGGCCGGTTGTAGAAGGGCCCTGCCGCGAAGGCCACGCCCCACCAAGCCATTGCGCAATCCGCGTCATGTGTCAGCGCCTCGCGGAAACAGGAGACCGCTTCCTCGTGATTGTAGGCGTAGGTCCAGGCCAGGCCGCGGTCGAACCATTGCTGCGCGACGGCTGACCGCGTCGTGATGGGCCTTGTGCGTGCGTGCAGTCGAAAATAGCCATTGGACATCAGGATCACCCTTCATCATCGAAACGGAGATGCCGCCCAAGTTCCATCCGCAGGTCGTGCCGGCACACTCGCCAAGCAATATTTCTGCCGTGGTCAGCCTACGGTGCCAAGAGGCGATCCTCTTGTCCTCGCTCTCGCCCCCTATCTGTCTGACCCACGCTGGTCCAGATCGTCAACAACGATCTCGCCCGGCGCCGCCGAGACAGGGCGCGCCAGCCGCAGGTCTTCTGACCGTATCGCCGAGCGAGACGGGAGGTTGATCTATGGCCTCTATGTCAATAGGCAGGGGGCCAACAGGAGAGCCAGATATGCCGAGACCGCCGAACTACAATCAGCAGCGCCAGGACCGGGATCGCGCCAAGGCGAACAAGAAGGCGGAGAAACTCGCCGCAAAGGCCCTGGCCAAGGAACAGGGTGCCGACGACGCCGATGCCGAGACCAAGGCCGAGCCGGAGGACTAGCCGGTCGCCGGCATTGCCTTGTTGTCGGTAAAGACGCCAGCCTCGCGGGCGGCCGCCACGAATGCGCGCCGCGCGCCGATCGGCGGCTTGCCGCCGGTCTGGACGTCGGAGCAGGCCTGCAGCGCGGCCCGATGCTTCTCGGTGCGCTTGCCGGGCCACTGGTTGAGGAGGAAGTCGGAGGTGTCGCGGGCGGTTCGCAGCGCAAGCAGCGTACCGGCCTCGTCGACCTTGACGATGACGGGAGTATCGAACTGATCTTTTTCCATCGCCGCTCTTACGGCACTGGGGCGTGAGAAGCGAGGCATTTCCCGACATTGCTTGATGCGTTGTCGACGATCGCGCTTGCCGCGATTTGCCACTATCGCCCGCCTGGCATCCGAAACCTGTCATCGTGCGTATTGAAACCGGAGGCCCGCGTGGATCTTCGAGGTGATGACGCAGGAGGTGGCAATGACAGGCAGCCAGGCACTGGTGATCGGCGCGTCAGGAGGGATCGGCGGCGCCCTTGCCGTTGAATTGTCGGCCCGCGGCCTTGAGGTGACCCGACTATCGCGTTCCGGGAACCAGCTCGATCTGGCCAGCCAGTCGTCGGTCGATCGCCTGCTGTCGCCGCTCGATGGTCCTTTTGACATCATTCTGGTTGCCGCCGGCGTTCTGGCTCCCGGCGGCGGACGCCCCGAGAAGTCGCTCGCCGAGATCGAGGCGGAGGCGATGCTGGAGGTGATGGCCGTGAATGCCGTCGGACCGGCGCTGGTGCTGCGCCACGTTCCCCGGCTCCTGCCGCGGCACGGGCGCTGCGTCGTGGCCGTGCTGACCGCCCGCGTCGGCTCCATCGGCGACAACCGCATGGGCGGCTGGTACGCCTATCGCGCGTCCAAGGCCGCCGCGAACCAGATCGTGCACACGGCGGCGATCGAGATCGGCCGGAAAAACGCCCAGGCGATCGTCGTGGCGCTGCACCCGGGAACGGTGGATACCGCGTTCACGCAGGCCTACCGGCAGCACCCGAAAGTGTCCCCGGAGACTGCCGCGCGAAATCTCATCGACTGTATTTCCGGGCTTCGACCCGAGGATACCGGCGGGTTCTTCGACTATGCCGGGAAGCCGGTGCCCTGGTGAGACCGCGGACGCTCAGCGTGGGCCGGAAAGCCTGCCTTCGTCGTCGATCAATGTGAGGCGCGCGGGCGCGGTGTCGCCCCACACCCATAGCACCAGGTTCAAATCCGCCGCTGTTGCGCCAGCAGCGAAGCTGCGGACGAGCAGCCCGTGATGCCCCCTCGAGATCAACCGCCTGGCAAAGGCCTGGGTCCCGGCTTCGCCGGTGGCCTTCATCGCGTCGCGCCAGGTGGTGTCGGCGAGGCCGGGACCATCTATCCCCTCGGCGGCGAGTGCCGCTTCGTCCCTGCCGTCGAAAATTTCGTCGAACTCCGCCTCATAGGAGACCAGGGTCGTCGGCTGGAGGTTGCCGACCTGATTGGCCTCGCGGATTGCGGTCATCACCGTCAGGGAGGTGTAGATCGCCGCGACGCCCTTGGGATTGAAGCGACCGCCGAACAGTTCGGCGCCGCGCCCGGACAGCGGTTCGCGGGCATAGACCGGGTTGAGCGCGCGAAAGAGCTTGCCGCGATAGAGCACCGGCGGTTCAGGCGTAAACGCCCGCGTCGACGGCGTCGACATAGGCAAGCACCTCGTCCGCTCGCCCGGCGCGCACCAGTTGCATCGCCGTCTGGCCGGAGAAGCCTGGCAGCGGCTCGGAACGGTACCAGGCATAGGCGATGAGCGTCGAGCCGAAGCGCGGCTCCACCTTGTTGATGATCTCGACCATTTCGCGCAGGCGGCGCTGCGTCTTGTCGGACCGGACGCGGTCCTTGCGCTGCACGGCATCGCGGCCAAGCCCGGCGGTGCGGGCTATCTCCTCGCTCGTGGTGCGAAAGACCTCGGCGATCTTGCGTGGAGCGAAGAACCCGTCATCTGCATATTGCACCAGACCCATCTTTGCACCTTTGAAACTTGCCGCACTTATCGACGCAATATAGCGCCACTTTAAGTGGCATTCAAGGGATGGTCGTGACGCTCAATTGCGGCGCGACTACGCTCCGCGCAGCAGGGCCGCGGCAATCGTTTCCCGCGTCAGTGGCAGGGTGGAGAGGCGCGCGCCAAGGGCGTGGCTGGCTGCGTTGGCAATTGCTGCACTCGCGGGCCCGACCGCAACCTCGCCGACGCCAAGAGGCGGAAGGTCGGGTGCGTCGATCATCTCGAGCGTGATCTCGGGCACTTCCGAAAAGCGCAGGATCGGATAGTCGCTCCATCCACGCGAAACCGTCGTCTCGTCGCCCAGCGAAAACGCCTCCTTGAGCGTCCAGCTCGCCGCCTGGATGATGCCGCCCTCGATCTGGTTGCGCGCGCCGTCGGGATTGACCACCAGTCCGGCGTCGGCGACGCACCATATATCGGTCAGCCGCACCTCGTCCTCGATCTCGACACGCGCCGCCAATGCCACATGGGCGGCGTGGTTCTTGTAGCGGCTACAGGCGATGCCGAGGCCCACGCCCGTGCCGGCCTCTCCGCGCGCGCTCCATCGGCAAAGCTCCGCGCAGCGCGCCAGAACGCGCCGGGCTCGCTCGTCCGGCAGACTGCGCAGGCGGTAGGCGACCGGGTCGATGGCGGCAGCCGCGGCAAGCTCATCCATCATGCCTTCTATGGCCAGCACGTTCACCTGCGCGCCGAGACCGCGCAGCGCGGAGGTGTGCGGTGTCGGCCGGGTCAGGAGATTGTGTGTGATCGTCTGTCCGCGAAGCACGTATGGCGCGAACGCGTTGCGCGTGCCGCCGCCTCCCGCCGCGTCCGGTACGTCGAGCACGTCTGCGGCAGGTTGCGCCAGCCCGGCTTCCTCCGCCGCCAGCAGGTTGGGCCGCCCCGCCATCGCCGGCCGCTGGCCATGGCTGCCGGACCATATCTCCAGCTTCCAGTCCGCCGGCATGCCGTCTTCGCCAAGCGTCGCGCTCGCCTCCACAGCCATTGCCGCGCCCAGCGGCGCGGCGGAGAGTTCGTCGCTGCGCGTCCACTGGACGCGGATCGGCACGCCGGGGAAATGCTTTGCGATCATCGCTGCGTCGCAGGCCGCATCATCGGCGCCGTTGTGGCCGTAGCAGCCCGCGCCGTGGCGATGGCTGACCGCGATATTGGCGATATCGATGTCGAGCACCATGGACAGGGCCTGGCGCAGTTGTTCCACGCCTTGCGAATGCGTCCAGACCTCCAGCCTGCCTGCGTCGAAGCGCGCGATGGCGCAGGAAGGTCCGATCGAACCGTGTGACAGATAGGGCCGCGAAAAGCGCAGCCTGATCGCGCTGTTGCTGGGCGCGGGTTCTGCGCCGGCCTGGATCGTGCGCGTCGAGCATTGCTGGCGCACCAGCCAGTCCGCAGTTCCGGCGTCGGCGTCCGGCGCATCCACCGTCCACGATGCCGAAGGTCGGGCGGCGGCAAGCGCCACTTCCACGTCGCGCTGCCGCTTGGCGACGAGGGCGGTGAAGCCGCCGATGCGCAGGATGTCGACCGGCGCGGCCCGGCGCACACGTGCCTCGTCGAGCGTTGCCAGCCGGGCGTCGCGGAAGCCGCCGCGCAGGACGCGGGCATGCCGCATGCCTTCAAGCGTCAGATCGTGGATGAAGCCCCCGCCGAACACTTTTTCGGAAAGGTCGATGCGGGCGACAGGCATGCCGACGAAGCGCGGCTTCCGGCGGCTCAGGAGCGGGGCGCTGCCGTCGCAGGGGCGATCGAGGTCGAGCGCGTCGATGTTGCCCCAATAGTCGATCCCGGTCGGTGCGCCGTCGGCATGGACGCGACCGTCGCGCACGCTGCAGGTTGCGGGATCGAGCCCCAACCGGTCGCTTGCAATCGCGACGAGCGTCTCGCGCACCTGCGCGCATACCAGGCCGATGGCGCCACCCGACATCTCGACCGACTGGCTGCCGGCGGTGTAGACCTCGTCGGGGGTCAGCGGCGCCTGGCCGGAGACGATCTCCACGCGCGCCATGTCGACGCACAGCTCATCGGCCGCGATCTGTTGCAGCGCGGTCAGGATACCCTGGCCGAGCTCGACCTTGCCGCTGGAGATGAGAACGCGGCCGGCTTCGAATGCGATCCACTGCGAGAGCCTTGGGTTGGTCAAGAGGCTGCGGGGCAGCGAAGGGCCGGTCACGCCGGGCTTGCCGCGATCTGATGTGCCGCAGCCTCGACGGCTTTCAGGATGCGATGATGCGCGCCGCAGCGGCAAAGATGCGGGTCCAGCGCCTCGGCGATCTGGGCGCGCGACGGTGCGGGGTTGCGCTTCAGCAGCGCGGCTGCCGATACGATGATGCCCGACAGGCAGTAGCCGCACTGTCCGGCCTGGAGCTCGAGGAACGCGCTTTGCAGGGCATGCGGCGCCGCTTCCGAGCCCAGGCCCTCAATGGTGATCACATCCTTGCCAGCGGCATCGGTGGCAGCGAACGTGCAGGCATATGCGGGCCGATCATCGACCAAAACCATGCAGGCGCCACACATCTCCTCGCCGCAACCGAACCGCGTGCCCGTCAGTCCGAGCCGTTCGCGCAGGAGGTCGATCAGACGCTCGTCCTTGCCGCAGGCGAGCTCGACCTGCTCTCCGTTGACGCGGAGCCGGACGGTTTCATCCATTACGCAAGTCCGAAAAGCTGTCTCGCATTGCCCGACAATATCCTGTCGCGCCCGGCATCGTCCAATGCCGCGCACTCCATGACGATCGCGGTCGGGTCCTCGTCGCCCATGTCGAAGGGGTAGTCCGAGCCGAGCATGACCCGCTCGATGCCGACGAGTTCGACGAGCGACGCCAGATGATCGGCGCGAAAGATGCAGGTGTCGAACCACATGCGCTTGAGATAGGCGCTGGGCGGCTCCGGGGTCAGCGCACGAACCTCGGGACGAACCTTCCACGCATGGTCCAGCCGCCCGACATAGAACGGCAGATAGCCGCCGCCATGGGCAATGACCACCTTCAGGCCGGGGTGCCGGTCGAGGACGCCGCCCGAGATCAGGTGCATCGCGGCAAGCAGTTCCTCCAGCGGCTGGCCGACGCTGTTGATCATGAAGAAAGGCGAAAGCCGCTGACCGTGCGAGAACCCGAGCGGATGCAGGAACAGCGGCACGCCGAGCCGGGCAAGGGTCTTCCAGACGGGATCGAAGGCGGGCTCCGACAGCTCGTGATCGTTGACCCGCGTGTCGATCTGGAAGCCGCGCAGGCCCAGTTCGCCCACCGCGCGTTCCGCTTCGGCGGCGGCGGCGGCCGGAAAAGCCATGGGAAGCGTACCCATCCCGGCGAAGTGCTTCGGGTGGCCGGCGACGAGCCCAGCCACGTGATCGTTCTGCACCATGCTCAGCTTTACCAGAAGCTCCTCGTCGGCCCAGTAATGCTGCTGCGCCGGAGCCGGTGCAACGACCTGGAAATTGACCTTCATCCGTTCCATGTCGGCAATGCGGCGCTGCGGGTCCTTCAGCATCGGGCCATAGGTCGGCTTGCGCTCGCCGTCGGTCACCCTGCTTTCGGCAGACATGTCGCGGCGATAGGGATTTGCCTGCGGGTCGTACTTGCCGTGCACCAGCGGCTCGACGTCCGGGCAGAGCGTATGGGTGTGCATGTCGATCGTGTACATCGGTCCTCCTCGAAGGCGACACCTGTCAGCGGGCGTCGGCCTTAGTCCTCGTCTATCCGGAACCGCACGTAGGGGTACGTGCAGGGCGGTCCGTCGGCGACGTACATCAGCCGCTCATTGAGGTCGATCAACACCGCGCCGGTCGTCATGGTTCGCTTCGCGGCGGGTGTCCGTTCGTCGGGATGGCGGCAGATCGCGTTCGGTGCGCCGAAGTGGTCGGTCGTGGCCGCCTTCATGTCGTCCAGGGTGATCGATCCACCCGTGCGCTGCAGAAGCCGGCGGATGCGCGATGACCGGTAGAGCGTGTTCGGCGCGATCTTCTCCATCTGCGACTGGCCGTGACCCGAGGAGACGAAGTGATTGGAATGGGTGACGATGCCGTCGCTGGGATGGATGTAGGAGACGAGGTCCGGACTGGTCTCCATGTCGATGATCTCGCCCGCGGCGTGGCCGACGACGAAATTGGCCGAGCAGGTCCGTCGCGAGTTGACGACCGGCCGCAGGGCGTCGTCATACTCGCGCGCGTCGAGCACTTCGCGGCAGCGCACGTGAAAGGGCTTCTCCAGCGGATACCTGCCATCGTGGCTCGAGGCGAGGCCGTTTTCGACGAGGCCGATGCCGTTCTCGTTGACGCCCATCTTGCCGCCGGCGATGCCCGCCTCGGTCAGGCAGATGAAGCTGGGCTTGTCGGTTCGCCGCACGCGCAGGACGAAGTTGCGGCCGTGGACACCTTCCAGCCAGTCCCAGTTCTGGCCCAGCCAGGTATGGCCGTCCGCGGTGGCTTCGGGCAACAGGCCGAAGGTGGTGCAGCCGTCCGGGCCCGTCGCCAGCAGTTCCTCGCGCTCGCGCTCGGTGTGCGTCGCGTCGCGCCCGAAAAGCGTGAACGCGATTTCGTAGCGCGCATTGAGCAGGGCAATCTCCGCCTCGCTGCGGCCGCTCGCCTTGGCGATGCCGGCCATTTCCGATGCATACTCGGCGTTCTGGCGGCGGATGCTGGCAAACCAGTCCTCGCCTTCGGCTAGCGCCGCCTTGCGTGTGAGGCCGGATGCCTCGAAGCGCCTGAGGTAGGTTTCGAGATTGTCTTCGATCTGGCGGGCGAAGCGTTCACCGTGCAGCCGCCCGCGCTCCATCGGGTCGTCGCCGGCCGTCAGGGACGGTATCGGTGTCATGAGCTAGAGCACCTCGTGTTCGATGCGGCGGGCGAGATCCGGCGCATGCCTGCCGTCGAAAGCGTCCATGATCCAGTCGGCCAGCCATGGCAGCAGGTGCTGCATGACGCCGCCCAGCGGGTGGAACTCGTCGTGGAAAATCCACATTTCCTTCGGTCCCGCGATCTCGTTGAAGAACTGGTCCGCGCCTTCCAGCGGGCAGAGATAATCGTTCTCGCCCTGGGTGATGAGGGTAGGGCAGGTGATCTTCTGTCCGACGCCTTCAAGGCCCATGGTCGCCGCCATCTTGTCGAACTGGGCCTCGTCGTTGATGCCGGCCATGTACATGAAGGTGGTCTTGAAGCTCGGCGGTGCCAGTTCGAAGATCGCCTTCATGGAGTACAGGATGCCCATGATCCCGGCATTCGCCTTGATCCGGCTGTCGTTGGCGGCGAGCTGCGGCGCCCAGTAGGAACCGAAGCTGGCGCCGGACACGGCGAGGCGATCGGCATCGATCTCCGGCCGCTTCTCGAGATAGTCGAGCGCGGCCTTGCCGGCCTTGACGTATTTCTCGTCGGTGACCTTGCAGCCCTTGACGCGGGTTTCGCCCTGGCCGGGGCCGTCCAGCGTCAGCATGGCCATCCCACGCCGCGCGAACGGGCTGCACTCGGCGTTGGGGAACTCTTCCTTGAACATGTCCATGCCCGGGAAGAACAGCACCGCCGGCACCTTGCCGACGCGGTGCTCCGGCAGGTGCAGGACGCCATAGACCGTCTCGCCCTCCACATCGAGTTCGACGCGCTCGATGAGCCCGTTCGAATGGCGGATCAGGCCTTCGAAGTTCTCGACGCACTTGTCGTACATCTGCCGCTTCACGTCGGTATCGCGGTTGATCGACCACTGGCCGCGTCCGTAATAGATCGAGGCGCGGTAGTAGAAATCCCGTGCGGTGATCGAATGGCCCCTGGCTTCCGCTTCCCTTGCCATGTCTTCGAGCTGGCCCGCTGTACGGGCCCATTCGCGGGCGTTCTGGCGGAAGGTCTTGACGCGCTGCATCGTCCGCTCGACTTCCGCATAGCGGTAGCCCCGCTCGAGCCTGAAGCCCAGGGCGCCGGGAAACAGAAGGTCGTGCCCGGCAATGCGAAACAGTTGATCCATGACCCATTGCTGGCCGCTGCGTCTGATCATTCCGGCAGGTTCCGCCATGGTGAATTCTCCGTTCTTCGAAGTCAGTTCGCCGGCGGCGGCCCTTCGCCGGGCCGCGTGCGGGCGTCGTTTCCAGGTGGTGTTCGTCAGGTCATGACGGCGTAGAGCTCGCGGTTGAGCTCCATTACCAGCCGGTGGTAGCGCTCGTCGAGGCGCGTTTCCGGCGTGCGCGGCCGCGGCAGGTCGATGTCGAATACCTTGTGGATGCGGCCGGGGCGCGCGCTCATCAGAACGACGCGGTCGGACAGGAGTACGGCTTCGCCGAGGCTGTGCGTCACGAACAGCACCGTCTTGCGATAGCGCTGCCAGATCCGCATCAGCTCGAACGCCATGCGGTCACGGGTGATCTCGTCGAGCGCGGCGAAGGGTTCGTCCATCAGCAGCACCGCCGGATCGAGCGCCAGCGCACGGGCGAGAGCGGCGCGCTGCTGCATGCCGCCTGAAAGCTGGTGGGCGAACTTGTCGCCGAACCCGCTCAATCCGACGAGGTCGATGAGTTCGTCAACGGTGGCGCCGTTGGGCGACACGGTGCCGCCGCGACCCGAAACCAGCGAACGCAACAGGTCGATGTTCTTCGAGATCGTCAGCCACGGCATCAGGTTGGCCTGCTGGAAGACCAACCCCAGCCGGCCGTCCTTGCGCATCTGTGACGGCGAGGTGTCGCCGATCGTAACCGAGCCGCGGGTCGGACCCATGAGGTCGGATACCACCTTGAGCAGCGTGCTCTTTCCGCATCCCGATGGACCGACCAGGGAGACGAATTCTCCGTCGGCGATGTCGAGGTCGATGTCCTTCAGTGCGGTGACCGGTTGCGAGCCGCCGACCCCGTAGACGACCTCGACACCCTTGATCGAGATTCCGGAGCTCGTCACCTGAGCACTGCTCCCGGGTTGCGTCATTTCCAGCGTATTCGACATCTCAGACCTCACTCGTCTGGTCGCCGCCCGAGCGGGCCTTCCACGACAGCTTGGATTCCACCAGCGACATCAACCAGAAGAAGATGGTGCCGATGAGAGCCAGCGATATGATGGCCGCGAAGGAGCGGGCGGTGTTGAAGTTGAAGCTTCCCGACAGGACGAGATAGCCGAGGCCGTTCGATGCGGCGAGATATTCGGCGACGATGGCGCCCAGCACGGCAAGCGTCGTGGCGATGCGAAGCCCCGCGAAGATGTACGGCATGGCGTAGGGCAGGCGAAGCTGGAAGAACACTTGTCGCTCATTGGCCGCCACCGACCGGAACACGTCGCGCAATCCTCGGTCGACTTCCTTGAAGCCGGTCATGGTGTTGATGACGATCGGGAAAAAGGCGATGGCGGCAACGACGAGCACCTTCGAGCCGAAGCCCGCACCGACCCAGACGAGGATGAGCGGCGCGATCGCGAGCTTGGGCACGCTCTGCAACCCGACGAAGATCGGCATGATCAGCTTTTCGGCAAGCGGAAACCGGATCATCAGCGCGGAGATTGCCAAGGCGAATATGACGGCAGCGGCATAGCCGGTGACGATGCTGGCGATCGTGGCCGTGGCATGCATGCGCAGCAGCGACCATTCGTTGATCATCAGCGTGACGATCTCGCTCGGCGTCGGCAGCAGGAAGCGCGGCACTTCGAAGTAGCGCACCGCGAATTCCCAGAAGCCGATCAGAAATGCGATCAGCAGCAGCGAACCGAAGCGATCGACGAAGGCCCGCACCGAACCCGTGCCCGAGCCGGCGACGCTTTCGCCCGGTTCCGCCTTCGAGGTGTCGACTGTTGTCATCGTATTTCCCTGTCCTATGCGGCTTTCCGCGATGCCAGCGCCTGCGCGATGTCATCCGTGTTCATCACCCAGCCAAGCGACGACTTGATGAGCTTGATGGCGGCGTCGTGGTAGTCGGGGCCGTTCATCGATGCGCAGACATCCTCCACCAGGAGCACGCGATAGTCGCGGTTGAAGGCCTCGAAGCACGAGCAAAGCACGCAATTGTTCGTGTTGACGCCGCAGATGATGAGCGTGTCGACGTCGAGATTGCGCAGCAGATGCTCGAGGTCGGTATTCTCGAACGGGCTGTAGCGGTGCTTGAAGACGGTGAATTCGCCCGGCTTCGGCGCCAGTTCCGGCACGATCTCCGTCACTGGCGCGTTCTCGATCGCCAGCGACTTGCGCGGCTTGTTGAGCCCCGGCACGACCGCGTTGTGTTGCGCCATCCAGAACGGATTGCGGTTGTCGACGACCGTGTCGGTGCGTGGATCGTGGCGATGATGCGTGCGGATGAAGATCACCGGCAGGCCTGCGTCGGAACAGTGCCCGCGCAGCCGCACGCCCGTTTCGATGATGCGTCGCGCGGCCCCTTCCTCCACCAGCATGTGGCCGATGGAGTGGTCGAGATGCGAGCGGTTCATGTCGACCATGAGGAGCGCGGCGCGCTCCAGCCAGCTTGGGTCGAGTGTGTTTGGTTCAGCCATCGCCATGATCCTGCTCAGCCACCGGGGATAATGGGGAGCAGCAGGTAGGGCTGCTCGTCCTGGTCGAAGTGAAGCGTGTTGCTCCCGCCGAAAATCTCCTGCGGCCTGTCGACGGGATCGTTGTGGGTGAAGGGCCCGACACCGTACATCTTGTACTTCGAGAATGGCGTGTCGGACGGCTCGCCGTCGCACTCGTAGTCCTTGCCGCGCACATTGAGCGCGATGCGATAGCCAGCCGGAACCACGAGGCAGGTCGGCCAGATCTCGATGTCGAGCTCCACCGGCTTGCCTGGCTCCAGCGGCCATTCCTCGTCATGGCTGTGCCAGGGGCGATAGGGCAGGCTTTCCGCCGGGTCGAGCTTGCGGTGCGAAGCGCGCAGCCAGCCAAGGCCGATCGGCGTACGCGGATCGTTGGAGCCCTGGAAGGTGACTTCCTTGCCATCGGGATCGTAGACGCGCAGCGCCAGGAAGACGTCGGCGTCCTTTGTCTGCGAGGAAAGGAAGAGCTTGGCCGCGATGGGACCGGTGATCTCAAGCGGGGCTTCCAGCGGCGGCGTGGTGAAATAGACGCCATCGCCCATGGTCTCGTACGAGATCGAAGTGCCGTCGGCAGGCTTTTCGGTCTGCAGGCTTCCGTCGGCCGAATTCAGGTAGAACTTGGTCCACTGCGTGCGCGCCAGCGGCCATTCCTGTTCGTCGCGAAGGACGAATGTCTCGCCTGGGTGCCGGATGTTGAGCTGCACCGGAGGCTGCTTGTCCCAGCCGGTATCCTCGCCCTTGAGGAAATGGCCGAAGAACTTCATCTGAAGCGCCATGCCGTAGTTGGAATAGAAATGCGAGTAGTGCGTGTCGCCATGCACCTCCAGCCATTTCTGCTTGCTCGCGGCGCGCATGTAGCCTTCGAAATTGCCGCGCGTGTGCAGGCCGACGCCGCCCCAGTTGGTCGCCGAAAGCAGCGGCGCGGTGATCTTGTCGAACTGCGGCGAGCGCTCGCGATGGAAATCGTCGACGAAGTGCCGGGACAGCACCTCCTGCTGCGTGTCCGCCCTGTTGGCGGCGAGCTCTTCCTCGGAGAGAGTGTCCGGCCCGGCAACATATTCACCGGTGACCTGACTGCGCGCGCCGCGCTCACCATAGCCGTGCTGCACCGTCTTGACCTGGCGGGAGTACCAGTTGCCGATGAATTCGTTCAGGATGCCGCCCGTGCGGCATTGCTCGCGGTAGAAGTCGGAATAGCCTTCCCAGATGCACATCGCCGCCAGATGCGGGGGCTGCAGGGAGCCGACGAGCCACTGGTTGACGGCGTAATAGGAAATGCCGCTGAGCCCGACCTTGCCGTTGCTCCAGGCTTGCGTGCCTGACCACTCGATGCATTCGTAAAGGTCCTGCGTCTCGCGCGGGGAGAAGACGTCGAGATAGCCGGGGGACCGGCCGGCGCCGCGCGAATCGACGCGCACGCAGACATAGCCTTCAGGCACCCACTTCTCGGGATCGACGAGTTCCCAGCTCTGGTACTTGTTGGACGAGCCCTCGAGGATCTCCGGATAGGAGGTAGTCATCTTCACCCAGGCGCCCTTGTAGCCCTCCTGGAAGGCGAGCCCCTTGGCGTAGGGTCCGTAGTGGAGGATGACAGGGTAATTGCCATCTTCGAGCGGCATGAAGATGTCGGCGCGCAGGACGATACCGTCGTCCATGACGATCGGTGCATCCCACTCCACGCGCATGCCGTCGCGAATTTCCGTCTTGTGCTGTTCAGACATTCTGGTCTCTCTTCACGCCGTTGCAGCCGCATGCCGAAAGGCATGCGGCTTGGCGGATACGTTCTTAGTTGGATGTCGAGGAAAGGGCCTTGGTGAAGTCGGCGGATTCCTGCAGCTTCTCCACGAACTCGTTGGTGTAGAGGTCGCCGACTTCTGGCTTTGTCGGCAGGTCGCCGCCGAGAATGTCGATGGATTCCGTCCACTTGGCATCCGACATCAGGCCGAAGCGCTCGCCGAACTCGGGCGTCGCGTAGGTGTCGTAGATGATGCCGAGCTTGCGGGTCTCCAGCTCGAGGTTACGGTCGGGCGATACCTCGATCACGTAGGAAACGGCTTCCTGCTGGTTGGCGAGCGTCCATTCGTAGCCCTTCAGCGTGGCGCGAAGGAATCGCTCGACGAGTTCGGGGTCGTTCTCCAGAACGGTCTCGCTGGTGTAGAAGACGGTGCCGTAGATATCGAGGCCATAATCCTTCAGTGCCAGGACATTGACCTCGTAGCCGTTCTCCTCGAGCGTCAGCGCCTGGCCGTACGTGAAGCCGTAGAGCGCATCCACCTGACCGGCGGCGAGCAGCTGGACTTCGGCGCCGCGCGTGACGTTCATCAGTTCGATGTCGCTACGCTCGAGCCCGCCGCTTTCCAGCAGGGGGTTCAGCATGCCCTCGATGTTCGACTGGATCCAGGTGATCTTTTTGCCTTCCAGTTTCTCGGGCGAGTCGATGCCGGACTCCTTCAGGGATATGATGCCGGCCGGGCTGGAGGGCTGGTCGGCCATGATCGCCACGACGGGCAGGCCGTTGGCCCGCGCCTTCAGGAAGCTGTCGGAATTCGACAGGCCGAACTGCTCCTCGCCACGCGCGATGAACACCTCGTTTTGCTGGCCCTGCGAAGGCGGAACAATGCTGAGGTTGATGTCCTCTTCTTCGTAGAAGCCCTGGCTCTTGGCCGCGAAGATCGGCGCATGCATGCCCCAAGGCGTGAAATTGATGCGGATCGTGACATCGTCCGCGGCATGGGCCGCGGTGGCGTAGAAGCCGGGCGCACCGACAGCAAGGGTGATGGTCGCCGCGACGATATGGGATTTCATGGACATGTGTTCGCCTCCAGTGGTTTGATCGGGATTTCGGGGATCGATCAGCAGGGAGCGGGTTCGCCGGTCCCAGCGCCAAAATGCTTGGCAGTCGCGCGAAAACGTTTGATCATTGGTCCCCATCGCACTATAGTCGTATTACTGTGCAATACGATCGTATTATTTTTATGATGAAAGAGACCATCGATGCGAACGCTTGTCAAACAGAATTCGCCGCCCGGCAGCGACGATGGGATTTCTCCCACGCAGAACCGCCAGTTCGTCACCGCACTCGCCAAGGGCCTGTCGGTGCTCGAAGCGTTTGCCGACCATCCAGGGCCGATGAGCCTGCAGGAACTGGCGGCGCATTCGGGCCTCGACAAGAGCAACGTGCAGCGTGTCGCCTTCACGCTGCTGCACACCGGCTACCTGCGGAAGGGCGTCGACGGACGCGGCTTTTGCCTCGGTCCGAAGGTGCTGGACCGGTCCTTCGACTTCCTCAGGAGCTGGCCGTTGATCGAGCGCGCCATGCCGGTCCTCATCGATGTCAGGCAGGCGGCCGGCGAGCGTGTCGACCTCAGCATCTTCGACGATCTGTCGATCTCCTATGCGATCCGCCGTCAGGCCAAACGCCAGACATTCTTCGCCACGCTGATCGGTCGGCGCATTCCGACATATTGCTCGTCCGGCGGGCGGGCGATCATGTCGAAGCTGACCGACGCGGAAGTCGACAGCATCCTCGAACGCTCCGATCTCGTGGCGCTGACCAACCACACGCTCACGGAGCCCGCCCAGATTCGCGAACGCGTGGAACAGGCCAGGCAGGACGGCTATTCCGTCGTCCACAACGAGAGCTTCATCGGTGAAGTGGCTGTCGCATGCGCGATCCTGGACAATCGCGCCCGCCCCGTGGCCGCCGTTCACATTGCCGGTTCGCTCTCGGAATGGACGGTCGAGGATTTCGCCGAGCGCTTCTCGCCGCTGGCGGCAGAGGCCGCACAGTCGTTGAGCGGCGCCGTCGCTCCCTTCTGAGCCAGTTGATGCCCGGAAATACCGGCGCGCCATGCGATGGACTTAGTAAGTCATTCGAATGAATTCTTGACGCGCCTGTCGCTGCTGGTCAAAATCTAGGCGCACCCTCTCTCCTTCAACGGCGGACATTCCTGATGGCGAACGAAATTTCGGGCTTCAAGCTTCTCAGCCAGGATCTGATGCTGGCGCACGGCGCCGTCGGCGAGGGGATGTCGATGCAGGTTGCCCGCGACGGCCGGCGCATCCTGTGGATCGCGCATGAAGGCCCGCCCAAGAATTTCACCGGCATCGATGTCAGCGATCCGCGTGCGCCCAAGGTTGTCGTGCAGACGGATCTACCCCACGGCAAGGTGCGGTCCAACTCGCTGGAGGTCACCGGCGACATCATGGCCGTCGCCTACCAGACGGTCGAACCCGGCCTGACGCCGGCTGGTTTCGAACTCTTCGACATCAGCACGCCGGAGAACCCCAAATCGATCAGCTTCTTCGATTGCTCCGGGCCCCACTCGCGCGGCGTGCACCAGCTCTGGTTCGTCGACGGCCGCTACGTTCATTTCGCCGGTGGCGCGGCCGACTTCACGCCGCGCAACCAGAAGGACGACCAGATCTACCGCATCGTCGACGTCGCCGACCCGACCCGGCCGGTGGAAGTCGGCCGCTGGTGGCTTCCCGGGATACGTGAGGGAGACAGTGAGGAGCCGCCAAAGCGGCTGCCGCTCGATTCCGGTTTTCGTGCGCACAATACCAACGTCTATCCGGATCGCCCTGAAAGGGCCTACGTCGCCTTCCTCGATGGCGGCGCCTTCGTGCTCGACATCTCCGACATGGGCTCGCCGAAGGTCGTCTCGTCATGGAACCCGCACCCGCCCTATCCGGGCTTCACCCATACAGTGATGCCACTGTTCTCGCGCGAGCTGCTTCTGGTGACGGACGAGTGCGTGCGTGACAATGGCATCGACTGGCCAAAGCTGTCCTGGGTGCTGGACGCGCGCGAGGAGACCAACCTGGTTCCGATATCGACCCTGCCGCTGCCACCCGTCGAAGAATTCGCGCCGCGCGGCGGACGCTACGGTTCGCACAATCTGCATGAGAACCGCCCGGGCGACACCTCGTTCCGCTCGGACACGCTGATCTTCGGATGCTTCTTCAGCGGCGGCGCGCGCGCCTACGATCTTTCCAATCCGCTTCAGCCACGCGAACTCGCCAGCTTCGTGCCGGAAACGCCGAAAGGCTCGCGTGTCACGTCGTCCCAGATCAACGACATCTATGTCGATGAGAACGGCATCGTCTATGCCGGCGAACGCCACACCGGCGGGGTCTACATCCTGGAGCCGGACTTCTGATGGCAGCACAGGGCGAGCCGCTACCCATCATCCTGCTCACCGGGTTTCTCGGCAGCGGCAAGACGACGCTGCTCAACCGTCTCGTGAAGAGCCCGGGGCTCTCCGACACGGCGGTCATCGTCAACGAGTTCGGCGAGATTTCCATCGATCATCTGATGATCGACAGCGCGATCGAGAACACGCTCGTGCTCGAGAGCGGCTGCATCTGCTGCACCATTCGCGGCGATCTGGTCGACACGCTGCGCGATCTCGTTGCGCGGGCGCAGAGCGGGGAAATCCCATCGTTCTCGCGCGTGATCGTCGAGACCACAGGTCTTGCCGAACCGGCGCCGATCATACAGACGATCGTCGGCGATCCGATGCTCGTGGACCAGTTCCGACTCGGACTTGTAGTGACGACCGTCGATGCCCAGATGGGAATTGGCGAGATAGAGCGCTTTCCCGAGGCGGTGAAGCAGATCGCCGCAGCCGACCTGCTGTTGGTCACCAAATCCGACCTTGCATCCAAGCCGGCTGTCGAGGCCCTGTCCAAAAAGGTCGCGTCGATGAATCCAGGCGCAGAGATGCTCAGGACCATGTCCGGCGATCTAGACCCGGACATCCTGATGAGCCGACTTGGCGACCCAGGGCGCGCTGCCGCGATGATCAAGCACCTCGACGCAGCCGGACCGGATGCGGGGCACGATCACCATGGGCACGACCATGATGCGCATGGCGCTCATTTCCACGCGGACGGCAACGACATCCGCACGTTTTCGATTGAGGTCGACGAACCGCTGGACGAGGCGGTCGCCACGCTCTGGATCCAGTCGCTGCTGTCGCTGCGCGGCCAGGACATCCTGCGGCTGAAGGGCGTGCTGTGGCTGAAGGGTCGCGATGAGCCCGTGCTCGTCCAGTGCGTGCAGCACGTCTCCTACCCGCCCGTGGCGCTCGCCGCATGGCCGGAAGGGCAGCGTCGCACGCAGATCGTGTTCATCACCAGGGGCATCGGGCGCGCCGGCGTGATGGCAAGCCTCACCGCGCTGCGCGAGGAACGCGAGGCTGCGTAGCGCCGGGAGAAGAGCGCGTTTTCCGTTGACATCTGTCAACTCAGCTTGCGCGGATCGACAACGGGCCGCGCGCAGAACATCGTCGATTACAGGGACTAAAAGCGCAGTGGCGTGAAGGCGAGGCCGGAGGGCAGCGTCTCCGCTTGCCAGAATGGTGGCTCATCATCGCCGAGCACCTTCGAAAAGAAGGCCGGTCCGCCCTTTGTATCGGCCAGGGTGAAATCGATGGTCCGAATGCCGGCCGCCTCGTAGCGTTGCTCTCGTGCACGCGCCTGGGCCGGCATTAGCCGCCCCGGTGCGGCAAAGAGCGCCAGCCATCCCGTCGATATGCGCAAGGCGATGTCGGCCACGGCTCCACGCCCATCTTCCGGCGGCAGGAGATGCGCGCGGGGAAGTGGCATAGGTGCGGAAAAGATCGTGTCGTCTGCGCTGAACAGATGGTCGAAGACGGCAAGCCGCGCCTCGATCGCCGGGCGATGCTCGTCGATCACAAAGCGCAGGTGGTCAAAATAGCCCGCCAGGAATGCACGAGAGGTCTGGTCCCAGGTGCCGCACAGGCCGCAGAGATGCGCAAGAAGCGCATGGGCCTGCCCGTCGACCGACAGGTCTTGAGGCAGAGCCGGCAATGCGAAGCGCTGCGCATTCATGCGCAGCGTCTTTCCTTCCACCGCCCCGGCGGGAATGTGGGGGAAGGCCATGGCCTCTCCCCCTGCCGCGTCGGATGGGTAGGTGTCGACCCCGAAGGGTATGATCGCGGGCGAGCCGCTCATGCAGCCTTGCTGACCGCCGCATCCAGCGGTTCGAGATCGACCCAGCGGCGTTCGGCGTGGCTGCGATGACAGGCCTCCACCAGTTGCAATCCCTTGGCACCGTCGAGCAGTGGCGACGGGAATGGCGCGTCTTCGGCGACATGGCGCAGGAAGCGCTCCCACCCGGCCCGGTAGCTGTGCACGAACGGGTCGACGTCGGGCATCGCCTGCCATGCGTCGCGCAGTCCGGCTGCGTGCACCGCAGGGTTGTCGACGCTCCACACCGGCTTCGGGGTACCGACGGCCGGCTGGACCACGCAGTCATGAAGGCCGGCGACGGCCGACCCGCCCGTTCCGTCGACATGCAGCGTCAGCATGTCGTCATTGCGCGGCCGCGTCGCCCATGACGAGAATATCTGTGCGATGGCGCCCCCTTCGAGCTGCGCGATGGCAACCACGTGATCCTCCACATCGACCTCGTAGCGATTGCCGCGCTCGTCCTTTCGTGATGTCGCCTGTGTTGTGCTCACGCAGGAGACGGAGCGAATCTCGCCGATGATCTTGTCGAGGATATAGCGCCAATGCGGAAACATATCGAGGATCAGCCCGCCGCCCTCGGCCTTCTTGTAGTTCCAGCTCGAGCGCTGGGACGGGTGCATCTCGCCATCGAATATCCACCATCCGAAGTCGAGCTTGACGGAGAGGATGCGGCCGAAATAGCCGCTGTTCTTCAGCTTCGCGAGCTTTTGCAGGCCGGGCAGGAACAGCTTGTCCTGAACCACGCCGTTCTTGAGGCCGGCGTCAACGGCGGCGCGCGAGATCGCCAGCGCCTCGTCGAACGAAGCGCCGATGGGCTTTTCGAGATAGATGTGCTTTCCCGCCGCAATCGCGGACATGGCGCGCTCATAGCGACCGCCTGTCGACGCGACGTCGAAATAGATCTCGTTCTGGGGATCGGCGAGGCAGCTCTCGCGGTCGATGCTCCATTCGAGCCCGCCATGTGCCGCGGAGAGCGCCCGCAGCTTGTCCGCGTTGCGGCCGAGGAGCACGGGCACGGGCATCAGCCGCGAGCCGTCCCGCAACGCGATGCCGCCATCCCTGGCGATGGCGATGAGCGACCGTATCAGGTGCTGGTTCGTCCCCAGCCTTCCCGTCACGCCTTCCATGACAATGCGGATATTGCGCGTTTCCAAGGATACGTTCCTTCAATTTCTTGCTGTTGGCCGGTCGCCTGAGGGGCGGGGGTCGGCGGCATGGTTCATCGGGTCGGTGCTGGGCGTGTCTCGCCGAGCCCGTACCCGCCCCGAGCAAGTCGGGGCGGGCAGGTGTCGGGATGGCTGCGGTCTATTCCTCGGCTTCGATGCGACGCTTCGCTTCTTCGACGAAGCTGGTGTCGACATAGTCCGGGGAGACCTGGATCGCCTCCGGAATGACGCCCAGGTCGGCCGCCGTGTCGATGGCAAGCTGGAGGCCCTCGATGTTCGGCACCAGGAAGGGATCGCGGAAGTAGTCGATGTCGCTGAACAGGTAGCTCATCTGCTCGACCGGACGAACCGAGGCCTCGGCTACTATCGGCAGCGCCTGTTCGCGATTGGCGGGATCGGTGATCCAGCGGAAGCCGCGCACATGGTCTTCGAAGAAGTCCTGCACCTGCTCGGGGTTGTTTTCAAGGAACTCCGAACGCGCGACGAGGAACACGAACTGCGTCGGGCCGATCGCGTCGCCGGACGAAAACAGCGCCTTGTACTTGCCTTCCTCGACGAGCTGCGACGCCATCGGCTGCTGGATCGGGCCGGCATCGACCTTGTCGTCCTCCAGCATCGGCAGAACGTTGGCGAAGCTGGTTTCGACCACTCGGATGTCGCTTGCAGGATCGAGATCGACTTTCGCGACCATGGCGCGAAGCGCCATGTCGACGGCCGAGCCGACGGCGTTGATGGCCACCGTCTTGCCCCTGAGGTCTTCCGGCGTGTCGATCCCGGAATCGGACTTCACATAGATCGTCTGCGAATAGTGGCCTTCGATGCCGTCCTGAATGATGTCGGCGACGACCTTCACGTCGAGACCGGCATTGATGACGCCAAGCGCGAGCGCGGTTGGCGAGAGCGCCGCAATGTCGATCTCACCGGCCGCGAGTGCGGTGATCTGCGGGGTCGAGCCGTTGAAACGCACGACCTCGACATTGTAGCTCTCGCCTTCGTGCTTGAGCGCGTCCTTGGCCTGGTAGAAGGTCGGGATCAGATGCGCCGGCATCGAGGAATAGCCGACGCGCACAGTGATCGGTTCGCTTTGAGCCTGCGCGGACCCCACGATCGTTCCGAGGAGTGCTGCGGAAACCGTCAATTTCATGAAGGTACGTAAATTCAGCATGCTAGGTCCTTTCTGGTGGGTTTTCGGGTAGATCAGTCGGTGGAGACCGCATTTTCCTCGTGCCAGTGCAGCAGCTTCCGGCGCAGGAGCCTCATGCCGTTGACGACGATCGCGCCGGCAATGGCGATCTCCACGATGGATGCGAAAACAGCCGGCGAATTGGCATAGCGCGACGCAATCAGCAGTTGGCCGCCCAGGCCATCCCCGCCCATGATCATCTCGGTCACCAGCGTGATGATGAGCGATACCGGGATGGCGATCTGGTAGCCGGTCAGGATCTGCGGCGTGGCGGCGGGAAGCACGACATCGGTCAGTACCCGCAGGCGGCTTGCCCCCAGCATCTGCGCCGACCAGACGAACTGGCGCTCGACGCCGCTGGCGCCTGCATAGGCGTTGGCCGTGATGACGAAGATGCAGCCCGCGGCGATCATGGCGATCTTCGAGGCGTCATCCAGTCCGAACCACAGAATGAAGATCGGCAGCAGAGAGATCTTCGGCATGGGATAGCCGACCGAGACGATCGGATCGAAGAACCATTTCGCGGTGCGCGACACCACCATCAGAAGCCCGATCGTCGTGCCGATCGCCGCGGCGATCGCGAAGCCCGTCAGGGCCCGATAGAGCGTGTAGCCGACATTGACGAATACCGTGCCCGAGGCCACGTCGGCGAGTATGCGCTCCGCGACGACGATGGGCGATGGCAGCAGGAACGGCCTCACCGCGCCGGAACTTGCCATGGCCCACCAGAACAGGATCACCCCGGCAATGGGCAGCATGCGGAGGAGCGGCGTGGGCAAGGTCAGTCCCGCCATCTGAGCACCCGTGCGGTCAAGAGCTGAATCAGGCGGTCACTGACGAACCCCATGGCGACCACGGTGAGGATCACGGCAAACATTTCGGCATAGAGGCCGCCATCGCCGAGCATCCGGATGAGGAATCCGAGCCCCTCGTTCGACATCACCAGCTCGGAACTGACGAGCAGCACGAAGGAGAGCGCCAGCGAGGTCC
The DNA here is from genome assembly GCF_039839275.1 of Mesorhizobium sp. CAU 1741. NCBI lineage: Bacteria > Pseudomonadati > Pseudomonadota > Alphaproteobacteria > Hyphomicrobiales > Phyllobacteriaceae > Mesorhizobium > Mesorhizobium sp. CAU 1741. Next base: position 297,627 of record NZ_JBDOQP010000004.1, on the reverse strand, counting down.
GCAGGCCCGCGAGGATGGCCGGCTGGGCGGCCATGAACGAGATATCGATGATGCGCTGCAGACGGCTCGCCCCCAGGCTCGCGCCAGACCACATCAGCACGCGGTCCACACCTTTGACGCCATTGTAGGTGGCGATGGTGATCGGCAGCAGGCAGCCGAGGAAGATCAGGAATATCTTGGACGAATGCCCAAGGCCGAACCACATGATGGTCAGCGGTATCAGGGCCGATTTTGGCATCGGATACAGGGTCTGCACGAGCGGCCCAACCAGCGCGTCGACGCTGCGAAACGACGCCATGAGCGTTCCCATGACGATGCCGAACGTGACAGCGAGCAGCAAACCCAGGCCGGCCCGACCAAGCGACATGCCGGCATGGGTGAAAAACGCCGTGTCCGTCGTCAGCCAGCGGAAGCTGGCGAGAACGTCTGTGAGGGGCGGCAGCGCGTATTGCGACACCAGGCCGGTCCGGGAGCAGAATTCCCACAGCAGGGCGAGGATCAGGAGCGGACTGTATTTCTTGAAGACGTCAATGGACGTCTTCGCCAGCGAGTTTTGCCGCGCCATGTCAGGACGCTTCCATGGAAGCATATTCGGACCGGACCTGGCTGGAGACGTAGCTGACGGCGCGGTTGAACTGCTCGTCCGCTTCGACATCGTTCGCCTTGTCGAAATTCGTCTGGACGATCTCCTTGATGGTGCCCGGACGCTTCGACATCATGACGACGCGTTGCGAGAGGTAGACGGCTTCGCGGACATCGTGGGTGACGAAGACGATCGTCTTGCCCGTGGCATCCCAGATGCGCAGCAACTGCTCCTGCATGACGCCGCGCGTCTGGGCGTCGAGCGCGCCGAAGGGCTCATCCATCAGCAGGATATCCGGGTCGACCGCGAGCGTGCGCGCAATCGCAGCGCGCTGGCGCATGCCGCCGGAAAGCTGCGAGGGATAGCTGTTCTCGAACCCCGACAGGCCGACCTCCTTGATCAGCCGCATCGCGCGCTCGATCCGCGCGGCCTTGGCGACCCCCTGCTTTTCGAGGCCATAGGTGACGTTGCGCAGGACGGTACGCCACGGAAACAGCGCGAATTGCTGGAAGACGATGCCACGATCCGGCCCGGGACCCGTCACCTGGTTGCCATGGCTGAGAATGCGTCCGTTCTCGTAGGAAATGAAACCGCCCATCAGATAGAGCAGGGTGCTCTTTCCACAGCCGGACGGTCCGAGGATCGATACGAACTCTCCGCTTTCGATCGACAGGTCGATGTTGGTCAAGGCCAGCACCCGGCCGCCGTCCGATGTGGCGTAGCTGAATTCGAGATTCTCGATCTCGATCGCCTTCGTCATGCACATTCCCCTTCGCGGGCGTTCTCGCCCATCATCACTCGTTCCGTACGGTCGGGCCGGACTTTGCCGGCGTTCAGCCGAGGGCCTCCATCTCAATCCACCGCTTCTCGCGCGCACTCAGATTGCAGGCTTCGGCAAACTGGACGTCGCGGATGCCGTCTTCGAACGTGGCCGCAGGCGGCGTGCCGATGGACAGGTGGCGCAGATACGCCTCCCATCCCATGCGATACGCGTTCTTGTAGGGCTCGAGATCGCCGACCTCGCCCCATCCCTCGCGGTAGTCCGCCTTGATGTCGACATTGGCGTTGAAACCGGGGAGCTTCGGTGTCTCCGCCAGCGACTGCACATGGCAGCGATGCAGCGTCGCGACCGCCGACCCGTGGGTGCCGTCGACCTGAAAGGTGACGAGATCGTCGCGCCGCACGCGCGTCGCCCAGGAGCTCTGGATCGAGCCCGTCGCGCCCGACTGCATTTCGAGAATGTTGGAGGCGGTATCGTCGACATCGACGTCATAGGCCTGGCCGGATTCGTCGATGCGGCGCGGCATCGCGGTCCTGTTGGCGCTCACCAGCCGTTCGACGGGGCCCAATATGCCCTCGATCAGGTAGCGCCAGTGCGGGTACATGTCGAGGGTCAGCCCGCCGCCGCCAGTGCTGCGGTAGTTCCAGCTCGGCCGCTGGGCCGCCGTGTTCTCGCCGTCGAACACCCACCAGCCGAACTCGAGCCGGAAACTGATGACGCGGCCGAAGAAACCGATGTCGCGCAGATAGGCGAGTTTGCGGAAACCGGGAAGAAAGAGCTTGTCCTCGACGCAGCCGTGGCGAATGCCGGCCTTGCGCATCAGGTCGAGCAGCGCGAGCCCCTCGGTGACGCTCGGAGCGACGGGCTTCTCGGTATAGATGTGCTTGCCTGCCGCGATCGCCTTGCGCAGCACTTGCGGGCGCTGGCTGGTGGCGGCGGCGTCGAAGAACACCTCGAAAGACGGATCGGCAAGCGCGGCGTCGAGGTCTGTCGTCCATTCGTCGATGCCGAGTTCACGAGCGACCTTGCCGAGCCTGTCCTCGTCGCGCCCCACGAGCAGAAGGCGCGGCATCACGCGCTCGTCGCCCACCAGCAGCCCGCCCTCGTCACGGATCGGCACGAGGGCGCCTCGCAGGTGCTGTGTCGAACAGATGCGGCCAGTCGCACCGTTCACGATGATGCCGATTGTCTTCAAGACATGGGTTCCACTGTCGATGTTCCCTGCGCCGTCGCGTCCCGTGAGGAGCCCGCAGCACTTGTTTTGAGGCAAATGTCAGGGATTGAGTCCTGCGAGTCAAGTTATTAATTTAGTCGAATGAATGAGTACTTTTTGCGATGCGAAATGAGCGCCCGTGCCGCGATATCCGCTGAGGACGAACCCGGCGCGACGCCCGGAGTGGCTGGCCTTTTGACGGCATTTAGTGGCACGTTCGCTCGAACGAGCCGCGCGGGGACAAGACGCGAGTGGCAGGAATGAAGGAGAGGAAAGCGTGAAGAACATGAAGAAGGCGAGCGCCCCGGAGCGATCCGCTTCGCGGCCCGCCCGCGCAGGCGCCGCCAAGGCGAAGCAGAACGGGGCCGACGTCGACGAAGCCGTGACCACCGACCGCAGGCGCCTGAGCGGCCAGGAGACCAAACAGCGGATCGTCGAGGTCGCCGAGCGCCTCTTCGCGCTGAATGGCTACGAGGCGGTCGGACTGCGGGAGATCATTCGGGAGGCCGGCGTTCATTCGGCCGCGGTCTACTATCATTTCGGCTCGAAGGAGGCGCTTCTCCTGCACATCCTCTACAGCCATGCCGAGCCGATCGCCGCGAAAAGGATGATCTATCTCGACAAGCTGCGCCAGGAAGGCCCGTTCGTGCTGGAACAGGTTCTCGACGCGTTCCTGCGACCGGCGGTCTACGAGGAGCGGGCCGGCAAGCCTGTGCGATCCGCCTATGCCGACATCCGGCTCGGCCTGTCGCTCAAGCACGAGGAGGCCGTCCGCGCCATCCAGGCGGAAGTGTTCGATCCGTCGTCGCGCGAGTTCCTCGACGCCTTCAGGGCCTGCCTGCCCGATCTGTCGGAGCGCGACATCTATTTCCGCTTCGACTTCCTGCTCGGCCTCATGATCCATGCCATGTCCAACAATGGCCGCGTCACCGAGTTGAGCCTTGGGCAGGCGGACCCGACCGACCCCGATGAGGTGCTTCAGCAGATGATCCCGTTCATCGCCGCCGGCATGCGCGCGCCGGCAGCCGGCACCAAGGCCGGCTAGCGCCCGGCGCCACGCACAACGGGCGCGGCATTCGATGCCGGCCTGCTGTGCGTCAGGAGCGCGGTCTTGCCTCGAATTCGTCTGCCGCGTCCTCCAGCGCCATGAAGGCCGCGCCCATCTCCTTCAGGGAATCGATCAGCTTTTCCAGCATGATCATGCGGTGCCCGCGTCCGATGACATAGGGGTGGCACGTATAGGTCAGCACGCCCCATTCCTCCGTGCGGGTCATGTAGCGGAAGTCGTCGACCCAGTTCTCGAGCACGCCGCTCGCATTCATCAGCCCCGGGTTGACGGTGGTGGGGGTGCGCCAGTGCTCCAGATGCGGATGGTCGTCCAGCGTCCAGCTGATCGGCATTTCAACGAGTCGCGTGTGCTCGCCGAAAACGAAGGGTTCGTCCACGGTCGGCCGGTCGCCGCTTCGGGCGTAGTAGGGCAGGTGATCGTGCCCCATGAGGCTGCTTTCGTAGTCGAACCCGTATTTCAGCAGAAGGTCGATGGTAACCGGGCTGAGGTCCCATGCGGGCGAGCGGTAGCCGCGGGGCGCCTTCCCGGTGATACGGCGAATGCTGTCGATCGCGCGCACCATCTCCGCTTCCTCCTTCTCAGGTGGCAGGCTCGCGGGCACCGAGTGGGAATAGCCGTGATGGGCGATCTCATGGCCGGCGGCGACCACTTCGGCAACCGCTTCCTCGTGGGTGTCGATGACAACGCCCGGCACGAACCATGTCGAGCGGATTCCGTGCTTTTCAAGGAGAGCGAGCAGCCGCCGAGCGCCCACGAGGCCGAACTCGCCCCGCGAGATCGGGGTCGGCGTCGTCATCCCGCGGGCGCTGAACCCCGACCATACGTCGAAATCGAATGTGAGACACGCAATATGCCTAGCCAAAGCAGACTCTCCGCAAAAAATTCAGTCGAATGAATGAATAACATGTCACGCGACTTTTCAAGTGCGTGTCTGTGGCATTTGTCCGATCCGCAAGGCGGCGAGACACCGCAGATGGCGTCGCACGGCTAGCTGTGCGGCGTAGCGATCCTGCGCCTTAGAACGGGCCATAGCAGAGACAGGACAAGAAGGCCCAGGATCACAAGCGCGATCGGCCGCTCCAGGATGAAGCCGACATCGCCGCCGCTGAGCTGGTAGCTGCGCAGGAGGTTGCCCTCGGTCGGGGGGGCCAGCAGCAGGCCGATGACCATCGGCGCCACAGGATAGCCGTAGCGCACCATAATCCATCCCAGGAGCGAGAACACCACGAGCACCGATGGTCCGATCATTGTTCCCGTCATTGCATAGGTGCCGAAGGTAGACAGGACGAAGACGGACGGCACGAGCAGGCGAAGCGGAACCCGTACGATCGAGCCCGCCAGATAGATGAAGAACACGCCCACTATCGCGAGACCGAATGCCTGGACAACATTGCTGATGAGTATGGCGTAGACGATGTCGATGTTGTCGTTGATGAAGCGCGGCCCGCCGGTGACATTGTGCATGGAGAAGGCGGCGAGAAGCACCGCAGTGGCGCCGCCGCCGGGAAGTCCGAGCGCCAGCAGGGTTGCCATGGCGCCGCCTTCGGCGCTGTTGTTGGCAGATTCCGCGGCGATCACCCCCTCGGGATTGCCCTTTCCGAAACTCTCCGGGTCAGCAGACCGTCGCCGGACATCGGCGTAGGAAAGAAGGTTGGCCACCGACGAGCCCACTCCCGGTACGCCGCCGATGGCCACGCCGATCAGCGATCCACGCAGAAGGGTGCCTGGATGGCGGAAAACGCTGACCATGCCCTTCAGGATGCGGCTCATGCTGGGCCGCCTGGCCGCCTCGCTGCTGACGAGATAACCGCCGCCTGCAAGCTTGAAGAGTTCGGCGGATGCCAGCAGCCCGAGCATTGCCGGAATGACCGGGACGCCGTCCAGCAACAGGTCGATGCCCATCGTGCCACGAAAATCACCCCTGATGCCGATCCCGATCGTCCCGATGAGAAGTCCGGCGAAACCGGCCACAAGGCCCTTGGCCATGCTGTCGCCGCGCAAGGTGGCAATGAGGGTGAGGCCCCACAGGACGACGGCGAGCATCTCGACGGGTCCCAGCCTCAAGACCATCGAGGCGAGGGGCATCAGGAAGATGATGAGAAGAATATAACCTACCAGCGTTCCGATTGCCGACGAGCAGAGGCCGATCCCGAGCGCTTCGTTGTGCAATCCCGCCCGCGCCATCGGGTATCCGTCGAACGTGGTTGCAACCGCTGACGGCGATCCTGGGACATTCATCAGGATGGCTGAAATCGCGCCACCATATCCTCCCCCTGTATAGACGGCGGTGAGAAAGATCATCGCCGTCAGGAAGTCCATGTATGGCGTGAATGGAAGGCAGAGTGCCAGTGTCAGCGAACCCGAAATGCCGGGAAGCGCCGCTCCCACCAGCCCAACGAGCAGGCCGGGGATGATCACCAGCCATGGCTGCCAGGAACTGGTCAGCAAACCCACCGCGTCCTGAAAATTGCTGAAGTCGAACATGGCTCAGAAGACGGTGGTGAGAGGCAGCGGCGTGGAAATGAGCCGCGAGAATGCGAAGACGCATATGGCGGAGATGCCGAGCGCGAAGACCGCTGTCACCCACAGACGACGTTCGCCCATCAGCCAGCAACTCATGGCCGCGAAGAAGAAACTTGCGACGTCTATGCCCGCCAGTGGAATCATGCCGACATAGAGTACCAGGAGCCCCATCAGCCCCAGAGTACGCGGGGATACGGGCTCCCAGCGGCCATTTTCCAGCAACTGATCCGGCTGGTATTCGAGCTCCTTGACGAGCTCGATGCCAAGGCAGCCGAGTACCACCAGAGCAGCAGGCAGGATCAGGATGAGGTTTTCAGGGCGGCTCGACGCCGCCCAGCTATCCCCGACATACCAGAGAGTGAAGGCCCCGAAGATCCCGATCGGAACGAAGCGCTCGCTGGCGCGAAGCGTGTTGCGCAGGTCCATCTCCGGGCCCCTCCTCCAGAAGTGCTACTGTTCCATCAGGTACTGGAACTCGGCCGTCGTTTCGAAGGCCTCGTTCGCAATCGAGGTGGATTTCTCCGGCCCCATCCAGTCGATCCCTATGCCCTGTGAGGAGATTTCCTTCTGATGCTCGGGATCTGCAAGAATGGTCTCGAAAGCTGAAACGATGCGTTCCCAGCGCTCCGGATACTCTTCCGGCAGGCTGGCATGGGCGGCAAAACTGCGCAGGGTGCCATCGATTACCGCGACCGTGATGCCTGTGCCTTCAAGTGCCTGGTTCAGCGTGGGAACGTCCCAAGCGGGATGCGCTTCGCGTCGCGCGACCGCGAGCGGAGTGATCATGTCCTGGATCGAGATCGTGCTGTCACCCGCGGTGATGGCGAAATCCATCTGGCCGCCCGCCAATGCGGTTCGCAACTCGTTACCATCGTCATAGGTGACGATGCGCAGCCTATCCGCGTCGACGCCAAGCCGCTCAAGCAGGAGAAGGAGTGTCTGGTGCCCGGAACTGTTTGCAATGACAGCGACGCTGAGGTTCTCGCTCTCATCGCGCAGACGCGTGACCAGACCCTCCATGTCCTCGATGCCGCTGTCCTTGCTGGCGAAGACCAGATCGTAGTCGGACCACTGAAGGTTGATGTAGGCAAAGTCCTCCAGGCCGTAGTCGGCAACGTCGCTGAGAATATTGGTCGCCACGACGTTTGGGGCCGTGACCATGAGCGTGTGGCCGTCGGCCGGCTGCTGCAGGAAGTAGACATGGCCGATATGAGTGGCGGCGCCCGGCCTGTTTTCCACCACCACGGGTTGGCCGAGCTGCTCCGCGAGTGGTTCGGCCATCGCACGGGCAAGCCGGTCGAAGCTTCCACCAGGGCCGGTTCCAACCACGATCCGAATCGGTTGCGAGGGCCATTCCTGAGCGGTGGCCGGCAGTCCTGCCGCCAGCACACTGGCCGCCGCGGCGACGCCTATGAACATTTTTCCAAGCATGATTTCCTCCCTTTATTGTGACGAAGCAGTCCCGGCCCTCAGGCTCGGGCAGTCTTAGAAAAGTGCGTGGGCTGGCCTTTCCAGAAGGTCGAGCAGCGCTCCGGCATCATCGAGCGACTCAAGATCGAGGATCATCTGCGCGATCGCTTTCCTCCGGCCTTCCTCGATGAGACCGCCCGTGAGTGCGTGAAATTTGGCCACCACCGCCTCGTTCGGCATCGGATTGCTGTGAAAGCCCGGCGGTTCCGGTATCTCGGCGCGCAGCACCGCACCGTCGCGCAGCTTGATCTCCAGGCGGGTCGCAAGTTGCTCTTGCCGCGGCTTGCTGTCGACGGAGGCATCATGATGAGCCTCGATGCGGCTGATCATCTCCCAGACGTCGTCGCTGTCGATGCGGGAGGGCGTGTATTGCGCCATCATCGCCGCGCCGTCGAGAACCGCCACGGCGGCCGAGTAGCCGATGAACATCTGCGCACCGGTCGCGGTAAGCGGGCGCTTGGCATCCCACCAGCCATGATGAAAGGCGGCGTGACCGAGATAGATGTCCAGTTTTTCGACGTGATCCGCACGAAATCCGTGTTGTTCGCGCAGTTCCAGGATTCCCTGGATGGCGGCGTGATGGCCGGTCATGGCGGCGTAGGGCTTGACCGAAATCCGCGCGCACTCCCACACGCTGCCCAGCCCCTCGGTAATCTTGCTGGCATCCGGTGAATGTCCTTCTCCGAATGTCGACAGGAAACCGCCATAGTCACGTTCGAACACGCGCTTGATGCCGGTGTAGCCCGAAGCCGCCAGCGCAGCGGCATAGAGGCCGTTGCGGGAGCTGAAGCCATGGTGCATGCGCTTGACCATCGCCTCGAACTGCGCGGCCATCAGGCCACCGGACTGCGTGCCGGCCATGCCGAGCGCATCCTCGAAGCCTGCTGCGTCGAGCCGGTAGACGATACCCGCCGCCGCCGCGGCGGCATGGGTGCCGAACACCGCGCCGGAGTGCCAACCCCGCGACAGCATCTGAAGCCCATGCAACGCCATGCCCACGCGGGGCCCGACTTCGTAGCCCGCGATCGCGCCGCGAAGCAGCTCGGCGCCGGTGACCCCGTCTTTCTGCTGGGCAGCCGCGAATAGCGCCGGCAGAACCACGGCATTGCTGTGGATCGGTGCCAGGAAGTGATAGTCGTCCAGTTCGAACGCCTGGATGTAGGCGCCGTTGAGGAGCGCCGCGGACGTTGGTGGAAGTTTGCGGCCCCACCCGATCAGGCTGCCGCTGCCTTCGCCTTCAAGCTTGGTGATCGCCTCCGTTGCCAGCCGCGACCAGGGAAGCTGAGCGCCGACCAGAGCGCATGCGACCCCGTCGAGTATCAGGTGTTTCGCCCGCGTCAGTGCCTGATCCGGCAGGTCTGCAAGATCGAGATCGGCCAGCCACTGGGCCAACTGACCCGTCGCGCCAGCGGGATCCGTCGGGAGGCGAAGCGGAGGCGATGCATTCATGTGTCTGTTTTCTCCGAATGAATATGCGATGCGGGCCCAGGCGCGGGCAGGTAGTTCCACGGGCGTGCATAGCGGTCAGTTGTCACGAAGCGCGCAATCGCATCTGCATGCCGAAGCGTTTGCCCGATGTCGTCCAGGCCATGGAGAAGCGCGTCCCTGCGACCTTCGTCGAAGCCGAAGGTGTATCTCGTGCCTTCGGGCGCCGTGACGCGGAGCGCGGAAAGATCGACGCTCATTCGCGGGGTCGCGGCCCTTGCCAGCTCATCCCACACGTTCTCGACCGTATCATCGGGCAAGGTGAGCGCGAGCAGCCCTATCTTGCAGCAGTTCTGGAAGAAGATGTCGCCGAAGCTTGGCGCGATCACGCAGCGAATGCCGGCGTCATCAAGCGCCCACGCGGCCATTTCGCGCGAGCTCCCGCAGCCGAAATTCGCACCGGCGACGAGGATCGATGCGCCCGCATAGCGGTACTGGTTCAGCACGAAGTCGGCTCGCTCTCGGCCGCCTTCGTCATAGCGTAGCGGCTCGAAAGCAAAGCGGCCAAGAGATCCCTTGGCAACATGAATCGCCCGGTTGGTGGGAATGATGACGTCCGTGTTCACATCGTCGAGACGGAGCGGGGCGGCGATGCCCTCATGAGCCGTGAAGGCCCTCATCGCGCCAGCGCCTTGCGCGGATCGGCGATGCTGCCTGCCAGCGCGGATGCTGCCACCATGGCCGGACTGGCGACATGGGTGCGGGCACCCGCACCCTGCCGGCCGACGAAATTGCGATTGCTCGTCGAGATGCAGCGCTGGCCCGACGGCACCACCTCGCCATTGATGGCGCAACATAACGAGCATCCGGACTCACGCCATTCCCATCCGGCCGCAAGGAAGACCTTGTCCAGTCCCTCGGCCTCGGCGGCTCGCTTGACGCTGGTGGAGCCGGGAACCACCCAGGCCCGCACGCCATCGGCGACACGCCCGCCGCGCACGATGGCAGCCGCGTCCCGCAGGTCGCTCAAGCGGCTGTTTGCGCAGGATCCGATGAACGCCCAGTCGACAGCAAGGCCCTCCAGGGGACGCCCCGGTTCGACATCCATGTAGGTCAGGGCTTCGCGAAGGCGGTCGCGGCGACCCGCGTCCGGCAGCGAGGAAGGAGCCGGCACCGGTTCATCGATGCCGGCAACATGGTCGAGCCCGGTCCCGAATGTCACCTGGGGCTGCAGGCCCGTAATGTCGAGTTCAAGTTCCCGGTCGAATTGGGCATCGTCATCACCGCGCAGGTCCAGCCAGAGACGGGCAGCGCGATCCCAATCGGCGCCACCGGGCGCAAACTCGCGTCCGGCAAGATAGTCGATCGTGCGGGCGTCCGGAGCGATCAGACCGAACCGTGCGCCGAACTCGATGGCCATGTTGCAGAGCGTCATCCGCTCTTCCATGGTGGTCGCGTCCACGTACGAACCCATGAACTCCAGCACATGGCCGGCGCCTGCAGAAGCGCCGTAACGGCCGATCAGCGCGAGGATGACGTCCTTGGCGCCGACCCCCGGCTGCGGGGTACCCGAAAGCACTACCTTCATGCGCGCAGGGCGACGCTGAACCATCGTCTGCGTCGCCAGGACATGCGCTGCATCGGTCGTGCCAATGCCCCATGCGAGGGCGCCGAAAGCACCTTGCGTGCATGTGTGGCTGTCCGTGCATGTGATCGTCGAGCCGGGAAGCGTCAGGCCCAGTTCCGGCGCAATGACGTGGACGATGCCTTGCCGAGGGTCTCCGACATCAAAGAAGCGGATGCCGTGGCGCATGGCGAGATCGCGACCGCGGTGCACGAAATCAACAGTACGGCTGTCGCTCAGCATTTCGCGCCCCGGAGCCGACGAGACGACATGATCAGCGGTCGCCGCAGCCTGCGACGGCAGCATGACAGAGTGACCTCGCGCCTCGAGATCGGGCAGGACGATCTTCAAAGTCAGGTCATGAAGCAGGAGCCGGTCGATGAAGATCAGTTCTTCGCCGTCCGACAGCCGGGTGACGACATGGCTGTCCCATATCTTGTCGAAGGTGGTGCGCGGTTGGTTCATCGCCGTGGCATTTCGGGGGCCTCGTCGCCCCAACGCTTTTCGAACGCCCAGATCTCGGGAAAGCCGACCAGTTCGTGCATTTCCTCCAGGCTGAACATCGGCATGTCCAACGAAACCGTGCTGCGATGGGTTTTGAGATGTTCCAGCGCCTGCTGCATCGCGGCGGCCGCCGACAGCATTGCAAGGCCCGGATGGATTGCCAGGGCATAACCCATCGCCTCCAGCTTTTCGGCGGCGATCTCCGGGGTGCGGGATCCCTTGGCCGTCATGTTGGCGACGAGAGGGGCATCGATCTCGGCGGCAATCCGTGCCATCTCGGCCTCCGACTCTGGTGCCTCGACGAAGATGATGTCGGCTCCCGCCTCAGCATAAAGGGTGGCCCGGCGCAGGGCTTCGTCGAGCCCGAGCACGTTGCGCGCATCGGTGCGCGCGATGATGCAAAAATCGTCGTCGATCCGCGTATCCAGAGCCACGCGAATTTTCAGCACCATGTCCTCGGCAGGTATGACGCGTTTGCCTTCGGTATGACCACAACGCTTTGGGAATTCCTGATCTTCGATCTGGATCGCCGAAGCGCCAGCCTTCTCGTAGCCCCGAACGGTCTGGCGCAGATTGACGAGCCCGCCAAAACCCGTGTCTGCGTCGGCAATGACGGGCACGTTCGTGCGATCGACGATCGCCGAAAGCCGCCCGACGAAGTCCGAATAGGTGCCCAGTCCGGCGTCAGGCAGGCCAAGATGCGCCATCACGGTGCCGTAGCCGGTCATGTACAGGGCGGGAAAACCCACCCGTTCGGCCACCAATGCGGAAAAGGCGTCATAGACGCCCGGGGCGGTGAAGAATGCCTTCTGCAGGAGCAAATTCCGAAGCTGTGCAGTGGGCTTTTGGCGCATATCAGATTTCGTCCGCTCATTTTGTACTACGATTTCGTAGGCGATTGCCAAGTGAGGTGTCAAGGCCCTATCTGCGGAGGTCACGACGGTTCAGAGGGAATCACACGCATGGCGAACGCGCTGGGGGCGACCGACCGGATTGCCGAGGAGATCATGGCGCGCATCCGCGACGGCGATTATGTGCCTGGTCAGCGCCTGGTCGAGGCGGGTCTCGCCCAGGAGTTCGAGGTCAGCCGGGGCGTGATCCGTCAGACGCTGCACAGGCTGTCCGCTGCAGGAATCGTGGATATCGAGTTGCACCGCGGCGCAACCATTCATCGGCTCTCACGCCGCGAACTCGGGCAGATGTACGAGATCAGGCAATTGCTTGAAGGGCATGCGGCTCGCGCCGTTGCCGCCGCTGAGGATCATCCGGCTATCGCAGCGGAGCTTCGCCGGCTGCTGGACCAGATGGCGCCGGCGGTGGAGAGCACCGACGTACGCGCCTTCACCACCGTCAACGCAGCCTTTCACGACCTTATCCTGACACGCGCGCGCAACGAATACCTGTCGCGCGTGCTGCGCCAGATGCATGCGCAGTTGCCACGGCTGATCTACAGCCGGCTGGTCAATCCCGGGACCATGCATGCTTCGCACAAAGGACATTGCCGCATAGTCGAGGCAATCAGCGCGGGTGACGGTGATGCGGCTGAGCGCGCGATGCGCGAGCATGTCGCCGAGTCCGGCCGGGCGATGATGGAACTGCCCGACAAGTTCTTTTCGCGGGATCCGGTGGGGGGCACCTGAACGTCGATCTGACTGGGGAAGTCGAGAATTTCGGTGGCGCGATGGCCCCGAACACCAACCTGAAGAAGCTCGCGGGCTTGTGCGACATATCGATAGGTCGTGCCGCGGCTTTTCTACTGCGAAAAGTCGGTGAGCAGGACCGGGGGCATGTCGACATGCGGTGCCCGCACCACCATCTTCCTCAACATGACCGTCTCATCATGTGTGGCTGCTGTTTCGGTCAACCGGGCGGGCGCAGTCGTGCACGTCACGGCAGCATAGGCTCGATGTCGGTGAAGCCTTGTTCGGAGATCGATCTGCATCAGCGATGGCGGTCGCTGCGTGGCCGGATCTTCGCGCCCTGCGCGGCCGCGTAGTTGCCATACAAGCCTAGGGACTGGATCGCGCAACGCCAGAAAGAAGGCTGTTGGCGGCAAGGTAATATTCTTTCGGTCGCTGGATGTGGGCGATGCAGAGTTCGGCGAGGTGTTCCGCATCATCGTGCGACAGGGCGTCGAGAATGCGCCAGTGTTCCTCGACCGCGAGCCGGCGCAGTTCTGCATCCGGAAAGCCGCGGCTGCGGATGGGATGCGTGGCGAACGTATAGGACTTTATCGCTTGCGCCAGCTGGGCGTTGCCGCAATGGCCGTACAGTTTCTCATGGAATTCATTGTTGAGAAGGAAGATGTCCAGATAGCGCTCCTGCCTGGATGCATCCTCGTGCGCGCGGGCAATCGCGTGTAGGTCGGCGACCAGGTCGTCTGGCGCCGGAAGCCGCATGCGCCGCGCCGCCTGCGCCTCCAGGACCGCCCTTATCTCGTAAAGCTCCTCCACCTCCGTCAGCGTGTAGTCTCGCACCTGGACGCCACGGTTGGGCAAACGCACGGCAAGGCCGACCCGCTCCAGCTCCGCAAAGGCGCGCCGCACCGCATGCCGGGTCGCATCGAGGCGCGCTATGACCTCATCCTCCACCAGCCGCTCACGTGGGCGCAGCGTGCCGAAAATGATCTCGCGCTGGAGATCGCGAAAAACCTGTTCCCAGCGGCCCGGATCACGCCTGGCTTCGGAAAGGAAATGGTCGGTCATGGGAGCCTCGAATGCATCGCTGGACCATAGCGCCAAACGGGGCGCTCATCCAATCGTTGACATTATCGATAATTCCTACGATAAGTGTTTCAAGCGGGAGGGCGGCGTTGACGTATCGGATCGGCAATGGATCGGGATTTTCGGGCGATCGCGTGGACGCCGCGTTGCCGGTCGTGCGGCAGATTCACGCGCATGGCCGCGGCGGTGCGCTGATTTTCGAGACCATTGGCGAGAGGACGCTCGCGCTGGGACATCTGGCGCGCCGGTCCGACCCCGCGCTGGGCTATGACCCCCTGCTTGCCGATCTCGTGCGTCCGGTGCTTGCCGATTGCGTTCGGTCGGGGATCGTCATCGTCGGCAATTTCGGCGTCGCGAATCCGCGAGCCGCGGCGGCGCTCATCGCCGACATTGCCCGTGACCAAGGCCTGCATGATCTGCGCGTCGCCGTCGTCGAGGGCGACGACATCCGAGACGGACTCGATCTATCCCTGCTCGATCGTTGGGAAGGGGACAGCAATGCCCTCGACTGCGCCAGCGACATCATCTCGGCAAACGTCTATATCGGCGCACGTCAGATAGCGGAGGCCATCCGCCACGGTGCCCAGGTGGTGGTGACCGGCCGGGTCGCCGACCCTTCCTTGGCACTGGGACCCCTGGTTGCCCACTTCGACTGGAGCTGGGATGACTGGGATCTGATCGCAGCCGGCACGCTGGCAGGCCATTTGCTGGAATGCGGCAGCCAGGTCACCGGCGGCTATTTCGCCGATCCCGGCTTCAAGGACGTGCCGGACCTCGCCAATGTCGGCTTTCCGATCGCCGAAGTGGAGGCGGACGGCAGCTTCGTCATCACGAAGCCAGAAGGCACCGGCGGCGTGGTCGACCTGCGGACGGTGAAAGAACAACTTCTCTACGAAATACACGATCCCTCCGACTATCTGACGCCGGATGTCGTGCTGGACATCACCGGCGTTTCGCTGACCCAGTCGGGCCAGGACCGCGTCAGCGTGCGCGGTGCGCGGGGCAGGCCGGCGCCGGAACTGCTGAAGGCCACGGTGGGCGTGTCCGGAGATTGGCTTGGAGAAGCGGAGATATCCTATGCCGGCCCCAATGCCCTGGCTCGCGCACAGTTGGCGGCGGCGATCGTCGAGGAGCGGGTCGCAGCGAAATTCCCCTCATTGCGGCGGCGATTTGACTTCATCGGCGCGCTCAGCGTCTTCGGTGGCGATAACCGCGCCCCCGACGGCTTCGCCTGGCCCGCGCCGGCCGACGTGCGAATGCGCATGGCGGTCAGTGCCCGTGAGAAGGCGCAAGCGGAGTATGCGCTGCGCGAAGTCGCCGCGCTCTACTGCACCGGCCCTGCCGGCGGCGGCGGCATCCGCAGCCATCTGCAGGCGCGCATCAACACCGCTTCCTTCCTCGCACCACGATCAATGGTCAAGCCGCGCTACCAGATGACCGGGGGAGCGACATGACCGCGACCGTCAATATCCCCCTGCACCGGATCGCTCATGGCAGGGCGGGGGACAAAGGCAACCGGCTCAATGTGAGCGTCATCGCGTACACGCCGGAGGCTTGGCCCATCCTGTTGCGCGAGGTGACACAGGAGCGCGTGCTCGCGATGTTCGAGCATCGCGGCGCATCGCAGGTGAGGCGCTATGTCGTGGACAATCTCCAGGCGCTCAACTTCGTGATCGACGATGCCCTGGAGGGCGGCGTCAACTCCGCGCTCAATCTCGACACACACGGCAAGACGAGTTCGTTCCATCTGCTTTCGATGGAAGTGAGCATGCCGGCGGAACTCGCCACTGCGCTTGGGTGCACCGGCGATACGTCCTGACGTCAAGCATACCAACCAAAGGGAGGAACACCATGAAACAGTTGAAGACAGCCATTCTCGCCGCGGCGCTTGCCGGATCCATATCTGGAGCCGCCCAAGCGCAGGATCGCATCCTGATTGGCTCATCGTCGTCGTCGTCGAGCCACTATGGCTACTACGTCGCGGTCTCGCAGATCATCAACGACAATGTCGAGGGCGTATCCGCTACCGTGGTGGAAACGGGCGCGACGATGGACAATCTGAGGCGCCTCCAGCGCGACCAGATCGACATGGGCCTCGTCACCACCAATGTCGCCTATGACGCATGGAGCGGACAGGGCGAATTCGAGGGCCAGCCGTACAAGATGCTGACGCTTTGGGTCTATTCTTCCGCACCTCAGAACGTTGTCGTGCGCGAGGATGCCGGCCTGGCGACGCTCAGCGACCTGGCGGGTCAGCGCATCAATCCCGGCATCACCGGTTCGGCGACCGAGAAGACCACCGAGGCGGTGTTCGCACAACTCGGCATCGAGCCGGAATGGGTGCGCGGCTCGACCGGCGACGTGGTCGATTCCATCAAGGACGATCGCGCAGTCGGCTACGTCAAGAGCGGCGCCGGCGAACGTCTCGACGCGTCGAGCCTCGACATCGCCACCCTTACACCCATCACATTGCTCTCGCTGGACGACGAGCAGGCAAAGTCGGTGGCGGATGGCTTCCCGAACCTCGCGGTTATCGAGATTGGAGAAGGCGCTGCCGGCGATGGCTATCCGGCATATCGTACCTGGGCATTTGGAACCGCGACCGTCGCCCATCCGGAAATGAGCGACGACATGGCGTACGCCATCACCAAGGCGGCGGTGGAAGACGAGACCGTACAGGCGTCGGCTTTCGCTTCGCTGAAGGGCTCGCAGCTCCCGGCAATGACGATGTCCCTCGCAACGTCGCCTCTCCATCCCGGCGCCATCCGCTATTTCGAGGAGATCGGCGTCGAGGTGCCTGACCGCCTGCGTCCTTGACGCCTGATGCCGTTGCCTGCAGGGCCGGCCCGTGCCGGCTCTGCCATCCTTTGCTGCGAGCCGCGCCATGGTTGAGAATGCCCGCCGTATAGTCGCCGCGACGATTGGCGTGTTCGTCTTGTGGACCGCCTATTTTGGGCAGTTTGATTCCCTCGTGCAGCGATCGATCATGGTCGCGCTGCTCCTGATGCTGGGTTTTCTCAGCTATCCGCTCAGGCCAGGAGGACGGCCGCGCGGTTGGTCGATTGCGCTTGACGCCATCCTGGCGCTCATCGGGGTCGCTGCGGCCGTCTATGTGACATTCAACGCCAACCGGATCATGACCACGCTGCCGATGGCGTCTCCCGTCGAACTCGGATTGACGGCCGGGCTCGTGATCGTGCTGCTTGAACTGGCACGCCGCACGGTCGGGCTTGCCTTCCCGATACTGGTGATCGTCGGCCTTGCCTATGTGTTCCTGGGGCATCTCATCCCCGGGAGGCTGGGCCATCGCGGGTTCGATCTCTATTTCGTGGCCGAGACGATCTACCTTTCGGACATCGGCGTATGGGGTTCGCTGACCGGTCTCGCCGCCACCCTGATCGCCTCTTTCGTGCTGTTCGGCGCGGTGCTGCTTCACACGGGCGGTGGCAAGACCTTCATGGACATCGCTCTGCTGGTCTCCGGTCGCTCCATTGGGGGCGCAGCCAAGATGGCGACGATCGCGTCGGCATCGTTCGGCACGGTAAACGGCAGCGCGGTGGCGAACGTGGCGACCACAGGCACGCTGACGATCCCCCTGATGAAGCGGCTGAACTACCCGCCACAATTCGCCGCCGCAGTGGAGGCCGTCGCGTCGACCGGCGGACAGGTGACCCCGCCGATCCTCGGTGCGGCAGCCTTCATCATGGCCGAGATGATCGGCGTCGAATATCTGCGCATCGCCGTGGCGGCAGTTATCCCGGCGGCGATGTTCTATATCGCGATCTTGCTGACCATCCACCTGGTGTCGTTGCGAACCAATGTCGGGCTCGTCCCGCGTGAGGAGATACCGTCCGCCAGGGAAGCGCTCGACCCGTTCCGCCTGATGCCTGTGATAGGGGGGCTTGGCGGGCTGATCTGGATGCTGTCGTCGGGGCGGTCGGTCGCCTTTTCCGCCGCGATGGGCATCGTGTGCATGGTTGTGCCCTTCGTCATCGGCGATGTGTGGCGCCGCCGCGATCCGACCTCAACGGCGCGCACGCTCTTCGATGCGCTGGTCGAGGGCGGCGCCGGTATCGTCATCATCGGGGTGATGCTGGCGGGGGCACAGATCCTTGTTTCGCTGCTCAACCTCACGGGCATTGGCGTAACGCTGTCGTCGCTGGTAGTGGCGATTGGCGGCCAGAACATCGTCCTGATCGGGCTCATCGTCGCGGGCGCGTGCCTGATCCTCGGCATGGGCATACCGACGACCGCCGCCTACGTGCTGGTCGCGTCGGTGATGGCGCCGGCGTTGATCGCGGTCGGGATCGAACCGCTGGTGGCCCACATGTTCGTTTTCTACTATGCGACGATCTCGGTGATCACCCCGCCGGTCTGTATCGCGGTGTTCGTGGCGGCGAGCATCGCCGGGGTGCACTGGTGGCCTGTCGCGCTCAATGCGGTTCGCCTTGCCGCCGTCACCTATGTCGTGCCGTTCATGTTCCTCGCCTATCCGGGCATGCTGTGGTCGGGCGATGGAATGGATATTGCGGAAGCCGCGTTGTCTGGCCTGATGCTGGTGGTCGCAACGGCGATGCTGACATCCGGCATCCGGCTCAGAGGCAGCCGCCCGATGGCATGGCTGTTTTTCATGCCAGCGGCACTTCTGGCGTTGTATCCGAGCCAATTGGCCCTGATCGCGTCGGTCCTGCTGGTTGGCGTCGGAATTTTTCTGGCAAAGCCGTTCCGCACGCGCACCGCCCCGGCTGTGTGAAGCACGAAACGCGTCTGCAGCTTTCGTCGAGACAACCCAACCCGATGGGGCTGGGGCGAGACCTACGGCATAGTCGCGCCGGATCAGCTTAAAGCCACCATATCGGCAAGCCTCTGGCCCAGCCCGCCTTTCGGGTCGCCCAGATCGAGCACTACACTCATGTGATTGAGACCCGGCGCGGCGACGAGGTCAACCGGCTGTCCTTCGCCTTGCAGCGCGTCGTGAAGGGCTTGGGCCTGGTCGAGGAACGGCGCGGTTTCGTTGCCGCCATAAGCGAGCACCCGGCGCGGGCCAGAATGATGGGTCGACCCGAGTGGCGACCAATCGGCGGCCTCCTCGGCAGTCATCCGGGCTTCGTCGCGGAGAAAACTGCCCGGAATCCCGGAAAGCTCGTAGATGCCGCTGACAAGCATCATCGCATGCAGCGCGGGTGCGCCCGGCGCTTCGGTCTCGGCGGGGCCGGTGGCTGCGAGGAAAGAGGCGAGGTGGGCGCCGGCGGAATGGCCGCTGACGGTGATGCGAAAGGGGTCTGCTCCGAAATCGGACGCGTGCTGATGCAGCCAATGAAGTGCGCGACGCACTTGACCCACCAGCACCTCCAGCCGCTCGCCCGGCATCAGATCATATTCCACCAGCGCAGCGACGCCGCCTGCCGCCAGGACCGGTTCCGCCACAAACCGGTAATCGGCCTTCTCGCCCGAGCGCCAGTAGCCGCCATGGACGAAGACGTGCAAAGGCGCGCCGGCCGCCTGTCTTTCGGGAAAGGCGACGTCGAGCACCTCGCGCGGTCGGTGTCCGTAGGCGATGTCGGCGCGCAGCTTCGATCTGCCGGACAGCGCGCGGCTGCGCGCCGCGAACTCGGATGCGATCGCATCGAAATCAGGAACAAAATCTCGGATCAGATAGAGGTCGTCGCCTTTCATGCGCTGCTCCCCGCTTGCCCTTTTTAGAGTTCAACAGCGTAATATTTGGCTTCCATGAACTCCAGAATGCCGGTGACGCCGCCCTCGCGTCCCAGGCCGCTCTGCTTGACGCCGCCGAAGGGTGCCGCCGGGTCCGACATCAGGCCGCGATTGATGCCCAGCATGCCGGTCTCGATGTTCCTGCCCACCCGCATCGCCTTCGTCAGGTCGCGCGTATAGACATAGGCGGCGAGCCCGTATTCGGTGTCGTTTGCGAGGCGGATGGCTTCCTCTTCCGTGTCGAAGCGATAGACCGGGGCAATCGGCCCGAAGATTTCCTCATGCGCGATTGCCGCGTCGACGGGCACGTTTTCCAGCACCGTCGGCGGATAATAATATCCGCTTCCCGGCAAGGGAGCACCGCCAGTCGTGGCGCGTGCGCCGCGCTCCAGCGCGTTCGAGACGAGCTGGTCGATCTTCTGGACGGCCTTTTTCGTGATCATCGGGCCGCATTGCGTGGTGGGTTCGTAGCCCGGGCCGATCTTCAGCGCGGCCATGCGCTTCGTAAGACCCTGAACAAAAGCGTCGTGAATGCCAGCCTGCACGTAGAAGCGGTTGGCGGCAGTGCAGGCTTCGCCGGCGTTGCGCATCTTGGCGATCATCGCGCCGTCGAGCGCGGCATCGAGATCGGCATCGTCGAAGACGAGGAACGGCGCATTGCCACCCAGTTCCATCGAGCAACTGACGACGGTTTTCGCCGCCTCCGCGAGGAGCACGCGGCCGACGCCGGTCGAGCCGGTGAAGGACAGTTTTCGCACCCGTGGATCGGCAAGCATGGCATTGGTGACAGGGCCGGGATTGGCGGTGGTGAGCACATTGACGACGCCCGCCGGGACGCCCGCCAGTTCGCCCAGCCGCGCCATTGCATAGGCTGTCAGCGGCGTTTCGGAAGCAGGCTTGAGAATGACCGTGCAACCGGCAGCGAGCGCGGGCCCGATCTTGCGCGTCGCCATTGCCGCAGGGAAGTTCCATGGCGTGATGAGCACCGAAATGCCGATCGGCTCGTGGTCGACCAGTATCTTGTGTGAACCCGAAGGGGTCGGGCGGAACTCGCCGGGGATGCGGGTGGCTTCCTCCGCATACCAGCGGAAGAACTCCGAAGCATAGGCGACTTCGCCACGCGCATCGGACAAAGCCTTGCCGTTCTCCAGCGCGATCAGCAGGGCGAGATCTTCTGAATGCTCAATCATGAGCATGAACCATCTGCGCAGGATTTCCGACCGCTGGCGCGCGGGCGTCGCACGCCAGCCGGCGGCTGCGGCGTCCGCTGCCGCCACGGCGCGCATTGCATCTTCGACGGAAGCGTCCGGCACTTCGGCGAGCATCTCCCCGGTCGACGGGTTGAGCACCGGGATACCCGCTCCAGCATGCCACTGGCCGCCAATATAGAGGCCGTGTGCATGGAGGGCGGGATCGGCGAAGCTGGCGACGGTGGTTTGGATCGTCATTCCAAGGTCCTTTACAGTCAGGTGAGGGCGGCGCGGTCGCCCGAATAGGCGGCGCCGACGAGGCGAAGCATGTCCGGCTGGTCGAGCGGCCGGGGATTGTTCTGGATCAGCCGGGCAATTCCGCAGCTCTGCTCGGCGACCCATTCGAGCTTGTCTTCCGCCAGCCCGAGATCGCGCAGCGTGGCGGGGATGCCGATGCGGGCGAACATCGCGGCCATTTCGGGTATCACCGCGTCGGCATCGGGCAGGCCCAGCGCGTGCGCGATCTGGTCCAGCTCCGGGCCGATCTCGGGCGCGTTCCACTGCATCACATAGGGCATCAGGCAGGCAACACCCGCGCCATGCGCGGTGTGTGTGAGCGCGCCGACGGGGTATTGGATCGCGTGGGCGGCCGCGGTTCCGGCGACGCCGAAGGCAAGGCCGGCGAGCGTCGCGCCCATCATCACCTTCTCGCGCGCCGGCCGGTCGGCGCCATTGCTGCAGGCAGCTTCCAGCCCCTGCCAGAGCAGCCCGATGGCACGCAACGCGAAGTGGTCGGAGATTGCGTTCTTGCCGACGAATACGCGTTCCTGCGCAATGCCGGGGATCGGCTCGCGGCGCAGCGCGGTGAACGCCTCGATGGCATGGGTGAGCGCATCCGCCCCAGCGATGGCGGTGAGGCCCGCTGGGCAGCTCACCGTCAGATCCGGATCGCAGATCGAGACGGTGGGGATGAGGAAAGGGCTCGAGATGCCGACCTTGAGGCTGCGCTCGGCATCCGAGAGGACCGCGACGGGTGTCACCTCCGAACCGGTGCCGGCCGTCGTGGGAATCGCGATCAGCGGCAGTACCGGCCCTGGCACGTTGTATTCGCCATAATAGTCCTGCGGCTTCCCGCCATGGGTCAGGAGGATGGCCACGCATTTGGCCATGTCCAAGCACGAGCCGCCGCCGACGCCGATGACAAGGTCGGGCTTGAACGCCGCTGCCTCGCGGGCGCTGGCGCTGGCGCAATCGACGGGAACGTCGGGCAGGGTGGAGCTGTCGATCTGCACGGCCATCCCGGCCTCATCGAGTTGCGCCATCATGCCGAGGAAATCCGCATCGGCGGCCAGCCGTGCATCGGTCACGACAAGTGCGCGCCGCCCGAGCTTGCCTGCGATGCGGCCCAGGGCATGGCGCTGGCCGGCTCCGAAGACCAACTCCCGCGGCGCCCGCATCGTCCCGAATAGATCCATGCTGTGGGTTCCTTCCCCGTGTTCGCCGGCGCAGCGCCGGAACTTCGTCATCCAAGGATCGGCCGAACGGAGCCCATGGCCTCCGCCCGCAACCGTTTCCGGCAGTCTGTTCCCCTCGCGCCCACTCGGCAGAAGGCCGCCGCCAAAATCCTATATCAGATCATATACGATATTGTATTTGACATCTGATAGCCTATGTGTGACGTATCCGCCATGTCAAGGTTCATCGACCAGGAGGTGCGAGGTGGCGCTGGCAGCGGAGCGAGATCGAAATTCGGCGGGTATTCGCCCATCCAGCGTCGTGGATGGTGTCTACGACAGCATCTACACGCGGCTGATGGCGCTGGAGATGGCGCCGGGCTCGCGCATTCCGATCGATGCCATTGCGCGTGAGCTCAACGTGTCCCAGACCCCGGTCCGCGAAGCGCTCAGCCGGCTGGAGCGCGAGGGCCTGGTGCGCAAGGAGCACCTCATCGGCTACAGCGCAGCGCCGCAGCTGACGCGCAAGCAGTTTGACGATCTCTACACGTTCCGGCTGTTGCTCGAGCCCGAGGGATCACGGCTCGCAACGCTCAACATGACGCCGGAATCGTTGCAGTTTCTGGAAGAAGCTGCAGCCGACATGGGCAATGGCGCAGCGCCGGTGGATCGCAACAGCCGCTATTCGCGCTTTGCCCGCGCCGATGCGCATTTCCACGATGCCATCCTCAGGATCGCCGGCAACGAGGTGATCCGCAACACGCTGTTCAACCAGCATGTGCACTTGCACATCTTCCGCCTGATGTTCCACTCGCGGGTGACGCAGGAGGCGCTGGAGGAGCACGAGACGCTGCTGGCCGCGTTCAGGGCGGGCGACCCTCAGGCCGCGCATGCCGCAATGTACACGCATATCGAGCGGTCGCGTGATCGCCTGCTCGCGGCATTCGAATGAACGCACACCAGCACTCACCTGCGCGAGGCGACGCCGCCATCTCTGCGCCCGCCACCATGCGGGCAGAGGGCCTGGGCAAGGCGTACGGCGCGATAACCGTGCTTTCGGACGTCTCACTGGATATCCGGGCCGGCGAGGTCCACGCGATCATCGGCGAAAACGGGGCGGGCAAGTCCACCTTGATGAAGCTGCTGTCCGGTCATGTGAAGCCGACCACTGGACAGTTACACATGGATGGCGAGGCCGTCGCCTTTTCCGATGCCGTGGAAGCCGAAGCGGCAGGCATCGTGCTCGTTCATCAGGAGATCCTGCTCGCGGCCGACCTGACGGTGGCGCAGAACCTGTTTCTCGGCCGCGAAATCGCGCGCGGCTTCATGGTGGACGACGCCAAGATGAACCGGCGCAGCGCCGAGGTTCTGGCGCGTGTCGGCTCCGTGGCCCGCCCGCGTGACCGGCTCGGCGACCTGCCGCTGGCGCAACGGCAGCTTGTGCAGATCGCGCGCGCCCTTCTGGAGGATCGCAAGGTCGTGATCCTCGACGAGCCCACCGCGGTGCTGGCCAATGACGAGGTTGCTGCCCTTCTCGATATTGTCCGCGACCTGCGCGACCAAGGCGTCGGCGTCCTCTACATCTCGCACCGCCTGGACGAAGTGCAGGCGCTGGCCGACCGTGTCACGGTGCTGCGCGACGGCCAGATGATCGGCACATGGCCCGCCGCCGGCCTCAGTCAGCGCGAGATGGCCGAGCTGATGGTGGGTCGTGAATTGTCGATGCTCTATCCGCCGAAGCGTCCGCCGGCATCCGCGGCACCGATCCTCGAGGTCACCGATCTGGCGGTCGACCATGGCGACGCGAAGGCGTCCTTCGCGCTGCATCCTGGCGAAGTTCTGGGTTTCGGCGGGATGATCGGCGCCGGGCGCACCGAACTTTTCGAAGGGCTCATGGGCCTTCGCCCCTCCCACGCCGGAAAGGTCGTGGTGCATGGACAGGAAATCTCCCACCGTTCGGTCGGCCGACTGATGGAGGCAGGCCTCGTCTATCTCACCGAAGATCGCAAGGGCAAGGGACTGCTCCTAGATGAGAAACTCGCGCCAAACCTGACGCTGCAGGCGCTGGACAAAACCAGTCCGGGCATCGTGCTCGAGCGGCGCGCAGAGTTTGCGTCATTGCGATCCGCGGTCGCCGAATATGACATCCGCGTGCGTTCGCTTGCGCTCGAAGCCGGAAAGCTCTCCGGTGGCAACCAGCAGAAGCTGCTGCTGGCAAAGGTCATGATGACCGATCCGTCGGTGGTGATCATCGACGAGCCGACGCGCGGCATCGACATCGGCAACAAGCGCCAGATCTACGATTTCATCGATGCGATGGCGCGTGCCGGCAAGGCCTGCATCGTGATTTCTTCGGAGATGCAGGAGCTGGTTGGACTGGCCGACCGTGTGCTCGTGATGCGCGGCGGACGGATCGTCGCCGAGCTGGCCGGCGATGCGATCACCGAACAGAACGTCGTCTATGCCGCGACAAGCAGCCGGCATGGCACTGAGGGAGAGAATTGACATGACGACCGCGACCGCAAATGCGGCGGCGGCCACTGAAGGCAGCCGCATCCGCTGGAGCGACCTTGCTCCATTCATCGCGCTGGCTGTGATCGTCATTCTCGGTGCACTGATCAACTCCAATTTCCTGTCCTCGGCCAATCTGGTCAACGTGATCACGCGGAGCGCCTTCATCGCGATCATCGCGGTTGGCGCGACATTCGTGATTGCGTCCGGCGGCCTTGATCTTTCGGTCGGCTCGATGATGGCCTTCGTCACCGGCATCATGATCATGGTGATGAACGGCCTGGCTCCGTCCTTCGGCAATTGGGCGATCGTCATGGGGGCCGGCGTCGCGCTGGTGGTCGGTGCGCTGTGTGGCCTGTTCAACGGTCTCATCATCACGCTCGGGCGCATAGAACCGTTCATCGTGACGCTGGGAACGATGGGGATATTCAGGGCCTTCATCACCTTCATGACCGATGGCGGTTCGCTGCCGATCGACCGGAGCCTTCGCGAAGCCTACCGGCCGGTCTATTTCGGCGACTTCACGGGCATTCCATATCCCGTGCTCATCACGCTGGGTGTCATCCTGGTCGCGGCCTTCCTGCTCTACCGCACCAAATATGGTCGCCGTGTCACGTCCGTCGGCTCCAACGCGGAAGTCGCCCGGTTTTCCGGCGTCCATGTCGGCGGTGTTCGCACCACCGCCTACGTGATCCAGGGCCTGTGCGTGGCAGTTGCCGCCATATGCTACGTGCCGCGCCTTGGTGCCGCGACGCCTACCACCGGCCAGCTATGGGAACTGCAGGTCATCACCGCGGTGGTGATCGGCGGCACCCTTCTGCGCGGCGGTAAGGGACGCGTCTGGGGCACCGTCGCCGGCGCGCTCATCCTCGAGGTTATCGCGAACGTCATGGTCCTCTCGGACCTGGTCTCGGAATACCTCGTTGCTGCGGTGCAAGGCGCGATCATCATCATCGCCATGCTTGCGCACCGCTTCACCAGCAGCCGCTGAATCCATGCGGCTGATTACTTAACCGGAGGAGAATGCAATGAACGTAATCACCCGAAAGGCCCGGATGCTTGCATCCGCCGTCGCCGTCGCCGTCGCCTGCATCGTGCCGCTCGGCGCGGCCCAGGCGCAGGAGCGCGACGTCACCATCGCCGTCTCGATCCCCGCGGCCACCCACGGCTGGACCGGCGGCGTCGTCTACCACGCCGAGCAGGCGGAAAAGGAAATCGAAGCGGCCTTCCCGAACATCGACGTGATCGTGTCGACCGCATCGTCGGCGACCGCGCAGGTCTCTTCGCTTGAAGATCTGTCGGCTACCCAGGATCTCGACGCACTCGTCATCCTGCCCTTCACCTCGGAAGAGCTGACCGGCCCGGTCGAACAGGTCAAGGCCAACGGCACCTTCATCGCCGTCGTCGACCGCGGCCTCACGGACCCGTCGATCCAGGACCTGTATGTCGCCGGCGACAACATCGCCGTCGGCGCCAACACCGCGCATTGGCTTGCCGACCAGCTCGGCGGGGAAGGCCAGATCGTCGTGCTGCGCGGTATTCCAACCGTCATCGACGACGAGCGCATCAAGGGCTTTTCTGACGTCATCGCCGAGACCGATATCGAGATCCTCGACATCCAGTATGCCAACTGGAATCAGGACGAGGCCTTCACACTGATGCAGGACTATCTGGCCAAGTATCCGAAGATCGATGCCGTCTGGGCCAATGACGACGACATGCTGCTGGGTGTCCTGGAAGCGGTCGACCAGGCCGGCCGCGAGGACATCAAGTTCGCACTCGGTGGCAACGGCATGAAGCAGGTGATCGAGATGGTCAAGGCAGGCGACGAGCGCACGCCGATCTCCACGCCCTATCCGCCGTCCATGATCAAGTCCGCCATCTACATGACCGCGGGCCAGTTCTCGGGACAGGCGCCGATGCGCGGCTCCTTCCTTCTGGACGCGCCGCTGATCACGCCGGAGAATGCGGATCAGTTCTATTTCCCCGATTCTCCATTCTGATCCGATCCTGCGCGCACCCGGCTCCGGCCGGGTGCCACCCATCTGCCACATGAGAGGAGACCTGCTATGGCCGGCAAGAAAATTCTGATGCTCACGGGCGAGTTTACCGAAGAATACGAGATCTTTGTCTACCAGCAGGGCATGGAAGCCGTCGGTCACACCGTCCACGTCGTTTGCCCCGACAAGAAGGCGGGCGACCGCATCAAGACCTCGCTGCACGACTTCGAGGGCGACCAGACCTATACCGAAAAGCTCGGCCACTATGCCGACATCAACAAGACTTTTTCGGAAGTGCGGCTCGAGGACTACGACGCGGTCTACTGCGCCGGCGGGCGCGGACCGGAATACATCCGTACCGACAAGCGCATCCAGGACATGGTTCGCCATTTTCACGAGACCGGCAAGCCGATCTTCACCATCTGCCACGGTGTCCAGATCCTGATGGCCGTGCCCGGCGTGCTGAAGGGCAGGAAAGTCGCGGGCCTCGGCGCTTGCGAGCCAGAGGTCACCGCCGTGGGCGGCATCTATATCGACGTCAAGCCGACCGAAGCCTATGTCGATGGCAACATGGTCTCCGCCAAGGGCTGGACAGGCCTGGCGGCCTTCATGCGCGAATGCCTCAATGTGCTCGGCACGAAGATCACGCACAGCTAAGCCAGACGGTGCGGCGGTGCGATGCGCCGCCGTAACACCGGCGTGCCGGTTCGTCCGACGCGCATGAGTAAAGCGTGCACGATGCGCGATCTTCGCGCCTCTCATCTGTTGCGCGCGCTGCCCTCGAACGACAGCATTGCGTGAGATCAATCCATCAACGACAATCATGCGGAGGTCGTAGCGGTGCAGGCTGCCCGCAGTGTTTTGGCATGCGGAGGTCAACGCTACGAAAGGCGGGTTGTTTACCGTGGGGCCGCATCCAACACGGTGAGATCCGCCCGCCTCTACTGTTGGAGATCGAATCATGGCTGGAGTGGTCACGGGAGCGCCGAAACTGATCTTGCGACTGGAGGGTCTTTTGGTTCTCGCGGCGGCGGCTGTCGCCTATGCCAGGCTGGACGCAAGCTGGTGGTTGTTCGCGATCCTGTTCCTGGCCCCCGATCTTTTCATGGCGGGATACCTCGCTGGGCCAAAGGTTGGAGCCGCAGTCTACAACGCAGCACACTGGTACGGCGTACCCCTTGCCTTGATCGCTCTTGGCGTGTTCACGCCCGTTCCGCACGCTTTGGCGATCGGCCTGACATGGGCTGCCCATATCGGCTTCGACCGCGCGCTGGGGTACGGGCTCAAATATGCCGACGGTTTCGGTTCGAGTCATCTGGGACAGATCGGGCGATCACGCGAACCAATGTGATCTCCGGTATTGACCGGATCAAGCCGCTGTACCCTTGCACGGCATCAAGATGAGCAATTGCAAGCGCCTTCGTCCACCGTCAGCGCTGCACTTATCGCAGAAAGCAGCCCCTTGCGGCGTGCCGCAGTAATACTGACTCGTCGCACCGCTGTATCATCAATGACGCGCGCGAGGCAGCAGTTTCGCTCGAGCAGACGTACGGACTTTCTGATACCGAAGCCAAGGTGGCCCAGTTCACGGAGCTTTCCAAGAAGTGGACCCAAATTACGCAGGACGTGAGAATGGACGAGGAGGCGCTTGCGAAGGTGCTGGTCGACGAAATCTGGAGCAAGATCGATCCGGCTACCTACGGCAGGTGACACCGCGCGACACGAGCCGCGGCGCGTCTTTCGCGCCGTGGCTTGCAGGGGGAGAGTCACTTGCCACCAGGTTTGGCAGTCTGTCCGCGTAGCTGGTCAAGATAGTTATAGATGGTGAATCGTGACACCCCGAGATGGGATGCAGCAAGGTCGACGCTGGATCGGATCAGAAAAAGACCGCGATCGTTCATGTGGCGCACCGCCTCCATCTTGTCTTCGCGTGTCATCGTCGCTGCCGGCTTGCCGGTGGCGGCAATGCCCGACTGGATGATTTCTTGCACGAGATCGTCGACGTTGGCGCTTTCGCTTTCCGTAGCAGCCTGCGATGGGCCGACAACGGCGTTCAGGAGCCCCCTGACGACGGTATCAAGTTCTCGCAGGCGATTCCTGTCGGCGTTGATGCAAAACGCCGCGTAGGCTTCGCCGCCATCGTCACGCAGAATGATGCTGGTGGAGTCCAGTGGCTGCCCGACGCGAGACCGGGTACGATAGTCACTGATGATCGAATAGGACTTGCCGGTTTCCGCAAACTCCCCGGACAGCAACTTCTTCAGCCCCAGATCGTCGAAGGGCCCGCTGATAATGGGACTGCCGGTCACCCGTCCGGTGATGTGACCGTTGGCGATCGCCACGACGGAACTGCCAGGTCTCGACAGGTCGTGGAGAACCACCTCCACATCGCCGCCAATGATGTGTTGCATTCCCTCGACGACCCATTTGAGGGTTTCGATTACGAGTTCGCGTTCACGTGCGGTTCTGGGGCTTATCACCGTGGCCTCTTCAGTCCTCAGCGGCCGGGCGCCACTTCAACGATCAACTCGATCTCGACCGGCATGTTGAGTGGCAAGGCATTGGTTCCGACTGCCGCGCGGGCGTGACGCCCGCGTTCTCCCAATACTTCCACGAGAAGCTCCGAGGCGCCGTTGATGACAAGATGCTGATCCTCGAATTCGTCGACGCAGTTCACATAGCCGTTGAGCTTCACAATCTGGACGATCCCGTCAAGGTCTCCAACAGCAGAGGCCATGGCGGCGAGCGCGTTGATCGCCGAAAGCCGCGCCGCTTCCAGACCCTGTCGAACATCCAGATCGCGTCCAAGCTTGCCGTGCATTACAACGCGACCGTCGACAATCGGTCCCTGGCCGGCAATGTAGAGCAGGTTGCCGGTGCGCTTCGTGGGAACATAAGCTGCAAGCGGCGCCGAGACCGTTGGCAACTCGATGCCCAGTTCTCTGAGGCGTTGACTGGCGGTCATCGGCTCTCTTCCTCGTGAAGGTCGTGAAAGATCGACGCGAAGTGATCAATATCGGCTTCGCTGTTATAAAAGTGCGGCGAGACGCGCAGGCATGCGCCTCGCGCCTCGACACTTATGCCACGGTCGGCAAGCCGGATGGCGTAGCCTTGGGGATCAGGGCAGCGGATCGACACGATCGCGGCAGCCGCCTCTGGCGTGACGATGGCTGCTTCAAACTCATCGAGCTTGGAAATCAGGTGGCTACGCAACGCCGCGTTGCGCTGATAGATGGTCTCCCATCCAAGCACTTCGAGGTAGCCAAGGGACGACTGCAGTGAAAACAGTCCGGGATAGTTGGCATGGCTAGGGCCCAGCTGCCGGGACGGAGCAGGGTTTGCATAGCCGCGGATCGCCGGCTCGAGAATTCCCGCCAGACGCGGGCCAACGATGCTGATGGCGAGACCGAAGCCGGCGAGCAACCATTTGAAGACGGAAGCCACGTAGGCGTCGGCCAGTCCGGCGTCCACGGACGTTGCTCCAAGAGCCTGGATGCCGTCGATGATCAGATAGCCGCCTGCCGATCGCGTCGCCCGCGAAATGTCCGCGAGATCGATCTTGGTTCCCGTTTCCCAATGAACGTGGGAGGCGAGGACAAAGCGGCTGACGGACGCTGCGTCGGCCAGAACGCGGGTTCTGTCAACCTCGCCGGGTACCGCTACCGGGTGTAGCGACGCGCCACGTCTGGCGAGTAGTTCCGCTACCGCCCTGACGGACGGAAACTCATCCTCGCAGAACGCCACACGGTCGCCCGCACGTACAGGCAATGCGAGCGCAAGTCGGTTCAGCGCGTCCGTGGTGCTGCTGGCGAAATCCACGGTTTCGGCGGGCACCCGTGCGAGCCGTCCCACCTGCGCCTTTACATCGTCTGTGACGGATCGCCAACGGTCCTTGCCATCGAAACCGCGGCTGTACATGTCGTCGAAGAAGCGTGCCGTCGCTTTTCCCGTGCCACGGTGGGCAATGCCGGTGGATGCCGTGTTGAGGTAGATCCTCTCATCGAGATAGGGGAAATCAGCGCGCACGGCTCTTGCATCCAGATCCATGTGGGGACCGCCTCGTACAGTAGAATTTTCAATCATCTCGATCGCTTGAGCCTCTTCTCCAGGCGTTGCCCATATCGAGACATCGCGAAGCAGAACACGAAATAGATCATTCCGACGAAAAGATAGGCTTCGGCGCCGAACCCTTGCCAAGCAGGCTCGCCGATGGACCGCTTGCCTGCATTCAGCAGGTCGAAGATTCCGATGATCATCACCAGCGAGGTGTGCTTGAAGAAGGCGATGCACAGGCTGACGATCGGAGGAAGCACGATGGTCAGTGCCTGAGGAAGGATTACGAACGCGGTCATGCGCCAGTAGCCGAGGCCCAGGGATTTGGCGGCTTCGTATTGGCCGGCGGGCACGGCTTGAAGGCCGCCACGGATCGTTTCCGAAAGATAGGCGGCGACAAACACCACGATGCCGAGTTGTGCGCGCAGCAGCTTCGAGACAGTCAGGCCATCGGGCAGAAATAGCGGGAACATCACGCTTGCCATGAATAGGACGCTGATGAGGGGGATTCCGCGGATGATCTCGACATAGACAGTGCAGAGCGTGCGCAGGGTCGGATTGGTTTCGGACGCCCGACCCAACGACACGAGGATCGCGATCGGGAACGCCAGCGCGATTCCGAAAGTGGCGAGCATGAGGGTCACCGGCAGGCCACCCCACAAATCCTCGGATACCGACCGCAAGCCGAACACCCCGCCGCGCATCAGCAGGAAGATCGCGGACAAGCCGATGGCCCAGATTCCCACGATTTTCCATCCCCAGAGCCGCCGGTCGACCGAAACGACATAGAGGCTGATGAAGGCTCCGACACATATCAGCGGTCGCCATTGCTCGTCATAGGGGTACAGGCCGAAAAGAATGAATCTGTATTTCTCTCGGATCAGCGCCCAGCACGCGCCTGCCGTTTCCACCCTGCAGAGCTGCGTGTCGGCGATGGTCGAGCCCGGCAGTGTCCAGATGGCACGTAAGACAGCCCAATCCAGGAATCGGTAACCAAGCCATCCCAGGACGAAGAGCATGGCCAGGGTGATTGCGCCTGATGCCGCTGAACTAAACAGATTGTGCCGCACCCACGCGAGAGGGCCCCGGTCCACTGGCGGACGCATAACGATCCCGTCGCCGACATCCACGGAGACAGGTGATCGATCCGTGGCCGCCCGATCTGTCATCGCGTCACCAGCACGACGCGTCGGTTGTACCAATTCATCAAAGCGCTCACCGAGAGGCTTATGGTGAGGAACGCGGCCATGATGATGGCAATGCTTTCTACGGCCTGACCAGTGTCGCTGATCATCGTGTTTATGATGGCGACCAGGTCGGGGTAGCCAACCGCCACTGCGAGTGAACTGTTCTTGGTGATCCCCAGATATTCGCTCGTCAGTGGAGGCACGATGATGCGCAAGGCTTGCGGCAGCACGATCTTTCGCATCGTCTGGGACCGGTTCAATCCAAGCGACTCCGCCGCTTCCCATTGTCCTTTCGGGACGCCGAGGATGCCTGCGCGAACGATCTCGGCAACGAATGCTGAAGCATAGATCGACAGCCCGATCACGAGCGCGGAGAGCTCTGGCGTCAGAGACGACCCACCGGAAAAGTTGAATCCTTTCATTTCGGGGATGTCGGGAGAGATATGTGTTCCGGATACGAGGAGAATGAAGAGCGGGACCGAGACGACAAGCACAATGCTCGCCGGAAGCAGCGCAACGTTGCGGAGACGTGAGCGCTCGCTCCTGCTTCGTAGATAGGCGAACGAGGCGATCAGAACGGAGCCGATCAGAAGCGCGCTGGCGGCGAGGCTGCCACCCTCGACAGCGAGAAACGTGGGGTAGCGGATGCCACGGTTTGAAACGTAGAGGCCGTCAACGATGGTGATGGCATTGCGGGGCCCGGGAAGCTGGAGGAGCAACTGGTACCAGAAGACCAGTTGAAGCAGCACGGGGACGTTGCGCACCACCTCGACATACGCGCCACAGGTTCGTGCCAGCAACCAGTTCGGTGACAGACGAGAAATGCCGACAAAAACGCCTGCGATGGTCGATATGATGATGACGACGAACGAGACGGTGAGTGTGTTGAGGAACCCGATGAAGATCGCGCGTCCGTAGGTGTGCACGCCTGGCGCAAACTCCAGCCAGCTATGCGCGATTGGCATGTTGACCGGGCGGAAGAGGAAAGCAAACCCGGTGCTGATGCCGCGTGCCTGGAGGTTGGCAAGCGTCGTGGCGACAAGGAACCAGGCAAGGCAGGCAATCGCCAGGATCAACCCAGCCTGAAGGGCGAGCGACCGTAGGCTTGTCGTCGTGTCCGGACGCCGGAGGCCCGATACTGTTTCTCTGGACATGGAGCGGAGCCTATCGGACGCGACGATGGCATGGCGCCATCGTCGCACCGCTGACCATCAACGGAAGGGGGGTGCGTATTGCAGGCCACCATTGGTCCAGACATTGTTGAGACCACGGTCGACACCGACCACATTGCGCTCCCAGATTTCGCCGAAATTTCCGACCTCGCTGACCACCGCCTTTGCGAAATCGTTGGAAAGGCCAAGGGTAGAGCCCAGTTCGCCCTCAATGCCGAGGAAGCGGCGAATACGGGGATCCTCACTGGTCATGAAGCTCTCGACGTTCTCGCTGTTGATCCCGAGAATCTCGGCATTGACGAGCGCGAAATGTGTCCAGCGCACAATGTCGAACCAGCGTTCGTCGCCTTTCCGCACGGCTCCGCCCAGCGGCTCTGCAGTCATCCGTTCGGGGAGGATGATGAAATCTGCCCCTGCGTCGCCCTGAGCTGCCTTGAAGCCTGCGAGCGATGAGCTGTCGATCGTGTAGGCATCGCATCGGTCAGCGAGGAATGCCGCTCGTGCTTCCTCTCCTTCGGAAAGAACCACCGGCGTATACGTCATGTCGTTGGCAGCGAAATACTCCTGAACAGTCAGTTCCGAAGTGCCGCCGGTCAGCATGCAGATGCTTGCGCCATCCAGTTCGAGCGCGCTGCTCACGCCCAGCGACGACTTCACCATGAAGGCCTGGCCATCGTAATAATAGATGTTGGGAAATTGCAGGCCGAGCTGGGATTCGCGCGTCATCGTCCATGTGACGTTGGCGAACAGCACGTCGACTTCACCTGACTGAAGCCCTGTGAAGCGCTGCTGCGGGGAAAGTAGAACCCACTGCACCTTTTCCGCGTCGCCCAATGTGGCCGCTGCCACGGCGCGGCATTGGTCGGCGTCGATGCCGCGCATCACGCCTTGGCTGTCCGGCAAGGAGAAGCCCGGACTTGTGCCGATCACTCCACAAATCAGCGTGCCCCGCTCCTTTACGGTTTCCAGCGTGTTCGAGGTGCCCGAAGCTGTGTCCTGAGCATAGGCTGCGGACGAGGCAAGCATTCCGGCCGCCATGGCGCAGGCGGCAATCAATCTGCTGTATTTCATCATCTCACTCCCGTTGTGCGGCAACGCCGACGAAATGAGGAGACTACATTTTGTTGAAGAGATCAACGTTTTGTTGAGGAGAACAAGATTCGATGCGCGAACACCACTCTGGACCATGCTGGCAGAGACTCGATTGGGCACCGGCGTATTGGGCTGTCGTCACTCCGCTATGACGAACTGCCCCCCAAGCTTTTCGCATATGTGCTCGGGCGGCTGCGTTTCAGTCACATAGACAAGTGACTTCAATCCGACCGCGAAACGCACCACTGCGGATTTTCGGAACTTCGAACCGTCGCCGACGACGAGCGTCTGGCCGGACTGTTCCATCGCGGCCTGCTTTACCGCAACCTTCTCCAGGTCGTAGTCCATCAGGGCGCCGTCGCGGTCAATGCCGGAAAAGCCGATCACCGCGTAGTCGAAGCGGAAGCGCGACAGCATGGACAGGGTCGTCTCGCCGGCGACCGACCCGTCCGGGCCGCGCACGAAGCCGCCCAGCATGAACAGATCGATGCCCGGCCGGCCGGCAAGGATGTTCGCGGCCGCCAGGCTGGTGGTGAAGACACGCAGGCGCTGCTTTTCTCTCAATTGGTGCGCCACGGCCTCCACGGTGGTGCCGACATCGAGGAAGACCACGCTACCTTCCGGAACGAGCAGCGCCGCCCGCGCTGCGATGCGATGCTTGGCGTCCGTGGCGACGGTGCGTTTTTCCGCATAGTCCATGCGCGCCGATGTTTCGCGAACCCCGACGCCGCCGTGGAAGCGTTGCAGCAGACCGTCGGCATCGAGCCTGATGATGTCGCGCCGCACGCTCTGGGTGGACACGCCGAAATCCCTTGCAAGGGTCTCGATCGTTGCGAAACCCTGCTGGCTGACGATCTCGACGATACGCGCCTGCCGTTCGGTGATCGTGTCCATCCGTCGATATCCTCAGCGGGCCGCTTCAAAATGTGTAAGTTATCTTCCATATTGTCTGCGCGCATGATATGCCATGCGGCAAGAGGAGAACAATCGTGAACATGCAGTTTTTGTGGTCCGCCTCCGGAAAGGCGCTCTACGGACCGGCAGGGCGTTTCGACGCCTGGGCACTGGCCTGGAAACCGGCGCAGACGCCGGCCGACGCGGTGTCGGTTTCACCCCTGGAAGCCCTCCATGCGCTCGCCGGCAATGGCGGGATGCGGCGGGTTCCCATCGGCATCATCGGTCCGAAGCTGGCGACGGACGACGAACTCGCGATCGCCGAACGCCTCGGTGGCGAACTCGCCCGCCTCGGCTTGCAATTGCTTTGCGGCGGCAAGAATGGCGTCATGGAGGCCGCCTGCAAGGGCTGCGCGGAAGCCGGCGGCATGCCGATCGGGCTGCTGCCCGACGAGGAGTGGACCGCGGCCAACGATTACGTGGCTATCCCCATCCCGACCGGTATAGGCCCGGCACGCAACGCCATCATCGCGCGTGGCTGCCAGATCCTCATCGCCATCGGCGGCGGCCACGGCACGCTGTCGGAAATGGCGCTGGGGCTGCATTTCAATCGCCCCGTGCTGGCGCTCGGAAATGCCCCCGTCGTCGAGGGCGCGACGCTGTGCGGCAGTGCCGACGAGGCGCTGGAGCGGATGGCGGCGTACATTCTGCGTCAGCCGGGCGCCTGATTTGTCATAAATCTATCATCCATCCCATGTAGGGGAAGTATGTGATCAAAAACTTCCACTGCGGGATCGCCAGGGCTGGAGACCAAGTCACGTGCTGCTTGTCACTGTCTTCTATCTGATATTTCTAGCCGCGCCGATCCTGCTGCTGTTCGTCGGATCGTTCGGCGAGGTGTGGAGCAACACGCTTTTGCCGCAGGGCTTCACCTGGCGCTGGTATCTCGAAATCGCCGGCGATCCGAGTTTCAGGCGCGCCTTCACCACCAGCCTTCAGGTGGTGGCGGCCACCTGCGCGCTCAACGTCGTCGTCGGGCTGCCGCTCGCCTACGCGATCCACTCGGCCGCCCATCGCGGCGTGCGGTTTGCCGCGCGCCTGGCCGCGCTGATGCCCGTCGCCGCGCCCGAACTGGTTCTCGCCTTCGGCTTCATCCTCGTCTTTTCGTCCGATACGCTGCCGTGGCTCGGCAGCTTCTGGCTGCTGGTGGCCGCGCATCTCGTGCTGACCCTGCCCTACAGCGTCACCACCTTGCTTGCCGACATGGAGCAGATGCGCTTGGCCGATTATGAGGGGGTGGCCGCCTCGCTTGGCGCGGGCTTCTTCCAGCGTGCCCGCGACGTGATCGTGCCGCTTCTGGGCGCCAGCCTGACATCGTCGCTCCTGACCGTGGCCGCGCTGTCGATCGGAGAATTCCAGATTTCCAACCTGATCTCGGGCTTCCTGTCGCGACCCTACCCGGTGGTCCTGCTTCAGGCGTTCTATGGGGCGACCGGCTTCGCGTGCGCGGCAACCGTGGTGCTGCTGGTGCAAGCTGCAATGGCATCCGTGGCAAGCTCGCTGACCGCGCGAGCGGCGGCAGGCGGGAGGGCGGGCTGATGCTCCAGTTCGACAATGTTTCGTTCCGCTATCCCGGCGCCGCGGCCGGCGTGATCGACGTGTCCCTCGACGTTAAGCCCGGCGAGCTCGTGGCCGTCATTGGCGCTTCCGGTTCCGGCAAGACGACGCTGCTCAACCTGCTGGCGGGGTTCCTCGCGCCTGGCGAAGGCCGCGTGGTGATCGATGGCAAGGATGTCTCGGCGCTGCCGCCGGAACGCCGCGATCTCGGCATCGTCTTCCAGGCGTACGGGCTGTTTCCGCATATGCGCGCATGGGAAAATGTGGCCTATCCGCTCAAGGTGCGAGGCATGGGGCTTGCCCAACGCCGGGAAAGGGCACACGCCGCGCTCCAGCGCGTCGGAATGGCAAATCGCGCCGAGAACGGGCCGCGCGAATTGTCGGGCGGCCAGCAGCAGCGCGTAGCGCTGGCCCGTGCGCTGGTCTTCGAACCGCGCGGGCTGCTGCTTGACGAACCCCTTTCGGCGCTCGATGCCAACCTGCGCGTGGAGATGCGCGACGAGATCCTGCGCGTGCAGCGCGCCGCCGGCATCGCCACCCTGCTGGTAACGCATGATCAGGAGGAGGCGCTTTCGATCGCCGACCGCGTGGCCGTGATGCGCGACGGCAGGCTGGTCCAGGTCGCGCCGCCGCGCGAGCTTTACGACACGCCCGCAGACGAGGAGACCGCCCGCTTTGTCGGCGACGCCAATCTGTGGCGCGGGACCATCGTTGCAGCAGGCCGCGTCAGCACCCCCGTCGGCATTCTCGCCTGCGACACGCAGGGCCGCGATCAGGGCTCGGCCGTCGTGGTGCTGGTGCGTCCGGAAAACGTCGTCGCACTTGCCGGCGCCGGCGATGAAACACCGAACGCCTTTACCGGCGCCGTCGTCGCCGACCGCTTCCTCGGCTCGGCCCGGCGCCTCGACCTTTCCGTCGCGGACGGATCGATCCGCCTGGAAACCCGCATTCGCGATGCCATTTCCGGCGTCGCGATCCCGCCGGACGCAATCCGGCTGCTCTCGCCTACCAATCAAGCCAAGTGACAGAGAGGAAATCGCAATGAACAGGCAATTCGGTATCGGCGCAGCCTTCGTGGCGGCGTCGCTGATCGCCTTCCCGGCATCGGCCTTCGAAGGCCCGGAACTCTATGAGGGCGAGCAGGCTCTCTACGACGCAGCGGTCGAAGAGGGCATGGTCGTCTCCTTCGACACCGGCCCGACCTGGGCCAACTGGGCCGCGCAGTTCAAGGCGTTCCAGGCCCGCTATCCCGGCGTCGAGATGGTCTACAACGATCTCGGCTCGGCAGCCACCGTCGTGGCCCTCGACAAGGCGAAGAACCGCCCGCAAGCCGACACCGCCTACTATTTCGCCGCTTCGGCGCTCGACGCGGCTGCAAAGGGCGTCGTCGCAGATTTCGAGCCGGTCAATTTCGACAAGCTTCCGGAGCCTTTCCGGCACGAGAGCGGCCAGTGGTTCACCATCCACACGCTCAACGTCGCCTTCCTCGTCAATACCAAGCTGGTCGAGAACGTCCCGGAAAGCTGGGCCGACCTCCTGAAGCCGGACTACAAGAACGCCATCGTCTACCAGGACCCGCGCTCGACCGGCCAGGGGCAGGTTGTTGCCTTCGCGGCATCGTTCGGCAATGGCGGCGACATGGACAACATCCAGCCCGGCATCGATTATCTGGGCGAGCTGACCAAGGCCGGCAACGTGCTGCGCACGGTCGGCACCACGCCTTATGCGCAGTTCCTGAAGGGTGAGATTCCCATCTGGATCGGCTACGAAAACGACGGCCTCAAGGCCAAGCACCTGGACGGGATGGGCGACGACATCGTGGTGGTTATGCCGACGGAGGCTTCGGCCGCCGCGCCATATGCGATCTCGCTGGTCAAGGACGGGCCGAACCCGAACGCGGGCAAGCTCTGGCTCAACTTCATCATGACCGAGATGGGTCAGGGCATCTTCGCAGAGGGCTTCGTGCGTCCTGCCGTGCCGGGTGTCGTGCTGCCCGAAAGCGTCGCCGACAAGCTGCCCGATGCGCCGCAGCTCCAGCCCATCGACATCGTCAAGGCAACCGCCAAGAAGGCCGAGATCGATGCCGGCTGGGCCAAGGCGGTCCTCGGACAGTAAGCCAACGAACAGACGGCTCGCGGGGACAGGCTCCGCGAGCCGAACGTTTAGAGAGAACACGCGATGTCCGTCCGCACGCCCGCCGCGATTGCCGCCTCGTTCACACTGCCCGGCGCAGTGGTGTTTGCGCTGTTCTTTCTGCTGCCACTCGCGGTGGTTCTCGCCGAAGCGATGAGCGATGGCGGTGCGGCCTTCGCGCGCGTCTGGAACGACCCGGTCTTCTGGAACGGGCTTCGCGGCAGCCTCGTCCTCGGCATTGCCGCGCCGTTCTTCTCATTGCTGGTGGGGGTGCCTGTCGCCATCACCTTGGCGCGGTTGTCGCCACGCATGCGCACTTCGCTGCTGATAGCCATCTCGCTGCCGCTGACCTTTTCCGGCCTGATCGTCGCCTATGGCTTCATCCTGCTGCTCGGCCGGGCCGGTTTCGTGACCTTGCTGCTCGCCGAGGTGGGTTTCGACCCGGCGGTGGTCGGCGGCTTCATCTTTTCGCCGCTCGGGCTCGGCGTCGCCTACTCCTACTATCTGGTTCCGCGCGTGGTGCTGATCGTGTTGCCGGCCGTGCGCAATTTCGACGCCGTGCAGCTTCGCGCCGCTCGCTCGCTCGGTGCCGGCCCCCTGCGTGTGCTGGCCGATATCCTCGTGCCGCAGATCATGCCGTCACTGGTCGCGGCCTTCTGCCTGACCTCGGCCGTCGCGGTTGGTGCCTATGGCACGGCGCTCGCGCTGGTCGGAACGCAGGTCAATATCCTGCCGCTCATCCTCTACAGCAAGATCTCCGAGACCGGCACGGATCTGCCGTCCGCCGCTGTGATCTCCATCGTCCTGATGGCCATCTGCGGCTTCGTCATCGCACTGGGAGAAGTGTTCCGGCGCGGAAAATGACCTGCCTTGCCTGACACGCGGGCGAGGCGGGCGTTCCGCAGGACGATCCAGTCGATCAGTGATTGGGCGTGACCCTGCGGCCTTTCCATAAGCAGTTTCAAACGTGCGCCCTGGCAATCGCGACGAGCACTGGGCCTCAAGGGATTCCCGGCACGGGTTGACAATTGTCGCCAATCGACAATGATGTCCGCTCAACGGGTGGGACGATCCATGGTGCTCGAGAAACTCAGTCTCGTCGATCGTGCGGCCCACCGGCTGCGCACGATGATCATCGGCGCCACGCTCGCGCCGGGTGCGCGCCTGACAGAGCAGGAGCTATCCGACGAGATGCAGATCGGGCGCGGTACGGTACGTGCCGCCCTGGCCGCCTTGGCAACCGAGCATCTGGTCGTTCGCAGGCCCTATGCAGGATGGTCGGTGAAGGACATCGACGGTGAGGTCCTGCGCGACAATTACGAGGTTCGCGGCGCCCTCGAAGAGCTGTCGGCGCGGCTTTTGACCCACGGCCTCGATGCTCCGAAGCGCGAGGCTCTGATGGCCGTCTACGACAATCTGGTGGTCGCCGAAGAGACAGGAGATGCGGAACAACGGATACAAGCCGATCTGGGCTTTCATGCATGGATCATCAAAGCGAGCGGCAACAGGCTGCTGGTGCGGCAGTATGAGAGCCTCTATGGCCAGATCGAATGGCTATACCGTTGGTCCGAGAAGAATTGGCCGGGCAGGATCAACCTGCTCGATTGGCACAAACCGATCGTCGATGCGATTCTCGCCAATGATGCCGAAGGCGCTGCAACTGCCGTGCGAGCGCATACCAACCGAAGTCTGCAAGACGACATCCGCGATCTGCAGAGCAATCCCAAAAACTGATTCCAGAAATGGAGAACGAGATAAATATGAGCGATTTTCCAACGCTTGATCGGCGCGGCTTCCTTGCGGCCACAGCAGCCACCGCACTCATGATGCCATTCGGCGCCTATGCCGCGACGCCCCGCAAGGGCGGGGAGCTGCGCATCGCCATGGCCGGCGGCAGTTCCGACAACTCCCTCGACCCGCGCGCCTTCACCCAGCAGGTTCAGCGCGTCATCGGCGTCGCGGTGTGCAATCAGCTCGTCGAGATTCTGCCGGACGGCCAGCTCGTGCCGGAGCTTGCGGAAAGCTGGGAAAGTTCAGACGCCGTCAACTGGGTTCTCCGCATCCGGAAGGATGTTCCGTTCCACAACGGCAAGATACTCGACGCCGAGGACGTGGTGTATTCCATCAACCTGCATCGCGGGGAGGGCTCGACATCCGGCGCGAAGTCCCTGTTCGACGCGATTGTCGAAGTCTCAGCCAGCGACACGCATGAGGTCACGCTGAAGCTGGGTGGAGCGAACGCCGAGTTCATGCATACGTTCGCCGACTATCACGCGATGGTGGTGCCAGCGGGCTTCGAGGACTGGTCCAATCTGATCGGAACCGGCGGCTATGTCCTGGAAGACTTCGTGCCGGGCGTCAGGGCGACGCTGAACCGGAATCCAGACTACTGGAAGAGCGACCGGGCGTATGTCGAGCGCGTCGTCTTGACCGTTACAAACGACGCAACCGCCCGTCTCTCCGCGCTGCAGAGCGGCTCCGCCGACATCATCAATCAGCTCGACCGGAAAGTCGCGCCGTTCATCATGCGAAGCGACGCGCTGGAACTGGTGCGCTCGCCGGGGGCCGTGCACTGGACCTTCATCTGTGCCTTCAACGCGGAGCCGACGAACGACAATCATGTTCGACAGGCACTGAAATATGGCTGCGATCGGCAGGCAATGCTCGACGTCGTCATGGGCGGGCTCGGTTCACTCGGCAACGATCACCCCATCTCCCCCGACAGCCAGTATTATAACGGCGCGCTGGAACAGCGTCATTTCGATCCCGATCGTGCGAAATATCACCTGAAGGAAGCCGGCCTCGATGAACTGTCACTCGAGCTGTACACGTCCGAAGCTGCGTTGCCGGAGGCCGTGAGCCTGTCGGAGGTCTACCAGAGCAAGGCCGGGGGAGCCGGGATTAATCTCCAGGTGGTGCGCCGGCCGGCGGATGGCTACTGGACCGATACCTGGATGAAACGTCCATTCACCGTGTCGAGCTGGCTCAACCGTCCGGTCGACCAGACCTTCTCCCTCATCTACGGGACCGGCTCTTCCTGGAACGAAAGCTACTGGTCCAATGCGCGCTTCGACGCGCTGCTGGCGGAAGGCAAAGGCACGCTGGACTTCGAGAAGCGCAAGGAGATCTACGGCGAGCTGCAGGCCATCCTGCATGACGAGGGTCCGAGTGTAATTCCCGTATTTGCCGATTTCCTCGACGCGAGGTCGACACGGATCAAGGGGTTCGAGCCGAGCAGCGTCTCCGACCTGTCGGGGGACCGCGTCATCGAGCGCGTCTGGATCGAGGACTGAGCGGACGTCGTCCGATCGTCGGGCGCGTGCCTGCATGACGGCGCTTGTGGAGAAGCCCGATGTCATTATCGACTGCATGGACGGACGTGGACCTGGGTGGCCGAGGCCGACAGGTCGGGCTGATCCAGGTGGAGCATTCGGTGCATCGTTCCGCCTACGGAACGATTCCCGTCCCGCTTGCGGTCTTTGCCAACGGGGAGGGGCCGACGCTTCTCCTCATGGCAGGCTCGCATGGCGATGAGTATGAGGGCCAGGTCGCGCTGAGCCGCCTGATCCACAATCTCGACTGCAATCGAATCCAGGGGCGAGTGCTGGTTCTGCCGGCCGCCAATCTACCAGCGGTGGCGGCGGGATCGCGTACGTCGCCGCTCGACGGCGGAAACCTCAACCGCTCGTTCGGCGACGGCTACACGTCGACGCCGACGGGACAGATCGCCGCCTTCATCGCCGAGGAACTGCTTGTCCATTGCGACGTCATGCTGGACCTTCATTCAGGCGGCAGCTCGCTGGACCATCTCCCATGCTCCTATGCGGACCTGTCGACGCAAAAGGGCATGGCGCAAAGGACGTTCGCCGCACTCGAGGCGATGAACGCACCGCTGACCTGGGCACAGGCTGGCTGCCCGAACGGTCCTGTCGCTGGCCGGGCGGCGCTTCGCAGCGACGTGATGCACCTTTCCGGCGAATTCGGCGGCAGCGGTCGGCTCGATCACCACTCGCTCGAGGTGGCCGAGCGCTGCATCTATCGCCTCCTCGACCATCTGGGCATCATGGAGATGGACGAGCGCTGGCGTCCCACAATACCGTCCCGTCACGTCTTCAACACGCAGGACCACTTCGTATACTCACCTCGCGACGGCGTCTTCGAACCGATCGTCAGCCTTGGTGCGACGGTGAATAGAGGCCAGGTGGCCGGCTACCTTCACCGGCCCGAACATCCGCTTGAACCGCCGCTGGAACTGCGTTTCACCGGCACCGGTCTCGTTGCTGTCATCCGCAGCATGGGGCGAACGCAGCCCGGTGACTGCCTGTTCCAACTGCTGGAAGAGACTGGACGCGATGACATCCTCGCGATGATCGCGCGGATGGAATAGCCGAGCTGCGCAGAGATAAACTCCTTCGATCCTATCGCGCCGACAATCGGCTGCTGCTGTCGAGCAGCGTCTCGCGCAGCGCGGCCGTCTGCTCGTCGGACAGATCGATCGGCAGGACCAGGCAGATCGTCGCCTCGACATTGCCTTCCGCACCGTAGATGGGTGCTGCGAGGCACTGGGTCACGGCGTCAACCAGCCCCTTGGTGAGGCAGAAACCGTCTCGGCGGGCATGGTCGATGGCGTCGATGAACTCATCGATGTCGATACGACGCCCGTCGGGCAGCACGAGATCCTCCTCTGCGATCAAGGCTTCGATCTGCGCGCGGTCGTGCCCTGCCAAAAGCAGCCGGCCCGACGCGGTCCAGGGGATCGGTATCTGCAGCCCGACGGCGGAACTGATGCGGAAGGGCCGGTTTCCCGGTCGCATGTGCATGATGGTGTAGCGGCCGCTTTGCAGCATGCAGAACTCACTGGTTTCGCCCGTCTCCTTGGCGAGCCGGTCCACTTCCATCCGGGCGCGTTTCGCCAGCGAGTTCTCGCGAATATAGTTCAGCCCGTAAAGATACATGCGCTTGCCGAAAAAGATGCGGCCGTCGTCCGGCGATATTTCGAGGAGCCCGGCCTGCGTCAAGTCGTTGACCAGGGTGTAGGTCGATGAGCGGGGTGCGTTGAGGGCCTTGGCCAGCGCCCCGATGCGGATGCCCTCCCCATGGCCATGCAGAAATTCGAGAATCTGCAGGATTCGATCGACGCTACGCTCTCGGCGCTGGGGGGCTTCGGCGTCGGTTGCGGGCAAAATCAGGCTCATATGCGTCTTTCTCTTGCGTATCTCGGCAGGATCGATATTCTGTCCTTAACACAAGACGACTGTCCTGTATACTGGACAATTTGACGTGCAGCGTTATGACCGGTTTGCCGCTAGCGGCCGACCTCGCCGGGCTTCTGTCCGGGGAGTGGAGAGAGTTTGACATGAGCGATGCAGGGAAGATGAGCCATCAGGAAATCCGCGAGCGGATTGCCACGTTGCCTCGTCTTGACATTGCGCTCAAGAACACGCCGCTGGAGGAAGCCCGCAACCTCAGCCGCATGCTCGGCGGGCCACGAATTTTCGTCAAGCGCGATGATCTGACGGGCGTGGCGCTCGGCGGCAACAAGCTGCGCAATCTCGAATTTCGTCTGGCGCATGCGATGAAGGACGATCCGGACACGGTGATCGTCGGGCTGGACCTTCAGTCCAACTCTGCGCGCCAGACGGTCGGCGCGTGCAACAAGCTCGGCCTGCGCACGATCCTCGTGCTCGAAGGCCAAAAGCCCAACAATGTTCAGGGCAACCTGCTCGTCGACTACCTGCTGGGTGCGGACGTTCATTTCGCCGCCAATTCGCGTGCACAGCGGGCCATGCTGGACTCGCTCGCCGAGGATGTTCGCGCCAGCGGGGGTCGCCCGCACATCCTCAACGACAACCCGATGTTCGACGTGGCATCCGCCGTCGCCTATCTCGAGGTGACGCTCGAGGTGGTCGAGCAGCTCGATGAGCGCGGCCTGCGGCCCGGCTACTTTTATATGTCGTCGA
Organism: Mesorhizobium sp. CAU 1741; assembly: GCF_039839275.1. Taxonomy (NCBI): domain Bacteria; kingdom Pseudomonadati; phylum Pseudomonadota; class Alphaproteobacteria; order Hyphomicrobiales; family Phyllobacteriaceae; genus Mesorhizobium; species Mesorhizobium sp. CAU 1741. Next base: position 252,734 of record NZ_JBDOQP010000004.1, on the reverse strand, counting down.
GCGGCAAGGGCTCGGCCGGCATCCTGCTGGCGCAGAAGCTGCTCGGCGACACCTTTGCGATGCACGCCGTGTGCGCCACGGACGAGTTTCACCTTCCATCGCGCACAGCGTCGATCGCCAACCAGACCAGCGCCGCGCTCGATCTCGGGATCACAGTTTCCGAGGACGAGGTGATCAACACTGAAGCCTTCGTCGGCAATGGTTACGGCGTACCCAGCGAGGCCGGAGACGAGGCGGTGAGGCTATTCGCCCGCACCGAAGGCATCATCCTCGACCCGATCTATACCGGGAAGGCCGCGGCGGGGCTGATCGCCGACATTCGTGCGGGACGGTTCTCGCAAGAGGACGTGGTGGTGTTCGTGCATACGGGAGGCACGCCGGCAATCTTCACGTGGAATGAACTTTGGCTCTGACGTCGCGGGCAACCATCGTGCCTTCTGGCGTTCAACAATGAAGGGGAGTATCGACATGAGACGCAGGCAATTTCTGACGAGCGCGGCGGGAGCCGCGATGCTTTCGACCCTGCCGGCCGGCGCGATCCGCGCGTTCGCGCAGGACGCATCCGGCACCATCACATTCGGCCAAAGCACTGCGGTGCTGACGCTCGATCCCGCGCACGGTGCATTCACCGGGTATCCGGGCGGCTACGAGGCGGCACTTCTGATCTTCGACCGGCTGCTCGACTTTGACGCCGACATGGCGATCGTGCCGCAGCTTGCTGAATCCTTCTCGATGAGCGAGGACCTGCAATCATGCGAACTCAAGCTGCGTTCGGGGGTCACGTTCCACGACGGTACCGCCTGCGATGCCGCGGCGATCAAGTTCAACATCGAGCGGATGATGGACAAGGAGATCAACACGACCAACCGCCCGCTCTGGGATCCGATCGCCGGTGCCGACATCGTCGATGACACGACGCTGGTGATCCGCACGTCGGCGCCTTTCGCTCAGTTGCCCAACACGCTTGCGCATGGTTCTGGCGCCATCGTGTCACCGGCGGCGATCGAGGAATTCGGCGAGGACGGCTTCGCCCAGAATCCGGTCGGCGCTGGGCCGTACATGGTCGAGGGCTTCAATGCCGGGCAGGAACTGACCCTGACGGCCTATGACGGCTATTGGGGTGACAAGCCGGGAGCGTCCTCAATCGTCTTCCGCTTCATCGCCGAGCCCGCGACGCGTATCAATGCGCTGACCACCGGCGCGGTGGACGTGATCGATTCCGTTCCGGTGCAGCTCGTAGGCCAGCTCTCCGGCAATGGCGAGGTCGAGGTAGTGCGCAAGCCTGGCCTGCGTCCAATCGGACTGGCACTCAACCTCACCCGTCCGGCGTTGTCAGACGTCAATGTGCGCAAGGCCCTGAACCTGGCAGTGCCGGTAGCGACCATCGCGGAACGCGTCTTCTTCGGTTTTGCACAGGCACCCGATTCACCCCTCGCATTCGATGCGATCGGGCATGCGAGCGTTGGAGAAACCGTGTTTGACCAGGAAGCAGCGAAGAAGTTGCTGGCGGATGCCGGATATGCAGCCGGTTCGGATGGGACCCTCGCCAAGGATGGCGAGCCGCTCACCCTGTCGCTTTTCGCTCCGGATGGCCTGTTCCCCGGTGACGTGGCGGTGGCCGAGATCGTCGCGGCCTCGCTGACGCAGGTGGGTGTCGACGTGCAGATCACGAAGATCGAAAAGGGTGCCTATTGGGATCATCTGCGGCAGGACAAGGCCAACCTTGCCTGGGACATGGCGATGTTCGGCTTCAATCCCTCGAATGCCTCCGGCACCTACCATCTCGCTTCGCTGTTCAAGTCGAACGCAGACGATGAGGGCAAGCCGGACGTCTGGAACATCGGCCGCTATCGCAATGCCGAGGTCGATCAACTCTTGAAGAAGGCCGACAGCGAGCCTGCCGAAGAGGCTCGGCTCGAAGCGCTGCGTGAAGCACAGGCGATCATCTGGGAAGAAGCGCCCTATCTTTGGCTGCAAATCAACGAGAACGTCTCGGCCGTGCGCAAGCCGGTCTCGGGCGTAACCGTGATGCCGATCGTCTTCACCAATCTCCGTGACGCGGCCAAGGGCTGAAACAGACTGATGTTCGGGTTCCTGGCCAGGCGCTTCGCGACCATACCTTTCGTCGTGCTCGGCGTCGTCACGATCCTGTTCATCATCTTCAAGTCGGTACCCGGCGACGAGGCGACCTTCGTTGCCGGGGCCACCGCCACGCAGGCGGAGATCGAAGCAGTGCGCGTACAGCTCGGCCTGGACCGGCCGCTGATCGAGCAATATCTGCGGCATGTCTCGGGCCTCGCGGTCGGCGACTTCGGCTATTCGACGACGTTCAGGGGTAACCCGTTGCCCCACATTCTAAACCGGCTGCCAGCAACGCTGGCGCTGGCGGCGGCGGCAATAGGGCTCACGATCCTGATCGGCATACCGGCCGGGGTCGTGGCCGCCGCCTATCGCAATCGCCTCCCGGACTACGTCATCTCGCTGTCGGTCGTCGGCTTGCTGGCGGTGCCGAATTTCTGGCTCGGCATGCTGCTGATCGCCTGGCTTTCGGTCGATCTTGGCCTGCTGCCGAGCTTTGGCGCCAGTGGGCCGGCCTCGCTGGTCATACCGACACTTGCACTTGCCGCGAGGCTCATCGCGCTGGTGGCGCGCATGACACGCGGCGTTGTCATCGAGGAACTGCGCAAGGACTACGTGCGGACCGCGCGGGCCAAGGGTCTCTCGCAAGGCCTGGCGTTACGCCGTCACGTGCTGCGCAACGTCATGATCCCGACCGTCACGGTGATCGGCCTTCAGGCCGGCTACCTGCTGGGAGGCTCGGTCGTGATCGAACGGCTCTGTGCCTGGCCCGGCATCGGGGACCTTCTGCTCACGGCGGTCTCCGTGCGTGACTACACGCTCGTGCAGGGGATCGTGCTGATCTTCGTGGTGTCCTTCCTTGTCATCAACATCGCGGTCGAGGTCATCTACCGCTTCGTCAATCCGAGGCTGCGCTATGCGTGAAGCAGCCGTCACACGCCGCAGGCGCCGGGCGGGGCGTCGCATCAACCTGTTCCTCTGGCTGGGTGGCATCCTGCTCACCGCCTTCGCAGTGCTTGCAGTCTTCGGCGCCTACATCGCTCCCTACGACCCGAACGCGCAGGATCTGTTCGCCATGCTGGAGCCGCCTTCGGCGGCGCACCTGCTTGGCGCCGACAATGTCGGTCGCGACATTCTTTCACGCATCATCGTGGGTGCGCGGTTCACGCTGTCGATTGCGCTTGCTTCGGTGTTCTTCGCAGGTATCGGCGGGATCGCGCTGGGCGCCATTGCCGGCTATTTCGGCGGCTGGATAGACCGTATCCTCACCGGGGTGATCGACCTGCTCCTCACGGTGCCGAACATCGTGCTTGCGATCGCGATCGCTTCCGTGGCCGGGGCGAGTGCGACGGGGCTGACGATCGCCATCACCGCGAGCTTCATTCCTCCACTCGCGCGCCTCGTGCGCGGGCGCGTGATAGAACTCGTCCAGGAGGATTTCATCGCCGCAGCCATAACGGTCGGCATGGGCCATACCCGTATCCTGCTTCGTCACATCCTGCCCAACGCGGCGACCGTCATCATCATCGAACTCAGCCTGAACGCCGGGCAGGCGGTGCTGATTGGTTCGGCGCTCGGCTTCCTGGGACTCGGCGTGCAACCACCGGCTCCCGAATGGGGGACGATGCTGGGCGCCAGCCGCGAGTATCTGACGGTCGCGCCACATCTCGTGATCGCGCCAGGCGTCGCGATCTCGCTTCTGGTGCTCGCCTTCAACGCTTTCGGCGACGGGCTACGCGACGTCTTCGACCCCGCTTCCAACAGCTAGGCATCACATGGACTACGGCATCATCGACTGTCATGCGCATATCTTCCCGCCTGCAGCGACGGCTGCGGGATTTGCCGATGTGGAGACGCACCGGCTGCACCAGCAGCGTGCCATGCACATGCACGGCAACCAGCCCTACCGGCGAAAGCGCGACGGCGCAGTTGTGACGGAGCGCATGCTGTGGGACCCGGTCGATCCGTCGCCGGCCGGCCGCATCGATGCCCGATTCGGCGCGGGACGCTTCGGTCGGTTCGAGTGGACCAGCGGCGGCGAAGACTACTACGTGCAGTTCCTGCCGCCGTGGATGGACGACCTGTCGATGCCGGCCGATCGTCTCGTTGCGTTCATGGACAATGCCGGCGTTCAGACGGCCATCCTCCAGAACGATCACATCTACGGAAACCTCGCGGAAGACTTCTCCAACGCGTCGCGCGCGCATCCGGGCCGCTTCATTGGCCTGGCACAGGTGGAGGAGGCGTTCGCCTACACCGACGAGGAACTCGAACGGCTGAATGATGAGATCGGCCGGCTCGGCATGGCCGGCTTCTACTTCACCACCACCGGGATGTTCCGCAGCGGCTACCAGCCGATGCATTCGGAGCCGGCCTACGATCCGTACTGGAAATTCGTCGAGGAGAGCGGGCTCCCGGTGTTCTGGGTCCAGTCGGGGAGCTCGCCGGTAGGCACCTACGAAGACGAGATGCACCACCTAGCGCGGATCGTGGACCGTTTTCCAAGGATCCGCCATCTTCTGGTGCACGGCATACCCACGTCTCTCTATGCCGATGAAAACCAGCGGCTGTCCCTGCCACCGATCATCGAGACCCTGCTCGCCGAGGCGCCGGTCTCGGCCGAGATCCTCTATCCCATCGCTTGGGGCGGCAGGCAGGACTACCCCTATCCGCGCGCGCATATGCACATTCGCCAGTTGCTCGACAGGTTCGGTGCGTCGCGCTTCCTGTGGGGGTCCGATGCACCCAATGTGGATCGCTACTGCACCTACGCGCAGTCGCTCACCTATTTCACACACTACAGCGACTACCTGTCGGACAGCGACCGGCGTGCAATCTTGCGCGACAATGCCGTTGCCTTGCTGCCGGCACTGTCGGAAACGGATGATGCGGGCACATGAAAGCGCTGCTCTCCATCGAAGGGCTGACGGTGGAACTCGCGACGCGCGAACGCACCTTCGAGGCCGTCAGCGACCTGAATTTCCGTGTGTCGCGCAACGAGGTGCTGGCGCTGGTGGGCGAGTCCGGTTCCGGCAAGAGCATGACGGCGATGGCGATCATGAGGCTGCTGCCCGAACCGGTGGCGGAGATTACCGCCGGCCGGATCATGTTCGACGGGATCGATCTCGCCAGCGCGGGCGAGGCGGAGCTGCGCAAGGTCAGGGGCAATCGCATCGGCTTGATCTTTCAGGAGCCGATGACCTCACTCAACCCGTCGATCCGCGTCGGCCCTCAGGTGGCCGAAGTCCTGCGGCTGCATCAGGGGCTCAATGCCGCCTCCGCGCGCAATCGGGTCGAAGAACTCTTTGAGCGGGTTCGCATCCCCGACCCCAAGCGGCGGTTTGACGACTATCCGCACCAGATGTCCGGTGGCATGCGCCAGCGTGTCGTCATAGCCCTGGCGCTTGCGTGCGACCCCGACGTGCTGATCGCCGACGAGCCGACGACGGCGCTGGATGTCACCACGCAGGCCCAGATCCTGGAAACCTTTCGCGACCTCCAGGCCTCGGTTGGCGCGGCCACGATCCTGATCACCCATGATCTGGCGGTTGTCGCCGAGACGGCGGACCGTGTCGCGGTGATGTATGCCGGCCGCATCGTTGAGGAGACCACGACAGAGCAATTGTTTGCCGCGCCGCGCCACCCCTATACACACGGCCTGCTTGGATCGATCCCGCATCTGTCTGAAGAGGCAGTGCCCGGCGCACGCGGACGCCTGCCGGAGATTGCCGGCACGGTACCCGCGCTCTGGGCGCTGCCGCCTGGCTGTGCCTTTGCGCCACGTTGCCCGCGTGCCGGGCAGAAGTGCACGTCCCAGCGGCCACCGCTGGAGAACGTCGCGCCTGGCCACATGGCTGCATGCTGGTATCCGCTGGGGGCGCCGCAATGACCCTGCTTCTGGACGTGCGCAACATCTCGAAACGGTTCATCGTGCCGCGAGGCATGGGCGGCGGAAGTGCGGCGGTTCACGCGGTGGATGGCGTCTCCCTGTCGATCGCACATGGCGAGACTCTGGGCCTCGTGGGTGAATCCGGTTGCGGCAAGTCGACCGTCGGCAAGATGATCGTGCGGCTGCTCGAGCCCGACGACGGAGAGGTGCTGCTGGAAGGCGAAGACATCACCCACGCCTCGCATGGCGCGATGCGCCCGATGCGGCGCAAGGTACAGATGATCTTCCAGGATCCCAATGGATCGCTGGACCCGCGCCAGCGCGCCGGCGATATCGTCGAAGAGCCGCTGATCGTTCATGGCGTTGGCAACAAGACCGAACGCAAGGCGAGGGTTGCCCAGCTCTTCAAGCGCGTCGGCCTGCGTCCCGACCAGATGACCAACGTGCCTTCGAAATTCTCCGGTGGGCAACGTCAGAGGTTGGCGATCGCCCGTGCCCTCGCGCTCAACCCGTCGCTGATCGTTGCCGACGAGCCGGTGTCGGCGCTCGACGTGTCGATCCAGGCGCAGGTGGTCAACCTCATGGCCGATATCCAGAAGGAGTTCGGCCTCGCCTATCTGTTCGTGGCACACGATCTCGGCGTCGTGCAGCACATCAGCGACCGGGTGGCGGTGATGTATCTCGGGGGCATCGTTGAGATCGGCGATACGACCGCCGTCTACCGGCAGCCCAGCCATCCCTATACGCGCACGTTGATGGAAGCGGTGCCCCGGCCCGATCCGGCGCGCCGGCACGCCAGGGTCAGGGTACCGCGCGGCGAAGTGCCGAGCCCGCTCAACCCGCCCACCGGCTGCGCGTTTCATCCCAGATGCCCGATAGCCACGAACGTCTGCAGCGTGGAACGGCCTCTGTTGCGCCGCGTCGCCTCGGGCGCCGAGGCAGCGTGCCATCATGCCGAGTGAAGCGCGCGGAAAGTATCGTGAATGGAGTACAGCATGACCATCGCAGACCACGACGCGCCGGAGACGGACGCACCGGCGGACCGTCTCTCAAGGCTGGGTATCGTCGTGCCGCCGCCGCCGCCGCCAATCGCGAATTTCCTGACTCACGTCCTGGAGGGCGACCTCCTGTTTCTGTCCGGCCAGGGACCGCGAGAAAGCGATGGCCATCTACATATTGGAAAGGTTGGTCTCGATGTCTCGGTGGAAGACGCTTACGCCCATGCGCGGCTGACCGGGATCAACCTTCTTGCGGTCATGCAGGCGTCTCTCGGCGATCTTCGCCGGGTCAAGCGGATCGTCAAGCTCTTCGGGATGGTCAACGCGACGCCGGACTTTGCCGATCACCCATTGGTCATCAACGGCTGTTCCGATCTCTTCATCGAGGTGTTCGGCCAACGTGGCCACCACGCCCGCTCGGCGGTGGGAATGGGGTCACTCCCGGGAAACATAACCGTCGAGATCGAGGTAATTGTCGCGATCGAGCGATAGAGAAACGAGCAGAAGCGTAGACTGCCCGCAACGTCTACCTAAGCGGCCGGGGTGGGGTCATTCGATGCGGCGTGTGAAACCGTTCCGTGCCCGCCTCGACCGTTAGGGGATGTCGTCCCCAACCAGATCGGCGATTTGCAGTGCGCAGTTTCGTATCGTGACGATGCATTTCGCCACGACCTCGTCGGTTAGTCGCTCGGCGGGGCCGGCGATCCCAATCGAGCCCATGGGGGCGGAGCCGGGACGCAGGATCGGCACCGCTATGCTGGTGGCGCCCTGGTTCCATCCGCTAAGCGTGCAGGCGTAGCCTTGTGACCGCACCTCGGCAAGCGCATCCAGAATTGCATCCGGATCGCACGGTCGAACATGTCGGCTCGCCTCGGCACAGACTCGAACCCGCTGTTCCGCGTCTGGCAGATGAGCCAGCAAAGCCAGACCGGAGGCGGGGAATATGGCCGGAATACGCTGTCCGATGCGGATGCTCTTCACCAGAGGGTAGAGGGCGTCGATCTTCTCCAGATAAAGCACGTCAGTGCCGTCGGCGACCGCCAGGTAGACCGTCTCGTGCGTTTCCTGATGGAGCATCCGCAGGAACGGCAGCGAGGCGCGTCTTAGAAAGTTGCGCGAGATCACATTGGCCCCGACTTCCCATGTCCGGAGCGTGGCCGAGTAGCGCCGCAAGTCCTCATGGCGCTGGGCGTAGCCTGTCTCGACCAGGGTCGCGAGCGTGCGGTGGATATTGCTTTTCGGCAGGTCAAGCCGCTGGCTGAGTGCGGTAACGCTTTGCGGGCGGTCTGAATCCGCCAACGCTTCCAAGACCTTAAGACCTTTTATGAGGGTGGCATCCATTGGACCTCCCGACCAGTTTTCATGGCTTGACCATAGTGAAGTGCAACGATATCCTAAATATCGGTATCATGTTCTACATAATAGAACAAGTAGGAAAGTCATCTTACATGAGTTTTCGCAAATGAGTCACTTCGGGGCGTACGGCTTGTCGGATGAGCATCGCATGCTGCGCGATACCGTCCAGCGGTTCATGGCCAGCGAGGTGCGCCCGGTCGAAGACCGGCTGGAGCATGACGCGACCCGCCTGGGCGCGGCCGAGCTTGCCGAGTTGCAGCGCAAGGCGAAGGCGCTGGGACTGTGGATGATCAATACACCGGCCGAACATGGCGGTGCCGGGCTCGACCTGGTCCAGAGGGCGATCATCTCTGAAGAAGCAGCCCAGTGCCGCATGGGTGCCTATGTGCCGGCCTGCGGCGCGTTCGGGGTCGACCCGCCGAGCATCATCTTCAAGGGCACCCCCGACCAGATCCAGCGCTACGGTGTCCCCGCCGTAGAGGGAAACGCACGCGGGTTTGTGGCGATTAGCGAGGCGTCGGGCGGCTCGGACCCAGCACGGGCCATCGAGTGCCGCGCGGTGCGCAAGGGCGACCGCTATGTCGTCAATGGCGCGAAGCTCTGGATAACGAACGCAAAGAACTGCGACTGGGGCATCGTCTATGTGCGCACCGGCGAGAAGGGCGAGCGCGACGCCATCACGTGCCTGATCGTCGACATACCGTCAAAGGGGCTTTCCTTCCGCGAAATTCCGGTGATCCGACGCTACTCGCCCTACGAGGTGATCTTCGAGGACGTGGAAATCCCCGTCGAGAACCGCATCGGCGAAGAGGGCGGCGGCTTCCGCCTGGCCGATCGGTTCCTCGTCAGCCAGCGCATACCTTACGCCGCGATCTCGGTGGGCACGGCGCAGGCTGCCCAGAACCTCGTCATTCCCTGGGCGAACGAGCGCAAGACGTTTGGATCGGTGCTGGCCGACAAGCAGGCGATTCAGTGGATGATCGTCGACAATGAACTCGACATCCGTTCGGCCCGCAACTTCGTCTTCGACGCCGCTGCGCGCGGCGATGCGGGCGAGGATTTCAAGACCGAAGCTTCAATCGCCAAACTGGTTGCAACGGAGGCGGCTGGCAGGGTCGTGGACCGATGCATGCAGATCTTCGGCGGGCTGGGCGTCTCGCTCGAGATGCCGCTGGAGCGCTGGTATCGTGAAAGCCGCATTCGGCGGATCGGCGAAGGTCCCTCCGAAGTGCAACGCATGGTGATCGCGCGCAGCCTCCTGGGCAGAAGGAGCCACTGAATGTCGATCGACCTGACAATCGAGGACAGTGTCGCGACCGTCACGATCAATCGCCCAGAGCGAATGAACGCAATGGACAGCGAGCACTATGCGGCGCTGTCGGACGTCTGGCAGCGTGTGCGAGACGATGACGGGATCCGTGTCGCTATCGTTACCGGCGCCGGGGGCAAGGCGTTCACTGTCGGGGCGGATCTCAAGTCCCGCTTTTCCGGCGGGGAGCCGCTGTCTGACCTGTGGCTGACGCAAAAGGGGCAGCTCCTCAATCGGGGACTGGAGGTCTGGAAGCCGGTCATCTCGGCCATTGGCGGCTACTGCCTGGGCGGCGGCATGACGCTCATGCTGGCAACCGACATTCGCGTTGCCGACGAAACGTCGACCTTCAGCGTTGCCGAGGTAAAACGCGGGCTGATCCCAGCCAATGGCGGGACGCAGAGGCTCATTAGCCAATTGCCGCACGCGATCGCCATGGAAATGCTTCTTACCGGCGACGCGATTTCGGTCGAGACGGCCGAGCGCTGGGGGCTGATCAACAAGATCGTTCCGGCCGGCACTGCCCTCGATGCGGCCAAGGAATATGCCGTCAGAATTGCGGCGAACGCGCCGCTGGCGCTCCAGGCGGCAAAAGAACTGGCGTTGCGCAGCCGCGATCTCGACCTCGCGACCGGCTTGCGGCTCGAACAGGTCGTCGCGCGTATCCTGCGGTCCTCCGAGGATGCCAAGGAAGGTCCGCGGGCATTCGCCGAAAAGCGGCAGCCCAGGTTTACCGGGCGATGAGCGGGCGCACCGTCATAGCCGGGATCGGCGAGACACCGTTCGGCGCCTTGCCCGACCGCTCGACGATCTCCCTCAACATCGAGGCGATACGTGGCGCGCTGGCCGATGCCGGCATCGAAAAGGACGCGGTCGATGCCCTGTTCGTTAAGGGGCCGACATCCAGCAGCGAGAAAATGTACGCCCATAAGCTGGCCGAGGCGATGGCGCTGCAGCCTGCAGTCTGTGGCACATGGGACGCGGCAGGCGCAGGCAATGTCGCCATGATCCGCATGGCGGATCTCGCGATTCGGAACGGTGATTGCGAGATCGCGGTCGTCACCTTTGCTGACAACCCACGCTCGGGCAGCCGCGCGAGCTATGAGCGCGAGCGCGGCGGAGGCGGCATATTCGGTTGGTACGGCGTACCCCCTGCCTACGCAATGCTGGCTCGCCGTCACATGGGCGACTACGGCACCCGCGCCGAAGATCTGGGTGCCATTGCCGTCGCCTGCAGGCGGCATGGCGCGGCAAATCCTGCGGCTCAGCTCAGAAAGCCGCTGACACTGGACGAATACATGGCATCGGAGTTCGTGGTGAGTCCGTTCCGCCGCCACGACTGCGCATTGATCAGCGACGGAGCCGCGGCGGTCGTTCTGATGAGCGAGGGCCGAGCCAGGGCGGCGGGGGTGCATAACGCGGTGCCCATCCTCGGCCTCGGGCAGAGCCACAGCGCATGGGACGTCAGTCTGCGGCCGGATCTTTCGACGAGTTCTGCAGTGGCGTCCGGTCAGCAGGCTTTCCGTATGGCCGGCTTGACCGCCGACGATATCGACGTGGCGCAGATCTATGACTGCTTCACCATCACCGCGCTCATCACGCTCGAGGATTACGGATTCTGCGGGAAGGGCCAAGGCGGCAGCTTCGTGCGCGATGGCGCGATCGAGATCGGGGGGAGACTGCCAATGAACACCGCAGGCGGGTTGCTGTCGGAGACCGGAATGCCGGGAATGCAGTTGGTGCTCGAGGGCGTGCGCCAGATGCGTGGAGATGCGGTGTCGCAGGTTCCAGGCGCTCGCACATGCATCGTCAGCAACCAGGGCGGGATCATGCAGTCGCACGCCACGATGATACTTGGACAGGCATCATGACGGCGGTTGCTCCACTGCCGCCGGCTCCTGTCGACGAGTTGTCGCGCCCCTTTTGGGAGGCGGTGGAAAAGGGCCACCTCGTCTTCCAGTGCTGTCGTGCTTGCGCGAACGCGTGGCTCCCTGCTCGCAGCGAATGTCCGGCATGTCTGTCGGCCGATACGGACTGGCGGCCGGCTTCGGGAAACGCGCGGCTCGTAAGCTGGGTCGTCTACCACCGTGCGTTCAACGCCAGCTTCGCCGACCGCTTGCCCTACACGGTTGCCATCGCGGAGCTGGAGGAAGGTCCGCGGATGATCACCAACATCGTCGGCGTGGATGATCCCGAGCATCTCAGCGTCGATCAGCCGCTGACCTTGAAGATCGAGCGGGACGGTGGCGTCGCGGTGCCTCGTTTCGTCCCTCGGAACGGAGTTTGACAGTGCTTCTTGCCGGACTGAAAATCGTAGAATTCTCACAGGTGATCGCAGGGCCGTTCGGGGGCGTCATCCTCAGCGACCTTGGCGCAGAGGTCGTCAAGATCGAGAAGCCGGACGGCGGCGATGACGGCCGGACCACGGGTCCAGCTTACCTGCACGGTGACTCCATGACGTTCCTCGAACTCAACCGTGGCAAGAAGTCGATGGCGCTCGATCTGAAGAGCCAGGATGGCATTGCGGTTCTGAACAGACTGCTCGCGGAGTCGGATGTGTTCATCCACAACCAGCGCCCCGACGTCGTCAGGTCGCTCGGGTTCGATGGGGAAACCCTGCTCAAGCAGTTCCCCCGCCTGGTGTACTGCCAGATTTCCGCATTCGGCCACAAAGGCCCCATGGAACTGGCGCCCGGCTACGAGTCGATCGTGCAGTCCTACAGTGGACTGGCCAGCATCAACGGCTTTCCGGACCGGCCGCCGGTTCGCGTCGGATCCTCGATCTGCGACTTGGGCACCGGTATGTGGGCGGCCATCGGTATCCTGGCGGCACTTCGCCAGCGCGATCGTACGGGCAAGGGCATGATCGTGAACGCCTCGCTGCTGGAAACCGCGCTGTCGTGGTCGGCCTCGGCGATAAACAACTACGTCAACACCGGCGCCGAGCCTGTGCGGCAGGGCAGCGCCTACACCAACATGGTTCCATACCAGACCTTCGAGGCAAGTGATGGAAGCCTGGTCGTGTGTGCCGGCAACGACCGCCTCTTCGCCAAGCTGGCAAAGGTGCTCGGGCATCCGGAATGGGCTCAAGATCCGCGCTACGCGAAGAACCGCGACCGTCTCAAGAATCGGACCGAGGTGGTGTGCCTGATCCAGGAAATACTGGACCGCGGCACCGTTGCGGCCTGGCTGGAAAAGCTGCGCGACGCGGCGGTGCCGTGCGCGCCGGTGCAGTCGATCCCGGAAGTCGTGAATGACCAGCAGGTCGAAGCCCTGAACATCCTGCAGAGCTTCGAGGGCGAGGATCTTACGCTGGTCGGGCTGCCGCTGTCCTTTGACGGCAAGAGGCCCGGCTTCACCCATATCGCGCCACGGCTCGGTGCCGACAATGGGACGATATGATGGATAGTCCAATTGGCAAGGTTCCTCAGCCTGAGATCGCCGACAAAGGCGCGCTCGTGACGATCCGCCGCCAACTGGTGGACACCGATTTCGGGCAGATACACGTTCGTATCTGCGGCCACGGGCCCGCGATCGTGATGGCGCATATCAACCAACAGTCGTCCGACCTCTATGCCGAGCTGATGCGCGAGCTGGCGCCCGACTTCACGTCGATCGCGGTGGACTACCCCAGCCACGGCATGTCTGACCATATCCCTTTTCAGCCGACCATCGGCGACTACGCCGAATGCATCGTGCAGGTGCTGGACCGTCTCGGCATCACCAAGGCAGTGGCGCTCGGCGAGGCGACTGGTGCGGCGGTAGCCACCGAACTTGGAGGCAGCCATGCTGAGCACATCCCTGCTGTGATCCTGCTGAACTGCCCGTTCTACAAGAACCGGAAGCAGGCGGACACCACCCATGCACCCCTCAAGCAGACGTTCCGCCCAAGCGACGCGAGCGGGTTTCCGCTGACGCGCACGCTGGACTTTATGCTGGAGACGGACCCGGCGCATGCGCCGCTTCATCCCACTCAGGACTGGATGGACCGCATAAATCTGGCGCAGATCCAGTGCGGTCGGCACCGCTGGCAAGCCCTGGATGCGCTCAACGCCTATGATGTGGGCGAGGGACTGAAGCGTATCGAGGGTCCGGTGCTCCTGCTGATGGGCGAGCACTTCCACTATGCCGGCATCATCCACGAATACCGAGAACGTATACGCCGGTTGGATGCCATCGAGATCATCCCTGACGGACGCTTCTGTCTGGGGTGGGAGAAGGCGAATGATGTGGCCGCCCTGGTTAGCACCTTCCTGCGGCCGCATCGGAGCCTCGTGACAATGTAAATTCGAACGGGAGGAAAAAATGAAAACAGTCAGCAGACGTGGATTTCTCGCGGCAACCGGCGCAGCCGGCCTCGCCATAACGACGAACGTGTCTTGGAGCGATACCTTTCCCTCCAAGCCGATCACCCTTGTCGTGCCATACCCGGCAGGCGGTGGCAGCGACGCAATCGGGCGCCTTGTCGCCGATGCAATCTCGGCGGGCCTTTCGCAGACCACCGTGGTCGAGAACCGTGGCGGTGCCGCAGGCTCGATCGGCGCTGGCGAAGTCGCGCGCTCCGCACCGGATGGCTATACGATCCTGGTCGGCGGAAGCGCGCCGCTGGCCGCCAACAAGGCGATCCAGGCAGGCCTTGCCTATGACCCACAGACGGATTTCTCGCCGATCTCGCTGATTGCCGAGACGCCCCTGGTCATGCTGGGCGGCAAGGACGTTCCGATGAACTCGGTGCAGGATGTCATCGAGTATGCGAAGGAGAATCCGGGCAGCCTGGCTATCGGCAATGCCGGCCTGGGGGCGAAAGGTCACATCGCCGCGGCACTGTTTGCGCAGGCTGCGGGTATCGAAGTCACCTATGCGCCCTACCGCGGTTCAGCGCCGCTTCTGGCGGACCTGCTTGGAGGGCACATCATGCTCGCCATCGACACCTCCGGCACATATGTGCCGCATGTAAAGGAAGGCAGCCTCAAGGCGCTCGGCATCACGGCGTCCCAACGACTGGCATCGCTGCCGGACGTGCCGACCATCGCAGAACAGGGGCTCGAAGGGTTCCAGGCCACGCTGTGGTACGGCTGCGTCGGGCCGGCGGGAATGCCCGAGGACGTCGCCCAGAAGATTTCCGATGCCATTGCCGCATGGGCGACGTCTCCCGAAGGGGAGGAAAAGCTTCTCCAACGGGACGTCAACCCGATCGGCGGATCTCCTGCCGACCTCGCCACGGCGATCGACAACGAGATCGAAGCCATTCAGTCGCTGGTAGATGCAGGCGTCGTTGCCAGGCAGTAGCACCGGTTCAGGGCGCGTGCGTCGCGACTGCACCCGCGCGCCCTGCATCAACGAACTGCGTGCAGAAGGAAGTCTATCGTGATGAAAGTCTCGCAGGATGCGGCGTCCGGGGCAGTCCTGACCGCCATCGGATCAATTTCGCTTTTCGTTGCATCCGGCTATTTCATCGGTACCGCGCGGAGCATGGGCCCAGGCTATGCCCCCGTGATGGTTTCCGGTCTTCTCGTGTTGGTCGGCATAGCCCTGCTGTTGAGGTCTCGCTTCGTTGCCGACGTCCCGGTGACGGGGCTCAGATTGCGCTCGACGGTGATGGTTCTGGCGAGCATCGTCGTCTTCGGCATGACGGTCGAGGGCCTTGGCAGCTTCCTCGCGGTGCTGCTTACACTCATGTGCTCGGCAGCGGGAAGCGCGCGGTTTCGCTTCACTCCTCTCCCCATCCTTGGTGCCATCGTGTTCTCGGCGGCATGCGCAGGGACATTCAGCGTTCTTCTCGGCCTGCCCATGCCGGTCATCGGGAGCTGGCTTCAGCCGCTTCTGTTCAATTAGCGGGTGGATAGAGGCAAATGGATACCATCAGCCATCTGGTGCTTGGATTCGAGGTCGCGACCTCGCTCACCAACCTGACCTACTGTTTCCTGGGCGTGTTGCTGGGTACAGCGGTCGGTGTGCTCCCGGGCCTCGGGCCGATCGCCACCATATCAATGCTGCTGCCCTTTACCTACGGGCTCGAGGCCGATACCGCCCTGATCATGCTGGCAGGAATTTTCTACGGCTCGCAATATGGCGGATCGACCACCGCCATCCTGGTGAATCTGCCGGGGGAGGCCTCCTCGATCGTGACCACGCTCGACGGTCACGCCATGGCCAAGCAGGGGCGGGCCGGTCAGGCGCTTGCAGCGGCGGCCGTCGGCAGTTTCTTTGCTGGAACCGTCGGCACGCTGTTCATCTCGCTTCTCGCCCCACCGCTCGCGGTCATGGCGCTGCAGTTCGGGCCGGCAGAATACTTCTCGCTGATACTTCTTGGTTTCGTAGCGTCCATCGTGCTCGCGAGCGGCTCGTTGCTGCGGGCGATCGGCATGATCCTGCTTGGCCTGCTGCTTGGCTTCGTCGGCGTCGATGTCAGCTCGGGTGCGGCACGCTTTACGTTCGGCAACATCAACCTGCTGGACGGCGTCAATTTCGTCGTTGTCGCGACCGGCGTGTTCGGAATCGGCGAAGTGCTGGCCAGTCTGGACAACGAGCTGGGGCGACCGGCCGCCATAGCCTCGGTGAAGAGCAAGTTCCTGACACGGGAGGACTGGCGCCGCATCTCCTGGCCGATCGTCCGCGGCACCGGACTGGGTGCGGTGCTGGGTGTGCTGCCCGGTGCCGGCGCGCTGCTCGCTTCCTTTTCATCCTATGCACTGGAGAAGAGGATATCGCCCAACGCCGACCAGTTCGGGCACGGCGCGATCGAGGGTGTCGCCGCGCCAGAGGCGGCCAACAATGCCTCGGCGCAGACCGCCTTCATTCCCACGCTCACGCTCGGACTTCCCGGCAGTGCGACTATGGCGTTGATGCTGGGCGCGCTGATCATTCAGGGCATACAGCCGGGGCCGAATATCATCAGCGAGCAGCCGGGGCTTTTCTGGGGTTTGATCGTGTCGATGTGGATCGGCAATCTCATGCTGCTTGTCCTCAATCTACCGTTGGTCGGCATGTGGGCGCGCATGATCACCATTCCCTACCAGTACCTCTTCCCCGTCATCTGCGTGTTCTGCGCAATCGGCGCATTCAGCCTTTCGAACAATACGTTCGACGTGTTGGCGATGGCGCTGTTCGGTTTTCTTGGATACGTCTTCCGCAAGCTCCACCTGGAGCCGGCGCCGATGCTCCTGGCGCTGATCCTCGGGCCGCTGATGGAAGAATACTTGCGAAGGGCCATGCTGTTGTCGCAAGGCGATCCGATGGTCTTCATCACCTCGCCGACCAGCCTCATCATCCTGGTCGCGGCAGCCGGGCTACTCGCTTCGGTGCTGTCATCCAGCTTCCGCAAAGTGCGTGAGGAAGCTCTGGTCGAGGAGGATTGACCCTGTCTGCATCCACGAAAGCCGAGACACAGACGCTCCCCGCCTATCGCAGGATAGCCGAGGCTTTTGGGGCCGAGGGCGTCGAGGCCTGCTTCGCGCTGCTCGGCGACGGCAACATGAATGTCTGTGCGGCGCTGGCGGAGCGTCCGGAGATGAGAATGATCTATGCGCGCCACGAACAGTGCGCGGTCGCCATGGCGATGGGCTACGCACGCGCATCGGGCCGGCTGGGTGTCGCATCGGTCACCTGCGGACCCGGTATCACGCAGATATCCACCGCATTGACGGTCGCGGCGCGCGCGCGGATCCCTTTGGTGGTCTTTGCGGGCGAAACGCCGGCAGAGGCGCCTTTCCACGCACAGTCGATCGACCAGGGGGCGTATGTGAGAGCATCGGGTGCGCGCTATATTTCTGCCGCCAGTCCCGCAAGACTGCTGAGCGATCTGCAGGACGCTTTCCTGACTGCCATGCGCGACCGCTGCCCCGTCGTCATCGGCGTTCCCTATGACCTGCAGAAGCGGCCGCTGCCTTCGGGCGCCAGCTACTCGCCGTCAGCCGGGCTTTTGCCGGAGGTCGGGCGCATGCACCCTGATCCGACCTTCGTCGGGCGCGCGGCAGAAATGGTTCGCAATGCAGATCGTATCATCGTGCTTGGCGGGCGCGGTGTGCTGTCCTCCGAGGCCATCAACGCCTGCATCAGGCTCGCGGATGCGTGTGGTGCTCTCATGGCGACCACGCTTCCGGCGCGCGGACTCTTTGACGCTAGCCCCTATTCTATCGGCATTGTCGGTGGATTTTCCTCTCGACTGGCGCGTGAGAAGTTCGCCGAGGCGGATCTGGTCATTCTGGTCGGCGCAAGTCTCGCTTCCCATGCGAGCATGGGCGGGCGGATGTTCAACCAGGCCAAGGTCATCCAGATAGACACCGAGCCTCTCGGCAAGAACCAGGGCGGCCGTGTCGCCGACCTCTACGTGCGGGCGGATGCACGCGCGGGTGCCGAGGTGCTGGAGAGCAGTGTCGTCGCCGCACGGCCCGCAGCAGACTGGCGCAGCGACGATGTCGTACGCCGCGCGGTCGAGGAAGCACCAGACGGCGAGCCAGCAACCCCTGCGGACGGCCTGGATCCGCGAGCCGTGGCGGCCGAACTGGAGCGCTCCATTCCTCTGGACTGGGAGCTTGTCAGCGGAGCCGGACACAGCAGCTTCTTCTATTCAAACCTGCGCGGCCGCGGACCGGGCAAATTCCACGCCATACGCGAGTTTGGCGTGATCGGAGACGGCATCTCATATGCGATCGGAGTGGCCACTGCGCGTGCAGGTGCGAAGATCGTGCTGACCGAAGGCGACGGCAGCCTCATGATGCACGCGCAGGAACTCGAGACGATCCGCAGGCACGGCCTGAACATCCTGATATGCGTGTTCAATGACGGCGGCTACGGGTCTGAACTGCACAAGATGCGGCATGAGGGGCTGGCGGAGGACGGCGCCTTCTTTGGACGCGGGGACATGGCCGCCATCGCTCGCGGTTTCGGCATCGAAGGCGAGACCGTCACCAGCATCTCCGACCTCGTCGCCGGTATCGGGCGCTTTCAGGCATCGGGCAAGGCGCTGCTGCTCGACATCCACATCTCCGACGAGATCCTATCTCCCAACATGCGGCAATTGACCGGCCGTCCTGGCGGCTGAAGGAAGTCGATGAAATGCGGCAGGCGCGCGCGCGTCTTCACCTTGGCCATGCCCACCGAAGAATCCTCGATTAGCGCTGGTGCGGGATTCGTCCCGGCCCTGGCCGATGCCGCAACTAACCGCTTCGCGCACGCAACAGCCATGGTTGCGTGCGGAAGCCCGGCGGGTTAGCCAACAGATACAGAAATAGCTTAATGGCTATATTTCCTGTAGCCATCCGACCAATTGCACCTCAGGCTTGCTGATTGCATTATCGAAGGCGAGCGCCGGGATGGAGATTGGCAGCTCAAGACGCCATTCGCCATTCTTGTTGATGGCTGGGGGCATGCGGAGGCGGGTGCTGCGCGCACCGGACAGGATGAGTTATGGCCCAGATTGACGTCAGCGACCTGACGATCGAATATAAACTGCCGAAGAGCGACGGGGTATTCAAGGCCGTCGATAGCGTCTCGCTTGCCGTGGAAAAGGGAGAATTCGTCACCATCGTCGGGTCGAGCGGGTGCGGCAAGAGCACACTGCTGCTTGCGATTGCGGGCTTGGTCAAGATTGCGGGTGGCCGAATATCAATCGAGGGCCGGGATGTCGATGGACCTGGACAGGATCGTTCCGTCGTCTTCCAGGAACCGTCACTAATGCCGTGGAGCACCGTGCTGGCCAATGTGCGGTTTGGGCTTCAGATGCGTCGCTGGAAGAAGGATGACATCACCGAACGAGCGATGCGCTTCATCAAGCTTGTCGGGCTGGAGCAGTTTTCGGACTACTATCCGCACCAACTCTCTGGGGGCATGCGCCAGCGGGTAAACATCGCGCGCGCGCTGGCGGTTGACCCGACAGTTCTGCTTATGGACGAACCATTCGGTGCTCTCGACGCCCAGACGCGTGAAATCATGGGAGAAGAGTTGCTGTTCATCTGGGAACGCGACCGCAAGACGGCGCTGTTCGTCACGCACGACATTGATGAGGCGATCCTGCTTGCCGACAAGGTGGTCGTCATGGGAAGAAATCCGGGTCACATCAAAGACGTCATGCAGATCGATCTGCCCCGTCCACGGAACGGCGAGATCGTCGACAGCCCGCAATTCGTCGAATATCGCAAGCGCCTGCGCCGGCATTTGCATGACGACATGGCGGCGATGCAACTCGTTCGCGAAGCGGTGTAAGGGGCGGCCCTTCGGCTCAGGAAAAGCTGAACCCGCCGTCGACAGCCAGCGACTGCCCGGTGATGAAGTCGCTGCCGTCTCCCGTCAGGAAAACAACGGCTTCGACGACGTCCTCAGTCTTTATGACACGCGGGATCGCCTGGGTGGCGCGCGCCCTGCGCTCCCTCTCCTCGGTCGTGATGTGGCGTGTCACTTCCGTCTCGATCGAACCGGGAAGGATCACGTTGACGGTGATGCCCGCGACGCCCAGCTCCCTGGCGAGCGCGCGTGTCATTCCCACCAGTGCTGCCTTGGTCGTTATGTAGTGGACATAGGGTCGACCCGGAGGCCGATGGATGGTCGAGGAAGATAGATTGACGATGCGGCCCCAGCCAGCCTCGACCATGAACCGCGATGCGGCGCGCGCGCAGTGGAACGCTCCCGTGACGTTGACGTCCATGGCCTTGCGCCAGTCGGCATCCGTGATCTCGCGCAGCGGCGTGGGCTTTAGCTGGGTCCAGCGTGCGCTGTTGACCAGAATGAGCGGTGGGCCCCAGCGGGTGGCAATGGCGTTCATCGCTGCGTCGACCGATGCGGACTCTACGACGTCGGTCTCATGGGCGCTGGCGCTGCCACCGGCGGTTCGGATTTCGGTCGCGACGCGCTCGGCCGCCGTCGCGTCGAGCTCAGCGATTGCGACGTGGTCGCCTCGTTGTGCAAGCCGCAGTGCTATGGCGCGGCCGATTCCCTGTCCGGCTCCGGTAACGACGGAGACGCGTGCGTTCATGGTCAGGATCCCGTTCTCCAGAAACTCGTGGCAGCTTCGAAGCGCGACAGGAGCTGGGTGAGGAGGACACCGAGGATCACAACCACCACGATGATTACCATCATCGGTGTCGTCTGGAGCTTCTGTCCATAGAAGCCGACCGCATATCCCAGGCCCTCCGTCGAACCGAACAGTTCCGCAACGACGACGCCGGTGAGGGCACGGCCGACGCCGAGCCTGAGCCCGGCCACGATCATCGGTATCGAGCCCGGTATGGCAACTCGCAGGAATATGTCGTGAGGGCGCGCTCCGAACGAGCGCGCTGCGCGCACGAGATTCGCGTCGACGTTTCGAATGGCCGAGACGGTGTTTGCGTAAATGGGCGTCAGCGCGAAAAGAAAGGCGATGGCGACGATCGTTGGCAACCCATAGCCAAGCCAGGCGATGAACAAGGGATAGAATGCGATCGTCGGGGCGGAATACTTGAACCAGATGAACGGATCCAGTGCGGATTCGACGTCGCGAAACCAGCCTGCCAGGAGACCGAGGCCGATCCCGACGCCTGCAGCAAGCCCGAATGAAAGGACGAGCGCATGGAGCGTTGCAACCGTATGTCTCAAGAGAATGCCGGAGTTTAACTGCGACGCCATTTCCGTTGCCACGAGAGTAGGCTTGGAAACGAAGAATGGATTGACGAGGCCGAGTTCGACCACGAGCTGCCAGACAACCACCAGGACGAGCAGTGATGCGACGCCCAGGACCAGATCCTGAAACTGTTCGTAGAGACGCATCATCGGACGGGCCTCCAACGCTGCAGGCGATCCTCGATCTTGCGCACTCCCTGGGTGAGGCTATAGCCGAATATGCTGACCGCCAGCACGTAAACCAGAAGATAGTCCACACGCATCGACTGGCCGTAAGTCGTGATCTGGTAGCCTATGCCGGCCTGTGACGCATACAACTCCGCAACCACGACGCCGAGCACCGCACGTCCGACCGCAAGTCGGATGCCAAGCAGGATAGCTGGAAGGGAACTGGGAAACAGTACACGTCGGAACACATCGAGCTGCGTGCCACCAAACGAGCGGCATAGCCTTATGAGTTGCCAGTCCGCTTCGCGCATGCCGGCCATGGTGTTCACGATGATCGGAAAGATGGCCCCGAGAAACACGATCGCCACCTTGGAGCCGACGCCTATGCCGAGCCAGACGATGATGATCGGCAGAAGCACGATATTCGGGGCGATGTAGAGCGCCATGAGAGGTGGATCGAGCAGTTGCCGCGCCAGACGCGACGTTCCGAGGAGAATTCCCAGAGGGATGGAGAATAGTATGGCGAGCACGAAGCCGAGCCCGAATTCCAGAAGACTGATGCGTGCGTGCATCCAGAATTCGGGGGAGGCGAGCACTATTGCTGCGGTCTTTACCACTTCGCTGGGTTGGCTCGTAAAACGGCCGTTTATCAGTCCAAGGACGGGAGCAAATTGCCAAGCAAGAAGGAACAGGACAACCGACGTCATCCCGATGATCATCGAGCGCCGGCCTCGATGTGACGGTTCGCTCCGCGCCGGGGCGGCCGTGTTCGTGTTCATGATGACCGGAGCCCTCCACCGTTGCGTCGCGCAGCGCCGCAGCGTTCAGCGCCCCGTCCTTGGACGGGGCGCGCTGTCGCCGTATTATTGAGCGTCCCGCCACTCGTCGATGGTGGAGACGAAGCGGTCATCCCAGAACCGCTCCAGCGGCCACGGCTCCGCCGCGTCGCCCACGGCAATAGCCATGTCGAAGAACGCCTTGAGCCCTTCTTCCGAGGCGAGCAGGCCGTCTTCGTTCCACCCGGTGATAAGATCGTCATAGGCCATTTGGGCATAGCGTTCATCGAGACCGACACGGTCGACCAGCGCCTTGATCGCCCGTTCCTTGTCTGACTTCGCCAACTTCATGCCACGGATCAGGCCCCTCAGCATCGCCTTTATCGTTTCAGGATGCCCGTCGATGTAGCTCTGCGCCGCATAGACGGACTGGATCGGGAAGTCCGGCATTGCATCGCGCTGGCTGGCGATGAGATTGTAGCCGCGCTCCTCGGCAAGGAAGTTGAACGGATAGGAGGTGATCGTGGCGTCGATCTGTCCCGTTTCCATGGCGGTCAGACGCTCGGGCGAGTTGCCGCCCTGGACGATTTGCACATCCGCGTCGGGATCGAGGCCGGCGTTGGTCAGCATGTAGCGGGTGAGAGCGTCCGTTGATGACCCGAACCTGGTTATGGCGAAACGCTTGCCCTTCGCATCCTCGACGGAGGCGATCGGCGGTACGGCATACCAGTAGAACGGTGTGTGGTTGAAACCGCCGAAGAATACCTTGAGATCTTGCCCTGCGGTTATGGCCGATAGAACGCTGGTCGGCGCAGCGATCGCAATGTTGACCGCCTCGGCGACCAGCGCGCGGGTGAGATCGGACCCGCCGCGAAACACCACGACCTCGACGTTCAGGCCCTCATCGCTGAAGTATCCTTCCTCCTCGGCGAGATAGAGCGGCAGGAAGGTACTGTCATTGATCGATATGCCGATCTTCACGTCGGTCGCTTCAAGCGCTGCGGCGCTGGATGCGCCCACGACCATTGTCGAAAACCCTGCGGCGGCCAGTGCAAGGGCCGCTCTCCTTGTCAGTTCTCTGAGCATTGTATTTCCTCCCGTTTTACAGATCGCCGACGCCCTTTACGTCTGCGAGTGCGTATTCACCGCGCCTTTCAGGCTGCCACCCCGTCGAGGAGCGGTAGCGTGATCGCGAAGATCTCGGTGTTCTCGGTCGCGCGCAGGTCTGCCGTTTCACCTGCCTCGATGCGCATCGCGGTCTCCGCGCGCCAGTCCTGCTCTCCTGCGCGCCCCGAGCCCTTCAGCACGAACACGAGCATGAACGCGTTCGGCGAACCCAACGTCAGTTGCTCGCCTGCCCCGATCTGGATCAACTCCAGTGTGGTCCCGCGTTCCGTGTAGCTGCCGAGATGCTTCCTTGAGACGCCCTTTGCATCGCGATCCGCGACCCATGCAAACGCGCCGGGACGCATGATGATGGGCTCCTCGTAGCGGGCGGCGGGGTAATCGATCGGGCGCGCGAATACATGTTCCCAGATCGCCTCGTATGAGTCCCGCGAGTTTTCCGGCGGCTCACCATTGCGTGTGAAGCGACCCTTGGCGAAGGTACCGACCTTCTCCAGTTCTTCCTGCCCCTTGCGCAATTGGGCCGCGCTCATGTAGCCGAGCCCGCTTGCGCCGCCGCCTTGCAGGATCAGCCCGGTCCTCTGGCGGTTGATGTCCTCTTGCGGGCCATAATAGGTACCTTCGGGGAAGTAACCAATGTCTCCGGCATGAAGGTCCTTGCCAGGCGCGACACTCGCGATGCCTGACAGGCACATGCGTATCTGGTCGAAATTATGCCTGTGATGCGGGCTGCGGTAGTCGCCGTCCGTGCGCGACAGCACCCAGCGGAAATTGTTGGGGTTGCCTTCGCGTCCAATGAACAGCGTCTTGAAGTTGAGAACCCCGGCTCTGTGCCGTTCCTCCTGCCCGGACCACGCCATGGCCGCCGAGTCGATAAGTTCCATCTGATCCTCCCGTGTTCGATCCCGGCCGGTGATGTACAATGACATCCAGCCTTCCGGCACGCTCCTCCCAATCCGAAACGTTATGCGCGCGCAGCGCGGAAAGTAAGCCGCTATCCGGCTCTATTATTGATAGGTAGTAAGCTATATTCTGTGTGTCGCTCCCGCTCCCGCTGCACGACCGCGTGTTGCTGCGCATTACGTCTGGCGCGCTCGCCTAGCCCGAACACGTCGCGACATGACTCTCAACGAAGTTTGCGCACAATCATGGCGTGTATCTGGCTGGAATGGCGGACGAGGGGCCTTGCGCAGACGTCCAACCACGTTTCTCCTAAACCGCGCGCGCAGTGAGCTCGATGAGCCAGCCAACGGCTCGCCAGACGCTATCCCCGTCGCGCAGGGCATTGGAATAATAGCCAATCAACGATATATCCACTCCATGCTGAATGTGACGTTCCGCCGCTTTCATGTATTCCTGTCGGTCGTGGAGACTGGGACTTTCGCGGCGGCGGCGAACAAGCTCGAAATCGCCCAGCCGTCGGTAAGCGCGCATATCGCCGCGCTCGAGCGTCAGGTTGGTGGTCGGATATTCGAACGGCGTCGCGGACGACGCCCTGTGCTGACAGAACTGGGCGAAAGTGTTCTTGTGCATGCCCGGGAACTGATGGCCGAGGCTACCGAGATGAACGCCAACGTCATCAGCATCCGTTCCCGGGAAGGTCACCGCGTCGTGTTCGCGTGTCAGAGGACGCTCGCGAATTTCGTTCTGAAAACTCACATAACCCGCTTTACGCTCGACCATCCGGAATTCCATCTCGTTCTTCGTATCGGCACCCAGGAAGAGGTACTCAACGACCTGCGAAACGGTATCGCCGATATCGGCTGCTTTCTCAGCAACGATGCGCCACGGGGTCTTGGCTCGGAAGCAGTCGGCAAGGAGCGGCTCCTGCTCGTCGCTTCGCCTGACCATCCGTTGACCAAACGCCGCAACGTGAAGGCGGCGGATATCGAGAAATACGGCTTCGTCGGAGCCGCGTCCGCGTCGCTGTTCGGCCGGTCCGTGGCCAAGCTCATGGCGAGTGCAGGCATTCGTAAAGTGACCTTCGTTGCACAGGTCACTGAGCACCAGTTCCTGAGGGAACTGGTCGTTGCTGGAGTAGGCATTTCCTGCTCGACCGAAAACAGTGTCCTTAAGGACATTCAGGACGGCACGCTCAAGCAGATCCAGTTCGATGGCCCCGAACTCGCGCTGGACATCCGGCAAGCGTCGCCAATTCACAGCCGGGAGAACCCGGCGATCTCCGCCTTGCTGGAGTTTCTGCGCCGGGACAGGACAGAAGTCGTTCCCGCCAGTTCCAAATGAGTGCATGGGCCGCTTCAATCACGTTCTTTGGTTGGGCTCGAAGAGGCAGAACTCGATTGACAGGACCTTCGCAGCCTAATTAAATCAAGGTAATGGATTTAAATGGGTTGGTGCCGATGTCTCGCCGCATGCTTCTTAAGGGTGGAACCGTCTACACGGGGCGTGGTGACGACGTCATCTACAGCGGCTTTGTCGAGATTTTCGACGGCGTGATCGGTCGGGTGGGCGCGGTTCGGGATTTGACGTCCACATTTGACGGTGATGTCGTCGACACGACGGGCAAGACGGTGATGCCGGGCATCATCGACACGCACATGCATGTCTTTCACGAGCCGCAGATGCTTCGTCTCTCGGAGGGCGCGGCAGCCTTGTGGGGCGCGAACTACGTTCAATCGGCGCTGCGGGCCGGCGTTACCACGATGCGCGACCTCGGAGCCCAGAGTGGGGCGGTTTTCGGACTCAGAAAGGCGTTGAGCGAAGGCTATGTCGTCGGTCCGCGCTATCTCGTGGCGGGCAAGGCGATCTGTATGACAGGTGGCCATGGCTGGGCCAATCTCTCGGCGGAAGCCGATGGTGAGGACGCCATCAGGCTGCTCGCCCGCCAGCAGATCAAGCTCGGCGCTGACGTCATCAAGGTGATGGCGAGCGGCGGGGCAGGGACACCGGGCGAGTTGCCGACCCAGGCTCAGCTCAGCATGAACGAGATACGCGCCGCGGTCGAGGTGGCGCATGACGCCGGCAAGCCGGTTGCCGCGCATGCGCTGGCCAACGAAGGCATCATGCGGGCCGTCGAGGCCGGCGTCGACACGATCGAGCACGGCGTCTTCCTTGATGACCGGGCGATCGAACTGATGCTGAAGCGTGATGTCGCGTTGTGCCCGACGATTTCCGTCTATCCAAGGATCATCAACCGTGGGCCAGCCGGCGGCGAGTCGGCCTTCGTGATCGAGAAGTCGAAACCGCTGGTCGCGCCGCATATCGAAAGCTTGCGCGCAGCCGTTGCCGCGGGCGTCCGCATCGTCTTCGGCACGGATGCGACGACCCTCTATAATCCTGTTGGCGATTTTTCCGACGAAATGGACCTGATGGTCAAGGCCGGCATGTCGCCCGTCGAAGTGATGCGGTCAGCCACAGGCACAGCAGCCGAAATATGCGGGGTCTCACACCTCGTTGGAGTTCTCGAAACTGGCAAGCTTGCCGACGTCCTCGTCGTGGACGGCGATGCGACCCGAAACATCGCTGCCTTGAGTGACACGTTTCTGGTGTTGAAGGACGGCAGGTCAGTCTACGGGAAGGGTGACGGATATCGCAACGCCGCGCTGACCGCAGAGCCTGTGCTGAAGGCAGACCTTTCACGGTAACGTCGGCATGTAGATTATGGAAACTCAGGTGTGATCGTCACCGAAAGCGCCAAATTTTCACCGGGCAAAACATGCGCCATTCCCGGTTTTTCCATGAGCTCGCCTGAGAAGCCCACCGGGTCCGCATGGCCGAGCAAAGGTTCTATGCAGAGAAAGTCGCCGCTCGGACGTGACCACAGCATCACCCGATCCATCTCGGGAAACGCGAGCCGGATCCCGGCCCGACCATCGTCGGTGTGATAGCGCAGGCTTCGCTTTTGAAGTTCGAGGAGGGCGATCCCGCTTTTCTCGAACAGCGATGGAGCCAGATTTAGCGCCTGGCGGACCAGCACCAATTCCTGGCGGTCCGGGCCGACCAGGCGGTCGACGGGACGCGTGCAGGCGATCGGTCCTGATTCATCGAAGCTGAGCAGATGTCGTTCTTTCGGCACGTCGGGTAGCAGCGGCCAGCGAAAGCCCGGATGAAGCCCGAAGCTTGCGGGCATGACTGTTTTGCCAAGATTGTGGATCTTTACATGGATCGACAGCCCTTCGTTCGACAAACGGTATTCGAGCCGCAGGAGGAAATCGTAGGGGTAATGAATCCACGTGGCATGGCTGGAGCGGAGTTCAAGGATGCAGAAATCCTCGCCGCAGCTCGCAAGTGAAAAGACGCTGGTCGGGGCGAACCCGTGCGCGGGCATCGGGTAAGCACGGCCATCGACGCGAACGACGTCATCAATGACCCTGCCAACAACCGGGAACAGAACCTGGGACGTACCGTCCCAGAGCGCCGTTTCGGGAGCCCAGAGCAGTTCCTGCCCTGCCACCGTCAAGGTTCTCAGTTCGGCACCCTGGGCAGCGACGCTGGCAGTGAGCCTGCCACTTCGCAGGTGTATTGCTGTTTCACCGCTCATGTCGGAGGCCGCTGGTTTTCGCTGGGTAGCGTATCTTGAAGCTTGTCTTAGAGGGGAATCTCTATTAAATCCAGATGGTAGATTAAATGTTTGGACGCCGCTATCGCTCACTGCAGCCGTTGCGGCTGGAGTGGCGATGTCGATCGAAACCTATATGGCGGAGCAGGGCAAGGTCCTCGCGGAAACGTTCAGACGGCAGGACGTGGCGGCGTTCCTCAAGCATCTCGCACTGTCTGCCGGCCACGATGGTGAGGCGTATGATCGCATCCTCCTTGTCGGCTCGGGGTCTTCCCTGAATGCGCTCAGCATCGTTCGGCCTTGGCTCCAGGCCGCCGTTGGCCAACCTGTCGAAGTCATCAATCCGGCCGTATTCCTGCAGGTCGTCGATGACGTCTTCGGCACGCCGCTGGTCGTCATCCTGTCGCAGAGCGGCACCAGCAGCACGTCGATCGAAGGCGCCAGACGGGCAAGCCGCAAGGGATGGTGTTCGGTCGTCATAACCGCCGATCCGGACAGCCCGATCGCGACCGTCGGGTTGCCGATGATCCTGCTTCCGATTGGTGAAGAGCCGATCGGGCCCAAGACAAAGGGGTTCACAGCCAGCATCGCCGCCTGTTTCATGTTGGCTGCGGGCCTGGCCGGCAAGCAGATCGGTCGGCTATCTGTCGCCGAAATCGAGGCCGTGCTGGAAGCATCGAAGAACGCCGCATCATCGCTGTTGGGTTCGAATGCGCTGCCGTCCTACATCGTGGTTACCGGCAGTGGCCGGCACTATGGCGTGGCGCTGGAAGCGTCGCTGAAGATCGCCGAGATCGCCGGCGTAGCGACGGCTGCCTTCGAGCCTGAAGAATTGTTGCACGGTCGGCTACACGGAACCGACCGCAACAGCCTCGTGATCATGATCGCCTCTGACGAGGAGGGGCGCGATCTTGCCGCGCATACCGCCGCAGTGATGTCTGATCGCGACGTGAAGGTCGTGCTTCTCAACCTGACCGCAACACCCACGCCGTTCGACTGGCTGCAGATCGACGCACGCGCTGCAAACCCTCTCGACACGATCCTAGCCAGCATCCCTTTCCAGTATTTGGCGGTGCAATGCGCCAGGGAGCGCCACATGGTTCCGGAGGCCATGACCTATCCGGGGCTGTCGAAGGCGCTGGCGATCAAGACGTTGTCGAGGTAAGCGAATGCTGGTTGGCATCGATATCGGTGGTACGGCGATCAAGGCGGGTATCACCACACTTGACGGCGTCGTCGCCGTCCGCCGACAAATCCCCTTTGATCGCGGGCTGTCGTTTGACGGGTTGATTGCTTCGCTTTCGGCGACCGTTGATGCTCTTTGCAACGAAGCCGGCGCGAATGCGCAGGCGATTGGCGTGTGCCTGCCGGGATTCGTCGACCGGCAATCGGGAATGCTGGTGGATGGCGGGTCCAACGTCTCCGCACTGCGCGAAAAATCCCTGGCGGCGCATCTTCAGGCGGCGACGGGATTGCCTGTCCGTATCGAGAATGACGGAATGGCAGCCACAGTGGGCGAGGCTCGCTTCGGTTCGGGAAGAGGACTTCGCCGCTTCGCGCTCCTGACGATCGGTACTGGCGTTGGCGGCGCCGTCTTCATCGACGGATCGGTGATTGCCGGTTCGCGCGGCGAGCCGCCGGAAATCGGTGCCATCGTTGTGAGCCGCGAAGGTGAACGACCCGCACCATTCGAGACGCTCGCCTGTGCTGGCGCGTTTCTTGATCGATATCGCCGCCATTCGGGGCGTTCGGTAGACAGCCTTCCAGACCTCTTTGCCGTTCTGAATGAAGATGATGCCGCGGCGCGTGCCGTCGACGAGATCGGCGAAATCATCGCCGGTGTGTTTGCACCGCTGATCAATGCCCTGAACCTGGAAGCCTGTATCCTGGGAGGCGGGGTAGCGGCGGCGGGTGAAGCGTTGCTGGAACCGATCCGGGCGCATTTGCCGCCCCTCACCTGGCCGCTGCTCGGGCGCAACTGTCAAATCCTGCAGGCAGCCTGCGGAAACGAGGCCGGCCTTCTTGGAGCCGCCTGGCTCGCGGGCACCAACGCCGATTTTCAGCGCGCCGCCCAGTAAGGCTGATCACCCGACCTCGACAGCTTCCTTTCGCAGCACCGAAAAGTCCGGCGTCATCGAGTCGAATATTGCTAGCGACGCAGCGCCGAGAACCCGGCTGTCGAGCCCGCTTTCAGCTTTCAGGAGACGGCTGGACGCGCCGTCATGCCTGTGGCTGACGCTGATGAGCGACGGTTCGATGCGTTCGATCAGCGCGTCGAGCACAGTTTCGGGGACCGGTCCGCCGAGAATGACGGCCTGTGGATCGAACAGATTCTCGACCGACACGATGGCGTTGCGCAGGTGCTCCGCTGCATCGTCCAGCCATTGCAGCAGATGCGGATCATTGTTCTCGAAGCCTTTGAAGAGCTGGTCGAGATCGATCGCCCCGAACGACTCCGGTACCGCTCGGAACGCGGCATCGGCGGCCGAAAGGGAAACGTAGCGCTCCAGGCAGCCGTGATTGCCACAAGGGCAGGGACGTCCGCCGGGCACGCTGATCATATGGCCAATTTCGCCCGACATGCCGAACGCACCACGGTAGGGGCGGCCGGATATGATGATGCCGCCGCCGACCCCGACGCCAAGATAGATGTAGATGAAATCCGAATACTGTCGGCCCGCGCCGAACAACAGCTCTCCGATCGCGGCAGCAGTCGCATCGTTGTCGAGGAAAACCGGCAGGTTCAGGCGTTCGCGAAGCTTTTCCTCTACGGGATAATCCTTCCAGTCAGGGACGGAGCTCGGACCGAGCGCGGTGGGATGGCCCTGCGACACGAGCACCGGCATGACGATACCGGCACCCCATATCAGATCGCGCGAAACCTGCGTGCGGCCGGTCAACTCGTTCACCGCCGCCTCGACCAGCGGCAGGATGACGCCAGGCGTGGCCTGCGACACGGGGAGTTGGACCTCCGCGCGAATCTCGCCGCCGAGATCGAGCAGCACGACGACCAGCCGCTGGTGATCGAACGAGATGCCGACGGAGAAAGCTGCCGAGGGATTGATCACCAGATCGATCGGCGGCTGTCCGCGCCCGCCGGTGCGGCGTGGCTTCTCGATGAGCAACCCGGCCGGCTTGAACTGATCGATGATGTTGGTGACGGTCTGTGCCGAGAGACCCGTCAGCCTCGCGACGTCGGCTCGGGACAGGGGGCCGTTCACCCTTATCGTTTCAAGCACGACCCGACGATTGAAACGCTGGGCGCGGTCGAGGTTTGTCCCAAACAGCATGAATGCTCCTCAGCGGATCCGCCAGAATCTTGTTGCAATTCCGCGTTGACGCTGATTAAATCCAATTGATGGATTAAAATCAACCAGGCGATCTTCATCGCGGTTGTCGCATCATCCCGTTTCTGAGCGCAAGGGAATTTGGATGAGTTTTGCCAATGCCCGAACCTCCCGACCGCTGCTCCTCGGCAGCCGCCACATGGTGTCGTCCGGGCACCCGCTGGCCTCGCACGCCGCGCTGATGGTGCTGGAAGCGGGTGGAAACGCCGTGGATGCCGGCGTTGCTGCGGGATTCGCGCTCAATGTTGTCCAGCCGGACATGGCAAATCTGGGGGGCGTCGCGCCCGTCATGATCCACCGCGCCGACCTCGGCTGCATCACCAGCATCGCTGGCATCGGCCAATGGCCGGCTCTCGCGACGCTGGAGGCAGTCAAAGCGTCCGGCAATGGCCGTATACCTGCCGGTCCGGGCCGCTGGGTTGTTCCTGGAGCGCCCGATGCGTGGCTCAAATCATTGGAATTATACGGCACGATATCCGTGGCGGATGCGCTGGCGCCGGCGATCGACCTGGCCCGTGGCGGGTTTCCGGTCGACTATTTCCTCGCCAACAATCTAAGACAGGCCGCGCCGCGTTGGGAGGGCTGGTCAAACGCTGACATCTACCTCCCCTCCGGGACCGCGCCTGAAGAAGGCCACCTGCTGCGTCAGCCCGCGCTGGCTGAGACGTTAGAACGCCTGGTTGCCGCTGCCACGGCGGCGGGCGGTAGCCGCCAGAGGGCGGTCCGCGCAGCGCGGGAATGCTTCTATCGCGGCGAGATCGCCGAGATCGCGGGACGCTTTTCGAAAGAGGCGGGCGGCTTCCTGCGTGCCTCCGACATGGCTGCCTTCGAAGCGGCGGAAGAGCCGGTGCTATCGGTGAGCTACGCAGGGCGCCGCTTCTATGGGTGTGGGCCATGGTCTCAGGGCCCGGCGCTGCTGCAGATGTTGAAGATGGCGCAACGATATGACCTCGCCGCGCTGCAGGAGGCCGAGTTTCATCACGTGCTCATCGGCATTGCCGAACGCGCACTCAGCGACCGCAACCGTCATTATGGCGACCCGCGTTTCATAGATGTCGATATGGACCGGCTTCTGTCGGACGCACATGCGGCCGAGCGCACCGCCGGGCTCGCGGCCGACCGCCCGTCGCCGGATGGAGAGACGAGCCCAAGAGACGGCATGCGAAGCCCGGACACCACTTATGTCTGCGTTGTGGATGCACAGGGAAATGCATTCTCGGCGACCCCCAGCGACAGCACGATCATGGTCACGCCGATGGTCCCGGGGCTCGGGTTCGGCCTATCCGATCGCGGCCTGCAGGCATCGCTCGATGCCGCGGATCCCAACTGTGTGGCGCCGGGCAAGCGACCGCGTCTTACCCCCAATCCCGGATTGATGATCGGGCCCGACGGATTGATGGCGTACGGCACGCCCGGCGGCGAGGTTCAGAGCCAGGCGATGCTACAGTTCCTGATGGCGCATCTCCATCGCGGCATCGATCTTCAGGCTGCTGTCGAAGAGCCGCGCTGGGCCAGCTACGCCGTGCCCGCGACCGAGGATCCGCATCCCGCGCAACCCGGTGTCGTGCATGTCGAGCAGCCGCTCAGCGATCGCATTGCTCCGAGGCTGCGCGAGCTGGGGCATGACGCAAAGCCTTGGCCGCAGCGCGCCGCTCTTGCTGGAGGAATCTGCGCCATTGGAAGGGACATGGCAAGCGGCGTGCTTTCTGGCGCCGCCGACCCGCGACGCCTGAGCTACGCCATGGGCAGATAGCGCATTCGATAGACGACCAAAGAAGCAAATAAAACCAGAGGAGATGACAATGAGAATTTCACGTCGTTCACTGATCAAGACCCTTGGAGCGTCGACCGCGGCAATGTCGCTCAGCGCGCCCAGCATTCGCCGCGCGTTCGCCCAATCGGCGCGGTTGGTCTACTGGGGCCACAACTACACGACGCGCGTGCAGATCGTCGACGAGACCATGGTCCCGGGATTTGCAGCGGAGACCGGCATCGAGGTCCAGCACGAGAATTTCGAGACCAACCAGAATGAGCTGAAAATCCTGACCGCGTGGTCCGGCGGCGGCGGGGGACCCGACCTCGTATCCGTCGGCGCCAATAATTTTGCCAACTATGTGTATCGAAACCTCGTCGCACCGGTCGATTTCGAGGCGTTCGGCTTCTCCTCGCAGGAGGAGCTGATCGACGCGTTCGAACCGGGTTCGCTCGACGGCTTCATCGTCGACGGCACGCTCTATGCCATGCCGATGGATCTCGCCTCGATCTCGATGTTCTATCGCAAGGACCTCTTCGCGGAGGCCGGCCTCGATCCGGAGCGCCCACCCCAGACGTGGGAAGAGGTCACCGAGATGGGCAAGGAACTCATTCAGCGCGACTCCAACGGCACTGTCACGCGCGCCGGCTGGGGCTGGATGGCGCGCAGCATGTCGTCGCATTTCTACTATTGGGGAGCGATGCTGCCGCAGAAGGGCGTCGATTTTCTCAACGCGGAAGGAACCGCCAACGGCTTCAACAATGACGGCGGCATGGAGGCGTTCCAGTACCTGCACAGCACATTCCATGGCGAGGATCAGGTGTCTGCTCTCGGCCTTGCGCCAACGATCTCTCCGGTCGACGATTTCGGCGCAGGCCGGGTCGCGATGCTCAATGCCGGTCTCTGGCTGGCACCCGGCGTGGAAAACAAATATCCCGACGTGACCTTCAAGGACGGCGTCTACGGCGTCGCGCGCCTGCCGCAGTTCAAGGATGGAACCCCCGCGACCCGGCTCAATCCATGGGTGTACATGGTCAGTTCGGGCTCCCAGATGCAGAAGCAGGCGTGGCAGTTCGTCGCCTATATGACGCAACGCCAGGAAAGCCGCGACATCTGGTTCCGCGAGGCGAACTTCGTCCTCCCCTGGAAAGGCTTTCGCGACGACGAAGTGGTCAAGGCGCTCCCTTACGCGGAACCGTTCTTCGAAGACCTCGCAATCGGCAAGCCGCTGCCCAACACCCATCGTTTCGCCGAGTTGGCGAGTGCGGTCGCCCAAGCCTACGATCGCATCTCTGCGAATGGCGAGACGCCGGACGTGGTCGTGCCGGACCTCGCCTATGAAGTGGACAACATCGTCGCGGAATAATCCACGCACCGTGTCTGCTATACTGTACGGGGAGCTATCGACCCAATGACTGAGCCGGTTACCGGCGCTGCCGTCGCGCAGCGCCTCTCCCTGCCGAGAAAGCGGCGGCGGAGCAGCAACTACCATTATCCGGGCACGGCCTGGATGATGGTTGCTCCCGCCGTCCTCTTCTTTTGCGTGTTCGTCTTCTATCCGGTGGCCAACGCGATCTACGTGTCGTTCACGTCCTGGGACCTCGTGAGCCCGCCGCGCTTCATCGGCTTGCGAAACTACGTTCGCCTGTTCTCCGACAGGGCCTTCCTGAATTCGGCGATGGTGACCGTCTACTACACGCTGGTGCTCATCGCGATTGAATTGCCCATCGCGCTCGGGCTCGCACTGCTTCTCGACCGCAAGATCAAGGCCCGGGGCCTCTACCAGGCGATCATCTTCGCGCCGGCGGTGTTGACCATGGTGGCGGTGGCGATGATCTGGCGGGTGGTCTACGCGCCGGTGGGCGGCTTGTACCTGATGTTCACGGAGCCGTTCGGCATTGCCGGCCTGCAATGGCTCAACGACCGCAATCTTGCCATGCCGGCAGTCCTCATCGTCAGCGTGTGGAAGAATGTCGGCTACTACATGGTCATCTTCCTGGCCGGCCTTCAGGCAATCCCCTCATCCTACTACGAAGCGGCACGCATCGACGGCGCGGGAAGTTGGCGTCTTTTCCGCCACATCACACTTCCTCTGCTCAAACCGTTCATTCTGTTTGTCATGGTCATTTCCATCATTCGCGCAGCCCAGGCGTTCAGCCTGTTCTACGCGCTGACCAATGGTGGTCCCGCCAATGCAACCAAGGTACTGCCCTATCTGATCTACGAGGTTGCCTTCGGGTTCAATCGAATGGGCTATGCTTCGGCCATGGCCGTGGTGATGTTCGGCGTTCTCCTCATCCTGACAGCGATACAGTTCCGTCTGCTGAGGCCCCAGTCATGAGCGCCGAGAGCATGGATCGTTCGCGCCCGAACCGTCGACCGGCGCGCAGGCGGCTGCGCGTCGACCCGCAGGGCCTCGCCATCCACGCGATTCTCATCGCGGTCTCCGCCGTCATTGTGTCGCCGCTGCTGTGGATGGTGGTGACGTCGATGAAGGAGCATCAGGACGTCTTCACGCAGTCGCTCTGGTATATTCCGCCGGAACCGAAGCTGCTCGAGAATATCCAGCATGTCTTCGACCGGATCGATTTCTTCCGGTATTTTTTTAACAGTCTCTTCGTATCGACGGCGATCACGCTGCTCGACCTGCTGTTTGCATCGATGTGCGGGTTCGCGCTTGCCAAATATCGCTTTCCCGGCCGGCAGATCGTCTTCGGCTCGATCATTGCGACGATGATGATCCCGTTCATCGTCATCCTGGTCCCGCAATACATCCTGGTGCGCGACCTGGGCTGGCTGGATTCCTATGCCGGGCTGATCATTCCGGCGGCAATCAGCAGCTTCGGCATTTTCATGATGCGGCAGGCCTTCCTGAGCACGCCGGACGAGCTGCTGGACGCTGCCCGCATCGACGGTGCGGGTGAATGGCGAATCCTGTTCCAGATCGTGCTTCCAATGCATGTGCCGCCGCTTGTATCGCTGGCGATCCTGCGCTTTCTCGGGGAATGGGACAACCTGCTGTGGCCGCTGGTCGTCACCAACGGCGAAAGCATGCGTACCATGTCGCTCGGGCTGGCGCTGCTGCAGGACGATCGCTACGGCACCGATATTCCCATGCTCATGACCGCGGCGACGATGGCGCTCTTTCCGATCGTGCTCGTCTACGTCTTCCTGCAACGCTACTTCATCAAGAGCGTCGCGGGTTCCGGTCTGAAACAGTAGAGGTCTTGTGAAATGGCTCGCGTCGAGATTGTGCGACTGGAGAAAAGCTTTGACGAAACCGAGGTCGTCCGCGGCATAGACATCGACATCCCCGACGGCGAGTTCGTGGTGCTCGTCGGTCCTTCCGGCTGCGGCAAGTCGACCTTGCTCCGGATGATCGCCGGGCTCGAAAGCATCACCGATGGCGAGATCCGCATCGGCGACAAGGTGGTCAACGACGTCGCCGCCAAGAACCGCGACATTGCCATGGTCTTCCAGAACTATGCTCTCTATCCGCACATGACGGTCGCGGAAAACATGAGTTTCGCGCTGAAACTGAGGGGAGAGCCGAAGGCGACTATCGAAAAGGCAGTGAAGCGCGCGTCCTCCATTCTTGGCCTCGACGAACTGCTGCAGCGCTACCCCAAGCAGCTTTCCGGTGGGCAACGCCAGCGGGTGGCGATGGGGCGGGCGATCGTTCGAGACCCGAAGGTCTTTCTCTTCGACGAGCCGCTTTCCAACCTCGACGCCAAGCTGCGTGTTCAGATGCGCTCCGAGATCAAGGAACTGCACCAGCGGCTGAAGACCACCACCATCTACGTCACCCACGACCAGATCGAAGCCATGACGATGGCAGACCGGATCGTGGTGATGCAGGCAGGGTTGGTGGAGCAGGTGGGCACACCGCTTGAACTTTATGATGCGCCGGCGAACGTCTTCGTGGCGACGTTCATCGGTTCACCGTCGATGAACCTCTACAACGGCACGATCGAGAACGGTGAGGCGGGGCTTGTCCTGCGCATGGATCAAGGCGCCGTTCTGCCGGTGCCGCAGGATTGCCCAGCCGTCGCGGGTCACAAGGTCGTCTTCGGCATTCGCCCGGAAGACATCCTGATCGCTGATGGTCCCGGCGTTGTGGCCCGCATCAGCACGGTGGAGCCCACCGGCGCGGAAACCCTGCTGCTGTGCAAAGTCGGGGACATCACGACCGTGGTGATTTCCCGGACGCGGCCCACGGTGGGTCCAGGCGACGAGATCGCACTCAGCTTTCCAGCGGAGCGCCTGCATCTCTTCGACCAGGCAACGGGGCGCCGATTGTAACTGACCATTCGGTGCGCTGAGTGGGCGTGTAAGGACATCCACGCGCCGAGGTGAGAAAGATCGTCTTCTGTAGTTCGGCGTTGCCCACCGGCGGCATGCTCGTTCATTTCCGTGAACATCGGGCGTTGCCAAGGTTCACACTACTGAACCGCCGAGCGACGCCTTGTGGTGCAAAAACCGCTGATTCCCGGCGTTTTCGCGGTTTTCTTCCAACTGGCATGAATCTTCCTTTGGGTTTCTCGACAGGAGAGAGCCCGGAAGATGACCGTTCTAGCACTTGTTGCGTTTGCATTTGTTTCCGCCCCGCTGGTTGGTCTGGCGGGCAGGCGCTCCCTGCCGCTCGTGGCGGCGGCGCCATTGGTGCTGTTCATCGGCTTCTGCACTTTCCTGCCCATCGTTTCCGCCGGTGATATCGTGCTGGAAGCCTATCCGTGGATCCCCAGCCTCGGTATCGACGCCGCATTTCGGATCGACGGGCTGTCGCTGACGTTCGCGCTGCTGATCAGCGGCATCGGCACGGCCGTCTTCCTCTATGCCTCTGCCTATTTGAAGGGCGCTCCCAGGCTCACCCGCTTCTATGTGGTGTTGACGCTTTTCATGGCGTCGATGCTAGGCACCGTTCTCGCCGACAATCTCATGCTGCTCGTGGTGTTCTGGGAACTCACCAGCCTCACGTCGTTCCTGCTGATCGGCTATTCGCCGGAAAAGGCCGAGTCCCGCCGCTCGGCGCAGCAGGGTCTGCTCATCACCGTGGGTGGCGGCCTTGCGATGCTTGCCGGCGTCATCGTGCTCGGTTCGGTCGCCGGCACCTTCTCGATCACGCGCATTCTCGAGCAGGCGGACATGATCGCCGCTCACCCGGCCGCGCCGTCCATCATCGTGCTCTTCGCCGCCGGGGCCTTCACCAAGTCGGCGCAAGCGCCCCTGCACGCCTGGCTCGCCAACGCCATGGTCGCGCCAACGCCCGTTTCGGCCTATCTGCATTCAGCCACCATGGTGAAGCTGGGCGTCTACCTGCTCGCCCGGTTCGATCCGGTATTCTCCGACCACGCGCTGTGGATCACGCTTCTCACGGGCTTCGGCGCGCTGACGATGCTGACGGGCGCGGTGCTGGCAATGCGCGAGACCGACCTCAAGCGCGTCCTCGCCTATTCCACCATCGTGTCCCTTGGCACGCTGGTTATGCTGATCGGCATCGAGGGAGAACTCGCAGCCGTGGCCGTTGTGACGTTCCTCGTCGTCCACGCGCTTTACAAGGCGTGCCTGTTCATGGTGGCGGGCATTATCGATCACGCGACCGGCAGCCGCGACTCGTCCGCGCTCGGCGGCTTGCGCCACGCGATGCCGCTCACGGCCGCCGTCGCGCTGCTCGGCGCCCTCTCGATGGCCGGACTGCCGCCATTCATCGGCTTCGCCGCCAAGGAGCTGGTGTACGAAACCGGACTGGAAGATGCGACGTCGTGGGTCCTGGTCGGTGTTGCCCTGCTGGCCAATGTCTCCATGGTGGTGGTTGCATTCATCGTCGCGATCCGCTGCTTTTACGGCGACCTTTCCTCCACGCCCAGGACGCCGCACGACCCGGGGTTCTCGATGCTTGCCGGCCCGGCTGTGCTCTCGGTTCTCGGTCTCGTGTTCGGGGCCATGCCATGGCTCGTCGGGGACGGCTTGATCGTACCGGCCGCAAGCGCCATCGTCGGTGCACCTCTCGACTATTACCTGACGCTGTGGCACGGCTTCACGCCGATGCTCGCGCTCAGCGTCGTCACGCTGGTGCTTGGGGTCATCGCCTATCGACGCTGGGACGGACTGCGCACGCGCCTTGCCACCATCACCGAGATCGACCGGTGGGGGCCGGACCTCTTCTACGACCGGCTGATCGACGGTCTCCAGCGGATTGCCGTGTGGCAGACGCAACTGATTCAGACCGGCAGCATGCGCGTCTATGTCGGGCGAACGCTCCTGTCCATCGCCATCGCCGGCGGCGCAACGCTTCTACTGCGTGACGGCTTCCAAATGCCCTCCTTCGCGGGCGGCCTGGTCCCCGAGATCGCCATCGCCGCGCTGCTCGTGGTGGCCGCGCTTGCTGTCGCGAGGGCGCGCAACTTCGTCGCCGGCATCGTCGCCGCCGGCATGGCCGGCTTCGCCATTGCGCTGCTGTTTCTGTTCCAGGGCGCGCCGGACCTCGCCTTCACGCAGTTCTCGGTCGAAGCGCTCGCCATCGTCATCATGCTGGCGATCGTCGGCAGGATGCCGTTCCGCGAGCAGGAATACCGCAGTCGCGAGCAACGCATGCGCGACATCGCGATCGCGGCGGGTATCGGCCTTGTCGCGTGCCTGTTCATGCTGAGCGTGCTGGCCCAGCCCTTTGATGACCGTCTGTCGGACTTCTTCCGCGAGGCCAGCGTGCCGGAGGCGCATGGCCGCAATCTGGTGAACGTCATCCTCGTGGATTTCCGCGCGATCGACACGCTGGGCGAGATCATCGTGCTTGGCCTGGCCGCCATCGCGGCGGCGGCCGTCCTGGCCGGCGTCCGCCGGCGCAAGCAGGAGAACCGGTCATGAATTCGATGATCCTCCGCGCCACAAGCCGTCTCATCCTGCCGGCGGCGCTCATCTTCTCGATCTACGTCCTCCTGCGGGGTCACAACGAGCCTGGCGGCGGCTTCATCGGCGGCCTCATCGCGGCGGCGGGCATCGCGGTCCACACGATCCCGCGCGGCAGGCTGTCGCTGATCCGTCTGCTTCGCGCATCGCCGAAAACCTATATCGGCGCCGGGATCGTCGTGGCGCTCCTGTCGGGACTTCCGGCGCTACTGATGCAGCAGCCCTACCTCACCCATCAATGGCCCTTCGAGGTCGCGCTGGGCACGACGCTCATCTTCGACATCGGGGTCTTCCTCGTGGTGATCGGGGCCGTGCTCAGCTTCCTGTTCTACTACCTGGAGGAGTGAGATGGAGCCTGTCTTCGCCCTCGCTTTCGGCATCATGGTGGCAGTCGCCGCCTATCTGCTTATGTCGCGAAACGTGCTGCGGGTCGTGCTCGGCCTGCTGCTGCTCGGCAATGCGACGAACCTGTCGATCTTTCTCGCCGGGCGCATGGGGTCGCGCACCCCGCCACTGGTCCCGGTCGGCGAAACCATGCTGGCCGGCGGCGCCAATCCGCTGCCGCAGGCGCTGATCCTAACGGCGATCGTCATCTCGTTCTCGCTCGTCGCCTTTACCGTCGTGCTGTTCGAAAACGCGCACCGTCGTCTCGGCACGGTCGATACAGACGCGATGCAGGAGGCCGAACCGGGCGCCGGACAGAAATCTGCGCCGCGCGCCCGGCCGGCATCGCCGACTCGAACCAGGGAGCCGGCGGAATGAGCGCCGACCTGCTTTTGACCCTGCCGATCCTCGCGCCGGCGATCGGCATCGCGCTGTGCACGCTTGCCTGGAACCGACCGCGTCTGCAGCGGATATTCGGGTTGCTGGCGAATATGGGTCTACTGGGCGCGGCAATCGCGCTGCTCCTGGCGACACGGGACGGAACGGTCGTCGCCACCCAGTTCGGCGGATGGGCGCCGCCATTCGGCATCAGCTTCGTCGGCGACATGCTGGCTGCGGCGATGGTCCTGATCACGGGCATCATGGCGGTCGCGGTCGGCGTCTATGGTCTTGTCGGCGACGTCGAGGAGCGCGAGAACGCTTTCTATCACATCCTCTACCAAGGCCTGCTGCTTGGCGTGACCGGCGCGTTCCTGACCGGCGACATCTTCAATCTCTATGTCTGGTTCGAGATCATGCTGATCTCCTCGTTCGGGCTGCTGGCGCTGGGCGGCACGCGCGAGCAGCTCGATGCCGGCATCAAGTATGTGACGCTGAATCTGATCGCTACGACATTCTTCCTGATGAGCGTCGCGTTCCTCTACGGTATGACCGGCACGCTCAATCTCGCCGATCTGGCACGTGTCATCCCGACGCTGGAAAACCAGGGGCTGGTGACGGCACTGGCGGTGATGTTCCTTGCCGCCTTCGGCGCCAAGGCGGCCGTATTCCCGCTCTTCTACTGGTTGCCGGCGGCCTATCACACGGCTTCCGCACCGATCGTGGCAATCTTCGCGGCACTGCTCACCAAAGTCGGCGTCTACGCGATCCTGCGAACCTTCACGCTGCTTTTCGACGGTGATGCGAGCTATACCGGCCCGATCGTCGCAGCGGTGGCGATATTCACCATGGTGACGGGCGTGTTGGGGGCGGCCGCGCATTTCGACATGCGCCGCATCCTGTCGTTCCACATCATCAGCCAGATCGGCTACATGCTGTTCGGCATCGCCGTCGCCACGCCGCTGGCGATAGGCGGGTCGATCCTCTACGTGATCCACCACATCATCGTGAAGGCCAACCTCTTCCTGATCGCCGGAATCGTGCATCGTGCGGGCGGTTCGTTCGATCTCAAGAAGACCGGGGGGCTCTACAAGAACCTGCCGGTCCTCGGCGTGCTGTTTCTCATACCGGCGCTGTCGCTCGCCGGACTGCCGCCGCTGTCGGGATTCTGGTCGAAATTCACCGTCATCAAGGCCAGCCTGGATGCGGGTCACCTGGCGCTCGCGGTGGCGGGGCTCGCAGTCGGCGTGCTGACGCTCTATTCGATGCTGAAGATCTGGAACGAAGCGTTCTGGAAGGCGGCACCTGCCGAGGCCAGTCCTGCCATGAGCGCCTGGCAGTCGGACCGGCGCACGCAGTTGGTCATGCTTGCGCCTGTCGTCGCCCTTGCCGCGATCACGCTGACGATCGGCCTCTACGCGGAGCCCTTCGTCGACTACTCGATGCGCGCCGGCGAGCAGCTTCTCGACAAGTCCGTCTACATCGACGCCGTCTTCGGCGTTCCCGATCAACTTACGGAGGCACGCCCATGAACGTCATCTTCTCCTGGCTGCGGCTTGGCGGGCTGTTCTTGCGCGAGCTCATGCTCTCCGTGAAGGACGTGGTCCTCACCGTTCTCCACCCCAGGCGGCCGATCCGCTCGGCCATCGTCGCCGTGCCGCTGGATGTCGAAAGCCGTGCCGGCATCACGCTGCTTGCAAACATGATCACGCTGACGCCCGGCACCACCAGCCTGCATGTCAGCAGGGATCAATCGACACTCTTCGTCCACGTCATGAACGCATCCGACGCCAGCGTCAGCCAGATCAAGGATGGTTTCGAGCGGCGCATCAAGGAGGTGCTCTCATGATGGACGGGACCTTCCTTGCCGCCGGTGTTGTCATCGCCGCGGTCCTGGTTGTCGCAGCCATGCTGTGCGCCGGAGTGCGTATCGTCCACGGGCCGTCGGGACCGGACCGGGTTGTCGCGCTCGACATTCTCGGCCTGCTCGGCGTGGCGGCCGCCGGGCTGGCGGTCGTCGTCTCCGGTTCGGTCGCCTTCATCGATATCGCGCTTGGTATCGCCCTGGTCGGTTTCCTCGCAGCCGTGGCGTTCGCCGGTTTCATCGAGCGCGGCTCGATCGACGAGGAGGACAACCCGTGATGGCATTTTTCTCGGTTCTGTTTCTCGTGGCTGGCGCAGGTCTTTGCCTCGTCGCTGCCGTTGGCGTCCTGCGTTTGCCGGACTTCTTCATGCGTATGCACGCCGCCACCAAGG
The DNA here is from genome assembly GCF_039839275.1 of Mesorhizobium sp. CAU 1741. NCBI lineage: Bacteria > Pseudomonadati > Pseudomonadota > Alphaproteobacteria > Hyphomicrobiales > Phyllobacteriaceae > Mesorhizobium > Mesorhizobium sp. CAU 1741. Next base: position 209,899 of record NZ_JBDOQP010000004.1, on the reverse strand, counting down.
CAGGCGTAGCGGGGTGCGGCCTGCTTCTGATTGGCGTGGCGTTTGCCGAACCGTCGCCGGGCATGTGGCTCAAGGTGGTGATCGCCATCGCGTTTCTGCTGCTCACCCAACCCATCGCCGGCCACTTGCTCGCCCGAGCCGGCTACGTGGCGGGCGTTCCGCTTTGGGGTGGCACGCAGAAAGACCAGCTCGAGGGCGAACTGCCGCGCGGCGACTTTGAACAGCCCGCTGCTGCCAGAATTCGGAGGAACACAATGAACAACAAGATCGAACAGGTCGTTCTGGGCATCGCCGCCGGGCCTGGCATCGAAGCGGCTATCGCGCACGCCGTCGAGCTGGCCAAGGCGCATCGCGTCGAGCTGGCCGGGCTTGCGATCATCGACACCAAGCTGCTGCATGATGTCGGCCCCGTACCGCTGGGCGCCAGCTTCTACGCGAGGCAGTTGCGCAACACGCTCACCGCCGACGCGCGCCGACGTGTGGCGGAGACGATCGAGATCGTCGAGGAAGAGGCCACCCGCGCCGGTGTCGCGCTGGGCCTCGACGTGGAGGAGGGTGATCCGATCCCGATCCTGAAGGACAAGCTTGCCAAGGGCGTGGCGCTGGTCATGTCGCGCCATGCTTGGTTCGATCACGGCCTCGCCGACCGGAAGATCGCGCCCATGTCGCGGCTTGCCCGCCACCGCATCACCGTCTCGAACCAGACGGGGGATGACGATGCCCCGATCGTCGTTTTTGGTTGAAGCGCGCCGCCCGGCTTGCGAACCTGCGGAGGAGATCGCAAACGGGAGTGCAGGTACACTGGAATCGCTGGCGCACAAGATTCCCGTCGTGGTGCGCTTGCCGCTGTTCGTGGCGATGATGATCTTCTTTGCCGCCGTCGCCTCCACCCAAACGGCGATCGGCGTGATGTCCCGGCAGCAGGAGCGGCAGGCGGAGACGCTGGGCCACGTCTATCTGGATGGGCTCTCGGCGGCTGTGCTTCCGCATGTGCGCGCTGGAAACGACGCCGGCGTCCGCTCCGTTCTGGAGGAAGCGCTGGAATTCCACGAAGGCATCGTCGACCGCCGTCTGCTGTTCATCGGCAATGACGGACGGATCCGGGCCGAGGTTCTGCGTTCGGGCGAAAACGGCAGGACTGCACTGCCGCCCGAGATAGGTCTGGCGGAGACCGGAACATTGCCCATGTCGGCCGGTGGCGGGATGTGGATATGGCGCGGACTGGATGCGGGAGGCGAGAAGGTGGGCACTGTCGCTGCCGACCTCGACCTGTCCGCGTTTCAGGAATCGCCGCGCCAACTGCGCTGGTATCTGCTCGTCTTCGACCTTGTCTTCAGTCTCGTCTGTGCCGCGATAGGCTTCTTTATGGTTCGAAGGCTGCAGCAGCCGATCACGCTGCTTGCGCGGCGTCTCTACGACGCGGCCTTCGGTAGCCCGCGCCCGATCGCCGAGGATGAGATGCCGCAAGGGGACCGGCAGGCGGCGCGCATGTTTCACGCCTTCAATGCGATGGCCCATGCAAGTCAGGAGCGCGAGGCCCTGCTGACCCATCTGGCGGATCGCGAGCGGGAGGCGGTGCTCGGCCGCCTGACCGCCACGATCGCTCACGAAGTGCGCAACCCGCTCGGGGGCATGCGCACAGCGCTTGGAACGCTGAAGCATTTCGGCGACCGTGCTGAAACCCGCGAGGAGGCCGTCGATTTCCTCGAAAGGGGGGTGAGCGCTCTCGAGGAGGTGGTGAACGCCACGCTGGCGAACCATCGCACCCGCGCGACATGGCGACCATTGTCCCATCGCGACTTCGACGATCTGCGGCTACTGGTCGAAGCAGATGGCAGATCGCGCGATGTCTCGATCATGATGGAACTGAACCTGCCCGACGAGGTTGCTGTCGCGGCACTGGAGGTGAGGCAGGTTCTGCTGAACCTGCTTCTGAACGCCGTGCAGGCATCCAGCAAGGGAGGCATCGTCAAGTTGAGCGCGCGCCTCGTCGATCGGCAACTCATGATCGAAGTGGAAGACCATGGCGGAGGCCTGGAGCCACAAATGGCACGGGCCCTGGAGGCGGGCGACGCGTCGTCTCAGGCACCTGGGCTTGGCGTCGGCGTGGTGGTGCGGCTCGTCGAGCGCCTTGATGGGCGGGTGTCGGTGCAGTCGCGTCAGGGCTCGGGTACACGGATCACCCTGCACTTGCCATTGCAGCCGCGGGAGGCAGGGCAATGAGCCCCCCGCACATTCTTCTCGTAGAGGATGACGCGATCCTGGGCGGCGCGCTGCTGCAGCGACTGAAGCTCGAAGGTCTCGATACAACCTGGGCAAAGAACTGCGCCGAGGCACTTGCCGCGATGAAGCGGCGGCGGCCGGACTTCATCTTTTCGGATATCGTGCTTCCCGATGGCTCCGGAGAGGATCTCTACCGCCGCGCCCAACCGTGGCTTGGCGACACGCCCATCCTGTTCGCGACCGCCTTTGGCGAGATCGACCAGGCAGTGCGCCTCGTCAAGGCTGGCGCGGACGACTACCTGACGAAGCCCTATGACGTCGATGACCTTGTCGGCCGCATCCGCAAGCGCCTCGCAAAGCCACGCGTGCCGGTGGAAAATGCCGGCGCGATCGATTTCGCGTTGTCGCCTGCCACACGCGCGATAACCGACCAGCTTCGGCGTGTGGCCGATACCGACCTGCCGGTGCTGATCACCGGCGAAACGGGAACCGGCAAGGAGATCGCCGCGCGCTATCTCCACGCCGCATCTCGTCGAACCGACCAGCCCTTCGTGGCCGTGAACTGTGGCGCGATCCCGCACGAACTTCTGGAGAGCCAGTTCTTCGGGCATGAACGCGGGGCCTTCACCGGCGCATCGCAGTCCCATGTCGGCTTCTTCGAGGAGGCTGGTAAAGGGACGCTGTTCCTCGACGAAATCGGGGAGCTCGACGCGCGGTTGCAGATTGCCCTGTTGCGCGTGCTGGAAGACCGCCGGTTTCGGCCTGTAGGCTCACGCAGCGAGCGAGCCTTCGCCGGGCGCATCGTGGCGGCAACCAACGCGGACCTCGAGCAGATGCGTGCCGACAAGACGTTTCGCGAGGATCTCTACTATCGGCTTTCGGTCATCGAGGTAGCACTGCCGCCCTTGCGGCAACGACGCGACGAGATCGAGCCGCTTGCCATGCGGTTGCTGGGTCAAGCGGCAATCCGTCAGGATTTGCCGGCGCGCACAATATCGCCGGACGCGATGGCGGCGCTCAACAGCCACGGCTGGCCGGGAAACATCCGCGAACTTCGCAACAGGCTGGAGCGCGCCAGCGTGCTCGCAAGGGGCGACGTTCTGGAACGCGCAGACATTTTTCCGGAGGCAGCGCTCGGAGTGGCAGAGCCCGAGACGCTGGCCGGGACACGTCGGAAGGCGGAAAGCGACCTTATCGACCGTGCTTTGGCGGAGAGCGATGGCAGGGTCGGCGAGGCGGCGAAGCGATTGGGCATTTCCCGCACCACACTCTGGAAGCGCAGGAGCAAGGACAGCCAGTAAAGGCTCGCGCTTGCCGCCCTTTGCCGCCAGCGAGGGCACGGCGAGAGTGCTGGCCACGGCGCGATGCCGCTTGGCGCCCTGCTTCGACTGAATCGGTCCGCTGGCCCGCTCGGCGCGCGACAGTGCCAGGCTGCTGACGATCATCGCGGGGCACGATCCGTTCGATGCAACGTCGTTGCGGCGGCAAGTGCCGGCATACGAGGCCGCGCTCGATGGCGATCTTCGCTGAAGGCGCATCGGCATTACTCGCACCCGGTTTCTCGACGGGGTCTCGGAGGCCCCGATGCAACGTTTTCGGGACACAGTAGCGCGGCATGGCAGGCTGAAGGGCTTTTCCTGACGCGTCACAGATCGGTGGTCGACAGGAAATCCAGCAGGTGGGCAGCTTCGCTGCGGGCATGCGAGAAGGGCAGCCCGTGGCGAACGCCCGCGACCGTCCGAAAACGAACATTCGGCGCGATCGTTTCCAGTTCGGAACCATGGGCGAGTGGCACGAATGGGCTGGAGTCGGGTAGCACGACGGAGATCGGCACGTCGAGCGAGCGCAGTTGGTCGGAGAGGTCGGAGCCGGCAAGCAGCGTGCCGAGCCCCATGGCCACATGCGGGCGTGTGCGCGACTGGGTTTCCTGGAACCACGCCAGCGCGCGCTCCTCGCCGGCCCCGGGCGCGAAACGGTTGTCCATCATGCGGCGGCTCCAGCCGACGGCACCGCCATCGGCGAACTGCTCGCGCCAGTAGGCGAGTTCGCCCAGCCCCTTGCCCTTGAACGATGCGTTGGAGATCGTCACCGAAGCGACGCGGTCCGGCTGCGCGATGGCGGCGGCAAGCACGATCGTTCCGCCCATGGATTCACCGACGAGATGCACGCGGGCAGCACCCGCGGCATCTGCCACGCTCCACAGGTCCCCGGTCAATTCATCCATCGTCCATTGGTGGTCTTCTTCGGGAACCGGCGACCGGCCGAAGCCGCGCATGTCGAAGCGGACGACGCGATGACGCGCGGCCAGCACCGGCACCCACTCGGCCCAGATGTCCATGTCCGTGCCGATGCCGTGGTTGAACAGCACCGGAAGCGTTTCGTCCGCCCATGGCGCGCGGATGTCGTCGACGCGATAGTGGAGCCCGCGCAAAGATTCAGGCATCGGCTCTGGCTCCTTCAAGATCGATGACGCCGGTGCTGTCTTCCTGCAGCGCGCGACGCTGTATTTTCTGGGTCTCGGTGCGTGGAATCTGACCGACCGTCTGCACGTAGCGCGGCAGCATGAAGGCGGCGACGCGGCCGGTGAGGAACGAGCGGATGGTGTCCGGACGGAAGCCCGCCCTGGTGACGACCACCGCCTTTATCTCCTGACCGAATATGGGATCGGGAACGCCGACCACGGCGGCATCCTCTATCTCGGGATGGTTGAGAAGCGCGGTCTCGATCTCGAAAGGCGATATGTTCTCGCCGCCCCGGCGAATGATTTCCTTCATGCGGCCGTGGAAATAGAGATAGCCGTCTTCGTCCATGCTGCCTGAATCGCCGGTGTGGAACCAGAAATTACGCGCCGCCTCCCAGCTTGCCTCGGGTTTGTTCCAGTAGCCGGTCAGGAGCACGTTCGGCGCCTTGGGCCGCACCACGATTTCACCTGCCCTGCCTGCCGGTAACGGCATGTCGCTGTCGTCGACGATCGCAACCTCGACATCGGGGCGGGGCAGGCCGCAGCTTCCGAAGCGGTAGTCGGCGGTCGTGTTGCCGGTAACCCAGCCGCCGACCTCGGTCATGCCGTAGAGTTCGTGCGGGTTGACCCCGAACCGCTCCTGCATCGCCTGCCAGACCTCGGGCGGACAGCCGCCGCCGACGCACCGGGTGAGTTTGTGGTCGCGGTCGGGTTCCTGGAGACGGCTGGTCAGCATCGCGAGCACCGTGCCGACATAGGTGAAAAGCGTGCAGTCGAAACGCCTGGCGTCGTCGAAGAACCGGCTGACGGAGAATTTCGGGCGCAGCACGAGCGCGCAGCCCGTCTCCAGCGCGGACATGACGGCGTACATCTGCGGATTGGTATGGAAAAGCGGCAGGAAGACCATGATGCGATCGGCCGGGACGATATCGAGAGCCCGCGACATCCATCGTCCGCTGGCCAGGAACGCTTCGTGGCTATTCAGCACGCCCTTTGGCAGGCCGGTGGTACCGGAGGTGTAGATGATGCTGAGCGGCGTGTGGCTGGCGCCGTCGAATTGTGTGTCCGGCGCGCAGCGGCGTGCCTCGGAGAAGATTTGCTCGTCGCCATCAAAGGCGACGATGTCGAGTGAGGTGGTGAGAGCGTCGAGATCCGAGCGCCGCTCTTCCATCAGGTCTTTTTCGATGAAGAGGGCGCGCGCGCTGCTCTGGGTCAGTGAATAGCGCAGCCCATCCCCTACAAGGCCGGTATTCACCGAAACGGTGACGGCACCAATATTGGCCAAAGCGAACCAGATGACGAGGTAGGCGGGCCGGTTGGAGCACATCAGCGCGACATGGTCGCCCGGGCCGATCCCGCGCTCGCGCATGCGCGTCGACATGCGCAGCGAAAGATCGGCGAGTTCGCGCCACGACAGCGCGCCGTCGTCCCAAAGCACTGCCGGTGCGTCGGGCTGCGTGGCTGCGCGCTCGATCAGCTTCGAACTCAGATTGGACATCAGGCCGGCTTCTTCCGGACTTCGAGACCCGAAGCGGGTATCAGGAACTTGCCGATCGTGTTCTTGAGGATCTCGTTGGATCCGCCGGCGATCTCGTAGGCCTTGGCGTCACGCAGATAGCGTCCGAAAGGGGCGTTCTCCATGATCCCGTAGGCGCCGCAGATCTGGGCAGCCTGGGTTGCGACGGCGGTTGCGACCGTCGAGGCCTTGAGCTTGGCCTCGCTTCCCCAGCGCGAGATCTGCTCGTTGCGGTCCAGCGCCTCTGCGGCGCGGTAGATCAGCAGCCGGGCCGCGTCGATCTCGGTCAGCATATCGGCGAAGTACCATTGGATGCCCTGGAATTCGAGGACCCGGCTGTCGAAGGCGACGCGGTCGCGCGCAAACGCCAGCGCGCCTTCATAGGCGGCGCGTGCGATGCCGAGGCTGATCGCTCCGGCCAGCGTGCGCGAATAATTGAGCACGGTCGCCGCCTGGCGCACGCCCTTGCCCTCTTCGCCCACGAGATGGTCGATAGGCAGGCGCACATCGTCGAAGACGACGTTCATGTGCGGGCCGTTGCGCAGGCCGAAGGTGGCCGAGTTGGGACCTTCGTAGATCGACACGCCTTCGGCGTCGCGTGGCACCGCGAAGACCGAGACGCCGTTCTCGGTCTGGGCGAGAATGATGAAGAACTCCGCCGCCGAACCAGAGGTGATGAAGTGCTTCTCGCCCTTGATCACCCATTCGTCGCCCTCGCGCCGCGCGCCGGTGTCGAGCTTGCGGATGTCGCTGCCGTGATTGGCTTCGGTGAGCGCGTAGGAGCTGAGAAGGCCGTCCGCGAATTGCGGCAGGTAGCGCTTTTTTAGGCTGTCCACGCCGAAGCGGCGCAGCATGGTCTGCGCCTGGAAAACGGTGATCAGCGAGACGCCCACGGCGGCACTGCCCACTGCCACTTCCTCGCAAAGCGCCACCGCGTGCGGGTATGTCAGGCCCTGGCCGCCGAACTCGGCTTCCAGGACGACGGTGCTGTAGCCCGACTTGGCGAGGTCCTTCATGATGCCGGTGGGGTAGATGTCCTCGCGGTCTATGCGGTCGCCCTCAGGGGTGACGTTGGCGGCGACGTAACCGCGCAGCTTTTCGACATAGCCTGCGTCGACATAGGCGGGCCACAGCCCGGCCGTGTCAATGACGGGTCGTTGTTCGTTCATTGGCCGTAATCCATGGTTTGCGGGAGCCAGGTCGCCAGGCCCTGCCAGTAGGCGACGAGATACATCATGGCGATCATCATGATGACGTAAGGGACGATCGAGCGGGCGATGTCCTCAAACGGAATCTTGCCGATCTGCGAGACCGTGAAAAGATTGATGCCAACGGGCGGGGTGATCTGCGCCACCTCGATCGCCAGCACCATGAAAATGCCGAACGCCAGCGGATCGAGGCCAATCGCCATCGCGACCGGGTAGAGGATCGGGATCGTGATCAGCATCATCGACAGCGCTTCGAGGAACATGCCGAGCACCAGGAAGAACAGCACCATGACGGTGACGGTGCCGAAGAAGCCGAGGCCGGAAACGGCGACGAATTCGGTGAAGAGCTGCGGAACCCGCGTGATCGTCAGGAAGTGGGTCATCAATGCGCCGAAGGCGACGAGCATCAGGATCATGACCGAGGCGTGCAGTGCGGAGCGTCCCGCCTCGACGAACTGGGCAAACCCGAGCGTGCGGGTGGCCAGGCCAACGATCACCGTATAGAGCACCGCGAGCGCGGCGACCTCCGTGGCGGTCGCAACACCTGAATAGATCCCGGTGAAGATCAGTACCGGCAACAGCAGCACCGCTCCGGCCTCGCGCGTGGCGTGCATCACTTTGGTGATGCTCAGCGGCTCGGCTTCCGGGTCACGCGGATTGGTCGCCACGGCGTAGAGCGCCATGACAAAGGCGAGGATGATGCCGGGCACGACACCGGCGACGAAAAGCGCGCCGATCGACTGATCCGTGAGCACGCCATACAGCAGAAGTCCGATCGACGGCGGGATGAGGATGCCAAGCGTGCCGCCGCCTGCGATCAGTGCTCCCGAACGCGACAGCTTGTAGCCGTTGCGCGCTAGCGTCGGAATCGCGACGAGGCCGATGGTCGCCGCCGTGGCGACGCTGGAGCCGGATATGGCTGCGAAGATCGCGCAGGCGATGACCGTTGCCACTCCCAGGCCACCGCGAATGCCGGAGGTGATGGACGCGGCGAAGGCAAAGAGCTTGTCGGAAAGACCCGTCTGCTGGAGAAGGGTGCCGGCGAGGATATAGAGCGGCACGGCCAGCAGGACGAAACTGTTCAGGGCCGAATAGGTACTGAGCGCAGCATCCTGCAGCAGATTTGCTTCGCCGACCAGGTATGCGCCCGCGACCGCCGCCACCCCCATCGCCACGAAGACGGGCACCGAACAGGCAAGCAGGAAGAGAAACAGGACGATGATGCCGATGGTGATGCCGGCCATGTCACACCACCTCGTTGGGACCGGCTCGGTCGCGGTGCGCGACGCCGTGGAAGGACACCATGATGAGATCACGCAGCGTGGCGAGAGACAGAAGCACGCCGCCGGCGACCATCAGCCCTTGCAGTATCCACATTGGAACCTGCAGCATGGTCGAGGTCCTGAAATCGAGCATCCACGAAAACGACGCGGCCTGCCAGGCGCCATAGGTGAAGGCGACCGCGAAAGCGAAGCTGAGAGCAAGGGCAAAGTAGTCCATCGCCAGGCGCACCGGGGCCGGGCAGAGGTCGCGCAGGAACGTCACCCTGAAATGCCCGTCCACCATCTGCGTGGCGCCGGCGCCAAGAAAGGCCATGGCGATCATCATGTAGATGCTGACTTCGGCCGCCCAGAGTGTGGGGATGGCAAGCGTACGAAGAATGACGTCATAGGTGACGGTGATCGCCAGCAGCCAGATGATCGCCGTGGCGATGGCGCTGGAGGCCATGCCGAGCCGGTCCATCGCCGCCTCCGCGGCGCCGAGCGCCGCGGACCTGGGTTTCGTCGACATTGCCTATTCGCCCGGCTGGAACAGTCGCGCCACTTCCGGGCTCAACGTCTCGAGCATCTGGGTGAGCAGCGGGGCTGTCGTTTCCCGCCATTCGGCGAATTCGGGCATGTCCGGCGACAGGATTGTGACTTCCATGCCGCGCTCGCGATACTGCGCGGTCAACTGGTCGATTTCCTCGACGATGGCCGTGCGGTTCTCGTGGCTGGCCCGGTCGACCGCGTCCACGAGCACGGTGCGATCGCCTTCCGGCAGGCCGTCGAGCCAGCTCTTGTTGGCCGCCCAACCCATCATGGTCGTGCCGAGAAACGAAGCGGGCACGAGTACGTGTTCGGCCACCTCGTACATACGCTGGCTGTCGACGCCCTGGAAGCCGATGATGGCGGCGTCCACTGTGCCATACTGCATGGCCGAATAGACGTCGGCGAAGGGGATGGTGACGGGCGACCCGCCGAAGGCGGTGATCGCGGCCGCCTGACCCTCGGAGAACACGCGCACCTTCTTGCCCTGGAAATCGGCCGGCGTCGCGATGCGCTCCTTCGAGACTACGGCCGGAGGCCCCAGATCAGCGAGGCCGAGCAACACGCTGTTCTTCTCCTCGAACTTTGTCTGCAGCACCGACAACAGTCCGTCTTCCCTGTCGACCACCTCGTTGAACTCGGCCATCGTCAGGCTGGTCGGCGCGTCCATGATCTTCGTGTCAGGGACGGTTCCGGTCCAGCCGTTGACCGTGATCCAGCCCAGCTTGACCTGGCCGGTGGGAATGCCGACCGGCATGTCCCTGTCCTGGGCGAGCTGGCCGCCGGGGAAGTGCTGGAGCTCGATGTTGTTCGGCTGCGCCTCTTCGATTGCGGCTTCGAGTGCGGGAACGAAATGGCGCACGCCGATATGGTTCGCGCCGCCCCAGGTGGCCAGTGGGACCGTGGTGCTTTGCGCCGAAGCCGCGGTTGCTCCGGCGATCAGCATGACTGCAGATGCCGCGCCAATTCCAAGTTTCTTCAGGTCGATCATCGATTTTCCTCCCGAGTGATGACGGATTGCAGATGGTGGTGAAATGGAAGCGTCAGCCGGCCTTCGCCGCCTTGACCATGCGTGTCGCGCTGTAGGCCAGCACGACGTCGCCTTTCTGATTGACCACCTCGTTCATGGCCGTGACGATCCCGCGTCCCGGCTTCGAGGTCGGGCGTGCGCTGGTGACCTCGGAGCGGACATGAATCGTGTCGCCGGCGAACACCGGCCGATGAACCTTAAGTTCCATCCCGAGGAAAGCGAGGCCGGTGTGCTGCATGGCGGCCTGGAGAAGCAGGCCCTCTGCGAAGGAATAGACCAGTGCGCCCGGCGCCAGGCGCCCTTTGATCAGGGATTCGTTCTCGAGATAGTCGAGGTTGGTGAACAGCACCTCCAGCATCCCGGTGACGCATACGAAATTGGTGATGTCCGCGTCGGTGACTGTGCGGCCGATGGTGCGGAAGCGCCGTCCAACTGTCCATTCCTCGAAGGGCAGCCCGAGGCCGATGACCGGCAGATCAGCGGTATCGCCAGTGTTTTGAGCGCTCATCATTCCTCCCAGTATTCACGAGCATGCATCAGCTTACACATATGTGAACAATTGCGTCAACACGCAAAGCGCCCCTGTGCATTTTGTAAGCGCAGCGGTATCGGCGAGGACTCAGGATTCGGTGTTGTCGTCCGCCAGGTAGCGGTCGATCGCATCCCGCACGCTGGCGAGCAATTCTTCCACGCGCGGCTGCATGCGGAACGAGGGCCCGGCAACCATCAGGCACAGATGCTGGGTCTTGATCGGCAGCGGGATGGCGATGCCGAGAAGGTCGGGGGCATAGCCATTGTCGTTCATGAAGTACCCCTTGGCGGTACCTTCGGCGATAAAGCGCTCGACCTCCTCTGCCGACATCGCCGTGTTGGGCGCATATCGTACATAGTCCGTGCGGCTCAGGATCGTCGCGCGGTCGCGGGCCGAGAGCAGGGACAGGAGGGCGCGCCCGGCCGCGGTGGCGTAGAGCGGTATCGGCTGGCCGACATGGGCGAAATAGCGGATCGGCTGCGAGGATTCGACGACATCGAGAAAGACGCCGTGATTGCCGGAAAGTCCGGATAGCACGGCTGTTTCGTCCGTCGCGCGGGCGAGGCTGGCCACCATCGCATGAATGGCTTCAGACAGCGGTCCGTGCGAGACGATCTGCGTCCCCAGCGTGAGAAGCCGGTGCGTGGGATAGTAGCCACCGCGAAAACGGGGCTCGTGCAGAAGGCCGTTCTTGCACAAGGTCTCGATGAGGTTGAACGTGCTGGATCGCGGCCAGCCGAACTCATCGGCGATCTCCGACAGCGTGGCCGGCGATTTCCGATCCACGAAATATTCCAGTATCCGAATGGCGTTCTGGACCTGCCGGACGATCATGCAGTTCTCTTCTTCAGTAGGATTCTCATCGGTTCGATGTAGCGGTTTCCTTATCACCATGAAATAGCAGCTCACGGCTACAATAAAACTTGCCACGTCGGCCTTGTATCGCGTTCGGTACCCGAGTGACTATGCGGCGGATGCCCATACGCTGTGGACGGGCTGCAAAAGGAAGGTGTGCCCGTGAAGATCCTCGTCTTGAACTGCGGCAGCTCCAGTCTGAAAGTCGGCGTCTTCGCGGTCGATGCCGGGCAGGCGGTGGAGGTCTTTAAGGCGAGCTTCGACACGTTCGATGAAGGGACATGCACCTCGAAGATTACCAGCGGCGGAAAGACCTTGGCCGACCGCGCGCCGTTCGGCGACATCGCCGCGGCGCTGGAGGCGCTGCCGGGTGTGCTAGGCGAGCATGGCATCGGCGGGTTGGACGCGGTCGGACACCGCATCGTCCATGGCGGCGAGCGGTTCCGGGGGACGACCGTGCTCGACGACGCAACCCTCGACGCGGTGGAAGCGCTGACGCCGCTGGCGCCGTTGCACAATCCAGCCAATGTGATGGCGGTGCGGGTGGCGCGCAAGGTGTGGCCCGCGCTGCCGCAGGTCGCCGTATTCGACACAGCGTTTCACGCCACCAACCCGCCCCGCGCGACCACATATGCGGTGCCCAAGGCGTGGCGTGATGCCGGATTGCGGCGCTTCGGCTTCCACGGTACGTCGCACAAATACGTGGCGCAACGAGCGGCGGAAGAGATCGGCGAGCCGCTGCGCGACCTGCAGATCGTCAGCGTCCATCTCGGCAACGGCGCCAGCGTCTGCGCAATCAATCGCGGCGAGAGCATGGATACGTCGATGGGCATGACGCCGATCGAGGGGCTGGTGATGGGTACCCGCTCGGGCGACGTTGATCCGGGCCTGTTCGGCTTCCTGTCGCGCCAGCTCGGCCTGACGGTGGCAGCGATCGAGGACGCGCTCTACGCTGACAGCGGACTGAAGGGCCTCGCCGGCTTTTCCGACATGCGTACCATCGAGGATCGAGCCGCGGCGGGCGAGGCGGATTGCCAGCTCGCCATCGAGATCTTCGCCTATCGGACCCGCAAATATATCGGCGCCTATGCCGCGGCGATGGGCGGGCTCGATGCCGTGGTGTTCACTGGCGGCATCGGTGAGAATTCGTCCTCGATGCGGCGGCGGATCTGCGACGGTCTCGAATTCATGGGGCTGCGCCTCGACCATGACCGCAATGGTTCCGTCGACCTCGCCGAGCATGCCGCGCCGCAGATCCAGGCCTATGGTTCGCGGGTGCGCGTCATCGTCACCGAAACCGCCGAGCAATTGATGATCGCGCGCGAGACGGCGGCCGCGCTCGCCGCCACGCCCGCCATCGAGACGATCCCGGTCGCGGTGTCGGCGCGCCACGTGCATCTGTCGCGCGCATCGGTCGATGCCCTGTTCGGCGTCGGCTACCAGCTCACCCCCGCCGTGGCGCTGCGCCAGCCCGGTCAATGGGCGGCGGCCGAACGCGTGACGCTGGAAGGGCCCAAAGGCAAGATCGAACGCGTCGCGATCCTCGGACCGGAGCGCAAGCGAACGCAGATCGAAATCTCGCGCACCGATGGCTTCGCGCTCGGCATCGATGCGCCGGTGCGCGACAGCGGCAAGCTCGACGGCACGCCGACGGTGCGCCTGATCGGCCCCGCCGGCCAGCTTGAAACCGACGGGCTCATCATCGCCGCGCGCCACATCCACACCAACCCGGCGGATGCCCGGCGGCTTGGCCTCACCGATGGCATGGTGGTGGACGTCAGGATCGGCGACGAGGAACGCGGCCTGACATTCGGCAAGACGCTGATCCGCGTCGGTGCGGATTCGGTGACCGAGATGCATATCGACACCGACGAAGCCAACGCCGCCGACATCCGCGTCGAGGGCGAAGGCGCGCTGGTGCCCGACGTCGCGGTCAAGGCGGTGTTGCCGACTGGCCTGTGAGTCGGTCCCAGCCTTAGGGGTGCTCGGCGATCACCTTGAGGAACGCCGGGCCGTAGCGGTCGAGCTTGGCTTCGCCTACGCCCGGAACGTCCGCCATCTCGGCACGCGAGGCGGGCTTGGCGGCCGCCAGTGCGATGAGCGTCTTGTCGTGAAAGATGACGTAGGGCGGCAGGTTCTGGGCGCGTGCCATTTCCGTGCGCTTGCGCCGCAGCGCCTGGAAGAGATCCTCGTCCGCCTCTGCGACGGCGGCGGACCGCGCTGGCGAGCCCGCGACCTTGCCGCGGCGCGCGCGCGGCGGTGCCGGTACGCGCAGCATCAGTTCCGGCTTGTCGCGGAGGAAGTCGCGGCCGGTCTCCGAGATCGAAAGGCCACCATGGCCGGCAAGATCGACATCGACGAGGCGCAGCGCGATCAACTGGCGCAGGATCGCCCGCCACGTGCGGTTGTCGTGCTCGGTGCCGATGCCGAAGGTAGAGATGCGGTCGTGACCGAACTGGGCGATGCGGTCGTTTTCGACGCCGAGCAGTACGTCGACGACGTACGCCTGGCCGAAACGCTCGCCGGTGCGGTAGATGCACGAGAGCGCCTTTTGCGCCGCAACCGTGCCGTCGAAAAGGGCCGGCGGATGGGCGCAGGTGTCGCAATTGCCGCATGGCGCGCAACGATCGCCGAAATAGGACAGCAGCACCTGCCGGCGGCAGCCCGCCGTTTCGGCGAGCCCGAGAAGCGCGTCGAGCTTCTGCCGCTCGGTGCGCTTGCGGATGTCGGGCGCTTCAGATTCTTCGATGAAGCGGCTGCGCAGCGCGATGTCCTCCGAGCCGTACAGCATCAAGGTGTCGGATGGCAGGCCGTCGCGCCCGGCGCGTCCCGTCTCCTGGTAATAGGCCTCGATGCTGCCCGGCAGGTCGACATGGGCGACGAAGCGCACGTCGGGCTTGTCGATGCCCATGCCAAAGGCGATGGTCGCCACCATGATCACCGCCTCGCCATGCTGGAAATGGTGTTGGTTGGCTCCACGCGCGGTCTTGTCCATGCCGGCGTGATAGGCGAGCGCGTCGTGGCCCTGGTCGCGCAGCCAGGCGGCGGTTTCCTCCGTCTTGCGCTTCGATAGGCAGTAGACGATGCCGCTCTCGCCGTCGTGGCGCGCCAGGAACTCCTTCAGTTGAGAGCGGGGGTTGTCCTTTTCCTGGATGGCATAGCGGATGTTGGGACGATCGAAGCCGGCGATGAAGGCGTCGCCTTCCGCAATGTCGAGATGGGAGAGGATTTCCGCGCGTGTCGGCTCGTCGGCCGTCGCCGTCAGCGCCATGCGCGGGATGCCTGGAAACTGGCCGACCAGCACATCAAGCTGGCGGTAGGAGGGGCGGAAATCATGCCCCCACTGCGACAGGCAATGGGCCTCGTCGACCGCGATCAGCGACAGCTTCGCCTGTCCCAGCCGCTCCAGAACCTCGCGGCGCAGGAGCGTCTCGGGCGCCACGTAGAGCAGGTCGAGATTGCCGTCGAATATGTTGCGCCAGAGCGCCTGCCGCTCGTCGGCAGGCAAGTCAGAGTTGAGCGCCGCCGCCCTGACGCCCGCCTGCTTCAAGGCTGCGACCTGGTCGGCCATCAGCGCCAGCAGCGGCGACACGACGAGCCCCATGCCGGGCCGCACGATGGCGGGAATCTGGTAGCAAAGCGACTTGCCGCCGCCGGTCGGCATCAGCACGAAGGCGTTTCCGCCGTCAATCACGTGCTCGACGATGCGCGCCTGCGGGCCCCTGAACGCATCATAGCCATAGACGGTCTTGAGGGTTTCGAGGGCTGTGTCGGCCAACTTCGTCAACATCGAGAATCACGGAAGCGCCCTTCATAGCAGCTTCGCCGCGCCTGTATGCGCTGATGCGGCTTTCGGCTGTTCCGTCCCCCGGTTTTTGCCCATAGGCGCCCGGTCTTTGCGCGCGCGGGGCGGCTTCGGTATACCGCTGTCGATGCGCGCGCCGCTTTCGACCATGATCGCCGAGCTGATCGGCCTGCTTCCGCACGACGAGAGGCGGCTTCTGCTGCGGCTTTGCGCAGCGGCGGAAGTCACCGACGCATCCCGCATTGCCGTCGCCAGCCGAGAACGCAGCGCAGCGCTCCGGCTGGCGTCGCGCCTTGCCAACACGGTGTGCTATTTCGCGGAGTCGCGCGAACTCGGCCCGGCCTCGGCCGAGGCGGCAGCGCTGCTGCGCGACATCGCCGGGACGGGACCAGACGCACGGCACCACGACGCCGACCCGGTGGCCGAGATCATCGCGGCGCAGGAGCGAGGCGCGCATAGTCACGCGCTGTCGCTGTTCGAGGAGAATGGCGGCATCTATTTCATCCATTTCCATGGCAACGACGCCTGTCTCGACGTGCTCAACCGGTTCCCGAAGGAGCTGGTGGACAGCGAGGAAACGCTGACGCTTGCGCTGGCGATGCATGCGCTGAAGGCGGGCAACGTCACCCACGCCCGCTTCCTGATGGTCCGGCGCTTCGGCGATGACATGCACAGCCTCGAAACGGTGATCCGCAACTCCGACGGGTTCTCGCTCGCCGTGCGCCAGTTCCGCTTCCTGATGGCGATCTACGAGGACTACGCCGTTTCCAACGAACTTCGGGAACTGCTGTTCGACATGCTGGCGGAACTGCCGATCGACGACCATTTGCATCGCGGCAGCTTCTACAATGCGATGCTGTCGGTCTGCCTGCAGCGCCAAGAGCTCAACGAGGCGGAAGAGGTGGCCAAGCGCGCGCACCACCATTATCGCGAGGCGCAGGCGCACCTGCTCGTCTTCTACATCGAACTGCATCGCGTGGTCTTCTCGCTGCAACGCGGCATGCTGGGCGAGGCCGAACGGTGGGCGGCGCAAGCCCGCGAGGCGCTCGACAAGGTGCGCTTCGACAGCCCGGCCGACCGCCGGCTGCTCAACCTTCTCGACGCCGTCATCGCCTACGAGAAGGGTGAGCCGGAGCACCTCGTGCGCTTCGTGTCCGACGAGTTCGACAAATTCGCCTATGGCGAGATCTGGCCGACGGTGGTCGAACTGGCGCTGATCTACTGTTCGCAGGTGGTCAGCCGCCAGGTCGGGCTGGGTGCCGCGATCAGCTTTCTCGACAAATGGCGGGTCCAGGAGTGGCGCTCGCGCCGCTTCAACCTCGCCATCACCATGCGCGAGGTCGACCTCCTGCAAAACGCCAATCGCTGGCAGTCGGCTGCCGACCGGCTGATGGCGGTGCAGTCGCGTATCAACCTGACCTGGGTGGAATCGGCGGAGGAAGCCCTGTCGCGCCTCGTCGACCCGATCGAGATCGAGCTCGCCATGGCGTGGCTGCGCCATCTGATCCAGCACCTGCCACGCCGGCCGCTGCTTCGCGACCAGGTCGAGGCGCTGCTGCGCAACGAGCACATCGGCGAGCGCGACCGGGGCCGGCTGCGGCTGTGGGCCGCCTATCTGGCGCGTCTCCATCGCGACGTGACGCGCGCGCGCCATCTGCTGTCGGAGCTGCTCGACGACATCGCCCGCATCGGCATCATCACGCATCTGATCGGCGAGATCGGCATCATCGACGCGCTCCTCGACGACAAGCGCATCGCCGCGCATGTCCTGTCCACCGCCGACAGGCGGGCTGCGGTGCGCAAGCTGCACGGCTTCTCGCCACGGCGCGATGCGGAAAGCACGCCGCTTACCCGCCAGGAACTGCGTGTGCTGCGGCTGGTGGCGGAGGGCGCCACCAACAAATTCGTCGCCCGCCAGCTCCGGCTGTCGGAGGTGACGGTGAAGTTCCACCTGACCAACATCTACAGGAAGATGGGTTGCCGCAAGCGGTCGGAAGCGATCTCCGGCGCGCGCTCGCTGGGCTGGATCTGACAGGAACCTATACCAGATTTGCCGAAACCTAGACTTCTCGCGCATTGATGCGGCGCGGCCGGCCGCCCCAAGATGAGCCGAGTAGGGATCGCGTCCGTCTGAAGGCGCGACATTTCGGGGAATCGGTGTCGGATGCAGGAGAACTATCTCTACACCTTCGCAAAGCGCATCGCCGGCTTCATCGGCGTGCTGGTCGTCCTGTCGCTGATGATTTTCATCCTCGCCCGCGTCGTGCCCGGCGACCCGGCGCGCATCGCGCTCGGCCCAAGCGCTTCGCAAGAGCAGGTCGACGCCATGCGCGTCCAGATGGGGCTCGACCGGCCGCTGATAGAGCAGTATGTCACCTACGTCACCAACGCGCTGCAGGGCGACCTCGGGCGCTCGCTGATTTCGGGCCGACCCGTCACCACGGAAATCGCGGCACTTCTGCCGGCGACGCTGGAGCTGGTGCTGGTGACCGTCATCATGATGGCGCTGATCGCCATTCCGCTGGGCGTGATCACCGCGCGCTACCGCAATAGCTGGATCGACAATACGGGCCGCTTCTTCTCGATCGTCGGCGTGACCATGCCGAGTTTCCTGTTCGCCATCCTCCTGCAGCTCTTCGCCGCCTATTTCCTCTCCGACTGGCCGATCATCGGCCGCGTCGACCACACGCTGGCCGCGCCGCGCTCGCCCACGGGCCTGCTCTTGATCGACTCGCTGGTGCATGGCCGGTTCGACGTCTTCGCCGACGCCTTCCAGCGCATTCTGTTTCCCGCCCTCGCGCTCGCCATGTCGGGCATCGGCCAGATCACCCGCATCACCCGCTCGGCGATGATCGAGAACCAGCGCCGCGACCATGTGCTGACGCTGCAATCCTTCGGCGTGCCGGACCGGGTGATCGTCTTCCGCTATCTGCTCAAGCTGTCGTCGATCGCGCCGCTGACGATCATGGGGCTGGAATTCGCCTCGTTGATCGGCAACGCCTTCGTCGTCGAGCTGGTGTTCTCGTGGGGCGGCTTCGCCTCCTACGGCCTCAACGCGATCCTGCAGAAGGATCTGAACGCGGTGATGGGCGTGGTGCTGTTGTCGGGCCTGTTCTTCATCGTCGCCAACATCGTCATCGACATCATCCTGCTCATGCTCGACCCGCGCCTGCGGCTGAAGGAGGCGCGCTGATGGCCGTCGAAGCCACTCAGGAGATGGCCGCGCTGACGCCGCGCTACATGGCGTGGTACCGCTTCACCCGCAATCCCACCGCCATCATCGGCGCGCTGATGGTGATCTCGGTTGTGCTCGTCGCCGTGCTGGCGCCGCTGATCGTTCCCTATCCCGAGCATTCGGGCGCCGCCGTCAACTTCCGTGTCCGCCACGCGCCGCCGGACCTGACCTACTGGTTCGGCACCGACAAGGTCGGGCGCGACATCCTCACCCGCGTGATCTACGGCTTCCGGGTCTCGCTTCTGCTGGTTGTCGGCGTTCTGGCCGTCGCGGTGCCGCTGGGTGCCGCGCTCGGCCTGTGCGCCGGCTATTTCGGCGGCTGGACGGAACGCATCATCACCGGCTTCACCAACGTGATGCTGGCGATCCCGCCACTGGTGATGGCGCTCGCCGTCGGCAACGTGCTGGAGCCCAACCTCGTCAACGCGATGATCGCGATCACGCTTCTGTGGTGGACCTGGCACGCGCGGCTGGTCTACCGCGTGTCGAAGTCGATCGCGGCGGAGGACTTCGTCGAGGCCGCAAGGCTCGCCGGCGCCAGCCATTGGCACGTGCTCACCCGCGAGATCCTGCCCAACTGCATTTCGGTCATCTCGGTCAAGACCACGCTCGACGCCGCCTTCGTCATCCTGTTCGGCGCGACGCTGTCCTTCCTCGGGCTCGGCGTGAAGCCGCCGACGCCGGACCTCGGGTCGATGGTCGCGGATGGGCGCCAGTTCCTGCCGGAAATGTGGTGGGGCGTGCTCGCGCCGGGCTTCGCCATCTTCTATGCCACGCTCGGTTTCAACCTTCTGGGCGACGGCCTGCGCGACATGTTCGACGTGGAGGTCTGACGATGACGAACCTGCTCGACGTCACCGGCCTCAACCTCGCCTTCAACACCTATGGGCGGCGCCACCACATCCTCAAGGACGTCGCGCTGTCGATCCCGCAGGGCGGGCGCGTCGCGCTGATCGGCGAGACCGGCTCCGGCAAGTCGGTGACCAGCAAGGCGATCCTCGGCACGCTGCCGCGCAATGCCGACGTCGAAAGCGGTGAAATCCTGTTTCGTGGCGACAACGTGCTGGCGATGCCGCGCGGCCGCCGCGACGCCCTCAAGGGCACTGCTTTCTCCGTCATCATGCAGGACCCGCTGTCGTCGTTCAATCCGGTGTTCAAGATCGGTCGCCACCTCGACGACGTGATGTATTACGCCGACCGCCGACTCAGCCAAAACAGCAGCGCGGCGGAGCGCCGGCAGCGCATCTTCGAGGTGCTGCGCAAGGTGCAACTGGACGACCCGCAGCGCATCGTGGCGGCCTATCCGGCGCAGCTTTCAGGCGGCATGCGCCAGCGCGTGCTGATCGCGCTGTCGCTGCTCCACCAGCCCGACCTGCTGATCGCCGACGAGCCGGGCACCGCGCTCGACGTGACGACCCAGGACGAGATCATGAAGCTGATCAACCGGCTGGTCTCCGACAACGGCCTGTCGCTTCTGATGATTACCCACAATCTCGGGGTCGTGCGGCAGATGGCCGACGACGTCTATGTCATGCGCCATGGCGAGATCGTCGAGCATGGGCGGCTGGCCGAGATATTCTCCAATCCGCGCCAGCCCTATACGCGCCAGCTTATCGACGCTATCCCGCCGCTTTATGGCGACCGCGTCGAGGACCAGAAGCCGGCCGACGCCGAGCCGATCGTCGAGATGCGCAGCGTCACCAAGGTGTTCGAGCAGAAGCCGCTGATCGGCAAGGCGACGCGCCATGTCGCGGTCTCCGACGTAACGCTGGCCGTGCGGCGCGGCGAGGTGTTCGGGCTGGCCGGGGAATCCGGCTCGGGTAAGACCACCGTGGCGCGGATGATCATGGGTTTGATCGATGCGACGGAAGGCTCGGTGACCGTTGACGGCAAAGCCGTCGAGGACGAGCGCGGCAGCGACGCGTTCCGTCGCAAGATCCAGATCGTCTATCAGAACCCCGGCACCTCGCTGAACCCCAAGCGCACCGTCGGCCAGACCCTGCGCGTGCCGCTCGCGTTCGCCGGGATGCGCGGCAAGGCGCTGGACGACCGGATCGTCGAACTGCTGCGGCTGGTCGATCTGCCGGCGAATTATGTGGGCCAGTACCCCCACGAGCTCTCCGGTGGCCAAAAGCAGCGCGTGGCGATCGCCCGCGCGCTCGCCGCCGATCCCGAAATCATCGTGCTCGACGAGCCGACCTCGGCGCTCGATGTGTCGGTGCAGCAGAATGTCATCGCGCTGTTGACCCGGCTGCGCGAGGAATTGGGCCTCACCTACCTGTTCATCTCGCACGACCTGTCGCTGATGCGCAATTTCTGCAGCCGCATCGCCATCATGCTGCGCGGCGAGATTGTAGAGGCGGGCGAGCCGCGCACGGTCTTCGAGGCCCCGCAGCACCCCTATACCCGCGCCCTGATCGCCGCCGTGCCGGTGATCAGCGACGAGGAAGAGAAACGCAAACCGCAAGTAAGCGACGAGGAGCGCAAGCGCTACCTCGTCGACACGGCGGCCTGAACATGTCCAGAAAGGCAGGAAAAGAACAATGTATCGTCTAGGGATCGATGTCGGCGGCACGAACACCGATGCGGTGATCATGCAGGGCCGCAATGTGCTGTCGGGCGTCAAGGCGTCCACCACGGAGGATGTCACCTCCGGCGTGCTGGAAGCCATGGAGGCTGCAATCTCCAAGGCCGGCGTCGACCGTGCGAAGATCACCCATGTGATGATCGGCACGACGCATTTCACCAATGCGGTGATCGAGCGTCGGCACATCAACCCGGTCGCGGCGATCCGTCTCGGCCTGCCGGCAACGGCCTGCCTGCCGCCGATGGTCGACTGGCCCGACGATTTGCGTGAGGCGGTCGGCGGCCATGGCTACCTCGTGCGCGGCGGCTATGAGTTCGACGGCCGCGAGTTGGCCGCGCTCGACCTCGACGAGATCGACCGCATCGCCGACGACATCAACGCCAAGCGCATCGGCGCGGTGGCGATCACCTCGGTGTTCGGGCCGATCAACGCCAAGATGGAAGAAGAGGCGCGCACGCGGCTTCTGCGCAAATGCCCCGACCTTCCGGTGGTGCTTTCGAGCGAGATCGGCCGCATCGGCTTGCTCGAACGCGAGAGTGCCGCTGTAATGAACGCCAGCCTGCTCAAGCTCAGCGCGCGCACGGTCGACGCCTTCGCCAACGCGCTGAAGTCGGCCGGACTCGATTGCCCGTTCTTCATCACCCAGAACGACGGCACGCTGATGGGGGCCGAAGTGGTCAAGCGCTTCCCGGTGCTCACCTTTGCATCCGGCCCGACCAACTCGATGCGCGGCGCCGCCTTCCTGACCGGCGTACGCGACGGCATCGTCGTCGACATCGGCGGCACGACCACCGACATCGGTTCGCTGCAGCACGGCTTCCCGCGCCAGGCGGCGACGGTGGTCGACATCGGCGGCGTGCGCACCAATTTCCGTATGCCGGATGTGTTCTCGATCGGTCTCGGCGGTGGATCACTGGTGCGCCAGAAGGCCGACGCGGTGACCGTTGGGCCGCAATCGGTCGGATACCGCATCACCCGTGAGGCGCGCGTCTTCGGCGGCGATACGCTGACGGCGACCGACATCGCGGTGGCGCGCGGCGAGGCTTCGGTTGGCGATGCCTCAAAGGTGGCGGGTCTCGATCCGGCACTCCTGACGGCGGCGCGCGAGGAAATCACTCGCATGCTGGAGCGCGCCATCGAGCGCACCCGGCTGTCGCCCGACCCGATCCCCGTGATCGCGGTGGGCGGCGGCTCCATCCTGATGCCGGACCGGATCGGCGATCTCGACGTCATCCGGCCGGAAAACTTCGCCGTCGCCAATGCCGTCGGCGCGGCCATCGCCCAGATCAGCGGCGAGGTCGACCGCATCTTCTCGCTGGAGAAGGGGCTGACGCGCGAAATCTGCCTCAAGCAGGCCGAGGACGAGGCCCGCGAAAAGGCGATCCGCTCGGGTGCGGATGCCTCGACCATCGAGACGATCGAGCGCGAGGACGTGCCGCTTGCCTATCTGCCGGGCAATGCCACGCGTATCCACGTCAAGGTCGTCGGAGAGATGGGTGGCTACGATGCTTGATCGCGGACAGGGCAGGTGGCGCCTCGACGAACCCATGGTCGATGCGCTGGAGATCGGTTCCGGCATCCTCGGCACCGGCGGCGGCGGCAATCCCTATATCGGCAAGCTGCGGGTGCGCCAGGCGTTGCGCGAGGGCCATGTCATGGAGATCATGCCGCTCGAAAGCGTACCAGACGACGCGCGCATCGTTTCCATGGGCGGCATCGGCGCACCGCTGGTCTCGCATGAGCGCATCAAGGAAGGCCGCGAGGGCCTGCGCTGCGTGCGCGCGCTGGAGGAACGGCTGGGCATCACCGTCGACGCCATCGCTTGCGAGGAGATTGGCGGCCAGAACTCCATGGAACCGCTGATCGCGGCGGCCATGGCCGGCCTGCCGGTCATCGACTGCGACGGCATGGGCCGCGCCTTCCCGGAAATGCAGATGACGAGCTACGCCATCTACGGTCATCGCTCGACGCCGAGCGTCATGTGCGACCCGCACGGCAATGTGGTGATCTTCGATCATGCCATCTCGGAACTCTGGCACGAGCGCATGGCGCGCGCCTGCGTGGTGTCGCAGGGCGGGGCCTCGACGCTGGCCAGCGCGCCGATGTCGGGCGAGTTCATCAAGCGCTTCGCGATTCCGCACTCCTATTCAAAGGCGATCGCGCTTGGAAACGCCGTCATCGCGGCGCGGCGCGAGCATCGCGATCCGGTTGCCGCGATCTGCGACAGCGAGGATGGCAAGGTCGTCTTCCGCGGCAAGATCACCGACCTGAAGCGGCACCTGGCCGGCGGTTTCGTGCGCGGCGAGGCGATCATCAAGGGGTTCGAAAGCTATGACGGCGACGAGGCGTCGGTCCACATCCAGAACGAGTTCCTAATCTTCTCGCGCAACGGCCAGGTCGAAGTCATCGTCCCTGACCTGATCGTCATCCTCGACGCCGACAGCGGCGAGGCGATCTCAACCGAGATGCTGCGCTACGGGCAACGCGTCGCGGTGCTGGCAATCCCGTGCCACCCGCTGCTGCGCAGCCCCGAGGCGCTGGAGGTCGTCGGTCCGAAGGGCTTCGGTTTCGACGACCTGCTGTTCAAGCCGATGAGCACGGATGCACAGGGAGGCACGGCATGAGTTCGTTCACCGTTACGGCCGACGACATGGACGCCATTGCGCTGGGCGGGGCGTTTCTGGGCACCGGCGGCGGCGGCGATCCCTATATCGGCAAGCTGATGGCCAAGCAGGTCATTGCCAAGCATGGGCCGGTCGAGGTCATCGACGCCGACGAACTTGCCGACGATGCGCTGTGCATTCCCGTATGCATGATGGGCGCCCCGACGGTGATGGTCGAGAAACTGCCGAACGGCAATGAGGCGCGCGAGGCGCTGAGCCAGCTCGAGACCTTCCTGGGCCGCAAGGCCGACGCGCTGATCTGCATCGAAGCCGGCGGACTGAACTCGACCATTCCCTTCGCCGTCGCTGCCGCCACCGGCCTGCCGCTGATCGACGGCGACGGCATGGGCCGCGCCTTTCCCGAACTGCAGATGGTGACGCTGACGATCCACGGCATCTCGGCGACGCCGATGGTGCTGGCCGACGACAAGGGCAACAGCTCGGTCATCAACGCCATCTCCAACAAGTGGACGGAGCGGCTCGCCCGCTGCCAGACGGTGGAGATGGGGGGCGCAGCGCTCGTCGCGCTCTATCCCATGAGCGGCGCACAGGTGAAGCACGGCATCCTGCGCGGCTCGATGTCGCTGATCAAGGAGATCGGCGAGACCATGGCGTCGGAGCGCAAGGCCAGCCGCAGCCCCGCGGAAGCGCTGGTCAAACGGCTCGATGGAAAGCGGCTGTTCACCGGGCGCGTCGTCGACATCGACCGGCGCACGGTCGGCGGCTTCGCGCGTGGCAAGGCGGAATTCAAGGGCATGGACGAAGACGAGGGACGCAGCTTCAGCGTCGAGTTCCAGAACGAGTTCCTGATCTGCCGCGACGACAAGGATGCGCTGCTGGCGGTGACGCCCGACCTGATCTGCGCGCTCGACGCCGATGGCGGTCTGCCGGTGACGACCGAACAGCTCCGCTACGGGCTCGCCGTCACCATGATCGGGCTTGCCTGCGACCCGCAATGGGCGACGCCCGAAGGCCTCGAACTCGTCGGCCCACGCTACTTCGGTTACGAGCACGACTACGTGCCGCTGCATCAAATGTCCCGCTGAGAAGGACGCGACGTCCGATTGGAACCAGAGAAAAGGAACCTGACATGAAATCGATCAAACTTGCGCTTGCCGCCGCAGCACTCGCCGCGGCTACCGCGCTCACCGCTCCGGCGGTCGCGCAGGACAAGCTGTCGCTTGTCGTCAACGTCGTGCAGATCTTCGGCACGGTCGATCCGGCCAAGATCAGCGACTACACCGAATACATGGCTGCGGTGAACCTGTATGACGGGCTCACCACAGTGAGCAGCGGTGGTGAGGTTGTGCCGCAGCTTGCCGAGAGCTGGGAAGTGTCCGACGACAACCAGACCTACACCTTCAAGCTGAAGCCCGACGCCACCTTCCAGGATGGCAGCCCTGTCGAGGCCAAGGACGTCGTCTATACGATGCAGCGCCTTCTGGCGCTCAACGAGGGCCCGGCCTACCTGTTCTCCGACCTCGTCCAGCCCGACAACGTCAAGGCGGTCGACGACCACACCGTCGAGATCAGGATCGATCGCGTCTATGCGCCGTTCATCTCGGTGACGCCGCTGATCCTGGTGGTCAATTCCGACGCCATGTCGGAGCAGTCCGGCGAATGGGCCGAGGACTTCCTCGCCGAAAACAGCGCCGGTGCCGGACCCTACAACCTCAGCGGCTGGACGCGCGGCTCGGAGATGATCCTGCAGCGCTACGAAGACTACCACGCGGGCTGGCCCAACGACCGCCCGATCGACGAACTGCGCTTCGTCGTGACCCGCGACGAGGCGACGGTTCGGGCGCTTGCCCAGCGCGGCGAACTCGGCATGTCGTCGCAATACCAGGGCAGCGAAACCTACGAGGCCATCGAGGCGCTGGACGACTACAAGCTGATCGAGGCGGAGACGGCGACCGGCTTCTATCTCAAGGTCAACAACCAGCTCGCGCCGACCGACGACGTGCATATCCGCCGCGCCATCGCTTATGCGATGGACTATGCGACGATCCGCGAGGTCATCTATCCGGGCGGCGAGATGAAGAGCGTGCTGTCGCCGCTGTTCAGCGAAGCGCATTCCGATGACCTGCCGTCGCCGGAATACAGCCTCGAAAAGGCGGCGGAAGAGGTCGCCAAGTCGAAATATGCCGGCGAGCAGCCGATCAAGCTCAGCCACGCCTATGTCGCCAACACGCCGTTCGAGGAAGAGATCGGCCTGCTGTTCAAGTCGACGCTGGAGACCATCGGCTTCGAGGTCGACTTGCAGCCGGAGCCGTGGAACCGCATCACCGAACTCGCGACCAAGATCGAGACCACGCCGCACACCGCGCAGGTGTTCTACGGCCCGACCTATCCGTCGCCGGATTCGGTGTTCTTCGTGCAGTACCACTCGCGTGCTGCCGGCACCTGGTCGTCGATGTCTTGGGTCGAGGACCCGGAGATTGACGCGATGATCGACACGTCGCGCGAAACGGTCGACGATGGCGAGCGCAACGCGATCTACAAGGATATCCAGGCGCGCCTGCACGAGACGATGGCGGAAATCCCGCTGCTCTCGCAGCTCAAGCGCATGGCCGCCCATTCCTGCCTGCAGGGCTACGCCGAAGTGCCGATGCAGAGCTGGGACTACGACTTCTCGCGCATGTGGTGGGCCTGCGAGGAATGACCGCAGCGGGTTGAACCCACAACCGCGACTGGCCCGGTCACGGGAAGGGGCCCCGGCGCAAGCCGAGGCCCCTTTCCATTGCGGGTAGTGCGAAGGATCGGTGTCACGCGCATGCGTGGTGAGCACCTCGCGGTGCTCAACAGGGATCGACCCTCGGCAGGCGACTGTCAGATAAGCTTGTTGTCGTCGGCCGTCTGACGGTCGCGCCGGCGTGTCCCATCCGTGTCGGACTTGCGATGGCCGTCCTTGGCAGCCTTGCGGATCTGCTCGAAACGGTTCTCGTCGTCCTTGACGGGCAAGGGCTTGGCAGGCTCGTCCTTCTTCTTGAAGCTGATCATCGCGGCACTCCTTGTCAGCGTGAGGGAAAGCCGCGCGGCGGACATGGGTCCGGCCCGCGCGGGCTCGTTCGAGGGTCAGGCCGCCAGCGCCGTGGCGCAAGCGTCGGCCCCGCGCCTGTCGGGGCTGGTCTGGCCCGGCATGGTCGCCCAGCCGCCAGCCTCGACGAACTGACGCTTGGCCGAATTGCTGGTGATCGCGCGCAGTTCCGCGAGGCTTGCGGCGGCGCCGGGCGCGGCATTGAAGCGCTCGACGCAAATATCGCGCGCGAGTTCCATGTGAGCCACCTGCGCGGCCTCGGTGGCGAGGTCGCGCGAGGTGCCGCCGGTCACCCAGCCACCCCAACTGAAACCGACGATCATGGTTAGGATGGCGGCACCCGCGGCCGCCCATGCGAGCATGGTCTTGGAGGGCTGGTAGCCGCCCAGCCGCTGGTTGAATGTCTGCTTGCTGTTGCTCTGCGTGGCCATGGACATGCTCCTTCGTGATTGGGGATGAAGATCAGCCTTCCGGCCACGATGACCGAACGGTTCAGGCACGGCTCAGTAACCCATGCCGCCGCCGTTGCCGGCCGCGCCTCCGTCCTTCGCCGGGATGTCCGCGATCATCGCCTCGGCGGTGATCAGCAGGGCGGCGATCGACCCGGCGTCCTGCAACGCGGTCCTGACCACCTTGGCGGGATCGACGATGCCGGCCTTGATCATGTCGACATAGGTCTCGGTCTGTGCGTCGAAGCCCTGGTTGCGGTCCTTGCTGTCGGCGAGCTTGCCGACCACAATCGAACCCTCGACGCCGGCGTTCTCCGCGATCTGCCGGATCGGTGCCTCGAGTGCCCGCAGCACGATCGAGATGCCGGCGCTGATGTCGGGGTTCTCACCGCTCAGCGAGGCAAGGGCGGAGCGGCCCCGCAGAAGCGCCACGCCGCCGCCCGGCACGATGCCTTCCTCGACCGCCGCGCGCGTCGCATTCAGCGCGTCGTCGATCCGGTCCTTCCTTTCCTTGACCTCGGTCTCGGTCACGCCGCCGACGCGGATCACGGCGACGCCACCAGCGAGCTTGGCAAGGCGCTCCTGCAGCTTCTCCTTGTCGTAGTCCGAGCTGGTGTCCTCGATCTGCGCCTTGATCTGGGCGATGCGCGCCGCGATGCCGGCCTTTTCGCCCGCACCGTCGATAAGCGTCGTCGTATCCTTCTCGATGACCACGCGCTTGGCCCTGCCGAGCATGTCGAGCGTGACGTTTTCCAGCTTCACGCCGAGATCCTCGGAAATCATCTGGCCGCCCGTCAGCACCGCGATGTCCTCGAGCATCGCCTTACGGCGATCGCCGAAGCCGGGCGCCTTGACGGCCGCCACCTTCAAGCCGCCGCGCAGCTTGTTGACGACGAGGGTGGCGAGCGCCTCGCCCTCGACGTCCTCTGAGATGATCAGCAGCGGCTTGCCGCTCTGGACCACCGCTTCGAGGATCGGCAGCATCGCCTGCAGGTTGCCGAGCTTCTTCTCGTGGATCAGCAGGTACGGGTCGTCGAGTTCGACGCGCATCTTCTCGGCATTGGTGACGAAGTAGGGCGAGAGATAGCCGCGATCGAACTGCATGCCCTCCACCACGTCGAGTTCGGTCTCGGCCGACTTGGCCTCCTCGACGGTGATGACGCCTTCGTTGCCGACTTTCTCCATCGCCTTGGCGATCATGGCGCCGACCGTCGCGTCGCCATTTGCGGCGATGGTGCCGACCTGGGCGATCTCGGCCGACGACTTGACCTTGGTGGCCCGCGCCTGGATCTCCTTGACGACGGCGGTGACGGCGAGGTCGATGCCGCGCTTCAGGTCCATCGGGTTCATGCCGGCGGCGACGAGCTTGGCGCCCTCGCGCAGGATCGATGCCGCGAGAACCGTCGCGGTCGTCGTGCCGTCGCCGGCCAGATCGTTGGTCTTCGAGGCCACTTCACGCACCATCTGCGCGCCCATGTTCTCGAATTTGTCGGCGAGTTCTATTTCCTTGGCGACCGTCACGCCGTCCTTCGTAATGCGCGGCGCGCCGTAGGCACGGTCGATGACGACATTGCGGCCCTTGGGTCCGAGCGTCACCTTCACGGCACTGGAGAGGAGTTCGACGCCGCGCAGCATGCGGTCGCGCGCGTCGGTGGAGAATTTGATTTCCTTGGCAGACATGGTGTTGTTCCAGTTCGGTAATGGTGCGGGGGGTCGACGTCGGGGCTGCTCAGGCGGCTTTCTTGGAGGCCGCCTCGGTCTTGTCGACAATGCCCATGATGTCGGTTTCCTTCATGATGATGAGGTCTTCGCCGCCGATCCGCACCTCGGTGCCAGACCATTTGCCGAAGAGAACGATGTCGCCCTGCTTGACGTCGGGCGCCACCAGCTTGCCGCTGTCGTCGCGGGAGCCGGGGCCGACGGCGACCACCTCGCCCTCCTGGGGCTTCTCCTTGGCGTTGTCGGGAATGATGATCCCGCCCTTGGACTTCAATTCGCCTTCCGCGCGTCGGATGACGACACGGTCGTGGAGTGGCCGGAATTTCATGAAAATGCTTTCTGAAGGCTGCGCATAGGGCGCCAACCTGTCCAACATAGCCCTTCTGGCACTCCATTGATAGGACTGCCAAATGTATTTCTGCGGCGTGCGATAAATATCCGTCACGGAAATTCTTGCCGCGCGCCAAGATTTTTTCATCCATTCCCGCCGTTTTCATCGAAACCGCGCCTTAGCGAGAAAAACAGCGGGAATTTTTATTTTCGGCTAAAAATAAAAATCCACTCGTGCCTTGTGTGATGCGAGGGATGAGCGTATATTCCGACTACGTTGATTTGGCCGACTTGGCTTCTGCGGTGTCAGAGACCCGCCATTCACCACCGAATTATCGAGAGAACGCATCGCGCCGCTTCGGCGCGTGCCACCCGTTCGAATCTGGAATAGCGTTCCTGTGCTGACCACGGATGTACTGGCAGCCTGAACCTCTTCCGGTTCGGATGGGACCATTTTGGAACACCCATCCGCCCGATCGGCGGAGACATCTAGACTTAACAACCATGACAACACGCACCACGCAGACCGTCGCCCGGTTTTCCTCGTCCTTCCTGCTGCCCGGTTTCGACGCCCCGCAGCCGGCGGGAGACTATCGGGTCGACCAGGACGAGGAGCTGATCGAAACCTCCTCGCGCCTTGCCTGGCGACGTGTCGGCGCCTTTGTTCATTTGCCTGCGATCGGCATTGAAGGTCGGACACATCAGATGGTGCCTGTGAACCCCGCGGACCTCGATGCCGCGCTCGAAAAGGACCAGAAACGATGATGACCACCGCCACAATCGCACAGAGAAATGCGCGCCAGGAGCGCCGCGACGCCTCGATCCACGTCTTCGCAGTCGGACAGATGGTAAGGATCAAGGGTGGCTTTGGCCGTCCTGCCCAGGCGTCCGACGTCTATCAGATCACCGCCCGGCTGCCGCCGCGTGGAAACTCGCCGCAATACCGTATCCGCAATGACGAGGAACGCCATGAGCGGGTGACGACACAGGACGATCTCGAGCCGG
Source organism: Mesorhizobium sp. CAU 1741 (assembly GCF_039839275.1). Taxonomy (NCBI): domain Bacteria; kingdom Pseudomonadati; phylum Pseudomonadota; class Alphaproteobacteria; order Hyphomicrobiales; family Phyllobacteriaceae; genus Mesorhizobium; species Mesorhizobium sp. CAU 1741. The sequence continues at coordinate 179,436 of NZ_JBDOQP010000004.1, read as the reverse complement.
TGAGCGTGTCGCAATCCGGATCTTCACTCATCGAAAGGACGTTCGGCCATGGCCAAGGGACAGAAACGAAGCACGCGCGAGATCAGGAAGCCGAAGCAGGAGAAGGTTCCGCCCAAGCCTGAAAGCGCTTTCGGCAGCCAGATCAAGCTCGCCACGAACGCCAATGCACCGCGCGGCAAGGCCACCAAGCCCTGACCGCGTGATCTGGCGCGAAAGCCTGACGAGGTCTTGACGCTGCCAGACGCATGACGAACCGGACGGCAGCCCGACGGCGTCCGTCCGGACGTTCTATCTTTCCCGAAGGAGCGCCTGCCATGAGCCTGGAATTCCCAAATCGCAGCCGCAGCTTCGACGAAGCGCGCAATGCCATTCGCTTCATCGGACATGACGGCATGTTCACCGTGCCGTTCTTCGTCGAGGCCAGCGCGCTGGCGCGGCCGGGAAGCGCGGCGCTCTCGGAAGCCGATTGCCTGAACGCCTTCGATGCTGCCCGCAGCTCGATCCACGATGTGGCGCGCGAGGCCTATTCGCAGGCGCGCCGCACCTCATACATCCTCACCGCCGCCGATTTCCGCTAGGCCACTGCCAGTGCTCATTCGCTACGGCTACGAAATCACGCTGACCTGTGAGCAGCCGACACCGCTGGTGTGCCTGCTCTCGGTCCATGACGACCGCGCCGGCGACATCGCAGTCGCCGAAACGACGTTCACCATCCCCGAGGTTCCGGTGACGAGCTACCGGGATCTCTTCGGCAACAAGTGCCTCCGGCTCGTCGCTCCGAAAGGCGATCTGACGATGTGGGGCGACGCCACCATCAAGGACGACGGCAGGCCCGACAGGATCGTGCCGGACGCACGCGAGATCGCCGTGGCCGACCTGCCGGACGATTGCCTCGTCTACCTGATGGGCAGCCGCTATTGCGAGACCGACCGCCTCAGCCAGTCGGCCTGGGACCTGTTCGGCAATATCTCCCCCGGCTGGGGGCGCGTGCAGGCGGTGTGCGACTTCGTCCACAACCACATCCGCTTCGACTACATGCAGGCGCGCTCGACGCGGACCGCCTTCGAGGCCTTCAACGAGCGCGTCGGAGTCTGTCGCGATTTCGCGCATCTGGCGGTGACGTTCTGCCGCTGCCTCAACATTCCGGCCCGCTACGTCAACGGCCACCTCGGCGACATCGGCGTGCCGGTCGTCGATCCCATGGATTTCAGCGCCTGGATCGAGGTCTTCCTCGACGGCGAATGGCACACCTTCGATCCGCGCAACAACAAGCCGCGCATCGGCAGGATCGTCGTGGCGCGCGGCCGCGACGCGGCAGACATTCCGCTGATCAATTCCTTCGGGCCGCACGTCCTGAAGTCGTTCCGCGTCTGGACCTATGAGGTGACGGAGCTGCCCGCAGAATAAGAGCATGGCGTGTCGCTGAGGCTACGCCATGCCTTGTCTTTCTCCCGTCGACGGGGCAGCAATAGCACAGCCAACATAGGACGTGCCGTATGCTTCCCATCTACATTACCTACCTCAACCGCTTCGACATCGAGGCGGCCATGCTCACCGATGCCGAGATCCTGTCGGCGATCGAAACCAGCCTCGCCATGCAGGGCCGCGGCGAGACGGTGATCGAGCCGCGCATGCATCTTGAGCCGCGCGCCGGCGTCGAGGGCCACTTCAACGTGCTGCGCGGCTGGATCGGCGGCGAGATCGACGCGGCCGGCGTCAAGGTGGTGGGCGACTTCGTCGACAACTACAAGCAGGGCATGCCGTCCGAATTCGGCGTGCTCAACCTGTTCGATCCGCGCACCGGCAAGCCGACCGCGATCCTCGACGCCAGCGGCATCACCGACATGCGGACGGGCGCAGTTACCGCCATCGGCGCCAAGCACCTGGCGCGCAAGGGTTCGAAGGTGCTCGGCCATATCGGCGCGCGAGGAACCGCGTACTGGAACGTGCGCCTGCTCGACCACCTCTTCGACTTCGATGAAATCCGGGTGCATTCGCGCCGCCCTGAAAGCCGCAACACGTTCGGCGAACGCCTGAGCCGCGATCTCGGCAAGCCGGTGAAGGTCACCGACGACTGGCGCTCCTGCGTCGAAGGCGCCGACATCATCGTCGAGGCCTCGCGGCTGAGCCAGCCGGAACCGATACTGAAGACGGAATGGATCAAGCCGGGTGCGCTGATAGTACCATATGGCACCATGAGCGCGGTCGAGCTGTCGCTCACAGACATCATGGCGAAGATGGTCGTGGATGACTGGGGCCAGTGCAAGGGCGGCAAGTTCGGCTCGCTACGCGCCCATGTCGAGGCGGGCAAGCTGTCAGAAGACACGCTGCACGCCGAGCTTGGCCAGATCGTCGCCGGCGCCAAGCCTGGCCGCGAGAGCGACGACGAGACCAATCTGTTCTGGCATCGCGGGCTTTCGCTTTCGGACATCGCGCTCGGCCATGCCTTCCTGACCAAGGCGCAGGCGATGGGCGTGGGGCATCGGCTACGCTACGCATGACGCGGCTGGTCTTCGGCGAACGGAGGCTGACGGTCGAGGATGTGGCCGCCGCCGCGCGCGGTCCCGTCGATACCGAGGTCAGCACGGCGCTGTGCGGCCGCATGCACGAGGCGCGCGCCGTGCTCGACGCACATCTCGCCGCCGGCACGCCGGTCTACGGGCTCAACACCGGGCTTGGCGGCAATATCGGCCACCGGATCGAGGCGGACGAGGCGGCCGTGCTGCAGGCCGAGCTGGTGATGGCGCGGGTCGCGGGGGTCGGCGCGGCTTTGCCCGTAGAAGTTTGCCGGGCGGTGCTGTTCTGCCGCCTTGCCGGCCTTGCCCAGGGCGGCGCAGGCGTGTCGGCGCCGGTCTACGACCTCATGGCGCGGATGCTGGCGCGCGACGTCGTTCCCGTCATTCCCTCACGTGGCTCCAGCGGAGCGAGTGACCTCGTTCAGACGATGAGCATCGCGGCGGTGGTGATCGGGGAAGGAGAGGCGTATTTTGAGGGACGCGTGGTCCCGGCGGCTGAGGCGCTCGCGGGGGCAGGGCTGGAACCACAGCGCCTTGCGCCCAAGGACGGGCTTTCCGTCGGCAGCGCGTCATCGGTGACGGCCGCGACCGGCGCTCTCGCCATCGCGGCCCTCGACGATTTGGCCGCGATGCATGTCGCGGTCGCAGCGCTCGCCTGCCAGGGCCTCGGCGCCAGTCCACACATCTTCGACGCCGATGTCGCCGCCGCCCGTCCCGCCGCCCGTCAGGTCGAGGCCGCAGCCCTTTTCCGCGCAGCACTGGACGCCAGCGACTATTTCACGCGAACGCCGGAGAAGGTGCAGGACGCCATCTCCTTCCGCGCCCTGCCGCAGGTGACCGGCACCCTGCTCGGCGCGCTCGAGGCGGCCCGCCGCGAGATCGAGATCGAGCTCAACGCGGCGGCCGACAACCCGCTGGTGATCGATGGCGCGGTGCGCCCGTCTGCGAACTTCCTCACAGCGTCGATCGCGCTGGGTTTCGACACGCTGGCCATCGCCGTCGCCCAGCTTGCCACTGCCAGCGTCCAGCGATCGATCAAGCTGATGACCGGGCGCCTTTCCGGCCTTGCCAACTACCTGTCGCCGGTGGGCGGAGCGTCGGCGGGCTTTGTGCCGATGCAGAAGTCTCTTGCGGCGCTGCATGCCGAGATCAGGCTGAAAGCTACGCCGGCGAGCCTCGACGCGATGGTTGTCTCGGAAATGGTGGAGGACATCGGCACCAACGCCACGCTGGCGATCTCCAAGCTCGCCGAACAATTGGAGCCGCTGCGCTGGCTCGTCGCCATTGAGGCGCTGCTGGCGGCACAGGCAGTCGATTTGCGCCGCGGGATAGAACCGGTCAGGCTGTCCGGGCTAACCGCCCACATCTACGACTCGGTTCGCTCCGCGGCGCCGGTTCTCGACCGCGACCGCGCCACCGGACCGGACGCAGCAGCCGTCCATCGCGCCCTCCAAGACGCGGCAACCATCGCCAAGGTGCGCAGCCTGCTGGGGTAGGGAACGTCAGGCGACGGCCTGGCGATCCCGCCTTGCGAGCAAGAGGGAGCCCACGATCGAGAGAACGGCGAGGCCGGCGGCCACAGGCGATTCGGCTCCGACATAGATCGGCGACAGTCCGACCGCAATCGCCCCGATCCACAGGCCGAGATAGATCGCCCAGGAGGTGAGTGTGGTGCGCCGGAACATCATCGACCGGCTGATCAGCATGATCGCGGCAACCGTGGTGGCAAAGACCAGCACGATGGCGAACCATGTTCCGTCGAGCAGTAGGGCTGGATCGTAGACCCAGATGAACGGCACGAGGTAGGCGACGAAGGAAAACCGCATGCCGGTCCATCCGGTCTTCCACATGTCCGCTTCCGCCAGCCCGGCGGCAACGAAGCTCGACACGGCGACCGGCGGTGTCAGAAACGACAGAACGCCGAAATAGAAGATGAAGAAATGCGCCGCCAGCACCGGCACGCCCATCGTGGTAAGCGCCGGGGCGATGATCGAGGCGAGGATGATGTAGATCGCGGTCGAAGGCATGCCCATGCCGAGGATGATCGACAGGATCGCGGTGATCACCAGCATGCCGAACAGGCCCCAGTTCTCGCCGATGCGCGACAGCACGAAGGAGAGCGACTGGCCGAGCCCGGTGATGTTCATCACGCCGACGACGATGCCGGCGGCGCCCGCGATCAGCACCAGCGGCACGATTGACTGGCCTCCGTCGAGGATCAGCCGCTTCCATTCGTCGAGCGTGCGCATGCGTCCCATGAACAGCGCCAGGACGAGCAGCAGTGCGGCCGAGGCAAGGGCGGCGAAACCCGGCGTCATGTTGGCCCAGAAGATCAGGTAGATGAGCACCGCCAGCGGCAGCACGAAGATCCAGCCCTTGGCGAAGACGGCGCCGAGGCGGGGCAGGTCGGCGCGTTCCATGCCCTTCAGCCCGTCGCGCGCCGCGACCGCGTCGACCTGCATGAACAGGCACAGATAATACAGGACGGCCGGCAGGAGCGCGGCAAGCACGACCTCCCCATAGCCGATCTGCAGGAACTCGGCCATCAGGAAGGCCGTGGCGCCCATCACCGGCGGAGCGATCTGGCCACCCGTGGAGGCGACCGCCTCGATGGCTGCTGCATGGTGCGGGCGGAAGCCGGTGCGGCGCATCAGCGGTATGGTGACGATGCCCGTGGACATGATGTTGCCGACCGGCGAACTGCTGATCGAGCCAAACAGCGCCGAGGCAAGGATCGCAACCTTGGCCGGCCCGCCGCGGCGGTGGCCCATCATTGCAAGCGCGATGTCGGTGAAGAACTGAGTTGCGCCGCTGACTTCCATCAGGCGCCCGAGCACGATGAAGGCGAGCACGATCGACGCGATGATGACGAGCACCAGGCCCGGGATCGCGTTGGTGTCGGAGTATAGGTAGAAAGAGAGCTGCTGCAGCGACACCTGGTCGGCCTGCAGCGGCGGGGCAAGCAGGTAGCCGAACATGCCATAGACGAGCAGGGCCCACACCAGCAGCGTGATCGACAATCCGCACACCTTGCGGATCGCTTCCATCAACAGCAGGATCGCGATGAGCGCGGGCACGAATTTCGACGGCGTTGCGCCGGCGATGTCGAGAATCCAGAACTGAAAATTATAGGCAAGCCACAGCCAGCAGGCGATCGAGGCGAGGCCGGCGGCGATGTCGATCGCGCCCGGCTTCTCGCCATAGGGCTGGCTGATGAAGGCGGCGGCGACAGCGACACCCAGATACGGCCCCAACCATTCGGCCTCGATCAGCGAAATGCCGATACGGGGCAGGAAGTTGATGGCCCAGACGATGCCGCCAACCATCAGAAAGAACTGGTAGAAACGCAGGAGAAGCTGACTTGCTGGATACACGTCGACGATCCGCCCGTTCTGGCAGGGACAAGGTGAAAAAATGCGGCGGCCGGCGTGTCGCCGGCCGCCTCACTGGCTGATCAGCCGGCCAGAAGTTCGTCCTGGCGTGCCTGGTGCTCATCGCTCCACAGGCCGATCTCCTTGAAGTAGCGGATCGCGCCGTCATGGTAGGGATGGCTGAAATTGGGCGAGGCGAGCTGGTCGTCGGCCACCGCGCGCAGCATCGGCAGATTTTCCTGCATCGCGCCCCAGCTCTCATGAATCGCCTTGACCAGTGCGTAGGCGTCGTCCTCGCTCATGCTTGCGCCGACATTCATGAAGACGTCGAACTGCGCCACGCGCGTCGGCTCGGTGATGCCGACGAAGGCCGGCCCTGGGTTGAGCGTGGTTGCCGAGAAGCCGGCGACTTCCTTCAACGCATCCTCGTTGTCGCCAAGGCCAAGTACGCGCAACCCGCCCGAGATCGAGGCGTCGGCTTCGCGCAGCGCCGGGATGCCGAGCACCGAGGCGGAGGCGACGACGCGGTCCTCGACGAGTGCCCGCGTGGCATCGGGAATGCCGGCGACGGTCTCGCCGTCGACGTCGTCCGGCGTCAGGCCCGCGGTCGCCAGGATAGCCGCATTGACCTGGTTGAACGAGGCGATGGCGCGGTACTGGGTGATGATGTGCTCGCCCTTCAGGTCGGCGACGGTGGTCTTGCCGGATTCGGTGCGGGCATAGAATGCATAGGGCGAGCGCGAGATCAGCGTCAGCGCGCGGATATCGGTCAGCCGCTGGTCATAGGCGCCCTGGCCCATATAAGCTTCCGACGAGTCGAGTGCCGAGTTTATGCCCATGGTGATCTCGCCGCGATGCAGCATGGGGATGTATTGCGAGGTGCCGCCGAAGGGCCGGGCAGTCGACGGGATGCCCAGCGCGTCCTGGATCGCCGCCGACACGGTGGTGCCGATCTGGTGATAGGCGGTTCCGGCGGGGCCTGTGCCGATCGTGGCGCGGCTTGGCTGGGCGACCGCGACGGCCGTCGTGGCGAGCGAGATGCCGGCCGCGAGGGACAGGCTGCGGATTGCGTGCAATGAAATGTGCATGTTCATGATCCTCCCTGATCAAAGACGGCACCGACCGATGAAGGGCCGCGCCTATATAAGGCTACCTGTTATCTACTTGAAAGAATCTCTGATAGCAAGATTCCTGATATCGCCTACTCAACCTTGAGGCCCATCGAGCGGGCGATGAGGTTTCGCAGCATCTGCGAGGATCCCGCCGCGACCGTCGCGCTGCGGGCATCGCGGTAATGGCGCTGCATGGGAAACTCCATGGAGTAGCCATAGGCCCCGAAGATCTGCATGCCCATGTTTGCGACCTTGGCGTAGGTCTCCGACGAGAACAGCTTGGCCATCGATATCTCGGCCAGCGCGTCGTCACCCTTCGAAACCTTCCACGCCGCCTGCCACATCAGGGTGCGGGCCGCTTCGACCTGGGTCTTCATGTCGGCCAGCATGTGGGCGATCGCCTGGTTGGCACCGATCGGCTTGCCGAACTGCTTGCGCTCGCGGGCATAGTCGGCGGCGAGGTCGACGACGGCGCGGGCCGCGCCGCAATTGCCTGCCGCCGAGGTGATGCGTTCGACCTGCAGCCCGGCGAGGATGCAGTCCCAGCCGCCATTGACGCCACCGACGATCCTGTCCTCGCCGACCGCGACGTCGTCGAAATGGATCTCGTAGGTGCCGGTCGCGCCGCGCCCGAGCATGTCGAGCTTGTCGATACGAACGCCCGGCGTGTCGTTGTCGATCAGGAACAGTGACATGCCCCTGGAATGGTGGGCGGCGGTGTCGGTCTTCAGGTAGACGTTGAGCAGCGTGTCGCGCACGCCGGCCCCGGTCGACCACAGTTTGTGGCCGTCGACCAGCCAGGCGTCGCCGGAGCGACGGGCGCGGGTGCGCATGGCGCCGACGTCCGAACCGGCATCTGCTTCCGAGATGCAGATCGCCATGCGCAGGTCGCCGGCCAGCAGCGGCGGCAGGAACCGCGCCTTCTGTTCCTCGCTGCCCTTGCGCTCGATGTTGAGGCCGCAGAAGACGCCGCCTGCGAATGCCATGAAGAAGTCGGCGCTGGTGTAGGCGATCTCCTCGCCGACGATGGCAAGGTCGATTACCGAGCCGCCGAGCCCACCATGCGCCTCCGTAAACGGCAGCGCGATCAGCCCCGCCCGTGCCCATTCGGCGTGCAGTTCGTAGGGGTAGAACCGCTCGCGGTCGTGGCGCGCCACCATCTCCGGCGGCGCGTGCCGGTCCATCAGGGTGCGCACGCTGTCGCGCAGCATGCGCTGCTCGTCGCTGAACGAAAAGTCCAACCGCGCCTCCTTCAGCCTCTCCGGCTCATCAGCACGTCGAGGATGCGCACGCCCTGTCCCTTCGGGTAGACGGCGACCGGATTGATCTCGAGTTCCGCGATCGCCGGATCGGTTAGAACCAGCCGTCCGAGTGCCTCGATGAGCGCGACCACGGCGCCCACGTCGAGCGCCGGTGCGCCGCGGTAGCCCTGCAGCAGCGCCGCACCCTTCAGCGACAACAGCCGGCGTTCGATCTCTTCGGCAGGCAGGCCTGCCGGCATCATGCGGATATCGCGCATCAGCTCGGTCAGGACGCCGCCGAGGCCGACGATCACCACCGCGCCCCATGCCGGGTCGCGACGGGCCGAAACGACAAGCTCGAGCGGGAAGGGCGCGGCCATCGCTTCGACCAGCATGCCGTCGATCTGGCCCGCCTCATGGCCGGCGAAAGCCGTATCGATGTCCCGCCACGCCGTGCGAAGTGCTGCCTCGTCGGTGAGCTTGAGTTTGACGCCGCCGAGATCGCTCTTGTGGGCAATCGCCGCTGACTGCACCTTGAGCGCGACGGGATAACCGATGCGCGCGGCGATGGCGCAGGCAGCGTCCGGCGTCGTCGCAAGTTCTCCCGCAGGCACCGCAAAGCCGGCGCGTGCCAGGACCGCCTTGCCTTCGTGCTCGGCGATGATTTGGGGTTCGCCCGCCAAAGGCGCAACCGCCTGTGGCAACGGCACGGGATTGCCGCTCGCGGCGATGTTGGCGAAGGCGCGCATGGCGCGCTCCGGGGAGCGGAAGAACGGCACGCCGGCGGCGCGGATTTCGTCGAGGAACTCCTCGGGCATCGGCTGCTCGTCCCCGAGGAAGGCGATGGCGACCGGCTTCGTCGCGCTTGCCATCACCGGCTTGAGCGAGTTCCACTTGGCCATCACCTGTTTCGGCGCGCCGCCCATGGCGGCGAGAAGTACAGCGTCGACGCCGTCGTCGGCAAGCATCGCCGCGCAGCTGTCGCCGAACAGGCTCGGCTTGCTCATGCCCATGGCGGTGATGTCGAGCGGGTTGTCGATTGCGGCGAAATCGGGAAGCACGCCTTCCAGCGCCGCCGTGGTTTCCGGCTTCAGGAGCGGCAGCGGAAGTGACAGCTCCTCGCAGAAATCGAGGCAGAAGCCGCGCACGGCGCCGGAATTGGTAACGATGCCGAGCCCATCTACGCGCGCTCCCGGATAGCGGTGGCGCAGAAGCGTCGTGTCGAAGAGTTCGTCGAAGCTGGCGACCAGCGACACGCCGGCGGCTGCGACGAAGGTCTCCATCACCGCATGGTCGCCGGCCATTGCCCCGGTGTGCGACTGGGCCGCTTCGCGCGAGCGCTGGCTGCGCCCGGGATGCATGAGCACCACGGGCTTGCCGCGCTCCGCGGCGGCGCGGGCGAAGGCGAGGAAGGCCTGCGGGTCACGGATCTGCTCGACGAAGGCGGCGAACGAGCCGACCATCGCATCGTCGACAAGCGCGGCCAGGACTTCCTCGGCCGACAGAACCGCCTCGTTGCCGGTGGAGATCGCATAGGCGATCGGCAGGCTTCGGCTGCGCAGCGCCTCGCGGATGTTACCGGTCATGGCGCCACTCTGCGCCACGATGGCGACGCCCGGGGCCGACAGCGTCATCGGCCGGATGCGCTCGAAGGTGAGCGGCACGCCGGCGACGAAATTGGTGAAGCCGAGGCAGTTCGGGCCCAGCACCGCCATGCCGGCCTCGCGGGCGATACGGGCGATTTCCGACTGCTCGGCGATGCCGTCTTCGCCGAGTTCAGCGAAACCGGATGCAAAGATCACCGCCCCTCCGATGCCCTTGCGCGCGCAGTCGGCGATCGACTGGCGCACCGCGCCGGCCGGAACCACAAGCGCGGCGAGGTCTACGCCATCCGGCAGGTCGTCGATCGACTTGACGCAGGCATGGCCCTCGACCTCGTCGTTCCTCCGGCTGACCGGATGGATCGCGCCGGAATAGCCGAAGGTGGCGAAGTTGGACATGACGTTGTTGCCGAGCGAGAACGGCTCGGCCGACGCGCCCACGACCGCGATGGAACGCGGGCGCAGGAGCCTCTCGATGCTGGGGCGGCGGTCTGGCATGTTTTTCAGCGGTTGCGGTCGTAGGACTGGAGGCCGGGCTTGAACGCCTTTTCGTCGAGGAACTGCTTCATGCCCTGCTGGTCGCCTTGCTCGGGATCGCGGAACTTCGTCTGGTCCGACTTCGCCATCAGGTATTCGAGGGCGGAATCCCATGACATCGACTTGACGTGATGATAGGCGCTCTTGGCCGCGCGCAGCACGAAGGGGTTCTTTTCCTTCAGCGTATCGGCGAGCTTCTTCGTGCGTGCGTGCAGTTCGCTGCGCGGCACCGAGAAGTTGACGAGGCCAAGCTCATGGGCACGCTTGCCGTCGAAATTTTCGCCCGTCATGATGTAGTAGAGCGCGTCGCGCTGGCTCATCACCTCGGCCACCGACTTGGTGACGATGCCGGCCGGGATGATGCCCCAGTTGATCTCCGACAGCCCGAACGTCGCCTCGTCGGCGGCGATCGCGAGATCGCAGCCGATCAGCACCTGGAAGGCGCCGCCGAAGCACCAGCCATTGACCATGGCGATCGTCGGCTTGGGATAATGCATCATGCGCCGCCACTGCCAGGCGGCATTGGCGCGGTAGAGCCGCTCGCGATCGAGCGCCGGGCCGGCATCGGGAATGCGGAAATATTCCTTCAGGTCCTGGCCGGCGGAGAATGCGTCGCCCGCGCCGGTGATCACCAGCACGCGCACGTCGTCGTCCTCCTCCATGGCGTCGAGCACGGCGTTCATCTCATAGACGATGCCCGGATTGATGGCGTTGCGCTTGTCGGGCCGGTTGAGCGCGATCCACGCGATGCCGTCCTCGACGGTGACGGTGACGAACTCGCCCCATGGCTTTTCGGCGCCGTCCCGGGTCGGCGAAGATGGATTGCTGGCTGTCATTTCACGGCTCCGTGCGCTAAAAGGATCAAGGTCCCATACATAAGGAACCCTGATATTGTCAAGACGAGACGACGCCATCCTGGCGCGGGCCGCGCTGCGGCCCAGGACGATGTATCTGCTCAACCAGGCCAACCAGGCCGTGCGCATGCAGATCGAGCAGGATCTCCGGCCGCTGGGGCTCACCGGCATCCAGTACACCGTGCTGAGCATCGTCGGAACGCGGGACGGCATCTCCTCGGCCGAGTTGTCGCGGCGCTTCTTTGTCACGCCCCAGACGATGAACGAGATCGTCTCGGCGCTGGAGAAGCGGGGGCTGCTTGCCCGCGAGCAGAGCGCGCGCAGCAAGCGCATCCTCACCGCGACGCTGACGGATGCCGGCCGTGAAATCCTGGTCGAGGCAGACCTCGTCGCCGACAGGATCGAGGCGAACGCCTTCCGGCATCTGTCGGATCGTGATTTCGACGAGTTGCGCAGGGTGCTGGGCGGACTTCTCGTCGCGCTGCGCAAGGACGGCCTGGCCAAGGCCTGACGCACGCGCTTGAAGTTGCCCTAAGCAGGCAACATATGCCCTGTCCCCGAAGACGAAATCCTGGACAGCCGATGCCTGCCATGCCCTCCGAGCCCTTGACCGACGCATCTGCAACCCAACGGGGCGACACTCCGGGCTGGCCCGAGGTGGCTGCCGGCCTTCTCGGCCTGGCGATCGTCGGCTATGGCGGCGGCATCCTCATCTCCAGGATGCCGCTCGATCCGATCGTGATCGGCCTGATCTTCACGGCGCTGTCGGGGATCGGTGGTCTCGCCGGTTTCATGGCGGCGTACTGGCTGCGCATTCGTTCTTGGCCGGCCTTCGGCGTTCGCCGGACGACGGCACGGTGGATGCTGATGGGCGTCGGAGCCGGCATTGCCGCCTTCGTGCTCAAGAGCCTGTCGATCCTCGGCTACCTCGCGCTCACTGGCGATCAGTCGAACCCGCAGGAAATCTACGCCATCGGCGCAAGCGGCGGCCTCTGGACCGTCATGCTGGCCACGCTCTTCATGACGCTTCTTACACCGCTCGGCGAGGAGTTGCTGTTTCGCGGCGTCGTCACGACCGCGCTGCTGCGCTACGGGCCCTTGGTCGGCGTGGTGGGCGGCGCGCTGATCTTCGCGCTTTTCCACGGGATCAATCTCGTGTTTCCAGCCGCACTTGTCACAGGGCTGATCGCCGGCGAGATTTTTCGGCGCAGCGGATCGGTGTGGCCGGCGGTGGCGGTGCATGCCGTCGTCAATCTCCCGACGATCCCGGTCATGGTGCTCGCGAGCGCCGCGCAGTAGCACGCATCGCCTGTCACAAGGTCTGTCCACGCTCCACCCTTCGATCCGTCACGCCTATTTGTCGACGAACGACACTGCCGGTTGCGGCTTGTGTGTGTCCGCGACATTGAAGGCGGCGGCCAGCGTTACCTATGGTCTTGCCTACAACGCGTAGGGAACACGCAATCTAGGCAAGGGAGACCTGACATGAATCGGCGAGAATTCAACCTGATGTTGGCGGCAACGATCGGCTCCACGGTCTTCGCGGGGCAATCCTTCGGCCAGGAGGCCGACGGGTCGCTGACTGCGATCATCCAGCCCGAGCCGACCATCCTCAACCTCGGCATCAACCAGCAGACGCCCACCGGTGTGGTGGGAGGAAAGATCTACGAGGGGCTGCTTGCCTACGCAAAGGATCTGTCGCCGCAGCCGCTGCTGGCCGATTCCTGGGAGGTCTCCGAGGATGGCCTGGCCTATACGTTCCATCTGGTTCGCAACGCGAAGTGGCACGATGGCGAGCCCTTCACCGCCGCCGATGTCGTCTTCTCCTGCACGTCTTTGCTGCCGGAAACGCATCCACGCGCCCGCGCCGTGTTCGAGCGCTGCGAAAGCATCGAAGCGACCGACGACTATACCGTCGTCTTCACCCTGAAGCAGGCCTTTCCGGCATTCCTGATGGCATTCGAGACGGCGTCGGCGCCGATGCTGCCGCGCCACCTCATGGAGGGCACGGACTTTCGCAAGGCCGGCGCGGAGCAGGACCCGATCGGCACCGGTCCGTTCCGCTTCAACGAATGGGTGCGCGGTTCGCACATCCATCTCACCGCATTCGAGGACTATTACCGCCCCGAGCAGCCCCGGTTGCGCGAGATCTACTATCGCGTCATCCCAGACGCCGCCTCGCGCGCGGTCTCGATGGAGCAGGGCGAAACGCAGCTCGCGCAATGGCAGGACATCGAACCGTTCGACGTGGCGCGTCTTTCGGAACTGCCGCATCTCGACATGACGACCGACGGCTACGAATACTTCTCGCCAATGGTGTGGATCGAGCTGAACTGCCGCCGCCCGCCGATGGACGACAAGCGCTTCCGGCAGGCGCTGATGCACCTGATCGACCGCGAATTCGTCCGCGACCGCATCCTGTTCGGCCTTGCCCGCGCGGCCACGGGCCCCATCGCATCGTCGATGCGCTTCTACGAGACCGACGTGAAGACCTATGATCCTTCCGTCGAGAAGGCGACCGCGCTGCTTGACGAGATGGGCCTGAAGCCCGGCGCCGACGGCATGCGCGCCACGCTCAAGTTCACCATGGTGCCGGCGGGCGAGGTGTGGACCCGGATCGCCGAATATGTGCGCGAGTCGCTGCGCAAGGGCGGCATCAACGTCGAACTGCAAAGCAACGATCTCGCCGGCTGGGTCGAAGCCGTGAGCAACGGCGATTTCGACATCTCCGGCAACCAGGTCTACCAGAACGGCGATCCGGCGCTCGGCGTGGCGCGCACCTACGTTTCCTCCAACATCCGCAAGGGGGTCATGTTCTCCAATACCGCCGGCTACTCGAACCCCAAGGTGGACGAACTCTTCGACGCCGCGGCAGTGGAGCTGGATGAGGAGAAGCGGCAGGCATACTACACCGAGGTCCAGCAGATCCTGGTCGAGGATATGCCCGTGCTGTGGCTCTGCGAGCAGAGATATCCGACGATCTACGACGACCGTCTCAGGGATATCGTCGACTCGGCGACGGGCATCAACGCCAATTTCGGCAAGGTGCATTTCGCCTCGGCCTGAGGCGTGCCCTTTCCGCGACAGTGATCGCCAGCGCAAGACAGGAGAGTATCAGACAGCATGATGCCGCATTTCGACGACACGGAACTCGATGCCCTCCGCGCCTGGCGGCACAAGCTGCACCAGCAACCCGAGGTTTCGGGCGAGGAGGCGGAGACCGCGCGCGAAGTGGTCGCTTTCCTGGCCGATACCAGGCCCGACGAGGTCATCACCGACCTTGGCGGGCACGGTGTGGCACTCGTCTACAACGGCACGGAACCTGGGCCTGCGGTGCTGCTGCGCTGCGAGCTTGATGCTCTCCAGATCCACGAAATCTCGGATCTTCCCTACCGTTCTCTCAAGGATGGCAAGGCGCATATGTGCGGCCATGACGGGCACATGACGATCATGGCCGCCGTCGCACGGCGGCTGGCGGTCCAGCGGCCGGCGCGGGGCAGGGCGGTCCTGCTGTTCCAGCCGGCCGAGGAGACGGCGCATGGCGCGGAGGCGGTGCTCGCCGATCCGAAGTTCGACGCGATCGCGCCGGACTATGCCTTTGCGATCCACAACATGCCCGGCCTTCCTCTCGCGCATGTTGCGGTCGCGGCGGGCCAGATCACCTGCGCCTCGATGGGGCTGCGGATCGAACTGACCGGCAAGACGTCGCACGCGTCTGTGCCGGAAGCCGGCATTTCGCCGGCGATGGCGGTGTCGCGGATCATCGCCGCCGCCAGGACGCTGGAGGCGGGCGATGTCGTCGAGCCCGGCTTCCGCCGCGTCACGATCACGAGCGTCCAGATGGGCAAGCCGGTGTTCGGCATCACGCCCGGTTCGGCGGAAATCCGCATGACGCTGCGCACGCCGCAGAACGAGGCGATGAACGGCCTGCTCGAGGACATGCTGGGCATCGTGCGCGAGACGGCCGCGCAGGAGCGCCTGACGGTCGACCATTCAACCCACAATTTCTTTCGCGCATGCATCAATGATACCGAGGCCGCGTCGATCTTCGACGGGGCCGTGGACGGGATGAAGCTGTCGCGGGTGACGGACTACCTGCCGATCCGCGGCGCGGAAGATTTCGGTCTGTTCGGCTCGCGCTCGAAATCGGCGCTGCTGTTCCTGGGCGCCGGCATGGATCTGCCGATGGTGCACAACCCGGACTACGATTTCCCCGACGCGCTGATCCCGACGGGGGCGGGGCTGTTCCTCGGGGTTCTCGATCGACTGCTCGGCCTGCCGGCGCAGGGCGACCGATAGGCCAAGGGAACTCATACGCCTGATGTCCATCATCGCTCGCCTGTCCGCTAAGCTCGCCGGGATCGCGTTCACCATCCTCGTCATAGCGACGATCAATTTCGTTCTGATCCATTCCGCGCCCGGCGACCCCGCCCAGGTCATCGCCGGCCAGTCGGGCGCCACCGATGAGGCCTTCCTTGCCCAGATCAGGGCGGAGTATGGGCTGGACCAGCCATTCCTCGTGCAGCTCGGCACCTATATCGGCAAGCTGCTGCAGTTGGATCTCGGCTATTCCTACCGGCAGGGCGCGCCTGTCAGCCAGCTCATCCTCGAGCGGTTGGGGCCGACGCTGCTGCTGACCTTCTCCGCCTTCTTCCTGTCGCTGATCGGCGGCGTCCTGCTCGGCGCGTTCGCGGGCAGGCGGCACGGCACCTGGTCCGACCTCGCAATCTCGCTCGTCTCGCTCCTGCTCTATGCCACGCCGGTGTTCTGGCTCGGGTTGATGCTGGTGCTGATCTTCTCGATCCGGCTCGAATGGCTGCCGGCCTTCGGCTATTCGAACATCCGTTCATCCGGCTTCGGCCCGCTGGAATACGCGCTCGACGTCACGCGGCACCTGGTGCTTCCCGTGGTCACGCTGGCGGCGATCTACCTCGCCGTCTACACGCGGCTCATGCGCTCGTCGCTGATCGAGGTGTCGCATGAGGACCACGTGCGCACGGCGCGCGCCAAGGGGCTCTCCGAATCGCAGATCCTGTCGCGCCACATGCTGCGCAACGCCGCGGTCCCTGTCGTCACCTTCGCCGGCCTGCAGGCCGGCGCGCTGATCGGCGGGTCGGTGGTCGTCGAGACCGTGTTCTCGTGGCCGGGGCTTGGCCGGCTGACCTACGATGCGGTGACCGCGCGCGACTATCCCGTCCTTCTCGGCCTGTTCCTCATCATGTCGATGCTGGTCATCGCCACCAACCTGCTGACCGACTTCCTGCACCGGGTCATCGATCCGCGCATCAAGAGCCGATAGGAGAACAGCCATGCAGGATTTCACCCGCGCGTTTCTCCGCCGCCCTGCCGGCATCGTGGGGCTCGTGCTGCTAGGCCTCGTATGCCTCCTTGCCGTCGCCGCCCCGCTGCTCTATCCCGCTTCGCCCTGGGAAATGGCCGGCATTCCGTTCAGCGCGCCGGGCGAAAACGGCATGCTGCTGGGCTCCGACACGCTGGGCCGCGACATCGCGGCGGGCATCGCCCACGGCGCCCGCATCTCGATCGTCATCGGCTTTGCGTCGACACTGACGGCGCTGTGCATCGGCGTCGTCTTGGGCTGCATCGCGGGCTATGCCGGCGGCGCGGTCGACATGGCCATCGTGCGCTTCACCGAGATTTTCCAGACGATTCCGAGCTTCGTGCTCGCGATCCTCTTCGTCGCCATCCTCACACCGTCGATCACGACCATCATCCTGTCGATCGGGCTGGTGAGCTGGCCGCCGCTCGCCCGCCTGACGCGGGCGCAGGTCCGCACGGTTTCCCAGCGCGAGTTCGTGCAGGCCGCACGTTGCCAGGGCCAGTCGACACTCTCCGTCGTCGTGCGCCACGTCCTGCCCAATGCGGTGTCGCCGATCATCGTCGCCGGATCGCTGACGGTGGCGGCTGCGATCCTCATCGAGGCGGCGCTGTCCTTCATGGGGCTGGGCGATCCGAGCTTCATGAGTTGGGGCTACATGATCGGCGCCGGCCGCACCGTGATCCGCCAGGCATGGTGGATGAGCGTCTTTCCCGGCCTCGCGATCCTGCTGACCGTGGTTGCCATCAACCTCGTCGGCGAAGCGCTGAACGACACGCTCAACCCGAGGATCTCGCGCGCATGACCGAGCCGCTGCTTGCCATCGAGAACCTCGTCGTCGGCCTGCCGCAAGGCGCCGACCGCACCCGCGCGGTCGATGGCGTCAGCCTGGCGGTGAACCCGAACGAGATCGTCTGCCTGGTCGGCGAGAGCGGTTCGGGCAAGTCGGTCACCGCACACGCCATCCTCGGCCTGCTGCCGCCCAAGGTGAAGGTGCAGCAGGGCGCGATCCGCTTTGCCGGCCGTGATCTGCTCGGCCTGCCGCCCCGCGAGATGCGCGCGTTGCGCGGAAACAAGATTGCGATGATCTTCCAGGAGCCGCTGACCGCGCTCAATCCGCTGGCGCGTGTCGGCAACCAGGTGGCCGAGGCGATCCGAACCCATGGGTCGACGGTGTCGGGCGACGTCGACGCGCGCGTCAGCGAGCTTTTCGGCCAGGTCGGCCTGCCCGATCCTGCATCGCTTTCGTCGGCCTATCCGTTCCAGCTCTCGGGCGGGCAGCGCCAGCGCGTGATGATCGCCATGGCGCTGGCCAACGATCCGCGCCTGCTGATTGCCGACGAGCCGACGACCGCCCTCGACGTCACGACGCAGCGCCAGATCCTCGACCTGATACGCAGCCTGCAGAAGAAGCGCGACATGGGCGTGCTGTTCATCACCCACGATATCGGCGTCGTCGCCGACATCGCCGACCGCGTCGTCGTGCTGCGGCATGGCAAGGTCGTCGAGCAGGGCGCTGCCGCTTCTGTGCTGAACGATCCGAAGGAAGTCTACACGCGCGACCTGCTCGACGCCGTTCCCGGACGGGGCGCGGTGCGGTCGGTCGAGAATCACGGCGCGCCGCTTCTGGAGGTCAGGGGTCTGCGCAAGGTCTTCACCACGCGGCAGGGCCTGCTCTCCGCACCGCGCCGCGTGGTTGCCGCCGAAGGGATCGACATCGTGCTCAATCGCGGCGACACGCTCGCCGTGGTGGGTGAGAGCGGCTCGGGAAAGTCGACGCTGGCACGCATGGTGCTGCGCCTGATCGAGCCCGACGCGGGCGACATCGTATTCGACGGCGCGCCCGTCCGTGCCATGCGGGGCGAAGCGCTGCGCCAGTTTCGCCGCAAGGTGCAGATTGTCTTCCAGGACCCGTACGCTTCGCTCGACCCGCGATTGAAGATCGGCGAAAGCATCGTGCGCGGCCCGATGGCGTTCGGCGCGTCGCGAGCCGACGCCGTCGCCATCGCTAAGCGCTGGCTGGACAAGGTGGGGCTCGGCGCCAACACGCTGGACCGCTTTCCGCACGAGTTTTCCGGTGGTCAGCGGCAGCGCATCTGCATCGCGCGGGCGCTGGCCCTCGATCCCGTCTGCCTCATCGCCGACGAAGCGGTGTCGGCGCTCGACGTATCGGTGCAGGCACAGGTGCTGAAGCTGTTGTCCGACCTGAAAGCCGAGATGGGGCTCAGCATGCTGTTCATCACGCACGATCTGCGGGTCGCCCGGGAGATTGCCGACCGCATCGTCGTCATGGAAAAGGGCTGCGTCGTCGAGCAGGCGGCGACCTCCGAGCTGTTCGATGAGCCCCGCGCCGAATATACGCGGCGGCTGCTGGATGCGGTTCCGGGCCGGGACTTCTTCGCTCGCCGCGCGGCGGCCCACGAAACGGTCTGAGGGACGCCATGGATGATTGCACTCGGCGCTTCATCGAACGGTCGACGCTGCTCTTCATCGCCTCGCGCGACGCCGATGGCGCAATGGACGTCTCGCCGCGCGGCGGCCAGCCATGCGTTGTCCGGCTGCGGGGGGATGGCTGTCTTCTCCTTCCCGACTACATCGGCAATCGTCGGCTGGACACGCTCTCGAACGTGCTGAGCAATCCGGACGTCGCGCTGGTCCTGCTTAACCGGGGCTGCGAGGACTATCTGCGTGTGGCCGCACGCGCCGCGATCTCGCGGCATGACGACGACATCGGCGCGTTTCCCGCCGACGAGAACCCGCCGCTGAGCGTGCTCGTCCTGACGCCGACGCGGATGGAATTCGTGCAAAGCGAGGCGTTTCGCCGAAGCGGCTTCTGGATCGATCCGGCCGACAGGAAGCCGCCGCTGGATGCGCTTGGCATCTACGCCAGCGACGGCAAATGGCAGGTCGACGGCGGTCGCCAGCCCGTGCTCCGCGACGTGGCATCTGAAGACCGGCTGGCCGAGACCGGCCTGCGCGACGTCTACGGAACGCCGAGCGCGCTGGTGCAGAACAAGGCGTTCAGCGCCGCCGGTCCCGGCTTCATGGACTTCATCGACGAAGCGCGATTCATCGTCCTGGCGCGCCAGGATCAACATGGCGGACTGTCGATCAATCTCGTCGGAGGATCGACGCTTCGCCCACAGCACGATGATGACAGTGAGATATTCGTGCTGGACCTCGATGAGGACAGTCGTACCGGTGAGGCCAAGGATTGCGCGCTGCTCGCGGTCGAGCCGGGACGATGCGACAATCTGAGGCTCAACGGGGTGTGCCGCGAAGGCGATGGACCACGCCGGGTGGTCATCCAGACGGATGAGGTCTTTCTGCACTGCTCGGCGGCGTTCGCGCGGTCGCGGATCTGGAACGATACACCGCCGACCGCATGGACCGGGCTGCGCCGCTTCGTCTGCACCGGGCGCAGTCAGGAGAGCCCGGACGTGGTGTCCTTCGTGTTTTCGCCACGCGACCGTGCGCCCGTCGGCGGCGTGCTGCCGGGACAATACGTAACGGTGTCGCTGCCGGGTGTCGGCGGCCGGCCCGCGTCGCGCCGCTGCTACTCCGTCTCCGGCACGCCCGGCGCACGCGCGCTGCGCATCACCGTTCGGCGCATCGACAGCGACGGCATGTCGGCTCGCCTGCATCGCGACATCGACATCGGCAGCGAAGTGCTTCTCGGCCCCCCGGCCGGCAGGTTCGTACTCGACGCCGGCTCGCGGCGACCGGTGGTGCTGGTCAGCGCCGGGGTCGGGGTGACGCCGCTGCTGCCGATGCTGGAACAACTGTCCGCGGAAAGCGACGGGCGCCCCGTCTGGTTCGTCCATGCAGCCCGCAGCGGCGGACATCACCTGTTCCGGCAGGAGGTGCAGCGTGCGGCGCAGGCCAATCCCGCCATCAGGCTGCTGACCGCCTATTCGCAGCCGGGGCCCTGCGATGACTGCGATCATCGTGGCCGGCTCGACGCGTCGGTGCTGGCGGCACATCTGCCGGTTGACGGCTGCGATTTCTATCTGTGCGGGCCGGCAGGGTTCATGACGTCGGTGCGTCAGGGCTTGGTTGATCTGGGCGCCGCGCCGGAGTGTATCCGTACCGAGGCTTTCGAAGCCCGCGATGGAGGGACTTTCGCCGGATTGATCACCGGCGCTGCCGAGCCATGCGGCGTTACCTTCGCGCGCTCCGACCGGACTGCGACATGGACGCCGGAATCCGGCAGCCTGCTCGATCTCGCGCTCGCCAATGGCGTTGACGTGCAGTACTCCTGCCGCAATGGCGAATGCCAGTCCTGTACCCAGCGCATCGTGAGCGGAAAGGCGGCCTATCCGGCGGGCGAAGAGCCGTTACTGGCGCGCGGCCAGGTCCTTCTGTGCCAGGCGATCCCGCGCGGCGATGTTGTCCTCGACTGCTGATCGCGGGCCTTATCGTGGCGAAGCAGTGATGAATCGACACTGCAGGGACCGCCGGCCATGATCGCGAAACATTGTCGCGCCGTCCCGGCAATTCGTACCCTCTCCTTGCATAAGCACGGGTCCGGCTGCAGGAGGCAGCCGGGCATCGTCGAGCACAGGGAGGAACATCGTGCAGCATCGCAAATTCTCATCATTCGGCATCGCCACGGCACTTGCCTGTGCGGCGTTGCCCGTCGCGGCCGGCCACGCCCAGGACGTGGCAATCTCCGATGACGTCGTGCGCATCGGCCTCATCGAGGACATGGCGGGCGTCTATTCCGACATCACCGGGATGGGTGCCGTCACCGCCGCCAGGATGGCGGTCGAAGAGTTCGGCGGCAGCGTTCTCGGCAAGCCGGTAGAGGTCGTCTTCGGCGACCACCAGAACAAGCCCGACATCGGCTCGGCCATCGCGCGCAAGTGGTTCGACGAGGACAAGGTGGATGCCATCCTCGACGTGGCGTCGTCGTCACCGGCCCTGGCAGTCATCGAGATCGCCAAGGAGAAGGAGAAGATCATCACGCTGAGTTCTCCCGGTTCGCTACAGATCACCAACGAGGTCTGCGGGCCCTATGTCGTCCACTGGGCCTACGACACTCACGCGATCGCCCACAGCACCGGCAAGGCGCTGGTCGAGCAGGGCTTCGATAGCTGGTACTTCGTCACCGCCGACTACGCCTTCGGCCACAGCCTCGAGAAGGACACGTCCGAGGTCGTCACAAGCGCCGGCGGCACGATCCTCGGCAACACCCGCCTGCCGGTCGGCACCAACGATTTCGCCTCCGCCCTGCTGACGGCGCAGGGCTCGCAGGCCAAGGTCGTGGCCCTTGCCAATGCCGGTGCCGATGCCATCAACTCGATCAAGCAGGCCGCCCAGTTCGGCCTCACACAGGGCGGCCAGAAGCTGGCGACGCTTGCCGGCTTCATCAACGACGTGCACGGGCTCGGCCTGGAGGAAGCGCAGGGGCTGACCATCACGGAAGCCTCCTATTGGGATCTCAACGACGAAACGCGGGCATGGTCGCAGCGCTTCTTCGAGCAGATGAACGCGATGCCCAACATGCTGCAGACCGGTACCTATTCCTCCGTGCTCCATTATCTCAAGGCCGTCGAAGCCGCCGGCACCGACGAGACCGAGGCGGTGATGGCCAAGATGCGCGAGATGCCCGTCAACGACGTGTTCTACAAGAACGCCACCATCCGCGAGGACGGCCGGCTGATGCACGAGATGTATCTGTTCGAGGTCAAGACGCCGGAAGAATCGGAAGCGGCGTGGGACTATTACAAGCTGCTCGCCACCATTCCGGCGGAAGAGGCCTTCCAGCCGATCGAAAAGTCGACCTGCTCGCTCGTCGGTAACTGAGCGGCACACGACACAGGCGCGGCCGCACATCGCGGCCGCGTTTGGCCGTCAATCTTTGGGCTTTGCGGCTGCCCGGGCAGCGAAGGCGGCGAGCCCCTTCTTCGCGTCGTCGCTGGTGAAGGTCTTCTGGCCGAGCGCCGCTTCGCGGGCAAACGCCTCCGCCCATGGCAGGTCCTGCAGCGTCAACGCCGCTTCCTTGATCGTCTGCACCGCCGTCGGGCTCAGAGAAGCGATCCGCGCCGCCGTCTCGTGGGCCACCGCCGCGACATCGCCGGGCGCGACGACCTGGTTGACGACGCCACGCATCTCGAGCTCCCTGGCTGAAAAGCGCCGCGCGGTGAGCATGATCTCCATCGCGTGGGCATAGCCGATCTGGCGCACCAGCCGCACCAGCGTGCCGCCGGCCGGAACGAAGCCGTGCATCGGCTCGGGAAGCTGGAACTGCGCGTCGTCGGCGGCGATACGGATGTCCGTGGCGAGCATGATCTCGAAGCCGCCACCCAGGCAAAGGCCGCGGACGGCGCAGACGATGGGCTTGTAGAAGTTCATGTTCTTCAGGTGCGCCGGGTCCCAGGCGCTGATGTCGAACCGGCCGCTGGCGAGCGCGGGAATCGATTCGGTCAGGTCGGCACCGACACAGAACGCCTTGTCGCCGGCGCCCGTCAGCACGACCGCACGGATGTCAGCGTCGTCGCGGATTTCGGCGAACGCGGCGCCGAGATCGTCGTACATCTGCAGCGACAGCGCGTTGAGCTTGTCGGGCCGGTTGATCGTGACGGTGGCGACCGCGCCGTCGCGCGAAAGTTCGATGGCCATAGCTCAGATCGCTCCCGTCTCGGTGAGACGCTCGATCTCCTGGGGCGTTAGCCCGGCAAGCCGCGAATAGACGAAGGCGTTGTGCTCGCCCGGGTCGGGTGCCTTCTCGCAGGGGTTTCCGGGCGTATCCGAGAGCTTCACCGGCAGGCCGAACATGCGCACCAGCTTGCCGGCGACCGGCACGTTGACGATCATCTCGCGCGCCGCGATGTGCGGGTCCTCGACCACTTCGGCGATGGTCTTGATCGCGCTGAGCGGCACGCGGTCCCCGGCCAGTTCCTCCAGCTCCGCCTTGGTATAGCTGCTGAACCAGCGCTCCAGTATCGGCTTGACCCGCGTTTCCGCCACGACGGCGTCGAAGCGCTTTTCCATCGTGTCGATGTCCGGCTCGTCCGCGACTTCCGGCTCGCCGAATAGCTCGCAGGTGATGCGCCAGAACTTGTCGGTATATCCGCCAAAGAAGACGAAGCCGTCCTTGCAGGGAAACTGTCCGTAAGGCCGCACGAAGGGATGGTCGTTGCCGAGCGGCGAGGCGACGTCTCCGCCCGTCGTGTAGCGCACCACGGCGTTTTCGGTCAGCGTGAGGACGGAGTCCTGCTGCGAGATGTCGACCACCTGCCCCTTGCCGCTGTGCTCCGCCACCCGCAGGGCCGCAAGGGTGCCGATCGCCGCATAGAGCGAGGCGGCGAGGTCGCCGATGATCGTGCCGACGCGCACCGGCGGCTGGTCGGGATAGCCGTTCATCGACCACAGGCCGCCGGTGGCCTGCCCGGTATTGTCGTAGGCTGGTCGCGAGGAATTCGGGCCGGTGCGTCCGAACCCGCTGATGGCCGTATAGATCAGCCGCGGGTTCTCGGCGCTGAGGACGTCGTAGCCCAGCCCGAGCTTCTCCATCGTTCCCGGCCGGAAGTTCTCGACCAGGATGTCGGCGCGGCGAACCAGCTTCTTCAACAGCGCCTTGCCCTCGTCAGAACGCATGTTGAGCGTGATGCCAAGCTTGTTGCGGTTGTACTGGGTGAAGAACGCCGAGAACTCGCCGTCGTCGCCGCCGACGAATGGCGGGAAGCTGCGCGCATAATCGGGCTCGTCCGGATGCTCGACCTTGATGACGGTGGCGCCGAGATCGGCAAGCAGCATCGAGCAGAACGGCCCGGCGACCACGCGGGTGATGTCGAGTACCGTCACCCCCTTGAGCGGCCCCGAGCCGGTCACGCCGTTTGCCGCCGCAGGCTTTGTGTCAGACATCGAATTCTCCCTTGCCCGAAAAGTATGTGATCACCGTCGCACGGTTCGCGTTCATGCTTCTATCTCTTGGCATCTGTGGCGGAAGCGAGCATCGCCTGTCCCGCTCTGGACGAGGTCGCGCGTCCCAGGTGCCCGGAAATGTATGCGCCTGCCGCCGCCGCCGCCGCCAGGTCGACGCCTGTTTTCACGCCAAGGCCTTCGAGCATGTAGACGAGGTCTTCGGTTGCGACGTTGCCGGACGCTCCGGGCGCGTAGGGACAGCCGCCGAGGCCGGCGATGGCGCTGTCCACGGTGGCCGCGCCTTCCTCGATGCAGGCGAGGATGTTGGCCAGCGCCTGGCCGAAAGTATCGTGGAAGTGAAGCGCCAGCGTCTGCGGGGCCAGTTCGCCGGCCACCGCGCGAAACATGTCTCGTGCGGACCTGGGCGTGCCGATACCGATCGTGTCGCCCAACGATATCTCGTAGCATCCGAGTTCCGCCAGCCGGCGGGAGACATCGACCACGGCGGTCAACGGCACGGCGCCCTCATAGGGACAGCCAAGGACGCAGGAAACATAGCCGCGCACGGCAATGCCCTGAGCGGACGCGATCTCCACGACCGGCCTGAAACGTTCGATGCTTTCGGCGATCGAGCAGTTGATGTTGCGTTGCGAGAACGTCTCCGACGCCGATGCGAAAATGGCGATTTCGTCCACTGGAAGCGCCGCCGCCTCCCGCATTCCCTGCTCGTTGGGCACCAGCACGCTGTAGCGTGTCCCTTGCACCCTTGGTGCGCCGCGTACCACTTCCGCCGAAGCCGCCATCTGGGGCACGCGGCGCGGCGAGACGAAGCTGCCGAGCTCGATGCGCAGCAAGCCCGCTGCAACGAGACGCTGCACCAGTTCCAGCCGCACCTCGACGGGCACGGCGACCGCTTCGTTCTGCAAGCCGTCGCGCGGCCCGACTTCGACGATCGATACGTCGCCTACCATGCGTCACTCCGTCCAAACTCCAGCAGAACCCATACTATCCACCGCAGTGGACCTATCGAATGGCGATCTGCCACATAGTTTGACGGTTCCTGTATTGATGGTCGCCATACACTATGGCGCTCCCACATCGGAGACTGGGAAGAATGACAACCGAGAGCCGCCGGGAGGAGAGGATGGAAACACGCATCAGCCGTCACCCGGAGGCTGAGCCGTCGGATTTCTATCGCCGCATCCTCGGCCTGCTCGACGCAAATGAACCGGTGTCGTCGTTCGAGAAGCTGAACACGGACGTCTCGCAGCTCGTGGCGGTCGGCGAACTGCCCGGGTCGATGGTCGAGGATCTCGAGATCGCGCTGCGTCTTCATGACAATTTCGAGAACAAGCTCAAGCGGGAGAGGGAGCTTTCCGCGCTTTACGAGACGGCGCGCGACCTTTCGGCGCTGCGAAATCCCGACCAGGTGCTCAAGGCGATCGTCCAGCGCGCCCGCCAGCTCGTCGGCAGCGACATCGCCTACCTGTCGGCCGCCGACGACGAACGCAACGACTTCTTCGTCAAGGCGACCGAGGGCGTGATCTCGCAGGACTTCGCCCGCATCCGCGTGCCGCGCGACGTCGGGGTGTGCGGAAGCGTGGCGCGTACGCGTCGGCCGTTCTATTCCAGCAACTACTCCGTCGACCCCGCTTTCGCGCACGATTCCTTCATCGACCAGGCGACGCAGGGAGAAGGCGTCGTGTCGATCCTCGGCATTCCGCTGGAGGTGGAAGCGCATGTCATCGGCGTGCTGTTCGTCGGCGACCGCTATGTGCGCTCCTATACGCCCCAGGAAATGGCGGTGCTGTCGTCGCTCGGCACCTTCGCGGCTCTCGCCATCGAGAACGCCCGGCTGCTGGAAGAGGCTCGTCGCGCGCTCCAGGCAGCCAAGGATGCCAATGCGGCGCTGAAGGCCAAGGCCGACGATGTCGAGGACGCGGCCGCCGCCCACGAGCAACTGACGGAGCTTGTGGCGCGCGGCGGTACGCTTGACGACCTGACGCGGCGGGTCGGCAACATCCTTCACGGGCAGGCTGTGGTGCTCGACGAGCGCCAGAAGCCGATCACCGGCGCGATGCCCGACCACTTCTCCGAGCAGATGCTGATGCGAGCCGTGCGCGAGAGCGACCGCCTCGGCCGGTCCGTCCAGGTGCATTGCGACGATGGCGGGGTCGCGCTCGTCGCCGCCGCTATCGGCGGCACGGCTCGGCTCGGCTCGCTGATCTTCAAGCGGCAAAGGAGCTTCTCCGCCTCCGAGATACGCACCTTCGAGCGCAGTGCCATCGTCACGGGCATTGTGCTCCTGTCCATGGAGCGGATCGCCCAGCTTGCGCACAAGAGCGCCACTGATGCGATTTCGGCGCTGGTTCGCGGCACCACCGACCCGTTCGCGAGCGGCGCGATGCGGCAGCTTCCCGGCGCCGTCGCGATCACCTGGCCGGTGACGATGATGATGGTGGACCTGGCGGATGTCTCCTTCATCCAGGTCGCCGGCGCCGCGCGTGCGGCCCTGTCGGGCCGTGACACGATCTTCGCCGAGTTCAACGGCGACCTGCTGATCGTCACCAATGGCGAGCGCCCGCGCGACATCGCCGCCGCGTTGCAGGAGCGTTTGCGCGAGGCGGTGCGGCGCGACCTGACGATCGTCATCTCCCGGCCCGTCGAGGCGATCGGCGAGGCGACGGCGCAATACGAGGCGCTGCGGCGCTGCCTCGGGCTGCTGCGGCGGCTCGGCCAGACGGGACGCGTTGCCTTCGAGAGCGCGCTGGCGATGTACGGGCTGGTCTTCGCCGACAAGCAGGGCGACGCGATCGACGCCTTCATTCGCGGCACGCTCGGCCCGGTCATCGAGCACGACATGCGCAAGGGGACGCAGTTGGCGCGCACGCTGCTGGCCTATCTCGACGGCGGACGCAGCCTCCAGAAGGCCGCCGAGCATATCGGCATCCACGTCAATACGATGCGCCAGCGGCTCGACCTCGTCGGGCAGTTGAACCCGGATTGCCTGAACCCGCTGCACGGGCTGGAAACTCATGTGGCGCTTCGCATGCATGCGCTGAAACAGGCCGAATGAGATGAACTTCATTGTCTCCATCCCACGGTGGTCAGCCGGAGCCCTGTGAACGATCCACATTGTTGGGGCGCTGCGGCGCCAATAGGGTGTGCGAGCCCAAGCTTCGAGGAGCCCTGCCACATGCCGACAAACAGCCGCCTTCCCGGATTCTACAAGCTGTCGCCCGCCGAGAGGCTGCAGACCGTCTGCGAGGCGAAGGGGATGGAAAGCGCCGCATTGTCGGTGGTCGTTCCGGCCGACGAGGGAATGCTGGCGATGGCGGACCGGATGATCGAGAACGTCATCGGCACGCTGTCGGTGCCGCTCGGCGTGGCGGCCAACTTCAAGATCAACGGGCGCGACTATCTCGTGCCGATGGCCACCGAGGAACCTTCGGTCGTCGCTGCCGCGAGCAACATGGCGTCGGTCGCCCGCATCCATGGCGGGTTTCACACATCGAGCGACCAGCCGATCATGATCGCGCAGATCCAGGTGGTCGGGGCGACCGATCCGCATGGCGCGCGCCTGCGCCTGTACGAGCGCAGGCAGGAGCTTCTCGACCTCGCCAACGAGCAGGACCCGTTCCTTGTCGGCCTTGGCGGCGGAGCGAAGGATATCGAGGTGCGCATCGTCGACGCCGGCACAGCCACGTATGTCGTGGTGCATCTGATCGTCGACGTCCGCGACGCGATGGGCGCCAACGCCGTCAACACCATGGCGGAGGCACTGGCCCCCCTCGTCGCCGAGATTACCGGCGCGCGGGTGCGCTTACGCATCCTTTCCAACAAGGCGGATCGCCGGCTGGCGCGGGTGCGCGCCGTGTTCGACAAGACCGCACTCGGCGGAGACGACGTCGTTGACGGCATCCTCGACGCCTACGCGTTCGCCGCAGCCGACCCGTATCGTGCCGCCACGCACAACAAGGGCATCATGAACGGCATCACGGCTGTGGTGCTTGCCACCGGCAACGATACCCGCGCGGTGGAGGCGGGCGCCCACTGCCATGCGGCGGCGTCGGGGCGCTACACGTCGCTGTCGACCTTCGAGAAGGACATCAATGGCAATCTCGTCGGCACGATCGAGCTGCCAATGGCCGTCGGGCTGATCGGCGGCGCCACCAAGACGCATCCGGTCGCACAGGCCAATGTCAGGCTGCTGGGCGTGGAGAGCGCGCAGGAGCTGGCCGAAGTGATCGTCGCCGTCGGACTGGCACAGAACACCGGCGCGCTGCGCGCACTGGCGGCCGAAGGCATCCAGAAGGGCCATATGTCGCTCCATGCCCGCAACATTGCGGTTGCTGCCGGCGCGGATGGCGACGAGATCGAACGCGTGGTCGTCAGGCTGAAAGAGAGCGGACACGTACGCATGGACGTGGCGCAAAAGGTGCTCGAAGAGATCAGGGCGACCGCGCCCGCCGAATAGGCGCCTTGTGCCGACAGGTCTCTGACCATGCATCCGCACAAGCGGCGCTGGTCTGCCTAGCGGCGGGCCTTTTTGTCCGCTGGCGCTGGACAATCCGCTGTCGAATTATATCTGACAGGTTAGCAAAGTTAACAGACAGGCCGTGTCGTGGACAGTATTGTCGCGCGCGTTCTGGAGCGGATATTGTACGATACGACTCTTCGAGGCGCTTTGCGCGCCCACACTTCCCTTATTCACGAAAAGCTCGATGCTCTGTCTCCCGACTTCCGGGACGAGGAGGCATATGCGCGTTTCGTGTCTCACAGCCTGGCTTTCAGGTCTGCGATGGAGCCGGCGCTGCAAGAGTGTGACGTATGGACGCCGGACCTGCTGGCACCCGACCTCGCGCGGGACCTCGACGATCTTGGCGCGGCTCCGCGCGAAATGAGCGTCAAAACGCCACAATTTGCGGGTCTGTCCGCCCAGTTGGGTGCGCTCTATGTGCTGGAAGGCTCATCGCTCGGTGCGCGCGTGCTCTATCAGCGAGCCCTCGACCTGGGCATGACGCCCGACTTCGGTGCGCGGGCGCTATTTCGGCAGACGCAGGACAAGCAGCGCTGGAAGCGCTTCGTGGCGCTGCTGGAGCATGCGCCGGACATTGATTTCGACGACGCGAGACAGGCTGCACTGCAGGTCTTCGAGTTAGCCTGTACCGCCTATTCGGAGCCGGATCGTGAACCTGCTTAAGCCCGTCGACCTGACCAACTGCGATCGCGAGCCGATTCACGTGCCGGGCAGCATCCAGCCGCATGGCTGCCTGCTGGCCTGCGACAGCAGCGGCATCACGGTGCTGCGCCACTCCGCCAATGCCGGCCAGATGCTTGGCTTCGGCGAGGGGATCAACGGCACGCCGCTCGAAACCGTTCTTGGCCCGCAGGTGACGCACGATGTACGCAACGCGCTGGCGCGCGCGCCCGAAGGTACGCGCCCGGCTCTGATCTTCAACCGCCAGGTTCCTAACGGTCGCGCCTTCGACGTCGCCGCGCATCGCTACAAGGGCACCGCCATCATCGAGTTGGAGCCGGCGGAAGGCGACACCGCCGCGCCGCTGGAGCTGGCGCGCTCGATGATCGCCCGCGTCGGCGCCGCCGCGACCGTCAAGCGCCTGGTTGCCGACACTGCTCGGCTGGTCCAGGCGATGCTCGGCTACGACCGCGTGATGATCTATCAGTTTGGCGCCGATGGTGCCGGAAAAGTGATCAGCGAGTCCAGGCGCCCCGATCTCGAAAGCTTTCTCGGTCAGTATTTCCCTGCGAGCGACATCCCCCAGCAGGCGCGTGCGCTCTACCTGAAGAACACCATTCGCATCATTTCCGATGCCGATTTCGAACGCATCCCGATCATGCCCGAGCGCGACGTGTCCGGCGAGCCCCTGGACCTGTCCTTCGCCCATCTGCGCAGCGTGTCGCCCATCCACTGCGAATATCTGCGCAACATGGGCGTCGGCGCGTCGATGTCGATTTCCATCATCGTCGATGGCGTTTTGTGGGGGCTTATCGCCTGCCACCATTATGGCCCGCGCACGCTGACGATGACGCAACGCGTTGCCGCCGAGATGTTCGGCGAGTTTTTCTCGCTGCATCTCCACGCCCTGCAGAACAAGCAGTCGCTGGAGACAGCCACGCAGGCGCGCGTCATGCTCGACGGCATCCTGCGGCAGGCAAGCGGCCTCGACGACATCAACCAGCTTCTGCGCGAGAGGCTGGATGAGTTCGGCCAATTCATCCCGTCCGACGGACAATGCATCTGGATTGATGGGCAGCTTGCCGCCCGCGGCGTTACCCCGCCGGCCGATGCCATGCCCGAGCTGGTGCGGTTCGCCAATGCCGCCGCCGAAGGCGGCATCTGGGCCACGCACCATCTGTCTGCCGCACTCCCATCGGCGCGCGCCTATGCGACGGAGGCGGCCGGCGTGCTGATCGTGCCGCTGTCGCAGCGCCCGCGCGATTACCTGTTCTTCTTCCGGCGCGAGCTGGTCCAGGTGCTCGAATGGGCCGGCAACCCGGAGAAGACGTATGATATCGGCCCGCTTGGCGACCGACTGACGCCCCGCAAAAGCTTCGCGATCTGGAAGGAGACCGTGCGCCACCAGTCGGCACCGTGGACGGAAGTTGAGCGGCAGTTCGGCGAAGCCGCGCGCGCTGCGCTTGTCGAGGTGGCGCTGCAGCACTCCGAACTGCTGGCCGACGAGCGCGCCAAGGCGGAGATACGCCAGCGCATGCTCAACGAGGAACTCAACCACCGGGTCAAGAACATTTTGGCGGTGATCAAGTCGCTGGTGAACCATCCAACGGAGGATGGCGAGACGCTGAAGGGATATGTCGAGACGCTGCGCGGCCGTATCCAGGCGCTGTCACTCGCCCACGACCAGGTCATTCGCGGCGGCGGCGGCGGCTCTCTCTCCGATCTTCTCGAAGCCGAGCTGATCCCCTACCGCACCGGACAGTCATCCATCGGTTTCGAGGGCCCGGCGATCTGGATGGATGCGCGCGCCTTTTCGATCATGGCGCTGGCGCTGCACGAACTGGCGACCAACGCCGCCAAATACGGCGCGCTGGCGCAGGCCGGCGGCGAGCTCCTCGTGTCGTGGAGCGTCGATGCGGTCGGCGACTGCCATATCAGATGGTCGGAGACGACGAAGACCAAGGTGATGCCGCCAAAACGGCGCGGCTTCGGCAGCACGCTGATAGAACGAAGCGTGCCCTATGACCTCGGCGGCGACAGCCGGATCGAGTACCGCCCCAGCGGCGTGCTGGCGCAATTCCGCCTGCCGTCGCCGTTCGTCTCCGTGCGCGAGCGACCGGGCGGTGAGACTGGCCTGGCTGCTGCTTCGCAGATGCTCGATGGTGGCGACCTGGCCGGCATTCGCGTGCTCATCGTCGAGGACCAGCTTCTTGTCGCACTCGACCTCGAGATGATCATAGAGGACGCAGAAGGCACAGTTCTCGCCACCGCCAGCTCTGCGCGCGAAGCGTTCGCGGCGCTTGAGCGCGAGCGGCCGCATCTGGCGATCCTCGACGTCAATCTCGGCGATACCACCTCGGAGCCGATCGCGCAGCGCCTTGTCGAGCAAGGCATCCCGTTCATGTTTGCCACCGGATATGGAGACGGCGGCGTGCTGCCGGAGCAATTCTCGCGGGTGCCGGTTGTCAGCAAGCCCTACGAGGCATCGGCAATCCTGCGCTGCGCGCGCGCGCTGCTTCTCGGCGACTAGCCGCTCAATAGGCGCGGATACTGTCGTCTTCCACTAGGGTTTCCAGCGGCGCCGCATAGGTGAACACCAGGCCGCTGTCGCGATAGTCGAGCTTGGTCTTGCCGTAGGTGCTGCTGGCCAGCACCGTCTCGATCAGCAGGCTGCCGAAGCCCCGGTCGTCGGGGTTGGCAGCGGACGGGCCGCCGCTCTCCGTCCAGACGAGCCGCAGTTCGTCGCCATCGGTCTCCCATTCCATCCGCACCTTGCCCGCCGCCTCCGACAGGCAGCCATGGGCGACGGCGTTGGAGGCAAGTTCGTGGATCGCCAGCGCGAACGAGGTGGCGGCACGGGCCGACAGCAGCACGGGCGGCCCGGTGAACATGATCCGCGGCGCCTCGGCGTGAAACCGCGATATGACCGAGGAAACGATGCGACCGAGATCGGCGCTGGACCAGCCCTGGTGGGTCAGAACGTCATGGGCGCTGGCGATTGCCTGCAGCCGGTCGGCGATCTTGGCCACCAGCGCATCCTCGACGCCGTTCTCGCGCAGCGAGCGGCCGACGATTGCCTGCACGGTTGAAAGTGTGTTCTTCACGCGGTGGCTCAGTTCGCGGGTCAGGAGATCGCGATGGGTCTCGGCGGCGCGGCGGTCGGTGATGTCGATCACGACACCGACCATGCTGATTGGCTTGTGGTGGGCGTCGAAATGCGTCCTGCAGCGGATCTCGACCCATTTCGGCTCGCCGCCGGGCGTCAGCAGGTGCAGGTCCGCCTCCATATAGCCTTCGCCGCCGAGTGCCTTTTCGAACGCGCGGTTCCACGCCTTGCGTTCGTCTGCGCCGAGTGCCGCCTGAATCTGCTCGAGGCCAAACGCTTCCGACGACGGGTAGCCGAAGATCGACTTGCACTGGTCGGAGGCGAGCATGCGGCGGTTCGACAGGTCGAGCGTCCATGTCCCAAGCTTGGCCGCGCCGAGGATGAAGCGTATCCGTTCCTCGGCCGCGCCGAGATCGCGAATGCGTTCCTCGATCTCGGTTTCGAGCAATTGTCTGTCGGAGGCGAGGCGGGTGAACCGCTCGCGCTCGAACGTCACGTCGAACTGCGAGGCGAAGAAGTAGGTCAGTTCGCCATCGGCGAACACCGGAGACATCAGCAGCCGGTTCCAGAACGTGGTGCCGTCCTTGCGATAGTTGAGCAGCTCGATCTCGATCGCCACCCGGTTCTGGACGGCATCGCGGATGCGGCGCACGTCCGCCCGGTCGGTCTCGGGGCCTTGGAGGAAGCGGCAATTGCGTCCAAGCGTCTCGTCCCGGTCATACCCCGTCAGCCGCCCGAAGGCGTCGTTGACGAAGACGATGGGATTGTCGGGCTGGCGTGGATCGGTGATCAGCATCGGCATGCGCGTGGCACGCACCGCAGCGGCAAACGGGTCCGACCCGCCGGCCATGCGATGCAACTCGTCGTCGATGCGTCTTTCTTCGACCTTGTCCGTCATCTGCCCTTACTCACACCGGGTGCCCAATGCCGGGATGGCGGTCGATCAACGAAGAAAGAAACCCTCCGCCATTCGCGATCGTGCCGTCCGGATTTCCCGGGTCGAACAGCAACGGACGAAATCGATTGGCGTTCCTGTCCAGCCAAGATTCCGCTCGCGGGCCGACGGGGCTGACCGGGAGCAGCCGCTACTCCTCGTCGTGCGAGCCGGGTTCGCGCTCCCAGTACCATGCGACGTACATCCGTCTTCTGTCCCTGCCGCGGCTCCGGAGGAAGGCGCGGGCGGCGCGCACGTCCTCCTTCTCGCATGCGACCCACACGAACGTGGCTTCGTCGATAGCTGCCAATTGCGTCTTGATCGCCTCGGCGAAACTGCCCTTTTCGCCGGCGGGATAGGCGCTTCGGTGCAGCCAGCGGAGGTCGAGCGTTCCCTTGGTGGGAAGCGGCTGCTCCTCGGCTGGGTCGGCGACCTCGATGAGCGCCTGCAGGCGCGTGCCTGCCGGGACCTCGGCGATGATACGGGCAATCGCCGGCAGCGCGCTTTCGTCGCCGGCAAGGAAGATCGAGGACGCGTCCGGAAGATGCCCGCTGCCGGGCCCCATGAACGCGGCCTTCATGCCGGGCTTCGCGTCGCGCGCGAAATCCGCCCCCGGCGTGCTGACGCCCGGCGCGGGGTGCTGGACGAAGTCGACCAGCAATTCGCCGCGCTCCACGTCGACCGCGCGGATCGTATAGGCCCGCACCAGAAGCGCGTCGTCGCCCTTGGGCCAGCCGATGCGCCCGTCGTCGCGGATGCTCGGCCAGACCGGCGTCCTGCCGGCTGGCGGAACCATCAGACGCACATGCATGTCGCCGCCGATGAACGGCGCGACGTCGTCGCATGAAAACCGCACACGCCGCATCAGTGGCGTCACGTCTTCAGCCGATACGACCGTGACATAGTGCAGGTTCGACACCGGCACGGTGCGCTGGGTACCTGACCATTTGAGGTCGAAGGGCTCGTCGCCCGCGAAGTAGAACATGTGCTCCGCGATAGACGTCCGGCTCATCTGCAGCGCCTGTTCGGACGGGCAGTCGAGCTCGATGAGGATCCGCCCCTGCTCGACGCGAAGGCTGGCGACGCCCTCCTCGCTTTTCAGCAGCGCTGTATCGCCACTGCGGCGCACTTCGGCATGTTCGAGGAAATGCTCGCACATCTGATCGAGCATCGAGCCGACGTCGACGGGCTGGGCGACGCCCGACAGCTTGTAGTTCCCGGCCGTGTTCATGCGAGGTCTTCCTTTACGTGCGGGCGAGGGGCGGCGGAGCCCTGGTCGAGCATCCGGTGGCGACCGATGGGCAGCATCAGCGGCTTGCCGGAGGTCGGGTCTGTGACGATGCGGCTTTCGACGCCGAAGACGGTACGGATCGTGTCCTGCGTCAACACCGCTTCGGGACTGCCGGCGGCGTGGATGCGGCCAGCGACCATGGCGACGAGATGGTCCGCGTAGCGGGCCGCGAGGTTGAGGTCGTGCAGCACCATGGCGATCATGGTTCCCTTGGCATGGTTGAGATCGGCCAACAGGTCCAACACCTCGATCTGATGGTGAACGTCGAGGAAGGTGATCGGCTCGTCGAGCAGCAATATGTCGGTCTTCTGTGCCAGCGCCATGGCGATCCAGACACGCTGGCGCTGGCCACCGGAAAGCTCGTCCACCGACCGCTCGGCAAGATCCAGCGTCTGCGTCGCCGCCAGCGCGTGTTCAACGGCATCGTCGTCGGCGCGGGTCCAGCGCGAGAACAGGCCTTGATGCGGCGTGCGGCCACGGCCGACGAGGTCGGCGACGGTGATGCCTTCCGGCGCGATCGGCGATTGCGGCAGCAGCCCGAGCGTCCGGGCGAGCTCCCGCGACGGGATGCGGTGGATCGATTTGCCGTCGAGCAGCACCTGCCCGGCATGCGGCGACAGAAGCCGCGACATCGCGCGCAGGAGGGTCGACTTGCCGCAGGCATTGGCGCCGACGATCACCGTGATCTTGCCGGGCGGTATGTCGAGGCCGAGGTCGCTGAGGATTTCGGGCCCGCCATAGCGGACCGATAGACCCTTGGCGCGGAGTGTGTGCGGCTTCATAGCGATCGTCCGGTGCGGTTGACGCGCACGATGAGGTAGATGAGGTATGGCGCGCCCAGCGCCCCGGTAACGACGCCGACCGGATAGCGGCTGGGAAGCAGGAACTGGCCGACATAGTCGCTTGCCAGCACCAGCACCGCGCCGACAAGCGCGGCCGGCAGCAGCAGCGAGCCGCGCGGACCGACGATGCGGACCGCGATCGGCCCGGCCAGGAAGGCGACGAAGGCGATCGGACCGGTCACTGCGGTGGCCATGGCGATCATGCCGACGGCGCCAATGATGACCGTCACGCGGGTCCAGGCCACGTTGACGCCGAGCGCGGCAGCGGTGTCGTCGCCGAGCCTCAGAAGATCGAGGTCGCGCGCCCGTGACATCAGCAGCCCGCCGAAGACAAGCAGTGACAGGGCCAGCGGCACCGCCTGGTCGAGCCGCGCGCTGTTGACGCTGCCGGTCAGCCACCGCAGCGCCTCCTGCAGCGTCCATTCCGGCGCCTGCGTCAGAATATAGGCGACGAAGCTTTCCAGCATCGCGGAAACGCCGATGCCGATGAGGATGAGCCGCGTTCCAACGACACCGTCGCGGAAGGCAAGCGCATAGATCGCCAGCGCCACGGCAAGCCCAGCGCACACGGCAAATACCGAAACGGCCGGGCCGTCGAGCGACAGGACGACGATAGCGAACACCGCCGCCGCGCTGGCGCCGGAACTGATGCCGATGATGTCTGGACTGGCGAGCGGGTTGCGCAGCATGGTCTGGAAGGCGACGCCAGACAGGCCGAAGCTCATGCCCGCCAGCACCGAAAGGACGGCGCGCGGCAGCCGCAACTGGCCGACGGTGAAGCTCGCGCCCGGCACGTCTTCGCCCATCAGCACGCGCAGAACCTCGCCCGGAGGCGTGTAGGCCTGGCCCAGCACCAGCGTCAGCACGAAGACCGCAACGAGCAGCGCCAGCAGGAACGCGACCAGCGCGGCTTGGCGGCGCATCCGGCGGCCGCGGTCGGCGGCATTGGAAAAGGTCAGGGCAGGGGCCAGCGTCACAGTTCGCGCACCCGTTGCCGGCGGACGATCCAGATGAAGAACGGCGCGCCCACGAAAGCGGTGACGATGCCGACGTCGATTTCGGCGGGGCGGGCTGCGATGCGCCCGACGATGTCGGCGAGGATCAGCAGGCAGGCACCGGCGGCGGCCGAGAAGGGCAGCAGCCAGCGATGGTCGACGCCCACCAGCAGCCGGCACAGATGCGGCACGACGAGGCCGACGAAGCCGATCGGTCCGCAGGCGGCGGTGGTGGCGCCGCACAGCAGCACCGCGCCGAGCGCTGCGACCGCGCGGGCAATGGCGACGCGCTCGCCAAGCCCGGCGGCAAGCTCGTCGCCCAGCGCCAGCGCGTTCAGCCGCTTTGCCGACAGCATGCTGAGCGCGAGGCCGATGGCGAGGAAAGGCAGCACCGGCAGGATGCGCTCGTCGGTGGCGCCGCCGACGCCGCCGATCTGCCAGGAACGGATGCCACCGGCTATGTCGTTGCGCGGCAGGACGACGGCGATGACCAGCGAGGAAAAGGCGATGGAAGTTGCCGCTCCCGCCAGCGTCAGCTTCAGCGGCGTCGCGCCACCGCGTCCCATCGAGCCGATGGTGTAGACGAAAAGGGCGGTGAAGCCGGCGCCCGCCGTCGCCGACCAGACGAATGCATCGGTGGAAGACATACCAAACCAGGCGACGCCGACGACCACGGCGAGCGCCGCGCCGGTGTTGATGCCGAGAATGCCGGGATCGGCGAGCGGATTGCGCGTCACGCCCTGCATCACCGCGCCGGCGAGCCCCAGCGCGGCGCCCGCGAGCAGCGCCAGCAGCGTGCGCGGGATGCGCAGGGATACCGCAGCCTGGCCGACCGTGTCGACCTGGCCCGAAAGTGCGGCGGCGATGTCGCTCCACGGCACGTCGCGAGACCCGATGGTGATCGACAGCGCACACAGCATGACAAGCAGCGCGCCGAGCCCCAGGAGCCCGAGGCCACGCATCCTGCCTGACCGCGCCGGCATTCCCGGCCGCGCGGTCGCGGTGGGGGTCGAAAGGCTCATTGCGACTTTCTGACCGACTTTCTCGCTGCCTCGGCAAGCATCGCCACGTAGTCGTCGAGCACGTAGGGGATCGACAGCGGCGTTGGATTGGCGGCGGTGCCCAGCGGGTCGCGGCCAAGGATCACCAGCGCGCCGTTCTCCACAGCCGGCATCTGCCGCAGCAGCACGTTGGCCATCAGCGAGGTCAGCATCTGCTGGTCGCCATAGGTGACCGCGATGTCGACGTCGTCGAACGTGTCGATCTGCTCGGTGCTGAAGGAGGCGGAATACTTGCCCGGCGCGCTCGCCTCGACGACGCTTGGGGGCGAGACCAGACCGAGATCCTCGAAGAACTTCACCCTCGTGTCGTTGGTGGTGTAGAAATTGATGCTGCCCAGATCGAACGGGTTGAGGTGCGTGACGAACATTGCCGACTTGCCCGCCAGGTCCGGATGGCCGCCGACGGCTTGCGCAATCTCGGTTTCAAGGTCGGCAATCAGCGCGTCGCCCTGCGCCGCCATTCCCATCGCGGCGCTGTTGAGCTGGATCATCTCGCGCCAGTCGGTCGACCACGGATTGTCGGGATATGCGACCACCGGGGCGATCTGGCTCAGCGTTTCGTAGTCTGCCTGGCTGAGCCCCGAATAGGCGGCGAGGATGATGTCGGGGGCGGTCGCGGCGACCGCCTCGAAGTCGATCCCGTCGCCCTCGTCGAACAGCACCGGCACTTCGGCGCCGAGTTCGGCGAGCTTTTCCTCCACCCATGGCAGCAGGCCGTCATCGTCGTCGTCGCCAAAATTGGCGGCCGCGAAGCCGACGGGCACGACGCCCAGCGCAAGCGGGACTTCGTGGTTGGCCCATGCAACGGTGGCAACGCGCTGCGGCTTCTGGGTGATCACCGTCGTGCCGAAGGCGTGCTCGATCGTGATCGGGAAAGAGGCGGTTTCCTGTGCGTGCGCCCAACCGGGCGACATGCCCAGAGAGAGGCCGGCGAGGCAGGCAACATATCCGAAGCGCCATGGCATTGGCGAAATTCCCTTCACGAGCTAAAGTGGACTTCCAATTTCAGGTTTGTGCCGTTTGCGTCAACGCCTCGAAGGCGGTGCAAGCAGCGAAAACCTGAAATTCCCATGGATTCCTACAAAACCACGGGAATCCACAATACCTGACTGCACAAGTCAAGTTAGCTGGATGGATCAGTGGTCATGGATACGATCCGGCTGCGGTCGAGGGGCATCGGCCGGATCAGAAATTTGGAGTTGAGAATGGAGCATGGGGGCGTTTGCGCACGGAAGGTGCGCAGCCGGGGCCGCAATTTCATGGCGACGTTGATGGGCTGTACGGCGCTGGCAAGCGTGGCCTGGAGCAGCGCGTTGGCGCAGGATGCCGCCACGACCGTGCTTCCCGAGATCACCATCGAGAACCAGGGCGGCGACGACGACCGCAACGAGATCGTCGCACGCGAAGCCACCGGTGTCGGCAAGATGGCGACGCCGATCCTCGACGTGCCAGCTTCGGTGTCGGTGATCACCGCCAAGGAATTCGAGCAGCGCAGCGTCCAGAGCACAGAGGAGGTGATCCAGTACACCGCCGGCGTGACGACGGACTTCTACGGCTCGGACGACCGCTTCGACTTCTTCAAGATCCGCGGCTTCGATGCCTGGGTCTATCGCGACGGCCTGCCTCTGGGCGATCCGTTCGGCGGCATCCGCGAGGAGCCCTACGCCTTCGAGCGCGCCGAAGTGCTCAAGGGCGCCAACTCGACCTCGTTCGGCGCGTCCGATCCCGGCGGCTCGGTCAACTTCGTTACCAAGACGCCGAAAAGTTCGCGTTTCGGCGAAGTCTACGCGACCGGCGGTTCGTTCGACAGCGGTGAGGTCGGTTTCGACTTCGGCGACAACGTCACCGCCGACGACACACTTTCCTATCGCCTGACCGGCAAGTTCCGCAATGCCGATGGCGAGTACGACTATTCGCGCGACGACAACCTGTTCATCATGGGTGGCCTGACATGGCGGCCCACCGATTTCACCAATGTAACGGTGGTCTACGACCATCTGTCCAAGGACGGCGTGCCGGGCAGCGGAGGCCATCCGGTCGGCACGGATTTCGATCGCAGCGTCTTCTTCGGCGAGCCCGACTACAACTACCGTGGCGTCGACCGCGACACGGTCAGCGTCATGCTCGACCATGATTTCGGCAACGGCCTGACCTTCAGCTCCAATGCGCGCTACAGCACGGCGGCGACCGATTTCGGCTACGCTTATATTTCCGCAACGCCGACCGACGGCTCGACGATCGCCAGCCGCTCGTTCTTCGGCAACGACTCGACCCGCGACAACTTCATCATCGACGGGCGGCTCCAGTACGACACGAGCTGGGAGAATGTCGACAGCCGCACGCTGGTCGGCGTCGAGTATAACAATGACCGCGCATCGACCGACAGTTTCTTCGGCACTGCGCCGGGCATCGACTGGATGAACCCGGTCTATACCGGCGCGCCCGCTTCGGTGCCGCTCTTTGCCAGCTCCTCTACAGATCAGGACAACAACGCGCTGTATCTGCAGCAGGAACTGACGTTCAACGAAAACATCATTGCCTCCATCGGCCTGCGCAACGACTGGATGGACCTGAGCTCGACCAACAATCTTACCGGCGTCACCACCGATGCCGATCCGAGCGAATTCACCAAGCGTGGCGCGCTCACCTACAAGTTCACCGAAGAAGTCGCGACCTATGCGAGCTACGCCGAATCCGTCGCGCCGCCCTCGGTCGGCGTCGAGCCGGAGCGCGGCGAGCAGTGGGAAATCGGCGTCAAGTATCAGCCCGACGCGTTCCCTGCCTTGTTCAGCGCCGCTGTCTATGACCTGACGAAGACCAACATCACCCGGACAAATCCCGTCACCAACATGCCGGAGACCATCGGCGAGGTGCGGGTGCGCGGCCTCGACCTCGAGGCCAAGGCCGAGGTCATGGACAACGTCAACCTCATCGCGGCCTATTCCTACATGGTGTCGGAGATCGTCGAGAACGGCACGGCTGGCAATGTCGGCAACGAACTGTCCTTCGTGCCCAACCATCTGTTCTCGCTCTGGGTTGACTACACGCTCCCGGGCAGCGGCAAGCGAGGCGACATGACGTTCGGTGCAGGCGCCCGCTACACCGGCGACTATTTCTTCAACGACGCCAACACCCAGTCGACCGGCAGCGCCGTCGTCTTCGACGCGTCGTTCAACTACAAGATCCAGGAAAATACGTCGCTGCAGCTCAACGTCAGCAACATCTTCAATGAGAAGCATGTCGCCTATGGCGGTTTTGGCGCGGATTTCTACAATCCGGGCCGCTCGATCTCGGCGACGCTGCGCCACACCTGGTAGATCCCGGCAGACCCGCACCGCGCGCTCGCGCGGCGCGGGGTCCGGGCGTTCAGGCGGAGGGTTGCATCTTGCGCCATGCGGCCGGCGTCTCGCCGACCACCTGGCGAAATGCCTTTGTGAGGTGGGCTTGATCTGAGAAGCCGAGCCTGTCGGCAATCTCGGCCAGCGGGAAGCGGTTTTCCATCAGCATCCGCTTGGCATGGTCGATGCGTTTGGCGAGCTTCCACTGCAGCGGGGTCTGGCCGGTCGTCTGTTTGAAGACGGCGGCGAACCAGCTTTCCGACAGTCCCACCGCCGCCGCCATCTCCGCGACGGTGACGCGTTCATTGGCGCGGGCATCGACATAGGCGACGAGCCTGTTCATCTGTGCCTGGGTGAGGCGGCCGGCGACACGGGGGCCGGCGCCATCTGCAATGTCCAGCAGCCCGGTGACGATGCTGCCGACCAGGCTTTCCGCGAACAGCACGTGCCGCGTCGGCTGGGAGAGTTCGTCGACCGTCAGCCGCGCCAGCGTCTCAATCGAGCCTACGTCCTGGATCTCCACGGGTCGGCGCAGCGCCGAAAGCGCTGCCGAGCGACCGATCGAGGGCGCGATGAACCTGAGCAATCGGTCCTTGTGAATGTGCAGGTTGAGATGCGCAAAATAGTGGATGGCGTCGGTCTTCGTCCACATCGGCATGCCCGCCGGCACGTAGAGCGCCCGCGTCATCGGCCGATAGTGCTGGGCGACGTCCTCGCCGCTGTTTGACATCCGGATGCTGGCGGACACGTCATCGAAGAAGATCATGATGCGCGGGTCTTCGGCGAGGTAATAGCCGCTCGCGCCCTTCTGGCTCTCCGCTTCCCAGAAAGCGCCCATCATGCCGTCGAGACCGCGCCACCTGACAGGTGCGGTCACGCGTATACCCTCGGTGTGCCATATCATCGACGGCCGGTAGCTCACGTCGGGAACTCCGTTTTTCAGCCAGCGTCGGTATGGGCGATGCCGGCTCCGAACACAAGACGAGACAGCGCAATAAACATGACATGCGGTGTCATATTTTTACCGGAATGGCAATCGGCGTGCCGGATGCTACCGGGTCAGCCCGGCTCCACCAGCCTTGGCGTCCGTCCGTCGAGCCAGGCCTGGATGTTTTCGACCGTATCGACGTAGAAACGGCCGATTGTCTCCTCGACAGTATAGCCCAGATGCGGGGTCAGCACGGTGCGCGGCGCTTTGCGCAGCGGATGGTCGGAAGCCAGCGGCTCGTGGTCGTAGACGTCGATGCCGGCGCCGCCGATGCGGCCCTCGTGGAGCGCGGCGAGCAGCGCGGCCTCATCGACCAGCGGGCCGCGCGAGGTGTTGACGAGAAAGGCGCCGGGTTTCATGCGCGAAAACTCACCGGCACCGACAAGGCCCTTCGTGCTGTCGCTCAGCACCATATGGATGCTGATGACGTCGGCCGTTTCCATGAGCACCTGCTTGTCGACGCGTCGTGCGCCGGCCACCTCCGCCCGCTCGTCGGTGAGGTTGGGGCTCCAGGCGATCACGTCCATGCCCATCGCCCTGCCGACCGGCGCCATCCGGGCACCGAGGCGGCCCAGACCGATCAGGCCGAGCGTGCGGCCGTTGAGCGCGATGCCGAGGTGGCGCTGCCATGCGCCGTCATGCATCGCCTGCACATGCTCCGGCAGGCGGCGCGCCAAGGCGAGGATCAACCCCCAGGCCAGTTCAACTGTCGCATAGGCACCATTGCCGCCGCCGCCCGTCGTCACCACCGGAATGCCGCGCTCGCGGGCGGCAGCGATGTCGAGCGTGGGATTGCGCGCCCCGGTCATGGTGATCAGGCGCAGTTCGGGTAGCGCCTCGATCAGCGCGCGGGGAATCGGCGTGCGTTCGCGCATCGTCGAAATCACGTCGAAAGGCTGCAGCGCCGCGACCGCTGCCTTTGCATCGGCAAACGGCTTGTCGAAGACGGTGATCTCCGCCTTGCCCTGGAGCCCGGACCAGTCGGCGACGGTCAGGGCGCAATTGAGGTAGTCGTCGAGGATCGCGATGCGGACGGGGCGGTTTTCCGGCGGCGTTCTGTAGTCTGGCATCATGACCTCTTGTTGTCCTTGGCGGCGCGATTGTGCAGCAGGCGTATCATCCACGGAATGTTCGGCATGACCAGGATGATGCGGGCGACATGGAACGCCGTGATCATCGCGACGTCCAGCGACAATACCTTGGCCGTGAGCGTCATCTCGGTGACGCCGCCGGGCGCGGAGCCGAGGATCAGCGTTTCCGCGTCGAGCGCGCTGACGGTCGCGATGAGAAGCGCCCCGCCGCCGCATCCCATGAGCAGCAGCACGGTGGTGAGAATGGAGACGGACAGCTTGCGCCCGACATTGCGGAAAAGTTCCGGGCCCAGCGTCGAGCCGAGCCAGGTGCCGAGCACGATCTGGGCCACCGCAAGCACCGGGGCGGGCCACTGCACCATCGGAAACGACAGCGCCGTCGCCATCGCCGTCAGCGTCAGCGGGCCAAGGAAGAACGGGTTGCTCAGCCGCAGGCGCATGAAGACCAACGCCGCGACGGCGGCGCCGGCAAAGGTCAGCACCAGGGTGAGGATGGCCTGGAGGTCGAGCGGTGGCCGCGTTTCCGTGAACGGCTCGGGCAAGCCGCCATGCAGCAAGAAGACGCCCACAGGCACGAACAGCACCACCGCCACCATGCGCAAGGTCTGGCTCGCGCTGACCAGACCGGTGTTGGCGCCATATTGCGCCGCCAGGTTAGTCATCTCCACCGGTCCGTTGGGCATGCAGGCGAGAAAGGCGGTGACGCGGTCGGTACCGGTCAGCGCACGCATCACCCATGCCGTGGCAGCCGCGATCAATACGGTGTAGACGGCCATGCCGGCCATCAGCACCGCGTGGCTCTGGATCATCTGCAGGGCCGCCGGCGTGAAGCTGATGCCCACGCCTGTCGCCACCACGATCTGTCCGAACGGCCGGGTGCGCGTTGGCACGCGCGGCGCAAGGCGAACCATGTTGAGCGCGCAGGTGGCGAGGATCGGGCCAATCATCCACGCCAGCGGCACATGGGCGAGATGCGCGAGATAGCCGGCAATGGCGGTGACGAAATAGAGCGCGGCGAGCCTGAAGAACAGCGCCATGCCGGAGCGGACGGGAGGAACGGTGTCCTCGTCGTCCGGCGGCCCGCTCATGAGCGGCGATCCGGTGAGGCGGGCTCGATGCGGGCAAGGAAATCCAGCACCGCCGCGTCGAACGCCTCGGGCTGCTCGATGTTGATCGAGTGGCCACCCTCCAGGTCGACCACCTCCATTGAGGGCAGCGCGGCGGCGGCGAAATCGCGATGCACCTGAAATGGACGTTCGAGGCGTCCATTGACCAGCAGCGTCGGCACGCGCGTCTCGGCAAAGCGGTCGCGCAACGAAAGGTTGGGCGTGGTGTGGTCCATCAGCGCGACCAACGTGTCGATGTCGCAATTGTCGGCATCGCGCGACAGTATCTCGCGGATCGCAGCGGGAAAGCGGCGGGCGAATCGTGGATGGAACCGTTCCCGCGCCAGCGCTTCCCGGCCCTCTGTCGCGAGCCGCGCACGCCGCGCCGCGTTGGCGGCGAGGTCTTCCTCGCTCCAAGGCCTGGCGACCACGCGGTTGCCGTTGGTCCATATCTGGGCGTTGACCGAGCCCGGGTGCCGCAGTGCGTGGCGCAAAGTGATAGACGCCCCGAAGCTCTGGCCGCAGATGCTCCAGCTTTTGATGCCGAGCGCGCGCCGTCCCT
This sequence comes from Mesorhizobium sp. CAU 1741, assembly GCF_039839275.1. NCBI lineage: Bacteria > Pseudomonadati > Pseudomonadota > Alphaproteobacteria > Hyphomicrobiales > Phyllobacteriaceae > Mesorhizobium > Mesorhizobium sp. CAU 1741. The sequence goes on along the minus strand of NZ_JBDOQP010000004.1, from coordinate 134,486 downwards.
CGTCCAGCGTATCCGCCAGCGCATCGGGATGAAGTGCTGACGGATCGGTGCAGCCTCGTGTCTCGCCATGACCGGGCAGCTCGGCCAGCACGATGCGGCGGGAGCCGCGCAGGGCCGGCAGGTTGGGCAGCCAGTGGTTCCGGCTCGACAGGAAGCCGTGCATCATCAGCAGTGGCGGCAGGCCGGGCGGGTCCGCCAGGAAGCGGATGGGCAGATGGTCTATGATCGTCATGTCCACCGGCTCATAGCTCTCCCGCGCGCGACTTACCCATGATGTGAGGTCATGGATGGGCAACAAACTCTCAGATGGAAAATTCTTACGGCATGGCGTCTATCTACCGGCTGCACGATGGAGGACTCCGATGGATATGGGGCATGCCCTAGCGACAGGCACCACGCAACGTATAGCGGCGTTTTCGAGCGGCCTCGACTGGCACGCGTTGCCTGCCGATGTCCAGGGTCGAGCCCGGAGCCATTTCGTCGACACTTTGGGCGCCATCATCGGCGGCATTTCCGGCACGGTGGCCGGCATGGTCGTGGGGCTGGTCGGCGCGACCGAAAACGGCGGCGGACTCGCAATTCCCGGCAGCCGCCTGCACGCGACCGGCGGTGACTTCGCCATGCTGTGCGGCAGCGCGGCCCACGGCATCGAGCTTGATGACGGCTACCGGCAGGGTTCGGTCCACCCCGGCGTCTCCGTCGTGCCAGCGCTCTTGGCGGCATCCGGCTCGGCACGGATCAGCGGGCCGAGATTTCTCGGCGGGTTGGTCGCCGGCTACGAAATCGTCTGCGCGCTCGCCGAAGCCGGCCACCCAGCATTGCGCCAGCGCGGCTATCATCCGACATCCGCCACCGGCCCGATCGGCGCAGCCGTTGCGGTCGCGCACGCGCTCGGCTTCGATGCCGCGCGAACCGAGACCGCCATCGGGGTGGGCGCCAGCGCCTGTGGCGGGCTGTTTGCCTTCCTGTCCGGTGGTGCCGACGTGAAGCGGGTACATGGCGGATTTGGCGCGCGCGGCGGCCTTGAGGCGGCGCGCCTGGCTGCGGCGGGCATCGCCGCCCCACAAGGCGTGATCGAAGGGCCGAGTGGCTGGGCGCAGGCGTTCACCGGCGTCGAGATCGATCCCGCCCTGCCTCCGCAACGCGAATTTCGCCTGCTCGACTGCTACATCAAGCCCCACGCCTGCTGCCGCCATATCCAGCCGGCCTTCGAATGCGCGCTCGACCTGATGCGCCAGAACGGTCTCAGGCCCGAGGAGGTGGAGGCCGTCGACGTCGAGACCTATACGATCTCCGCCCACCATGCCGGTGTCGGCTGGGGAAGCTTCGCCGACGCGCAACTGAGCTTTCCATATCTGATGGCGCTCGCCATCCATCGCGGCGCGGCCGGCCTTGCCGAGTTTGACGACGAGACACGGGCACAGCCATGGGTAGGCGCCGTCGCCGAAAAGCTGACGGTGACGGCGGCGTCCGATCTCGACCGGCGCTATCCGGAGGAACGCCCGGCGCGGGTCTCCCTGCGCACCACGCGCGGCACTTTTTCCGGCGAACGCTCGGAAGCGTCCGGCAGCCGTGACTTTCCGCTCTCGCAAGACGAGCTGCACGCAAAGTTCATGGGACTGGCGGCACCCGTCCTGGGCGACAGGCGGGCGCAGGAACTGTTCGATGCAGGGATAAGCATCGACGGTGGCGAAGACGCCTCGGCGATCCTCGCGATGGCGTGTCAGTCGTCTGCGGCTGCCTGCTGAGGCGCCCGGCGCTTGAAGAATTCGCTCGGCTGCTCGGCCTGTTCCAGCACCCAGTCGATGAAGTGGCGCGCCTTGGTGCTGACCGAAGTCAGCGTCGGCCAGATGATGTAGAATGCCGCATCCATCGTCGCGGGCCGCTTGAAGGGCCGCACCAGCCGCTTGTCGGCCAGTTCCTGGCCAAGGAACTCAAGCTGGCCCATTGCTATGCCCATGCCCGATAGCGCGGCCGAATAGGTCAGCAGCGAACTTTCAAACTCGAGCCCCCTGTGATGGTCGACATCGACGCCGACGGCATTCGACCAGGCTTCCCATTCGCGCCGCCGGTAGCGGGCGTGCAGCAGGTCGGAGGGGCGCAGGTCGCGCGGCGTGTTGAGCGGGCCGCTCACCTCGAGGTAACTCGGTGAGCACACCGCATCGATCGTCACGTCCATCAGGCGGCGATAGCGCGCATCCGCCCATTCGCCGCGCCCCATCTGGATCGCGACATCGAGATGCGTGCCGCGGAAATCGAGTGGCTCGACGCTTGTATCGAGCCGCACGCGATATTCGGGATAGCGCGCCTTGAAGTCGGGCAGGCGGGGCATCAGCCAGTAATGTGCGGTGGTTGGATAGATGCGCAGCCGGATGGTCTGGTCGCTCTCGTTAGCCAGAATGCGCTGCGTGGCGTTTTCGAGATCCTCAAACAGTCCGACGATCTCGTGGCTGAAGGCGCGCCCGACATGCGTCAGCCGCACGGAGCGCGAGCCCCGCTCGAACAGCTTGACGTTGAGATAGTCCTCGAGGATCGATACCTGGCGGCTGACGGCGACCTGGCTGACGCCCATATATTCCGCCGCCGCCGTAAACGTCTTGTGGCGCGAGGCGACCGCAAACGCCCGAAGCGGGTTCAACGGAAGGTTCCGGTAGACCGAATCCATAATCTCTGGTTTCCCATTGGCAACATTTCGGCGGTTTTCCAAATCTGGAGTAAGTCTAATCGGAGTTCAACACCTTGTTTTGCATGAAAGGCGCCGGGGATGGATTTCGAACTCGACGAGGGGCAGCGCATGTTCCGCGACAGCGTGCGCAAGTTCGCCCAGAACGAGCTGGCGCCCGGAGCGATCGCCCGCGTGCAGACAGAAGGCTACCCGCGCGACATCGCGCGCCGGGCGGCCGAAATGGGCCTGATCGGCATCACCTTCGATGAGGCTGACGGCGGCGGCGGTGGGTCGCTGGTCGACGCCATCATAGCGATCCAGGAGATAGCGCTCGCCTGCCCGCGTAGCGCCGACGTGATCCAGGCCGGGAATTTCGGCCCGATCCGCACCTTTTACGAATACGCCACGCCCGAGCAGAAAGAGCGCTTCATGGGCGACCTGCTGTCCGGCAACACCGTCATCTCGCTGGGCATGAGCGAGCCCGACGCGGGCTCCGCCGTTACCGAATTGACGACGACGGCGCGCGAGGATGGCGACCACATCGTCATCAACGGCACCAAGGTGTTCGGCACCCACAGCCACGAGGCCGACCTGTTCCTGGTCTACGTCCGCTACGGTCCCGGCACGGGCGGCATCGGCTCTATCATCGTCGAGCGCGGCACCGAGGGTTTCGAGGTCGGCCCGCCCAAGGCGTTCATGAACGGAGAGCACTGGTCGCAGCTCCATTTCGACGAGTGCCGCGTGCCCAAGGCCAACGTGCTGCTCGGGCCCGGCGGCTTCAAGAAGCAGATCAGCGGCTTCAACGTCGAGCGGCTGGGCAACGCATCGCGTGCGGCCGCGCTTGGCCGCCATGCCTTCAACGTCGCCCGCCAGCATGCGATCGACCGCAAGCAGTTCGGCCGCGCGCTTTGCGAATTCCAGGGTCTGCAGTGGAAGTTCGCCGACATGGAAGTGCGGCTGTCGGGCGCGCAGCTTCTGCTGATGCGCGCCGCGGTCGGCGCGCAGGGCGGGCTGCCTTCGGCGCATGATTCCGCGATCGCCAAGCTGGCCTGCAACGAGGCGGGGTTCTACGCCGCCAACGAATCGCTGCAGATCATGGGCGCCACCGGCTTTTCCGAAGACAGCACCGTGCAATATTGCCTGCGCCGCACGCGCGGCTGGATGATAGCCGGCGGCTCGCTGGAAATCCTGCGCAACCGCATCGCCGAAGGCGTCTTCGAGCGCCGCTTCTCGCAGCGACCGGACAAGGGAGACGGTGCCGCCAAATGACGACGGACCTTCTCAAGGCGCTGATCGACCCGGCGACCGTGGCGCTGATCGGCGCGTCGGACAATCCCGCCAAGCTCACCGCGCGGCCGATGCGGTTCCTTGAACAAAACGGCTTTGCGGGGAGAATTTGTCCTGTCAATCCGGCGCGAGACACGGTGCTCGGCAAGCAGGCCTTCGCTTCCGTCGGGGCGATTCCAGGCGGGGTCGACCACGCCTATGTGCTGGTGCCCACGGAAGCGGTCGTCGACGCGGTGCGCGAATGCGCGGAGGCCGGCGTCAAGGTCGTGTCGGTTCTGGCCGACGGTTTTGCCGAAGCAGGCGAGGCGGGCAGGGCCCGCCAGGCCGAAGTCGCCGCCATCGCCGACGAGGCCGGCATCCTGCTCGTCGGGCCGAACTCGATGGGTGTCGTCAACACCGCCAACGGCTTCGTCTGCACCACCAATGCCGCTTTCGCAGCGGCGCGCATCGCCACCGGCACGACGGCGGTGCTGTCGCAGAGCGGCTCGATCATCGGCACGCTTCTGTCGCGCGGGGCGCAGAAGGGCCTCGCCTTCTCGCGCCTCGTCTCGCTGGGCAACGAGGCGTGCGCCGGCGTCGGCCGCATCGGGCTTTCGCTGCTCGATGATCCCGGCACCGATTCCTTCGCGCTTTTTCTCGAAACCATCCGCGATGCCGATGCGCTTGCCGAGTTCGGCCACCGCGCGGCTAGGCTCGGCAAGCCGGTTGTCGCCTACATGCTGGGCCGGTCGGACGAGGGCAAGGCGCTCGCCGTCTCGCATACCGGCGCCCTGACCGGCTCATCCGACGCGGTGGCGAGTTTCCTGTCAGCCAACGGCATCCGCCGTGTCGACCTGCTGGATACCTTCCTCGAAGCGCCATCGGCTCTTGCGCGCACCCGCGTCGATCCGGCCCGGCCCAGGCACGCCACGGTCGTTTCCACCACTGGCGGCGGCGGTGCAATGGTCATCGACCAGCTCAGCCTGCGCAGCGTGGCAATTGCGCCATGCAGCCCGGCATCGCGCGCCACGCTGGAAGCGCAGAAGATCGCTCTCGGCCACGGCAAGCTGGTGGACGTCACGCTGGCCGGTGCCCGCTATGAGACCATGAAGGCCGTCGTTTCGACGCTGATGCGCGATCCGGAGACCGGCATTCTGGTCGTCGCCACCGGGTCATCGGCGCAGTTCAACCCGGAACTCGCCGTCAAACCGGTCGCTGATGCACTGGCGGAAGCGCCGGAGGGCTGCGCGCCCGTGGTGGCGGTGCCGTTGCCGCACGCGCCTGAAAGCCTGCAGATGCTGCGCGATGCCGGCATCAGCGCCTTCGGTTCGATCGAGGCCGCCGCCGAAGTCATCGCCATGATGCTGGTGCCCTTCGATGCCGGGCAGCGTCCGCAGCCAGTGGAGGTTCCGGCGGAGACCACCGCGTTGCTCGACGAGGCATGCGACGGCGGCAACGCCACGCTCGACGAAAGCGCGTCGGGCCGCATCTTCGCTTCGCTCGGCGCCACGCTGCCACGCCAGGTGCATCTGGCGCCCGATGCCGCGCTTTCGCAGGCAGCAGACCTCGACTATCCCGTCGTCGCCAAGCTCGTCTCTCCCGACCTTCCGCACAAGACCGAGGCAGGTGCGATCACCATAGGCGTCGGCTCGCTGGACGAGCTGCAAGCGGCAATCGTGCAGATGCGGGCCTCGGCCTCGCGGCACAGTCCCGGCTTCCGCGACAGGGGCGTCTTGGTGCAGGAGATGAAGCGCGGCCTCGGCGAGGCGCTCGTCGGCATGACGCGCGATCCGCTGGTCGGCCCAGTGCTGACGATTGGCGCCGGCGGCACGCTGGCGGAGGTCTATGGCGACGTCGCCGTCCATCCCATCCCGCTGACGCTGGCCGATGCGCAGGCAATGATCGACCGGATCAAGGGTTTCGCACCGCTGCGCGGCTATCGCGGCGCACGCAAGGGCGATCTAGACGCGCTGGCGCGGTTTGCCGTCGACGTGTCGCGGCTGATGCTCGACCCCCGTGTCGCCGAAGCCGAGCTCAACCCGGTGATGATCGGACCGCAGGGCGAGGGTGTGGTCGCGGTCGATGCCTTGGTTCATCTCGGCTCTGCTCCCGACGTGGAAACCGCCCGTGAGTGACTGGAAGGCGCAAGCCGAAGCCTGGTGGGAGACGTCGATCATCGACATGGCGCCCGGGCGCATCGCCTTCCACGGGCGCCCTGTCGAGGAGCTGATCGGCACGCTCTCCTTCGTCGAGATGATCTGGCTGATGCTGCGCGGCGACGTGCCGGCGCACGACCAGGCGCGGCTGCTGGAAAGCGCCCTCGTCGCCTCTGTCGACCACGGGCCGCAGGCGCCTTCCGTCGCAATCACGCGCATGGCCGCCACGTGCGGCGTCGGCATCAACAGCGCCCTTGCTTCCGGCATCAACGCGTTGGGCGACGTCCACGGCGGGGCCGGCGAGCAGGCGGCGCTGCTTTACGCCCGCATCATAGCCGAACAGGACGGAAACGGTGGTAATGTAGCGCGGGCCGCCGGAGCCATCATGGACCAGGATGCCGCCGCCGGGCGGCCGCATGTGCCCGGCTTCGGCCATCGTTTCCACGATGTCGATCCGCGTGCCGTGCGCCTCATGGAGCTTGTCGAACAGGCGGTCGAAGCAGGTACGGTGCCCGGACGCCACGCCGGGGCAGCACTTGCCATCGCAGCGGAAATCGAACGGCGCAAGGGCCGGCCGATCCCGATGAACATCGACGGCGCGACGGCGGTCATCTTCTGCGAACTTGGGTTTCCGCCGACGTTGTGCCGGGGCCTGTTCATCCTGTCGCGCTCGGTCGGCCTGCTGGCGCATGGCTTCGAGCAGATGCAGCGCGGCGAGCGCAACAAGGGCCCGCTGCCGCGCGATGCGCTGTGGAAATACACCGGCAAACCGAACGCAGCGGCCGGTGGCGGGGAGACGTCGTCATGAACGAATCCTCCAGGCCGCTGGCCGGCGTGCGCATCCTCGATCTCACCAACGTGCTGTCGGGACCACTCGCCTGCTACCAGCTTGGCTGGCTGGGCGCAGAGGTGGTGAAGGTTGAGCCGGTTGGCATCGGCGACCTGGCGCGCCAACTCGGCGAAGCGCGCGAACAGAGCAAGGCCAATATGGGCGCGTCTTTCCTGGCCCAGAATGCCGGCAAGAAATCGGTTTCGCTCAATCTCAAGCATCGGCGCGGCACGGACATCTTCCGCCGCCTCGTGCGCACCGCCGACGTGCTGATCGAGAATTTCAGGCCCGGCGTCATGGAGCGTCTCGGCCTCGGCTACGAAGAACTCAAGAAGGAGCGCCCCGAGCTGATCTACTGCGCCATATCCGGCTTCGGCCAGCAGGGCCCTTGGCGTGACCGGCCGGCCTACGACCAGATCGTGCAGGGCGCCTCCGGCATCATGTCGGTGACCGGCGAAAGCCCCGACCGTCCGTTGCGTGTCGGTTATCCCGTCGCCGACTCGATCGGCGGGCTGACGGCCGCGATGGCGGTCGCCGCCGCGCTCAATGCGCCCAAGCGTGGATGCTATATCGACGTGTCGATGATGGCGGCGGTGTTGTCGACCATGGGCTGGGCGGTGTCGAACTACATGGTGGCGGGCGTGGAGCCGAAACCGGTTGGTAACGAGAACGTCACTTCCGCACCGTCTGGTGCGTTCCGCTGCCGCGACGGGCTGGTCAACATTTCCGCCAACAAGGACGAGCAATGGGTGATTATGGCGCGGCATCTCGGTCTCGACCACCTGTTGGCGCATCCCGATTATCTCACGCGCGAAGATCGCAAGCAGAACCGGGATGCCCTGCGCATTGAGGTCGAGAAGAAGCTGGCCGAACGCGATGCCGCCGACTGGGCGGAGGAGCTTTCGGCGCTGGGTGTGCCGGCCGGCGAAGTGCTTTCGCTGCCGCAACTTCTTTCCCATCCGCAATTCGCGGCGCGGGGACAGGCGGCGGACTTCGACGGTGTGCTGGAAGACGGACGGCCCTTGCGGGTGCTGCGCCCGGGCTATCTGGTCGATGGCCGGCCACTCGAGGCGAGTTGCCCGCCGCCCCGGCTCGGTGCCGACAATGACAGCGTCCTTGCCGAACTGGGTCTGACCGCGCAGGAAATGGAAGAGCTTTCGCGCGACGGGACCATCTGATCCCGCCGCCGGCACCCGGTGAGGGCCTGTTACGCGTCCGATACTTTCAGCACCACCTTGCCGATATGCACGCCTTCGTCCATGCGCTCATGCGCCTTGGCAATGTCCTCGAGGGTATAGACGCTGTCGATGACCGGCCGCATCTCCGCTGCCGCGCGCTTCCATGCGCCGTGGCGCAGCGCATCGGCCAGCTCAGCCTTGCGCTCCAGCGGGTAGCCGCGCAGCAGCGAGCCCATGATGCGGGCGCGCCGTGACATGATCTCAGACAGCGGCACGGTGAATTCGGGCGGTGCCGGCGACAGGTGCAGCAGGCGGCCGTCGATTGCCAGGGCCTCGACATTGCGGCGTGCGTAGAGCCCACCAACCGTGTCGAGGATGACGTCCGCGCCATGTCCGCCGGTGACGGTACGGACCTCCGAGACGAAATCCTCGCTCTTGTAATTGATCGCGCGCTCGGCGCCGTGCTCTTCGGCGCGCTTGCATTTCTCGGCCGAGCCCGCCGTCACGACGACTCGCGCACCCATGGCGCGTGCGAACGGAATGCCGGCCATCCCAATGCCGCTGGTGCCGCCATGGATGAGCAGCCACTCGCCGGGTTTCAGGGTGCCCAGGCGCACGACGTTCAGTTGCAGCGTGAACATCACCTCCGGCAGCGCGGCCGCCTCGATCGCCTCAAGCTGCTCCGGCCAGTCGAAGACGAGCGGCGTGTCAGCGAGGACGTAATCGGCCGCGCCGCCGCCGTCGACCAGCGCGGCGACGCGCCTGCCGATCTGGTTCTCGTCGACGCCCGACCCCACCGCAACGATCTCGCCGGCGACCTCAAGGCCGAGCACGTCGGTGCTGCCCGCCGGGCCATGTCCGCGCTTGCGCTGGTTGCAGTCGTGGCGGTTGACGCCTGCGGCGACGACCCGGATGAGCGCCTGGCCGGCTCCGGGGGCAGGGACGTCGCGCTCCACCATGGTCAGGACTTCGGGGCCGCCGGCGCGGGCGGGGATGATGGCGCGCATCTTCACGTGCAGTTCCTTTCAGGCTGGTCGTGCCGCTCCGAATTCAGGAGGCCGACAGGTGGGGCAATCGTGACAGGCGAACCCGCCCAATTGATCAAACAAGAGGTTATGTCTGCGAAATGACTCGTCATGCCGCCAATGCGGCCATAACGGGCAAACTCCGGTGAAAGGGACGTCGCGGATGGGTGTGATCTCATTGTTTTCAAAGGAGAAAACACGATAACGATGCAATCTGTCGATATTCGACGCAATGCAATGATTTCTGACCAGTTGCGTTGCCCAGGATTTCGCATTTGGCTAACCTCGCTCTCGTAGTTGCCGCGGGAGGAACCGGCGGTCTCGTGAAATCAGTCTCGATGCTATCGCGTCGCTAGGTCGGGTGGCTTTTGCACCTGGCACGGGAGGAATGTCCGCATGCCGGACGGAAGAGTCTATCAGGCCGTTGCCGATGCCTTCTATGAGGAGGGCGTGCGAACCGTGTTCGGTCTGACCGGCGACGGCAACATGCATTGGGAGGCAGCCCTTTCCGCAAAGCCCGGTGTACGCTCTATCCACGTACGTCACGAACACGCCGCCTGCGCCATGGCGACGGCCTACGCAGTTGCCACCGGCGAGGTGGGTGTCGCGTCCGTCACCTGCGGTCCCGGCCTGACGCAGCTTTCCACCGCTTTGGCCACTGCCGTGCAGGCACGCGTGCCGCTGGTTGTGTTCTGCGGCGAGGATCCCATCGATGCGAGCTGGTACAATCAGCGCATCGACCATGGCGCCGTCGTCAACGCGACCGGCGCGATCTATCTGCCGGCCCGCAGCCCGCGGCTCGCCGTGCACCATGTACTCGAAGCATTCCTGACGGCGCGCAGCCGCAGCCTGCCGGTCGTGCTGACAATGCCGCTCGACATGCAGCAGAAGCCCGCGGCGCAAGGCGCCGTGGCCTACGTTCCCTCGCGCTCCATCGCCCCGAAAACCGGCCCGCGCTACCCGCATCCCGACGCTGTGAAGGCGGCTGCGGAACGGATTCGCACCGCGCGCCGCGTCGTGCTCGTCGCCGGTCGCGGCGCCAAGGCCGCCGGCGCGGTCGAGGCGTGCAAGCGACTGGCGGAGCTCTGCGACGGAGCTCTCTCGGTTAGCCTTCCGGTGCGCGGCCTGTTCAACGGCCACCCGCGTGACATCGGCGTTTCCGGCGGCTTCGCGCATGAGGCGGCACGCGAGGCGTTTGGCGAAGCGGACCTCATCGTCGCGGTCGGCACCAGCCTGACCCAGCACACCAGCGACCTCAACCTTCTGTTTCGTCCCGACCAGGTCATCCAGATCGACGCTGACCCGCCTGTGATGAAGCACGGACAGGTGACCGCCACGCATCACCTGACGGCCGACGCGCGCCTCGCCGTCGAGGCTTTGTGCGCCGAACTCGGCAATGGCCAGGCGCGGGCCAGCGACTGGGATGTCGAGGCCTATTCCCGCCGCGTCCACAGTGAGCCGCCGGACAGCACGGAATACGCCGTCGCGCCCGGCGTCTTCGATCCGCGCGACGTCGCGGCCGCCCTGTCGGCGCATGCTCCGAAGACATGGGCGCATGTCGGTTCGGCCGGCCACTGCGCTTATTTCGCCACGCATCTCTACGGTCGCGAGGCGGACAATTTCCTGACGATCCGCGAGTTCGGCGCGATCGGAAACGGGCTGTCCTATGCGATGGGCCGCTGGGCCGCGCGGCCCGACCAACCGGTCATGCTGACGGAAGGCGATGGCGGCTTCCTGATGCATATTCAGGAACTCGAGACCGTCGTGCGCCACGGCATGAAGATCCTGATCTGCATCTTCAACGATGGTGCGTTCGGGTCCGAAATCCACAAGCTGCGCGCCGATGGCGTCAGCGACGATGGCGCGATCTTCGGCTTCGGCGACCTCGCAGGCATCGCCCGCGGCTTCGGCCTCGACGGGCATGTGATCGGTGATCTCGACGAGATTCCAGAGCTGGCCGCCGCCTTCGAGGCGGGCAACCGATCGGCGCTTTGGGACTTCCGGGTTTCCGATCAGGTGATGGCCCCGACCATGCGTCGGGCCGTCGGCAACCGGCGCTAGGCGCCGAAACAGGTCCGTCGACCGTTCCATGAAGGAGCGTTCGACCAACACAGGGAGGAACTACCGATGAAATATCTGATGACGGCCGCGCTCGCGGCGGTAATTCTCGCCGGTCCGGCGGCTGCGCAAGACTATCCCTCGAAGGCGGTAACCATCGTCGTGCCCTACAGCCCATCGGGCTCCGCCGACCCTGTGGCGCGCTTCATTGCCGGCGAATTGCAGGAAAAGTGGGGGCAGCCAGTGGTGATCGAGAACCGGCCGGGCGCCGGCGCAACGATCGGCACCGCCTATGTGGCGACGGCGCCCGCCGACGGCTACACCATCATGCTGACCACCTCGGCCTACACCACCGCGCCGGCGGTCTACGACGACTTGCCGTATGATCCGATCAACGACCTGAAGGCGGTCGCGCTGCCGGCGACGTCGCAGTTCGTCGTCACTGCCGGTCCCGAATTCGAAGCCGACTCGCTCTCCGAACTGATGGAGATCGCCGATGACAGGGAATATTTCCTCGCCACGGCGGGCCTGGGCAGCTCGACGCATTTCGCCGGCGAACTGCTGTCCGCCGCGATCGGGCTCAACGCGGTGCCGGTCCATTATCCCGGCGGCAGTGACGCCATGGTCGACCTGATGGGCGGCCGTGCCGACATCTATGTCGGCTCCGCCACGGCGGTGCTCGGCAATGTGAAGGGCGGTCAGATCAAGGCCCTTGGCGTGTTCGGCGCAGAGAGGGCAGACGCCTTGCCTGACGTGGCCTCGACCGAGGAGCTGGGCATCAAGGGTGCAAGCTCCGGTTTCTGGCTCGGCGTGTTCGCTCCGGGCGAGACCAGCGACGAAATCGTCGAGAAGATCAACGCCGACATGATCGAGGTGCTTTCGACCGAAGAGGGCAAGGCGTTTCTCGCCACGCTCGACTCCACGCTGAGCACCATGTCGCCGGCGGAAGTCAGCGAGCTAGTCGCCGCCGAGATCGACCAGTGGAAGGTCCTGGCCGCCGACCGCGGCATCAAGGCCGAGTGACACGCGACAGGTGACCGGCATCCGCCGGTCACCCTCCCTCTCAATTTTGGGTCGAACGACATGAAACGCCTCACAGGCAAGATCGACGCTGCCCGCATTCGCAGCATGGATACGCCGCGCCCGCCGGACGGCATCATCGAGCGCATTCGCGCCATCGGCTGCGACACCAGCCTTCTTTCCGATGCGATGGACGATCTGGGGATCACCGGCACGCTCCCGGCATCGAGCTATCGGCCGACGCTGGACGGTTCCCTTATCGCTGGGCCCGCGCTCACCGTTCGCAACGTGGCGGCTTCGGGCGAGGTCTCACCGCTGCAGCGCGCGACGACCGGCCGCAACGGCATGGCCGAGATGGAAGCGCACAACCTGGCTTCGCCCGGTGACGTGCTCGTCATCGAAGGCGTCGAGGGCCTGTCCAACATGGGCGGCATTTCTGCGATGATCGCCAAGCGCCACGGCGTCGTCGGCGCCATCATTAAGGGCGGCATCCGCGATGTCGGGCACTCGCGCGCCGAGGGCTTCCCCGTCTGGGCCACAGAGATCAGCCCGCTGACCGGCAAATGGCGCATCGAGACCGTCGAGATCAACGGACCGGTGGCGCTGGACAACGTGCTGGTGCGCTGCGGCGACATCGTGGTGGCCGACGACACCGGCGTATGCATCCTGCCGCCCGACCGTGCCGAGGAGATCGTCGAGAAGGCGGAAGCTCAAAAGGCGCTCGAAGCGGTGCGGATCGAGGCCGTTCGGGCCGGAACCCACGTGGCGGACCTGCCGAAGAAGATCTGATGATCCTGCTGCCTGAAATCGCTGCGCGGCCAGCCCTAGATCGGGCCGAGTTCAGCCGCGTTGCGGAAACTCGTCCCGCCGAGGCTCACCGTCGCCTCCTCGGCGAGTTCGAGAACGCGCGCGCCGTAGACGGGCATGTCCTCGGCGCGCAGCTCTGTCTCGCTGGCCGTCAGAACGATCGAACCGAGCGGCATCGGGCGGTTGGTCCACACCGGCGCGGCAACCGAGTTCATGCCCTTGCGCACGCCGCTTTGCGAGACGGCGTATCGATCGCGGCGCACCTGCTTGACCAGCGCGTCGAGCGCATCCTGGGTGATGCCGTCGAAGCGGACATGGCCGCTCCAGTCGGTCGCCGGCTGGGTCAGGGCATTGCGCATGCGGGCCGGCAGGTAGGGCACGATCGACTTGCCGGAAGCGGTTGCGGTGATTGCCACCTTGCGGCCGGGCTCGGCCGAATGCGGCCGGCCCCGCGCGCCTTCAACCCGATCCAGATAGATGACGAAGGGCGGCGCGGCGAGCGCGAAGAAGCAGGTCAGCCCCGTCACATGCGCGCCCAGCCGCAGCGTTGGATGAATGCGGCGCCGCGCGGCGTTGTCGGCGATGGAGCGCATGCCGAGTTCCCACAGGGAGAATGTGAGCTGGTACTTGCGCGCGGTGTCCACCTTCTCAGCGTAGCCGGCCGTAACCAGGGCCGACAAAAGTCGCTGAACTGCGCTCTGGTTCATGTCCAGGCTGCGCGACAACTCCGACAGGCCGCGGGGTGTGTCGCTGTGAGCGAGCGCTTCCAGGACACGCAGTCCCTTGATCAATGTCTGGCTCATCGTTTTCCCCGCGGGCCTCAATCCAATGCGTCGATATACGATGCAATATGTCAAATCTCGATAAGGAAAGTCCAGTCCATGGCGGCGGTGTCATGAGCTTTGAAACCGGCACGGCGGTGCGCGACCGAGAGGAAAGCGGCGCCTGGGAGCTTCCCGAACATCTGGTCATGCTACGCGAGACGCTGCGCCGCTTCATGCGCGCCGAGGTCGAACCCGTCGAAGCGCGGCAGCCGCATGACAGCTACGCACTGCCGGCGGACGAGCTGGAAGCGCTGCGGGTCAAGGCGCGTGCCGCCGGCCTGTGGTGCCTGGCATCGCCGGAAGAATTCGGCGGTGGCGGCCTTGGCCTTCTCGGCCAGGTCATCGTCGCGGAGGAAGCGGCCAAGTGCCGGATGGGCGCCTATGTGCCCGCCTGCGGCGCGTTCGGCATCGACCCGCCCTCGGTCATCTGGCTGGGTTCCAGGGCACAGCAGGAGAAATACGGCGTTGGCGGCATCAAGGGCGGCAAGAAGAACTTCGTCGCCATCTCGGAAGCCGCCGGCGGCTCAGATCCCGCCCGCAAGATCGAGACGAGGGCGGTCCTCGACGGCGACCATTACGTCATCAACGGCACCAAGCTGTGGATTACCGGCGCCGACAAGGCCGACTGGGGCATCGTCTTCGCGCGCACAGAAACCGGCATCACCGCGCTGATCGTCGATCGCGAGACCCCCGGGATCGAATGCCGCGAGATCGGCGTCATCCGCTCCTATGCGCCCTACGAGGTCCATTTCAAGGATGTCCGCGTGCCGGTCGAGAACCGCCTGGGAGATGAGGGCCAGGGCTTCGCCATCTGCCAGAAATGGCTGGTGCATGCCCGCGTGCCCTATGCGGCGGGCGTCATCGGCATCGGGCAGGAGGCGCTACGCATCGCCATCGACTATGCGCGCACACGCAACGTCCACAAGTCGCTGCTGGCCGACAAGCAGGCCATCCAGTGGATGGTCGCCGACAGCGAGATGGAGCTGCGCGCCGCGCGCCTTCTCGTCTACCAGGCGGCGTGGAACGGCGTCCTCGGCCGCGACATCAAGACCGATGCGTCGATCGCCAAGGTTGTCGCCACGGAAACCGCTGGTCGGGTCGTCGACCGCTGCATCCAGATTCTCGGCGCCATGGGCGTTTCCCGCGAGATGCCGCTGGAGCGCTGGTATCGCGAACTTCGCATCAAACGCATCGGCGAGGGTCCATCCGAAGTGCATCGGATGGTTCTGGCCAGGGAACTCCTGAGGAACTGACCATGTCCATCGATCTCGACCTCCATGAGGGGGTGGCCACCATCACCATCAACCGGCCCGAAAGCCGAAACGCGCTCGACGCAGAGCACTACGCAGGCCTGTCGCGGGCATGGACGGAGGTGCGCGACAATCCGGAAATCCGCGTCGCGGTCATCACCGGGGCCGGCGACAAGGCGTTTTGCGCCGGCGCGGACCTGAAGACCTGGATCGGCCGCGAGCAGCCCTTGTCCGAGATGTGGCTGACGCAGAAGGACCAGCTTCTCAACCGCGGACTGGAAGTGTGGAAGCCGGTGATCGCCGCCATCAACGGCGTCTGCGTCGGCGGGGGGACCACGCTGCTGCTCGGCACCGACCTGCGCGTCGCGGTTCCCGAGGCGCGCTTTGGCCTCGCGGAGGTCAAGCGCGGCATCATCGCCGCCAATGGCGGCACGCAGCGCATCATGCGCCAGCTACCGCACGCCATCGCAATGGAGATGGTGCTGCTGGGCGAAACGATGGACGCCGAGACCGCGCTGCGCTGGGGCTTCGTCAACAAGGTGGTGCCGCGCGACGAGCTGATGTCGGCAGCGCAGGAAATGGCCGCGCGCATCAGCGCCAATGCACCGCTCGCCGTCCAGGCGGCCAAGGAACTGGCGCTGCGCTCCTACGAGATGGGCCTGTCCGAGGGCCTGCGCATGGAGCAGTTCGTCAATCGTATCCTGTCGAAGTCGGAGGATTCGGGACGTGCCCGCGAGGCCTTTGCCGAGAAGCGCAAGCCCGAGTTCAAGGGAGACTGAGATGGCCGGCGAACTGCCTCTCGCAGGCATCAGGGTCCTCGACCTGACGCAGATCTACAATGGTCCCTACGCCACCTTCCTGATGGCGATGGCGGGTGCGGAAGTGATCAAGGTCGAGCCGATCGGTGGTGAGTATCTGCGCCGCCGTGACGCCTCGTCGGGCGCCGCCATGCCGTTCGCCATGCTCAACGCCTGCAAGGATTCGATCTCGCTCAACCTGAAGTCGGCGCGCGGACGCGAGCTGTTCCTGGAGCTGGTCGATACCGCCGATGTCGTGGCCGAGAACTATTCGCCCGGCGTGATGGACAGGCTCGACCTCGGCTGGGAGACGCTGTCGGCGCGCAATCCCCGTCTCATCGTGGCCAGCGGGTCCGGCTATGGTCAGGACGGCGCCTACCAGGACATGATGGCGATGGACCTGACCGTGCAGGCGATGTCCGGGCTGATGAGCGTCACCGGAAATGCCGACGGCCCGCCGATGAAGTCGGGCGCGGCGGTGTGCGACTTCGGCGGCGGCATCCACATGTACGGGGCGATCATGACGGCGCTGTTCGAGCGCGAACGCACTGGGCGCGGCAGCCGCATCGACATCGCGATGCTGGATTCGGTGCTGATGACGATGGCGTCGAATATCGGCATGCTGTTCGGCGCGCGCAAGGATATCCCGCTGCGCACCGGCAACCGCCATGGCGGCTTGAGCCTGTGTCCCTACAGCGTCTATCCGACCAGCGACGGGCATATCGCGGTCATCTGCAACGCCGAGCGCCACTGGGCCGCGCTCGCCCGCTGCATGGGCCGCGAAGAGCTTGCGACCGACCCACGCACGCTGACCAACCGCGAGCGGGTGACGAACATGGATTTCGTCGACACCACGATTTCCGCCTTCACCGCCACCCGCACCACAGAGGAGCTCGCGGCGATGCTGCGGGCTGCCCGCGTGCCGAGCGCGCCGGTGCGCGACCTGCCCGACGTGCTGGCCGACGAAGCGCTGCACGAGCGCGGCCTGCTGGTCAGAGTCGAGCACCCGGACTTCGGCACGGTCAGCCTTCCCCGCTCGCCGATCCGGCTCGGCGGCGACGCCCGCCAGGCCGACTACCGTGTCAGCCCGGCCTATGCGCGCGACAATGGCCGCATTTATGGAGAGCTGGGCTACGACGGCGGCGCCGTCGAGAAACTTCAGGAATCAGGAGTGATCTGATGCGCGCAAACGTATCCATAACCGGCGTCGGCCACACGAAATGGGGCAAGCATCCCGGTCGCGACCGCATCTCCCTGATCGTCGAGGCGGCAGCCAACGCGATCGAGGATGCCGGGCTCGAAAAGGACGAGATCGACGCGGTGCTGGTCAAAATGGCCAATTCCGCGCCGACGATCCTCTACGGCCAGAAGGTCGCCGAAGCGCTCGGCCTGCGGCCGTCAATCGGCCTTTCGCTCGACCAGGGGGGAGCTGCCTGCGGCAGCCTCTTGTCCTATGCCGCCATGGCGATCGAGGCCGGCATGATCAACAATGCGCTGATCTGCTATGGCGACACGCCGCGTACCGGCTCGCGCGCCGTCTACCATCGCCCGCGTGGCGATGATGCGGTCATGGGCTGGTATTCTGTCGCGGCAGGTTACGCCATGATCCACCAGGCCTATCGGCAGACCTATGCGCCCAAGGACGAGGAGTTCGGCATCATCGCCGTGCAGACGCGAGCGCATGGGGCGGAAAATCCCAACGCCCACCTGCGTGTGCCGCTGTCGATGGACGACTACCTGGCCGGCGACTGCCTCGTCGAGCCGCTGCGCCGAGACGATTGCTGCCTGGTTTCAGATGGCGGTGCCGCGCTGGTGGTCGGCGCCACCGGCAAGGCCCGCAACCGCAGCCGCGCCGTTCCGGTGCTCGGCTTCGGACAAGGGCAGGAGAGCTGGGAGGTGCATCTGCGTCCCGACCTCCTGAAGACGAAGGCGCAGGATTCCGCCGAGATGGCCTTCAGGATGGCCGGGATTTCGCGCGACCAGATCGATTTCGCCCAGCTTTACGACTGCTTCACGGTCACCGTGCTGCAGACGCTGGAGGATTACGGGCTCGCCCCGCGCGGCCAATCAGGCGCCAAGGCGCTGTCGGAAGGCATTGGCCTCGACGGCTGGCTGCCGCTCAACACGTCCGGCGGCTTGCTGTCGGAATCTGGCACCCCCGGCCTGCAGCTCATCATCGAGGCGGTGCGCCAGCTTCGCGGCGAAGCCACGCTGCAGGTGAAGCAGCCCGCCTACGGCCTGGTGTCCAACCAGGGCGGCACCATGCACACCCATGCCACTCTCATCTTCGGAGCACCGCAATGAGTTTCCCCGCGCCCGAGATTACCGACGTGAATCGGCCCTACTGGGAGGGGCTGGCCGAAGGATCGCTGCGCTACAAGCACTGCCTGAAATGCGACAGCGACTGGCTGCCCGCGCGCTCGCACTGCCCGCACTGCCTGTCCGACAAGACGGAGTGGCGCGCATCGGCCGGACGCGGCAAGGTGGTTTCCTGGATCGTCTACCGCAAGGCCTATGCGCCACATCTGGAGAGCAAGGTCCCCTACGACGTCACCATCGTGGAACTGGAGGAGGGGCCGCGGCTGTTGACCAACGTGGTCGACTCCGAAGCCGGCCAGAAGCTCGCGGTCGGCACTGCCGTGGCGCTCGCGATCCAGGAAGAAGAAGGGTTTCACCTTCCCCGCTTCCGGCTCGCCGAGGGCGGGGACATGGCGCAGGCCTGACCACAACCCGGGAGGAATGCAATGCTCAAGCTGGACAAGACCGACCTCGTTTCGGGCCTGATACTGGTCGCCATCGGGCTCTACTTCACGGTCGGGGCGCTCGACTACCGGATGGGCACGCTCACCCGCATGGGGCCGGGCTTCATCCCCGTCAGCCTCGGCGTGGTCTGCATCGTCCTTGGCCTCGCGGTCGGCATCGTCTCGCTCGGCCGTGAAGGCGCGCTGCCGGAGGTCCACTGGCGGGCGGTGGTGCCGGTCATCGCCAGCATCGCGGCCTTCGCGCTCATCCTTCCGCGCGCCGGCATGCTGCCGGCAATCGCCGTCACCGTGGGCATCGCCGCCCTGGCGTCGCCGCGGTCGCGGCCGCTTCCCACCGCCCTCGTGGCGCTCTGCGTCGGGCTGCTTTTGTGGGTCGGCTTCATCAAGATACTCGGCATGCCCATCCCCGTTCTCAGGAGCCCGTTCTAATGTCCCTGATCGACAATATCGTCCTGGGCTTCGGCACGGCGCTATCGCCGATGAACCTGCTCTACTGTTTCATCGGCGTGTTCATGGGCACGCTGCTGGGCGCGCTGCCCGGTATCGGCGCGCTTGCGGCCGTGTCGATGCTGCTGCCGATCACCATCGGCCTCGACCCGACCACCGCGCTGGTGATGCTGGCCGGCGTCTATTACGGCTCCGAATATGGCGGCTCCACCTCGTCGATCCTGCTCAACCTGCCCGGCACCCCCACCAACGCCGTCACCTGCCTCGACGGTTATCCGATGGCCCAGCAGGGCCGCGCCGGGGTGGCGTTGTTTTCGACCACCATCGCCTCATTCTTTGGTGGCACGATCGGCGTCATCGGGCTCTACACGCTGTCGCCCTATCTCGCCGGTTGGGCGATCGCCTTCGGACCGGCGGACTATTTCGCGCTAATGATTACCGGGCTGGTGGCGGCTTCCGTCACCCAGGACGCGCCGCTCAAGGGCCTGTCCATGGTGGTGTTCGGGCTCCTGCTGGGAACCGTCGGCACCGATGTCGACAGCGGCGTCGCGCGCTATCACCTGGGCTATCTGGAACTGCGCGACGGGATCAGCTTCATCGCGTTGGCCATGGGGCTTTTCGGCGTCTCCGAGATCATCCTGTCGTTGCGCGCCGGCAGCGAGGACAGGGTGGTCGAAAATGTCACGCTGCGCTCCATGCTGCCGACCCGCGACGACTGGAAGCGCTCCTGGTTGCCCGCTATCCGCGGCACCACGATCGGCAGCATCTTCGGCATCCTGCCCGGCACGGGTCCGACGATCGCAACCTTCATGGGCTATTCGCTCGAAAAGAAGCTTGCCAAGGACCCTTCGCGCTTCGGCAAAGGGGCAATCGAGGGCGTGGTTTCGCCTGAGGCCGCCAACAATGCCGGCGCCCAGATGGCGTTCATCCCGACGCTGTCGCTCGGAATTCCCGGCAGCGCAGTGATGGCCGTGATGCTCGGCACGCTGATCATGAACGGCATCGCGCCGGGGCCGCAGCTCATGCAGACACATCCCGAGGTCGTATGGGGCCTGGCCGCGAGCTTCTGGGTCGGCAACGTGCTGCTCGTGATCCTCAATATCCCGATGATCGGGTTGTGGGTGCGGATGCTCAAGATCCCCTATCAGTTGCTGTTTCCGGCGATCCTGGTGCTGATCTGCGTCGGCGTCTACACCGTTCGCGCCAGCACCTTCGACATCTTCCTGGTGCTTCTGTTCGGCGTCATCGGCTATGTGCTGCGGCTCATGCGCTTCCAGCTCGCCCCGGTGCTGATCGGCTTCATCCTCGGCCCGATGATCGAGCAGAACTTCAAACGCGCGATGCTCTTCGCGCGGGGCGACGCGACGCAGATCCTTACCGATCCGCTGCCCGGCATTCTCCTGGCCCTGTCGCTCGGCCTGATCGTCTGGTCCGTCTACAAGTCCGTGCGCAGGCGCGACGAGCCGCTCGAAGAGACCGCCTGACTTCGTTAGCTCAACGAGAAAGCCCGCGATCCCTTGCCGGGGTCGCGGGCTTCTTCGTTTTTCAAATGCGGACTAGGCAAGAACGGCCCGCCCGGTCGACGCGACCTATTCGTAGGTCGGCAGGTCAGCGGCTTCCAGCGCCGTGCGGCGCTCTTCCAGCCAGCGCTCGGTCTTCTCGCCTTCCGCGACGTCGGCGACCTTCTCCCATGTCGAGGTAAGAAGTTCCTGGCGGGCGATGAGCTCGTCGTTGTGGGCCTGGGCTTCGTCGCTCCACAGGCCCTTTTCCTTCCAGAACCGGACTGCGCCTTCATGGTAGGGCACGACCCACTGGAAATCCTGCCGGTCCTCGGACCAGCCGACCATGCCGGCTTCGATCTTGACGTAGTTGTCGAACTGCTCGTTGATCGCCCGGGTCAGGTTATAGACGAGGTCTTCGTCCTGATCGGGATAGGCGACGACCACCGGGAATGGGAAGCCGGCACATTCGACCGGGTTCTCTTCCGACATGTTCGGTCCGAGCGTGCCCTTGCGCGGGGAGAACTGCGGCTTGACCGCCTGCAGGCGCTCCCAGCCTTCGGTGTTCGAGACCGGCAACGGCATCCACTTCAGGCCCGCCGGCGAGGACGCCGCCTGCTGGGCGAGACCGCCGGTAGTCAGCGTGGTGATCGCGTCGACCTGGCCGTTGACCAGCGCTTCCCATGATGCGCCGAAGCTCGCGACCTCGACGCTCTCGACGTCGTCCCAGGTCAAGCCGCCGAAGGCGAGGAAGCCCGCGACGTTGCTCTGCAGCGCCGGCGCGCCGACGACGAGCGCGACGCGCTTGCCCTTCAGGTCTTCGACAGTCTCGATGCCCGCATCGCCGCGCAGCGCCATGGTGAAGCAGTTGTCGGAGTTGGAGCCGACAAGCATGCGCAGCGGCTGCGGCCCGATCTCCGGCGCCGAGAAGGCTTCCGTGCCCTCGACGGCGTTGAAGGATTCGGAGCCGACGACGCCGAACTGGACGCGTCCCTGCTGCAGCGGGATGAAGCGTGCGACGTCGGACGTTGCCGGCAGGACGCGCAGCGACGTGTCGTAGGCATTGCCCAGCGCGGTGCCGAGCGCCACGGCCTGGTTGTACGAGGCCGCGCCGACGTCATAGGACGTGACCGCGAGCGTGCCCGGAAGCTCGACCTCTTGCGCATGAACCAACGACGAGGTGGTGGTGAGCAGCAGAAGCGTGGCGGCAGCGCCTAGTCTTCTCATTGCGTTCATTTGGTTTCCTCCCAAAAGTGTCTGGAGCGCCGCATGGAGCGGGCTGGGTTTCTGATTATCGGTCGGCCCGGTGATCCACAAACCCCCCGGGCCGCCATTCCATCCTGCGAAACGGTGTCAGCCCCCGGGGAAGCCGAGAAGCGCCTTCACTTCCAGGTATTCTTCGAAGCCGTGCACGCCGAATTCCCGGCCATTGCCCGACTGCTTGTAGCCGCCAAAGGGCAGGCTGCGGTCAAACGAGGCGCCGTTGAAATAGACGCGGCCGGCACGGATGCGGTTGGCGACGCGGCGCGCCCGCTCGGCGTCGTTCGACTGGACAAAGCCGGCCAGCCCGAAGGGCGTCGCATTGGCGATCTCGATCGCCTCGTCCTCGGTGTCGTAGGTCATCATCGACAGGACGGGGCCGAACACCTCCTCACGGGCGATCCGCATCTGCGGCGTCACGTCGGCGAATACGGTCGGGCGGACGTAATAGCCGCGATTGACCTCAGCCGGCCGGCCCGGCCCACCGGCAACCAAGGTCGCGCCCTCCGTGATGCCGGACTGGATCAGGTCCTGGACCTTGTCGTACTGGCCCTGGCTGACGAGCGGCCCCATCGTGGTGGCGGGGTCGGTCGGGTCGCCGAGCCTGATCGTCTCGATCGCGCCCCGGGCAGCCTCGACCGCGGCGTCGCGCTGCGAGCGATGCACCAGCATGCGCGTTGGTGACTGGCAGTTCTGCCCGCCATTGGTGTTGCAGGCGTGGACGCCGGCCGCCACCGAGGCGGCGATGTCGGCGTCAGTCAGGATGATGTTGGCCGACTTGCCGCCGAGTTCCTGCGCCACCCGCTTCACCGTATCGGCCGCCAGCTTGGCGACCCGGATGCCGGCGCCGGTCGAGCCGGTGAACGACACCATGTCGATCTCTGGATGGGCGGCGATCGCCTCGCCGACGGTCGGGCCGTCGCCATTGACGAGATTGAACACGCCCGCCGGTACGCCCGCTTCGTGGATGATCTCGGCCAGCGCCATGGCGCTGAGCGGTGCCATCTCGCTCGGCTTCAGCACGACGGTGCAGCCGGTCGCCAGCGCGGGGGCAACCTTGGAGGCCACCTGGTTCAGCGGCCAGTTCCATGGCGTGATCAGCCCGCACACGCCGATCGGTTCGCGCCGGACGATGCCGACGCCCTCGGGCCGCTCGAACTCGTAGCGGGCGAGCACGCGCAGCGCTTCCTCGAAATGGAACAGCGCCACGGTCGCCTGGCGCTCGGTGGCGAAGGTGATCGGCGCGCCCATCTCCATGGTCATGGTGCGGGCGAGTTCCGGCAAGCGCGCCCGGAAGCCTGCGACGATGCGCTCGAGTAGCCCCATCCGATACTCCCGCGTGGTCTCGGAGAAGCTGGCGAAGGCGCGGCGTGCCGCTTGTGCAGCGCGGTCGACGTCGGCGGCGCTGCCGAGGCTGATGCGCCCGACGGCCTCCTCTGTGGCCGGATTGACGATCGCCAGCGACTTCGGCTGCGCCGGCGGCGTCCATTTGCCATCGATGTAGAAGTTCAGCGCCTCGTTCATGCGTCCTCCGGAATTAGCAAGGCCAGTTCGTATCTCATCCTAGGCGGGCGGTTGGACCTGGCAATGACTCGCTCCACCCGTTTCGCCAGACGAACGCCGCGCATCTCACGGCGCGCCGAGCAGCGGCGGTGGGCCGCCCGTCTCGGCCGAAAGTGCATCGAGGTCGCGCACGAGCGTGCGCGGCACCGTGATCATACCGCCTGCATCGCGTTCGGCAGCGAGCTTGCGGTCTCCCGGCAGCGCTGTGCCCTCGTCCGCCAATATGGCGCCCGCCAATGCCGCGACACGCTCGGCATAAGGCTGCGTCAGGCCGAAATGCACGGGGTCGATCCCCAGCAGCAACCACGAGCAATCGGCGGGCGAAGCCGGGTCGCCATACATCGGCGCGAGCTCTGCCCCGGCCGATCCGCCGGCCAGCGCGCAGAGGAAGTCGACCATCAGCGCCAGGCCGAAGCCTTTGGCGCCCGCCGCCGGCAGCAGCATGCCGCGCACCGCTTCCGCGGCATCGGTCGTGGGACGCCCGGTGGCATCCAGCGCCCAGCCTTCCGGGATAGCCTCGCCGCGTTCGGCCGCAAGCCTGACCTTGCCCATCGCCACCGCGCTCATCGCCATGTCGAAGACGATCGGCTCCCTGCCGGCCATCGGCACGGCGATCGCCAGCGGATTATTGCCGACGACAGCACGGCTACCGCCAGGTGCAGGCAGCATCGGGCGCGAATTGCACATAGCGATGCCGATCAGGCCGGCGTCGGCGGCGACCCGGGCGTGGCGTCCCGCTATCCCGAAATGCGTCGCGGCACGCACGGCGGCGGCGCCCATCCCATGGGTTCGGGCGGTTGCCACGGCCTGGTCCATAGCCTGCTGCGCCACCGCATGCCCAAGCGCGAGGCCGGCATCGAACACCGTCACCGCGCCGCTCTCATGCACGCGTTTCAGTTCGGCGTTACCGGAGATCGTGCCCGCGCGTAGTCGACGCAGATATGTCGTTGCCTGCAGCATGCCGTGCGAGCCTGTGGCTTGCAGGTCGGCCTCGACAAGAGCCTCGGCAACTGTGGTCGCGGCATCGCTGGCCGCGCCGGCCGCGACGAACAGGTCGGCGAGATAGAGCCGCGCGCGTGATGCCTCGATCTCGACCCTGTCGTCCGGTTCGTTCGCCATAACGCCATCCCTCCTCGACATCATGGCGAAGCCGTGGCCCAAACGGCGGGCGCGGTCAAATCCGCGGCTGCGCCCATGGCCGCCCGTTTCACCAAGCGGAATGCGCCGAGGGGTGGTTTGCGTGGTCGCACCGGAGGCTCTACGAGCGCGGTTGCCGGCCTGCGCCGGTCCAGGGAGGTTGCTGTGGCGATAACATACGACGTCGTGAGGCAGGTCGCGCGCGACCTCTATGGCTGGTCGTTGAAGAAGGTTCCAGACGACACGCTCGCGGCGCTGGCCGATGCGCGGGCGCGCGAGACCAATCCGACCTCACAGCGCACGCTGGATTTCATGCAGGCGGCCGCCCGCGCCGCCGAACGCGAGGACCGCCATGCCTGTTCGGATGCCGGCTTCCCGACCTACTTCGTCAAGATGGGCACGCGGCTGACGCTCGACGGCGACATCCGCAGGGCTTTCGTCGACGGTTTCGCGGACCTTGTCGCAACGATCCAGCCACCGATCCTCAAATTCATCACGCACCCGCTGACGCTCGAACGCAGCTACGAAGGCAAGGACATGCCGATCGTATCCTTCGATGTCGCCGACGGTGCCGACTACATGGAAATCACCTGTTCGCCCAAGGCGCTCGGCTCAGGCCGCTGGGCCGACCTCAAGGTGTTTTCCTATCCGACGCTCGCCGACATCGAAGCCTATGTGATGGAGTGCGTCATGGAGGCGGGCTCGCAGCATTGCCCCCCGGTGGTGATCGGCATCGGCATCGGCGGCTCGTTCGACAACGCCGCCAAGCTCGCCAAGATGTCGACGCTGCGCCGCATCGGCACCAAGCATGCCGACCCGATGGTCAGCGACATGGAAGACCGGCTTCTGGCGGCGGTCAACAAGACCGGCTTCGGCCCGATGGGCACCGGCGGCGACACCACCGCGCTCGCTGTCCATGTCGACTATTCCCACGGCCATGGCTTCGTGCCGGTGGCAGTGTGCTTCAACTGCTGGATCAACCGCCGCACGACGGCGCGCATCCACGGGAACGGAAGGGTGGAACGCGTTGAGTGAACCCCACACCATTCGTCGTCTCACCCTGCCGCTGTCGCGCGACGAGGCGCGATCGCTGACGCTTGGCGAGACCGTTATGCTCGACGGCGAGGTCACCATGACGGCCGGTTTCCCGACCCACCAGCGCATTGCAAAGGCGCTTGACGAAGGTGGGGAGCTGCCGTTGCCAATGGCAAATGGCGCCTTCTTCCACATGGGCAGTTCGTGCCGGCAGGAAGGCGGGCGCTGGGTGACGAACTACGTCAATCCGACGACCTCGACCCGCTTCGATGACTACATGCCCGGCATCGTACGCCGGCTCGGACTGACGGCGACCGGCGGCAAGGGCGGTATGGGACGCGCCTGCGTCGAGGCGCTGCGGGACGTCGGCTGCGTCTATTTCTCGATGCCCGGCGGCGCGTCGCCGCTGTTGAGCATCGGCGCGGTCGAGCGGCTCCAGACCGGCTGGGACGACCTGATCGAGCAGTTCAGGCTGTCGCGCTTCCGGCTCGACGGTTTCGGCCCGGTCACGGTGGCGATCGATGCTCATGGCAACAGCATGTACGAGGTGCTGCAGGATGGCGCGGCGGCGCGCATGCCGCAGATCCTCGAAGAACTCGAGCAGGCGCGCCGGGAATCGGCCGCACGCCTCGCCGCGGCAAAACGCGGCTGACACCACCTCAATTCAAGTCTGAACCGGAAAGGATGGCCCGTGCGGCGCTATTTCGAAGATTTCTCCATCGGCGAGACCTGGACCAGCAAGACCGTGACGCTCAGCGAGGACGATATCATCCGCTATGCGCGCGAGAACGATCCGCAGCCGATCCACACCGATCCCGAGAAGGCCGCTGCCGGCCGGTTCGGCACGGTCATCGCCAGTGGCTGGCAGATAGCCGCACTGTCGATGCGGCTCTTCGTCGAGGCCGGCGGCTATGGCGAAACGCCGATGGTCGGCCTCGGTATCGACGAATTGCGCTGGCGCCGCCCGGTGCGGCCCGGCGACACGCTGCAGGTGACGCGCGAAGTGGCCGCAACCGAGCGCCACAAGACGAAACCCGAATACGGCATCATCCGTACCAAGGTGACGGTGACCAACCAGGACGGGGAAGCCGTGATGACGCTTGTCACGCTCGGCCAGGTCCCGGCCCGCCCGACTTAGCTCCGCCTAAATATGCCGGCCTTCGTCGACCGGCACGACGATGCCCGTCGACGATGTCAGGTGGGTGATGCAGGCAAGCACGGCGGCGGCGACGTCGTCGGCGCCGGTGATCTTGCGCAATGGCATCTTTTCGGCCAGCGCCTCGAGCTGTGCGTGCGTTCGGCCGGGCACGAAGTCGGTATCGACGCCCGCCGGCGAAACGGAGAAAACCCTTATCTTCGGCGCAAGCACCTTGGCGAGGCCGATGGTCAGCGTGTCGAGCCCGCCCTTGGCCGCGCAATAGGCGAGGCTGGAGCCGACACCGGTGCGCGCGGCGATCGACGACACGTTGACGATGACGGCGTTGTCGCCGCGTTCGAGAAGCGGGCGAAAGGCGCGCACCACGGCAAACGGCCCGCGCAGATTGACGCTGACAATGCGGTCGAAGATCTCGTCGCTGAGGCCGTCGAGGTCGTTCGCCGGCACCGGCTGCGTCGCGCCGCCATTGTTGACCAGCACGTCGAGCCGGCCGAAGCGCTGCTCGATCGCCGCGGCAGCCTCGCTGACGCTGGCGGAATCATCGATCGCGACACGCAGCGCCATGTGGTCCTCGCCGGGCAGTGAACGCACCACATCCTCGGCTGCATCGCGGCGGCTGTTGTAGCCGACCACGACGGTGGCGCCGAGCGATGCCAGCCGCATTGCGGTGGCGCGGCCGATACCGCTGCTGGCGCCGGTGACCAGCGCGATGCCTGGTCCCGATGCCGCGGATTTGCCCGCTTCGTTCATGCGCTCTTCTCCCAATATGGCTGGCGAAGCTCCTGCTTGAGGATCTTGCCGGCATTGTTGCGCGGCAGGTCCCCGCGTATCTCGATCGCCGAAAGGCGCTGGTTGCGCCCGACCTGGCCGTTGACCCATTCCAGCAGCGTTTCGGGCGCCAGCGTCGCGCCGCTTCTGGAGACCACCAGCCCGAGCGGCGTCTCGCCCCAGGCCTCGCTCGGAATGCCGATCACCGCGGCTTCGGCGACGTCCGGGTGGCCCAGCAGCTTCTCCTCAAGGTCGGAGGCGTAGATGTTGAAGCCGCCGGAGATGATCATGTCCTTCTTGCGGTCGAGCAGGACGAGGAACCCGTCCTCGTCGAACATGCCGATGTCGCCGGTGCGATGATAAAGGGTTCCTTCGCCGTCGCGCCAGTAGAAGGCGCGGTTGGCGTCCTCGTTGCGGAAATAGCCCGACATCATCGTCGCCGAGCGGCCGATGATTTCGCCGCGCTCGCCGGAAGGCAGCGCGTTTCCGGCATCGTCAATGATGCGGATGTCGTTGCCGGCGGCAGGCCTTCCGACCGTATGAGCCTTTTCGGGAAAGGCCGACAGGTCGAGGATGCAGGTGCAGCCGCCTTCGGTCAGGCCGTAGACTTCGAGGAAACGGCCGGGCCAGCGGGCGAGGATGTCACGCTTGTCGGCGGCGGGAAGCGGCGCGCCGGTGCACTGCTTGACCTTGAAGGCGGAAAGATCGTGCGTGCCGAAGGTCGGTGCCGCGAGGATGCGCCGGTACTGCACCGGCACCAGCATGGTGTGGGTGACGCCCTCGCGCTCGGCCAGTTCGAGATAGGTCCCGGCATCGAATTTCGCCATCAGCACGACGCGGCCACCATGGAACAGCGACGCCAGCATCGGCATCAGCGTGGTGTTCGAGTAGAGCGGCGTCGCCAGCAGCATGGTGCTCGACGCATCCACGCCGAACAGTGCGCGCGCCGCCTGCCGGTAGCGCATGGCGTGCGAATGGACGATGCCCTTGGCGCGTCCGGTGGTGCCGGAGCTGTAGATGATGTTGAACGGTGTTTCGGGCGACGGCGCGATGGCCTCGGGCAGCGGTGCCGCGCCATCGGTGAAGTCCCTCGGCAGGCCGACTGCGTCATCGGCGCCGATGACGACGATACGGCCCGGGTGATCCGCCGCCAGCAGCGGGCGGTATCCGTCCTGCACGAAGATCAGCTCCGGCTCGCAGTCGGCCAGCATGCCGGCCAGCGCGTCGGGGTGGGCGGAGACGGGCAGCGGCACGGCGCAGCCGCCGGCAGCGACGATGCCGAGATAAGCGACGACGAGCGATGTGCTCACCGTGCCCAGCAGTGCGACGCGCCCGACCGGGCCGTCGCTGGCAGCCGCGATCGCGCCCGCCGCGCCGAGCACCTCGCGGCGCAGCTCACCCCAGCTCAGCGTCTGGGCTCCACACGTCACCGCCGGATCGGCGGGCCGGTCGAGGCCATGGCGCAGAATTGTCGCGACGAGGAGGCCTTCGTCGGTGTCGGCGTGCGTCACGGTCGTCCTCCTTCAGGGGTTCTCGATTAGCAGGATGTGCCGCGCCACCACGGCCGGTCCTTCCGCGCCATCCAGCTCCATCGCCGCCTCGCAGACGATGCGCGTGCCGCGCGGATGGGGAGCGGCTTCGGCGAGCGTCAGCGCCAACCGCACGCGGCTGCCGACCGGCACCGGCGCGACGAAGCGCAGCTTGTCATAACCGTAATTGAGGCCGCGTCCGCGCTTCTGCACCGTGTAGATGTCGCGCTGCAGGCGCGGCATCAGCGACACCATGTAGAGCCCGTGCGCAATTGTATGGCCGCCCGGCATCTCGCGGCTCGCGCGTTCGATGTCGACATGGATCCAGTGATCGTCTCCGGTCAGGCGGGCGAAATCGTCTATCGCGTCCTGTTTGACCTCGACCCAGTCGGAGTGCCCCAGCCTCTGACCCGCATAGGCGGCGAGGTCGCCGGCATGTTCGACGGTGATCATCAGTTTGCTCCTTGGATCCGCTGGCGTGGCGCGGTCTCCGCCAGGGCGGAATCCAGCGCGAGCACCACCTTGCCGATCTGCTCGTTCTGGTCGAGCAGGCGATGGGCGGAGCGCACGTCTTCAAAGTCGAAGACCTGATGGATGCGCGTCGCGATGCGCCCGCTTTCGAGCAGCGGCCAGACCTGGTCGACCAGTTCCGCCGCGATCCGGCCCTTGTAGGCCGCCGGCCGGGGGCGCAGCGTCGAGCCGGTCAGCGTCAGGCGCCGGCGCACGATGGCGCGGATGTTGACTTCGGCCGTCTCGCCGAGATGGCTGGCGATGAAGACCAGGCGTCCATCCGGCTTGAGGAGGTCGAGTTGCTTCTTGGTGTAGGGGCCTGCCTGCGCGTCGAGCACGACATCGACGCCTGCACCCTCGGTCAGCGCGCGAATATCGTCGTCCCACGGCCCTTTGTAGCTTATCGCGGCATGCGCGCCGATCTCGCGGCAGACGGCCAGCTTCTCGTCGGTGCCCGCTGTGGCGTAGACGGTGGCATCGCGAAGCTGGCGCGCAATCTGGATTGCCGCCATGCCGACGCCGCTCGTGCCGCCCTGGACCAGCAGGGTCTCGCCTTCGGCGAGCCGGCCGAGCCAGATGACGTTGTTCCATGCCGTAAAGTAGACTTCAGGCAGCGAGGCGGCCTCGATGAAGCTGAGCCCGCGCGGTACCGGCATGCACTGCACCGCAGGCACCCGGCAGAATCCGGCATAGCCGCCGCCGTTGACCAGCGCGCAGACGGGGTCGCCGACGGCAAGGCCGGTGACGTCCGGCCCCAATTCCTCGACGATACCGGCCACGTCGAGGCCGAGTATCGGCGACGCGTCGGGCGGCGGCGGGTAGAGCCCCCGCCGCTGCTGGATGTCGGGCCGGTTGACGCCGGCCGCCACCACGCGGATCAGCACCTCGCCAGGTGCAGGCGTCGGGCAGGGCCGCTCGACGATCTGCAGGACCTCCGGCCCTCCGGCACCATCGACCTCGACGACACGCATGCGCTTCACCTCTGCCTTGCCGCTGCCTGTCATTTCCAGGCGTGGACGACCGGGTTGGACAGCCGGCCGAGGCCCTCGATCTCGATGTCGATGACACCGCTCAGCTTGTGCATGTTCACCGAGCGATGGCCGTTGGGGAACTTGCCGACACCCTTGGCCGAGGTGCCGAAGCAGATGACGTCGCCGGGCTCGAGCGTGAAGTAGTTGCTGGCCTCGGCGATCACCTCCTCGATCTTGAAGCGGTAGCTGGCGGTGGAATCGATCGCAAACGGCTCGCCGTCGAACCAGCCCTTCACCTCCAGCGCATTGGGATCGGCAACCTCGTCTGCCGTCGTCAGCCACGGGCCGATGGGGCCGAACGTGTCGGTCGCTTTCGAGCGTGTGTGGTAGACGAAGTAGACGTCGCGGTCGTCTTCCCCGTGCAGGTTGCGCCAGGCGAGGTGATGCGGGCGGATCAGGTCGGGCTCGCGGGTCGTGGCGATCGAATCGAGGCCGAACTTGAGGCCGTGCGAGGTGACGTCGTTGGTGATTGTGTAGCCGAAGATGGCGTCGCGCGCGTCCTCAACCGAAATCTTGCGGCAGCGCTTGCCGATGATGGCGGCGAGCTCGAGCTCGGGGATCGTCTCGCCATAGTGTTCTTCCATGATCACCGGCTTGCCGTGGCCGATCAGGCAGGACGGCGCCTTCAGGAAGAAGTTCGGCACGCCGG
This sequence comes from Mesorhizobium sp. CAU 1741, assembly GCF_039839275.1. Lineage (NCBI taxonomy): Bacteria > Pseudomonadati > Pseudomonadota > Alphaproteobacteria > Hyphomicrobiales > Phyllobacteriaceae > Mesorhizobium > Mesorhizobium sp. CAU 1741. The sequence continues at coordinate 103,265 of NZ_JBDOQP010000004.1, read as the reverse complement.
CATCACGATGGGCGGACTTGCGGATGCCCATGTTGTTGAACGCGACGCCGAGCACCTTGGACGGTCGGGTCTGTGGCGGCAGCCAGTCGATCGCGCCTTCGTCGAGAGGCTTGGCGCTGCCTTCCTTGACCGCCTTGCGGGCGCGGGCCAGTTCGGCGTCACCGGCTTCGATCAGGTCGTTCATCGATGCCGGTGGGTTGTCCAGCCCGGCGCTCTGATAGAGCTCCGCGAGAAGGACAGTGGCCTCCCCCTTTTGCGCGACGAGTGCGGGGCGGCCGTTGTGATTGATGGTTCCTAGCTTCACGCGATTATCTCCTTGAAAGGGGGGCCGTCAGACGGCGGCGGATTGACGGGCGCTGCGGTTCATCACGTAGGCGGCGCCCACGATCGGAACCGCGATGACAAGTGCCAGCATCAGCAGGTGGACGTCGGTCCAGCCAGGAACCGCATCCCCCGGCAAGGCAACGAGGATGGCGGCAAACATCAAGGCGATGCGCAGCGGCCATGCGTAAGGGCGGCCTTCGAACAGCGGGCCGATGAGTGGCATGTATCCCTGGATGGACCAGGCGAAGATCGCGATGCCGACAATGGCCAGGCAGGTATAGAAAATGATCTCGCTCACGGTTCCTTCCATCAAAAGGGCCGGCTCGAAAACAAAGAAGAACGGGATGAAGTAGATGATGCTGCCCAGCCGCATGGCCTGGAACCCGGTCGCCATCGGCGGCGTCTTGGCGATCGACGCGGCGGCGAAGGCGCCGAGCGCCACGGGCGGGGTGATGAAAGACAGCATGCCCCAGTAGAAGATGAACATGTGCGCTGCCATCTGGCTTATGCCGACCTGGATGAGCGCCGGCGCCAGAAGGATCGCGAGGAAGATATAGGCCGCCGTCGAGGTCATGCCGGTGCCGAGGATCAGGCCGGTGAAGGCGCCCATGAGCAGCAATCCCAGCACGTTGCCGTCCGCGATGCGAAGCAGGTCGTTGACGAGTGTCGCTGCGACGCCGGTCATCGACAGCGCGCCGATGATCATGCCGACGGCGGCGAGAATGGCCACCATGTTGGCGAACAGTGAGCCGAGGTCGTCCAGGAAGCGGCCGACGTCCTTCCAGCCCCAGCGGTGCCTTTTTGAGAAGAGCTGGTTCAGTATGATCAGCAGCGGTGTGGCATAGTAGGGGGCCAGCGCTTCCCGGCGCATCACCAACAGCATGTAGATCAGCACGGCGAAGGCGAAGATGTAGTACCAGCCGTCCTTCAGCGTCTGCCCGACCTTCGGCAGTTCTTCGGCGGGCAAGCCCTTGAGCTTCTCCTTGCCGGCGTATGCGTCGATCTGGATGAACAGGCCGAGGAAATAGAGGAAGGACGGGATGACTGCGGCGAGCGCCACATCGGCGTAGGGCACGTTCATCACGCTGGCCATGACGAAGGCGGTGGCGCCCATCACCGGCGGCATCAGCACACCGCCCGTCGAGGCGCAGGTTTCGACGCCGGCTGCCACCGTGCCGCGAATGCCGGTGCGGCGCATGGCGGGGATCGTCATGACGCCGGTGGTGAGCACGTTGGTGATGACGCTGCCGCTCATCGAGCCGAGCAGGCCGCTGGAGAAGATCGCGACCTTGGCAGGCCCGCCACGGACCTTGCCGAGCAGGGCGAAGGAGAGGTCCATGAAGAATTTGCCCGCGCCCGTCTGCTGCAGCGCCGCGCCGAACAGCAGGAAGCCGATGATCAGCGAGGCGAAGGTGCGCAACGGAATGCCGAGGATGCTTTCCGAGCCCATCGCGTGATAGGCGGCGGTATAGGCGGGGCCAGAGCCGAAGCCGGAAATCGCGGTCGGCAGATATTCGGTATAGACGGGATAGAGCGACATCACGCCGACGATGATCGCAAGCGGCAGCCCGCCGGCGCGGCGCCCCGCCTCCAGCACCAGGAACCACAGGGCGAACGAGAAATAGATCGCCGGTTCCGGCGGCGCCATTTCCCAGCCGCGCAGGGCGATGTTGAGGGCGTTGACGAGGAAGTAGCTGCACACCACCAGGATGGCGACCGCGAGCAGCCAGTCATACCAGGGCGGTGTCAGCGAGCGCGCCGAGGAATTTGCCGGATAAACGAGGAAACAACAGGCAAGCGCCAGGCCGATGATCGCGTAGAAGAAGCGCAGGTCGATCAACGTGTAGCCGACGAAAAACCCGAGGTTGAAGGTCTGGTTGATCGACAGCACCAGGATCAGCGCCGCGATGATGCGCACCGTCCAGCGCGGCAGGCCAGCGATCTCGCGCGGGCCGGATTCGAATTGCGACGCGTCCACGGGCTGCGGAGCGATTGCGTCCGTCTGGGTCATGCGTTCCTCCCGGATGCATGATGCATCCTATGTCCTCAAGCGCCCTTCGGCGTCCGCAATCGTTCTATCGACGCGCTAGGCGACTTCAAGCCCGATCAGCTTCGAGGGATTGTCGCGCACCATCAGGCGCACCTCGGCCTCCGTGAAGCCGAGCGCGAGGCACATCTTGATGGCCTGGCGCATGCCTTCGACCGGTGTTGGGTTGTCGACCTGCCCGAGGTCGGAGCCGATCGACGAATGCTCGACGCCCGCGGCGAGGATGTGCTCCTTCAGCTCCTGCGGCGGGAACACGTTGAAGCGGGAGTCGACGTAGAGGCAGGCGGACTGCTCGATCAGTGCGCCAAACTGCGCCAGCTCGGTGATGTCCTCATAGGTGAAGTGCAGGCCGTACATCGGATGGTTGACCAGCAGCCGCTTGACGCCGCGCTTCTTGGCCTCTTCGAAGAGCTTCCAGATTTCCCAGACATGCAGATGGCCCGACGACAGGATCGCGTTGAACTCGGCGATCGAATCGAGGATCTGCTTCACCTCGTCGAGGATTTCGCCATAGGCGTCGACCACGGTGATGCCGGGCGACGGCTTCAACTGGACGTTGGAGGCCAGGCGCGACTTGCGGTGCGAACTGCGGATGTGGTTCGCCGACTGTGCCGTCGGCATCCATATCAGCTTCGCGCCCTGCTTGAGCTGCGCGTCGACCACGAAGGGGTTGAGGCCGCCGGTGCTGTTGTTGAGCACCAGGCCACCGAACATCGCTACGTTCAGATGGCCGAGCACGCGGTCCATGATCGGGATGAACGGCGCGACCGAATAGTGGTGGTCCTTGAACATGATGCCGCGCATGCCGGCCGCCGCCGCCTGTTCGACGGCCTGGAAATGGTCGACTTGGCGCGGCATGGTGGATGGGCCGGAATGGACGTGAAGGTCGACGGCACCCTGCATCAGGCCATCGACGATGGCGTCGTCGATCGTGGAAATGAGGTCGCGTGCCGCCTCGCGGTTGCTTGCCGATGCCATGCCGGTCTCCTTCTTGTCAGGCGGTATTGCCATAGAGCTTGACTCCTTTCGGTCACAACTTATCAAGGACCGCATTTCGGCAGGTGGAACGCGAGAGGCGATGCGAGGCAGATAATGGGCATCAGGGCGATCGAGCGCGCCATGCGCGTGCTGCAGGAAATGAACATGCAGCCCTATACGTCCGTGGGCCATCTGCACGCGCGCACCGGCCTGCCCAAGCCGACCCTCGTGCGCATCCTGCAGACCCTGGAACATGCGGGCTTCGTCGAGAACGACCCGCGCGTCGGCGGCTACCAGCTCAGCGCGCTGGTCTCCTCACTCAGCTCCGGCTACCACAAGGAGCCGATGGTGGTGGAAGCCGGCCGGCCATGGGCCATCGCGGTGACGCGCAAGCACCAGTGGCCGGTGTCGATCTCGCTGCTCGACCGCGATGCGGTGGTGGTGCGCTTCAGCACGGTGCCCGACAGCTCCGTCTCGCCATTCCACAAAACCGTCAACATGCGCCTGCCGCTTCTGACAAGGGGAATGGGGCTGGCCTATCTGGCGTTCACCTCGCAGGAAGAGTTCGAACTGATCGTCGGCATGCTGCGCAATTCCGGCGACCCGGAGGACGAATATGCCCGGCATCCCGAAAAGCTCGAACGGCTGGTCCGCACGACGCGCGAGCGCGGCTATGCGGTGCGTTCGCCCGAGGTGGAGCCGCGCAACTCCAACACCATCGCGGTGCCGATCTACAATGAGAACGACCGCGTCGTCGCGAGCCTCGGCCTGACCTATTTCATTTCCGCCTTTCCCTCGCAGAGCGATGCATGTGATCGCTACGCGGCGGTGCTCAAGACCGCATCGCAGGAAATCACCAAGGATCTTGCCCGGCTCAGCAAGAGCCTGCTGAGCTAGGGCTCAAGGGTGAGATCGGAAGGGGCGGGACTTGCCGGAGCGTGGCTTGCGCTTGCGCGCCGGTTTTCAATTACCTAGTGAGTGAACCAAATGGATCGGCTTTGCAGGGAACGGAAATGCAGTTTCAGGATCGGGTAGCAATCGTCACGGGTGCGGGCGGCGGGCTGGGCAGGTCGCATGCCGAAATGCTGGCCGGCGCCGGCGCGAAGGTTCTCGTCAACGACATGAACGCGCAGGCCGCCGAGGCCGTTGCCGCGGCGCTGCGGGCAGGCGGAGGCGACGCGATTGCGTTTGCGGCCTCCGTCACCGACGAAGTACGCATCGCCGAGATGGTCGATAAGGCGATGTCGGCCTGGGGCCGCGTCGACATCCTCGTCAACAATGCCGGCATCCTGCGCGACAAGACCTTCGCCAAGATGAGCGTGGCGGAGTTCCGCGACGTCGTCGACGTCCACCTCATGGGCTCTGTCATCTGCACCAAGACGGTGTGGGAGATCATGCGCGAGCAGCGCTACGGGCGCGTCGTGATGACGACGTCATCTTCGGGGCTGTACGGCAATTTCGGCCAGGCAAACTACGGCGCCGCCAAGATGGCGCTGGTGGGGCTGATGCAGACGCTCGCCCTCGAGGGGGAGAAATACGACATCCGCGTCAACTGCCTGGCGCCCACGGCCGCCACCTCGATGACTGGCGGACTGCTGTCGCCAGAAGCGTTGGAAAAGCTGTCGCCGGAGATGGTCAGCCCCGGCCTGCTGGCGCTGGTTCGCGAGGATGCGCCGACCCGCGCTATCCTGTGCGCCGGCGCGGGGCATTTCGCCCAGGCGCATGTCACGCTCACGCAAGGCGTCTTCATCGGTGGAGGCGAGGGCGCCGCGCAGGCGGTGGCCGACAATTGGGATGCCATCGGCGACCGCGCCGGCGAAATGGTGCCCGGCTACGGCTTCGCGCAGTTCGAGCGGGAACTGGCCAGCGCCACCGGGGCGCAGCCGGCGGACCCCATGAAGCGCTGACGCTGCTTGAACATTTCCCTGACTTGCCTGCCTGGCAGCCGGCGCGATAGATCTCGCACATCCAACGACCGGAAAGACCTTTCATGACCAAGCTCAAGGGCGTCATCGCCGCCGCCGCCACTCCGCTCAACGATGACCTCTCCATCGACCTCGATGGTCTCGTCGCCCATTGCGCCCACCTCCTCGGCGCGGGCGGATGCGACGGCATCAACCTGCTTGGCACGACTGGCGAGGCGACGTCGTTCTCGCGCGACCAGCGGCTTGCGGCGATGCGCGCCATCGCTGCCTCTGGCCTCGACCTGTCGCGCTTCATGGTCGGCACGGGTGCCGCCGCGCTCGACGACGCCGTGGCGCTGACCGCCGCCGCCAGGGAACTCGGCTATGCCGGCGCTCTGCTGCTGCCGCCATTCTACTACAAGGGCATCGACGACGACGCGCTGGTCACCTACGTCTCGACCGTCATCGAACGCGTCGGCGTGTCCGGCCTGCCGCTCTATCTCTATCATTTCCCGGCCAATTCCGGCGTTCCCTACGCTCCCGATGTCGTCCGGCGGCTGCGCGACCGGTTCCCCGACACGGTGCTTGGCGTCAAGGATTCATCGGGCGACGTCGAAGGCTATTCCGCCGGGCTGGCGCGCGACTTGCCGGGCCTCGCCGTTTTCCCCAGCGCCGAGGCCGCATTGGGCCGCACACGGGAGCTGGGCTTCGCCGGCTGCATCTCGGCGACCGCCAACCTTACCGGCCCCTATGCGCAACAGGCCTTCAGCGCCGCCAGCGAGGAAGACCGCGCGGCGGGCCTCGCCGAAGCAGTGCGCATCCGCGCCGAGATCGCGAAGTTCCCGCTTGTCGCGTCGGTCAAGCATGCCCTGGCGCTGACCACCGGCAACCAGGCATGGAGCCGCCCCATGCCGCCGCTCGGGCCCCTGCCGGCCGCCGAGCAGAAGGCACTTGCCGAAGCGCTGCGGGAAACGGCGCTGGGTGATCGGCTCACACCCTCTGCCTGAACAATCTTAAGCCCATGCCGCAGTGCGGTGCATAAAGGTGCTGTGTCGCTGAGACCGCCGCAATGCGGACCTTTCAGCCATTGTGCACTGCGCATAGCAATTTGCGGCGAGCCGGCTAATCTTCGCGCCGGGAGGATCCCCGCCTGGGCGGGGACGACCGACGAGTGTCATAATACCGATAAGCGTCTGTAATATCCGGCAGGCGCATACAAAAGTCTCAGGGACAGGAGCCAGACATGAAAAGCATCATCGCCGCCCTCGCGCTGACCACCGCGCTCACCATTCCCGCTTCGGCGGAATTCATGCTCGATAGCCGCTTTCAGGACACCGATGGCGATTTGGTTGCCGACATTCCGAGCGATGCGTCCCAGCTTGTCGATCCCGACACGCTTATCTTCGCCTATACGCCGGTCGAGGATCCGGCGGTCTATGCCGAGGTGTGGCAGGAGTTCCTCGACCACATGACGGAAGTGACCGGCAAGGAGGTTCAGTTCTTCCCGGTCCAGTCGAATGCCGCTCAGATCGAGGCGATGCGCGCTGGCCGCCTGCATATCGCCGGCTTCAACACCGGCTCCAACCCGCTGGCCGTTGCCTGTGCCGGCCTGCGCCCGTTCGCCATGATGGCCGCCGCCGATGGCTCCTTCGGCTACGAGATGGAAATCATCACCTATCCCGATTCCGGCATCGAGACGGTCGAGGACATCAAGGGCAAGACGCTCGCCTTCACCGCCGAGACCTCCAATTCGGGCTTCAAGGCGCCGTCCGCGCTGCTGATGTCCGAGTTCAACATGGTTGCGGACACCGACTACACGCCCGCCTTCTCGGGCGCCCACGACAATTCAGTCCTCGGTGTCGCCAACAAGGATTACGACGCCGCAGCGGTCGCCAATTCCGTCAAGGCACGCATGCTCGAGCGTGACGTCGTCTCCGAAGACCAGCTCAAGATCATCTACACCTCGCAGACCTTCCCGACGACAGGCTACGGGCTTGCCCACAACCTGACACCGGAGCTGCAGGAGAAGATCAAGGAAGCGTTCTTCTCGTTCGAGTGGGCCGGCACCAAGCTTGAGGAGGAATTCTCCAAGTCGGGCGAGGCGCAGTTCATCGACATCTCCTTCAAGGATGACTGGGCCGTCATCCGCCAGATCGACGAGGCCAACGGCGTCTCCTATACCTGCGGCTGACCGCAGCTTAGACTAGGCATCCGGCCTCGCGCGGCACCGCCCGCGCGGGGCCTTGCATTGCAACCACGGCAGGAGAACCGCCGCATGCTTCGCATCGAGAATCTCGCCAAGCAGTACCGAACCGGGGATCGCGCCCTGCAGGGCGTCTCCTTCACGGTCGAGGCCGGTCAGGTCGTAGGCCTGATTGGGCCCTCGGGGGCGGGAAAATCGACGCTGATCCGCTGCGTCAATCGCCTCGTCGAGCCGACCTCCGGCAAGATCCTGCTCGGCGACCGCGACATCGCCACGGCCAGCCGCAGTGAATTGCGCCGCATTCGCCGTCGCATCGGCATGATCTTCCAGGAATATGCACTGGTCGAGCGGCTGACGGTGATGGAGAACGTGCTGTCGGGCCGTCTCGGCTACGTTCCGTTCTGGCGCTCGTTCTCGCGGCGCTTTCCGCAAGACGACGTCGACAAGGCGTTCGCGCTGCTGGGCCGCGTCGGGCTGACCGACCATGCCGACAAGCGCGCCGACGCCCTTTCCGGCGGCCAGCGCCAGCGCGTCGGCATCGCCAGGGCGCTCGAGCAGGACCCCGAGCTGCTGCTGATCGACGAACCGACCGCCTCGCTCGATCCCAAGACCTCGCGACAGATCATGCGCCTGATCGGCGAAATCTGCCGGGAGCGCAACCTGCCGGCGATCATCAACATCCACGACGTCGTGCTGGCGCAGATGTTCGTCGACCGCATCATCGGCCTGCGCGCCGGCGAGGTGGTGTTCGACGGAGCGCCCGACACGCTCGACAACGATGCGCTGACGGCGATCTACGGCGAGGAGGATTGGACACAGATGCGCCGCGAGCGGGACGACGACGCGGAGGAGGAAGAAGAAGCACGCGCGCAGGAAGAGCGCATGGCGGGCCTGGCCTGATGAGCGCGGTCCAGACGTCCCGCAAATGGCGCCGGCCGCCGATGTTCGTCAAGCGCACCTGGTTGCGCCGGCTGCTCTACATCGGCGCGCTGGTCTATCTCGCCGCCGCGCTCTCGACGATCGATGTCAACTGGATGCGCGTATACGAGGGGCTGGAACGCGGCTGGCGCTTCATCCAGGGCTTCCTCGTCCCCGACTTCACCAGCCGCGCACGCGATATCTGGCAGGGCATGGAGGAGAGCCTGACGATGACGGTCACCTCGACCGTCGTTGGCGTGCTGATCTCGATCCCGATCGGCATCGGCGCGGCACGCAACGTCGCGCCGCTGCCGATCTACGCGGTGTGCCGCGCGATCATCGCGGTGTCGCGTTCCTTCCAGGAAATCATCATCGCCATCCTGTTCGTGGCCATGTTCGGCTTCGGACCGTTTGCCGGCTTCCTGACGCTCACCTTCGCCACCATCGGTTTCCTGTCGAAGCTGCTCGCAGAAGACATTGAGGACATCGACGAGGCGCAGGCCGAAGCGGTGCGCGCGACGGGAGCGAGCTGGTGGCAGGTCATCAACTACGCCATACAGCCGCAGGTTATGCCGAGGCTGATCGGTCTGTCGCTCTATCGCCTCGACATCAATTTCCGCGAGAGCGCGGTTATCGGCATCGTGGGGGCGGGCGGCATCGGTGCGACGCTGACGACAGCGATGGACCGTTACGAATACGATACCGCCGGCGCCATCCTCATCCTGATCATCATCATCGTGATGCTGGCCGAATATTCGTCCAGCCACGTTCGCAAGTGGGTACAGTGATGCCGGTAATCACGACAGACGACCGTCCGGTCTGGCGCCGCCGCACCACCCGCGCGCAATGGGGCCTTTGGCTCGGCTGGCTGGCGCTCGTCGTGCTGTTCGTCTTCTGCTGGCAGGTGATGAACAAGAACACGATCTGGATGTTCGTCGAGGACGCACCGCGCCAGGCCGGCGACCTGCTGTCGCGGGCATGGCCTCCGCGCTGGACCTACATGGAACGCCTGTGGCTGCCTCTGTGGGACACGCTCAACATGGCGACGCTGGGCACGATCATGGGCGTGATCATCGCCATTCCCGTCGCCTTCCTGGCGGCCAGCAACACGACGCCGAGCACGACGTTCATCCGGCCGCTCGCACTGCTGGTCATCGTCGCCTCGCGTTCGATCAACTCGCTGATCTGGGCGCTGCTGCTGGTGGCGATCATCGGGCCGGGGCTGCTCGCCGGCATCGTCGCCATCGCACTGCGGTCGATCGGCTTCGTCGGCAAGCTGCTCTACGAGGCGATCGAGGAGATCGACGAGAGCCAGGTGGAGGCGGTGACCGCCACCGGCGCATCGCGCTGGCAGGTGATGGACTACGCGATCGTGCCGCAGATCCTGCCCGCCTTCGCCGGCATCTCGGTGTTCCGCTGGGATATCAACATCCGCGAGTCGACCATCCTCGGCCTCGTCGGCGCGGGCGGCATCGGTGTCGCCCTCGAATCGTCGCTGGCACGGCTGGCCTGGGCGGAAGTGACGGTCATCTTCGCCGTCATCCTCGCCACCGTCGTGCTGTCGGAATGGTTGTCGGCAAAGGTTCGCCAGGCCATCATCTGACGGGCGTCCTTGGGCGACCGGGCGTCAGGACGGAGCTTCGATGCTTTCCAGGTAGCGCACGAAGCTGCGGCCGCCTTCGGTGAGGTCGTACCTGAAGGCGTCGGCGAGCGCGTCGGCGTCGCGGTTGCGTAGCGCGGCGATGACGTTGAGGTGCTGGTGTGGCCCGTCATAGCTTGGGTGGCCGAACGGATAGAGCAGGTTGAGCAGCGGTCCGGTCTGGACCCACAGCCGCTCGAGGATATCGATGAGCTGCGGCATCTCGGACTTGCGGTAGACCGAGAAGTGGAACTCGTAATTGGCCAGCAGCGCCGCCGGATAGTCCTTTTCCAGCTCAGCGCGGATTAGCGCTTCATGCAGCTGCTCCAATTCCGCGACGAAGCTCTCGTCGATGTTGGGCAGCGCCTTGGCGGCAGCGTGCGGCTCCAGCAGCAGCCTGATCTCGCGCAGCTCCATGTATTCGCGCAAGGTCAGCCGGCGAACGCGAATGTAATAGCCGGGCTTCATCTCCAGCGCGCCGTCGCGGACAAGCTGTAGCAGGGCCTCGCGCACCGGGGTCTCGCTTGTTCCCAGTGTTTGTGCCAGGTCTCGTATCTTCAACCGGTCTCCCGGCTGCAGCCGCGCGGCCATGAGCTGGTGCTTCAATTGTGCGTATATTTGAGCAGAGAGGCTCTTCGACTGCACATCCGTCAGGCCTTGCATGTATACCTCGAGTTCCGGCGCGGTCCGCCCGCTATGCCGGTACGTACCACCGGCGCTTTCCCGAGGTCCAGCATCTTGGTCCACACCCGATTCAATGAAGCCCCTTGCCCCTCAACGATACATGATATATCAAAAACGAGCAAACCTCTTGCTGGGTAGGAAACATGGATCAGCACTCTATAGACGCCGCGCTGCGGGCGCGTGCAGCCAAGGTCATCCCCGGCGGCATGTGGGGCCACCAGAACGCGGCGCGTGTACCGGCGGGCTATCCGCAATATTTCTCGCGCGGTGAGGGATGCCGGACCTGGGACGCCGACGGCCGCTCCTATATCGACTACATGTGCGCCTGGGGCCCGATGATCCTCGGCTATGCCGATCCCGACGTCGAGGAGGCAGCCGCGCGCCAGCGGGCAGAGGGTGATGGGCTGAATGGCCCGACGCCGCGCCTCGTCGAGCTCGCCGAGCTGCTCGTCGACACTGTCAGCCATGCCGACTGGGCGATGTTTTCCAAGAACGGCACCGACGCCACCACCGCCTGCGTGACCATCGCGCGTGCCGGCACCGGACGGCGCAAGATTCTCGTCGCCCGTGGCGCCTATCATGGCGCCATTCCGTGGTGCACGCCGTCCGTGGCGGGCGTCACCGAGGAGGACCGCGCCCATCTCGTCCATTACGACTACAACGACGCCGCAAGCCTCGAAGCGGCCGCTGCTTCGGTCGAGGGTGATCTCGCCGCCATCATCGTCTCGGCCTTCAAGCACGATCTCGGCAAGGACCACGTTTTGCCGACGCGCGAGTTCGCGCAGGCTGCACGCCGGATCGCCGACGCCGCGGACGCCGCGCTGATCGTCGACGACGTGCGTGCCGGCTTCCGGCTCGCCATGGGCGGAAGCTGGGAGCTGGTCGGCGTCAAGCCCGACCTTGCCGCATGGAGCAAGGCGATCGCCAATGGCCGCGCACTGGCCGCCGTGACCGGCAACGACCGGTTTCGCGAAGGCGCCAAGCAGATATTCACCACAGGGTCTTTCTGGACCGCCGGCGTGTCGATGGCCGCCTCGATCGCGACGATCACCAAGCTGCGCGACACCGATGGCGTCGGGCAAATGACGACGTCCGGCCAGCGCCTGCGCGACGGGCTGCAGGCTCAGGCGCGCAAATACGGCCTGCCGCTGCGCCAAAGTGGCCCTGTGCAAATGCCGGTCCTGCTGTTCGACGGCGACGACGACCGCAGCCTCGGCAACCTTTTCTGTCAGGAAGCGCTGCAGCGCGGCGTCTATTTCCATCCCACGCACACCATGTTCCTGTCGACCGCCCACACCAGCGCGGTGATCGATGAGACGCTGCAGATCACCGAGGAGGTCTTCAGCGCGGTGGCGCGGTCCTATGACGGGCTCACTGCAAAAGCCGGTTGACCGGCTTCGTCATAGATATATCATGTATCCAATGGGAGGTGTCCTGTCGTGAGCGCCCAGTCGCAAGCTGCTGACCGTCGCAATTTTTCCGAGGCCCATCTGGCCGATCGCGCCAGGTTCATCCGCCTCGAAACGCTTCGCCTGACCCGCATCGCGGGAGCGGGGCACTACTCCAGCACGTTTTCGGCGGCCGAATTGCTGGCCGCACTCTACTACGCCCATCTGCGCATCGACCCGGCAAATCCCAAATGGGAGGATCGCGACCGCTTCGTGCTGAGCAAGGGCCATGCGGCGATCGGGCTCTATCCGGTGCTGGCCGACCTCGGCTTCTATCCACCATCGAAACTCGATGATTTCACCCGGCTCGGCAGCGCCTTCGGCGACCATCCGGACATGAAGAAGATCCCAGGCATCGATTTCTCCTCCGGCTCGCTCGGGCACGGCCTGTCCGTCGCCCTCGGCATGGCGCTGGCCGGGCGGCTTGCGGGGCGCGATTACCGAACCTATTGCATGCTCGGCGATGGCGAGCTCAACGAGGGCCAGATCTGGGAAGCCGCGATGGCCGCTGGCCATTTCAAACTGCAGGGGCTGGTCGGCATCGTCGACCGCAACCAGCTTTCGATCGACGGGCCGACCGAAAAGGTCATGTCGGTCGAGCCGCTGGTCGACCGCTTCACCTCGTTCGGTTGGGACGTCAAGCGCATCGACGGCCACGACATGGCGGCGGTTCTGGCGACGCTCGGCGCGCTGAAGCCGGCAGGCGAGGGCAAGCCGCAGATGATCATCGCCGACACGATCAAGGGCCGCGGGGTCAAATACATGGAGCTGTCGCTCGACTGGCATGTCGGAAACCTCGTCGGCGCCGACTATGACGACGCCTGGTCGGAAATCGAGGCGGGGCTGAAGCCTCTCGAGACGGAGAAGGCATGATGAGCGCTGCAGGACAGGACCAGAGCACGCTCTTTCGCGGCGACGACAACGAGCTGCGCCTCAAGGACGAGAAGTCCGTGCGCGGAACGCCAGCCAAGTCGATGCCGGCCTTCATCCTCGGCGACGAGCTCGCCGACCTCGCGGAAAGCGATCCGCGCATCGTCGTGGCGACCGCCGACCTCGCGAATTCCAGCCGCACCCGCGACTTCGCCAACCGCCACCCCGCCCGCTTCATCGATTTCGGCATCGCCGAGCGCAACATGATCACCGCCGCCGCCGGCATGGCGTCGTGCGGCATGGTGCCTTACGTGGCGACCTTCGCGTCATTCGCAGCCATCCTCGGCGCCGAGGCGATCAAGACCGACTGCGCCTATCCGCGCATGCCGGTGCGCATCATCGGGCACCACTCCGGTATCTCGATGGGCTTCTACGGCACCAGCCATCATTCGACCGAAGACCTCGGCATGATGCGCAGCATCGCCGACCTGACTGTGGTGTGCGCCGCGGACGCCAACCAGCTTCGGGCTATCCTGCGCGCCTCCGTCGACCATCCGGGCGCGATGTACATTCGCCTCGGCCGTGGTCGCGACGCGGAAGTCTATGGCGAGGTTCCAGCCGATTTCGCCTTCGGCAAGGCCTCGACGCTGCGCGAGGGCAGCGACCTGACCATCATCGCCACCGGCTCGCAGGTGCATGCCTCGCTGGCGGCGGCCGATCGGTTGGCCGATGAAGGGAAGAGCGTGCGGGTCCTCGACATGCACACGATCAAGCCGCTCGACGCTGACGCGATCCGCGCGGCGGCGCGCGAGACCCGCGCCATCCTCACCGTCGAGGAGCACAACGTGGTTGGAGGCCTTGGCTCGGCCGTCGCCGAGGTGCTGGTCGAAGAGGACCGTATTCCGTTCCGCCGCCACGGCATCATGGACGAGTTCTCGCTGATCGGCCCGCCCGCCGCGCTTTACGCCCACTACCGGCTCGACGCCGACGGCGTGACCGCGATTGCAAGGGAGCTTCTTCAAAAGACCAACTGAACGCGGCGACGGGACTGTCTCTCGACAAGAGCAAGAACACGAGAGGCCGGCTCCATCCATCACTGAACGACAACAATGGGAGACTGTCATGACATCACGACTAAGGAATTTCCTTCTCGCCGGGACGGGAGCCGCCACGCTCGCCGCGACCGCGATGCCTGGCGCGGCCATCGCGCAGGATCAGCCACTGGTCATCGCGCGCAACCTCGAGATCAACTCGCTCGATCCGCACCGCGCGTTCTGCGACACCTGCCAGATCTATCTGAGCTCGACCTATCAGGGTCTGGTCAAGCTGGCCGCTGACGACCGTTCGGTCGAGCCGTTGCTCGCCACCGAGTGGACGACCAACGAGGACCAGACGCAGTTCACCTTCACGCTTGACCCCGATGCCGTCTTCTCCGACGGCAGCCCGGTCGAGGCCAAGGACGTCAAGTGGACGTTCGAGCGGCTGAAGAACATCCAAGCCGACCCATCCTTCATGATGAACGGGCTGGCGTCGATCGAGACGCCGGACGACAAGACCGTCGTGGTGAACATGGAGAACCCGAATTCCGAGTTCATCGGCATCCTGGCTGCACCCTATGTCGGCATCATCAACAGCGACGTCGCGATGGAAAACGGCGCGACGGCCGGCGAGGACGCATCCTCGGCCGACCAGGCCGAGACATGGTTCCTGGCCAACTCGGCCGGCAGCGGCCCCTATGTGCTGGACACCTACCGCCCGGACGACGAACTGCGCTTCCGCGTCAACGAGAACTATTGGGGTGATGCCCCGCCGATCACCGACATCGTCATCGACCAGGTGGCCGATGCCGTGTCGCAGGCGCAGATGCTGCAGAGCGGCGGTGCCGACATCGCCATGCAGGTCGATCCGGACACCGCCTCGACGATCAACTCGCCGGACATCACCATCGAGACCGTGCCGTCCTACAACTTCATCTACGTGATGTTCTCCCCCGGGGCTCAAGGCGGCGAGATGCTTGATCTCGAAGTGCGCCAGGCACTGGCCTACGCCATCGACTATCAGGGCGCGATCGACTTCACCGTCGGCGGCGAGGGCGAACTGCAGGCGGCGCCGATCCCCAACGGCTTCCCCGGCACAGAAGGCCTGCCGATGCCCGAGGAGAATCTCGAGAAGGCGCGTGAGCTTCTCGCGTCCAAGGGGCTCGAGGACGGCTTCACCCTCGACATCACCGTGGCGCAGCTCAACGTTTATGGCGTCGACCTGACGCTGCTGATGCAAAAGCTCCAGCAGGATCTGGCGCGCATCAACGTAACCATCAACATCCAGCCGGTCGCCTCGGCCGTCTGGCGCGAACAGATCGCCAATCCCGGCATTCCGTTCAGCGCGCGCTTCTACGCTCCCGACTATTTCGGTTCGGCCCAGTACGTCCAGTTCTTCGGCATGCTGGCCGACACATATTGGGAGCGCAATGCAAGCGGCCAGGGCAAGGTGGATCTCGTCAACGACCGTGAAACCGAGCTTTTCCAGCAGGCGCTTGCCGCGTCCGGCGACAAGATGAACGAGCTCTACCACGAGATCGCGATGGAGATGATCAAGGACCGTATCATCGTGCCGGTGGTCAGCCCGAATCTCATTCTGGCTTATCGCAACGAGATAGAAGGGGTACGCTACAGCGCGTGCTGCAACCTGCCGCTGGCGGAACTCAGCCGCAAGTAAGCAAGCGACCGGCAAAAGGGCATCGCGATGTCGACCTATATTCTCAGGCGTCTCATCGCGATGCCACTGCTCCTGCTCGGCGTCATTACGGTTGCCTTCCTGCTGACCTATTTCACGGCGGCCGATCCTTTGACTTCGATCATCGGCGAGCGCCAGATGAACAATCCGGCGGTGGTCGAGGCCGCGCGCGAACGGTGGGGCCTCGACCGCTCACTGCCCGAGCGCTACGTCATCTACCTCGGAAATCTCCTCCAGGGCGACATGGGAACGTCGTTCCGCACCCGCCAGCCGGTGTCGCAGGACCTGATGGTCCGTCTGCCGGCGACGCTGGAACTCGTGATCGCGGCGATGATCCTTGGCACCACCTTCGGCGTCGTGCTCGGCGTACTGGCGGCGCGTTTTCGCGACGGGCCGATCGACAACATCGCCCGGTTCTTCGCCCTCGTCGGCGCATCGGCGCCGGTTTTCTGGTCTGGGCTGCTCGTGCTTTTCATCTTCTCCGTACAGCTCGGCTGGCTACCGGGGCCCGGCCGCATCGATTCCCGTGCAATCGCGCCCCCTTTCCTCACCGGCTTCTACACCATCGACACGCTGGCGGCGGGCGACTGGGCCGGCTTCCGCAGCGTGCTGATGCAACTGATCCTTCCGGCAAGCGTGCTCGGCTGGACGGTCACCGGCATCGTCTCGCGCATGGTCCGCGCCTCGATGCTCGACGTGCTCGGCCAGGAATACATACTCGCCGCACGCGCAAAGGGGGCGGGGCCGCTGCGCGTGCTGATCCACCATGCGCTTCGCAACGCCATGCTGCCGACGCTGACCATCCTCGGCTTCTCGTTCGCCTATCTCATCACCGGCGCGATCCTGACCGAGACCATCTTCTCATGGCCCGGTATCGGCTCGTACGCGGTTGCCGCGGCGCGCGGCCTCGACAATCCCGCCATCGTCGGCGTCACCATCGTCGGCGGCGCCGCGTTCCTGATCACCAATCTGCTGACCGACATCGCCTATGCGCTGGTCGATCCGCGGGTGAAACTCTCGCGGCAGGAGGGGGCATGAGCGTCATCGCCGCACCGAAAGCACGCCGCCGCGTCTTCCTGCCGCAATGGGCGACGCTGCCGGTCATCCTCGGCGGCGCGATCCTGCTGTTCTGGATCGTGGTCGGCATCACCATACCGCTATGGTCGCCCTACGAGCCGACGATGCTGGCCGGCATGCGCTTCCAGCCGCCCAACGCCGAACACTGGCTTGGCACGGACGCACTCGGCCGCGACGTCTTGACCCGCACGCTCTATGGCGTGCGTCATTCGCTGCCGATCGCGGCGATGGTGATCGTCTGCGCCGTACTCATCGGTTGCACGCTCGGAGCGATCGCGGGCTTCGTCGGGGGCATCGTCGACAGCGTCATCATGCGGCTCGTCGACGTGACGCTGTCCTTCCCGCCGATCCTGCTGGCAATGGCGGTGACGGCGGCGCTCGGCCCCGGTCTCGGCAACGCCGCGATTGCGATGGTGATCGTGTGGTGGCCGATCTATGCGCGGTTGATGCGTGCGCAGGTTCTGTCGGTGCGCGAGCGTGAGCATGTCGAGGCCGCGGTGGCGGCCGGCGCGACCCGGCCCCGCGTGCTGGTCAAGCACATCCTTCCCTTGTGCTGGAGCCCGATCATCGTCAATGCGACGATGGATTTCGGCCAGGTGGTGCTGCTCGTCGCCAGCCTCTCCTTCATAGGCCTGGGTGCCGCTCCGCCGACGCCGGAGTGGGGCCAGATGATCTCCGACGGCGCGCTGCATTTCTATCGCTGGTGGATCGCCGCAGGCCCCGGCATCGCCATCCTGTCGATCGTGCTCGGCTTCAACTTCCTCGGCGACGGGCTGCGCGACTTCCTCGACCCGAGGTCGAAATGACGGCGCCGCTTCTGGAGATACGCGACCTGAGCGTCTCGTTTGCGGGCCGCCACGGCGAGGCCTTCGAGGCGGTCAGCGGCGTCGACCTGACGGTGAGCGCTGGCGAACTGCATGGCGTTGTGGGCGAATCCGGCTCCGGAAAGAGCGTGACCATGCTGGCGGTGATGGGCCTGTTGTCGCCTGGCGCGCGCCTTTCGGGGTCGATCAAGCTCGACGGCCGCGAACTCGTCGGGCTCAGCGACCGCCAGATGCGCAAGGTGCGCGGCGTCCGCATCGGCTACATCTTCCAGGACCCGATGACGGCGCTCAACCCGCTTTTGACGATCGGCGACCAGATCGCCGAGGCGGTGCGCATCCACAGGCCACAGGTCAGCCGCGCGCAGTCGCGCGCACGCGCCGTCGAACTGCTGCAGCTCGTTGCGATCCCGATGCCCGAGAAACGCGCCACACAATACCCGCACGAATTCTCGGGCGGCATGCGCCAGCGCGCCGTGATCGCCATGGCGATGGCGAACGAGCCCGACCTGCTGATCGCCGACGAGCCGACCACGGCGCTCGACGTCACCATCCAGGCGCAGATCATGGAACTGCTTGAGAAGCTGCGGCAGGACAGGGGCGTCGGCATCGTGCTGGTGACGCACGATCTCGGCGTGGTGGCCGGTGCCGCGCGAAGCCTGTCGATCATGTATTCGGGCCGCGTCGTCGAACGTGGGCTGGTCGACGATGTCTTCGCCGCGCCGCATCACCCCTACACGAAGGGATTGCTTGGCAGCCTGCCGCAGCCCGATGCGCGGGTGGAGCGGCTTCGGGCGATTCCCGGCGCGCCGCCGCCGATCAGCGCGCGGCCGGCCGGCTGCGCCTTTCATCCGCGCTGCGGCTACGCCATCGACATCTGCCGCGCGGAGCGTCCCGTCCTGCGCCAGGTGGGCGCCACGACCGTTGCCTGCCATCGCGCCGAGGAGGTCGCCGCCGGACAGGCCGAAGAGATGAGCGTGCACGATGCTTGACCCGATGTCCGCCCCCCGCGATCCCGCAGCGGACGACGCCGCGCCGCTGCTTGCGGTGCGCAATCTCGTCAAGGAATTCCCGATCAGCGGCGGGCTTCTGGGCCGGGCGACGGGAGCCGTGCGCGCGGTCTCCGATGTCAGCTTCGAGATCGCGCGCGGCGAGACGCTGGGCCTCGTCGGCGAATCGGGGTGCGGCAAGTCCACGCTCGCGCGATGCGTGGCGCGACTTCTGAAGCCGACATCCGGCGAGGTGATGTTCGAGGAGACCGATCTTGCGCGCCTCGACCACCACCAGATGCGGCCACTGCGCGCACGCATCCAGTTCGTCTTCCAGGACCCGCACGCCTCGTTGCATCCACGCATGCGCACCCGCGACATCATCGCCGAGCCATTGCGGCTGACAACGATGAACGCGGCGCAGAAGCGCGCCCGCGTCGATGAATTGCTGCGTCTCGTCAAGCTCGACCCCGGCCATGCCGACCGCTACCCGCACGAATTCTCCGGCGGCCAGCGCCAGCGCATCGGCATTGCGCGGGCATTGGCGCTCAGCCCCGAACTGATCATCCTCGACGAGCCGGTGTCTGCGCTCGACGTCTCCATCCAGGCGGGCGTCCTCAACCTGCTCAAGGATCTGCAGGACCAGTTCGGCCTGTCATACCTGTTCATCGCCCACGACCTGTCGGTGGTCCACCATCTGTGCGACCGGGTCGCGGTGATGTATCTCGGCAAGGTGGTGGAGGTCGGCGATCGCGACGCGCTGTATGCCACGCCAAGCCATCCCTATACGCAGGCGCTCCTGTCGGCCGTTCCACTGGCGGATCCGCAAAAGGAGCGCGCCCGCGAGCGCCAGGTGCTCCAGGGCGACGTGCCGAGCCCGGCCTCGCCACCATCCGGCTGCCGCTTCCGCACCCGCTGTCCGCGCGCCCAGCCGCTTTGCGCCGAGCGCGAGCCGGTGCTCGAACCTAAGGCCGGCGGCACCGCGGCCGCCTGCCACTTTCCGCTCACCGGCTGAAGCCGGATTACACCGTCCCCGTGAACGGGTTGGCGGCCATGTGCTCGAGCGGGATAAAGATGCGGTCCAGCGCTTTCTGGGTCAGCGGCTTGCGTGGCAGGAATTCCGGCAGGAAGCGGCGCAGATAGTCGATCGCCACGGCGGTCGCTTCCTTGCGGTAGTGCTCGGTGATCCGCCCATGCCGGCCATAGGACAGTCCCCAGATGCCGTCCATGCTGGAGCCCGCGATCTCCAGCCGCTCGATGAAATCGGGAATGATCGGCATGTGGAAGTAGGCGCCGAAGAAGCGCTCGCGGCTGCGCGCGATACGGGCATTGCCAGACAGGTCCGCATTCCTGACCGCGACGCTGACGCCGGCGCCGAGAAACAGCCGCAGGGCGGCCGGCCGGCTATTCTGGAAGCCGGCTGCGCGCGCATGGATCATGTGCAGCAGTTCCTGCCAGGTCTGCGGTTCCGGATCGGTCAGCGGCGTGATCGATATCCGGTAGATCTCCTCGTTGAAGCGCAATGCCAACGCCACGAAGGCCGCGTTGCGGTTGGGAAAGAAGTGGTAGACCGAGGCCAGCGGCACCTCGGCGGCCTCGGCGATCTGCGCCAGCGATATGTCCTCGTCGCTGTTGTCGGCGAGCAGCCTTTCGGTTGCGTCAAGCAGGATGTTGTAGCGCTCGACGCCGCGCTTGCGCATCGGGCGGGTCGCCGAGAAATCCACGCGGGGCGCCTGGGCATCCGTCAAGTCAGCCTGCTCCTGTTGGCCGTCATGCGCGCATGGCCTCGATGGCGCGCAGGAGAATATCGTCGGCGCCGAGTTTACCCGGTTTGAGGTAGAGTGACAGATGCTGCGGCGCATCGACGACGCAGAAGCCGGTGCCGAGTTCCGATTCCGGCATTGCCCGCACGCGGCGCACACCCAGCGCTTCGACCACGGAGCCCGACGTTTCGCCGCCGGCAACCGCCAGTCTCCGCACGCCACGCGCGACCAGCCCCTTGGCCACGCCGGCCAGCAGCCGCTCCGCCTTTCGTGCTGCGTTGAGCGCGCCATGCGCCTGCTGCGCACGTTCGACGATCTCCGTATCCGCTGCGGTGGTGATCGCCAGCGGCTGGTCGCCGATGCGCGTTTGCGCCCATGCGAGCGCATCATCGATGAGCGCTTTTTCGTCGCGCCCGTCGAGCAGGTCGAGGGTCAGCACCGGATGCAATTGCGCAAACGCGGCGAGCTGCGCCATGGCCACCGGCCCGACGCTGCCGACGAGCACGGCCGCCGGTCCGCTGGCGTGCGGGGGCAGCGGCGCGCTCTCGGCCCGCGCGCTGCCGGCCACCGCCTTGGCGAAAGCGATGATGTGCGCATCGCTGCCCACGGTGGTGCGCATCGGCGCGGCGAGCCTGGCGCCCATCTCTGCGTCGGAATCGTCGGAGCAGTCGACCATCACATAGTCGATGCCGTCGTTCGCCAGCGCGTCGAGGCGCGCCCGCGCCGCATCGAAGCCCGCATGCAGTGCCGCGTGCGGCAGGAGGCCGACGGTTCCCTTTGTCTGCCTTGAGAGCACGCGTACCATGTCGGGATCGGTCATCGGCGTCAGCGGGTCAAACCGCTTGATCGATTCCGAGACCAGCCGGTTGCGGTAGAACAGGTAGCCCTGGTGCACCGTGGAGCCGAAGCGCGGAAAACCGGCACTGAGCAGCATCGGTCGCTGGCCATAGCGACGCGCGAGCAGGTCGGCGACCGGCCCGATATTGCCGTCGTCCGTGGAGTCGAAGCTGGCGCAGACCTTGTAGGCGACCCGGTCGCATCCCGCCGCGTCGAAACGGTCCGCGATGTCCTCGACTTCTGCAACGGCCTCTGCCGCAGGGATAAGCCGCGTCCGTGTCGCCACGATGACGACCGGCGAGGGTTCGAGCGACGCCAGCTCTTCGCGATCGAACAGCACCGGACATGCGATGCCCGCGCCCTCGATATAGCCGGCGATCATCAGGCCGCCAGTGTAGTCATCCGCCACGATACCAAGCATCGTCGACGCCTCCAAAGCGATAAGCAATTCGATTTTCTAGCAGCAGATCGTGGGATTTTACAGTGCTGATTTCCGGCCTCGCGCATTGTCGGTAGGCAGTAATTCGACTATCCTATGATATATCATCCAGCATGGAGGTGCGGCGGTGGACGAGAACAGCGCGCGGAGGGCGATCATCGACGCCGTCCGCTTCCTGGAAGACAAGGGGCTCAACCACGGCAGCGCCGGCAATGTCAGCATGCGCTTCGGCGATGGCGCTCTGATCACGCCCGCCGGCGGACGCAGCGCCTGGCTGACACCTGACGCGATCGTCCACGTCTCGCTCGACGGGGACGTGCGCGGCGAGGGAAAGCCCTCCAGCGAATGGCGGTTTCACACCGGTATCCTGCGCACCCGGCCGGAAGCGGAGGCGGTGGTGCACACCCACGCTGATTGCTGCGTGGCGCTGAGCAGCCTGCGCAAGCCGATGCCGCCCTTCCACTACATGATCGCCAGCTTTGGCGGCAACGACGTTCCCTGCTCGCGCTACGAGCCGTTTGGCTCGGCGGGACTGGCCGATGCGGCGGTCGAGGCGATCGAGGGGCATCTCGCCTGCCTGCTCGCCAACCACGGCATGATCGCCATGGGCCGCAGCCTCCAGCATGCGCTCGACCTGACGGTCAAGCTGGAGACGCTGGCGCGGCAATACATTCTCGCGCGCCAGGCCGGCGAGCCGGTTCTGCTCGACGAGCGGGAACTGGCTGAGGCGCATGCCCGCTACGGCACCTACGCCGCCGCCGCGATGCCGCGCTGAGGCACCCATGCGCATCACCGGCCAGACCCGCATCATGTTCATCCTAGCTGACGCCGTCGGCCACATTGTCGGCTCCGACGTGCTCAACCGGGCGTTCGAGGAGATGGAGTTGAACGTCGCCGTCTCACCGCTGTCGGTCGGGCCGGACGATCTCGCAGACATGCTTGCCATGATCCGCCGCATCAAGAACGTCGCGGGCTTCGGCGTCACCATCCCGCACAAGATCGCGGCCACCGCGCTGGTCGATGACCTGACCGATGCCGCGCGCGACATCGGCGCCGTCAATTTCGTCCGCCGCAACGCGGACGGCAGCCTCACCGGGCACAACATCGACGGCGAGGGGTTCCTAGCGGGGCTGGCTGAGCATCAGGTGGCGGTGCGTGACGCTACGGTGCTGCAGGTCGGGGCCGGTGGCGTCGGCCGCGCCATAGCCTTCGCGCTCGCCGGCGTGGGTGCCAGAGATATCCATCTGGTCAACCGCGACAAGGCGAAGGCGGAGGAACTGGCAACGGCGATCCGCGCCCGTGGAGGCAAGGCCACCATCCACGTGCACGCCAGCGAGGACGACGTTCCCGCGAAGGCATTCGACCTCGTCGTCAACGCGACCTCGCTCGGCATGCATGACGGTGACCCGCTGCCGTTATCGCCATCGCGGCTTGGCCCGTCGACCACTGTTGCGGAAGTGATCATGACGCCCGTGACGACGCCGATCCTGGCGCAGGCACAGGCGATCGGCTGCCGCACCGTGCCGGGGATGGCGATGATGCAGCCGCAGCCACTTCTCGTGGCGCGCTTCCTCGGGCTGGCTGCCTGACAGCACCTACCAAAAGCAAAACGGCCGGCTCGATGAGCCGGCCGTTCTATTTGTTGCGGTTCGCCGCGGATTACTGGGTCAGCCAGGCTGTCCAGCGCTCGCGCAGCATGTCGCGGTTCTCGCCGATCCAGGCGAAGTCCGGATCGACCAGCACCTCGTAGTTGGCCGGGTAGGTCGCGTACAGCTTCTGCTCGTCTTCCGGCAACTGTGCCAGACCGGCCGTCGACGACGTCGCGTAGCCGACGGCCTGGATGAATTCCGGGTGGCCATCGGCATTGCCGTAGAAGAAGTCGATGAAGGCCAGCGCGCCCTCTGGGTTCGGCGAGTCCTTCAGCACGGCGAAATAGCCGGTATCGCGCAGCGCGCCATCCCATGCCATCGCGAACGGCGCGCCGTCCTTGATGGTGGCCAGCGAGCGGCCTGAATAGGACATCGTCATCACGACCTCGTTGTCGCGCATGATCTGCTGCACCTGGTTGCCGGTCTTCCACCACACGGCGATGTGCGGGCGGATCTCGTCGAGCTTGGCGTAGGCGCGATCGATGTCCATCGGGAAGAGGTCTTCCTTGGCGACGCCGTCGGCCAGCAGCGCGATGGCGGGCACCCACCAGTCGCGGTCGCCGGTGTCGGGCAGGCCGCGTGGCCCGGGGAAGCGCTCGACGTCCCAGAAATCGGCCCAGTTCTGCGGCGCCTCGTCGGCGAAGACCTCGGAATTGTAGGTCAGCACCATTCCGCCGGTCGTGCGGGCGACGCCCTTGCTTTCGCAAGCTCCGTCAAGCGCGAATTCGACCACTTTCGGCATGTCGGCGCACGGAATGTCGAGCAGGATGTCGGCCTTGTCGACAAGGTCGGGCCCGGTCGCGGTGACGATGTCGAACTCGATGTTGCCGCTGCGCACCATGCCTTCGGTGCGGGCCCACTGGTCGGGAACCTCAATGTCGAACGGGATGACCTCGGTGCCGGTTTCTTCCTGGAAGGGCAGGTACATGTGCTCTTCGAGCATGTTGCGCATGAGACCGCCGGTGGTGGCGATGACGACCTCGTCGGCCATCGCCGGTGCTGCCGCGCCGATAAGCAGCGTGGCACCAAGCATTGCCTTGATATGTGTCTTCATTTTCATGTCAGCCTCCTTTGCTGAGTTCCCCTGTTTTGCATCAGGATTCCTGGACCCCCGCCGCCCGCCTGTCAGCCATGCGCTTCAGCAGGCCGGCGCCGATGAGCACGGCGATGGACAATAAAGTCAGCAGCACCGCGATCGCCGGTATCACCGGCGTCAGGTTCTGCTCGATGTCGTCGAACATCATGCGCGGCAGCGTCTTGTCGCGGATGCCGGCGAGAAAGAACGCGATCACCGGTTCGTCGAAGGAGATGATGAAGGCGAACAGGCCGCCCGACACCACGTTCGGCATGATCATCGGCAAGGTGATGAGGCGAAAGGCGGTGAAGCGCGAGGCGCCGCAGCTCATCGCAGCATCTTCCAGCGCCGGGTCGACGCTCGACAGCGCTGCCGCCACGGTAAAGACCGTAAACGGCATGGCGATCAGCGAATGGGCCATGACATAGCCGAGTGTAGTGCCCGAGAGCCCGGTGCTCTGGAAGAACAGGTAGAGCGCGACGGCCAGCGCGATATGCGGTACCACGATCGGCCCGATCAGCAGCGCCTGGAACAGCGTGCCCATGCTGCCCGCGCCCCGCACCAGCGCATAGGTCGCCATGGTGCCGATCACGGCCGTGGCAATCGCCGTCAGCACCGCGATGCGGACGCTGAACCAGGTCGCCTCCATCCAGCGTTCGTCGCCGAAATAGGCCTGGAACCAGCTCAGCGTGAACCCTTCCGGCGGGAAGGTGAGGTAGTTCGATTCGCTGATCGACATCGGCAGGATGACGAGGATCGGCAACAGGATGAACACCAGCACCGCGTAGACATAGGCGTTGAGAAGCAGCGATCGCGGGTTCATGCGCGGCCTCCCATCATCCGGTCGAAGCGGAAGACCTTGGAGAAGGCGAGGGTGATGACGGTGACGATAAGGGTGAGGACGCCGACCAGGGCTGCCGCAAACGGCCAGTCGAGATTTTCGCGCATCTGCTGCGAGATCAGCGTGGCGATCATTATCTCCTGCGGCGAGCCGAGCAGGGCCGGGGTGATGAAGTAGCCGAGCGCGGTGAGGAAGACGAGGATGAAGCCGCCGAGGATGCCGGGCATGGCCAGCGGCAGCGTCACCTCCCAGAAGCTGCGCAGCGGCCCGGCGCCGCAGATGGCGGCCGCCCGGCCATAGTCGGCGGGGATGTTGCGCAGCGCGCCGTAGATCGGCAGCACCATGAACGGCATCAGCACATGGGTCATGGCGATAACGACGGCGCCTTGCGTATAGAGCAGCGTCATCGGCTCGTCGGTGATGCCGACGAACTGCAGCGACTGATTGATGATGCCGTTGCGCTGCAGCAGGATCGCCCAGGCGGCGGTGCGCACCAGCACCGAGGACCAGAACGGCAGCAGGATGCAGGCGGTGAGAAACACCGCCTTGGGGCCGCGCGAATTGGCCATCAGCACCGCGACGGGCAAGGACAGGGCAAGAGACAGCACGCCGACGAGCAGCGCGATCTGCAGCGTGCGGAAAAGCACCCTACCATAGACCGGGTTCTCCACCACCCGCTGATAGTGTTCCAGCGTCGGTTGCGGCTCGAGCACGGAGATCGAGAGCAGATTGCCGAGCGGGTAGAGAAAGACGAAGATGACGAGCGCGAAGAACGGCCCCATCAGCATAAGCACCGTGCCGCGCGACATGGTGCGTCCGTCTGCCTCGAAGAAGCCGGGCGCCGACATCAGGCGTCGCCCTGCGGGTACAGAAGCAGCGCGTCGGGCGGGCATGACAGGCCGACGCGGTCGCCGGGGCTGACGGGCTGTAGCCCTGCACTGGGAATACGCAGGCGCACTTCGGTGCCATCGGCGAGCGTGGTGATCAGCAGCGTGCCGGCGCCGGCATAGACGACGTCGCGCACCGTGGCGGCCCATGTGCCGGCGGTCCCCGCCTGCGTGTAGGACATCCGCTCCGGCCGTACCGCCAGCACGGCACGGCCGGGCTTGACCGGGGCGAGCCGCGCTTCGTCGGGCAGGACAATCTCCTCGCCTTCGACGAGGCGGGCGCGGTTGCCGTCCCAGTCCACCGGCAGCATGTTCATTTCGCCGATGAAGCCGGCGGAGAACAGGTTGGACGGCCGCTCGTAGAGTTCGCGCGCCGGCGAGACCTGCTGCAGCTTGCCGGCCTTGAGGATGGCAATCCGGTCCGCCATGGTCAGCGCCTCGCCCTGGTCGTGGGTGACGAAGACCACGGTGAGGCCGAGTTCCGAATGCAGCCGCTTGATTTCGAGCTGCATTTCCTCGCGCAGATTCTTGTCGAGCGCCGACAGCGGCTCGTCCATGAGCAGCACGCGGGGGCGATAGACGATGGCGCGCGCCAGCGCGACGCGCTGCTGCTGGCCGCCGGAAAGCTGCTTGGGCATGCGGTCGCCATAGCCGGCGAGGCGCACCGTCTCCAATGCCGCCTCGGCCTGCCGCCGGCGCTCTGCCTTGGGCACACCACGCATCTTCAGCGGGAAGGCGACATTGTCGGCGACGCTGAGATGGGGAAACAGCGTGTAGTGCTGGAACACCATTCCGATGTTGCGCTTGTGCGGCGGAAGCCGCGTGCAGTCCTCGCCATCGATGATGATGTGGCCCGCGCTTGGGCGCTCGAAGCCGGCAATGCTCATCAGCACCGTCGACTTGCCCGACCCGCTCGGGCCCAGCAGCGCGACGAATTCTCCGGCGTCGATCGTCAGCGATACGTCGTCGACGGCCCTCACATTGCCGAACCGCTTTTCCAGCGCCCGGATGTCGATCGAGGCGCCATTCGTCTGCGGCGAGGCTTCTCGAGGCATGAGGGAAACTCCGTGTCGTCGTCCTTGTCGATGAGAGCGCCTGCCGCGCTATCCATGGACGGTACACGATATATCAGAAAGCTCAAGTAATTTGATTATCTTTGGGCATTGCCATGCAAAGTCGCGCAGTTGCTTCGGGAATCTGTGAAGCGACAGGCCCATCGATCGACAACCGAGAATGCCACCAAGTGCCGGAGTTGTGCGGAATAGCGCCGGTATTCCCGTGCCGCAGATACGATAGCTGTGCTCATATCGCGCAGCCGCTGGTTGTGGAAATAGCAGAGTTTCTCGAATTGCATATCACTAAGCCGCTTTTGATGCGCTTGACAGAGGCGGAATCCACGTGCCTGATATATCCAGACGTGCCGTTAAGGACAGGCGGGGAAGACGATCGGCCCGCTGACTGTCCGGCACGGATCTCACGAGGGAGGAGGCAGCCCTTGCTTGCCGAAGAGGTCTATTCGCGGCTTCGCCTCGCGCTGATGAGGGCGGAGCTTCTGCCGCATCAACGGCTGAAGACGCGTGACCTGGCACGGAGCATGGGGACGTCGGAAACGCCGGTGCGCGAGGCGCTCCTGCAACTGGCGCGCGACGGGGCGATCGAGATCAAGCCGCGCTTCTACATCCGCGTGCGCAGGCTGTCGCTGGCGGACTACAAGGACATCCGCGACATCAGGCTCGAACTCGAGCCGATGGCGGCCGAACGCGCCATGTCCAATATGCGTGGCGGCGACCTCGAAAGGCTCGAAGCATTCCATAGGGCGCTGGTCGACGCGGAGCGCCGGCGCGATTGGGCCACGGCGCTCGAGGCCAACCGCGCCTTCCATTTCACGATGTTCGAGCACGCCGCGATGCCTGCGCTGCTGCAGGTGCTGGAGCGGCTGTGGCTGCGTGTCGGTCCAATGCTGTCAGAACTCTACCCCGATGCCCTGCCGCACTATCCCGACGGCCACCAGCACGAAGCGATCCTGCGTGCGCTGAAGAACCGCGAGGCCTACGCGCTTCGTATGGCCGTGCGGCTGGACCTCATCGAAGGCGGACGCAATCTGCTGCGCCGGCTGGCAGACATGGAAGCCTCGCCGTCCCGCATGGACGCCGTGCCGCGCATTTCCCCTCCACCCGTCGCGCTAGGAGTGACCGACGCATCATGACCAAGAAACCTTTCAGTTTTCCGGAAATCGGCCCGCACGCGATTAAGCCCTGGGCCGTGCGCAAGGGCTATGCGGACGAGCACTTCCTGTCCGACTACCGCTTCCAGTTTCCGCGCGAGGACCCCGAACTCGCCGAGGTTTTCGTCTACACCGACAGGATGTCGTACGACCCGGGCGAAACGGTCGAGTTTCACGGCTCCACCACGGCGGACGAATGGTCCATCCAGATCTACCGCGACGGCTTCCGCCCCGAGATGGTGCATGAGACATTCGGCCTGCCCGGCAGTTTCACGAAGACTTCGGAAACCGCCTACATGGATGGTTGCGACTGGCCGGTTCTGCATCGCTGGCAGATCCCGAAGGACCAGCGTTCAGGGTTCTACCGCGTCGTGTCGACCTGCATGCGCAAGAGCGGCGAGCGCTTCGTCCAGCATCATTTCGTCGTGGTGCGGCCGACGGCGGCCACCCGCAAGGGCCGCATCCTGTTCATGCTCGCGACCGGCACCTGGACGGCTTATAACGACTGGGGTGGCGCCAACCACTATTTCGGCACATGGGGCCCCAACAAGAACGAGGGTTCGCCGATCCTCTCGCTGCAGCGACCCTGGACGCGCGGCATGGTGTGGTTGCCCAAGGGCGCTGCCCGCATCACCGTCGCGCCGCTGCCGGACATGAACGATGCGCCGCGCTTCCCGTCCAAGGAGTGGGGCTATTCCGGCGGCTGGGGCCAGTATTACGCCGCCGCCGGCTGGGCGCAGTTCGACCGGCATTTCGCGGTCTGGGCAGAGCGCGAGGGCTACGAGTTCGACATCATCACCCAGACCGACCTGCATTACCGTCCCGAAATTCTCGACGACTATTCCTGTCTCGTCACCGTCGGCCATGACGAATACTGGTCGTGGGACATGCGCAAGACGGTCGAGACATTCGTCGAGCGCGGCGGCGGTTTCTCGCGCTTCGGCGGCAACTTCCTGTGGCAGATCAGGCTGGAGGACGAAGGCCGTCAGCAGCATTGCTGGAAGTTCAAGGCGCCGACGATGGACCCGGTCCGCGACGATCCCGAGCGCAAGCATCTTCTCACCGCATCGTGGGAGAGCGGCGGTGTCAGTTGGCCGGGCGCGTCTACGGTCGGTGTCAATGGCTGCCACGGCATGTATGGAAGCTGGGGCGGCTTTGCGCCGCGCGGCTCGCGCGGTTTCACCGTCTACCGGCCCGAGCACTGGGCGTTTTCTGGCACCGACCTGCGCTATGCCGACGTCTTCGGCGCGGAAGCAGGCATCTTCGGCTATGAGGTCGACGGCCTCGACTACACCTTCCGGCAGGGCCTGCCCTATCCGGTGGAGGCGGCCGGCGTGCCGGACGAGATCGATATCCTGGCCATGAGCCCCGCCGTGCTGTTCGAATACGAGCACGAGGGCGAGGGCGTGCGCTACTACGTCCGTGACGGCGACCTCAACGGGCTTGCCGAACTCGCCGCAGAAGAGACCTCCGTCGCACGGCGCAATTTCCAGTACGGATCGGGAATGGTCGTCGGGATGAAGCGCGGCAAGGGCGAAGTTCTGACGGCGGGAAGCTGCGAGTGGATCATGGGCCTGACCCGCAGCGACCCGTTCACCGAGCAGATCACGCGAAACGCGCTCGACCGGTTCACCGCCTAGTACGACGACCCCGCCCGGTTCTCCGGCGCTCGTTCCAGTCCAGCCCCGCGAATGTGCATATTCGCGGGGTTTTGCTTGACAGCGTGGTGGATCGACGGGATGAATTGAGGGAACCAATTCTTTCAATGGTTCCTCGCGGAGAGATACTTGCAGCCGGAACGGGCGACCTCGAACTCTTCCATCGCGCTGGAGCGGCTGCGCCAGCTGGTGCGCGAGCACCGGGACGACGCGGAGTGGCGTTTGCCGCCCGAGCGCGAACTGGCGCTGTCCATGGGGCTCGGCCGCCGCGCGGTGCGCCGCGCCATGGAAGTGCTCGAGGCCGAAGGTGTGGTCTGGAGGCAGCAGGGCAAGGGAACCTTCATCGGACGTCGTCCCGCAATCCAGCCATTGCTGATGGGCAATCTCGCCGACCGGACCAATCCGCTAGAGGTGATGGAGGCAAGGCTGCAACTCGAACCGGCGCTGGCCCGCATGGCGGCGCTGCGCTGTTCGCCCGACGACATCGAGGCACTGCGCCGCCTCGCCCAGAAGACGTCGTCGGCGCACGACAATGACGGCTGGGAGCTGTGGGACAGCGCCCTTCACCGCCGCATCGCCGAATGTGCAGGCAATGGCCTGCTGCTGTCGCTGTTCGACGTGCTGCAGACGATCCGCCGCGAGCCCGACTGGCGGCGGCTTCGTGCCCGCGCCCGCAGCGACGAGAGCCGCGACATCTCGTTTCGCGAGCACGAGGCGATCGTCGAGGCGATCGCCGGTCGCGACGCGCCGGGCGCCGAGCGGGCGATGCGCCGCCATCTCAACGGCATCAACGTCAACCTGCAGTCGATCGTGCTCGGCGATGCCGAGGACCATCTGCCGGACGGCATGGACGAGGCCGCGCCGGCGCGCGAAGCGGTGAGGACGCGAGCATGAACCGAACCGAACCCGTATCCACCGGCTCTTCTGCAGCCCCGCAGGCAGCGGGTCAGCCGGTTCTTTCGGTGAGCGATTTCTCGCTGACGTTCAAGGCCGACGCCGAGACCAATCTCGTCGAAGGCGTCTCGTTTTCGGTGGCCCCTGGCAAGACGCTGTGCATCGTCGGCGAATCCGGCTGCGGCAAGAGCGTCACGTCGCTGGCGCTGATGGGGCTGCTGCCGTCGCCGCCGGCCCGCATCGTCTCGGGAACGGCGCGGTTCGGCGATCGCGATCTGTTCTCGATGCCCGAGCGCGCGCGTGCCGACCTGCGCGGCAATGAGATCGCGATGATCTTCCAGGAGCCGATGACCTCGCTCAATCCCGCCTTCACCATCGGCCACCAGATCGCCGAGGGCATCATCCGGCATCGCGACGTCTCGCGGGCCGAGGCGCGGGCGCAGGCGCTGGAGATGCTGGAGTTCGTGCGCATCCCCGCGCCCGCCAAGCGGCTCGACGCCTACCCTCACCAGCTTTCAGGCGGCATGCGCCAGCGGGTGATGATCGCCATGGCGCTGGCGAACCGGCCCAGGCTGCTGATCGCCGACGAGCCGACGACGGCGCTCGACGTGACGATCCAGGCGCAGATCCTGGCGCTGGTGCGCCAGATCCAGGACGAGACGGGAACCGCGATGATCCTGATCACGCATGATCTCGGCGTCGTGGCGGAAGTGGCCGACGACGTCGCCGTCATGTATGCCGGCCGAATCGTCGAAAGCGGGCCGGTCGAGGCGATCTTCGCCGATCCGCAGCATCCCTATACGATCGGCCTGTTCGGCTCAGTGCCGTCGCTTGGCCGGAGGCAAGGCCGTCTCGCCACCATCAAGGGTGCGGTGCCGCCGCTCGAACTGATGCCCAAGGGCTGTCGTTTTGCCCCGCGCTGTCCGTTCGCCGACCGGCGCTGCCACGACGAGGTGCCGCCGACGGTCTCGTTCGGCGACGGCCACGAGGCAGCGTGCTGGTATGCGCCGATCGAACAGACGATGGAGGCGCGGCAATGAATTCGACCGGCGTCGACATGCCCATCCTCGAGGCGAGGGGGCTGATCAAGCGCTTCGGCGGTCGCCGCGGCCTCTTCGAAGCGTCGCCGACGGTGCATGCGGTCAACGACGTGTCGCTGCAGATCCGTCGCGGCGAGACTTTCGCCATCGTCGGCGAATCCGGTTGCGGCAAGTCGACCCTCGGCCGCCTGCTGCTGCGTCTCATCGAGCCCAGCGAAGGTGACGTCCTATACGAAGGGCAATCGATCACCGCCCTGCCGGACCGCGAGATGCGGCGGTTGCGCCGCGACCTGCAGATCATCTTCCAGGACCCGTTCGCCTCGCTCAACCCACGCATGACGGTGGGCGACATCATCGCCGAGCCGATCCGGCTGCATGGCCTGGCGCGCGGCGCTGCCGTTCGGGCGCGGGTGGCGGAGCTGCTCGGCATCGTCGGACTGCGGCCGGAATATGCCGAGCGCTATCCGCACGAGTTCTCGGGCGGCCAGCGCCAGCGCATCGGTATCGCCCGCGCGCTTGCGGGCGAGCCGAAGCTGATCATCGGCGACGAGCCGGTGTCGGCGCTCGACGTCTCGATCCAGGCGCAGGTGATCAACCTTCTTGAGGAGCTGAAGGACCGCTTCGGCCTGACGCTGGTCATCGTCGCCCACGACCTTGCCGTCATCCGCCACATGAGCGACCGCGTGGCGGTGATGTATCTCGGCGAGATCGTCGAGCTTTCACCGGTCGACCCACTCTACGAGACGCCGCTGCATCCCTATACGCAGGCGCTGCTGGGCGCCATTCCCAAGCCTGACCCGAGGGACCGGACCGAGCCGAAGCTGTTGCAGGGTGACGTGCCGAGCCCGACCGACCTGCCGTCCGGCTGCCTGTTCCATACTCGCTGCCCGCATGCGCGCCCGCGCTGCGAGGTTGAAAAGCCGGTGCTGGAAGAGGCCGGCCCCGGCCGCAGCGTGTCGTGCCACTACTGGCGCGAGATCGTGGAGCCCGACGCATCGAGCGCCCATGAAACGGCGTTGGACAGCGTATTGAACCGCCGCCTCGACCTCTACCGCGCATACCAGGCGCGGCGCGAGGCGGAAGACCAGCGACCCGAAAACAACCATACAGGAGGCCAGACATGAAAAGATTGGTGACAATGACCCTCGGCGCGATGCTGATGGCGAGCGCGGCATCGGCGGCCGATCTGACGATCGCGCTGCAGGACGATCCTGACGTGCTCGATCCACACCGCGCGCGCACATTCGTCGGCCGCATCGTCTTTACCTCGCTGTGCGACAAGCTCGTCGACATCGACGACAAGCTGGCGATCGTGCCGCAGATCGCCACCGAATGGTCATGGAACGACGACAACACCGTGCTGACCATGTCGCTGCGCGAAGGCGCCACCTTCCACGACGGTGCGCCGATCGATGCGGAGGCTGTGAAGGCGAATCTCGACCGCGCCCGCACCGATGAGGAAAGCCTGCGCAAGAGCGAAGTCGCGTCGATCTCCGATATCGCCGTGGTCGACGACCTCACCATCGAGATCACGCTGTCGCAGCCCGATGCCGGCCTTCTCGCGCAGCTTACCGACCGCGCCGGAATGCTGATGTCGCCGGCGTCCTTCGAGGCCGATCCTGGCCAGAACCCCGTCTGCTCCGGCCCCTACAAGTTCGTCGAGCGGGTGCAGAACGACCGCATCGTGCTGGAGAAGTTCGCCGAATACTGGAACGCCGACGCCTACGCCTTCGACAACGTCACCTTCGTGCCAATCCCGGACGCGACGGTTCGTCTGGCCAACCTGCGCTCCGGCGACGTCGACATCATCGAACGCGTCGCGCCGTCGGACCTCGAGACCGTGGAGAGCGACGACACGATCACGCTGGCCTCCGTCACCGGCCTCGGCTTTCAGGCGATCGAGGTCAACATGGCTAACGGCGAGCGCGCCGACACGCCGCTCGGGCAGGACAAGCGGGTGCGCCAGGCGCTCGACCTTGCGATAGACCGCAACGTGATCAACGAAGTCGTCGGCGCCGGCACCTACGAGCCTGCGTACCAGGCGTTTCCGCCGGCGAGCTTCGCCTACAATCCCGAGATCGGCAACAACGGCCGCGACGTTGAGCGTGCCAAGGCATTGCTGGCCGAGGCGG
Source organism: Mesorhizobium sp. CAU 1741 (assembly GCF_039839275.1). Classification (NCBI taxonomy): domain Bacteria; kingdom Pseudomonadati; phylum Pseudomonadota; class Alphaproteobacteria; order Hyphomicrobiales; family Phyllobacteriaceae; genus Mesorhizobium; species Mesorhizobium sp. CAU 1741. The sequence continues at coordinate 69,191 of NZ_JBDOQP010000004.1, read as the reverse complement.
GCCACGAGCGCGTCGCCTTCGAGCTGACTTTCGGCAACAACACCATCATGCAGCAGGTCATGGAGCTCGTGCAGGCGATGGGCGCCGAAGCAGGCTTCGACATCACCTTGCGGCCGACCGAGTTCGCCGCTCTGCAGTCGGCACTCAAGGCCGGCGACTTCGAGGTCGGGCAGTCTGGCTGGTCGGGCCGTGTCGATCCGGATGGCAACATTCACCAGTACGTCACCTGCGAAGGCAGCCTCAATGACGCAAAGTACTGCAACGAGGAAGTCGACCGGCTGCTCAACGAGGCGCGCACCATCAACGGCGACGCCGAGCGCAAGGCGCTCTACGACGAGGCGCAGGCGATCCTGCGCGACGAGATGCCGATCATCTACCTCTTCTATCTGCCCTGGCCGTTCGTGCATCAGGCATCGATCGAAGGGTTCACGGCCTATCCCGACGGCATGATCCGGCTCGCCGGCGTGACGATGGGCGAGTGACGAAACGCGGGGGCAGGCATCGCCGGCTCCCGATGCTCCAACGAAAACACAACAGGGGAACACGACCATGAAACTGCTACTGTCAACGCTGCTTGCCACGACCTTCATCGCCGGCGCCGCCTCGGCGCAGGATTTCCGCATCGGGCTCCAGGAGGACCCCGACGTGCTCGACCCCCACAAGTCGCGCACCTTCGTCGGCCGCCTCGTCTACCAGTCGCTGTGCGAAAAGCTGATCGACGTCGATGCCGACCTCAACTTCGTGCCGCGCGCCGCGAGCGAATGGAGCTGGAACGACGACAACACGCAGCTGACCTTCACCATCCGCGAGGACATGGTGTTCCATGACGGCACCAAGGTCGACGCGGCCGCCGTTGCCGCCAATCTCGAGCGTGCTCGGACCCTTCCGGACAGCCTGCGCAAGAGCGAGCTCGCCTCCGTCACCAGCGTCGAGGCGCCCGATGCGACGACTGTCGTGCTGACGCTCGCCCAGCCGGACGCGACGCTGCTCGCCCAGCTTTCGGACCGCGCGGGCATGCTTCTGTCGCCTGCCAGCTTCGAGACCGACATCGGCACCAACCCGGTCTGCTCCGGTCCCTACAAGTTCGTCAGCCGTGTCCAGAACGACCGCATCATTCTGGAAAAGTTCGCCGACCATCCGGACGCCGACGACTATCATTTCGACCGCATCATCTTCCAGCCGATCCCGGATTCCACCGTACGGCTCGCCAATCTGCGTGCCGGCGACCTCGACATGCTGGAGCGGCTCAATCCCTCGGATGCCGCCTCGGTCCGCGATGACGCGGAACTGCAGTTCGAGACGATCGCCGGTCTCGGCTACCAGGGCATCACCATCAACACCAGCGGTGAGGGCGACGGTGACAACCCGCTCGGCACCGACAAGCGCGTACGCCAGGCGCTTCAACTTGCCATCGGGCGCGACATCATCAACGACGTCGTCGGCAACGGCCTGTTCGAGCCCGCGCAGCAGCCCTTCCCGCCAGCCAGCCCCTACAACAGCGACGACTATCCGCTGGTGACAAGGGACGTTGAGGCAGCCAAGGCACTGCTGGCCGAGGCCGGCCACGAGCGCGTGGCATTCGAGCTGTCCTTCGGCAACAACACCACCGCGACCGCAATCAACGAGCTGATCCAAGCGATGGCGGCCGAAGCCGGCTTCGACATCAGCCTGCAGCCGACCGAGTTCGCAGCGATGCAGCAGGAAATGCAGGCGGGCAACTACCAGGCGGCGCAGATCGGCTGGTCGGGCCGCGTCGACCCGGACGGCAACCTGCACCAGTTCGTCACCTGCGAGGGCGCCCTCAATGACTCGAACTACTGCAATGAGGAGGTTGACCGCCTGCTCAACGAGGCGCGGCAGACGCCCGACACGGAAGCGCGCAAGCCGATCTACGACCAGGCGCAGGCGATACTGCAGGACGAGCTGCCGCTGATCTACGTCTATCACCAGCCATGGCCGTTTGTCCTTTCCGCGAAGGTCGAAGGGTTCCAGGCCTATCCGGACGGCATGCTGCGCCTGAAGGGCGTCAGCGTTACAGAATAGCGACACGCGGGCGGCGGCGGAGCGATCCGCCGCCGCCGTATCAACCATGAGCGAAGCCAGATGTTGAAGATCATTGCCAGGCGCGTGCTCGTCGCGATACCGACGCTGGTCCTCGTCACGCTGATCGTGTTCGGGCTGCAGAAAATCCTGCCCGGCGATCCGCTGCTAACCATGGCCGGGGAGGAACGCGACCCGCAGGTGCTTGCCTATCTGCGCGAGAAATACCGGCTCGACGATCCGTTCCACGTCCAGTACGTCGCTTGGCTCGGCAACGTGCTCACCGGCGATTTCGGCAATTCGCTTCGCACCGGCGTTCCGGTCTCGACGCTGATCGCGCAGAAGCTGCCCGTTACCCTGCAACTCGCGGTTATGGCGATCATCATGGCGATGCTGATCGGCATTCCGGCGGGCATCGTCTCGGCGGTGCGCAAGGGCACGGTGACCGACTATGCCGCCAACGCGGTGGCGCTGTCTGGCATGTCGATCCCCAATTTCTGGCTCGGCATCATCCTGATCATGATCGTCTCGGTCCAGTGGCGGCTGCTGCCGGCCTCCGGCTACGTGCCGCTGAGCGAGGACCCGGTGCAATCGCTGCGCACAATGCTGATGCCGTCCTTCGTGCTGGCGACCGGGCTCGCCGCCTACCTGATGCGCCACACGCGCTCGGCGATGCTCGGCGTTCTCACCTCCGACTATATCCGCACCGCGCGGGCCAAGGGGCTGATGCCCAAGACCGTGGTGCTCAAGCACGCGCTGCGCAACGCGCTGATGCCGATCGTCACCTTGTCGACGTTGCTGTTCGGCGAGCTTCTGGCCGGTGCCGTGCTTACCGAGCAGGTGTTCACCATTCCCGGCTTCGGCAAGCTTATCGTGGATGCTGTCTTCACGCGCGACTATGCCGTCGTGCAGGGCGTGGTCCTGTGCACCGCTGTCGGCTTCATTTTCATGAACCTCGTCGCCGACGTTCTTTATATCTTCATCAACCCGCGTCTGAGGCACCCGCAATGAGCGCATCGGCCGAAGCGATCGCACCGCGCCGCAAGCTTGGACGTGCGGCAACCAAGCTGTTCTCCAACCGCAGCGCGGTGTTCGGCGGCGTTCTGGTCAGCGTCTTCCTGCTGATGGCCGTGCTGGCGCCGTTGCTGGCCCCTTACGACCCCTTCGCGACCTCCTTCACATCGATCCGCAAGCCGCCGTCGGCCGAGTTCTGGCTCGGCACGGACGAACTTGGCCGCGACATCTACACGCGCATGGTCTACGGCGCGCGCGCCTCGCTGATGGCAGGTGTCGTGTCGGTCGCGATCGCCGTGCTCGTCGGCGTGCCGTTCGGGCTGCTCGCGGGCTTTTACGGCGGCTGGGTCGACGCGATCATCTCGCGCGTCACCGAGGCGCTGCTGGCGATCCCGTTCCTGATCCTGGCCATCGCGCTCGCCGCCTTTCTCGGGCCCAGCCTCACCAACGCGATGATCGCCATCGGCCTGTCGGCCACGCCGATCTTCGTGCGCCTGACACGCGGCCAGACGCTGGCAGTGAAGACGGAGGACTATGTCGAAGGCGCGCGCGCCATCGGCCTACCCAACGTGTTGATCATGATCCGCTACATCTTCCCGAACGTGCTGCCGCCGATCGTCGTGCAGGCGACGATCACCATCGCCACCGCGATCATCGCCGAGGCCAGCCTGTCCTTCCTCGGGCTCGGCCAGCAGCCTCCCAATCCGTCCTGGGGCTCGATGCTCAACACCGCCAAGAATTTCATGACCCAGGCCCCGTGGATGTCGGTCTTCCCGGGCGGCGCGATCTTCCTGGTCGTGCTCGGCTTCAACCTTCTCGGCGACGGGCTGCGCGACGCGCTCGACCCGCGCGACAACTGACCAGACCACGGAGCAGGACCCATGTTCACCACACGGCCGGAGATTTTGGGGACGTTCGGCGTCGTCACGTCGACCCACTGGCTCGCCTCGCAGTCGGGCATGGCGATGCTGGAGCGCGGCGGCAATGCCTTCGACGCCGCGGTCGCAGCGGGCTTCGTGCTGCAGGTGGTCGAGCCGCATCTCGTCGGGCCCGGCGGCGAAGTGCCGATCGTCTTCCACTCGGCGCGAACGGGCAAGACACGGGTGCTCTGCGGCCAGGGCACGACCCCGGCCGCCGCCACCATCGAGCACTACAAGGCGCTAGGGCTGTCGCTCATCCCCGGCAACGGGCTGCTGCCGGCCGTTGTTCCTGGCTCCTTCGATGCCTGGATGCAACTGCTTCGCGACGAGGGCTCGCTGCCGCTCGCCGAGGTGATGGCGCCGGCCATCCATTATGCCGAGAACGGCCATCCGATGCTGCCGCGCGTCGCCAACACCATCGCCGGGCTAAAGGACTTCTTCACCCGCGAGTGGCCGACCTCCGCGGCGTTCTTCACGCCCGGCGGCCGGCTTCCGGAGGCCAAGAAACTGTTTCGCAACGAAGCGCTGGCGAACACCTGGAAACGCGTGGTGTCGGAATCGCAGGCCGGCGGCGGCAGCCGCGAACGGCAGATCGATCGTGCACGCGACGCGTTCTACAGGGGCTTTGTGGCCGAGGCGATCGACCGCTTCGTGCGCGACAACGAGGTGATGGACGAGAGCGGCTCGCGCCATCGCGGCGTCATCACCGGCGACGACATGGCCGGCTGGCAGGCGACCTATGAGGAGCCGCTGAGTTACGAGTACCACGGCTATCGCGTTAACAAGATCGGCCCGTGGGGGCAGGGGCCTGTCTTCCTCCAGACGTTGGCGCTCCTCAAGGGGTTCGACATCGGCGCGATGGACACAAGCGGGCCGGAGTTCGTTCACACGCTGACCGAGGCGATGAAACTCGCCTTCGCCGACCGCGAATACTACTACAGCGATCCCAACTTCATCGACGTGCCGATGCAGACCCTGCTGTCGGATGCATACAACGACGAGCGCCGCGCGTTGATCGGTGACATGGCGTCGCTCGACCTGCGTCCCGGGCGTATTCCCGGCTATGAGGGGCAATGCGCGCGCATGGACGACGTACTCGAACGGCTGTCGAAGGTCGCGGGCGCGGGCGACGTCTCGATGGAGCCGACCATGGCTGACATGCGCTCGGCGCGGCGCGGCGACACCGTGCATATCGATGCCATAGACAGGCATGGCAACATGGTGGCGGCCATGCCGTCGGGCGGGTGGTTCCAGTCCTCGCCCTACATCCCTGAGATCGGCTTCATGCTCAACACCCGCGCCCAGATGTTCTGGCTCGAGGAGGGGCTGCCTGCCAGCCTCGCGCCGGGCAAGCGCCCGCGCACGACGCTGACGCCGAGCCTCGCGGAGAAGGACGGCCGCCCGTACATGGTCTTCGGCACGCCGGGCGGCGACCAGCAGGAGCAGTGGCAGCTGCAGTTCTTCCTGCGCCACGTCCATCACGGTCTCAACCTGCAGGAAGCCATCGACCTGCCGATGTCGCACACTGCGCATTTCCCGAATTCGTTCTACCCGCGCGATCGCAAGCCCGGAAACCTCGCCGTCGAGGAGACGTTCGGCACGCAGACGATCGAGGCCCTCAAGGCGCGGGGCCACCGCGTCGACGTCGAGCCGCAATGGTCGATCGGCCGCATGGTCGCGGCTGCGCGTGACGAGGACGGCATCCTGCGCGCCGCCGCCACGCCACGCCTGATGCAGGCCTACGCCGTCGGACGATAGGCGCGTCTGACCTGCAACATGCACTTCTGAAGCCCGAGGATCTTCCTGTGGCCGGAGCACGACGACGGCTGTGTTCCCATGCTGGCGACCACATTGCCGGACAAAAATTCCGCTTCCGGCGCCGCGATGGGTCATTCATCGCTTCAAACCTGCTATCTCTTGGCGTCTAAGGAAGCAGGAGGCTGGAGGAGCAGCCGGGGAGGGCTGGCCGGAAGGGGCACGGACGTGAACGAGAGACAATTGCGTGCATTCCAGCTCGTCATGCGGCACGGCTCGGTCACCGCCGCCTCGCAGGCGCTGAACATCTCGCAACCGGCCGTCAGCCGGCTGATCGCCGAACTTGAACGCAGCGTCGGGTTTCCCGTCTTCCTGCGCAAGGGCGGCAAGATCGAGCCTACGGCGGAAGGTGACCAGCTCATGCAGGAAGTGGAGCGCATGTTCTACGGGCTGGAACGCATGCGCCAGGTGGCGCGCGAGATCCGCGACCTGCGGCGGGCCGTCCTGCACGTCGCCGCAATGCCGATGGTTAGCCTCGAGGTCATGCCGCGGGCGATTGCGCGGCTGCTCGACGAAGGCAAGGGCATCAAAATCACCCATGACGTCCACGATTCCGCCCGGATCGTCGATCTCGTCACGTCGCGCCAGGTCGATCTCGGCATCGGCCAATCCGTTGGCGAGCGCCAGGACATCGACATCATCGCGTCCTACCGGACGCGGTGCGTGTGTGCGATGGTGCCCGACCATCCGCTGAGCGGGCGGGACGAAATCGGCCCGCGCGACCTGGCAGGATATCCGCTGGTCGCGCTCGCGCACCACACGATCGTGGCGGGCTACATCACCCAGATATTCGCCGAAGCCAACGTCCAGCCCGACATCGCTGTGGAGAGCCAGCCATCCTACACTGCCTGCGGCCTGGCTGCCGCCGGCGTTGGCATCGCCATCGTCGATCCGCTGACGCCGCGTGCCTTCCGCGCCGAATTGCGGCTGGTGCCGTTCAAGCCCGAAATCCCCTTCGACTTCCATGTATTCCGGTCGGCGGAGGCGCCGCTTTCACGCGCCGCGAGCGCCTTCTGCGGCCATCTTTTCGAGACACTGGAAACCTTCGGGGAGGCCTCGCGACTGAGGCCATAACGAATCCGGATGAAGCCGAAACCAAATTGTATTTGATATTTGCCGGTCAGGGGACACGATGAGCCGGATATCAAGCCGACAAAACGTACCCGTGCAACCAGACATCCAAGGAGTGCCACGATGAGCGTTAGAAACCGCGCAGCCGGTCTTGCCCTTGCCGCGTTCGGATCAATCCTGATGGGATCGACCGCAATGGCGGCGGACTTCAACATGCGTATCCACACGCTGGTCCAGTCGCCGCACCCCTACAATGACATGGCTGCCTTCATCAAGGAGCAGCTCGAGGCGCGCAGCGACGGGCGCATCGAGATCCGCATCTTCGATTCCGGCCAGCTCGGACAGGACCCGGCGGTCATCAGCGAGGTCGGGCTGGGCACCATCGACATGATGATCAGCACCACCAGCAACGCCGCCCAGCAGGTGCCCGAATTCTCGATCTTCACCATGCCGTACCTGTTTACCGACATGGACAATCTGCTCGAGCGCGTCGGCCCTGGAACTCCGGTCCATGAGCACTTCGAGACGGTCTACGAAGAACGCGGCATCGGCATGAAGCTGCTGGCGCTTGGCGGATCCGGCGCGCGCAGCATGTCCACGCGCGAAGTGGCGGTCGAGGAGCCAGCCGATCTTGAAGGGCTGCGCATGCGCACGCCGCCCTCACCGATGGACTCCGAGACCTGGTCCGCCTTCGGCATGTTGCCGGTGACGGTTGCCTGGGGCGAACTCTATGCGGCGATGCAGACCGGCATCGCGGACGCATTGGAGAGCTCGTTGCCGGGCTATGCCGGGTCGAAGCTGTACGAAGTAGCGCCCAACCTCGCGCTGACTGAACATGTGATCCAGGTGAACCACACGTCGATGTCGACCGTGTCCTGGGACAAGCTGCCGGAAGACCTTCAGGCGCTTGTCCAGGAAGTCGCCGAGGAAGCGAATGTCCACGGCCTCGAAAAGGCCAAGGAATATGATGCCGAACTGGTGGAGTCACTGCAAAGCGAGCACGACGTCACGGTCACACGTCCGGATAAGGAAGCGTTGATGGCCGTTGCCGAGCCGATCCAGGCGAAGCTGGCCGCGGACCTCGATCTCGTCGCCGAATTCGAATTGATGCGTCAGGACTGACACCAGCCCGCCGCGGATCGTGACAGGCGAAACCATGCTCAAACGCTTCAATGATGTCGTCATGGGCGCTACCGAAGCCGGTCTTTGGATCGGTTTCGGTGCACTTATCATCACGGTGGGGCTGCAGGTCACGGCGCGCAACGTGCTCGGCCTGCCGTTCATCTGGACCCTCGACCTGGCCCAATTGCTGTTTTCGTGGATCGTTTTCATCGGGGCGGCAGTGGCATACCGGCGAGGGGCGCATTACACGGTCGACATCTGGCCGGAAAACAGCCCCCGTCTCGACTTCGCTCTGCGCATTGTGGGGCTGGTGGCGGCTGCGATCGTCATTTACGTGCTCGTGCTGCACGGCTGGACCTTGACCCGGATACGCTGGACCGGGACCGTCGAGTCGCTGGGCATTTCGCGCGGATGGATGTTCATTCCCATACCGCTCGGCGGTGCGCTGATGCTGCTCTTCCTGATCGAAGCCCTCTGGGATACAGCGAGGCCGCAAAAGGCATGAACCCCCTTGTCCTGCTTCTGCTCTCCTTCTTCGTGCTCATTGCACTGAGGGTGAACATCGGCTTCTCGCTGATCATCTCCTCCGTGCTGGTGATGCTCACCGAAGGCCTGCCACTGACGTCTGTCGTCAATCAGATGTATTCCGGCATCGACAGCTTCACTCTGCTCGCCGTGCCCTTCTTCATGTTCCTTGGCCGCGTGCTGAATGCGGGCTCGATCACCCATCGCCTTCTGCGTGTCGCCGACAGTGCCGTAGGCCACGTGCGCGGTGGGCTCGGTCACGTCAACGTCTTCGTGTCGATGGTGTTCGCCAGCCTGTCCGGTTCCGCTGCGGCGGACACCGCCAGCGTCGGGTCGATCCTCATCCCTGCGATGAAGAAGGCTGGCTACGACCCTGCTTTCGCAGTGGCTTTGACGGCCGCGTCGTCCACCCTCGGTGTCATCATTCCGCCGTCGATCATCCTGATCGTCTACGGTGCGTTCGGGAACGTCTCGATCGGCGCCCTCTTCCTCGGCGGCATCATGCCGGGCATGCTGATCGGCCTGTTCATGATGGGATACACCTATGTTTTGGCGCTGAAGCACGGCTACCCGGCCAACCCGTTTCCCGGCATCCGCTCGGTTGGCGGCGCGCTGGTGCGGGGTGCGGCGCCGCTGATGATCCCGGTGCTGGTGCTCGGTGGCATCGTCGGCGGCTTCGTCACTCCGACAGAGGGCTCGATCCTTGCTGTCGGCTGGGCGTTGTTCCTGACCTTCGTGCTCTACCGTGATGTCCCGCTGCGCGCTCTGCCGCGCATGCTCGCCGATGGCGCGATCGATTTCGCCGTGCCGATCTTTACGGTCGCTGGTGCTGCGATCTTCGGCTGGATGATCGCCTATCTCGGCGCGGCGCAGATCGTCGTCGACTTCATCACCGGCGTGACGCAGAACCCCTACGGCATCATGCTGATGCTGATCGGCTTTCTGCTGCTTGTCGGAACGGTTCTCAATCCGATTTCGGCGACGCTGATCTTCCTGCCGATCATCCAGGCGCTCGGCAACCAGGCGGGCTACAACCCGGTACATATGGGCGTGCTGAGCACCATCGTCCTTTCGGTCGGGCTGGTGACGCCGCCCTATGGCATCTGCCTGCTCATCGCCTCGCAGATCGGCGAGGTACGGCTTGGAAAGGCGATGCTGGCGGTTCTCCCGATCTGCGGATTGACGGTGCTGGTCGCTTGCCTGTCGCTGGTGTTTCCCCAGATCATCCTTGGGCTGCCAATGTGGTTTGCCCCACAGTTCTTCTAGAAAGAGGTTGTTGAAATGGCACACGTCAAACCAAAGGGCTCCTTCGTCGCCCTGATCACGCCGATGAACGCCGACGGCTCGATCGACTACGAAGGCTTTCGCACGCTGCTCGACTGGCATGAGCAGAATGGCACGGAAGCCGTGCTCATCATGGGCTCGACGGGCGAAGTCTCGATGCTGTCACCCGAAGAGCGCCGCGACATCATCTCGCGCACGGCTAAGATGAAGACCGGCAAGATGCTGTTCTACTACGGCTGCACCGGCAACAATACGCAGACCACAATCGACTACGTCCGCTATGCCAAGGCCGAAGGTGGCGACGGGGCGATCATCGCTGCGCCGGCCTATATCTGCGCCGACAATGCCGCGATCACCGACTATGCATGGGAGGTGTGTGACGCGGTGGACTTTCCCATCGGCTTCTACAACAACCCGCCGCGCGTGAAGACCGACCTGCACTGGAACGACATCCTCAAGCTCGCCAAGCACCCAAACATGGTCGTGCTGAAAGAGTCGACCACGCGTGTGGGCCAGGTGGCGCAGGTCTGCGCCGCCAAGCCGGACATGGCGATCATGTGCTGCTGCTCGCCGAACCTCGGCCTCGTCATCCCGACCATGGCGCTGGGCGGTGACGGCACGGCAAACATGACGGGCAACATCATCCCGCAGGAAATGGCCGTCATCTCGAAGAAGTGGGAGAGCGGCGAGGATGCGTTCGCCTGTCGCGAGGCATGGTTGACCAACCTGCCGATGCTGCACTTCGCCTATTCGGCCATCAATCCCGTGGCGATCAAGTCGTTGATGCGCGCCATCGGCCTGCCGGCCGGCCCGCTGCGCAAGCCGCTCCAGCCGGTTTCCGCCGAGCATCTCCAGGTGGGCCTGGATGCCGTGCGTGATCTCGGCCTGGAAGAGCGCTACGGCTTCCGCATCCAGCCGGCCGCGATCGCAGCCGAGTAGACGATGGCCGCGCAGCGTCGCGTAAGCCTCAGTCACTGGGGCGCGTTCGAAGCGACGATAGAGGACGGACGGTTCGTGTCCGCCCGTCCCTGGCGGGACGGCGGCGCGGACGCCGACATGATTGGCGCCCTGCCGGCTCTCGTCCATTCGCCGTTGCGGATCGATCGACCCCATGTGCGCGCCCGCTTTCTGCGTCATCGTGAAAAGGCGGGTGGCGGGGGCAGAGGCGTCGACGAGATGGTGCCGGTCGACTGGGATACCGCTCTCGACCTGGTTGCGTCACAACTGGAGCGGGTACGGGATATTTATGGCCCCGCGTCCGTCTTCGGCGGGTCCTACGGCTGGTCGAGTGCAGGACGCTTTCATCACGCCAGAACCCAGGTGCGGCGCTTCCTGGCTGCGGCCGGCGGCTACACCGACCAGGTCGGCAACTATAGCTGGGGTGCTGCCCACGCAATCCTGCCGCATGTTCTCGGAAATGCAGACGCCGTATCTTCCGACGCCACTGACTGGCGCACGATCGCACAGGAAACGGATGTCGTGGTCGCCTTCGGCGGCCTCAATCCGAAGAACTGGCGGGTCACGTCGGGCGGCGCAGGCAATCATCATATGCCGCGCTTCGTCGAGCAGGCTGCCGCGCGTGGCGTGAAGTTTGTCATTGTCTCTCCCAATGCCGACGATGTTCCTGCCGGTGTCGACGCGACACTGATCTCACCGCGTCCCAATACCGATACGGCGCTGATGCTGGCGCTTGCCCGGCGTGCGATCACGCGGGGCAGGGCGGACACGGCATTTCTCGATCGTTACGTCGAGGGCCATGAGGCGTTTTCAGCCTACCTGGCCGGAGAAACTGACGGGGTCGAAAAGACGTTCGAATGGGCCGCTGCAATCGCAGGTATTTCCGTCAACGAACTGGAGATGCTCTGGAGCATTATCCGGCAGGGGCGGGTGATGTTGACGGCGGCGTGGTCTCTGCAGCGCGCCGACCATGGCGAGCAGCCGTACTGGGCGCTCATTGCGCTTGCCGCGATCCTCGGCCAGATCGGGCTGCCGGGTGGCGGTTTCTGTTTCGGTTACGGCTCGCTGAACGGTGTCGGTGCAGCCGCGCGTCGCGGATACGTACCGGCGATGGAGGGGCTGCCAAACCCCGCCAGGAGCGCGATCCCCGTCGCGGCGGTGATCGACGCTTTCACACGGCCCGGAGAGGAAATGGATTTCAACGGGCGCAGTGTCGCCCTGCCGGACGTGCGCATGGTCTACTGGGCGGGCGGGAATCCGTTTCATCATGCGCAGGATCTTTTCCAGCTCGAACGCGCCTGGCAACGGCCCGAAGCCATCGTCGTGCACGAGCCGTGGTGGACACCTACGGCGCGGCGTGCCGACATCGTATTGCCGGCCACCACCATGGCGGAGCGCAACGACATCGGCGGCTCGTCGCGCGATCCGCACGTGTTTGCCATGCCGCAGCTCATCGAACCGCTCGCTGAGGCTCGAAACGACTTCGATATTTTCGGAAGCCTTGCTGCGCGATTAGGCTGTGCCGATGCCTTCACCAACGGTCTCGACGAGCCTCGATGGCTGCGCAGGCTGTGGGCTAAGACGGAACGCATCGGCGCGGCGGAGAACGTCGAGGTGCCGGACTTCGACAGGTTCTGGAAAGACGGCATGTTCGCGGTGCCGGAACCTGAAAGCCCCGAGGTGATGCTGAAGGACTTTCGTGCCGATCCGCACAGCAATCCGCTTGCCACGCCATCGGGCCGCATCGAAATCTATTCCGAACGCGTCGCGGGCTTCGGCTATCGCGACTGTCCGCCTCATCCCGCATGGATCGAGCCCTTGGAATGGCTGGGTGCGGCGACGGATGGACAGTTGCATCTCGTGACTAACCAGCCAGCCAAGCGGCTACACAGCCAGCTCTACCAGACGCAGTCCAACAATGACGTCGAACCGGTATCGATCAGCGAGGCCGATGCCGCCGCACGCTCCATCAGGGATGGCGATATGGTGCGGATCGAGAATGATCGCGGGGCCTGCCTTGCCCGCGCATCGGTAAGCAGTGACTTACGCCTCGGCGTGCTGGTCATGGCGACGGGCGCCTGGTTCGAACCGGACAAGGCCACGCCCATGCTGGAGCGCAACGGCAATCCGAACGTGCTGACCGCCAATCGCCGGACATCAGCGCTTGGTCAGGCGTGCGCGGCACTGAGCACGCTGGTTCGTGTATCGCGGTTCGGCGGTGCCGGAATCGAGAAGGGAGCAGCCTGATGGAACTCGGCCTCGAAGGACGCAAGGCGCTTCTGACCGGCGCGAGCAAGGGCATGGGCAAGGCATGCGCCATGGCTGTCGCGCGTGAAGGTGCGGATGTGACGATCGTCGCGCGCGGACGCGACCGTCTGGACGCCACGGCGGAAGAAATCCGCGCGGCAACCGGAGCGAAGGTTTGCACGATAGCGGCGGATGTCACGACGGCCGAGGGCCGTGCGGCGGTCCTCGCCGCGTGCCCGGCGCCCGACATCCTGCTCAACAATGCCGGTGGCGCCGCCCCCGGAGATTTCCGAAACTGGACCAGGGACGACTGGATTGCAGCGATCGACCTGATGATGCTTCCGCCGATCGAGATGATGAAAGCGACGGTCGACGGTATGATGGAGCGCGGTTTCGGGCGCATCGTCAATATCGCCTCACGCAGCGTGAAGATCGCGCAGCCGGAACTCGGCCTGTCCAACGGAGCCCGGTCCGGGCTCGTCGGGTTCGTGGCGGGCCTCTCGCGGCAGACGGTGGCTTCGAACGTCACCATCAACAATCTTCTTCCGGGCATCTTCGACAGTGACGCCCAGCGCGAACACATTGCCGGCATGCTGGACGACATGGGCAAGAGCTTCGAGGAGGTATGGGAGGCGCGCGCGCAATCCAACCCGGCGCGCCGCTATGGCCGCACCGAGGAAATCGGCGCCTACTTTGCCTTTCTGTGCTCGGTGCATGCCGGCTTCATCACAGGCCAGAACCTGTTGATCGACGGCGGCAGCTATCCGGGGACGTACTAGCAATGCGGGTGGCGGTGCTCGGCGCTGGCGTGGTGGGTGTCACCACCGCGTGGTATCTGACGAAACTGGGTCATGAGGTCACGCTGATCGAGCGCCGGTCCGGCCCGGCGCTCGAGACCAGTTTCGGCAATGCGGGTGGTGTCTGCCCGGGCTTTGCAGGGCCGTGGGCCGCCCCGGGCATGCCGTTCAAGGCCTTCAAATGGCTGTTCAAGAGCCAGGCTCCGTTGAAATGGCGCCCGCGCGCCGATCTCGCCCAATGGCGATGGCTGGCCGCGTTCGTGAAAAACTGCACGCCCGAGGCGTTCGCAAGGAACAAGGCGCGCATGCAGCGCATGGCGCATTACAGCAAGGCTTCGCTGGTGGCGCTGCGCGAAGAGACCGGCATCACCTATGACAATGCGTCCAACGGCGTGCTGCAGGTCTTCGCCACCGAGGAAGAGATGGAGGGCGGGCGCCGGTCGGCGCGGGTACTGAGCGAACTCGGCATTCCGCATAGGCTGGTCGACGGCGACGGTGTTCGGGAAGTCGAGCCGGGCCTGGCACGTGCTCATGCTCCACTCGTTGGCGGCCTGCATCTGTTGGAAGACGAGACTGGCGACTGTCACTTGTTCTGCCAGTCTCTGACGTCGCTCCTGCGCGATGCCGGCTGCACCATGCATTTCGATACGGTCGCCCGCGCGTTTGTTAGGGACGGCGACCGGATCACGCACGTGGATACCAGTGCCGGCCCGATCCCGGCTGACGCGTTCGTGGTCGCGACCGGTCCGTATGCCCCGCAATTGCTGCGGCCGCTCGGCATCGACGTGCCGGTCTATCCGGTCAAGGGCTACTCGATGACATGCGACATAAGCGAGGACGGTGCCGCGCCTCGCTCTTCGGTGATGGACGAGCACTCGAAGGTGATGGTGACTCGGCTCGGCTCGCGGTTGCGCGCAGCCGGCGTCGCGGAACTCGCCGGGTTCGATGCGCGGATCCCGGAGGGGGCGAAGCGTGCGCTGCGCAGCCGCGTCGAGACGCTCTTTCCCGGCGCCGCGAATTACCAGCAGGCGCAATTCTGGTGCGGATTTCGCCCGATGACGCCGGACGGACCGGCGAGACTGGGGCAGGCGGGCTGCCGCAACCTCTATCTCAATGTTGGGCATGGCTCCAATGGCTGGACGCAGGCCTGCGGCACGGCGCGCGTGGTCGCCTACCTTGTCTCGGGCAAGACACCGGAAATCGAGGTCTGAGACCAATGCTTCCCGCGCTCAAAATGACCGACATAAGGCATGAACTCGAGACCGTTTGCTGGTAGTCAGAGGCGCGTGCAAACGCAGTGTGAATCGACCCATGTCCATGAGGAATCCGCCATGCCAAAAACCCAGCCATTCAGGATGCCGGTCAAGTGGGAGGACCTGCCGAATTTCCAGGTTCGTGAGCATGTCAGTCGCGCCGGATTCCGTGGCGAGGACGTGCTGCTTGTGATGAATTGGCTCGAAAAGGGCATGACGCTCGGCATGCACAGCCATCCCTTCGAACAGATCGCGCTGATCCTGGCCGGCCGGATGCGCTGGACGGTCGGTGACGAGACGTTCGAGATGGGCGCCGGCGAGGTGTTGCGCGTTCCTCCAAACGTCCCGCATGGCGGTATCCCGATCAGCGACGAGACGGTGATCAACCTCGACATATTCTGCCCGATCCGGGACGACTACCGGCACATTGTCGATCACCAGAAGGATGATTTCGACGACTGAGCGGCTGATCAGCCCGGATCGGCGAGGCGGGCGCGCAGCTCCGTCTTGACGATCTTGCCATAATTGTTCTTCGGCAGGTCCGGAAGCACATGGTAGGCTTTGGGACGCTTGAAGCGAGCCATGTGCTCATTGCAGTGCCGATCGAGCGCCGCCGCATCCAGTTCCACGCCGTCGGCCAGAACAAGAAATGCGACCGGCACTTCGCCCCATTCGGGATCAGGACGCCCGACGACAGACGCCTCGACTACCGCGGGGTGCGCGAGCAGAACCGTCTCGACCTCGCGCGGGTAGATGTTGGTGCCGCCCGAGATGACAACATCCTTCGACCTGTCGGTGAGAGTGAGGAAGCCATCCTCGTCAAGGCGCCCGAGATCGCCGGTCCACAGCCAACCGTCGCGCAGCGTATCGGCGGTCGCCTTTGGGTTGCGCCAGTAGCCTTTCATGACCTGTGGTCCGCCGACGAGTATTTCTCCGGTCTCACCGGTGGGAAGAGGGGTACCGTCCGCATCGGTGACACGCAGCTCGACGCAGCTCTGGGCGCGTCCGACCGACTGCAGTCTTTCGCGCCAGCGGGTGCTTTGTCGATCGGTCACTTCGCGGCGATCCAGGGCGGTGATCGTCATCGGGCTTTCGCCCTGGCCGTAGATCTGGACGAAGCGATCGCCCATCACCGCCACGGCCTCCTCAATGTCTGATAGATACATGTGCCCGCCGCCATAGACGATCGTCTTGATCCCGTCGCCCGTCTCGCCGCTGGCGCGGCAGCGTTCGACAAGGCGGCGAACCATCGTCGGTGCGGCGAAGAAGGATACCTCGCGCAGTTGCTTTGACAGGTCGAGGATTTCATCCGGTTCGAACCCTGCCGACAACGGCACCACGTGGCGCGCGGCCTTTCTGACGTGGATGAAATTGTAGAGGCCGGCACCGTGCGACATCGGCGCGGCGTAAAGGGCTGCGTCCGCTTGAGCCACCGGATCGACATCGACGGGGTAGCACAGCGAGGCCGCGACGAGGTTGCCGTGAGAAAGCATCACACCCTTTGGCTTTCCCGTGGTGCCGGAGGTGTAGAACAGCCAGGCCAGATCATCGTCGGCACGCTTCAGGGGCGTCGGGGAACCGTTCGATGCGATCAACTCGTGCCATGCGGTTCCAGCCGGGACAAGGCAGTTGAGGGCCGGCACGATCTCGCGAAGCGCGGCGCCATCAGCCTCGCTGGCAACCACAAGCGAGGCCGCCGAATCCTCCAGTATGACGGCGGCTTCCTTCGGGTGGAGCTTGGCGTTGATGGGCACGATGGCCGCGCCGATCCACAAGACGGCGTAGAGCGTCTCCAGATATTCGGTGCGGTTCTTCATGAAAATCGCCACGCGGTCGCCCGGGGCAATCGCGTAGCGCGCGGCCAGGCCCGCGCCCAGGGCAGCCGCGCGGCGCGCGAACTCGGCATAGTCCGCCACCACCTCCACCCCGCGCATCAGCGCCGGAGCGTCCGGTGTCAGCCGCGCGGAGCTATCTAGCCAGTCGGCGATGTTCATGTCGGTCCTCCCCGCTATACGGCCCCGAATCCGCCGCCTCCGGGTGTTACCATGAAGACTTCGTCGCCGGGATTCATCTCCATTTTTCCGGCGGCGCTGATCGGCTTGCCGTTGATCTCGAAACGGCCCGCCGCGCCGGGCTCGGCACCGTCCAGTCCCTCGGGACCGGCCGTCAGCCTGCTGGGAACAGTGTTCAGCAGCCAGCGCGAGTTGGTCAGCATGCGATAGCCAATACGCTGGCCGTCGCCCCCGCGCTGCCGCCCCGCGCCGCCGGTTCCGTGCTCGAGCTCCTTGCATGTGAAGACGATTGGATAGGATGCCTCGAGCACCTCCACAGGCACCGCCGAGACGCCGGTCGGATAGCAGATCGCCGACAGGCCGGGCTTGTTCGCCCGTGCGCCCATGCCGCCGGAATAGTTGAACATCGAACTGGTGAACGGCCGGCCCTGGCTATCCTTGCCCTGGATCTGGATGGTCCATACCGCCCCCGATCCCTCGGCCACGACGCGGTCGGGTGCGACTTGTGCAAGTGCCTTGAGGATAGGAAAGGAGACATACATGCCGACCACATGCCGCGCATTCACCGGCGAGGGGTAGCGCGCATTGACAACGCAATCGTCGGGCAGCACGAGCTTGATCGGTGCGAGGCTGCCGGCATTATTCGGCAGGTCGGGATTGAGCGTAGAGCGCACCGCGAATGTCGAATAGGCGTGGGTATAGGCCGGCACGACGTTGATGCCCATGCGGCTTTGCGGGGAGGAGCCGGCGAAATCGATCGTGATCTCTCCCTTGTCGGGATCGATGGTGACGGCCGTCTTGAGTTCGATGATGTCCCCGCCGGGCACGTCGAAGCGCGACGAGCCGTGATATGTCCCACCTGGAAGTTCGCGGATGGAATCGCGTGTCGCCTGCTCCGACCTGTCGATGATCTCGTCCGAGAGAGCCTCGATGTCGTCCAGCCCGTAGCGGTCGCACAGCGCGTTCAGTCGCTGGGCGGCGATCATGCCGCTCGAAACCTGAGCGCCGAGGTCACCCAGCAGCGCATCGGGCGTGCGCACGTTGCGCTTGACGATCTCGAACAGCGTCTTGTTGGGGACGCCTGCCTCATAGAGCTTGAGCACCGGAATCCACAGCCCTTCCTCGTGGATGTCGCGGGCGCCGGAACCGATGCCGTAGCCGCCGATGTCGGTGTGGTGGATGGTCGACCCGGCATAGCCGATCAGCTTGTCGCCACGAAAAATCGGCGAAAGGATCGTGATGTCGAAGAAGTGGCCGGCCGACATCCACGGATCGTTGGTGATCAGCACGTCCCCCGGCTTCAACTCGTTAACGTCGACATGGGCAAGCAGATTGCCGGCCGCTGCTGCCAGCGAATTGATATGGCCGGGCGTGCCGGTCACCGCCTGTGCGACCATGCGTGCCCGACGATCAAACAGGCCGTTGGCGAGATCGCCGGCCTCGCGGACGATGGGGCTGAAGGCGATGCGCTGTAGGGCACGTGCCTGCTCGCTGACGATCCCGATCAGGTTGCTCCACAGGATCTGAAGTTCCACGCCGTCCATGTTCATGCTCCGATCTGCTTGTTGGCGACGAGGCTGCCGTTCTCGTGCAGCTCGACTGTCCACCCTGGAAGGATGAACGCGGTCGTTTCGCGCTCTTCGATGATGACTGGCCCCTGGATGACGTCACCAACCGCGAGCTGGGTGCGGTGGCGAACCGCGACGTCCACGGGCTTGCCGCGAAGGTGAACGGTGCGCCGATCCCTCGCGCTGACGGCCTTCTCGGTCTGGGGCAACGTTGCGGAACGCTCCGGCGTAGCGCCCCGCGCCGTCACATGCCAGTTGACCAGCTCGATGGCCATGGCATCGAGCTTGAGGCCGTAGAGGTTGACGTATTCACGCTCGAAAATCTCGCGCATCGCGTCGGCGTCCTGTTGAGTTCGCGGATCGAACGGCACCTCGATGCGCATTTCCGATTGCTGGCCGAGGTAGCGCAGATCGGCGCCGAAGGTGAAGTTGACATCGTCCCTGGCGATGCCGGCCTCCACGAGAGCCGCTGTTCCATCGTCCGTCATCGAAGTGACCACGTCTCGCGCCGCATCCCAGTCGAGCGTGTTGACACCGGATAGCTGGCTCTTGACGAGGTCGATCTGCGTCGGCGTAACGAGCGTTCCGAACGCCGACAGGACACTGGCGAGCGGCGGATAGATCACCTGCGTGCTTTCGATCAGGTCGGCGACCATGCAGGCGTGGACCGGCCCGGCGCCGCCGAAAGCGAGCATCGGCAGGCCACGATAGTCGATGCCACGGTCGGTGGCGTGCGTGCGTGCGGCGGCGGCCATCTGCTCGCAGACGATCTCGAACACGCCCCAGGCAGCCTGCTCGCGGCTCAGGCCGATCTTTGCTCCGAGCTCCTCTAGCGCCGTACCGGCAGCGTCAGCGTCGAGCTTCATGTCACCGCCGAGGAAGCGGTCGGGATCGATGATACCGAGCACGACGTCGGCATCGGTGACGCAGGGTTGTGTGCCGCCGCGGCCATAGCAGACGGGGCCAGGGATGGAGCCGGCGCTCTCGGGTCCCGTCTTCAGCAGGCCGAGATCATCGATCCAGGCAATCGAGCCGCCGCCTGCGCCGATCTCGATCATGTCGATCGACGGCACGGTGATCGGCATGCCGCTGCCCGGCTTGAAGCGGTAGCGGCGGTCGACCTCGAACGTGCCGGTGACCAGCGGTTCGTGGTTCTGGATCATGCAGGCCTTGGCCGTGGTGCCGCCCATATCGAAGGAGATCAGGTCCTTGAGGCCGAAGACGCGCGAGAAATAGCACGCCACGAGTGCGCCGGCCGCAGGCCCCGATTCGATCATCCGCACCGGCAGCCGACCCGCTCTCTCGGCGGCGATAACGCCGCCGTTCGAGAGCATGATCAATGGCTGCTGGGCAAAGCCGCGTTGTCCGAGCTGCTCGATAAGGGCGGTCAGGTAGGGCCGGGTGATCGGTACGGTGTAGGCGTTGATGGCGACGGTCGAGGTGCGCAGATATTCGCGCATCTGCGGCGCGATCTCGCTCGACAGTGAAACGTAGATATTGGGCGCCTTGCGGGCGAAGACGGCCGCCACCGTCTGTTCGTTGGCGCCGTTGCGATACGAGTTCAGCAGGCTTACCGCAACGGATTCGATGCCCATCTCGACACATCTGTCGACGATCGCCTCGATCTCCGCTTCGTCCGCCTCGACGGCGACGCTGCCGTCGGCATAGATGCGCTCATCGATCACGAAAGTGCGCTCGCGCGGGATCAGCGGCTCGGCGAACTCGATCTGCGGATCGTACATGTCGTAGCGATGTTCTTCGCGGATGTAGAGGATGTCGGAAAAGCCCTTGGTCAGGATGAGCGCGACGGGTGGCCCCTTGCGTTCGATGAGCGCGTTGGTCACCACGGTCGTCGCGTGCACGACGACGTCGTTGACATGGGCGGGCTCGATGCCCGCCCGGCCCATGACGAGATCGACGCCCCGGAAGAAGCCCTCGAGCAGATCGCCATGGGTGGTGAGCGTCTTGTCGACGAAGGCGCGGCCGTCATCGGCCAGCAGCACGGCGTCGGTGAAGGTGCCGCCGATGTCTACGGCGAGCGAATAACGTGTCATCTGGAAAACTCCGTGGAACCGAGATTGCTTGAAATGGCCTTCGCGGTGGCGGTAACGGCCTCAATGAGATGTTGCTTGGGAGGGACGCCGATGTCGGCCAGCGGTCCCGCCAGCGTGACGGTGGCGATCATGCGGTTGGTCACGTCGAAGATCGGAGCCGAAAGCGCGCTTACGCCGTGCAGGTATTCGCCCGGCGCGTCGGCCCAGCCGCGCTGATGGGCGAGCTCCACAAGCCGGGACAATTCGTCGAGATCGGTAATCGTCGCGCCGGTCCATCGCTTGCGCGGCCCGTCGCGCACGATCTTCCACGCCTTCTGGTCGCCAAAGGCGAGCACCAGCTTGCCTTGTGCCGAGGCGTGGAAATCGAGCACGGAGCCGGGCCTTGTTACGATCTCGACCGGCGACTCCACGCGCACGATGTCGATGACGCGCGTGCCCTGCGTCTCGATGATCGACAACGTCGTCGTCAGCTTGACGGCGTCCCGCAGCTTGACCATCAGCGGCCGTGCCTCGCTCAGCAGACCGGTTCGGTCGGCGATCGACTGGCCGAGATGGAAAAGCTTCAGCGACAGGCGGTAGCGCTCCGTCTCCTCGTCCTGCTGGACGTAGCCCATCGCAAGCAGCGTCTTGAGGAACCGGAACGTCCGCGGCTTGGGGATTTCCAGCCTGCGCGCCAGATCCGAAAGCGCGACCGGCTCGCCGATCTCCGCCATCGTCTCCATGATGAGGAATGCCATCTGGGTCGACTGGTTGGCTGATTTGTCGAGTTCGACCATGGGGTTCTCGCTCAGTGGAAGAGGCCGGGCAGGAACAGCGAGAGCTGCGGTACCGTCGCGACCAGGCCGAGCACGATAACGCACAGGCCGATCAGCGGCAGGGCCGCCCGCGATACGCTTTCCAGAGGGGAACGCGCAATGGCGCTGACGATGAACAAGACCAGTCCCACGGGCGGAGTGATCATGCCGATCATCAGATTGAGCACGACCATGACCCCGAGTTGTACCGGGTCCATGCCGATCGTCGGACCCAGCGCCGAAAGAACCGGCATGACGAGGATCATCGCCGCCAGCGGTTCGAGGAACAGCCCGAGGATCAGCAGGATCACGTTCAGCAGCAGGATGATCATCAAAGGTGAGTCGGTCAGCGAAAGGATTCCCGACGCTACCTGGGCCGGGATGCTCTCGATGCCGAGCACGAAGGCCGTCATGCTGGCCATGGCGACGACCATCATCACGCCGGCCGACATCGTCGCCGTTTCGAACAGGCAGCGGCGAAGCGCTGCGAGCGACAATGAACGGTAGAAGAACAATCCCAGCGCCAGCGCATAGAAACATGCGACGGCGGCGGCTTCAGTCGGGGTGAATACGCCCGAGCGGATGCCGACAACGATGATCAGCGGCAACAGGATCGCCGGTATCGCGGCAATCACCACGCCGCCCCGCTCTTCTTTCGGCATCAACGGCGGAACCGGATGATCCTCGACCTTCGCTTTCCACAGCGCGTAGACGATCAGCAGCGAGGCGAGCAGGAATGCCGGCAGGATGCCTGCGAGGAAGAGGTCGCCGATCGATGTACCGGTGAGAACACCGTACAGGATCAACGGCAGCGATGGCGGGATCAGCGGACCAAGCAGCGAGCCCGTCGCCGTCAGCGCGGCGGCATAGGCAGGCTTGTAGCCATCCTTCTTCATTGCGGGGATCATCAGGCTGCCGATGGCGGATGCCTCGGACGTGGCCGCGCCGCTGATGCCGGAGAAAAGCTGGCTTGCAACGACGTTGACGACGGCAAGGCCGCCGCGCACCCGCCCGACCAGAAGCTGCGCGCATCTGACGATCTGGGCGGTCAGGTTGGCGGCGTTCATCAGGTTGCCGGCGAGGATGAAGAACGGGATGGTCAGCAGCAGGAAGCTGTCAATGCCCGCGATCATGCGCTGCGGAAAAGCGACCAGCAGATGGCTGTGACCTTCAATCAGCAGATACCCGAGAGAGGCGATGCCAAGACCGAGCGCGATCGGCATGCCGATCGCCAGCGCGACCAGGAAAAGCAGGAGATAGGTGATCAACGGATGTCTCCCTGATCGTGTATGGCGCGCAGGTCGCCCGCGTGGCCGCCGCTCAAGATCAGGCCGACATAGTGAACGATGTCGACCGCGAGCCGCACGGCGAAGATCGCGAGCCCAAAGGGGAGCGAGATGTAGACCCAGAACATGGAGGGCGCTGCCCAGCCCGGCCCCATCACGTCGCCGATGAGGAACTGCAGTCCCGGAATTGGCGGGGACCCCAATCGCTGGGCGTAGACCAGCCCGTAGTAGACCAGCGTGACCAGAAGGGCGATGCCGGCGAGATTGGCGAGGATGGAAAGCAGCAAACCGCCCGTGCGCGAGAGCGCATCGCGCAGGATCGTCACGCTGGCGATCTCGCCGCGCTCATAAGCGAGCGTGACTGCCAGGAAGGAGGCCCAGATCAGCAGGTAACGGCAGATTTCCTCCGCCCAGATCAGCGAAGACGAGAAGAAATAGCGCAGCACGATCTGCGTGCCCATCAAAAGCAGCAGAGCGGTCAGTATGGCCACCAGGGCATTGCCGACGATGTGTTGGTAGGCTGTCTTGAGTGTGCTCATCCGGCATTCTCCGGGCGCGCGCGTCCAGTGGCCGCGGCATGCCACGCGCCATGGAACACGTTCGTGTGGAAAGGTGGGCCGGCCGGATCACACGATCCGGCCCAGCCCCCGCAGATCATTGTCTGGCGGATTCGACCTGGTCGACGAAGGCCTGGATCAAGGGATCCTTGGCGACCCATTCGTCGACCACGGGTTTGACCTTCTCCCGCATCGCGTCGAGGTCCTGAAGCTCGGTGATGGTTACACCGTTCTGTTTCAGGAAATCAGCGGTCTCGGCTTCCTGTGACGCGGCCAACTCGTAGTGGGCCACGATCGTTTCGGCGCCGGCCTCGACCAGTGCCGTCTTGATGTCGTCTGGCAGGGCGTCGAAGCGCGCGCTCCCCATCATAAGCACGCCCGGCCAGAAATAGTGGCCCGTCAACGTGGCGTATTTGGCTGCCTGGTAGTAGCTCTCGGACTGCGCGGAAGACAGGTTGATCTCGACAGCGTCGATCGTCCCCGTCTCGAGGCCCGAGTAGATTTCACCATAGGCCATTCCGATAGGATTGGTGCCCACTGCTTCCCAGGTCGCCCTGTGAAGCGGCGTCGGCACGATCCGGGTCTTGAGGCCGGCGAAGTCGTCGACATTCTCGACCGCACGGGTGCGCGACAGGAAATGACGCTGCCCGGCCTCGTAGTAACCCAGTCCCTTGATGTTCAGGCTGGCAAGGCTATCGAGCAGTTGCTGGCCCACAGGCGAGGTCAGCGCGGCACTCATCTCCTCGTAGGTTCCGACCACGAAAGGTATCTGCAGCGCATCGAATGCGCCGGCGCCGACGAGCGGCATGGTCGGCACGGACACCAATGCACCATCCACCGTGCCGAGCTGGACACCTTCCAGAAGCTGCTTGTCGTCGCCAAGCTGCCGGTCGCCGAAGATCTCGATCTTGACGCGACCGCCGGTCTTCTCGTCGACGGCCTCCGCAAACATTTCGAGCCCGTCATTGAACAGGTGGTTTGACGCAGCCGCGTGGCCGAACTTCAGCACGACTTCCTGCGCCGCAGCCTGCGACACCGCAAGCAATGATACTGCCGCGGCCAGGGCCGCAAGTTTTAATCTCATGATTCTCCTCCACAGTGTTTTGCATATAAAAACACCGTATCAGTATTAGATACAAGCGCCATCGAGTCAAGAGGGAGCGCACCCGGCAGCGACAAAGCCACCACTTCGTTCAGGAGCTGATCCGTTTTCGCCATGAGCGCCGATGATGGGGCTTTTTGCTCCCCGCTTGGCGAAATTGAGAGCTGCGTTTCTGTCCGCGCGATGGGTGCCGGGGCATGCTTCGGCTCATGTTGGACCCCACGGCACAAGCGGCGCAGGTCGCCCTTCACCTGAGCAATCGCGATCTCGAAGATCGGCTGCAGATCGTTGGCCGTCTTGGTGGCCGCAAGGTCTTCACCACGAGCCTCGGCATCGAGGACCAGGTCGTCACCGCGGCCATCGCCCGATCCGGTGCTTTGATAGACATCGTCACGCTCGACACCGGCCGGTTGTTTCGCGAGACCGCCGAACTGATCGATGAAACCGAAACGCGGTACGGGCTCCGGATCGAGCGTTTCCGCCCCGAGCGCGATGCCGTTGCGGGCTATGTCGAACGCTACGGACGCGACGGCTTCTACGACAGCATCGAGGCCCGCCATGCCTGCTGCGATGTCCGCAAGCTTCAGCCGCTTGGCAGGGCGCTGGCCGGTGCCGCCGTCTGGTTGACTGGCGTCAGAAGGGGCCAGTCGGGCGCGCGTGCACAGACCCCGCTGGCGGAGTATGACAGCGAGCGCGGGCTCCTCAAGGTCAATCCGCTGGCCGACCTGTCCCTGGAGGAAATCGCCGCCTACGCGGAAACCCACTCGGTGCCGCTCAATCCGCTTCATGCACGTGGCTATCCGTCGATCGGCTGTGAACCGTGCACCCGTGCCATCAAGCCCGGCGAGCCGGAACGAGCTGGCCGCTGGTGGTGGGAGCAGGACCAGACCCGCGAATGCGGCCTTCACGTCAAGTCTTCCGCGACCACATCCCCGATCGTCCAAAGAGCAAGCTAGCCATCTCATGACAGCCGCCGCACGCATCATCGCCACCGAAGAACAACCCGGGCCGCGTCTGTCGCCGCATCTCAAGGCGTTGGAGAACGAGGCGATACACATCTTCCGCGAGGTGGCGGCCGAGTTCGAAAACCCGGTGATGTTGTACTCCGTCGGCAAGGATTCCTCGGTGTTGCTGCACGTTGCGCGCAAGGCGTTCCATCCGGAGCCGGTGCCGTTCCCGCTGCTCCATGTCGACACCGGCTGGAAGTTTTCCCAGATGATCGACTTCCGCGACCGGACCGCGCGGCAGTTGTCCCTCGATCTGCGTGTGCACACCAATCCTCGCGGAGCCGCGGAGAAGCTCAGTCCGTTCGTGCACGGCTCGTCCTACTTCACCGACATCATGAAGACTGAGGCGCTGCGCCAGGCGCTCGATGCCGGCCGCTACGATGCCGCGTTTGGCGGCGCCCGGCGCGACGAGGATGCTTCGCGATCGAAGGAGCGCATCTTCTCCTTCCGGACGGCGGATCATCGCTGGGATGCGCGCAACCAGCGCCCGGAACTCTGGAACCTCTACAATGGCCGCATCGCCAAGGGCGAAAGCGTGCGTGTGTTTCCGCTCTCCAACTGGACCGAACTCGATATCTGGCACTACATCCGCGCCGAAGACATTCCGATCGTCGATCTCTATTTCGCCAGGCGTCGCCCATTCGTGCAGCGCGACGGCATGATCATTCTGGCGGAAGACCCGCGGCTGGAGCTTCTGCCGGGCGAGGTTCGGCAGGAAGACATGATCCGCTTCCGCACGCTTGGATGTTTTGCACTGTCGGGCGGCATACGCTCGCAGGCGACGACGATCGACGACATCATCGACGAGATCACCACGGCGACAGTGTCGGAGCGCCAGGGGCGGGCTATCGACCGCGACGAGGTCGGATCTATGGAAAAGAAGAAGCTCGAGGGTTATTTCTGATGGCGCTCGACCTCGACATCCGCCCGGCCGGAGCCGGAGGCGCGCACCTGGAGCGGTCCGGACGCAGGCTGCGTTTCCTGGTCTGCGGCAGCGTGGACGATGGCAAGTCGACGCTGATCGGCCGGCTGCTTTGGGACACCAAGTCGCTCGCCGAAGACCATCGCGCCGCGCTCGTTGCCAAAGGCTCGCGCCAGAACGATCTCTCTCTGCCCGATTTCGGATTGCTGCTCGATGGCCTTCGTGCCGAGCAGGAGCAGGGCATCACCATCGACGTCGCGTATCGTTATTTCCAGACCTGCCGGCGAGCGTTCATCGTCGCCGACACGCCGGGTCATGCGCAATACACGCGCAACATGGCGACCGGGGCATCGACCGCCGATCTGGCGGTGCTGTTGATCGATGCGCGTGCGGGACTGCTAGAGCAAACACGCCGTCATGCCGCGATCGTCCATCTGATGGGCATCAGGCAGGTCATATTGGCCGTCAACAAGATCGATCTTGTCGGCTACGACCCCACCGTGTTCGAGCGAATCGAGCGCGAGTTTCGCAACTTTGCGGCATTGCTGGGCGATATGCGCATCACCGCGATCCCGGTTTCCGCGCTCAAGGGCGAGAACGTCGTGGCGAAAGCGCCCGGCACGATGGCATGGTACCGCGGCCCGACGCTCGTGCAGGCGCTCGAAGAGGCGGACGAGGCGGGCGAGGCATCGACGCTGGCGTTCCGTATGCCGATCCAGCGTGTGTCGCGTCCCGGCGAGAGCTTTCGCGGCTATCAGGGAACGATTGCCGCTGGAACCGTCACGGTCGGAGATCGGCTGATCGTCGCCCGATCCGGCGAGACCGTTGGCGTGTCGCGCATCGTCACCTTTGATGGCGACATCGCGACCGCGACCTCCGGCGATGCTGTCACTCTCGTCTTCGATCGTCCGGTCGACGCCGCGCGCGGCGATATCCTCGCGACGCATGGGGCGGAGCCATTGCTCGGCAAGTCGTTCGAGGCGACGGTTGTGACGCTGCAATCCGAGGGGTTGAGCGACGGCGCGCGGGTCTGGCTCAAGGCGGCGGGTCGCCACCTGCGGGCGCGCATCGCCGTCAACCACATATACGACCTGTCTACGGGTCGGTGGTCCAATGCCAGGACGCTGCCGGTCAATTCGATCGGCCGCCTGCGCCTGCGCTTCGACGAGGACGTCGTCTTTGACCGTTTCGCCGACTGCCGCGACACGGGCGCTTTCATTCTCGTGAGCCCGCAGACCAACAATACGATTGCCGGCGGCATGATCGCGAGCCTCTCGGCTCCTTCCGACGATGCAGCGGGGCGGACCACGCTGACGATGCCGCACGACCTGGCGCAACGCGTGCTTGCCCTGCCGGAAATCCAGGCACGCATCGGCGAAATCACAATCGATCGCGAAGCCTGAGGGCGCGCTTACTCTGGTGCGGTGGCGGTGCCGTCCATCGTGACGACACCGTTTTCCGCCGCCACCCACAGTGACAGCGCACCATCGGCGCCATGGCTGGCGTTGATGCTTATGGTCTGGCCGTCATAAAGCGGCGTGCGTCCCCGAAAAACGAAGGTGGAAGGCAGCTTTCCGCCGAATATCTCTTGCGCCTGGCGCAGCATGTAGGTCGCCTGCAGCGGACCGTGGACCAGCAATCCGGGATAAAGCTCGTGCTCCCGGGTATAGTCGCGGTCGTAATGAATGCGGTGGCCGTTGAACGTCACCGCCGAGTAGCGTGTAAGCAGCACGGGATCAGCCTCGACTTCGCGTCGCATATCGCCGGGCGTCGTCCGCGAAGGCGGTTGCGGGGCGAGGGCGGGTGCGATTTCGCGAAAGACGATATCGTGTTGCTCACCGAGAATGAGCCTGGTTCCGACGTGGTACTCGTGGGTGACTGTCACGAAACACAGCGTGCCGCTGCGCCCGGCCTTCACGTCGACGTTGGAAACCGTTGAGCGCCGTTCGACCAGATCCCCGACCCGAAAGACATCATGGTAATGCAGCTTGCCGCCGGCCCACATCCGCCGTGCCAGTGGCACCGGCGGCAGGAAACCACCGCGTGCCGGGTGACCATCCGTTCCCAAGCCGGACATAGGTGCGATGTCGGGCGCCAGGCACCAATGGATCCCGGCCGGGGCCGGATCGCCTCCCGCGAGCGCTTCCGTGTCGTCGAGGATGGCTGCCAGGCTGCTGGCCAGTCGCGGGGTTATCGTATCCGTTCGCGTTTGCGCACGCCCGATCCAGCTCTTGAGATGATCCACATCGAGCTCTGTGTGCATGTCTCGACCTCTCAGTAGGAGCGCGGCAGGCCCAGTATGTGCTCGGCGACATAGCTGAGGATCAGGTTGGTCGAGATTGGTGCAACCTGGTAGAGGCGCGTCTCCCGGAACTTGCGCTCGACGTCGTATTCGCAGGCGAAGCCGAATCCACCATGGAACTGCAGGCATGCATTGGCCGCCTCCCAACTCGCCTTGGCCGCGAGGTATTTGGCCATGTTCGCTTCCGCGCCGCAGGGCAGGCCGGCATCGAACTTGCGGCATGCCTGCCAGCGCATCAGGTTGGCGGCCTCGACTTCGATATATGCCTCTGCGATGGGGAACTGCACACCCTGGTTCTGGCCGATGGGACGACCGAACACCATGCGGGTCTTGGTGTATTCCACGATGCGGTCCGTGAACCAGTATCCGTCGCCGATGCATTCGGCGGCGATCAGGGCGCGCTCGGCATTGAGGCCGGTCAGGATGTACTTGAACCCCTGTCCTTCCTCCCCGATCAGGTTCTCGGCGGGAATCTCCAGATCGTCGAAGAACAGTTCATTGGTCTCGTGGTTGACCATGTTAAGGATCGGCTTGACCGTCATTCCCTTTTTCATCGCCTCGTGCACATCGACGAGGAAGATCGACAGGCCCTGGGAGCGCTTGGCTACCTCGTCGACGGGAGTGGTTCGCGCGAGCAGGATCATCAGGTCGGAATGCTGGACACGGCTGATCCAGACCTTCTGGCCATTGACCACGTAGCGGTCGCCTTTGCGCACGGCGGTGGTCTTCAGGTTTGTGGTATCGGTGCCCGTCGTGGGTTCAGTAACGCCCATCGACTGAAGGCGCAGTTCGCCGGCGGCGATCTTCGGCAGGTAGGCCCGGCGCTGCTCCTCCGATCCGTGCCGGATCAGCGTGTTCATATTGTACATCTGGCCGTGGCAGGCACCCGAATTGCCGCCCGCGCGGTTGATCTCCTCCATGATCACAGACGCCTCCGCAAGCCCGAGCCCTGAACCGCCATAGTCTTCGGGTATCAGCGCCGCCATCCATCCAGCCCTGGTCAGGGCATCGACGAATTCTTCCGGATAGGCCCGGGCTTCGTCTACCTTGCGGTGATATTCGGCGGGAAAATCAGCGCAGAGCGAACGCACGCCTTCCCTGATGTCCAGATAAGATTCCTTGGGGTCGGCTATGTCGATCACGGGATACTCCGGTCTTCTGTCAGGACATGGCGAGATGGGCACGCACTGATGGCGCATCTGCGAGCTTGACCAGGCGCTGCCGAAGCGTGGCCGCGTCACGATTGAGCACCGGGCCTGCAAGCGCATCGAACTTGGCGGCGCGTGCGTCGTCGTCGGGAAAGGTGCCAGGCTCACCGGACGGGTCCGCGATACGCAGTTCGTGGCGCAGGCCGGATGCTTCGACCACCAGGCTGGCGCCAAAGGGGTGCGCAAGCCCTTCGAGGCTCTCGTCGCGCCAGGTGTCGACCTTGTCCGACAGCGCATCGACCTCGGGACGACCGAGCAGGTCGTAGTCGTCCCAGCCAAATCCGCCTTTCAGGAGAGCGACCGAGGCCGCGAAGGGCATCGAGAACTGCCCGTCGACGATGCTGCGTGCCCGCCGCTTGGCGGCGGCGGGGTCTCCGACCAGAGCCATGCCGTTGCGATGCAGGCCGACGGATACGCGCGTGACCGTATCGGCGCGCAATCCGTGGCGCTGCCGCAGTTCAAGGATGCCGTCGACGGCTGCGTGGGTGTAGCGGCACGCGGGATACGGCTTGACGCCGATGCGCATTGTTTCCCAGACATCGCCCAGTCCCGCCGCGGCGCGCTCGGGATTGGCACCATCGCTGTAGCCCTTCAGGAAACCGTGGCGGCCGTCCAGCGCTTCCGCCGCACCGACGAAATCCTCCGCGGCAAGCGTTGCGGCCATGAGGCCCTTCATCGCTGCTTCGCCGACCTGGTAGCGCTTGTTCCAGGCGCCATTCTCCAGAAACTGCAGCGATCCGGAAGCCTGGCTGGCGGCAACCCCGAAGGCTGACGCCATCTTTTGCCGGTCGAGCCCGAACAGGCGGCCAGCGGCCGCAGCAGCCCCGAAGTTGCCGGCGGTAGCGGTAGGATGAAAGCCACGCGCATAGTGCGCGGTCGGGTCGAGCGCCATTCCGAGACGGCAGGCGACCTCGAAACCGACGACGATGGCCGCGAGCAGATCTTCGCCCGACGCGTCGCTCAGCTCGGCGGCGGCGAGCGCTGCAGGGACAACTGGCGCGCTGGGGTGAAGCGAACTGTCGGCATGGGTGTCGTCGAAGTCCAGCGAATGGCCGAGCATGCCGTTGAGCAGCGCGGCGGCAGCGCCGCCATAACGCCGGTTCATGCCGAAGACGGTACACGCGCCTTCGCCATCCATGCCGAGGCGCCGCAGCATTGCAAGGACCGAAGGTGTCGATTCGGACTCGCCTGCTGCCCGGACGATCGATCCGACGAGGTCGCTCGTGAGCGCAAGGGCTCGCTGGCGCGCTTCCACGGGAATGGCTTTCGCCTGCGTTTCGGCCGCGAACCCCGCGAGCGTCATGGTGATCGACATCCTCTCCTCCCGTCCTTCATTGTCTCTAAGGGGAGGCGCCGAACCTCCTACCTCCGGCATTGTCTGCCGGTCGCCGCAACGACGGTGATGAGAAATACAGAATTCCTGTCGCGACGACAGGTGATTTCGTGCATCGGTCGATTGAAGTGCCGGCGGGTTTCGTCGATCCTGACTGCATGACTGGAGGGCTCGCCTTAAATGAGCCAGTGAAAAAGCATGGAGGAGTCCGCATGGACTGCAAGGATCTCGAGGGCATCATGGTCGTCTCCGTCGAACAGGCGGTGGCCGCCCCTTACTTGTCCTCGCGCCTTGCGGATGCCGGTGCGCGCGTCATCAAGATCGAGCGGCCGGAAGGCGATTTCGCCCGTGGCTACGACAGTCTCGTCAATGGCGAGAGCGCCTATTTTGTCTGGCTCAACCGTGGCAAGGAGTCGGTCTGTCTCGACCTGCGCGAGGACTCCGCGCGCGCCGTCCTCGACGACTTGATCGCGCGCAGCGACGTGTTCGTGCAGAACCTGGCGCCCGGAGCTATCGACAGGCTCGGTTTCTCGCCAGCCGATCTGCGCGCCCGGCATCCGCGTCTGATCACCGTATCCATTTCGGGCTACGGAGAAGAAGGACCTTATCGTGACCTCAAGGCCTATGACCTTTTGGTGCAGGCGGAAACCGGGCTGTCGGCCATCACGGGGACACCGGAGGGAATGGCGCGGGTCGGTGTCTCGGTGTGCGATATCGCGGCGGGCATGACCGCATACCAGGCGGTACTCCAGGCGCTTCTCGGCCGAATGCGCACAGGAGAGGGCCGACACATCGCCGTATCGCTCTTCAACGCGCTGGCCGATTGGATGAACGTGCCGTATCTCCAGCATGTCTATGGCGGCAAGGAACCGGTGCGCAGCGGTCTTAACCACCCTACGATCGCCCCCTACGGCGTCTATTCGGGCAAGGATGGCCGCGAAATCCTGCTGGCGATCCAGAACGAGCGGGAGTGGGCACAATTCTGCGCTCAGGTGCTCGGGCAGGCGGCGCTCGCCGGGGATCCGCGCTTTGGAAGCAACAGCCTCCGGGTCGCCAATCGTCCCGGGCTTGACGCGATCATCCGCGAGGCTCTTGCTGGTCTTTCGCGGGACGAGATCGCCAAGCGTCTCGAACAGGCACGCATCGCCTACGGCAGGATTTCGTCCATGGACGATCTTGCTGCCCACCCACAAAACCGCTTCGTGGAGGTCGACACGCCAGTGGGGCCCGTGAGGATGCTGGCCCCAGGTGCGCTTGTCGACGGCACGCCGGCGCGATTGGGAGCCGTGCCGGCGCTTGGCCAGAATACCGATGCCGTCGTGAAGGAATTCTCACGCGACGTCTGATCGCCCCAATGCGGATCACGCGCCGGTTCGCTCGCGACGGCGCGACGAGGACGTCAACTGGTCACCAAGGCTCCTGGCGGTGAGGCGATAGAGTTCGGCTGCCAGAGGCGACATCGGCTCGTCCTTCTTGGAGATGGTGCAGATCTGGCGGGCGACGGAGGGATTGCGCAATTGCACGACCTGCAGGCGAGACGTGCTTCTCGTGTCCAGCGCCAGGGAAGGAACAGCCGCACATGCGAGGCCGGCTTCCACCAAGGCGATCGCAGTATGCACCCGGCGCACCTCGTAACGCCAGTTGATCGTATCCCGGCGCCCTGCCAGCGCGTCATCGATGATCTGGCGGTTGTCGCTGCGGCTGTTGATACGGATCATCGGCAGTTCGTGGAGATTGTCCCACCCAACATTGTCCTGGGGAAGTTGCGTGCCACGCGGGCAGATCAGCACGAAATTCTCACGTCCCAGCACGGTGACGTCGAAGTCGCTGCGGTAGGCCATTGCCAGGCTGACGGCGAACTCGATGGTTCCGTGGGTGACCAGATTGTCCAGTTCCTGGACTTCGTTGTCGCAAATCCGGACGTAGACGTCGGGATGACGGGCATGAAACGCGGGCAGCACGCTCTCCATCAGGCTCGGCGTGATCGACGGCAGGCAGCCAATCGATATCTGCTTGGTCTTTTCTTCCCCGCTCTTGCGCAGCGATTCCACCGCATCGGAAAAGTCTTCGAGAGAGCCCTTGACCCGCTGCAGGAACTGCGCGCCGACCGGCGTGAGAGAAACGCCATGGGCCGCGCGTGAAAACAGCTTTGCGCCGAGATCGGCCTCCAGTTTGCGTATCCGGTGGCTGAGCGCGGTCTGCGAAAGATTCAGATGGGCCGCGGCCAGGCGAAAGCTGCCGCGTTCGGCAATCGCCGCAAATGCCTGGATGCCCAGAAAGTCGATCCTCATGCACGCTCCTACTTATCGGTGCGCCGCTTGCGCCACGGCGCCCATGAAGCACGTGCATCATACGCAGCGAATGGCAAGAGGGATGCAAGTTGTTCATCGGCATGAACCAAAACTCCCATTTGCCAAGCCTGCTGCCCCGGGCTGATCATGCGACCCAGTGCAGACGAGGGAGGAAACAGTCGGCATGACCCTATGGTGTCGATTTGCGATCAATGGCGCTTCCCATTTCGGGATCGTCGATGACGAATATGTCGTCCGCGTTGACGGATCGCCCTTCGAAAAATACTCCGAGACCGACGATCGCTTTCCCCTTGGGGACGTTTCGATGCTGGTGCCGGTTATGCCGGGGACCTTTTATGCGATCGGCTCGAATTATTCGAACCATGTCGTCGAACGGTCGAAAGTGCGTGGCACGCCGCCCAAATTCTATGATCGGCCGCGTGTCGGCTACCGCGCCAACAGTGCGCTGGTGCCGACGGGGGCCGACATCGTCAAGCCACGCGGCTCAGGACCTTCCTTTCAGTACGAGGGCGAGTTGGTGGCGGTGATCGGGCGCACGGCGCGCCGTGTCTCCCCCCAGGAGGCGTGGGATTTCATCTTTGGCTGGACGATCGGCAACGATGTCACCGAGCGCGACTGGCAGAAGAACGATCCCACCAATCTGCGCGGCAAGAACGCCGACAGTTTCAAACCGATGGGCCCGTACATCGCCACGGGTATCCACCCGTCTCATATGACAACGACGGTTCGTATCAATGGCGAAGTCGCGCATGAATTCGACACCGGCAACATGCTGTTCGACGCCGGCGAGGTGATCAGCGCGATTTCCGAGACCAACACCCTTTCGCCGGGAGACGTCGTCTGGCTTGGCACCGATGAACTGCCGCGCAATCTCGTGCCGGGAGACCGGGTCGACATCTCGATCTCCGGCATCGGCACGCTCTCTAACAACGTGGTTTCCGAGGACGCCGAATGATTCTCGACGCGCAAGTGCATATCTGGGCCGAAAATACCCCCGAAAGGCCGTGGGCCAAGGGGATGGAGAAGCGCGCGCATCTGCCGGTGCCGCTTTCCGCCGAAATGCTCATCGGCCTCATGGACGAGGCCGGCGTGGACGCTGCGATCCTGGTGCCGCCATCGCTGGAAGGGGGACGCAACGACCTCTGCCTTGAAGCTGCAAGGGACTATCCAGACCGGTTCGCGGTGATGGGCAGGCTGCTGATCGACCAGCCTGAGGCTCCGGAGCTGCTGGCGCAGTTCCCGCAACAGCGGGGGATGCTCGGCGTTCGCCTTACCTTCCATCGCGACAATGATGGTCCGATGCTGACCAACGGCGCCGCCGACTGGATCTGGCCCGAACTCGAACGTCTCGGCCTGCCGGCGATGGTGCACGCACCGGACGGGTTGGTTAAGCTTGCCGAGATCGCCG
The DNA here is from genome assembly GCF_039839275.1 of Mesorhizobium sp. CAU 1741. Classification (NCBI taxonomy): domain Bacteria; kingdom Pseudomonadati; phylum Pseudomonadota; class Alphaproteobacteria; order Hyphomicrobiales; family Phyllobacteriaceae; genus Mesorhizobium; species Mesorhizobium sp. CAU 1741. Next base: position 34,281 of record NZ_JBDOQP010000004.1, on the reverse strand, counting down.
AATGCCACCCCGGCCTGCGCATCGTCATCGACCATATGGGATTCGCGCGCGAAACCATGGACGACAGGGCGCTTGCCGCAGCCGACCGGCTGCTGGCGCTCGCGAAGTTCCCGAATGTCTCGGTGAAGGTCTCGGCGCTGCCCTGCTATTCGTCGGAGCCATACCCCTACAGAAACCTCCACGAACCGCTGCGCCGAATCATCGAGGGTTTCGGCGTCGAACGCTGCTTCTGGGGCACCGATTTCTCGCGCCTTCCAGCTGGCTGTTCATACCGCCAGGCGGTGACGATGTTCACTGAAGAACTCGATTTCCTGTCCGGGAAGGACCTCGAGCAGGTGATGGGAAAATCGCTTTCGCAATTCTTAGGGTGGCCCGCCACTTAGGGCAAAACACTGAACGGGAGGAAGACATGAACCATACTCACTACGGCAAGACCTCGACTCGCGGCGCGATGGCCGGCGCGGTGCTGGGCGTATTGGCAGCGTTTTCGGCAAGCCCCGCCTCGGCGGACGAAATCAGTGATTTCTACGAAGGCAAGACCGTGGAAATCTATGTCGGTTTCTCCGCCGGCGGCGGCTACGACATCTATGCCCGGCTTCTTGCCAACCATATCGGCAAGCACATTCCCGGCAATCCAGACGTCATCGTCAAGAACATGACGGGAGCCGGCAGCGTCGCGCTCGCAAACTGGCTTTATGGCGTCGCGCCGAAGGACGGCACCGTGTTCGGAACGATTGCGCGCGGCGTGCCGCTCGACCCGTTGTTCGGCAATCCCGGTCCGCAGTTCGAGAACTCGGATGACCTGAACTATGTCGGCAGTGCCAACCAGGAAGTGTCGGTCTGCATCGCCAAGGCATCGGCCGGCGTCACCCAGTTTTCCGACCTGATGGACAAGGAACTCGTGGTCGGCGGCTTTGGCGCGGGCACCGAATCCGAGCAGCACGTCAAGCTTCTCAATGCCGTCATGGGCACGAAGTTCAAGCTGGTGAAGGGTTATCCAGGCGGAAACGACGTCAACATGGCGATCGAAAATGGCGAGGTAGACGGACGCTGTGGCTGGTCGTGGACCAGCGTCAAGGCGACCTACACGGCTGAAATCGAGAGCGGCGACCTGCTGGTTCTGGTGCAGAATGCCGTGGCAGGCCACCCCGACATCCCCGAGGTGCCGGTGATCGTCGACATCGCGGAGACCCAGGATCAGAAGCAGATGCTGAACCTCGTCCTGTCGCCGCAGATCATGGGCCGCCCGTTCATGGCGCCTCCAGGTATCCCGGAAGACCGCCTCGACGCGCTGCAGCAGGCGTTCATGGACACGATGGAGGATCCGGACTTCCTCAAGGAAGCCGAAAGCGCCAAGCTGGAAATCTCCCCGCTCACGGGCGATGAGATGAAGAAGGTGTACCAGGAGGCGTACGCGACGTCGCCGGAACTGGTCAAGAAGCTGGCCGAAGCGCTGGAATAGAACCGGCTTCGCTTGATGACGAGCGGGGCATCCATCCGATGCCCCGCTCCCGCCGATCCGGCGTGCTTGTTGCTCGAGCGCCAAAGCATCCTTTCGACATTTCGATGATGCAAGGAATCTAGACAATGGAAGTCAGCATCCTCGGCGCTGCGGCCGATGCGCTTCACACCCTGGCTGACCCGTTCCGCCTGCTCATGCTCGGGCTCGGCGTCTTAATGGGACTGGTACTTGGCATCATTCCCGGCATCGGCGGCCTCGTCGGCATGGCACTGCTGCTGCCCTACACCTTCACGATGGATCCCTATGCGGCATTCGCCGTGCTGCTGGGCATGTCGGCGGTGGTTGGAACCAGCGACACGATCCCCGCGGTTCTCTTCGGGGTGCCAGGTACGGCCGGCGCGCAGGCAACGGTCATGGACGGAAACCCGATGGCCAAGAAGGGCGAGGCCGGCCGCGCGCTGAGCGCGGCGTTTACCGCCTCCCTCATCGGCGGGCTGGTCGGCGCCGCGATCCTCGCCCTGACTATACCCATCCTGAGGCCGGTGATGCGCTTCATCGCCTCTCCAGAGCTATTCGGATTCGCGGTCTTTGGCCTTGCCATGGTCGCTGTTCTTTCGGGGACGTCCCCCATGCGCGGGCTGGTCGCAGCCGGCATCGGGGTCATGCTGTCGATGATCGGTTCCGACCCGCAGACGGGCACACTGCGCTACACTTTCGATACGCTGTATCTGTGGGATGGCCTGCCGATCGTACCGATCGTGCTCGGCCTGTTCGCGATCCCCGAACTTGCCGATCTCGCCGTGCGCCGCGCCTCCATCGCCAGCAGCGGATACGATACCAAGAAGGGCACGATGCAGGGTATCCGGGATGCCTGCACACACTGGTGGCTGGCGGTGCGCGGTGGTGGCATCGGCGCGGCGGTCGGCGCCATTCCCGGCCTCGGCTCGGCCGTCGTCGACTGGATCGCCTATGGCTGGGCCCTGCAGACCATCAAGGGCGCCGAAAAGACATTCGGCAAAGGCGACGTTCGCGGCGTCATCGCGCCGGAATCGGCCAACAATGCACTTACCGCCGGCGCGCTGGTGCCGACGATCGCCTTCGGGGTGCCCGGATCGGCATCCATGGCGGTGCTGCTGAGCGTCTTCCTGATCCACGGGCTGGTGCCTGGACCGGATATGCTGAGCAAGAACCTCGACGTCACCTATGTGATGATCTGGTCAGTGGCGCTGGCAAACATTCTCGGCGCGGGTATCTGTATCCTGTTTTCAGGGCAACTCGCCAAGATTGCCCAGCTTCGATACACGCTCGTCATTCCAGCGGTTCTGGTCTTCGTGTTCATCGGCGCCTATCAGTCGCGGCAGAGCTGGGGCGATCTCTACGCGCTGCTCTTTTTCGTCGTGCTCGGCTGCATCATGAAGTTTCTGCGCTGGCCTCGTCCGCCGCTCATCCTGGGTTTCGTGCTCGGCGGACTGATGGAGCGCTACCTCTTCATCTCGAACTCCCGTTATGGAGCCGAGTGGCTGGAGCGACCGCTTGTCGTCGTGCTGCTGCTCACGAGCGTGCTGCTGTTCATCGTGCCGCTGGTTCGCCGTATCCGGCAGTCAAGGGGTCTGAAGGGCGCGATCGGCTCGATCGGTGCGCCGCGTTTCGCCTCTTCAGACCTGTTCTACCTGCTCGTGTTCGCAACAGTTGGTGCGATGGTCTTGGTGGCCTCCACCTGGGACTGGAGCGCGAAGATCGGGCCGCTTCTTGCCGGCTCTGTCACATTGACATGCTGCGCGATCAGCTTCTTCGCGCTGATCCTGACACGGCAGCACACGGCCGATGCGCAGCATCAAGGCGCTGGCGCTGACGAAGTTCATATGGATTCCACGTCCGACTTTTCGGACCTCGAGCCACGGCTTGTCGCCTGGAGGCTGCTGACGTTCTTCGGCTACATCGTGTTCTTCATCGCCGCGATCGCCGTCGTCGGAATCTATGTCACGATACCGATCTTCGTCTGCGCCTACATGCGCCTGGAACGGCGCGAATCGTGGGGACTGACGCTGGCCCTGGCCGCCAGCCTCACGCTGCTCGTATTCCTGATCTTCGATCGGTCACTGCACATCAACTGGCCGGACTCCCTGCTCGAGACATGGTGGACCACTCAACAGGTGGACGGCGCCGTCGACGTGGGCACGCGACTGAGCTGACAGAATCGGGAAGCATTGTGAGGGGCACGGGGCCGTCGGGCCGCGTGCCCCTCTCGCATGTCCGGCTCCACGCTGTAGTGATCGTCCGTTCTCCCCAGGCAGCTCTCCCGCATCGTTGACGTCAAACATATGGTCATACATACTATTGATCATTTGGCCGTAAACGGTGCAGCGTAAGAGGGAGGATGCCGCCTCATGATGAAATTCCTGGACGGCGTGAAAGTCGTTGAGATCGGGCATATCCTGATGGCGCCCTATGCGACCCAGTTCCTCGGCGACTTCGGTGCCGATGTCATCAAGGTCGAATCTCTCGATGGAGACTACTACCGCCAGCTCGGGCTTGGACGGAAGCGTGGGATGACCGCCCAATGGATGTCGGTCAATCGCAACAAGCGCAGCATATCGCTCGATCTCAAGGACCCGGAGGCGCGCGAGACCCTGAACGCGCTGTTGCGCGACGCCGACATCGTCGTCCACAACATGCGCGTCAAGGCGATCGAGCGGCTTGGGCTGGGCTACGATGCCGTCAAGGCGCTGAATCCGAAGGTCGTATATTGCGCCGCGATCGGCTTCGGCCAGGACGGGCCCTACGCCGATTTTCCCGCCTTCGACGACATCATACAGGCCTATTCCGGGCTGGCCGCCGTCAACGGCGTCGGATCGGGCAAGCCGACATTTCTGCCGCTCGCGATCGTCGACAAGGTCGTCGCGCTGATGCTCGGGCAAGCGATGCTCGCAGGGCTTCATCGGCAACGCGCGACCGGCAAGGGCTGCTATATCGAGACGCCGATGTTCGAGGCTGCCGTCACCGTCGTGCTCAACCAGCACCTCAACGGTCACAGCTATGTGCCTGCAGAAGCAGGGCTTGGGTATAAGCGGGTGATGAGCCCACATCGACAGCCGGCGCCGACCAAGGACGGCTATATCGTCCATGGCGTCTACAAGTTTGAACACTGGCGGCGTTTCCTGACCGAAACCGGTAGGCAGGACGTGCTTGACGGCCCGCTGATGGCCGACCAGCACGCGATGGCCAACAACATTGCCGGGCTCTATCAGATCGCCGCCCAGGAAATCCTGCCGACCAGGACGACGGCGGAATGGCGCGCCTTGTTCGACGAACTAGACATCCCGTCCGCGCCCGTGTTGCAGATGGAAGACCTCGAGAACGACCCGCACCTCAAAGCAGTCGGGCTGTTCGAGGAATACGATCATCCATCGCAGGGACGTCTGCGCTGGATGCGCGCGCCGTTCACCGTGCGCGATGTCGAGACCAGCGCGGACCGGCATCCTCCGGAGATCGGCGAGCATTCGCTGGAGGTGCTGCGTGAGGTCGGGCTGACCGACGAGCAGATCGAGGCGCTGCATGCGCGCGGCGTGATCCGCGATTTCTCGGAGCAGCCGGATCAGGCGACGCGAAAGGTCGGCTAAATATGGCGGAAGAGCAGGTCACGGCCCGGCTGGAAGGGCATGTCGGGGTGGTCACCGTCAACCGGCCGCCTCACAACTATTTCGACGGCGGCTCGGTCGAGGTGCTGCTGTCTGCCTTCAGCGCTTTTGAGGCGGACTCAAGCTGCCGTGCAATCGTGCTGCGCGCCGAAGGCAAGAGCTTCTGCGCCGGGGCCCAATTCGGCGATGACGGCAACGGTGTTGACGCCGACGCAGCGATGCGCATCTACCGCAGCGCCATCGCGCTCTTCGATATCTCGAAGCCTGTCGTCGCTGCCATACAGGGTGCTGCGATCGGCGGCGGGCTCGGCGTATCGCTTATCGCCGACTTCCGCATCGCCAGCGAGCAGGCATGGTTCTCCGCCAACTTCGCCCGATTGGGGATTCATGCCGGATTTGGCATCACCGCGACATTGCCGCGCGTCGTCGGCTTGCAGGCAGCATCGCTCATGCTCCAGACCGGCCGCCGTGTGAGCGCCGAGAAGGCGCTCGAGATCGGATTGGCCGAGAAGGTGGTGCCGGCCGACACCCTGGACGACGAGGCGATGGCGCTGGCTGGCGAAATCGCGGCCAACGCACCGATCGCCGTGCAGTCGATGCGGCGTACCTTGATGGGAGATCGCGGAGCGCTGGTTCGCGCGGCGATCGAGCGCGAGATAGCCGAACAGCGCATCCACTTCGAGACAGACGACTTCCGCGAAGGCATCAGGGCCGTGCACGAACGCCGCGCTCCGGTCTTTTCGGGGCGATGACGCGGAGGTTGAGGTGAACAGGGTCGGCGCATTCAGCCAGGACGACGGCATCCCGCTCTATGTAAAGCTGGCGAGCCTTTTCCGCGACCTGATCGGACAGGGCGAATGGACGATCGGCGCCCAAATCCCACCGCTTCCAGCGCTTCAGGAATCCTATGGCGTGGCGCGCGCAACAGTCAGGCAGGCGATCGGCATCCTGCAGGAGGAAGGTTATCTGTCCAGCCAGCGAGGACGCGGCACCTACGTCCTGCGCTCGCCGCCGGCACGCAGCGCCAACCCGCAGGCGCCGGGCCACGACCAGCTCAACCTCGACGCACGGTTCTCGATCCGCATCGTCGGCCATGCCGAGTGCTCGCGTGGCTATGGGCCGGCCCGCTTCATTCCCGAGGCGGAGGGCCCGCTTGTCAGCGCCCGCAAGCTGCATCTGTTCGAGGACAAGCCGTATTCGATCGTCGATTTCATCATGCCGCGCCGCTATTTCGAGATGATCCCCGAAGGGCTCGACACAACCCGGCTATATGCCCAGCTGGTGCGCGATCACACCGGGCTGGTGCATCTCGTCGGTGACCAGGTGATGACGGTCAATCTCGCCGGGCACGAGGTTGCCAGGCTCCTGGAAGTGCCGCTGGCGACGCCGATCGTTCAACTCGACTCGACGTTGACCGAGGTCGGTGCCACGGCACCGGTGATGGCGCATCGCAGCCTTATCCGCAGCGATCTTTTCCTGCTGCGTCGTCGCATCGCCAATGTCTTCGAGCGCTCAGCAGATGACTGGCGACCGACAGTGCGCCCCGAAAACGAGGGCTGACAGGCTTCAAGGCAGAAATGGGAGAACCAAGAATGGACTTCGTCCTGAGCGAAGAGCAGCGCGCCATCCAGGAGGCAGTGCGTCGAATCTGTGAACCTTTCGATGACGCCTACTGGCTGGAGCGGGATCGCGATGGCCAGTTCCCGCATGATTTCGCCTCGGCAGTTGCCCGCAATGGCTGGTTCGGTGTGACGACTCCTGAGGCCTATGGCGGCGCGGGCCTCGGTATCACGGAAGCCGCGATCGTGATGAAGGAGATCGGCCGCCTGGGTCTCGCCGCGACCTCGTCCGTCCACATCAACATCTTCGGGCTGCAGCCGGTCGTGGGTTTCGGAACGGAAGAACAGAAGCAACGCATGCTTCCGCCGCTGATCGCAGGTGACGAGCGCGCCTGCTTCGGGGTGACCGAACCTGACGCCGGGCTCGACACCACGCACATCACGACCTTCGCGACGCGCAAGGGCAACGGTTATGTGGTCAATGGCCGCAAGGTGTGGACATCGACGGCGCAGGAAGCCGACCGCATCCTTCTGTTGACGCGGACAACGCCGCTGGCGGACTGCGCCAAACCCACGGATGGCATCACTGTCTTCTATACCCGCTTCGACCGCGACCGGATCGAGGTTCGGGAGATCGAGAAGATGGCGCGCAAGGCGGTGGATTCGAATGCGATCTTCATTGATGGGCTGGAGGTGCCGGAGCAGGATCGCATCGGAGGCGAGGGCGAGGGGTTTCGCGTGCTGCTCCATGGTCTCAATGCCGAGCGCATCGTTGCGGCGGCAAGCGCCATCGGGGCGGGGCAGGCGGTTCTGGAGAAGGCCGCCGCCTATGCGAACGAACGCGTGGTATTTGGCCGTCCGATCGGCAAGAACCAGGCAATCCAGCATCCGCTCGCAGACATCTGGATGCGCCTGCAGGCGGCGGAACTGATGCTGTTCAAGGCCGCGTGGCTTTACGACAGCGGCCAGCCGTGCGGACTGGAAGCCAACAGCGCCAAGTACCTCGCCAGCCAGGCATCGTTCGACGCGGCGTTTCGCGCGGTGCGCACGCATGGGGGCTTCGGCTTCGCCAGGGAGTACCATGTCGAGCGCTATTTCCGGGAAAGCATTCTCAACTTCATCGCGCCGGTGAGCGAGGAACTCATCCTCTGCCACGTCGCGGAGCGGGCGCTGGGCCTGCCGAAATCCTACTGACCCTTTTTGGAGACACGGAAGATGTCGTCCGTGTCTTCTCCGAGCGCCGGCGCGTTCTTGCGGTGGGCGGGCCGCTCTCCGTCAAAGGAGATCGGCATGCCGACAAGGCGAAGGTCCATGCCCGGCGCCTGCTGAAGGATTTCAAGCGCCTGCGTCTGGGGATGGGCCAGCACCTCGTCGACCGTGTGGATGGGCGCGCAGGGCATGCCGGCTGCCTCCAGCCTCTCCGAGAGGTCTTCCTTCGTGCACCCGGCTACCGCTTCGGCGACCATCGGAAGCAGGACGTCGCGGTTGCGGCTGCGGTCCTCGTTGGTGAGGAAGCGCGGGTCCGTGCCCCATTCCGGGTGGCCGAGAACCTCTGCGAGGCGCTTGAACAGCCGATCGTTTCCGGCGGCGATGACCAGCGGCCCGTTGGCCGTCTCGAACGCCTGGTAGGGCACCAGGAGGGGATGGCCGGTGCCGTGGCGAACGGGCAAACCTCCCCCGGTCATATAGGTGACGAGATGGAAGCCGCACCATAGAAGCGCCGTCTCGAACAGTGACGTGTTGATCACGCAGCCCGTGCCGGTGGTGCCTCGGCGGAACAGGGCGGCGAGCGCACCGATCACGGTCCACATGCCGGTCCCGAGATCGACCACCGAGGCGCCCAATCGCGCGGGTGGCCCATCGGGGTGCCCATTGGCACTGATCAGCCCGGAAAAGGCTTGCATCAGGGGTTCGTAGCCCGGACGGTCCTTGAGCGGCCCGACATGCCCGAAAGCCCCCATGTCGCAATAGATCAGGCGCGGGTGGCGGGCCGTGGTCTCCGCCGGTCCAAGCCCCAGCCTGTGCATGACGCCCGGCCGCAGATTGTGGATCAGCATGTCGCTCTCCGCGATCAAGCGCTCCAGCTTTTGCCGGTCTTCCGCAATCGTGAGGTCGAGCACCACCGAGAGCTTGTTGCGGTTCATGGCGTGGAAGGCGGCGGAGGCGTCGTCCGAGACCGGCGGTCCCCAGCGGCGCGCGTCGTCCCCGCCCTCCGGCTTTTCCACCTTGACCACCGTGGCGCCGAGGTCGGCAAGGATTTCGCCGGCAAACGGCCCGGCAAGATTCTGGCCTAGTTCGATGACCTTGACGCCCTCCAGCAGCATGCCGGTCATCGCATCTGTCCCGGCAGCCAGAGCGAAATCGCGGGGAAGGCGACGAGTATGGCGAGGATGAGCAGTTCGACGAGCACGAACGGCCAGACGCCACGAAACACCTTGCCGACAGGCACTTTCGTCGTGCTCGCGACCACGAAGACGTTGATGCCCATTGGCGGCGTGATGAGCCCGATCTCCGCCGCCTTCACGAACAGGATGCCCAGCCACACCGGCTCGAAGCCGAGACCGGAGAGAAGCGGGAATGTGAGGGGCAGGGTGAGGACGAGGATGGCAAGCTGGTCGAGAAAGAAGCCCAGCACCAGCAACAGCAGCAAGACGCACATCAGCACCATGAAGGGCGGGATGTCGGCCGCCTGGATCGTCATCAGCAGATCCTGCGTGACACCGGTGAGCGTCAGGAAGATGCCGAAAACGGCCGAACACGCGATGATGGCGAGGATCATTGCAGAATTGCGGGTTGCCGATGCCAGCGCCTGCAGAAACTCCCGCCACCCCATGCGGCCCATCGCGACGGCGATGACGAGAGCGGCCAACGCGCCGACGGCGCCGACTTCCGTTGGCGTAATTGCTCCCGAATAGATTGCCGTGAGCATCAGCGCCATCAACAGCAGGATCGGCCAGACAGGCTTGAGGCCTGCGATCTTCTCGCGCATCGGCACCGGTTCGGCGACTGTGGGCGCCGCTTTCGGATCGCGGCGCACGATGACCGCGATGGTGATGGCGTAGCCGATGGCGGTCAGGCCGCCTGGCAACAGGCCAGCCATCAGCAGCGCGCCAACCGAAGTCTCGGTAAAGACCCCGAAAAGGACAAGCCCGATCGATGGTGGAATCATGATGGCAAGAGTGCCGATCACGGCCAGCGCACCGGTCGAGAAGCTGTCGTCATATCCGTAGCGGCGCATCTCCGGATGGGCGGCCGCGGCCAGTGTTCCGGCGGCGGCCGTGCTTGAGCCGGATACGGCCGACAGCATCACTCCGCCGGCGACCGCTGCATAGGCGATGCCGCCGCGCATGTGGCCGAGCCATTTGTGGGAGGCGGTGAACAGATCCCGCGTGAAGCGGCCGGCGGTGAGGAACTCGGCCATCAGCACGAACATCGGCAGCGTCGACAGCGTGTAGCTGGTGACGTGCTCGTAAGGCGCCGCCTTGATGACGCCGATCAACGGGTAGATGCCACCCGTCGCGTAGAGGCCAACGGCGCCGGTGATCAGCATCGTGAAAGCCACAGGCATTCCCGCCAGCAGCAGAATGAAGAGGAGGATCGTCACGCCGACAGCGATCGAGACCATCAGTGGATATCCTCATGGTCGACACGGGGGAAGACGATCTCGACGGCAAGACGCAGGGTCAGGAGGCCGCAGCCCACGGGGACCCAGACATAGCTCCAGTACAGGGGGAACTGGATGACGCCGAACGACGTGTCTCCGTCGGCAAACTTGGCGATAGCCTCAAGGCCGGAATGCCAGGCCAGGAAACCGAAGACACAGGCTGCGATCAGCGAGTTCAGCCTTTCTACCGGATTGCCGGGAATGCGCGCGATCCAGGGGCGCAGCACATCGAGCCGAATATGGCCGCCGCTGGCATAGGTGGCCGGCAATCCGAGGAAGGTGAGGATCACCATAAGATACAACGTGGTGAACTCGAAGCTGCCTTGAAGGGGACGATTGAAGAGATAGCGACCGAGCGCATCGGCGCTGATCGACAGCATCATGACGAAGATCGCCAGTTGCGCGAGCGCCATGCACAAGCGGTCGAAGAAGGACAATCCACGCTCAAGCGTGCTTCGCATCACATGCTCCGATGTTCAGGTAGGGTGCTCCCGGACCCGAGGGTCCGGGAGCATCGGTCGCGGCTATTCCTGGAGGTAGGAGCGATAGGCGTCGAGGGTCGCCTGGCCCGGCAGCCCCCGTCCTTCCATCTGGCTCACCCACTCCGCTTCGACCGATTGAAGTTTCTCGGTGAACTGTGCCTGCAGTTCTGGCGACATCTCGATAAGCTCGACGCCGAGTTCGTCGAGCCGGTCATAGGCGCCACCGGTCTGGGCCTTGAATTCCGCCGCCATCGTCTCGCCGATCTCGGCCGACACTTCGGTGATCAGGCTGCGCGCGTCTTCCGGCAATCCCTGCCACACGTCCTCGTTGACGAAGGCGGCAAAGGCGACGGTTCCGAGGCTGGCGTTGGTAGTGATCGACGACAGGACTTCCTCGATCTTGTAGGCGAACAGGCTCGGGGGATTGTAGATCGCGCCGTCGACCGTACCGCGTTCGAGAGCCAGATAGAGATCGGAGGCCGGCACGCGTACTGGAACCGCGCCCAGCGCGCTGGCGATGAGCTCGCCGGTGGCACCGGCGGCCCGCAGCTTGACGCCGTCGAGTTCGCTGATGTCGTTCAGCTCTGTCTTCTTGGCGAACATCGCCTGGTATGGAGGCGTGACCATCGTGAACAGCGGACGGACGCCGTTGCGCAGGTACTCGCTTTCGAGGAGATCGTTCTGCGCCAGCTTGGTGAAGGCGGCGCTGCCGGCGACGGAGTCGGTGAACAGGCCTGGCAGTTCCACGGCGCTGGTCAGCGGCATCCGGTCACTGACATAGACGACGCCGACCATTGCAATGTCTGTCACCCGGTTGCGCACCGCGTCCAGCAGGCCGGCAGCCTTCGCAAGCTGTTCGGCCGGGTACAGTTCCACTTCGATGCGGCCCTGGCTGCGCTCCTCGATCATCTGCTTGAAGGGCTGCGCCGAGAGCTTCGAACCGGTGTGGGTCAGCGGAAACTGATCGGCATATTTCAGCACGATCTTCTCCTGCGCATGCAGGGTGGTGGAAGCCAGGGAGGCGACGAGCGCCAGGCCGGCAAGTCTCAATGCGTTGGTGATCTTCATGCTTTCCTCCGTGGATGTTTTTTTCGTTGTGGATGCTCAGGCTTCTGCGGGCCACCGGAACCTCGGCGGCGCCCCTTCGAGGAAGCGCTGCGCGGCGTCGCGGTGATAGGCGGTGTCCAGGCATGCGGCCTGCGCCATCGTCTCGGCCTCGACGACCTGGCGCAGGTCGAGGCCGAATGTCTGGTTCAGCAGGTTCTTCGACAGTGCGATCGCCGTCGGTGACGCTTCGACGAAACGCGCGGCAAGCGCGCCGGCTTCGCTGGCCAGATCGCCTGCCTCCACGACCCTGTAGGCAATGCCAAGCGACAGGGCTTCGCCTGCGTCGACTTCGCGGGCGGTGAGGATCAGTTCGCGTGCCCGCGCGAGCCCGACACGTCGCGGCAGGGAGTGATGCAGCGCGAAGTCCGGCACCAGGCCGATCCGTCCGAAGGAAGCACAGAAGCGCGCGCGCGGCGTGGCCAGGACAAAGTCGGCGGCGAGTGCGAGTCCGAAGCCGGCTCCGTAGGCTGCGCCGTCGACGGCGGCGATCAGCGGCTTTTCCAGGGTCAGGAAGGCAAGAACGGTTTCGCCCGTCTGACGCATGCGCTCACGCGCGTCCTCGATGCCGGGCTCGCGATCGCGCATTGAGGTGATATCGCCACCTGCGCAGAAGCTGCCGCCGGAGCCGGTGACGACGCAGGCGCGAATAGCGGATTCGTTCACCAGACGGGCGACGGCTACCCGCAGTTCGGCGCGCATGGTCATGTCGATGGCGTTGCGGCGATCGGGGCGCAGAAGCGTCAACGTCGCAACACCGTCCGCCACGTCCAGCGAGATGGTCTCGAATTCTGCCATAGCTGCCGGATCACTCCTCCCTGATTGATCGCGCGCTAAAGTACGTAATAGTGTACTATAGAACTATATTGATGCAAGCCGACTTCTTCACGTCTGGCTCCACTCCGCCAAAGGTCCTCCAGCCTCCAGCCAGGCCGCAGGTACCTCGACGGGCAGGTCGAGAACCATCTGCGCGTAGGTCTTTGCCTGGGGATCGTAGCGCAGCGACGCCGTGCCACCACCGCCAAGGACGTCTTCCAGCAGGAAGTTCACCGCGTGAAATCCGGGCAGAACGTAGCGGCGGACCTCGCCCTTCAGATAGTGGGCGAAGAAGGCCGCCATGCGGTCTTCGGTCACCTGCGCGGCGATGAATGGCAGATAGTCCGGCCGTCTTGCGATGATGCCGATATTCGCGTGGTTGCCCTTGTCGCCGCTGCGTCCCCAGGCGAGCGCCCGCAACGGTACGCTGACGTTGGCACCGTTGATCAGAGGCACTTCTGGCGCGGGATGAGAAGTGGCGGCGGACGGCGCGCCTCCGGCCGCAACATCAATGGCGAACGTCTCGTCGCCGATATGAACCTCCACCGGGACCTTGTCCTTCGGCCAAAGGAAGGAGTGCACGCGCAGAACCGGGGTCGGCTTCGGCCGGCCATGAAGCACGCCGGTCAACCCCTGGGCCATCGACACACCCGGATGGGCGAACTCGCGCGCGAAAATCTCGAGCGCCTTCATGTCCTCGTGCTTGAGGCCGATCTTGACGATCACCTCGCGCGCCTCGAACGGTCGCGCATTCGCACCGTAAGTATCCTCCGCGCCGATCACCTCGATCGACACCTCGCCGTAGGGCGCGAAGCCCTTGGCCGTCATCAGGCGCTGGGTGCGTTCGACCAGTGCTTCGGCGGTGCGCCGGCCTTTCCGGCCCGCCTGCCATCCGGCAATCATGTAGGTGGTGACGATCCGGAAGCCGTCGACATGGGTGCCGCAGACCTTGTAGGCCGGCCCCGGCGCGCGTCCTTTCGCATTGCCAACGCGAACCTGATCCTTGCCGATCTCTTCCAGCGTCACCTGCGAAAAGTCGCAGACGACATCGGGCAAGTGGTACGATTGCGGGTCGCCGATCTCATAGACGATCTGCTCGGCGACCGTTCCGCGGGTGACGATGCCGCCGGTTCCATCGGGCTTGGTGACGACGAAGCTGCCATCTGCCGAGCACTCGACGATAGGAAATCCCATGTCGCTCCACCCGTCGGCGACGTCTTCCCAGTCGGTGAAAAGGCCGCCGGTGGCCTGTGCACCGCATTCGATGACGTGGCCGGCAAGGCTGCCGGCGGCAAGCCTGTCATGATCCTGCGCGGTCCAGCCGAACTCGTGCATCAACGGCCCCAGCACCATTGCGGAATCGACGACGCGGCCGGTGATGACGATTTCGGCGCCGTGTCCGAGTGCTTCGGCGATGGCGCCGGCGCCGAGATAGGCGTTCATCGAAGCGAAAGCCTTGGGAAGCGGTGCGCCGGAAAACATCTCGGCCGGCTGCGCTGCCTGGATCTCAGGGGCATAGGGCGTCAGATCGTCACCAGTCACGACGGCGACGTTGAACTTCAGGCCGGCTTCGCCAGCCACAGCGAGAAAGGCGTCGCGGCAGGCGAGTGGGTTCATGCCGCCGCTGTTGGTGACGAGCTTGATGCCCTGACGCTTGATCTCCGGCAGCAGAGGCTTCACCGAGGCCAGCCAGTCGGGAATGTAGCCGCCGTCGGGGGTCTTGGCCTTTGCACGGGCGAGCAGAGCCATCGTCACTTCGGCGAGATAGTCGCCAACGAGGTAGTCGACATTGCCCTTTTCGACGAGCTGCCTCGCGCCGAGGATGGTGTCTCCCCAGGCCGCCGCAGCACCTCCGATGCGTATGGTTCGTTGCGCTGACATCATTCCTCCGTCGCCTCTAGAGTGCCCAGCGCGGCTTGCGCTTTTCGAGGAACGACGCCACGCCTTCGCGGCCTTCCTCGCCCAGCAGGCAGGACGCAAAGCCATCGGCGGCACGGTCCAGCATCTCGTCGCGCGAGAGCCGAGGCGCGGCAAGCACGAGCTGCTTGGTGACGGCGTTGGCGCCTGGGGCGCACTTGCGAACGTCCTTGCGCAGAGCGGATTCGAACGCGGCGAAGCCTTCGGCGTCTGCGACCACTTCGTCCGCGATGCCGAGCTTCAATGCTCCGTTGCCGTCGAAGCGCGCGGCCGTCAGCATGATGCGACGTGCGGCGGAAAGCCCGACCCGCTGGACGATAAGCGGCGCGATCTGCGCGGGAGGAATTCCCAGCATGGTCTCCGTGAGGGCGAATTTGGCGTCGGCAGTGACTGCGACCACGTCGCCGGCGCAGACCAGGCCAAGACCGCCTGCCATTGCTGCGCCCTCGACGAGCATCACCGTCACCTGAGGCAGTTCGTTGACCGCGTGGAAGAGTTCGCCGGCGCGGCGGCTGAATGCCGCGACGTCGGCGTGGTCCTGCCCACCCTCGGTGATGGCCTTGAAGCCCTTGAGGTCGCCGCCGGCGCAGAAGGTGCCGCCCTTGCCGCGAAAGGTGACGCCACGGATGTCTGCACTCTCACGCAACACCGTGGCAACGGCATGTAGTTCCTCTGCCATCTCGTTGGAGAGGGCGTTGCGCGCTTCTGGCCGATTGAGCCAGACGGTGAGCCAGCCGTCATCCTGCTCCAGCAGCAATGTCTCGGTTTGCGGCAGTGCTGACATCGGTTTCCTCCCTCAAGTCGAGCCGGTGAGGCAAACATACAGAACGAACGTTCGGTTTGTCCAGAGTCACGATTCACGCTAAGGCTGGGCCAGGCGTGGCAGTTCGGGGATTCGGCATGGAAGAGGCTTTGGCCCGCAAGGCGGGACCTGCGTCCCGCAAGGAGCAGCAGGCAGTCGTCGCGCGCGAGCGCATCGTGCACGCGGTTGTCGAATGCCTCGACCAGCATGGCTATGCGGAGACAAGCATCAATCGGATTCAGGAACGTGCCGGCATTTCGCGTGGCGCGCTGACGCATCACTTTCCCAGCAAGGAAGAGTTGATGGTGGTCACCGCAGAGCGTCTGCTTAAGCCCACCCTCGTGCCGCTGCGCAAAGGCCCGCGACCGATGGCGACGCCGGAAGAGCGAAAGGCGACCATCGAGGCCGACATCGTCTGGATGTGGGAACGGCTGGTCGACACCCGGGAAGGCCGTGCGTTGCTCGAAATACTGGTTGCCTCGCGCACCGACCTGGCGCTGAAGGGCCGCATCTCCGAAACCTTCTCCCGCTGGAACCATACAATCAGCGATTCGCTCGTGGTGAATTATCTCGGACTGGGTGTCGCGGAGGACGAATTGCGTGAGATCTGGACCATGTGCCGCGTTTTCCTGCGCGGCCTCAACACCCAGAACCAGTTCGAGGCGGACGAGCAGGCCCGTCGCGCACTCGTTCGCAGCTTTGCCCGGATGATTGCCGCGCGACTGGCCTGACACACACGTCATCAATCGACATCCAAGGCGACTGCAACGCATGACGCTGTCGTGCGTTTGACCGAAGGCGCCGCTATGTGATGCGCGTTCAAATTAATCACGATAAATTCTTGTATTCGCCAATTAATCATGATTAATTCCATCTTCCGCGGATGATATCGGAAGAGGGAGAACTCCATGAAACGCTTGATCGCCGCCGCGCTGGCCGCATGCGTACTCGCATTCGCTCCGGCGGCTTCGGCGCAGACGCCGCCCAACGTGGTCGTGGTTGGCCAGATTGCCGAACCCCAGTCGCTTGACCCGCATGCGGTGACCGCAAGCAACGACTTCCGCATTCTGGTGAACATGTATGATGGGCTGGTTCGTTTCGCCGACGGCACGCTGGAGGTCGAACCATCGCTCGCCGAAAGCTGGGAAATCTCCGACGACGCCCTCACTTACACGTTCAAGCTGCGTGAAGGCGTGAGCTTCCACGATGGCACGCCCTTCAATGCCGAGGCGGTCAAGTTCAACTTCGACCGGATGCTCGACGAAACGCACCCGTTCCACGATACGGGGCCGTTCCCGCTTTCCTTCTTCTTCTCGTCCGTTGACGAGGTGACCGCGGTGGATGAGTACACCATCGAGTTCAAGCTGAGCGAGCCGTTCGCGCCGTTCCTGTCCAACCTTGCCTATCCAACCGGGCTGATCGTATCGCCCGCAGCCGTCGAGGCGTCGGGTGAGGATTTTGGACGCAATCCCGTCGGAACCGGCGCGTTCAGGTTTCAGGAGTGGCAGAGTAATCAGCGTGTCGTGCTGACAGCCAATCCCGACTATTGGGACGGCGCGCCGGCGCTCGAGGCGGTCGTCTTCCGCCCCATCACCGATGCCAATACGCGTGTCGCCGAGATGCTCTCCGGTGGGCTCGACATCATGGTGGAAGTGCCGCCGGACTCCATCGGCCAGTTCCGGGAGGCGGCGGAGTTTACCGTTCATGAGCAGGCAGGACCACACGTTTGGTACGTGATGCTGAACATGAAGGAGGGCCCGTTCCAGAACGTCGCCGTACGGCAGGCGGCCAATTTCGCGGTCAACAAGGAATCGCTGGTCAACGATGTGCTTCAGGGTGCGGCCGAGGTCTCCGCGGGGCCGGTTCCGCCGGCATTCGCCTGGGCCTACAATGAGGAAGTAGATCCGTATCCCTACGATCCCGAGCGCGCGCGGGCGCTTCTGGAAGAAGCCGGCTACGATGGCGAAGAGGTGGTCTTCTACGTCACCGAAGGAGGTTCCGGAATGCTCGACCCCGTCGCCATGGGCACTGCGATCCAGGCTGATCTCGCGGCCGTCGGCATGAACGTGCGCATCGAGACCTATGAGTGGAACACCTATCTCGGCCAGGTCAATCCGGGGCTCGAAGGCAAGGCAGACATGGCCGAGATGGCCTGGATGACGAACGACCCCGACACGCTGCCGTTCCTGACGCTGCGCTCGGCAGCCCTGCCGGAGGAGGGCGGGTTCAACTCGGGCTATTATTCCAATCCCGACGTCGACGAAATGCTCGACCAGGCACGCATGGTCACCGACCAGGAGGAACGCGGCGCGCTGTACAAGGACGTGCAGGCGCTCGTGCATGACGATGCGCCGTGGATATTTGTCGCCAACTGGGTGCAGGGCGCCGTGACGACCGCCAATGTGGAGAACTTCTCCTTGCAGCCGTCCTTCTTCCTGATGCTCCACGACGTCGTGAAGAACTGAGGCGGCGGCTGGGCCGATGACAGCCTACATCGCCAAACGCCTGCTGGCGGTGATCCCGGTGCTGCTTGGTCTTTCGGTGATCGTCTTCCTGATCATGGCGATGATACCGGGAGACCCGGCAACCGCCATCCTCGGCAATTTCGCTACGCCGGAGAATGTTGCGCGGCTGAACGCGCAGCTCGGTCTCGACAAGCCGCTGCCGCAGCAATACGTCATCTGGCTCGGCAACCTGCTGCAGGGCGATTTCGGCCGGTCGTTCGCGCTGAACCGGCCAGTCTTGGACGAGGTGACCGAGCGCTATTCCGCCACCCTCATCCTGGCAGGCGCGGCCCTGGTGCTCTGCTCGGTGCTGGGTCTGCTTGCGGGCATCGTTTCCGCGGTTCGCCAGTTTGGCTGGGCCGACCGCATCATCACGCTCGTGGTGCTGATCGGCATCTCGACGCCCTCATTCTTTCTCGGTCTGATGCTGATCCTCACCTTCGCAGTGAAACTGCGCTGGTTTCCGGCGAGCGGCATGTATGCCATCTATGGCGGCGGCGACCTGCCGGATCTGCTTTATCATCTTGTGCTGCCCGCGATCACGCTTGCGGCGGTCGCGACCGGCGTCATTGCGCGCCTGACCCGCACGGCCATGCTTGAGGTGCTGCGGCAGGACTTCATCCGCACCGCGCGGGCGAAGGGGCTTTCGGAGCGACGCGTCGTCTATGTGCACGCCTTCAAGGCAGCGCTCGTCAGCGTCATTCCCGTCATCGGCATCCAGGCGGGTTTCGTACTCGGCGGCGCGGTCTATATCGAGACGGTTTTCCAGTGGCCGGGGATCGGAGCAATGCTGGTCAACGCCATCTCCACCCGCGATTTGTTGCTTGTGCAGGGCGGCGTGCTGGTGGTGGCGGCAAGCTACGTCCTGTTCAATCTAGCGGCCGATGTGGTGCAGTCGATGCTCGATCCGAGGCTGCGGCGATGAGTGCGCTCGAGTCACCCGCCCGCGCTTCCGGCCGCCCCGACACGTTGCGGCTGATGCTGAACAACCGGCTCGCGACGGCTGGCCTCATCGTCCTTGGCCTGATGATCGCGCTGGCCCTGCTCGCTCCCGTTCTTCCGGTTCCCGATCCCAACGTCACGGCGCCGGCGGACCGGTTGTTGCTGCCATTGTCGGACGGCCACCTGCTTGGCACCGATGCGCTCGGCCGGGACATCTTCTCGCGCATCGTGTGGGGCCTGCGCGTCAGTCTTGCCGTCGGAATCTCGGCCACCCTGATCGCCGCCTTCTTCGGATCGCTGATCGGCCTCGTCGCCGGATATGCGGGTGGCCGCACCGACAATCTGCTGATGCGCGGCATCGACATGCTGATGGCGTTTCCCTACATCCTGCTGGCGCTGGCCATCGTTGCGGTGCTTGGCCCCGGGCTGATCAACGCCCTTTATGCGATCGCCGTCGTCAACATTCCCTTCTTCGCCCGCAACATCCGCGGCGTAACGCTGGGCCTGGCCCGCCGAGAGTTCGTCGACGCTGCTCGTCTTTCCGGAAAGTCGCATCTGCGCATTCTCGCAAGCGAAATCCTCCCCAATGTCGCGCCGGTCATCGTCATCACCATGTCGACGACCGTCGGCTGGATGATCCTGGAGACGGCGGGACTGTCGTTCCTGGGGCTCGGCGCCCAGCCACCGCAGGCTGATCTCGGCTCGATGCTGGGCGACGGGCGCAGCGTCCTGTTCAACGCACCGCATGTCGCGGTGGTGCCGGGCGTGGTGATCTTTCTTCTCGTGATGAGCATCAACCTCTTCGGCGACGGCATACGCGACGTGCTCGACCCGCGGCTGAAGTCCGGCGCGCTGACGCGGCCGGTCGGTCGAACCGCCATCGAGATCCCCGAAGGCGAGGGGAGGTTGCGTGCCCGCACGTCCGCCGTGCTCGATGTGGCCGGGCTCAAGACCCAGTTCCGGGTCGGTTCCAGGACCCTGCGCGCCGTGGATGGTGTCGATCTCAGGCTTGGAGAGGGCGAGGTCCTCGGCATCGTCGGCGAGTCCGGTTCCGGCAAGTCGGTCACCGCAATGTCGATCATGGGGCTGGTGCCGACGCCTCCGGGGCGCATTGCCGGTGGTTCGATCCGCCTCGATGGCGAGGATCTACTCGCCGCTTCCGACGAGCGGATCAGGCAATTGCGAGGCGGGGTTGTGAGCCACGTCTTCCAGGACCCTCTTTCGACGTTGCATCCGCTTTTCACCGTGGGATACCAGCTCGTCGAGGCGATCCAGGCACACCAGCCGCTCGGCAAGAGCCAGGCGCGAGACAAGGCGAAGGAACTGTTGGCGCTGGTACGCATCCCCAATCCCGAGCAACGGCTGGGTTCGTTTCCTCACGAGCTCTCGGGCGGCATGCGCCAGCGCGTGGTCATAGCGATGGCGCTGGCGCATGATGCGCGGTTGCTCATTGCCGACGAACCGACGACGGCACTCGACGTGACCGTGCAGGCGCAAATCCTGGCGTTGATGAATCAGCTCCGCCATGACAAGGGCGCGTCGATCCTTTTCATCACCCATGATTTCGGCGTGGTTTCCGCCATCTGCGACCGCGTGGCGGTCATGTATGCCGGGCGGATCGTGGAGACGGGTACGACGCGGCAGGTGCTGGGCGAACCAGCGCATCCATACACCCGCAAGCTCATCGATTGCGTGCCTGTGCTCGGCAAGCCGGAGCGCAGGTTGGACGCGATCGAAGGCTTGCCGCCGTCCGTCGACGACCTTCCGCAGGGCTGCGCATTCGCGCCACGCTGCCCTCGTGTGAAACCCGATTGCCGCAGCGGTGAGATACCGCTCGTCGACATCGGTGCGGGGAGGGCGGCGCGCTGCCTGTATCCCTTGGCGGGCTCGATGGGAAAAGTGCGCGACGCATCCGAGGGTCCGACATGACGACACCCTTGATGCAGGTCGATACGGTCAGCCGTGTCTTTGGCGGCGGACGGTCTTTTCTGGGCGGCAGCAAGCCCGGTGTCCACGCGGTGCAGCAGGTGTCCCTCGACATACGACAGGGGGAGACGCTTGGCATCGTCGGGGAATCGGGATGTGGCAAGTCGACGCTCGCCCGCATGCTGGTCGGGCTCGATCAGCCGACGGGCGGCGCCATCCGCTTCAAGGGCGAGGATGTCGCGGAAACGTCGCGCAAGAACTTCACAAGCCTTGCGCGGCGTATCCAGTATGTCTTCCAGGATCCGGTTTCCTCGCTCAACCCGCGCAAGACGATACGGGCCATCCTGGAGGCCCCGTTGGTGCGGCTGTTGCATCTTGGGCGCAAGGAGCGGGAAGAGCGGCTTGCGATGCTCCTCGACGCGGTCAATCTCCGCCCCGAATTCCTCGAGCGCTATCCGCATGAATTTTCGGGCGGGCAGGCGCAGCGCATAGGGATCGCGCGCGCGCTGGCGGCGGACCCGCAACTGATCGTCCTTGATGAGCCCGTCTCGGCGCTGGACGTGTCAATCCAGGCGCAGGTGCTCAATCTTCTCGACGATCTCAAGGCGCGCTTCGGCCTGACCTATGTCTTCATCAGCCATGACCTGTCCGTGGTTGAAAGCGTCAGCGACCGGGTTGCCGTGATGTATTTCGGCAGGCTGGCCGAAATTGGACCCGCCCGGAGCATCTTTGCTGATCCGCGCCACCATTACACCCGGCTGCTGCTGGATTCCGCGCCTGTACCGGGGCGCCCGCTAGAGGCCCCGCAGGGCGGAGAGGGCGAATTGCCCGACCCGTACAATCCGCCGGCAGGCTGCGCGTTCGCCGCGCGCTGCCCGGCCGCCGACGATCTTTGCCGCTCCCGCCAGCCGGATCTCGAAGACGGAGCGGTGGACAGTGTTCACCTGGCGGCTTGCTTCCACCCGCCCGTGCTGACAGGAGGACAGGCTGGGGACCATGGGGCGTAGGGCACATCAATGACAACGGACGACAGTCCTCTGGTTGTCGCGCCGCAGCGGCGGCGCAAGCGCTCCGATGCGCTGGCGGCGCGGATCCGCGATCTGATTTCGCTACATCAGCTTGCGCCCGGCGATCGCCTGCCTCAGGCGTGGCTGGCGGAACAGGAGATGAAGGCTTCCAAGGGCACGATGCGCGAGGCGATGAAGGCGCTGGAGACGCAGGGGCTCATCAAGTCTCGTACCGGTCCGGGAGGCGGCGCCTTCGTCACGGCATTATCCGGCGAGCAGGCGATGGACCTGCTCAGCAACCTCTTCCTGTTCAACCAGCCGAGCATTGCCGACGTATTCACGCTCCGCAAGCTGCTCGAACCGACGCTGGTGGGATCGCTGGCCGGACGGCTCGAGCGTCATCATGTGGACGCGCTTCAGGCGGCGATAGGGCTTTACGACAGTGAGCCGACGACGGCGGAAGACGTTTTTCAACGCCGAATTGCGGAACTCGACTTCCACTCCCTGCTGGCGAGCTTTGCGCAGAACCAGCTACTTGGCTTCGTCTGCGTGTTCCTTCATCGGCTACTGCGTGACCTTGCCAAGGGCAGAGCGGATGCGGCCGCACCGGAGCCTCAGATGCATGAGCGGATGCTGAATTTCCAGGTCAGGCTGGTGCGGCTGCTGATGGCGGGGGACAGCGAAGCCGCCACCACGTTGACGTACGATCATCTCCAGGACGTCGAACGCTATATGCTTGCCCATGCCGACATGCGGCGATCGGGATAGATCAAGCCACGGCGATCGCTTCGATCTCGATCAGCCAGGCAGGATCGTAAGGTCCGGCTATCACCGTCGACAGCGCGACCATGCGTTCCCCCATCACCTCCCAGCGCACCTTGGCGTTTTCGTCGCGGTATTCGTAGCCTGCCAGGAACACGGTGACCTTGACGAGATTGTCGAGGATCATGTCGGCGGCATTCAACTGCCGTTCGACATTGCCCCATGCCAGACGCGCCTGGCTTTCGAAGTCCTTGGGTGCTGTGCCGTCGGCATCCGTCGGGATTTGTCCGCTGATGTAGAGGGTACGCTGCGCACCGCTGAACTCCACCGCATTCGAATATCGGCGATGCAGCGTCTGTGGCGCGTCGGCTGCGTTGACGAGGCGGCGGTTGAATGTCGGGGTCATTAAGAACTCACAGTCTGTTGGGCAGCCGGTGCGCGGACATGGCAGGCGGCGCGCCACGCATCGCCCACCGGCACCAAGGGCGGGTGCGTCTCATGGCATACCGGCTCGGCCAGTGGACAGCGCGTGACGAACTTGCAGCCTTGGGGCGGATTGGCGGGACTGGGCAGGTCGCCCTTGAGCACGATGCGCCTGCGGCTGCGCTGGGCGACAGGGTCGGGCAGCGGTACCGCTGACAGCAACGCCTCTGTATATGGGTGCTCCGGCTTCGCAAAAACGTCGTCGGTACGGCCTGTCTCGACTAGGTGACCGAGATACATCACCGCAACGCGGTCGGCGAAGTGGCGCACAACCGACAGGTCATGGCTGATGAAGAGGTAGGACAGGCCCATCCGTTGCTGCAGGTCGAGGAGGAGGTTGAGGATTTGCGAGCGGATCGAGACGTCGAGCGCCGAGACGGGCTCGTCGAGGATCATCAGTTCCGGGTTGAGCGTCAGGGCCCGGGCAATGACAATGCGTTGGCGCTGCCCGCCCGAAAAGGCATTCGGCATCCGCTTGGCGTGCTGCGGATGCAGGCCGACGAGATTGAGCAGTTCCGCCACACGTTCGCGACGCTCGCGCGCGTTGCCGACGCCATGGATGGCCAGCGGTTCGGCGATGCTCTCGCCGATCGTCAGTTTCGGATTGAGAGCTGACACCGGATCCTGGAAGACGATCTGCATGTCGCGCGAAAGGCTTTTGCGTCCACCGGCATCGCCATGGACGATGTCCTTGCCGGCAAACCGTATCGAGCCGGCGGTCGGCTTCTGCATGCCGAGTATCGCCGCGCCCAGCGTTGACTTGCCACAACCGGATTCGCCAACGAGGGCGACGCTTTCGCCGCGTCCGATCTCCAGGTCGACGCCGTCGACCGCCTTGACCCAGCCCACCGGCTTGCCGAGCAGTCCGCCGCGGATGGGGAAGTGGACCTTGAGGCCCTTGACCGTGAGAAGCGGCTCAGTCACAGCATTGCCTCCACGCGGTCGCTGTGCCAGCAGGCGGCGAGCCCGAGGTCTTCCCGGGCGGTCAAGGGCGGCTGCTTCTCGACGCAGGGCGCGTCAGCAAGCGGGCAGCGGGGATTGAAGCGGCAGCCGACCGGCCACTGGCCGATGTCGGGGACCATGCCCTCGATGCTTGGCAGGATCGTCTTCGGCGCGCCGTCGAGGCGTGGGATGGTGGATAGAAGGAGCCGCGTATAGGGGTGCTCCTGCCGTGCGAAGATGGTGTCAACCGGCGCCTGTTCGATGATCCGTCCGGCATACATGACGGCGACGCGATCGGCCATGTCGGCAACGACGCCCATGTCATGCGTGATCAGGAGGATCGCTGTTCCGGTCTCCTCGCGCAGGCGTTTCATGAGCTCGAGGATCTGTGCCTGGATCGTGACGTCGAGCGCGGTCGTGGGCTCATCGGCGATCAGGAGCCGCGGCTGGCAGATCAGGGCCATCGCGATCATGGCCCGCTGGCACATGCCGCCGGACAGCTCGAACGGGTATTGATCGTAGCGGATTTCTGGCTCGGGAATGCCGACCTCTTCGAGCATGGCGATCGCTGCCTTGCGCGGATCGCGTCCCTTGGCTTTCTGGTGCACCACGAGGCTTTCGGCGATCTGGCGGCCGATCGTCATCAGCGGATTGAGCGATGCGACCGGCTCCTGGAAAATCATCGCAAGGTCGTCGCCGCGCAGACGACGGCGCTGCTTTTCCGGCAGTGCATGAAGGTCGAGATCGCCCAGCAGGACACGGCCTTCATCCATCCTCGCCGCTTTCGGCAAAAGCCCCATGACTGCAAACGCGGTCATCGACTTGCCGCAGCCGGACTCGCCAACAAGGCCCAGGATTTCTCCCTCGCCAACCTCGAAGCTGACGCCATCGACGACGGGATTTCCGCCAATCGAGACATGAAGGCCGTCCACCGTGAGCACGGTTCTCGTCATGTCTGCTCCGCCCCGACCGACGCCCACGGATGGTTCGGATGTGCCATGCCGCAATTCTCGCCGCCCTCTCGATATACGGCCGACGGCACCGCAAAATTCACGGGGTACAACGTGTCCTCGACGATCTCGACGGGGAATTCCGTGCCGAGACGGGGAGCGACTTCCGTCCGGGCCTTGCGGTTGACGCGCAGCTTCACCCCGCTGGCGTCGACGCGCGGAGCGTGCAACGCTTCTTCCAGCGACATGCCGTATTTGGCGACGTAGGAAAGGATCTGCGTCACGGCCGGCATGATCTGTCGTCCTCCCGCTGCGCCGAGAGCCAGCCGTGGCTTGCCATCAGCCGTTGCGATGATCGGGCACATATTGGCGAGGGGGCGGACGCCGGGCGCGATTGAATTGGGCTGGCCAGGGCGTGGATCGAACCACATCATGCCGTTGTTCATCAGCATGTCGGTGCCCGGCAGCGCGACCTTGGAGCCGAAGCGCGACAGCAGGGTGTTCGTCAGAGACACCATCGTTCCGTCCCGGTCGACGACACTGACATGGGTCGTGCAGCTCTCGCTGTTGGCATGGCCGAGCGTGCGCAGCCGATGCTCCGAGGCGCGACGTATCGCGCGCGCAAAGGCAAGCGCCGACTGTCCCGAGGATGGATCGGTCTCAGGCAGTGACGTCGCGAGCTCGCGCACCGCCTCGATCAGCGTCGGCCCTCCTGAAAGGCCGGGCATCGCGTGCACGGCGAGGCCCGCGAATTCTGTTTGGACCGACTTGCGCCACGCAGGTTGGTAATTGCCCAGTTCGACCGCATCGATCGCCGAGCCGCCGGCGGTCAGATCGGCGATGATGCTCGTGGCGACGTCGCCCTCGTAGAAGTCGCGCGCACCGGCGGTCTGAAGCCGCTCGAGCATCTCAGCCTTGCGCAGCATCGGCAAGGTTCGGACCTTGCCTGTCTCGGGCACACGCGGTGCGCGGCCCTCGGGAAGGAACAGGGCGGCCGATGCGGGAAAGCGGCTCAGTCCTTCGGTGTCGATCGCAAGGCAAAGCGCGGTGAACCAGTCGACGATCAGCCCGCGTCGCGCGTGCTCGATTGCCGGTTGCAGCGCGTCGCCGAAGGCGATGGTGCCAAACCGCTCGAGCGCGGCGGCAAAGCCTGCGACTGCGCCGGGGACGCAGATCGATGAGTAGCCGATCAGGTTTCGATCGTCCTTGACCGATGGCCAGTCGAACCAGTCGCCGTCCCGTCCGGCAACCAGCGGATAGTCGGCCGCATCGACGTTGCGCGATGCGTTGACGTTGAAATCGAGCGCATTGACCTCACCCGTCTTGCCGTCCGCGCGCAGAAGGAAGCCACCGCCGCCGACACCCGAAAGCCACGGCTCGACGACGCTCAGCGTAATCGCCGTGGTAATCGCGGCATCCATGGCGTTGCCGCCGCGCGACAACACCGCTGCCCCAGCCTCGGCGGCCAGCCAGTTCTGGCATGCGACCAGTCCGCCTTGGCTGCGGACTTCGCCCTTCCGGATCATCCAGTGCTCACCCATGGCTCTGTCCAAACCTGCGTGGACCGATCGCCTCGGGAATGGTTGCCGCGACGGCAAACCGGCCATAGTTGACCGACCCTGCATGGTGGGCGGCGATTTCGCATGCCATTGCGACCCATGCAGTCGGCTCTGCCTTGATCGCGTCGAAGAGTTCCTCCAGCAGAGCGATGCGCTGCGCACGCCCGGAAATCCAGTCATGCACGGTGAGTGTGAACAGCCCGCCAAACCTGTGCTGCGCGCGCCATTCCCGCATCCAGTCCTGCAGGATCGCGCCGCCCGGCTGCATCGTCCACTTGTCGCGGCCGCCGCCCTCGAACTTGAAGAATATCGCATCGTCCACCGCCCACTGGACGGGAAGCTCGACGATGCCGTCGACCTCGTAGGGATGGTCGAAACCCGACAGCGACGAGTCATAAGCAAGTCCGAGCCGTCGGATTTCGCGAAGCATATGCGGCGTCAGTTCCCATGCCGGCGAGCGGAAGCCGACGGGCGCCTGCCCGGTCTGCTTGACGAACAGTTCGAAGCTGGCTTCGAGCGCGCCGGTGAACTCGGCGTCGCTGGCATCGGCAACGATCTCGTGAAAATAGCCGTGGAGGCCGACCTCATGCCCGCGTTCGAGGATGGCGGGCAGGATTTCCGGGTTGGTTTCGGCCACGAAACCCGGCACGTAGAAGCTGCCCTTGAATCCATAGCGGGCGAAAAGGTCGAGCAGACGGTAGAGCCCGGTGCGCGGACCGAAATTGCGCATTTCCATGCCTGCCAGCCGTTCCGGGACGCTGTCGCGCAGCGACCACAGAAATGGGGAGTGTGCGTCCACGTCCACCGAAAGCAGCGCGGCGGATTGCTTGCCCTGCGGCCATTCATAGGCTGGCCAGGGCGACGTGATGCTAAGTCTGTCAGTCATGCACTTCTTCTTTCTTGCCGCGGCTCACAGCGCCTTTTTCTTCGCCTGGAAGACGGCTTTCGTGCCGATGGAATTTCCGCCGTCGACGGTCAGCGTTCCACCCGTGACATAGGCGCCCGCCTCCGAGCAGAGGTAGAGTACGGCGCTGGTCACGTCCCGTGGAGAGGATGGCCGGCCGAGCGGGATCGAGCCGATGGCGGCATCGACATGTTCGTCCGAAAGCGGGCTGACCTCGCTTCCTGCCATGAAGCCCGGTTCGACCGCGTTCACGCGGATGCCGTACTCAGCGAGTTCGAGTGCAAGGCCTTTGGTGAGACGATCGAGCGCGGTCTTGGAAGTACAGTAGGGCACCACGGTGGTGCGCATCTTGCGTGACGCGCCAGAGGAGATGTTGACGATCGAGCCACCTTTGCCGGCGCCGATCATCTGCAGGGCAAAGAGTTTGGACAGATAGAACGGCGCGCGCAGGTTGACGTCGAAGACAGCATCCCATTCCTCGATGTCGATATCGAGGAGAAAGCCGGACGGATAGATGCCGGCATTGTTGATGAGAATGTCCGGTGCGTCCCAGCGTTCGGCAACCCCCTCGGCGAATGCCTTCATCGAGCCCGCGTCGAGCAGGTCGGCGGAAAGCGCGAAGTGATCGCCATTGCCCCAGTCATCGATCTTGCGGGCCAGTTTGACCTGATCGCGGTCGGTGAGGCAGAGCGTGGCGCCGGCAGCACGAAACCCGTCCGCGATCCAGCCGCCGATGATGCCGCTTGCACCGGTGACGATGACCTTCTTGCCCTTGAACTCGTCTGCGAACTGCATGGAAACCTACCTTGAGCGTGGATCGAGGCGGTCGCGGATGTGATCGCCAATGAGATTGATGGATAGAACCAGCAGGAAGAGGGCTAGGCCAGGGAAGGTCGCGATCCACCAGGCGTTGCCGACATAGTTGCGGCCGGTCGACAGCATCGCGCCCCAGCTCGCGGTTGGCGGCTGCACGCCGAGGCCAAGAAACGACAGGCCCGCCTCGAACAGCACCATGAGACCGAACTCGAGCGTCGCGACCACGATCAGGGCGCCGGCAATGTTAGGTAGGATATGGCGCGACAAGAGCCGGAACCATCCCGCTCCCATGAAGCGGGAGAGGCGCACATAGGGCATGTTTGCGACCGACAATGTCTGGCCATAGGCAACGCGCGCATAGCGTGGCCAGCGGGTGAGCGCCAGGACGATGACGACGTTGTAGAGGCTCGGCCCAAGGATCGCGACGGTGATGATGGCGAGCAGGATTGCCGGCACCGAAAGCACGATGTCAACAAGACGCATGATGATCATCTCGATCCAACCTCGCTGGAAAGCCGCCACCATGCCGAGGATGCTGCCGAAAATACCCGACAGGATGACGGAGGCGAAGGCGACCAGAAGCGATATGCGCGCGCCGTAGATGACGCGGCTCAGCACGTCCCGCCCAAGCTCGTCGGAGCCAAGGTGATAGATCAGGCCGCGGGCCTCGTGGCCGGGCGCCTTGAGGCGGGCGAGGAGGTTCTGGGTGTTTGGGTCCATCGGCGCGATCAGCGGCGCAAGGAGCGCCATCACGACCAGTCCCGCCAGAATCGCCGCGAAGGGCGCCACCGCCCAGGGAAACCTCGGGCGTGCGGAAGCGCGTGCGGGCGCGCCGGACGCGCTCATGCGCCGACCTCCATGCGGATACGCGGATCGATCACGCTGTAGAGCAGATCTGCGATGAGATTCAGCGTGATCGCCGTGATCGCGCCGAGCAGGACGACGCCCTGAACGACCATGAAATCGCGGGCGTTGATCGCCTGTACCGTCAACTGGCCGAGCCCCGGCCAGGCGAACACCGTTTCGACGATGACGGCCCCGGCCAGCAGGTTGGCGATTTCGAGCGCGGCGACGGTAACCACCGGGATCGCCGCGTTACGCAGCAGATGGCGCATTACGATGCGCGCCATCGGCAAGCCCTTGGCGTGCCCGGTGCGCACATAGTCCTTCTCCAGTTCATCGAGAACGGCGGTTCGGGCGACACGGGCGAATGTTGCCATCGACAACAGCCCCAGTGCGATCGACGGCATGATCAGGCTGGATCCGGTACGCGCGCCCGATGGCGGGAGCCAGCCCAGCCAGACCGCGAAGACCATGATCATCAGTATCGCGCTCCAGAAGGTTGGCATCGACTGGCCCGCCAGCACGAAGCCCATCATCACCTTGGATTCAGCCCGCCCACGCCGCACGGCCATGAGCACACCCAGCGGAATGCCGATGCCGAAGGCCACCACGAGAGCGCCGCCGGCGAGCATCAGCGTGTAGGGCAGGCGGCTTTCGATCAGCGTCCACACGGCGACATTCTGCACATAGGATCGGCCGAAATCGAGCGTAAGCAGCCCGGCCATGTATTCGAGATATTGCACGACAAGGGGGCGGTCGAAGCCGAGCGAGACCCGCAGCGCATCGATATCGGCCTGGGTGGCGTTCTGCGGCACAAGCAGCAGGACAGGATCGCCAGTGAGACGCTGCAGGAAGAAGATCAGCGTCATGACGCCGATGACGGCGACGAATGCCTGGGCAAGGCGTTTGAGAAAGAAGGCCGACACGTGAGAGCTGCCTTTCGGGTTGCAGTGCGGCCCGCACTGGTCGGGCCGCACCGTCGACGGCGATGATCAGTCGGACCAGCTCATGCGATTCAGGAACATGCTTTCGTTTGATGTCGGCTGCCATTCGAGCTGCTGGGCCGCGCCATAGATGATCGCCGCCTGGTAGAGGGGGACCATGGGTACTTCTTCGGCGACGTAGGCGGCAACCTCGGCGTAGGCCGCCAGCCGCGCTTCCTCATCCAGCGTGTTTCGGGCGCTGTCGAGCAGTTCGTCGATTTTCGGATCGCGCAGGGAAGACCACGAACTCGACGAGTGAAGCAGGGAATGCAGCACGCCATCGACATCCTGGCAGGCACAGGACCATCGGCCGAAGGCGGCGTATGGCTGGTCCTCCGGCGCGCTCTGCACGCGCTGGAGGTAGGTGGCCATATCCGTGAGTTCGATCTCGGCGACGAGCCCCGTATCGTTGATCATCTGGGCCAGCGCCTGCACGATGCGCTGATCGAATGTCGGCGACGTGGCGAACGTGATCGTCTGGCCGATGGCACCTGCTTCCTCGATCAGATTGCGCGCGGCCTCCGGATCGTAGGGATAGGATTCGACGCCCTCGACATAGCCGAAATGCGCCGGAGTCGCCATTTGCGAGACCGGTTCGTCATAGCCGCCGAGTATGCCTTCGACGATGCCTTCCTTGTCGATGGCCTGGGCGACGGCCTGGCGAACGCGCTTGTCATCGAACGGAGCACGCGCCGGATTGAGCTTCATGTAGCCGACGCGTTCGGTCAGTACCGACAGCGCCTTGGCGGTGCCGGACCCTTCGAGCTGCATGGCCATGTCGGAATCGAGCGTCACCGCCAGGTCTGTCTCGCCTGCCTGGAGGTTGGCAATTCGCGTTGCCGCGTCCGGCACCGCCCTGAACTCGGCGGAGACGAATTCCCCCTTGTCGCCCCAGTAATCCTCGTTGCGCTCGAGCCTCACCGAGACGCCACGCTGCCATTCCCCGAACATATAGGGGCCTGAGCCGACCGGGCTCTCGTTGAAGGCATCGTCGCCGACCGACTCGACGACATGCTTCGGAACGATCGAGAGCTTGACCAGTTGCGCCAGAAGGACGGGATACGCACCATCGGTCTTGAGCGTCACCTCATATTCGCCGGTGGCTTCTGCGGAAACGATCTTGTTGAACTGACCGAGCTGCGGGCTGCCGAACTCCGGATCGGTGATGCGGCTAATGCTGAACGCCACATCTTCAGCCGTCAGTTTCTCTCCGTCATGGAAGGTGACGTCGTCTCGGATCGTGAAGACGATTTCAGTGTCCGAGACGTTGCGCCATTCCGTTGCGATCTGCGGCACGATGTTGCCATCGTTATCGCGCGTGATGAGGTTGTCGAAAATGTTCCGATAGACATAGTAGCTGTCGGGGTTCCACTGGCGGTGGGGATCCAGCGAGGAAGGCTCACTCACGAGATCGATGACCAGGAGGTCCTTTGCGATTGCGGTCTCCAGCGCCAGGGGCGAGCAGGCAATCGCCAGGGCGAAAGCGAAGGCAGTCGAACGATGCTTGAGCTTGATCATCACACGGTCCTTGTTCCGGAAGTTGACGTGACGGGCTGCGTGCGGATCGGACCATCCTTGTCCGCCGTCCGTCGCAGCTTGGCTGAGCCGACCTTGGCCTCGGATTCGAGGAACCGGTCGAGCAGGAATGCTTCGAGCGCACCGTTTGTGGAGCCGAGAAGTTGCGAAGCGTCCGCCTTGCGGCCATCCAGGATGGCGTCGACGAAGCGCGAGCGGTTGGCCGGCATGTGTCGCGCCGGTCCCTTCGCCTCGAAGAAATTGACGAGGCGGGCCGACCGATCCCAAAGGTCGGTCAGCCAACCGGCAACGATGGGCATGGCCAGCCGGCGCGCCAATGCTTCCAGGATTTCCCGATCGTAGCGCCTGACGGTGGGCAGGATATCGGCGCCAAGCTCCTGGCGATGCGTGAGTGCGAGATGCATCTCGGCGAGATTGCGAAGGTGGGCGCCTTCATGTTCGTCCAGTGTCACGCCGCACAGAAGGGGCTCGAGCTGGCGACGTGCCGCGCAGAGCTCCCTGATCTCGCTCGCCGAAACCGGAGCGACCGACCAACCGCTGCGTGCGGCGGAGGAGACGAAGCCACCGGCCTGCAGGCGGGCCAGTGCTGCACGCACGGCGCCGCGCCCGAGGCCGAATTCTCGCGCGAGTTCGATCTCGGAGAGACGTTCCCCCGGCGCAACGACGCAATGCACGATGGCGCTGCGAAGCGCGCGTTCGGCGGCGTCTCCCTTGCCTTGTGGCGGCGTGGGAGACGCGTAGGCATCCTTGTCCAGCATTCGTATCTGACCTCTTAGATTGCTGCTCTACGATCTCGTATTGTGCAGCGCGGGCGTGCTCTTCCTGAAGGCCATATCGCGAAAACGGGTCCAAATCCGAAAAGGCCATGCCGTGATTTGGCTGTCATCATTCAGGGCGGGGCCTTTTCAGTCAAGCCTTTCCTTCGCATCCGCCGCCATCCGGTCCGCGAGATGGCGTCAACTATCATCTTGAGGGGAATCATGTTGCGCGTGCATCAGGTGCATGCAAAGATCGCATGTGACGTGCCAGCAGCGGCATCTAAGATGTCAGAATGTATGGCAATGTCTCAAGTTACCGTCTCGAACGGACGGCCCAGGGGAACCAGAAAAGTATTGGAAGAGGAACGAACCAATGCGATTGAACAAACTCTTGATTGCCGCGATGCTCGCGGCGACCGCGCTGACCGCGCCAGCCGGCGGCGCTCTTGCCAAGGACATGATCGTCATCGATTTCGTGGGCGAGCCAAACTCTCTCGACCCCCATCAGCAATGGAATCCGGACAGCTTCAACGTCTACCGCAACATCTTCGACAACCTCATCACGCGTGATGACGAAGGCCAGTTCGCGCCACAGATCGCGACCGAATGGGAGTATCTGTCCGATACCGAGATCCAGTTCACGATCCGCGACGACGTGACGTTCCACGACGGCGAGAAACTGACCGCAGAAGATGTGGTCTTCAGCGTCAAGCGGATCACCGATCCGGAGTTTGCAAGCCCGCAGCTGGGCCAGTTCAACGGCATCGTCGAAGCGGTTGCCAAGGACGACACGACGGTCGTGTTGACCACCGACGGCGCCTACCCGGTGCTGCTCGCCCAGTTGACCAAGCTTTCC
Organism: Mesorhizobium sp. CAU 1741; assembly: GCF_039839275.1. Classification (NCBI taxonomy): domain Bacteria; kingdom Pseudomonadati; phylum Pseudomonadota; class Alphaproteobacteria; order Hyphomicrobiales; family Phyllobacteriaceae; genus Mesorhizobium; species Mesorhizobium sp. CAU 1741. The sequence continues at coordinate 1,066 of NZ_JBDOQP010000004.1, read as the reverse complement.
ATCGTGCCGAAGCACGTCGTGGAGGCGGTGTCGAAGGACGAATTCAACGTCAATCCCGTTGGCAGCGGCCCTTACAAGTTCGAAACCTGGAACAGGGGCGTGGAGGTCATCCTGGCCCGCAACGACGACTACTGGGGCCAGAAGGGCGCATTCCCCAAGGCCTCGTTCCGCGCGGTGCCCGACGCCGCGACGCGTGTCGCCAACCTGCAGTCGGGTACCAGCGACATCGTGACCAACATCGACAGCGACCTTGCGGCACAAGTCGAAAGCGGCGGGGTCGGCAAGGTTCTGTCTGCCCGGACCGAGCGCGTGGCCTATTTCGCGATGAACGTCACAAAAGCGCCGCTCGATGATCCGCGCGTGCGTCAGGCGATCGCCTACGCGCTCGACAAGGAAGGCATCGTCGAGGGCATTCTCGGCGGATATGAGGCGCCGGTATCGCAGCTCGTGTCGCCCGCGGCCTTCGGCTATGTCGAGGGTGTGGAGGGCGTAGGCTACGACCCGGAAAAGGCAAAGGAAATCCTCGCCGAGGTGGGCGATGCCTCCAAGGCCGAATTCGCCATCCTGACCGCTCCCGTCTACGACCAGCGCGTCGTCCAGGCGATCCAGCAGATGCTGACCGATGTCGGCCTCAGCGCGGAGATCGAGATGACGGACATGGGCAACTGGCTGCAGCAGATGCAGTCCGGCCCCGAGACGATTCCGGCATCCGCGTTCAGCCGTTGGAGCTGTGGCTGCCAGGACGCCGACGGCATCATGTATCCGATCCTGCATTCGTCGAGCGGCTGGGCCAACATAGCCGATCCGAAGCTCGACGAAGCCCTCGACGCAGCGCGGTCTACGATCGACAATGACGAGCGCCTGGCCCTCTACAAATCGGTCAGCGAGATGGTGGAGAGCGAGAACTACGTCATCCCGCTCTATCAGGCTTCGGTCATCTACGGCGCGGCGGAAGGTGTCGAGTTCACGCCGCTGGCAAACGAAAATCTATTCCTCAACCGCATCACCTGGTCAGGCGAATAGGCCTATTTCACAGCCGGCCGGGCGCTCACGCGCCCGGTCAACT
>NZ_JBDOQP010000003.1:0-580432 GCF_039839275.1 Mesorhizobium sp. CAU 1741 | reverse complement strand
CGTGACGATCGGCGCCGCCGGCCGGACGCTCGCCAACCCGACAAATCAGATCGCCGGCAAGAGCGGATTCCTGAACGTGGCGCAGGACGGCACGGGCGGGCGCACGATCACGAACTGGGGCAGTAACTTCGTCTGGTGCGGCGATCAACCGGACTGGCCCACGGCGGCGAATGCTGTCACGAAGATCGCCTATTTTGTGCGCACTGCCGGGAGCAAGATCGAACTGTCATTCGCAGGGAACATGGCATCGTGAACCTGCTCGGTCCCAATCCATTCCTTGGCTGGAACGCGGTTTTCAAGGGCGCGATCAACCATGTCGCCATGGCGGTCGATGTAGTGACGGCAGGCGCGCACAAGACGTCGAACCTGCACTATCGCATCGCCGGCAATGGCCTGATCTGGCATGAGGCGCTCATCAAGGGCGATCTGGCCGCATACACCACAAGCAATGGCGGGCCGGGCGCGTTCGAATGCTTCGGCATCGTTCGGTTCGATGGGGCCTGGTATGCCCATGGCGCGATCTGGACCAGCTCGACGGCAAACACCGGCGCGATCTTTCGCACGACGGACGGGCGGACGTGGGATCTGGTCACGGTGCCTTACGGGAGCGACGGCCCGAGCACGGCCGCGAGCCTGCGCGAGTATCGCTTTGCCGCTGCCAATGACGACTACATCGTCGCACTGAAGCCGACCGGCGAGTTTGTCTATTCCAGCAATGGCACAAGCTGGTCGGGGCGCGATGACCTGATCGGGTACGATGGCGGGTTCGGCCCTGTCGACGTCGCTCGCGGGCTTGCCGCGACATCTGGTGGCATCACCGTCGTCGGCCGTGTGAACGCCTCGACTGGCCAGCGCTTCAAGACAGCATCGACGCCATCCGGCACATTCACCGACCGCGGCGCCTTCGTGGCTGATCGCAACATCACCGCATTCGCGCAGGGCAACATCGTGCTTGCCATTTCCGCTCCATCCGCGCCGCTGCAGCGCTCGGCTTATGCCGCCGCTGGCAATCTCGCGACCTGGGCAGATGCTGGGCTGACCGAGACCAGCACGGTCAACAAGGCATTCTTCGCCCTCGATCACTGGTATGCAGGATCCGACGACGACTGGCTCGTCTCAGAAGGCTCGTCGGGCACACCCGGTGTCGGCGGCTGGACGCCTGTCGCGGTGCCATGGGACGGCGAGGATGTGACCATCGGCTACGAGTACGACGATCGCGCCTATGTGCATTTCGGCAATGGGCAACTGGCCTACAGCGATGATGGCGAGGCGTGGGCTGAAGCCGTCGCACCGAACCTGGCCGCCAAGCCGTATTTCGCGGCCGCTGCCTAACCCGACCCTCAACCCAGACTGAAACGACCAGCCACCCGGAAACGGGGGAAGGAGATGTCATGAGTTTTGCAGAGTGGCTGCAGAGCCGCCTGACGGCGCACGGCTATTCGCCCGGGCCGATCGATGGCGTGATCGGGCCTGGCACCATTGCCGCCATCAGGGCGTTCGAGAAGGCAAACGGGCTGCCTGTCGACGGCACGGCCGACGAAAGGCTGGTGAAGGCGCTGAGGGCTTCGGCTTCGGCCGTACGGCCGGCGCAGATGGCGGCCATCCCCGACCGGGCGCGTGACCTGGGCGAGGGCATGCTGCCGACGCAGAGCCAGTGGCCACGGCAGGCCGGCGTGCCGGGCTTCTTCGGCGCGGTGGGCACGGACCAGGTGCAGATCGACGTGCCGTTCGACATGGTGCTGGCGTGGGACAAGAGCACCCGCCTGCGCCGCATGACGCTGCATCGCAAGGTGGCCGCCTCGGCGCTACGTGCGCTGACGCGCGTGGCGGAGACCTATTCGCCGGCCGAGCGCGCCGCGCTGGGGCTCAACCTGTTCGGCGGCTCGCTCAACGTGCGGCGCATGCGCGGTGGCTCGGCCTATTCCATGCACTCCTGGGGCATCGCGATCGACTTCGACCCGGAACGCAACCAGCTTTCATGGAAGGCGCCGCAGGCACGGCTTTCACATACCGACGCCGTGCCGTTCTGGAAGGCGTGGGAAGAGGAAGGCTGGCTGTCGCTTGGCCGGGCGCGGAACTTCGACTGGATGCATGTGCAGGCGGCGAGGCTTTGATGAGCGGCGGCAAGAGCGGCGAACCCTCGTGGCGGTACCGGCGGCTGGCGATCTATGCCGTCACCATCTGGGGATGCTTTCAGCTCTGGCTGCTGGTCGATTCGCAGGACACGCGTGTCAACGAGACCATCGCATGGGGCTGGCAGGTGATGATCGGGGCGCTGGTGCTCGGCTATACCGGATTTGCCACCGTGCAGGACATGACGGCGATCTGGCGCACGCGCAGCGGGAAGCCCTACCGCGACCCTGACGCGGTGCAGCCGCCGGCTGACTGGCCGGCCGATATCGCGCCACCTGAAGACGATCGGAGGATGGGACCATGATCGCGATCATTGCCCGAGCGCTCGGCCTGTCGCCGCTGCTGGTCACGGCAGTGTTTCTGGCGCTGCTCGGCGGCGGCTTCTGGGCTTGGGGCTCATATCAACACCTCAGCGGCTTCCGCGAAGGGCAGTCGGCCGAGCGGATCGTCTGGGAGCGAGACATGGCCGATTTGCGCGATCAGATGGCCGAACAGCGCCGCGCGGCCGAAGCCGAGATAGCGGCGATCGAGAGCAACTATGCCGCGGCCAAGAGCCGTGCCGACCGTCAATTCCGAGAGTTTGATGCGGCGATCGCCGCCATGGAGAGCGAAGATGAGGCAAACCCTAACCCTCCTGGCTGTGTGTGCCGCCCTGCCATTCCTCGCGGGCTCGGCCTGCAGCTCGACAAGATCGGTCGCTGACCGGCCGGAGCTGGCGCGTGTGCCTGCGGCGCTGCTGGAGGAGTGTGCCAACCTGGTCGAGATCCCTGATCGTGACCTGCGCACCACCGAGGTGGCGCGGCTGTGGGGAGCCGACAGGGCGGCGCTCGGCGAATGCCGGCGACGCCACAGCGCGCTCGTGGGCAGCGTGAAAGCCATTCAAACGCAGGGACGATAGGGGCGGGATATTGCCGGTGACAAAACTCGACGACATTTCCGAGGCGATCGGCGCGCTCCGGGCGGAGGTATTGAGCCTGCGCCGGGACATCGTGGCGGAGGGCAGGGCCCGCGCCGAGCACGCCGAGAATTCCGACAAGCACCGCGCCGTCATCCATCGCCGCATGGACGATCTGGTGGACGAGGTCGGCGATCTGTCGACGAAGGTCGTCACCATGGAATCGAAGGTGAATGACAGCAAGACGGTGACCGACGAGGTGAAGCAATGGAAGCAGCGCGGCATCGGCGCGCTCTTCGTCACCGGCATTGCCTCGGCGGCGATCTCGTCCACCGTGGTCGGCTTCGTTGTCTACTGGTGGGAGAGCATCATGCGCGCGCTGCGCGCGAATTGAGATCGGCCCTCGGGCTGATGCGTGCCGGCCGCTTGCCGGTGGGGCCTCCTCAGCCCCGGAAAAGACGAATGCCCCGCTGGCGAAAGCTGGCGGGGCTTTTTCCGTCAGGCGCGAGGCACCGACGGAAACGGCGAAACGACTGCAAGTCGCCTGTCGTACCGCTCGATCACGTGTGTCGACAGAATTTCCATCTGGTCGTTACCCGGATGGATTACATGCTTGCCGGACGGTGCGACCAGTTTTGTCACCGGAACCATGCCACGAGCAGGATCGGCGCCGATACCGCTTTTGCAGTCGCCGCCGATCTTCTTCAGCCAAAACATGTACTGCCCAAGCGTCGCCATAAATCAGGCGACCAGGCGTTCGTCCTTGGAAACTACGTCGTCTTCTCGAAAAAGAGACTGGATCGAATCCGGTGCGGGGCCGAGATCGAAAACGTCGCGACCAACGGATTGAGCTTCCTGCATTTCGGCATTCAGGACGAGCTCAAGACGGTTCATGGCTTCTTCAGGAGTGGAGCCCTGCGCAACGATGTCGAGTTCCACGCCGGACGCGATATAGAAGCCTTCGTCCTTAAAGACGATGATATTTAGCGTACGGGCCATATCGTTACTCATCACTTTCTCCCCTCTCGCCTTCGTTAATGCGCTATATCGCAATTCAGTTGCCAACATGTCAACGTAACCAAATGGCATAGAAGCTTTGCGCGAAGCTGACGCCACCAACCTTCGGATTGCGGTTCGGCTACATCTTTCAGATCTCATCGGGACCGCGTATGGATCTCGAGCCGCACGGCATCACCGTCACATTTCGAGCAGCGCATCTTCTTTTCGATCGCCGCCAGCTCTGCCTTGCGGCCGAAGCGATCTATGAACGGCTGCGGTTCAATGTATTTGCTGTGCATGCACGCCGGGCAGAAGGCACGCAGGACGTGGAAGGACCGCAAGTCGTCGAGCTGGGCGCTGAACGGCGCTTCAGTCTTGCCGACGGTTGTCGTGACGGGCGCGGGTGCCTTGCCGGGGGTGACCATCCTCTCCATCACGTGCCCGCTATTCCTGAGGATCAGCAGCGCGTCAGGCGTCGTGCGCACCGCCACATGCCAAGCGCCCAGGATGATCGAGAGCGTGGCTGCCGAGGCGAGATCCTCGACCTTCTCGGACTCGTCCGCCCTCCATTGCTCGATCTTAAACGGATGATCCTTCGTCAGCACGGTCGCCTTTGCCTCTCGCTGCCCTCCCAGCTGGCGATATGTGGGACAGTCGCAACGAAAAGCCAACCAAAACAAAGGGCGCTGCCGCGCCCCACTTTTTTGCAAGCCTTTGATTTTTAACGGACGGCGCAGAAGCAATGAAACTCACTCGTCTTGGCTGTCATCTCGCTTCTTCACACCGGAAAAGTCAGGCTCTATGCGAAAGACCAATTGGGTAAGGCTGACCAGAACGAGAACATGCCAGAGCAGGATAAGCAGAGCAGCCGCGTTGAACAGACCTTGCGCGGTTTCACCTTGGCACACCACGGGTTTTGCCACGACGAGGGCAACGGCGGCGATGAAAAGTCCGATCAACCAGTATGTTGATTTTGTCAGGTTTTGGCGAGATTTGGTAAGGCCGCCTGGCGTCTGATACCTTTCTTCAATCCGGTTGAAGGCCAGATGAATGTTTGCGGTCGAAGCGAGCGTTATTGCCAATATCACCCCGAGGATGTTCAGAAACTCGTGGTTTACGAAGTCGGCAAGGAAGGTGTTCTGATCGCTGATCCAAGCAGGTCGTACGAGTGCGACTATAAATGCGGCTGTCGCGAACATCATCAGAAGGCAATAGCCAATGGTCCGATTCATCAGAATATCCGATCTAGCGCGCCCTTGATGGTCTCCCAGTACGACGCTGTTTCTGGTTCCGTGCCAGCGGTGTCGATCTCTTCCGCCACCTTATGATCATCGGACCTGTACCGCTTCCCGTCCTTTGTGCGGGCGGTGATTTTCCCTCCTCCCTTCTCGACGTGCTCCGCGATCTCGTCCAATTGAGAGGCATCGGTGTCTATCGCGTCGTCGCTCTCAAGCCTTGTTCTTACCCGCGCGATGTTACCTTTATCTCGTAGACGCTTCATTTCCTCAGAGAAGTCGTCCGGGCTGTTGAACATGTTGGGAACCGCCACGTCATATGCGATGACCTGGATTGTTCCCTTATGTTCCTCTGCGAATCGAGCGAATGACCGCGCTTGAATAATCGGGAACACAGAGACGGAATAAGGTTCCGAGTGACCTTCCGAGAAGTGCTGGGCCAATGAGGCCAAGATAGGCGCTGGGCCACCGACATCCGGGTTGCTTTCCAAGGCGAGCTTCTGACCGTCAGGATGATCGCTGGGATCCAAGAGAAGCAGGGCGGCCTGCCATGATCTGTGCTCGGTAGGCGACAATCCCTCCCAAGGAGGGGTTCTCTCCGTCTGCTGTCTGTCACGCGCAATCCAGCCCGACACAATCTTTTCTGGCAGGCCGGAGTTTTTTGTTGGCTCCGGGACGAAGAAGAACTCGTTGCCTTTGTGTCGGAAGGAAAACTGTTTGGAAAACACTGCCCGCAGCCACTCTTCCCGAGAGAACTCGCTCCCGTCGCTCTTAAGGCGTTCGAATGCGTCGCGCTGCCCCTTCGCCTTCAGCGAAAGGCGGAACAAGAATGTTTTCAAAAGCCCCTCCCAAGGTCCCCGCAGGCATTCAATCAGAGCCACTGCGGAAAGTGGAGTCCGAATCGAGGCAGGTATGAAGAGCGGAAATCTCACGATTCTCAAACAATGGGACCGGAATATGTTCCTATGATGCTCTGCGCCCGAACGGGTGAATTCCTTGCTTCAAGCTTTTCGGTTGCCCAATCTGCGTTGGAACAGACCACGAAAGCCTGTTGGGCAACCGGCCGAAAAGCCCCGATTTTCCAACGGCTATGGCGCTCCCTCCGGGCCCACCAGATTCAGTCTTTCAGGGGAGGGCGTCTTCTGGGCGCGGCGTGGTCCAGGCGTGACCATCAGTCCCGTCACGTGGCTGCCGTTCGTGAGGATCAGCAGCGCGTCAAACGTCGTGCGCGCCGCCTCGTTCCAGGCCGCTCGAATGCTCTATCTTGAATTGGTGCTGTTGCCTGACATGGCGTATCGGTCCGGTTTCGGTCCGAGAGGTGTTTTCGGGGAGGTGTGGAAGGGCCGGGAACCCTTGGAAATGCTGGTCGGAGTGGCAGGATTTGAACCTGCGACCCCCTCGTCCCGAACGAGGTGCGCTACCAGGCTGCGCTACACTCCGTGACCTGCAGGCCGGGCTTATAGCGTCCGGCCTGCCAGCCTGCAAGCGCCATCGACGCCTGCGGATGAGAAATTCGTCGCCTCAGTAGGGGCTTTCGACGTCGCCCGTCTCGACATAGACGGCCTTGAGCTGGGAGTAGTGCGAAAGCGCCGCCAGCGAGTTCTCGCGCCCGACGCCGGATTGCTTGAAACCACCGAAAGGCAATTCGGGAGGTGCGAGATTGTAGTGGTTGATCCAGCAGCTTCCCGCCTTGATCTCCGCGATCACGCGGTGCGCGCGCGGCAGGTTCTGCGTGAACACGCCCGCCGACAGGCCGAACTCGGTGTCGTTGGCGCGCGTGACCACCTCATCCTCTCTCGAAAAGGACAGCACGCTCATCACGGGTCCGAAGATCTCTTCGCGTGCGATGCGCATCTCGTCCTTCACGTCAGTGAAGATCGTGGGCTCGACGAAGAAGCCGCCATCGAACCCTTGGAGCTTGGGGACACCGCCGCCACAGTGCAGAGTGGCGCCCTCATTCTTGCCGATGTCGATATAGTCCGTCACCTTCTCGTGCTGAGCCTTGTTGATGAGCGGGCCCATCTGTGTGTCGGGATCTAGGGGGTCTCCGATCCTTATCTTCTTGGTGCGTTCTGTCAGCCGATCGAGGAAGCGATCGTAGATGCCGTCCTGGACGAAGACGCGCGTGCCGTTCGAGCAGACCTGCCCGGTGGAATAGAAATTGGCGAGCATCGCGCCGCCAACGGCGTTCTCGACATCGGCGTCGTCGAAGATGATGAGCGGCGACTTGCCGCCAAGCTCCATCGTCGCGTGCTTCATCTGCGAGCCGGCAAGGGCGAGGACCTTGCGGCCGGTGGGCACGGAGCCCGTCACCGATACCTTGGCGACGACCGCGTGGCCGGCAAGCGCGGCACCGACATCGCCAAAACCCTGCACAACGTTGAAGAGACCGTCGGGAAGGCCTGCCTCCGTGAAAATCTCCGCAAGCAGCAGGGCGGAAAGGGGTGTGTTTTCCGACGGCTTGAACACCATGGCATTGCCCATCGCCAGGGCAGGTCCCGACTTCCAGCCCGCGCCCTGGATCGGATAATTCCAGGCACCGATGCCAACGCATACGCCGAGAGGCTCGCGGCGCGTGTAGCCGAAGGGGCCACCGCCGAAGTCAATATAATCGCCATAGTAGCCGGCCACGACGCCGCCGAAGAACTCCAGCGCCTCGGCGGCAGAGGCGGGATCGGCAACCAGCGTCTCCTGGATGGCCTTGCCGGTGTCGAGCGTCTCGACGCGCGCGATTTCGTCGTTGCGCTCGCGCAGGATTTCGGCGGCCTTGCGCAGGATACGGCCGCGATCGGCAGGACGCATGCGCGCCCATTCGATCTGCGCGGCGCGCGCCGCCTCGACAGCCAGTTCGACGATGTTCGGTGTCGCCGCATGCAGGCGGGCGATCACTTCGCCGGTGGCGGGATAGATGACGTCGAGCGGCTTTCCTTGCTCGTCGTCGACATAGCTGCCGTTGATGTAATGCGATGCCTTGGGTTGAGCGCGCATGGGCGTTCTCCTGTCTTGGTGCATGATCTCATCCGAAAACCGGATTCCACTTTTCGGATCATGCTTTATCGGTCGGATGTCTCCCAGCGGGGATTGATCCACGGCTGCTGGTTGGACGGGCTGAGCGGCTGGCGGCCAAGAATATGGTCGGATGCCTTCTCGCCCACCATAATCGATGGTGCGTTGAGATTGCCATTGGTGATGCGCGGGAAGATCGAGGAATCGGCGACACGCAGGCCCTCGACCCCGATCACGCGGCACTCCGGATCGACGACGCTCATTGGATCCTCGGCACGTCCCATCCGGCAGGTGCCGCAGGGATGATAGGCGCTTTCGGCATGCTCGCGAATGAAGGCGTCGAGCTGCTCGTCGCTCTGGACGGCGTCGCCGGGCGAAATCTCGCGACCGCGATAGGCATCGAAAGCCTGCTGGCCGAAGATTTCCCTGGTCAGCCGGATACAGTGGCGAAAATCGGCCCAATCATCGGGATGCGACATGTAGTTGAAACGGATCACCGGCTTTTCGCGCGGATCCGAGGAGCGAAGCGTGACTGCGCCGCGGGACTTCGACCGCATCGGTCCGACATGCGCCTGGAAGCCATGGGCTTCGGCGGCGGCCTTGCCGTCATAGCGGATCGCAACGGGGATGAAGTGATACTGGATGTCGGGGTAGTCGACGCCGGCGGCAGAACGCAGGAAGGCGGCCGCCTCGAAATGGTTGGAGGCGCCGAGCCCGTTCTTGAAGAACAGCCACTGCGCGCCGATCAGCGCCTTCGAGAAAAGATTGAGCTTGGAATAGAGCGTGATGGGCTGGAGCGATTCCTGCTGGATATAGAGCTCCATGTGGTCCTGCAGATTGGCGCCGACACCTGGCCGATCGGCAACCACGTCGATGCCGTGTTCCCTCAGATGGGGCGCGGGACCGATGCCGGACAGCATCAGAAGCTTGGGCGAGTTGAGCGACGAAGCGGCGATAATCACTTCACGCTTTGCCTTAACGACCTGAATCTGTCCACGAGCTTCGATTTCGACGCCGACCGCGCGTTGATTCTCGATGACCACGCGACGTGCGAAGCCGTTGACGAGACTCACGTTTTGCCGCTTCAGCGCCGGCCGCAGATAGGCGTTGGCGGTCGACCAGCGCCGTCCCTTGTGGATGGTCTGCTCCATCGCTCCGAAGCCTTCCTGCTTCGAGCCATTGTAGTCTTCGGTCAGCTCGAAGCCGGCTTGCCGGCCTGCATCGACGAAGGCGGCGTAGAGCGGATTTCGGCGCGGACCGCGCTGGACGTGCAATGGGCCATCCGTGCCGCGCAAGCCTGCCTCGCCACCGTGGGAATGCTCCATCCGCTTGAAGTAGGGCAGGACGTCGGCATAGGCCCAACCGACAGCACCCTCATCCGACCAGTGGTCGAAGTCGCGTGCATGGCCGCGGACATAGACCATGCCGTTGATCGAGGAGGAACCCCCGACAACCTTGCCGCGCGGGGTGGCGAGCACGCGCCCACCGAGATGTGGCTCGGGCTCGCTGGAGAAGCCCCAGTCGTAGCGGCTCATGTTCATCGGGAAGGAAAGGGCCGCCGGCATCTGGATGAACGGGCCGATATCGGTGCCGCCAAATTCGATCACGATGACCGAGTGCCTGCCGTCCTCCGACAGGCGATAGGCCATCGCCGCGCCGGCCGATCCGGAGCCGATGATGACGTAGTCTGCTTCGCTCGCAGCCATCACTCGCCCCTTGGGAAACGCTTGCGCTCCTCGAGCACATTGAGGTCCATGTGGTTGCGCATGTAGCGCTCTGACGCCTTCTGCAGAGGCTGGAAGTCCCACGGATAATAGGCGCCATTGCGAAGTGCGGGGTAGACGACCCAGCGGCGGGCCTGGCTCTCGCGTACGTCGGCGTCGTAGCGCGCGATGTCCCACCGTGCCTGAACCTGCGCCTGGAACTTGGCGACGAGATCCGCATGGGCGGGATCACTCGCCAGGTTGGTCCGCTCATGCGGATCGCTCGACAGGTCGAAAAGCTGCGCGGGATCGACCGGGCAATGGACGAACTTATGCGTTGTGGTGCGGATCGCGACGAGTGGCGCAATCGATCCCTCCGCCACATACTCCATGATCACCGGCTCGGAGCGATCGCCGCCCGCCATGACGGGGAGCAGTGACAGTCCATCCGTCCACGGCTTGATCGAAGCCATGTCGATGCCGGCGAGGTCGCACAGGGTAGGGGTGATGTCGAGATTGGATGTCGGGTCGAGAAACTGCCCGGACCGGACGCCCGGCCCGGCGATCATCAGCGGCACCCGGGCCGAACCTTCGAAGAAGCTCATCTTGAACCACAAGCCGCGCTCGCCGAGCATCTCGCCGTGGTCTGAACAGAACACGATGATGGTATCGTCGAGCATGCGGGTGCGCGTCAGCACGTCAAGCAGCTCGCCGACCTTGTCGTCCACATAGGAGATGTTGGCGAAGTAGCCTTGCCTGGATCGCCTGACGTTTTCCTCGGTGATGTCGAAGGAGGCATAGTCGCTGGCGTCGTAGAGCCGGCGCGAATGCGCGTCCTGCTTCTCATAGGGGATGAACCCGATCTCGGGATCGAGGCGGTCACAATCCTCGTAGAGGTCCCAGTATTTCCGCCGCGCGACGAACGGGTCGTGTGGATGGGTGAACGACACGGTCAGGCACCATGGCTGGCGCTGTTCGTCCTGCGACAGGCGTGAGAGCTGATAGAGCTTCTGGACCGCGTTGTGGGCGACCTCGTCATCATATTCGAGCTGGTTGGTAATCTCCGCAACGCCGGCGCCGGTGACCGACCCGAGATTGTGGTACCACCAGTCGATGCGCTCGCCGGGCTTGCGCCAGTCGGGGGTCCAGCCGAAATCGGCAGGATAGATGTCGGTCGTCAGGCGCTCCTCGTAACCATGCATCTGGTCGGGTCCGACGAAATGCATCTTGCCCGACAGGCATGTCTGGTAGCCCGATGCGCGCAGATGATGGGCGAAGGTCGGTATCGAGGAGGGAAACTCGGCAGCGTTGTCGTAGACGCCGGTGCGCGATGGCAGCATGCCGCTCATGAACGAGGCGCGGCCGGGAGCGCATAGCGGCGACGCGGTGTAGTTGTTGACGAAACGCGCGGAGCGGGCGGCCAGCGCCTTCAGATGCGGTGCATGAAGAAAGTCGGCCGGACCATCCGGGAACAGCGTTCCGGTCAACTGATCGGCCATGATGATGAGAATATTCGGCCGTGCCGTCATGAAGTGTGCCCCCCGGCGGTGAGTTTCATAGTGAGGTAATCATCGACCAGCGCAATGGCGCTGGCCGGATCGGGTGCGCCCTCCTTGAGGGCGCGGCGGATGTAGAGCCCATCGATCATCGCGGCGATACCCTCGGCGGTGCGGACGGCCTCGCTGGCCGGAAGCAGTTGGCGGAGGCCGCTCATCAGGTTGGAATGCAGGCGGCGGGCATAGACCCGCAGCAGGCGCCGCATCGGACGGGAGCGCTGGGCCGCGACATAGAAGGCCAGCCACGCGGCGACCGTCTCCGGCCGGAACTGGACATCGGAGAAGTTGATGGCGATGACTGCCGCCACCCGTTCGCGCGGCGTTGCGCTGTTCTGCAATGCGGCGCTCACCTCGCGACCCAGCTCGCGCAACAGATGGCGCATGGTCGCCTGCAGCAGGTCTTCCTTCGCGCCGAAATAATGGTGAGCCAGCGCCGACGACACGCCGGCGCGGCGTGCTATCTCCGACATTGTGACGTCCAGCGAGCCGCGCTCGCCGATGGCAAGAATCGCAGCGTCGATGAGCGCCTTGCGGCGCATCGGCTCCATTCCGATCCTGGGCATGATCGATCTCCTGAGCGACAATCCTATTTTTGATTGACGGATCAATCAAGAAAAACATGGTGATTTTGCAGGTGCGAACCTCTTTACGGCGGCGCACAAACAGTTCATCCTTGAACAAAATAGAGGCGCGCCCGATCTCTACGGTCGTGCTAGGATGAAGAAGGGAGAGAAACATGACCGCTTGTATCGTGGGCTGGGCCCATTCGCAGTTCGGCAAGCTTGCCGACGAGACGCTGGAGAGCCTGATCGTCAAGGTGACGAAAGAGGCGCTCGACCATGCCGGCATCGGCCCGGAAGACGTCGATGAGATCGTGCTCGGCCATTTCAATGCTGGCTTCTCTCCGCAGGATTTCACCGCCAGCCTCGTGCTGCAGGCCGACGATCGGCTGCGCTTCAAGCCCGCGACGCGCGTCGAGAATGCGTGTGCGACCGGCTCCGCAGCCGTGCGTCAGGGCATTCGCGCCATCGAATCGCAAGCCGCACGCGTGGTGCTGGTCGTGGGAGCCGAACAGATGACCGCGGTTCCCGGCCCGCAGGTCCAGCAAAACTTGATCCGCGCATCCTACATGCGCGAGGAGGCCGATATTCCGGCGGGCTTCGCGGGGCAGTTTGGCAAGATCGCCGCCGCCTATTTCCAGCGTCACGGCGACCAGTCGGACGCGTTGGCGCGGATCGCTGCCAAGAACCACAAGAACGGCGTATCCAACCCCTATGCGCACATGCGCAAGGAGTTCGACTTCGACTTCTGCCGCAATGAGAGCGAAAAGAACCCCATCGTGGCCGGCCCGCTGAAGCGTACCGACTGCTCGCTGGTGTCGGATGGCGCGGCGGCGATCGTGCTGACGGATGCAACCACGGCGCTGAAGATGAAGCGGGCAGTCGCTTTCCGCGCCAACGAGCACGTCCAGGATTTCCTGCCAATGTCGAAGCGCGACATCCTGCTTTTCGAAGGATGCGAGGAAGCCTGGGGGCGTGCGCTGAAGAATGCAGGCGTATCGCTGGACGATCTGTCCTTCGTCGAGACCCATGATTGCTTCACCATTGCCGAACTCATCGAATACGAGGCAATGGGACTGGCGAAGCGCGGCGAGGGCGCGAAGATCGCGCTCGAGGGCCAGACGGAGAAGGGCGGACGCCTGCCCGTGAACCCTTCAGGCGGGCTCAAGTCTAAGGGCCATCCGATCGGAGCGACGGGCGTTTCGATGCATGCCCTGTCGGCCATGCAGTTGACCGGCGAAGCCGGCGGCATCCAGGTGGAAGGCGCCAAGCTCGGCGGCATCTTCAACATGGGAGGCGCCGCCGTGGCCAACTACGTTTCGATTCTCGAAAGGATCAAATGAAACCATCGGCCATCGTCACGGGCGGCGCATCGGGCATTGGACTTTCCACTGTCGAATGGCTGCTCGACGATGGCTGGCCGGTGGCCGTGGTCGATGTCGACCCGGTCGCGCTGGCCGCCGCCGAGGACATGTTCTCGGGCGAGAACGTGGTCTTCATCGGAGCCGACATCACCGATGAAGACCTCGTCGCCGACGCCTTCGACCAGGCGGTCGATGCATTGGGGCCGGTGGGCGGGCTCGTCAATTCCGCCGCCGTCACTCATGCGATCGACGCGGTGGAGACAAGCGCGGAGTTGCTGCGCGAAATTCTCGACGTCAATCTGGTAGGTGCATTCATCGCAGCCAAGGCGGCGGTGCTGCGGATGGCGGATACGCTGTCGATCGTCAACGTCACCTCCGTATCGGGGATGCGCGCCAATCAAGGGCGCGCCGCCTACGGGGCCTCGAAGGCGGGATTGAAACTGCTGTCCGAGGTCATGGCGGTCGAACTGGCCCACCGCGAGGTTCGCATCAACTGCGTCGCGCCCGGGCCGATCGAGACGCCGGCGGTGACGCGGCGCCATGGCGAGGAAGCGCGGGGCCGTTGGCTCGATCACGTGCCGCAGCGTCGCTATGGCGAGCCGGACGAGGTCGCCGCGGCGATCGCGTTCCTGCTGTCGCCGGAAGCGAGCTACATCACGGGCCAGACGATTGCCGTCGACGGCGGCTTCTTGGCCGGCGGTATTATAAGCGGGGATTGAGTCAGAGCCCGACCCGTCCCAGGGCAGGGATCTTGATCGCGGGGTGCATGACGTCGATGCCCGCCACAAGCCCCAGGAAGTGCACTTCGAAGCCGCTGCGAGCGCCGGCAGCGAAGCCCAGGAACCCACCCAGCGTGGCGTGAAGATCGCGCCAATCTGGCGAGAGGCGTAACGACGCAATGCCGGGCGCGAAATCGCGTCCGATCGCATTCGGGGGCAGAGTCGCCCCGAGTTCCGGGACCTCGTTCAACACATGCGCGACAAAGCTGTTGGAGTTTGGACCGGGCCAGATGCGATAGCTGCCGTTCGTGGCGTACGGGTATCCGGCAATTGCCGCCTCGACGTGCGGAATGAGCCGTGCGGCCTGGTCTCCGGTAACGGAGTGCACGACATAGGGGAGGTTGGAATACCAGAAGGCGTCTGCGGCATAGCCGTTGTGACGGATGGGAGAGCCCCAGCCGACCTTGTCATAGCGATCATATGTGTCGGCGCCGGATTTCCTGATGACCAGCCAGCTATGGACGGAAAGCGCGCCCTTCAGTCCACCGGTGCGCGCCGCCATGACGTGGATCGCGGGCTCTCCCGGCTCCAGCGCGCTCGGCAAAACACCGCTGGTGCCCCATTCCGCCGAGCTCCAAGACCCGGGTCGTTCCTTGATCGCCCACCATCCCGCGGTCGCGGCGGTTGGAACGATGAAGACGACCAGAATGCCGATGAGCAGATGCTTGATCCACTGGAACAAGGGAAATCCTTTGCGCTGGACGGGATGGCGAACTATGGGCACTGAAACTGCAACTCGGGTGAGATAATGGCAAATCCGGTTCTCGTGGAAGTCACGCGCGGTCAACTCGTCGAGAGCCGTCACACGGGCGCGATCGTCGTTGCCGATGCCGACGGCACAACGATGCTGGAGTTCGGCAACATCGACGCGCGGGTCTTTCCGCGCTCCGCAGTCAAGTCGATCCAGGCGCTGCCGCTGCTGGAGTCGGGTGCCGCAGATGCATTCGGTTTTGGCGATCGCGAGATCGCTCTCGCCTGCGCCTCCCATTCGGGCGAGCCGGAGCATGCGCGCCTGGCCGCAAAGATGCTGACGGCGGCCGGCCTCGATGCCGCCGCGCTCGAATGCGGGGCGCACTGGCCATCGCGTCAGGACGCGGCGCTGGATCTGGCGCGTCGAGCCGAGTTTCCGTCGGCACTACACAACAATTGTTCGGGCAAGCATTCCGGCTTCGTCTGCACTTGCGCCCATATTGGCATCGACCCGCGAGGCTATGTCGGCGCCGGGCATGGCGCGCAACGGGCCGTGAGGGATGCGATGGAGAGCGTCACGGGTGCGGCCCATGGCGAGGATGTATGCGGCACCGACGGCTGCTCGATCCCTACCTATGCGGTGCCACTGAAGAGCCTCGCGTTCGGCTTCGCGCGCATGGCGACTGGCGTCGGTCTCGGGGCGGAGCGGGCAAGGGCAGCCAGGCGCATCTTCGCTGCCTGCATGGCCGAGCCGTTCTATGTCGCCGGAACCGACCGTTTCGATACGCGGCTGATGCAGGCAGCCAGCGGGCGGATCATGGCCAAGACCGGGGCTGAGGGCGTCTACTGCGCCGCCTTGCCGGAACGCGGGCTCGGCATCGCCATCAAGTGCGACGACGGTGCGGGGAGGGCGGCGGAGGTGATGCTGGCCGCCGTGCTCGCGCGGCTGTTGCCCGATGACGACCAGCTTTCTGCGACGCTGAGCGACATGGCCAATCCGGTGCTGAGGAACTGGAACAGCATCGAGGTGGGTGGCCTGCGTCCCGCGGAAGCCCTCAACTGACGAGATTTCGTTCGATGCTTAGCCCGGGGAACGTCTCTCCGTCGTCATCGGCGAGTTCGCCGGTCGCCGTGTCGCGCCACCGGTAGCCGATGACGGCGTGCTCGACCTCGCTGATCACATTATCGGCGACGAGGACCGGGCCGACGCCCTCGACCACGGAAATCGCGAAACCTTCACGCGCGTCACGGATCATGTTGCCGGTGGCGACGACATTACGCAGGTAAGGGCCCCAACCGAGAAGAACCGCGCAACGCGGCGCCCCCTCGATGACGTTGCCGGTGATCGCCGTGTCGGCCTCCGCCGAAATGCCCACTCCGAAGCCCATAGCCTCGAAGGGCTCGTAGGGACCTGCATCGACCAGATTGCGCACGACGTTGCCGCTGCAAACAGCCAGGCGTCCGCCATCGTTCAGGTTTGCGATCGAGATGCCGATCGCCGCAGTGTCGACGATGTTGCCACTGATGAGTGCACCCTCGAACGCGAACTCGGCGTAGATGGCCGTTTCCCCCGAGCGCAGGCATTGGTTTCCGGTGATCTGGATATTGCTGGCACTGTTGGCGCGGATCGCCGAGAAGGCGCAATCCGCGACATGATTGCCGGATATGATGACGTTGTCTGCGCGATAGACGTTGATGCCATTGCCATATTGGCCGGTGCCGCCGCTTCGCGCGCCGATCGATTCAATGCGGTTGTCGGTCACGACGGTGCCGTCCGAGCCACGTTCCCAGCGGTGGACGAGAATGCCGCCCTCGGCGCAGTCCCGCACGGTGTTGGACGCGATGCGCATGCGTTCCGCCTCGACGCTGTAAATCGCATAGTCTGCGGCGTCACGGATGGACGTACGCTCGACACGTCCCGAGCAGCGTTCGAGGACGATGGCACTCTTCGAACTGCCGAGAACCTCACAGCGGTCGATGACCACGTCGGCGGCGCGGCGGATCTCTACCAATGCTCGCGTCTGGTCAACGAGAGCCTCGCGGGCACCATCGAATACAAGGCCTTCGAAATGCACGATTGCCGCGTCATCCGCCACGATCAGGCTTCCGCCGCCGCATATGAGGCGCGTGGCACCCGGCACGCCGGTGAGGCGCGTCTCGGCTGGAAGCCGAATGCCGGCAACGACATAGCGTCCCGCAGGCAGAAACACGCTGTCGCCGCTCGCCTCGCTCAACATACGCTCGAAGGCTGCACTCTGGTCGGTCCCAAGATCGGGTTGGATGCCAAAGTCGGTCGCATCAAGAGAGCCGCGCAAGGCCGAGACAACGGGCGATCGGGTCTGGGCGAAGGCCGCCGGCGCCAAGGCCGTCAGCCCGCTACCCAGCGCGGCGATTCCAGACATCCACTGGCGGCGGTTCATTCCGGGACCCTCACGATTTCCATGATCTGGCCAAGCAGGGATCGTGCCAACTCCGATGCCACCTTGCCAAGACATGCGAGGTTCCTAAATAAAGCTGCATGAGCAGAGCATTCACGCGCGAAGAAAACAGCGAAGCTGCCGTCAGCGACATCGGCGAGCGGCCCGTCAGTACGCATCGCAACCTCGTCACCCCGGAAGGCCTCGCCCGCATGGACGCTGAGATCGCGGATTTGCGGGAGAAGCTGGCTGCGGCGGAAGCCGAGGGAAATCGTGAGAAGATTGCGCTCGTGTCGCGTGATCTGCGTTACTGGACGTCACGCCGCGAAACAGCCGAGGTTTCAAAACCCGATCCAAGCGATGAGGTCGTGCGCTTCGGCATGAGCGTGGGGATCGTCGACGATGATGGCAACGAGCAGCGGTGGCACATCGTTGGAGAGGACGAGACGGACGTCTCGCAAGGAAAAATCTCCCACGTCTCGCCAATGGCCCTGGCGTTGTTCGGCAAGGGCGTCGGCGACGTTGCGACGGTCAATGGCCGCGAGTGGGAAATCGTGTCAATCAGCGTCTGAGGCTGGTTGGTCGCTCGGTGCCACACCGTCTTCGGCGGCAGGAATTTCCTCAAGCCGTACGAGCGGCAGTGGCTCGCAGAACACAACGCCATCGCGCGGAAGGTCGCCGCGTTCGGTCTTCAGGACCTCCGTCTCCGCAGACCTATCGTCGCCTCCCACGTGAAGGTTTGATCCGACGATTCCCAGTTCACCCCTGCGCAGTTTCTCGAAGCGGCTTTCCCGGGCTTCGACCACGCGACGCTGGAGAAGCCCCGCAGCGAGGCTGGCAAGCAGTCCGCCCTCCGATTCGATCTGGCGAAACTCTTCCCACGCGCCGGTGCACAGCGAAGCGGTAAGAATATCCAGATCCTCGGAGCCCGCCGTCGGGTCGGCAAAAGAGCTGAGGTGAGTCTCGTGCGAGAGCACGAGCTGGGCGTTGCGGGCCAGTCGCCGCGCCTTGCGTTCCGGCAGTCCAACGGCGAGCGTGTGCGGCAGGACGCTGATCGTGTCCGCGCCGCCGGCCGCGGCGGCGAAGACGGCGAGCGTGTTGCGCATGATGTTGGTCTCGACATCGCGCGCCGTCAGCATGCGGTATGAGGTCTCGACATGGATCTTCGTCGGGGCGGGCGCGATGCCACAGGCTTCCTGCGCACGCGTCCAGAGCCTGCGCAAGGCCCGTACCTTTGCGATCGACAGGATCTGGTCCTGGTCGACACACAACGCAAATCCGATGTGGGGCGTCGCATAGATGAGCGGTTGGCGCGCTTCCTGGAACATGCGCAGATGCGACACCGCGCCTGCAAGCATCACCGCAAGTTCCTGCGCCTCCGTGGCGCCGGCATTGTGCATGACGCGACCGTCGGCCTCCAGCAGCACGGCAGGGATGCCCATGGCGAAGAAATGTGCCAGCGACTGTGGCATCGACGCGTGCAGGGCCTGAATCGACATGCGCAGATTGCCGACACCGGCGAAGACGGCTGCAGGGTCGATGCCGAACGACAGGCTGAGCCTGCTGGGATCTACCTTCTTGCGGCGCATCAATTCGATGATCCAGTCGACGGAGGCGCGGCTCGACGGGTGGACGTCGATGCGCAGGTATATCCTGTTCAGCGGAATGTTGTGCAGTGCCGCAGCCAGGGCTTCAGGCCGCGCGGGCAGCCCGTAGCCGAACGCGTTCGGCGCACCGGCAAAGACGATCGCCAGGCCCGTGGCGCCGGCGGCAATGTCTTCCTGCGCCTGCGCGTTGGCCCGTTTGGCGTCGGTATCGTCTATTCTCTGGACGATGGTCCAGCCGGCGTGCTGCCGCAACTGTTCGAACTGCAGGTCGGCATAGGAGCGCGGTGCGGGAGCCTCGCCATGATGTGCTTGACCCCTCCGCCGAACTGCTTCGAGCCATTGGGAGCGGCTGATCGGCGGAAAACTGCCGGTGCTGATACTTGCCGCTTCCATCATGTCTCCCAATGCAGCCCATAGCAGGATTCACGGCAGAGTTTAGGCTGCGGCCCCGCCTGCCGCAATGCGGGATCATCGCGCCGGACCGCTCGTCACGACATGTGACGGGATTTCATGGGAGCGTGTGTTCATTTGGCAACGGCACACGAGGCGCATTGGCAGTCTCGCGCGGGCTGGCTATACCGGCAGTGGACCGACAGCGGAGACACGGCTCATGTGGCAGGATCAGGTAACCGGCATTTTTCTCGGCGCAAGCCGCACGTCGGATGACAGCTATCAGAAAGCCGAAGAGCTCTTGCTCAAATACGCCAACCGGCACGGAATCGTCACCGGGGCGACCGGCACCGGCAAGACGGTGACGCTGCAGGTGCTTGCGGAGGGGTTTTCCAATGCGGGTGTGCCCGTCTTTTGCGCGGACATAAAGGGTGACCTTTCAGGCGTCGCGATGATGGGTGAAGCAAAAGACTTCCTTCTCAAGCGAGCCGAGACGATAAAGCTGGACCCCTACGAGTTCGCCGAGTTTCCCGTCATCTTTTGGGACCTGTTCGGTGAGCAGGGCCACCCGATCCGTGCCACCGTATCGGAGATGGGGCCGCTGCTGCTGTCGCGACTGATGGACCTTTCGGAAGCACAGGAAGGCGTGATGAACATTGCCTTCCGAATCGCCGATGAAGAGGGGCTCCTGCTACTCGACATGAAGGATCTTCAGGCGATGCTGACCGACATGGCCGAGCGTTCAGCCGAGATTGGCGCGCGGTACGGGAATGTCAGCCGTCAGTCCGTCGGTGCGATACAGCGTTCGCTGCTGGTTCTGGAGGAGCAGGGCGGCGATCACTTCTTCGGCGAGCCGGCATTGAAGATCGCCGATCTCATGCGAACCACGCGCGACGGACGCGGTGCGATCAACGTGCTCGCGGCCGACAAGCTGATGATGAACCCCCGGCTCTATGCGACGTTCCTGCTGTGGTTGCTGTCGGAACTCTTCGAGGAACTGCCCGAAGTCGGAGATCCCGACAAGCCAAAGCTCGTGTTCTTCTTCGACGAGGCGCACCTGCTTTTCAACGAGGCGCCACGCGCCCTTATCGAAAGGGTGGAGCAGGTCGTCCGCCTCATCCGCTCGAAGGGCGTCGGGGTCTATTTCGTTACCCAGAACCCGCTCGACGTGCCGGAGACGGTTCTCGCGCAGATGGGCAACCGGATACAGCACGCGTTGAGAGCGTACACTCCCCGGGAGCAGAAGGCCGTCAAGACGGCAGCCGACACGTTCCGGCCGAACCCAGACCTCGACACTTTTGAAACGATCACCAAGCTGGGGACGGGCGAGGCGCTGGTTTCTACGTTGGCCGATAAGGGCATTCCATCGATCGTGCAGCGGACGCTGATCCGGCCTCCCTCGGCGCGCATGGGCACGATCACTCCCGACGAGCGCGCCAAAGTGATGCAGCTTAGCCCGCTTGCCGGCCAGTACGACGAGACGATCGACCGCGAGTCCGCCTATGAGCGTCTGAAGGCGCGTGCGGAGGAGGCGCTGGCGGCCAAGGAAAAGGATGAAAGGCAAGATCGTGAAGATGAGCGTCAGGACAGCGGCTCGGGAACCGGCTGGACGCTGCCGGACTTCGGCGGTTCGCGAGGACGCACGGAGACGCGGGCGCCCGCTCAGAAACGTAGCCGCAGCGGATACCAGCGGCAGACGGTAACGGAAACGGCGATCAAGTCGATCGTGCGAACGGTCAGCACGACGCTCGGCCGAGAGATCGTTCGAGGAATACTTGGAAGTCTGCGCAAGCGCCGATGAGCTGGAAGGCGTCCGGCAACCCGGACGCCTTGCGCAGCAGATGCCGGGCTATCAGCTCGTGACGCGCAGGCCGGAGGTGACGACGATGGGCGACTTCTCCGCGACACGGTCGTAGAGGTCGATCACGTCCTGATTGATCAGGCGGACGCAGCCGGAAGAGACCGACTTGCCGATTGACCACCATTCGGGAGATCCGTGCAGGCGATACAGCGTGTCCTTGCCGTTCTGGTAAATGTACAGTGCGCGCGCGCCCAGAGGATTGTTGACCCCCGGCTCCATGCCGCCGGTCCATTCCTTGGTCACGGGATCGTATTCCGTGCTGTACTTTTCGAGTTCAGGCTGACGGGCAATCATTTCTTCCGGCGGATGCCAGCGCGGCCATGGCTGCTTCCATTCGATGACTCCATCGCCTGACCACTCGAAGCCCTGGCGGCCCAGACCGACGCCGTAGCGCATGGCGCGACCGAAACGCTGCACCACGTAGAGGAAATGGTTGCCGGTATCGACAACGACCGTGCCGGGCGCTTCGCCGGTAGGATCCGCGACCACCTGGCGATGGTAGCGGCTGTCGATACGCTGGATCGGGACGGCCGGTATCACGTGGCCATCGTCCACAACGGCAGCGTACATCGAAGCGGTCGGGCCGAGTGCGGTCGGTGGAGGCGCTGCCGAGGCAACGGGTGGCGGCGGAGGTGTCGCACAACCGGCAATCAGTGCGCTGGCGGCCGACGCGGACGCGGCGGCCATCAAGGTGCGCCGAGAAATAGAACTTGGTCTGGTATCTGCTGACACGACGTCTCCGTAGAGGGTTCGAGAATCTGGCGCGGGCCCGTTGGAGATGGCGCATGGTTCGTGATGAACCAGAACCCCCTTCCGGCGAAGCGGAGAAGCTATCCAGAATTTGTCAGAAACATGGATAACAATTTACTAACGCAATTGGCGACAAGATGCGTTGCGATCCTGCAACACTGTCGTTGAATCAACTCGGCCACCTGAAGCTGCTGGGCATCAGGCCATCAGACCCTCCAGGGAAGGCAGGATCAGCGCGGGCGCAAGGTCGAGATATTCGTCCGGCTGGCCAGCCCGGTTGATCCACACCGTTCTGAACCCGAATTTGTGCGCGCCGGCAATGTCCCACCTGTTCGAAGACTGGAAGGAAACCGAGTCGGGATAGAGCCGCCAGGCCGTGACGACCATGTCGTAAACCTGCGGATCGGTCTTGAAGCGGCCAACGGTGTCGACCGAAAAAATCTCGTCGATGACGGCATCGAGCGCTGCGGAGCGTACGGCGGATTCGAGCATCGCGGGCGAACCGTTGGAGAGGATGGCGATGCGAGCGCCATTGGCCTTCAGCGCCTTGAGGACGCCGGGCACCTCCGGATAACAGTCGAGCTGCCAATACGCTTCCAACAGCTTGCCGCGCATGGCTGGGTCGGCAGAGGGCACCCGCGCGAGCGCAAAATCGAGAGCGTCCTCGGTCAGCTGCCAGAAGTCTCGATAGCTGCCCATCAGGGTCCGTACCCAGGAATATTCGAGCTGTTTGGCGCGCCAGATATCCGAAAGGAGTTGCCCCTCGGGCCCGATTTCGCGGGCATGACGGCGCACAGCGGCATGGACGTCGAACAACGTGCCGTAGGCATCGAATACATATGCGGAATGAGTCATGGGTGCAGAGGGCCTTTCACGATGACTTGACCCCAACCGTTGATTGCGGTCAAGCAACGCCGCACGGGCCGATGGGACGAACTGGCCCACCGATCGTCTCGGGCTGCCGATTGACGGGTTGGGCCAAAGCCGGTTCGATGGCGCACGAACGAGAAAGGGTTTCGATATGAGCTTGGCATCCCCGGCGCAGACCGCCACCTGGACGTTTGTCGACGGCGACTGGCACGAAGGCAATGTGGCGATCGTCGGGCCGCGGAGCCATGTGATGTGGCTTGGATCGAGCGTGTTCGACGGCGGCCGCTGGTTCGAGGATGTTGCGCCCGATCTCGACCTGCACTGTGCCCGCGTCAACGCATCGGCTATCGCGCTGGGTCTCAAGCCGACCATGGCGGTCGACGAGATGGTGGCTTTGGCCTGGGACGGCGTGAAGAAGTTCGACGGGAAGACCGCGATTTATATCCGTCCGATGTACTGGGCCGAGCACGGCGGTTACATGGGCGTGCCGGCCGATCCGGCCTCGACGCGCTTTTGCCTTTGTCTGTACGAGGCGCCAATGATGGCGCCGTCGGGGTTCTCGATATCCGTTTCGCCTTTCCGGCGGCCGACATTCGAGACGGCGCCGACGAACGCCAAGGCGGGGTGCCTGTATCCGAACAATGGGCGAGCGATCCTCGAGGCCAAGTCTCGTGGCTTCGACAACGCGCTCGTGCTCGACATGCTGGGCAATGTCGCGGAGACCGGCTCCTCGAACATTTTCATGGTCAAGGACGGCCACGTCTTCACGCCGGCTGCCAATGGAACCTTCCTTTCGGGGATCACGCGCGCTCGGACTGTCGGTCTCCTGGCGGAGGCGGGCTACAAGGTGACCGAAAAGGCACTGAGCGTACGCGACTTCCTCGAAGCCGACGAGATTTTCTCGACCGGCAACCATTCCAAGGTCGTGCCGGTCACGCGCATCGAGACGCGCGATCTGCAGCCAGGCCCGGTGGCGAAGAAGGCCCGAGAACTCTATTGGGAATGGGCCCACGCCGGAGCTGTGGACTAAGCGACTCAAATTTAGCGCTGCAAACCATGCGGCGCAGTGTTGCGCGCGCGTCATCGGCGCCTATGTAGGTTACTGAAACACCAAACCATTCATTTGAGCGAAGGAGATTTTCCATGGCCTTTGAACTGCCCGAACTGCCGTACGGCTACGAAGCGCTTCAGCCCTACATGTCCAAGGAGACGCTGGAGTATCACCACGACAAGCATCACAAGGCCTATGTCGACAACGGCAACAAGCTGGCCGCTGAAGCCGGCATGGACGGCCTGTCGCTCGAAGAGATCGTGAAGCAGTCCTATGGCAAGAACCAGGGCCTCTTCAACAATGCCGGCCAGCACTACAACCACATCCACTTCTGGAAGTGGATGAAGAAGGATGGCGGCGGCAAGAGCCTGCCGGGAGCATTGCAGAAGGCCGTCGAGAGCGACCTTGGCGGCTACGACAAGTTCCGCACCGATTTCATCAATGCCGGCACGACGCAGTTCGGTTCGGGCTGGGCATGGCTGGCTGTGAAGAACGGCAAGCTGGAGATCATGAAGACGCCGAACGGCGAAAACCCGCTGGTGCACGGCGCGTCGCCGATCCTGGGTGTCGATGTATGGGAACACTCCTACTATATCGACTATCGCAACGCGCGTCCGAAATACCTCGAGGCATTCGTCGACAGCCTGATCAACTGGGACTACGTGCTCGAGATGTACGAGGCAGCGGCCAAGTAGGCCACGCCGTCGACCAGTCAATGCAAAGCCCCGTTTCGACGGGGCTTTTTCTTGTGATGATGAAGTCCATCCTCACGCAAGCGTGACTCGTTTTGGGGGAGTTTTGACTTCCTCAGCCGCTGCAATCAGCCAAGATCGCACCTGTTCGCACTGCCAGCCATTGCCAGCCATGGAGTTCTTTGATGCGCTTTCTCGTTTGTGTCGCAACCGCAATTTCGCTTTCAGCGGTTGCAGCATCCGCCGATCCCATCGAGGATCGCCAAGCTCTCATGAAGGAACGCGGTGCGGTGATGCGCATCCTCGGGCCGATCGCGCAGGGCCGGGAGCCTTTCGAGGCAGACAAGGTGCTGGAGGCTCTCGAGGAACTCAACGCCAATGCGCAGGCGACGACGGACGTCGACGCCCTTTGGCCCGAAGGAAGCGACAGCGGCGGGGATAACGATTCTGCTCCTGCGGTCTGGGAAGATCGTGAAGGGTTCGTCGCTGCCACGAACAAGTATGCCGCGGACGCTGCCGCCGCCGCAGAGGCCGCGCCACAGGATCTCGAAGCGTTCCGCGCCGTCTTCGGACCGGTCGCAAGCAATTGCGGGTCATGCCACGAAGCCTACCGCCTCTAGCTGGAGCGGTGCCGGCGGAAAAATGACTTCCAGGTCCTCATACCTATTGCTCGCAGGCGCGGCGCTGGTTGCGGCGGCTGCGGGCGCATTGTGGTTTGCGAGTGCACCGCAAAGGCTGGACGCCGCGTTGGTCGAGGACATGCCGACAGGCGACGCGGCCCGGGGCGAGATGGTATTCTGGGCAGCCGGTTGCGCGTCCTGCCATGCGGAATCAGGCGCTACCGGTGATGATCGTCTGGTGCTTGCTGGTGGGACGCGGTTCGAGACGCCGTTCGGCACATTCGTCGCTCCCAATATCTCCCAGCATTCCGACGATGGAATAGGGGCATGGTCGGCCGAAGATCTCGCCAATGCCATGATGCGCGGCGTTTCCCCAGAGGGAAGACATTACTATCCGGCGTTTCCATACGCGTCTTATGCAAGGATGCAGGTGGAGGACGTGGCTGACCTGTACGCGTTCATGCAGTCCTTGCCCGCGGTCGAGGGGATTGCCGCGCCTGGTGATGTCGGATTTCCGTTCAATGTTCGCCGGGGCATCGGCCTTTGGAAACGGCTTTTCCTCGACGATCAGCCGGCGGTTGCTCTTGATGACGCCTCGCAACAGGTGCTGCGGGGCCAGTATCTCGTTGAGGCCATGGGCCATTGCGGCGAATGCCACACGCCGCGGAATGCGCTGGGTGCGCTCGATGCCTCACAATGGCTGGCAGGGGCCGCGCCGCTCGAGGTCGAGGGACGGCCGGTTCCAAACATCTCGCCCGGCGAAGACGGCATCGGCGGCTGGAGCGAGGATGAGATCGTCGCGCTGCTGGAAAGCGGCTTCACGCCAGAGTTCGATTCCGTTGGCGGAACCATGGCTGCGGTGGTCCGCAACCTCGCCGAACTTCCCGCTGACGATCGGGAGGCGATCGCCGCCTATCTGAAGGCGATCCCCGCCCATCCCAACGGTTACTAGGCCTTTCCGACGACCTTGAGAGCGAAGGCGTACCCGAAGGCGATTTCCTCCAGTCGCGAGAATCGCCCCGAAGCGCCCGCGTGACCCGCATCCATGTTGATCTTGAACAACACGGGATTGTCGCCGGTCTTGCGTTCCCGCAGCCGGGCAACCCATTTCGCCGGTTCCCAATAGGTAACGCGCGGGTCGGTGAGGCCGGCGACCGCAAGTATGGGAGGGTAGGCCAGCGCCTCGACATTGTCGTAGGGCGAGTATGCGGCAATGGCGCGGTAGTCGGTTTCCGACTCGATCGGGTTGCCCCATTCGGGCCATTCCGGCGGCGTGAGAGGCAGGCTTGCGTCGAGCATTGTGTTGAGAACGTCGACAAACGGCACTTCGGCGATGATGCCGGCGTAGTCGGCGGGCGCCATGTTGGCGATGGCGCCCATCAGCATGCCGCCTGCCGAGCCGCCCTGCGCGACGATCCGGTCGTGCGATGTGAAGCCCTGCGCGACCAGGTGGCGTCCTGCGGCGATGAAATCGGCAAAGGTGTTGCTCTTGCGATCACGCTTTCCGGCCTCGTACCACGCGTAGCCCTTGTCCTTGCCGCCGCGTACATGGGCGATTGCATACACGAAGCCGCGATCGACCAGCGACAGGCAGTTCGTGTTGAACGACGCGGGAATGCTGATCCCATAGGAGCCATAGCCGTAGAGCAGGCACGGCGCTGAGCCGTCGAGAGGCGTATCCTTGCGGTAAAGAACGGAGATCGGGACAAGTTCGCCGTCGGCCGCGGGCGCCATAAGGCGACGAGTAACGTAGTCGTCGGCCTGATGCCCGGACGGTACCTCCTGCGTCTTGAGAAGAACGCGCTCGCGGCTTCGCATGTCGTAGTCGAAGACCTGGGCAGGGGTCGTCATCGAGGAATAGGAAAACCGTATGATGTCGGTGTCGTATTCGTACGAGCCGGCGAGGCCGAGCGAATAGGCTTCCTCCTCGAAGCCAACCACATGTTCTTCCCCGCTGGCCCGGTCGCGGACCACGATGCGGGGCAAGCCGTCCTTCCGCTCGAGCCTGACGAGGTAGTCGCGGAAACCGATGATCGACAGGATGAGACGGCCCGGTTCATGAGGCACGAGTTCGCGCCAGTTCTCCTCGCGGGGATCCGAAACCGGGGCGGTCATGACCCGGAAATCCTTTGCGCCACCGGAATTGGTGAGGATGAAGAAGATATCGCCTCCTTCCTCGAGATCGTACTGGACGCCTGTTTCCCTCGCCTTGACCAGCACCGGTTCGCTCAGCGGCTGCCCGGCGGGGATGAGCCGGTATTCGGAGGTTTCGTGGTCGCTGATCGAGACCATCACCCAGTCGTTGAGGCGCGTGCCGCCCACACTCATGAAGAAGCCCGGATCAGCCTCTTCGTAGACCAGCCTGTCGGAGGCATCGCTGCCGGAGAGAGGGTGATAGAGGATCTGCGAGGGCCGGTGGTTCTCGTCGAGCCGCGTGTAGAAAAAGCCTGTGTTGTCCTGATCCCATTGACCGGAGCCGCCGGTATCGGTGATCGTGGTGCCCAGATCCTTGCCGTCGGCGGTGTTGCGCACCCGAAGCGTGTAGAATTCCGAGCCCTTGTCGTCATAGCCCCAGAGCAGGAGCCGGTGATCGGCCGAATGGTCGACGCCGCCGATGTGGAAGTAGGGCTTGCCCTCGGCTTCGCTGTCGCCGTCGATGAGGATCTGTTCCTCTCCACCATCCCGGGGCGTGCGGAAAAAGCGCGGATGCTGACCGCCGAGACGGTAGGAGGTGCCGTATGCGAAGGGGCCGTCCTTCATCGGTACGGATGAATCGTCTTCCTTGATGCGCCCCTTCATCTCCGCAAAAAGCGTCTTCTGAAATTCGCTCGTGTCCGTCATCAGGGCTGCCTGATAGGCGTTCTCTGCTTCGAGGTGGGACCGGATCGCGGGATCGAGCGTGTTCGGGTCCTTGAACACTTCCTGCCAGTTTCCGGCGCGCAGCCAGGCATAGTCGTCGCTTCGCTCGATGCCGTGGCGGATGTCCGAGTGGGCGCGGCGCTCGGCAACCGGCGCGGGCCGGGTGGGGAAGATAGACGTGCGTGACATGAAAGACAGTTCCTGCTCTTTGCGTGTAGTGGCCGGGCGTCACAATTGCGCGCCAGATCGGCGGGAGGTGCCCATCAGATAGACATATCGACGGGCGAATGCCACCGTGGACGAGCGGGTTGTACGCGCGCTCCGCGATGCTCTCATCAGTTGCCTGAAACGATTAGATTTTTTGCGTTTTGCAAGAACAAAGTTTGGCTATACTGGTTATTCACTTCGTTTTTCGTGAAATTGATGTTGTTGAATTGACTTATGTTGTTGACAGTTCCATGTATGCGGTGCGGCACGAATCGAAAGGCGCGGATCATAAGCGCCCAGCGTGTTGTTTCCTTGCGCTGATCGCGCCCGGAATCTGGCAATTTTCCAACTTACTGGGGCCGAATAATGGATATCACCGATACTCCGTCCAAAAATGACGATATGCTGATTGAACTGACCGCCGATGTTGTGGCGGCTTATGTGAGCAACAATCCGGTTCCGGTCGGGGAATTGCCAAATCTTATTGCTGACGTTCACGCCGCGCTGGGTCGCGTCGGTGGCGCGCCGGAACAAGCGCCGGTCGACAAGCAGAAGCCTGCCGTCAACCCGAAGAAGTCGGTTCACGACGACTACATTATCTGTCTCGAGGACGGCAAGAAATTCAAGTCGCTGAAGCGCCACCTGATGACGCACTACGGACTGACGCCAGACCAGTATCGCGAGAAATGGGGCCTCGATGCCGGCTATCCCATGGTCGCGCCGAACTATGCGGCCGCGCGCTCGCAGCTGGCGAAGAAGATGGGCCTGGGCCGCAAGCGTTCCGGCAAATAGGACGTCTTCAGTCTCGAATAAACGGAAGGCGGTGTTTCACGACACCGCCTTTTTGCTGTGCGCCGAGCACACTCCGTCTGAGCTCAGCCTGTCCAAGGCCTGCTTCAAGGCGATGTGCCGGTTGAGATCGTAGCTCCAATGCCGGCGGATGCCGCGCTGTCTTTCGCGCTCGATCAGCCGTCTCAAACGGGCGATCAGTCGATGCTGCCCGCTCGCTGATCCACTGGCCAGATCCGACAACTCGATGCCCGCCAGGATGAAGAGCGCTGCCCGTTGCCTCGCATCGGACAGGTCCGCTGCGCGTGAGCGACGAAATGCGCCAATCTCTTCGTGAAGTCCCATGCCTTTGTCCCGTTTTTGTGAGCGATGCCTGATCGTGCGCGGAATCCGGGGCAGGTGGACGAATTTTCAGATGTCGGAGCGAGCCAAGAAAAAGCGCTTACAAAACAGTCCAGTGTACGAATCCCGGGCGATTCAGTTCCTGATTTGTTCACGCCGTGATTGGATACGGGTATAAGAACTTATTCCTAGTCATTGGGGGTAAGGACTTGCGATCTTCACTGCTCCAACAAGAACCTGAAGCGCCTCACGCGGACACGCTTCCTGAAACGCCCCGGACCGATCTTTCAAAGCTACCGAGGGCCGACCGGATTGCGGCCGCCTGCGACGGCGTCATCGACATCGTGGCGGCCATGTTCAACGTGAGCAGCAAGGAGCTGCGCGAGCCCGGGCGATCGGTACTCAGTGTCAGCCGCGTGCGGCAGATCGCCATGTATGTCACGCATGTCGAGCTGGGGATCAGCATGCGCGACGTGGGCGAAGGCTTCCGTCGCGACCGGACGACGGTTCTCCATGCCTGTCACCAGATCGAGGATTTGCGCGACGACGACGAATTCGACGGCATCGTCGCGCGTGTCGAACGCATGGTGGGCGCTGCCTTAGGCGACGGAGGCCGCGAATGACGACGAGAGGCGGCGGCGACGCTCTTCGTGCGCAGAGGCGGTTGTTGAGATTGCTGGAAAAGGGCGCGGCACGATTGCAACCCGCAGCGGATGCGGACCAAGTGCTCGTGGACGCCGGGGAACGAGGCACGATCGGTCTGCCCAAGACGATTATGCGCGGGCTCGAAAGGCGCGGAGCGGTGGTGATAAGCGATGGTCGGGTCACACTCGGAAAAGCCGGAGACTTCGCGGACGAGCAAAATTGTCATGCCACCGATCCGTTCGAGCCGCCAAAGCCACAGATCGAAGAAGCGGTCATCGCTTCCGAGGCAGGTCTCGAATCCGTCTCGATCAACGTAGCGGAATCGCCCTTGGCACTGCTCTGGCGATTGAAGGCAAAGAGCGGCCAGCGGTTCATCTCGCCGGCCGAGTTTCGCGCCGGCGAGCGGCTGCGGACGGACTATTCTCGCGGCCAGATCATGCCCCGCATGGGCGTGAACTGGGTGGCGGCCGGTGGGTCAGGCCGCAAGCGAGGCGATGCCAACGGCATCGCGGACCTGACGGATGCAGCGCTTTCGGCACGGCGGCGGGTGGAACGTGCCGTGGACGCAGTCGGGCCGGAAATGGCCGGTGTTCTGGTTGACGTGTGCTGCTTTCTGAAAGGACTGGAACGCGTCGAGACAGAACGAGGCTGGCCTGCCCGGTCCGCCAAGGTTGTGCTGAAGTCGGCGCTGTCAGCGCTTGCGCGACACTACGAACCGCAGGCCAGGCAAGCCGAACGCCAAGTGCTGCATTGGGGAGCGGACGACTATCGACCGTCTTTGCGCTGACGTCAGGCGGAGGCGGGTGCGGAAAGCGCGGTCTCGGCTTCGCGCCGAATACGCTTGATCATGGACCGAAGGCCATTCGCACGCTGGGGCGACAGATGCTCGTCAAGGCCAAGGTCGCGCAGCGTCTGCTCGGCATCGATGCCAAGCACCTCGGACGCCTTGTGCCCGGAATAAAGCGCCAGCAGGATGGCGACGAGGCCGCGAACGATGTGTGCGTCCGAATCGCCCATGAAGGTCAGTTCCGGATCCTTGCCGTCGCCACGTGCCGTTTGCAGCCAGACCTGGCTGACGCAGCCGGGCACCTTGTGGGCGTCGTCCCGCTTGTCTTCCGGGTAGGGGGGCAGGCCGCCGCCCAGTTCAATGATGTAGCGGTAGCGTTCTTCCCAATCATCCAGGAAAGCGAAATCGTCGCGTATGGTCTCAATGGCCGTCGTCATCACTGCCCGCATATAGTGCGGCGAGGCGCAACAGTCACCACGAAATCGAGGCGCTGCGGTCAGATCTATCGCGCGGGAGGAACGGGATACTCGGTCAGGGATGCTGGAGCGGGCGCCGCGATGCCATCGGCCGCCGCAATCGATCCGGTGTGGATCGGCTGCGCGACCTGCTCTTCGCCGAAATGCTCGTCCAGCATTCCATAGGCTATCCGGGCGCCTTCCTTGGCGCGCACGCCAATCGTATGCAGTGCCGATTTGCCGATCTCGCAGGCATCCGGCCGGCGTTCGCAAAGGCCGGCCACGTCTCCAATGACCGCCTGCGCGGCGATGAACGTTTCGACCGCACCAATGCTGGCTTCATCATCGCTGCCTTCGCCGCCAAAAGGAATCAGCAGAAGCACCAGCGAAAGCCAGAATGCGGACTTGATCAGGAATCCCATGTCACACCCTCGATTGTCGCGAACCCTTGCCCCGGTTCGCCGTCCCAGAGCACAATGCGCGACATCCGCAAAAGACGCCTTGAGAGCTTCGATGGGATTCGCTTCAAATTCGATCTACCGGCTTTCGATTCAAATTTTACACGAACTTGATTAAATCGAGCGCGTCGCGGTATTTTTGCTAAATATCTGAAAGACAAAGGGAATATCGTAGATTCGTTGGGTTGGTCGACCCATAGGATCGCGCGATTCAAGCGTCGAATCGCCCTTACGGTCTGTTTACCATCCTGCGAATTGCCGGTGCCACGGAGGCGTATTTCACGTGGATTAGCTCTTCCGGAGGGGTTGGAAAGCGCCGCGTTTATTCATTCCTTAAACCGGTAATGCGAGGTTCGATTCAAAGAGTTCGATCCGCCCGGCGGACGTTTTGTGAGTGCGTTGAGTTGAGTTCAATTGCGACCAGAGCGGCAGACTGGTTGGCCGGTATGGCAGCAGGCTGCGACCGCCTGCTGCATCCCACGGCCAAAGGTCAAGAGCGTGCGCGCCAGCGCCGGCTCATTGGCGTGTGCCTGGCTGCTCCCTTCGTTGCGACCCCCGCCATCGTCCAGGCCGTGCTGCCGTCCTACGGCATCACCGGAGCCCTCGCGCTTCTCTGCGGCGTGTTTGCCTTAAGTTGGCTGATGGCGCTTCAGGTGGCCACGCGCGCTCGCTCAAAATACGTCGAGGCGACCGCCGTCGCCGGCACGGCGGTTCTTTCCGCTTGGCTCGTCTCACTGGCCGGCGGCATCGGCACGCCGATCGCCGCGCTGCTGATCGCCGTGCCGATCGAGGTATGGTGGGTCAGCCGCTCGAAAAGGGCCGCAGTCGCGGGAGGCGCGGCCGCGCTGTTGGCTGCCATGGTACCGGTCTTCGGGTCCGGCCCCTTACCGATTGCCGCACATTGGCTGTGGCTGTCGCCGGCGCTTTATGCAGCGACACTGATGCTGCGCAATCATCTGCCGACGATGAGCAAGCATCGCTCCACCGGCGAAGAAGACAATCTTCTTGATGGCAATGCATTCGATGCCGCGCTCGCGCAGGTCCAGGCGAATGGCGAGGTCGATTCGATCTCTGCTCCGGCGCGCGATCTGCTCGGCGTCGAGCCGGATCTGCTGCTTGGCAGCGGCCTTTTCGAGCGAATTCACGTGGCCGACCGTGTGGCATTCCTTTGCGCCGTAGCCGATGCGCGCGATGGAGGCCGTGCGCGCCGCTTGCCCGTACGCATGCGCATGCCGGTTCAGTCCTGCGGATCGGC
Source organism: Mesorhizobium sp. CAU 1741 (assembly GCF_039839275.1). NCBI lineage: Bacteria > Pseudomonadati > Pseudomonadota > Alphaproteobacteria > Hyphomicrobiales > Phyllobacteriaceae > Mesorhizobium > Mesorhizobium sp. CAU 1741. The sequence goes on along the minus strand of NZ_JBDOQP010000003.1, from coordinate 547,457 downwards.
AGGTGGCTACAAGACGTTCGAAGTCGAACTTCTGCGCGGCAGGGCAGGAGGCGAGACCGTGGTTGCGCTGATCCGCGACGGGAGCGAACTCGCTGCCCTTCGCGAGGAACTGACACAGGCGCAGGACGCAGCCGGAGCCATGGAAATCGCCAAGAGCCGCTTCCTGGCCGCCGTCAGCCACGAGCTGAGGACGCCGCTGAACGCGATCATCGGCTTTTCCGACATGCTTCTTCATCCTGAAATTTCCGGGAAGCTGGCCGCAAAGCAGGCCGATCACGTGACCGTCATCCGTGATGCGGGAAACCATCTCCTGTCGGTGGTGAATGCGATCCTCGACGTATCCAAGATCGAATCGGGCTCCTACCAGATAAGCGTCGAGCCGTTCGAGCTGGCGCCTGCGGTGGAACTGTGCCGTGCGATGCTGCAGCCTCAAGCAGCCGAGAAACACATCACCCTGACGGTGAATGTGCCGAGCGACATCGGCGAGGTTTCCGGCGACCAGCGCGCCGTCCAGCAGATTCTGCTGAACCTGCTTTCGAACGCAATCAAGTTTACCCCGGATGGCGGCAGCGTCAGCGTGACGGCCTCGCGCGTGGACGGAATGGTCAGGGTCTTCGTCAACGACACGGGGATCGGCATCGCGGCCGACGATCTGAACAAGTTGGGCAGGCCCTTCATGCAGATCCAAAACGACTATACGCGCCAGTATCAGGGAACCGGCCTGGGACTTTCGCTGGTCAAGGGACTCGTCGCACTGCACGGCGGCTCGATGAGCATCGAGAGCGCGCCGGGTATGGGGACGACGGTTGCCGTTGGCCTGCCGACGGTTCATATCGCGCTGAATGACGACACGGCCGACTCGGGAGCAGAGCCGGACGTGCAGATCGAGACAGGGGAAAGACATGGCATCGCGCTCCGCAAGATCGCCTAGGGCCGCCCGCCCGATCGAGGACCTCGACGAAGAGGGTGGCCTGGGCAGTTTCCTGGCCGAACACCGTTTCGCCGTCGGTGGCGTGACGGCGTTCGCGGTCGCGTTCTCCTACGTGGCGGCAAACGCGATCTGGTATCAGCCGCACGCCCATGGCAGCGCGTTCTTCGCGACGCGTCCCCTCGTTTCGGCAGAGGCTGCACAGCCAAGCCCGCCGGCTGCAACCGGCGCCGACGATGTCGAGACCGTGATACGGCTTGAAAGGGACAACACCGACAACAACATCGCCGCCGTGGATACGACGCCAACGCCGGCGGCGGCACCGGTCAAGCTTCCGGAGGTCGCACCGGCCTCGATTCCCGCGCCGCCTGCGCCCGCTGCAGCGGATGGTGATCCTATCGTCGCCGACGTGCAGCGCATACTTGCCGAACTGAACCTCTACGAAGGCGCGGTGGACGGCCTCACGGGCCCACAGACGCGAGCGGCGATCGAAGACTATCGCAAGACGGTGGGACTGAGCGTATCGGCGGAGATTGACGATCAGCTCCTGGCGCAGCTTGGCGCGACACCACGCTCGCAGAGCAGTGCGGCGCCACTGCCCGAGGGCTCCCCGGGTACCGACCTCATCGAGACGTCCTCCGCGGGAGCGCCGGAAAGCGATCCGATGGTTCTGCGTATTCAGGCAGGGCTCAAGGCATTCGGCAATGACGCCATTGAGGTGGATGGGGTGGTGGGACCACGGACGACTTCCGCCATCCTTGAGTTCCAGTCGCTGTTCGGACTGCCGGAGACCGGCGAACCCAACCAGGCGCTGCTGACGAAAATGCGTGACATCGGCCTGACGGACTGACCTGGATGCGGGTCACCACCGATTTCTGGGTGTCTTCAATCGTTCGGCGCGCCTTTTCGGAAGGCGGCTTCGCCGCGATCATGCGACGCGGAGCGAGCGAGGCAGGCGCCGTCATCCTGCTGGCGAGAGGGCGTACCGGGGAAAGCCGACTGTTCATGCCGGCACCTCAAAGCAATTACGAAGAATCCCGACCAGTCGACCGGGTGTTCGTCGAAGTGCTGCATTCCGCCGACGAGGAAGAAATTTCGAAGAAAATCGAACGCGAGCAGAAATTCGATCCCGATCTCTGGGTCGTGGAGCTCGAAGTCGGCGAAGCGACGTTCGAGAAGCTCGTGACGGTCATGACGCCCTGAGATTGTCGGGGCGACCCGCTTGGTTCGCAGAATGCGGCACACGCAACGGTTCGCGCCAGTTCGCCACGATCGTTTCGGCCTGTTCCTTCGAAACGGCCTGCCATGCATCGATAAACCCGCGAACCGAGCGTGCGTCGCCGGTGCGCGAAGGCCATACGCACTGGAAAACCAGGAAAGCCTGTTCCTCGGTCAGATCCAGCGCCCGCAGCGCAACGATGAGGACGGAGACGTCGCTGCCGTCTGCAATGGCGCGAGCGCGATCCATGGGGACGTCGAGACTGTCGGCAAGCGCTGTGTGAAAGAGCGCGGGCACACCGGCGAGCGCAGTCGAGCGGAGCTTGAGGTAGGCGTCGGGTGTTCCCTGCCAATGCAGTGTGACGCGGGGTTCCGCCTGCGGCTGGCGGAGTTCCTCGCCGGGAAGCATCATGGCGCGCAACCTGTCGCGCACCTGCTCGACCTTGACCGGTGCGGGTTCGTTTTCGAAGGCGCCGATCGAGGCGATCAGCCTGACGATGCGCGGATCGAGCTGCGCACGGGCGGCTATCGCGCGCGCGTGCGGCAGACCATGGCGGCCGATCAGGGCGAGAAGGTCGATGTTAGTGAGGACCGGCGAGCGCATCAGGATCGGCGCGCAGATGTCGATGGATTGGTCGCAGAGCCGCCGAATGAGTATGGGTGGTGCGAAGGGTGAATCCGACAGCGCGGCGGCGGTGAAGCGCAGCGTGTCGTCGCTCACACGCTCGAGCAACGGCACGGCAAGATCGTCGAGTTGCGACGTCTCTCGGCGGCTGGGGCGCGGAATGGAGCAGAATGTGGTGACAGCAGCGCGGAGAAGCCTCTCCGGCTTGCCTGCTGCACGATGGGAACTGAGCTTGAGGAGGCTCGAAGAAGACACGATGAAACGCCTGACACGCGACTGAAAATTTGAACTCCTGCAGTGCCGGGACGACACGGGCAGGGGAGATGATCAATCTAGAACGAATTTGTTAGCGTCGTGTTAACTCTAACCTGCGCGTAGTGATCACGGAGGCGTAGCGTCTTGCTCCATCACGTCCAAAAGTGAGCGAAGTCATGGCTACCACGATACTTCCTTTTGTCATTCGCCCGAAGGCGCGAGGGTCGTCGCGTCCCCGTGCAGACAGCGCAAAAATCATCATTTTTCCCGGCGTTCGCTATGAGACCGGTCGCGCTGACGAGGAGCTCGAAAAGCCCAAGCGCAAGGATGGACCGTCACGCGGGCGCAAGACCAAGGCGCGCTAGCCGCAACGCCTGGTTGCCACAGCATTCAGTGCAGCGTGCACGCGAGCCCGTCAAGGTAGCGCGCAACCGTCTCATCCCAGCTTTCGTCGGGTGCAAATGCACGAATGACGACGATTCCCTCGCCGATATCTGCCTCGATGAAGACCGAGCGATCAAATTCTGCCGGCAGCGCGTTGCGCAACTCAATCATCTGAACCGAGGTTGCCACAACGAAATCCAGCATACGGTCGGATGTAGAGTTGTCGTTGAAGCTGAAGACGTTCTGTCCTGCGCGATTGTAGACGGAGACCGACCAGTACGGCACTTCGCCGGAACCGTTGACCCGAACGATGCCGTCGCGCAGGTCGAAGCGGCAGGCGACGGCGTTGAAAAGTGGATCGATCGACGCGACGAGCGGTTCTGCGCCACTCGGATCCAGCCGTGTCATCCTGTAGTAGTTGCTTTGTTCCGACAGGACCGACCAGGCATCGCGTTGCGAATAGGTCGGCACGAGCAACAGCACCACGATGTGCACGAGGCCGGCGCCGAGAAGACCAAGCAGGATGGCATGCAGAAGTTTAGCCATCGCAGCCAACGCGGGTGACCTGCGGCAGCTCGATCTCGGCGATGCGGGCTGCCAGAGCCGTTCCGGTATCGTAGAGGGTCAGCACGAGATTGAACCGTCCGGTACCCGCGGTCGCCAGCCAGTTGCCCGGCGCAGGACGGCGCGACACCGTCGTGATCACCGTGTTGTCGTCCTGACGAAGCAACGCCAGGGAGTGGAGCGCAGGCGTGCGCGTGTCGTCGCCGACCACGATGCCGCCTTGCGCATCTCGTGCATACAGGGTCCAGAAACGGGCGGGCGGGACGCCGCCCTCGACGCGGTAATCGCATTCGATGCGCAGCGGCAGCCCCTCATGGTCGCGGCGGGCGACGAAGACGAGCCCTTCGCCGCCACCCAGGGCCAGGTCGGCCTCGCGTGAAAAGCGAGCCTTTGAATATGGGTCGGCCTCGGGAGTGCCGCGTGCAGGAAAGGCGGTCCAGCTTCCAACGGTCACGGTATCGAACTCGAAGTCGCGATCGAGTGCGAGCCATACGCTGCCTGCGCCACCGCCAATGGCGATGGCAAGCGTTATGGCTGTCAGGACGGCGGTTTTAAGCATCAGGCCGTCTTGAACCCTAGAGCGAGGACAGCGTTTCCGGCGTACCGGGTGCCTGAATGGCTGGGGCATCCTGGAATGCGCGGGACAGGTCGAGCAGCAGGCGCGTGGTGCGCGCCGACAAGACCGTGGGGAGCTCTTCAGCGCCGTCCGCGCCGTCCTCGGACTGCTCGGCGCTGGCGACGGCATCTTCCGAAGGGGCGTCCGGGAAGGGGTTTTCGATGCCGGGGATGGGCTTCAGCTCGACGTTGCTGTGGGCATTCGTCATCAGCCGCTGCCAGACCATGGCCGGCACGGAGCCGCCGGTCATGTTGCGGGTGGAGGTGTAGTCGTCATTGCCGAGCCAGACGGCCGCCGTGTAGTTGCCGGTGAAGCCGACAAACCACGCATCGCGATAGGCCTGCGTCGTGCCCGTCTTGCCGGCGGCGCGGATGCCTTCGAGAGCGGCACGTCGCGCGGTTCCGGTTTCCGGCACTTGGACCAATATGGAGTTCATCGACCGCATGGCCTGCTCGGAAACGGTCCGGCGGGGTTCCGGCGCGTCGCGCGTGAAATCATAGACGACGTTGCCGGAGTGGGTCAGCAACTGGGTGATACCGTGGCGCATGCCAACGAAACCGCCGCTCGACAGCGTAAGATATCCGGTCGCCTGATCCATTACGGTCATGCCCGAAGTGCCAAGCACCATCGTCTTGTGGCCGTTAAGCTCCGACTCGACGCCCATTGCCTTGGTTTCCTCGACGATCGCGGGGATGCCGAGGTGATCCTTTGCCAAACGAACCGGAACGGTGTTGAGCGACCGGATGAGCGCGCTGGACAGCGTCACCCGGCCGGCATAGCCGCGTCCGTAATTGCGCGGTGACCAGCCGCCCCAGTTGATGGGGGCATCGGATATGACGGATTCCGGTGTGAAACCGGCCTCCATGGCGGCGGTATAGACATAGGTCTTGAACGATGATCCGGTCTGGCGCTGCGCCTTCGTCGCGCGGTTGAACTGGCTCTTGCCGTAATCGCTGCCGCCGACGATGGCGCGGACCGCGCCATTGTTCTCGAGCAAAACGAGGGCCCCTTCGCTGACCCGATATGCCTGGCCATGCTGGCGCAGGTTGAACTCGAGCGCTTCCTCCGCCGCTTCCTGCAGGTTCAGGTCGATCGTTGTACGCGCGACGAGTGCGTGGGGACCGTCTCGGGGGGCGATCTTCTTGACCTCCTCGAAGGCCCAGTCGAGGAAATAGTCCGGGCTGTCGCGGCTGCCGCGATCCACTGACGTGGCAGGGTGGAGGCGCGCCGACAAGACCTGGCCTTCGGTCATGAAACCGGACTCGACCATGTTGGTGAGTACGACATTGGCGCGGCCGCGCGCGGCCGGCAGGTTGATGTGCGGCGCATAGTTGCCCGGCGCCTTGAACAGGCCGGCCAGCATGGCCGCCTCGGCCAGATTGACCTCCTTGACGCCCTTGTCGAAATAGAAATCGGCCGCGGCCGCGATCCCGAACGTTCCGCCGCCCATATAGGCCCGGTCCAGATAAAGTTGCAGGATCTCCTTCTTGGACAGGTTCCACTCAAGCCATAGCGCCAGATAGGCTTCCTTGATCTTGCGCTCCATCGAGCGCTCGTTGGTCAGGAACAGGTTCTTGGCGAGCTGCTGGGTGATGGTCGAGCCGCCTTGGACGACGGAGTTGGCGCGGACGTTCTCGCTCATGGCGCGGGCCAGGCCGATGAAGTCGATGCCGAAATGCTCGAAGAAGCGCCGGTCCTCGGTCGCCAGGACCGCCTTGATCACGTGGTCGGGCAACTCGTCGACGGGGACGGAGTCACGCTGGATGATACCGCGCTGGCCGATCTCGTTGCCGTAGCGGTCGAGGAAGGTGACGGCGTAGTCGCCCTGGCTTCGCCAATCCTTGGAGGTTTCCTCGAAGGCGGGCATGGCGAGCGCGACCATGATGATCGCGCCGACCGTCCCAAGGGTGAAACCCTCGCTTCCCAGTTCCACCAGCCCGCGCCGCCATCCCGAAACGCGGAAACGGCGAAAGAAGATGGTGATGCTTTCCCAGGTTTCGCGCGCCTTGAAGCCTGACTCATAGAGAGTGGAATCGATCCACGCGTCCACGGCCAGCCATCGCGTGGCCCGCGGAGCCTTGGGTTTCCTCTGCTCTTGCGGCTTGTCCATCCCACCACTACCCACGCCTTCCCCTCAAGCCTATCGTGATTGCGCGGCGGCGCAAACTCACGAAGGGCGGAGGAGGCAAAACAAGACGTTGTTCTTGCCGATTTTGGCCAAGCCCACAAGGACAGACAGGTGGAAACCTCAAGCGCCGGACATTCTTTGCCGCGCATGAGATATTTTCTCCACACCGTACGGTGCTCTGGTATTGTTTCCATACAGTCGGAGAATTGCGCTTGAGGCGGCGCGCTCCGCGGTTTCAACAAAAAGAGAATGCGATGAACAGCGACCGGACAATCGTGCGGCGGGAGGCCTTGCGCGCCCTCGCCGAAGGTGCACCGCCGACCTTTGACATCCTTGCCGACGCGACGGGCCGCTCGGTGGAAGCCATCGAACGGCTGGCGGAACGCGAGGGGTGGAAGTCCTGCTCCCGACATGCGGGCGACGACTTCCGTCAGCGGATCCGGCCCATCGTCGCAAAGCTGCTCGACAAGGTGGAGTCGATCAGCAGCAAGGCAACGGAAGAGGGCGGAACGATCGACCGTACCGAGATCGACGGCGTGCTGGCGATGATCCGCGCCATTGAAAAGATTGCGGATTTCGACGGGGGCGATGAAGGACCGGTGAGGAACCAGACGATAGCAGATGAAGACATGGCCACCGTGCTTACACGCCTCAATGGACGAATTGTCGACCTTGCAAGTGAGCTCGCAGCACGAATGGCTGCGGAACGGACTGGGATACCGGAACGCCCGGCTCGTATCTGAAACTTGGATACGCGACGCGCGGCTTGCGCAATATCCGTTGCTCGAGATCAGCGATACCTGGCTGGTCGTCGGTGGACGCGGCTCCGGAAAAACGCGGCTTGGCGCGGAGTGGGTCAACGCGCTGGTACGCGGTGCCGGTCCGTTTTGCGACGACCGCTACAAGCAACTGGCGCTGGTGGGCGAGACGCTGGGCGATGTGCGCGAAGTGATGATCGAGGGGCCGTCGGGCATCCTGTCGATCACGGCGCAGGACCGCCCTCGCTACGAGGCCACCCGACGGCGCCTGGTGTGGAGCAGCGGCGCCGTGGCGCAGGCATTCTCCTCGGAGGATCCGGATAGCTTACGCGGGCCGCAATTCGCAGCCGCGTGGTGCGACGAGGCCGCCAAATGGAAGAATGCCGAACACTGCTACGACATGCTGCAGTTCGGGCTTCGCCTGGGACCGCGGCCGAAACAGATCATCACGACGACGCCGCGCGCAAACCCGCTGATGAGGCGGCTGCTCGCTGACCCTAACCTGACGATTACACGCATGCGCACGGACGAGAACGCCGACAATCTGGCAAGCGGGTTCATCCAGGCGATGAACGAGCGCTATGGCGGTTCGAGGCTGGGAAGGCAGGAACTCGACGGCGAGCTGATCGACGATCGTCCGGACGCCCTGTGGACGCGCGCGATGCTCGAAAACGTCACCGCCGAGTACGGCGCGCTGTCGCGCATCGTCGTGGCAGTCGATCCGCCGGCGACTTCCCGACGCAGTTCGGACGCATGCGGGATCGTGGTGGCGGGCCTGGACGGCATGGAGCGCGCGGTGGTTCTTGCTGACGAAACGGTTTCGGCTGCCAAGCCCCGGGAATGGGCGGCGAAAGCGGTTGCGCTCTACGAACGCCATCAAGCCGATTGCATCGTCGCCGAGGTAAACCAGGGCGGGGACATGGTCGCTGCCGTCCTGCGAACCGTCGACCCCACTGTCCCGGTACGCGAGGTCCGGGCGACGCGGGGTAAATGGCTGCGCGCCGAGCCGGTCGCCGCCCTCTATGCCAATGGACGCGTGGCGCATGCCAAGCGCTTTCCGGCGCTCGAGGACGAGATGTGCGACTTCGGCGCCGATGGACTTTCCGGCGGGCGCTCGCCCGATCGGGTCGACGCGCTGGTCTGGGCGATCACCGAACTTCTGCTTGGCCGCAATAATCGGCCGCGCATCCGCAATCTAAGCTGATTGGAACCGATGATGGGATGGAACTGGCCATGGGCGCGCGCCCGGGGCGATGCCGCCGCGCGCGTGGAACATAAATCGGGCGTCGGCTACGGCTTCGTGGCGCTGCATTCGCACGGGGAAGCCCTGTGGACGCGTGGCGACTACGGGGCTCTGTCGCGCGAAGGCTTCATGCGCAACCCGGTCGTGCATCGCGCGGTAAGGATGATTGCCGAGGCTGCAGCGGCAGTGCCCTGGCTGCTTTATGACGACCGCACGGAACTGACCGAGCATCCGCTGCTCGATCTGTTGGCGTGTCCCAACCGCCGCAATTCCGGAGCAGGCTTCCTGGAGGCGCTCTATGGGCATCTTCTGATGTCCGGCAACGCCTATGTCGAACTGGTAGAGGCGGCGGATGCACGCGAGTTGCACGTGCTGCGGCCGGATCGGGTGACCATCGCGGCCGATGCATCCGGATGGCCGGTGGCGATCGAGCATCGCGAGGGATCTGCGAAGCGCCGGCTGCCGCTGGGGTCTGGCGGAGCCGCCCTGCATTTGCGGCTCTTTCATCCGCTCGACGACCATTACGGCTTTCCGCCCTTGCAGGCCGCACTGATGGCGCTCGACACCCACAACGCCGCCGGGCGCTGGAACAAGGCGCTGCTCGACAATTCAGCGCGACCCTCCGGTGCGCTGGTCTACGCGCCGAAAGAGGGCGGCAACCTTTCCGAAGAGCAGTACGAGCGGCTGAAGGGCGAACTGGAGGAAGGGTATACGGGCGCCTCGCGGGCTGGAAGGCCGATGCTGCTGGAGGGCGGTCTCGACTGGAAGGCGATGGGCCTGACGCCCAAGGACATGGATTTCATCGAAGCCAAGAACGCCGCCAGTCGCGATATCGCGCTGGCATTCGGCGTTCCGCCAATGATCCTCGGCATTCCCGGAGACAACACCTATTCGAACTATCAGGAGGCCAATCGGGCCTTCTATCGCGCCACGGTCCTTCCATTGGCAATGCGAACGGCTGGCGAGCTTTCCGGCTGGCTGGCGCCGCAGTTCGGATCGAGCCTGGCATTGGTTTGCGATGCGGACCGCGTCGACGGTCTGGCAATCGAGCGCGAGGCGCTTTGGGCACGAATTGGCGCAGCCGACTTCCTGACGGATGACGAAAAGCGGGAGGCGGTCGGCTATGGCCCGCGCAACTGAGACATGGAAGCGGCGGGAGGCGACGCTGATGAGCGATCCGCTCTGGTTGTGGACGGCAAAGGCGACCGGCGCGGTGGCAGGGTCGGCGATCTCGCTGGCCTACGTGTTGCCGGCGGAACGGCGCGAAGCCGGTATCCGCTTCGGCATCGGCGTTGCGAGCGGACTGGTTTTCGGCGGTACGGCCGGTACCAAGATCGCGGTGGAACTGGGCATCGAGAAGAGCCTGGGCGCCTCGGAACTGATGCTGATGGGATCGGCAGCCGCGAGCCTTTGCGCGTGGTGGGCATTGGGCCTGCTGATGCGGGCTTTCAGGTTGAACGGTCAAAGGCGGAGCAGCCGTGATGAAGAGTGATTTCGCAACCGACATCATCGAGCGAAAATTCGTCGACGCGACGATCGAAGCCGTCGCCACCGATGGAACGTTCTCGGGCTATGCCAGCCTGTTCGGGAAGGCCGATCTTGCCAGAGACATCGTGGAGCCAGGCGCTTTCGCGCGCGCCATAAGAACGCGCGGCGCCGCAGGCGTGCGCATGTTGTTCCAGCACGACCCGGCAGAGCCGATCGGAACCTGGCTCGACCTCCGCGAGGACGGAAAAGGGCTGCTGGTACGAGGTCGGCTGACACCCGGAGTGGCGCGGGCGCGTGAAGTGCTGGAACTGATGCGCGGCGGCGCGCTCGACGGTCTCTCCATCGGCTTCCGCACCGTGAAGGCGAGGAAGGAGGCGGGATCCGGCCTTCGGCGCATCATCGAGGCAGATCTTTGGGAAATCTCCGTCGTGACTTTCCCGATGATGCCCGGCGCGCGTGTTCACAGCGTCAAGAGCGGCCCGAGGGAACTGCCGACGACAAGAGAATTCGAACGCTGGCTGACGCGGGACGCGAAGCTGACGCGGGGGGAGGCGCGCACGGTGATCGCGCGCGGCTTCTCCACCCTGTTGCGCGAGCGGGACGCCGCGCCGGACACGCCACATGGCCTGGCGGATCGTATCCGACGGGCTGCTCGCATGATCGAACGTAGAGGATAATCATCCATGACGACTGCAACACCCGCACCCGAAACGAAATCCGACACGGGCGGCTACGCCGCTTTGTCAGACGCGTTCGACGAGTTCATGTCGACCTTCTCACAGTTTCGCGAGGACAATGACCGCAGGCTTGCCGACATCGAGACACGCAAGGGTGCCGACGTGATCACCACCGAGAAGGTGGATCGCATCTCCGACGCCCTGGATCGGCAGAAGAGGGTCATCGACGATCTCGCACTGCGCCGCGCGCGGCCGCCACTCGGCCGTGATCGCGAATTGTCCGCAGCAGCGTTGGAGCGCAAGCAGGCATTCGAGGCCTATATGCGCTCCGGCGACGAGCGCGTACTTCGCACGCTGGAGGCCAAGGACATGTCCTACGGCTCAGGTCCCGACGGCGGCTACCTGGTTCCGGAGGAAATCGAGGCTGAAATCGGACGCCGCCTCGCGGCGATCTCTCCGATCCGCTCGATCGCGACTGTGCGTCAGGTCTCGACCGCGACCCTGAAGAAGCCCTTCATGACGGATGGTCCGGTGGTCGGCTGGGTTGGCGAGACGGCTGCGCGCATCAAGACGGCGTCGCCTACGATCGACGCCCTGCAGTTCCCGACCGCAGAGCTCTATGCAATGCCCGCCGCCACGGCGGCTCTTTTGGAGGACTCGGTGGTCGATCTCGACCAGTGGATTGCCTCGGAAGTGGAAGCGGCATTCGCCGAGCAGGAGGGCACCGCCTTCGTCGTCGGCGACGGCAGCGACAAGCCGCGCGGTTTCCTCGACTACGACATCGAGCCTGAAGCCGACTGGGAATGGGGGACCCTGGGCTACGTGGCGACCGGCGAGGACGGCGCGTTTCCAGCCAGCCATCCCTCAGACACGCTCATCGACACCGTCTACGCGCTGAAGGCAGGATATCGCCAGAATGCCAACTGGGTGATGAACCGCAAGACGCAGGCCTCGATCCGCAAGATGAAGGATGCCGACGGCAACTATCTGTGGCAGCCGCCCGCCACACCGGGCGCGCGCGCGACGCTGATGGGTTTCCCTTTGGTGGAAGCGGAGGACATGCCGGACGTCGGCACCGACGCCACCGCCATTGCCTTCGGCGATTTCCGGCGCGGCTACCTGGTGGTCGACCGCGCAGGGGTCAGGGTCCTGCGCGATCCGTATTCCGCCAAGCCCTACGTGCTGTTCTACACCACCAAACGCGTCGGCGGTGGGGTCCAGGACTTCAACGCCATCAAGCTGCTCAAATTCGGCACGGCCTGAGCCGAGGCGGGCGTCCCTCCCGCCCATAGCCGTGCCGTGGCGGTCCCGGTCTCCCTCCCGGGACCGCCTCTTTGAAATGACCAGCGAGGCGCCAATGACCCTCTTCCGAACCGTGGACCCGGAATCCGAACCGGTTTCGCTCAGCGAAGCCAAGCAGAATCTGCGAATAGATCACGACAGTGAAGACGACTTGCTCAGCGCGTTGATCGTCGCGGCGCGTGAGGAGGTCGAGGTGTCGTGCGGGCTGGCGCTGCTCAGCCAGCATTGGCGTGTGACCCTGGATGCATTGCCGGCCTCGGGCAGAGTTCTGCTGCGCCGGTATCCGGTTCGCGAAGTCACGGCGGTGACGCTTTATGGCAGCAATGGCGAGGCGTCTATCGTCGACGACGCAGCCTATCGGCTTGATGTGCATGGACGACCCGCCAGGCTCCATTTCCGGAACGCTATCGAGCCGGGCGCAGACATCAACGGGATCGAGATCGACTTCGAGGCCGGCTACGGAGAAACCGCTGCTGCGGTCCCGGAACTGCTCAAGCGTGCAGTGCTGGTGCTGGTCGCCCACTGGTACGAATTTCGCGCGACCTATTCCGCGCAACAGCAACCAGTCTCCTATCCACCGGTGTATGACCGCCTGATCGCGCCATGGCGCACGCGGAGATTGTAGATGCGCGCCGAATTCATAGATCCCGGCGCGTTTCGCCACGAGGTAGCGCTGGAGGCCGTGGAACTTGCTCCGGACGGTGCCGGCGGCCACTTCGAGACATGGTCGGAAATCGCGACGCTGTTCGCGCGCATCGAGCCGATTTCCGCGACCAACCGGTTCGGTGCCGACCAGAGGCTGGAAGGCGTGACGCATCGAGTGACCATGCGATGGCGCGCCGATGTCGCAAGCGGCATGCGGCTTCGCCGGCTGACCAGGAGTCTCGCGGTGGTCAACGTTCACGACCCCGATGAGTCGGGCCGCTATATCGTTTGCCAAGCGCGGGAGATCGGCCGATGAAGGTTTCAATGAAGATCACGCGGGATGGCCTTCTGCGCGCACTGCGAACCAGGGCGCACCAGATCGCCGACGAAGTCGAAGCCGGATATCGTGGCGGAAGCGTCGTCGACAGCGAGCGACGGGAACGGGGCAGCACAGGAGCGCGCGATGACGTCAGCAGCCGTTGAACTGCAGAAGGCCGTCTACGCCACCCTGAGCGCCGATGCCGGATTGATCGCCTTGATCGGCGCGGATCGCATCCACGACCACGCGCCGGCGCATCTCGCCTTTCCGTACGTGACCTTCGGACGATCCACCGTCTCGGACTGGGCGACGAGCACGGAGGATGGCAGCGAACACATCTTCACCGTTCATGTCTGGTCGAATGCACGGGGAAAATCTCAGGCGCTGGAGATCATGGCGATCATAGGCGGGCTATTGCACGACGCGGAACTGTCGGTGGCGGAACACAACCTCATCAACCTGCGCCAGGAATTCGAAGAGCTTCGATACGACGCCGACAACGACGTCTACCACGGCACGTTGCGGTACCGCGCGGTGACCGAACCGGCGGCCTGACGCTTCAACTCGAAGCCGATTTCATCCTTAAGACATGACGGAAAAGGAGGCTCCTGTGGCAGCACAGAAGGGCAAGGATCTTCTGTTGAAGATCGACGGCGGCAGCGGCTTCGTGACCGTCGCCGGTCTGAGAACGAAGCGCCTGGCATTCAACAGCGCGACCGTCGACATCACCGATGCGGACTCGGCCGGGCGATGGCGTGAGCTGCTCGGCGGCAGCGGGGTGCAAAGGGCCTCATTGAGTGGCGCGGGCATTTTCAAGGATGCTCAGTCGGACGCGCTCATTCGCGCGGCATTCTTCTCCAGCCAGATCATCGACTGGCAGCTTGTCGTGCCAGATTTCGGCACCATCGAGGGCGCTTTCCAGGTCACCGCCCTCGAATATACCGGCAACCACGACGGCGAAGTGACGTTCGATATTGCGCTGGAATCGGCCGGCGCGATCAGCTTCGAGGCGGCATGATGGCGGCAAACAGCCGACGCGGCGAAATCAGCGCCAAGATCGACGGCCGAGAGCACATTTTGTGCCTGACGCTCGGGGCCCTTGCCGAACTCGAAAGCGCGTTTTCGGTGGACGATCTGTCGGCGCTTGCCGAACGCTTCTCAACCGGGCGCCTGTCGGCCCGCGACCTGATGCGCATCATCGGAGCAGGGCTGCGGGGCGGTGGAACCGTCGTCAGCGACGACGAGGTGGCCGCGCTGCGCTTCGATGGCGGCGCGGCCGGATGCGCGAGCCTTGCCGGCGCCTTGCTGGCGTTGACGTTCGGCTCGGCAGAGCAGGGCACAGAGGCGCCGTCGCGCCCTCGAACGCCGTAGCAGACAAGACGCGCCGGTTTCCATGGGACGAGACGATCGCCGTGGGGCTGGGCCTGCTGCGGCTGTCGCCGCGTGACTTCTGGGCGATGACGCCGCGCGAGCTCGGCCACGCGATGCGCATCCTGCTTCCCTCTGATGCGCCGAAGCGCCAGGCGCTGGAAACATTGATGGCGATGTTTCCCGACGCTCGGCGAGGAGAACAAAAATGACGGACGACCCAACGCGCCTTGAAGTGCGCATCGATGCCGACACGCGACCTTTCGCAGACGCCATGGCAGACTTGACGCGGTTGTCCGACAGTTTCGGGCGTCAGCTCAGCGGGGCGATGCGTGAGGCGGTGGTTGGCGGCAAGTCGCTGGAAGACGTGCTGCGGCGTGTCGGCATGAACCTGGCCGGCATGGCGCTCAGCCAAGGGCTCCAGCCGCTGACCGGCCTTTTCTCGCGCTTCAGTGCCGGCCTGTTCGGGGGGATCGGTAACGTTCTTCCTTTTGCCAAGGGAGGCGTCACCGGCCCTATCACTCCGTTCGCAAGCGGCGGTGTGATCGCCGCTCCGACCTATTTTCCGATGTCCGGTGGGGCGACGGGCCTGATGGGAGAGGCAGGCGCTGAAGCGATCCTGCCACTCAGGCGGGGATCTGACGGAAGGCTGGGGGTGGCAGGGGCGGGCGGTGGCAGCGGCGTCAACGTCGTCTTCAACGTCAGTACCCAGGACGCTGCTTCCTTCCGCAAGTCGGAGGCGCAGATCACCGGAATGCTGGCGCGCGCCGTCTCCCGCGGCTCTCGAACGATCTGAGGTTCGAAATGGACGCATTTCACGAAATACGGTTCCCCGTGGACGTTTCCTTCGGGGCGACCGGCGGCCCGGAGCGACGCAACGAGATCGTCTCGCTGACGTCCGGGCGCGAACACCGCAACCTGCGCTTCGCCCGCTCCCGTCGACATTTCGATGCTGGAACCGGTGTGCGATCCCTTTCCGATCTTTACGAGATCATCGCGTTCTTCGAGGCGCGCCGCGGCTCGTTTCATGGATTCCGCTTTCGCGATCCGTTCGACATGAAGTCGTGTCCTCCTGACCAGCAGGTGCAGGCGGCCGACCAGCACATCGGCACAGGCGATGGTGTGCGTGCGGAATTTCAACTGGTCAAACGGTACGGCGAAACGGAGGACGCGTATGACCGGGCGATCCGCAAGCCAGTCGCCGGCACCGTACGGATTGCCGTCGCCGGCACGGAACTGGACAGTCCGGCGGACTTCAGCGTCGACACCGCGACCGGCATCGTCACTTTCGAGCCGGGGTCGATCCCGGTTGCGGGACAGGAGATTACGGCCGGTTTCGAGTTCGACGTGCCCGCGCGCTTCGACGCCGAGCGGATCGCGATCAGCCTGAGCGCGTTCAACGCCGGGCAAATCCCGTCAATACCCATCGTCGAGATCGAGCCATGACGGAAATTAATCCTGACTTCCTGGCGCATCTGGAGCAGCGCTGCACCATGTTGTGCCATTGCTGGCGCGTCGTGCGACGTGACGGGCAGAGCTTCGGATTCACGGACCATGATCGCCCACTTGTCGTTGATGGCGTGGCTTACAACCCGCAGAGCGGCTTTTCGCAAAGCGAGGCACGCGCGTCGCTCGGCATGGCGATCGACACCGTCGATGTCGAAGGCGCGCTTTCGTCGGAGGTGCTCGACGAGGCCGAACTCGAGGCCGGGCTGTTCGATGGCGCGGTGGTGGAAACGCGGCTCGTCAACTGGAACGCGCCGAGCGAATTCGCACTGATCAGGCGTTCGTCGATCGGCAGGATCACGCGTTCGGACAGCCGCTTCATCGCTGAACTGGAGAGCATGGCCGCGAGCCTCGATCAGCCGAACGGGCGTTATCTTCGGAGGCTTTGCGACGCGCGCCTCGGCGACGCACGGTGTGGCGTGTCGCTCGCCGGCAGCGAATTCAACGGCAGCGGCGTGGTCACGTCCCAGACGGCGCCTGCAACGGTATCCGTGAGTGGCCTTGATGGTTTCACCGTCGGCTGGTTCTCGTTCGGGCATGTCACCTGGGCAAGCGGTGTGCTGGTGGGCAGGACGGCGACGCTGCTGGACCACAAGCGGACCCCTGAAGGCGTCCTGCTGGTCCTGCCTCCAACAGAGCAGGTGCCGCCGCCCGGCACGGCATTCTCGGTGGTGGCAGGGTGCGACAAGCGGTTTTCGACCTGCAAGACGAAGTTTGGCAATCCCTTGAATTTCAGAGGATTTCCGCATCTTCCCGGGAATGATGCAGCGTACGGCTACGTAACCGATGGCGGCATCTTCGATGGCGGACCGATCGTCGAATGACGCATCATCGCGACGAGGCATCCGCTGCTCTTGCCGAGGCGACGCGATGGCTGGGCACGCCCTACCGGCATCAGGGATCGACGCGAGGCGTCGGCTGCGACTGCCTGGGGCTGGTGCGCGGGATCTGGCGGGCGCTTTACGGCTGTGAACCGGCAACTCCCGGTCCGTATGCGCCTGACTGGGCCGAGGCCGGGGGCCGGGACCTGCTGTTCGATGCCGCCCGTACCCATTGCCGGCAAAAGCCGCAGGACGAGGCACGGCCTGGCGACGTGCTGCTGTTTCGCTGGCGACCGCACTATCCCGCCAAGCATCTCGGCATCCTGGCGTCCTCAGACAGCTTCATTCACGCCTATGAAGGGCACGCGGTGATGGTCTCAACGCTTGTCCCGCAATGGCGGCGGCGCATCGCCGGCGTCTTCGCCTTCCCACCCGTGACTTAGAATTGCTGAGAGGAGCCGCCGGACATGGCGACAATCGTGCTTCAGGCTGCCGGGTCGTTTCTCGGCGGGATGATCGGCCCTATCGGCAGCGCAATCGGCTCGGCCGCCGGCGCCATGGCCGGCTTCATGCTGGACCGGAGCCTCATCGAGAGCACACGGCGGCTCGAAGGTCCTCGCCTTGGCGGAATGCAGCCGTTTCTCGCGGAGGAAGGCGTTCCGATCGCGCGAGTTTACGGGACGATGCGGATCGGTGGAAACATCATCTGGGCGACGCGGTTCGAGGAGGAGCAAACCACCGAACGCCAAGGCGGTAAGGGGCGCGGCCCGAAGGTTACGACCTACAGCTATTTCTGCAATGCGGCGTTCGCGCTGTGCGAGGGGCCGATCGCCGGCGTGCGGCGCATCTGGGCGGACGGGCGTGAAGTCGATCTCGACCAGGTGACGATCCGCATTCATGACGGCAGCGAGACCCAGGCAGTCGACCCGCTGATTGCCGCGAAACAGGGCGACGGCAACGCACCGTCCTATCGCGGCCT
Source organism: Mesorhizobium sp. CAU 1741 (assembly GCF_039839275.1). Classification (NCBI taxonomy): domain Bacteria; kingdom Pseudomonadati; phylum Pseudomonadota; class Alphaproteobacteria; order Hyphomicrobiales; family Phyllobacteriaceae; genus Mesorhizobium; species Mesorhizobium sp. CAU 1741. The sequence goes on along the minus strand of NZ_JBDOQP010000003.1, from coordinate 529,633 downwards.
GGCATATGCGGTGCTCGAGCGGTTTCCCCTGAACGACTACGGCAACCGTATCCCACAGTTGCAATTCGAGGTCATGCGCCCGCTCGGCGCGGTCAACGAACGTATCAAATCCGTTGTTCTGCTTCCCGGAGCGACGGAATATGGCCTGATGCCGCGACCGGTGGTGCGCACTCCTGTCCCGGGGGAGACGATCCAGGTCAACAGGCATGTTCTGCATGGCGCCGCCGACATCGTCGCATCGCTCGATGAACTCCAGATGCTGTGCCCAAACCTGGAAGAAGTGGCGGTTGTCGTCACCTGGTTCGGAGATGACCTGCGGGCTGGCGCCTGCAAGGTGCGCCCGGCGGTCATCGACAACAACGCCACGGACTACTCCGAGCCGTGGAAAGTCTGCGGCGTGGAGCGCGTCGATGCGGCGACCGTGAGCTTGGTCGACGGCGCAGCGGCTTATGGCGGGACGCCATCGGACCAGTCGGTCATCGAGTGCATCGCCGAAATCCGAAGCAGGGGCCTGCGGGTGGCGCTTTACCCTTTCATGATGATGGATGTGCCGGCCGATAACAGCCTGCCCAATCCGTATGGCGGCGACAGCCAGCCGCCGTTTCCATGGCGTGGGCGGATCACCTGCGATCCCGCGCCGCTGCAACTCGACAGTGCCGACAAGACGAATTCTGCGCGCAGCCAAGTCGCGACATTCTGCGGCGGCGTTTCGCCGGAAGATCTCGCCTTCGAGGACGGCGAAATCGTGTTTTCAGGCAATGAAGAGGACTGGGGCTATCGACGGCTGATCCTGCACTACGCTCGACTGGGCGCCGCCGCCGGTGGGGTCGACACGTTCCTGCTCGGCTCGGAAATGCGAGGGCTCTCGACGCTGCGCGACGAGGCAAATGCCTTTCCTTTCGTCGAAGTGCTGTGCGAACTCGCCGACGACGCACGATCGATATTGGGACCAGGCACGGCAATCACCTACGGGGCCGACTGGACCGAATATTTCGGATACCAGCCCGCCGACGGCTCGGGTGACGTCTTCTTCCACCTCGATGCGCTGTGGTCGCATTCCGCCATCACTGCGGTGGGGATCGACAACTACATGCCGCTGTCGGATTGGCGCGACGCCGATTATGCCGGGGGCAATCCGGATGGGTTCAACGAACCGTATGATCGGGACGGGCTGCGCAGTCAGGTGGGGCGCGGCGAGGGCTACAACTGGTACTATGCCGATATGGCGGCAAGGGTGACACGCAGCCGCACGCCGATCACCGACGGCGCTTATGGAAAGCCATGGGTCTACCGGTACAAGGACCTGCGTTCTTGGTGGGAAAACCAGCACTACGATCGCGTTGACGGCGTCGAGGCTGGATCGCCCACGGCCTGGGTGCCGCAATCCAAGCCGATCTGGTTCACGGAACTCGGGTGTCCGGCGGTCGACAAGGGACCGAACCAGCCGAACGTCTTTCCCGACGCGAAATCGTCGGAGAATGCGATGCCCTATTTCTCATCGGGCGGGCGTTCCGACGTGGCCCAGCAACGCTTCCTGTCGGCTCATTTCGAGTATTGGCGCCCCGACAGCATTGATTTCGAGCCGGGGTCCAATCCGATCTCCGATCTCTATGGAGGGAGAATGGTGGATGCGGACAGATTCTATCTGTGGGCATGGGATGCCCGGCCGTTTCCGGCCTTCCCGCTGCGCCGCGACGTGTGGAAAGACGACGAGAACTGGCATCGCGGCCATTGGCTGAACGGCCGGATTTCCAGCATCGCGACCAGCGACCTGATCACGGCCATCCTCAACGATCACGGATTGCCGCCTGCCGACGTGTCTCGCGTGGGCGGAAGCCTGATGGGTTACCTCGTGGCGAGCCCGGGCACGGCGCGCTCCGCGCTGGAGCCGCTCGCTGAACTTCACGGCATCGCCGTGCACAGTGACGACGGGACGCTGGTATTTCGCGACGAGGGCGCGACAGTCGGCGCCGCAACCCCGATCGGAGACATCGTCGTCCCCGAGACGGGCTCCACCATGGAGCGCATGCGTTCGGCGGACCATGAGCTGCCCGAGGAGGTCGAGCTCAACTTCGTCGAGCCTTTTCGGGAATATCAGACATCGGTGGCGCGCATTGCCTTGCCTGACGGCGGCGGTGGCGGAAGTCGTACTCTCAGCATTCAGGGAGGCCTGGAGGAAGGCGCGGCAGCGGCGCTCGTGGAAGACTGGATGTATCGCAAGCGGGTTGCGCGCAACGGCCTCGCCTTCGCCCTGCCGGCGTCGTCGGTGGCGCTCGTGCCGGGCACCCTCGTGAGTTTGGAAGGCGCGGACGGCATCTATCTCGTCTCGGACGTGGAAGCAGGGCTCAGCCGCAAGATTACGGCACGGCGGCTGGAGCGTGTGACACCAACGCCCTGGCGGCCGAGCCGCATCACACGTCTGGCGTCCTTGCCGGCTATCGCCGGGACGCCGCACGTGGTGATGATGGACCTGCCCGCCATGCCGGGCGGAGCGGCTACGCAGGACCAGTTGCGGATCGCTGCCTACGCCAAGCCGTGGCGCAGCCAGATCGTCTACGCTTCGCCGGAAGATACCGGATTTGCCCATAGCGCAAGCATCGTCAGTCCGGCGACGCTTGGCGCGCTTTCGGAGCCGCTGGGCGCGGGACCATGGTCCCGGCTGGATCGAAGCAATGCCATCACCGTGGCACTCTACAATGGCGAGGTGGCGAGCATCTCCATGCTGCAATTGCTGAACGGATCCAACATGGCAGCTGTCCTTTCGGCGGGCGGAGCCTGGGAGGTTGTGCAGTTCCGGACGGCGGAAGAGATCGGCCCCGCGCTATGGAGGTTGAGCGAGCTGCTGCGCGGGCAGTTCGGTACCGAGGACGCGATGCAGGCTGGCGCCGAGAGCGGCGCATCGTTCGTTCTGCTCGACAGTTCGGTGGTGAAGGCAGGAATTTCACCCGAACAGACCGGCATTCCGCTCAACTGGAGGGTCGGTCCGTCGGGCCACAGCTTCGGTGATCCGGTTTTTGCCGCGTTGACGCAGGCGGGCGGAAGCCGCGCAAGACTAGCGCTTTCGCCTGTCCACCTGCGCCTCGAAAGGCAGGCGGATGGAGATGCGCTCCTGCGTTGGACACGGCGCGGCAGGGTGGATGCGGATAGCTGGATCGGGGAGGACATACCGCTCGGAGAAGAATTCGAGCGATACCGTGTCGATGTCTCCACTGTGAGTGGAGCCCCAATCAGGACTGTCGAAACGACGGACTCGGAATGGACCTATCCAGTCGACCTCCTTGAAGAGGACTTCTCGTCGCTGCCTGCGACGATCCTGGTCACCGTCCGGCAACTCAGCGCCACCGCAGGGGCGGGGCTTCCTGCCAGCCGGAGCTTTGTTCTGAGTTGATGCAAGAGCGCTTAAAACATTCCAAAAAAAGGAGAAATCGATGGAAGCCGCCAAACCCTGGTATCTCTCACGCACGATCTGGGCGTCCATTATCGTTGTCGCCTCAGCCGGCGCCGGCATACTCGGCTTCCCGCTCGACGATGCCGAGACCGCGTCGCTGACGGATGCCGTGCTCCAGTCGGTGACGGCGATCGCCGGTGTTGTGGCCATTGCCGGACGTGTCGCCGCACGCAATCTGATCCGGTGACCGTAAGAAACAAATGACAGGAAAAATGCGGGCCCATTGTTCATTTCACGTTCAGCCCGTTTGGGTTAAAAGCGGGATATGACGATGATCCTGAACATTCTGCGCAAGACGCTCGCCACGGCCTCGATGGTCGGGTTGCTGGCGACGTCGGCAGTTTCGATGCCGCTCGCCATTCCGCAGGCGGCACCTTCGGTCGGAGCGGTTATCCCCGTCGCGGGCGACTGCCATGCCATCGGGATGCAGCAGGCCGCGCAAATGGGCGGTCAGCTCGCGCGCGCCACGCCGGAAGTTCGCGGCGGACAGCAGGTCTGCGTCATCGTGGTACTCATGCCAGCCCGCGACGGCCAGCGCCCGCGCCGAAGCGAAATTGTCGTGCCACTGGGTTGAGCGGACCATCATCGCGACGAACCAGCACCTTCCGGTCAACCTGACCCCCGTTAGACAGGAGCCCCAATGCGCATACTCGTGGTCGAGGACGACAAGGACCTGAACCGCCAGATAGCCGATGCGCTGTCTGACGGAGGCTATGTCGTCGACCGGGCCTATGACGGGGAAGAGGGGCACTTTCTTGGCGATACCGAGCCGTACGACGCGGTGATCCTCGATATCGGGCTGCCTCAAATGGATGGCATCAGTGTCGTCGAGCGGTGGCGCCGTGACGGACGCAAGATGCCGGTCCTGATGCTGACCGCCCGCGACCGCTGGAGCGACAAGGTGGCCGGTATCGACGCGGGCGCCGACGACTATGTCGCCAAGCCGTTTCATATCGAGGAAGTTCTGGCGCGACTGCGCGCGCTGATCCGGCGCGCGGCGGGACATGCTTCGTCTGAATTGACATGTGGACCGCTGCGCCTCGACACCAAGGCATCGAAGGCGGACGTGGACGGCGTCCCGCTCAAGCTGACGTCGCACGAATTCAGGCTGCTCGCCTACCTGATGCATCACATGAACGAGGTCGTGTCGCGGACCGAACTCGTGGAGCATCTCTACGATCAGGATTTCGACCGCGATTCCAACACGATCGAAGTCTTTGTCGGACGCCTGCGCAGAAAGATGGGCATCGACCTAATCGAGACCGTGCGCGGCATGGGTTATCGCATGCGGGCACCGCAGGCGTGAGGGGCGCTTGGCGATGCCGTCCCTGAGAGGTCGGCTCAATTCCCTGACGTTTCGCGTCGTCGCTTTCTCGACGCTCTGGGCAGTCGTGGCCCTACTGGTCATTGCCACGATCATATCGACGTTGTTCCGCCAGGCGAGCGAGCGTGGGTTCGAAAGCCTGCTGACCGCGCATCTGTTCAACCTCATCAGTTCTGTCGGTGTCGCCGACGATGGCACGCTGCAGGGTGCGCCAAATCTCGGCGACCTTCGCTTCACCGTGCCTGAATCCGGCTGGTACTGGACGGTCGAGCCGGTCTCCGATGTCGAGGGTCGGCTCGAATCGCTCTCCCTCACACGGCCGGTCGCCTCTCCCCCAACCGAGCAAGTTCCGTTCGACCGTGAGTTCCAGCGCAGCTACCGGGCGGAGGGATTGGCCGGCGAGGATATCGAGGTCATCGAAAGCGAGTTCGTTCTGGACGCAGACAACCGCATCGCGCGATTCCGCGTGATGGGCAATCGCACCGAGCTGGAGGCCGACATCGATGCATTCGAACGGCAAGTCTGGCTGTATCTCATCCTGTTCGGCGTTGGCATGATCGCCATCAACGCGCTCGCCATCCTGGTCGGTCTGCAGCCGCTGCGTCGGGTTCGTGGCGCGCTTGCGGATATCAGGGCAGGTGCGGCGCAGCGGCTCGACGGCAACTTCCCCGCCGAAATCGCGCCGCTGGCGGACGAGACGAACGAACTCATCGAGAGCAATCGACGCATCGTCGAACGCTCGCGCACACAGGTCGGCAATCTTGCTCACTCGCTCAAGACTCCGTTGGCCGTGCTTATCAATGAAGCTCATGCCATCGGGGGCAAGAAGGGCAGCCTGATCGCCGAACAGGCCGGAGCGATGCGGCAACAGGTCGACCATTATCTGCAGCGCGCACGCATGGCGGCCCAGCGCGACACGATCGTGTTCCGTACACCTGTCAGGGAAACGCTGAACCGCATGGGCAGGGTGATCGCCAAGCTCAACCCGCAGGCGCGGCTGATACTGGACATGCCCGACGAGGAGATCGTTTTTTCGGGCGAGCGCGAAGACTTCGAAGAGATCGTCGGCAATCTGCTCGAAAATGCAATGAAGTGGGGGCGGTCGACCGTTTCACTGAAGGTGGTTGCTGACCGGGGAGAGTCACCGCACCGGCTGTTCCGCCTGATCGTCGAAGATGATGGGCCGGGCATCCCCGAGGAGAAGACGCGCGATGCGCTCATGCGGGGCAGGCGGTTGGACGAAACAAAGCCCGGTACCGGACTGGGGCTCGCGATCGTGGCCGACCTCGTGAAGGAGTACGGTGGTACACTCCAACTTGAACGAGCCGACCTTGGTGGCCTCAAAGCCACAGTCGTGTTGCGAAGAGCGCAAGAGTCGTGAGGTATTTGCAACAGATGCCATTTCTGCGCCCAACTTTGCGCGCAGCACTTGAAGCAAGGTGCAATGCAACCAAATGTGTGAAGGCGCGGGCTAACGCGGTTCGAAAGGCGTTCGGAAAATGAACTTGAAGTTTGCGGCAGCCGGGTTTGCGGTAGTCTTGTCGGCGTGCTCGACCGTCGGCGGCGGATCCGGCACGGCCGTCCAAGCATTTGCCGGCAGCACGCAAAGTGCGCAAACGCCCGTCGCAGCGGCAATTGTCGAGGCAATGGCGGGCGGTCTGGTTGGCGGGACGGTCGGAAGCGAGCTGAACAGGAGAGACCGACGCAGTGCGCTCGAAGCCGAGTACCGGGCGCTTGAATATACGCCAGCCGGTCAATCGGTTTCATGGGGTGACACGGCAGACAGCGGCGGTGAAGTCGTCGCAGGGTCACCGTATCGTGTCGGGTCCCAGAACTGTCGCCAATACAGCCACACGGTCCATAATGGCGGACGAAGCCAGACCGCGCGCGGTTCGGCGTGTCGTAATCCCGATGGAAGCTGGACGCCCCTCGTTTAAAGGGGCTCATTTCGAGTTGCCTGCACAACCGAGATAGCCGCCAAAAGGCCGCATCCCGCCGCCATTGGCAGCCAGCGATGCACCGGCTATTGAGGTCCGCATGCTGTTCTGGATCATCGCCGCTGTTATGACACTAGGCGCCTGCCTGGCGATTTTGCTGCCTGCAATGCGCGAACGGGTCGGGCTGGCGGACGACAGCCGTTACGATCTCGAGGTCTACCAGGATCAATTGGCGGAACTTGACCGGGACCTTTCCCGTGGCGTGATCGATAAGTCGGATGCGGAGCAGGCGCGCGCTGAAATCGGCCGCAGGATACTCAGGCTTGACGACCAGCGCCGAGCGTCAGGACCGGATGCCGGCTCGAACGTTGGCAGGTCCATCGCGACGATCGCGGTGCTCGCGGTGCCTTTGGTCAGTTGGGGGCTCTACGCAGCGACGGGCTCTCCCGAACTGCCCGGACAACCGCTTGCCGCGCGCATCAATACGGCGCCGGAAGACAGCTCGATGGATGTGCTGGTCGTGCGTGCAGAGGCGCATCTATCGTCGAACCCCGAAGACGGCCGCGGCTGGGACGTTCTTGCACCGATTTATTATCGGATGGGCCGGTTCAACGACTCCTCGATCGCCTATCGCAACGCGATCCGGTTGCTCGGCGCGACAGCCGCGCGCGAGGCCGGGCTTGGCGAAGCGATTGCAGCCAACGCCGGCGGCATGATCACCGCCGAAGCACATCAGGCCCTGGAACGTGCGTTGGCAATCGAGCCGGCGCATCCGAAGGCACAATATCTCATTGCAACGGGACTGGCCCAGGAAGGCAAGACGGAGGCTGCCGCGCGCGCCTTGCGCGAAATGGAAGCGCAACTTCCGGATGAATCGCCCTGGCGACAGGTGGTCTCCAGGGCGCTGGCGGATATCGAGGGGCAGACTGACCTGCCGCAGCAGGCAGCCGACGATCAGGCCCGCATGATCGAGGAGATGGTCGCCGGGCTCGACACCCGATTGCGGAGCGATCCGGACGATCATGAGGGCTGGCAAAGACTGATCCAGTCATATGTGGTACTCGGCAGGCATGACGATGCCCGTGACGCGCTTTCGCGCGGTCTGCAGGCCCTGGGGCCCGGCAGCGTGGCCGGCGAAGAGCTTGCACTTTTCGCGCAGGAGCGCGGCGTACGGCCCGCGCAACAGGATGACATGAGACCATGACGCGAAAGCAGAAACGGCTCTCGGTGATTGGTGGGGCAATGGCATTTCTCGCCGTAGCCAGCGCGTTGACGTTTTATGCCTTGGGACAGAAGACATCCTATTTCTACATGCCCGCAGAATTGCAGGAGGCGAACACGCAGCCCGGTCAGCGGATCCGGCTCGGCGGATTGGTAGAGAAGGGGACACTCGTCCGCGGTGAAGGTACGGGAGTGGTCTTCGCGGTCACCGACAAGGTCCATTCGGTGACGGTCGCCTATAGCGGCATTCTGCCGGACCTTTTCCGCGAGGAGCAGGGCGTGATCACCGAGGGAGAGTTCGGCGCTGACGGGGTGTTTGTCGCTGACAGCGTGCTGGCGCGCCATGACGAAAACTACATGCCCAAGGAAGTCGCCGACGGGCTCAAGGCAACTGGTCTTTGGCAGGAAGACGACCAAGGTGAGTAGGAAAGCAGGATGATCGTCGAGACGGGACATTTCGCGCTGGTGCTGGCGTTCGTCCTGGCCCTGATCCAGTTCGCGGTGCCGCTCGCTGGAACGAGGCTGGCGGAGCCGCGCCTCGTCGCGGTCTCCGGTCCCGCCACGGTCGTCGGCTTCTTCCTGACCCTGCTGGCCTTCCTGGCGCTGACCGCTGCCTACGTGCAGTCGGACTTTTCGGTGGTCAATGTCTGGGAGAACTCTCACTCGATGAAGCCGATGCTGTACAAGGTCACCGGCGTGTGGGGAAACCACGAGGGGTCGATGCTTCTCTGGGTGCTGATCCTGACGTTTTTCGGCGCGCTGGTCGCCCTGTTCGGCAATAATCTTCCAGCGACATTGCGCGCCAACGTTCTGTCGGTGCAGGGGCTGATCGGCGCAGCCTTCCTCCTGTTTATCCTTGCCACCTCCAACCCATTCGCGCGGTTGTCGCCCGCGCCGTTCGAAGGGCGCGATCTCAACCCGATTCTCCAGGATGTCGGCCTCGCGATCCATCCACCGCTGCTCTATCTGGGCTATGTCGGCTTTTCGGTGTGCTTTTCCTTTGCTGTCGCTGCGCTGATCGAAGGGCGCATCGACGCGGCCTGGGCGCGCTGGGTGCGTCCATGGACCCTTGCCGCATGGATATTTCTCACCGGCGGCATCGCGATGGGGTCGTACTGGGCATATTACGAACTCGGCTGGGGTGGCTGGTGGTTCTGGGATCCGGTCGAGAACGCCTCGTTTCTGCCTTGGCTGGCCGGCACCGCGCTGCTCCACTCGGCGATCGTGATGGAGAAGCGCTCGGCGCTCAAGATATGGACGCTGCTGCTGGCGATCCTGACTTTCTCGCTGTCGCTGCTCGGTACGTTCCTTGTCCGCTCGGGCGTCCTGACGTCGGTCCACGCCTTTGCCACCGATCCGACCCGGGGACTGTTCATTCTGATCATCCTGATGGTGTTCATAGGCGGCTCACTGTCTCTGTTCGCCCTTCGTGCGTCCAGCCTTACCCAAGGTGGTCTGTTTCATCCGGTGTCGCGCGAGGGTGCGCTGGTGCTGAACAACCTGTTCCTGACGACGGCGACTGCGACGGTGCTGATCGGCACGCTCTATCCGCTTCTGGTCGAGGCGGTGGTCGGCGACAAGATCTCGGTCGGGGCGCCGTTCTTCAACATGACCTTCGTGCCGCTTGCACTGCCGCTCCTACTCGCCGTTCCATTCGGCCCGCTGCTGGCATGGAAACGGGGCGATCTCTACGCCGTGGCACAGCGCCTGTTCGCGGCATTCGGTGGTGCGCTTCTGGCGGTTATGCTTGCGCTTTTCCTCGTTGACGGAGTTGGTGTTCTCGCGGCGTTGGGCATCGGCGTCGGGGTCTGGCTGCTTCTGGGCGCGGCGACCGACCTCGCGCTCAAGGCCGGGGTCGGCAAAGTATCCCCAGCAATCGCCTTGCGACGGGCTCGTGGTCTGCCTCGGTCCGTTTTCGGGACTGCTCTTGCCCATGCGGGGCTTGGCATAACGACTTTGGGCATCGTCGCGGTGACCACGCTCGAGGTTGAACAGATCGCCGTGATGAAGCCGGGTGAGACCATGGAGATCGCGGGCGATACGCTGCGGTTCCAGGGGTTGACGCCGGTGCGGGGGCCGAATTTCACGGAAGATCAGGCACGGTTCGTCCACCTCGATCCATCGGGCCGCGAGCGCGGCGAAATCGTTTCGTCCAAGCGCCTCTATACGGCCCGCCAAATGCCTACCACGGAGGCCGGAATCGCGACGAACTGGTTCAGTCAGCTCTATGTTTCGCTGGGTGACCCGACGCCGGATGGCGGCATGGTGGTGCGCGTCTGGTGGAAGCCGCTGGTGCTGTTGATATGGATTGGCGGCATCGTCATGATGGCCGGCGGCATCGTATCGCTGCTCGATCGACGGTTGCGAGTTGGTGCGCCTGCGCCACGGCGGTCCCGTCCACTGCCTGCGGAGGTGGCGGCAGAGTGAGACGTCTTGCCCTCCTTCTTCTGATATTGCTCGCGGGCCTATCGCAGAGTTTCGCGCTGGAGCCGTCGGAAATGCTCGATGATCCTGCCTTGGAGGCACGGGCGCGCGACCTGTCCGCCGGTCTGCGATGCATGGTCTGCCAGAACCAGTCGATTGACGATTCCGACGCTGACCTTGCCCGCGACCTGCGTGTGTTGGTGCGCGAGCGCATCCTCGCGGGAGAGACCGATGAAGAAGTCATCGACTATGTCGTGTCGCGCTATGGAGAGTTCGTGCTGCTCCGGCCGCGGATGAATTTGCGCAACGCCTTCTTGTGGGGAACCCCTGTGCTGCTGCTGGTTGCGGGCGGTAGCTTCATCGCCGTTCACGCGTTGCGGCGCCGGCGCGCGAGCGTCCAGACGGCCCTGTCGGCGGAGGAAGAACGCAAGCTGAGCGAAATCCTCGACAAGACTGGCTGACCGCCACCGCGCCCAAGATTACAAAAGTTTCATGCGGCGGAAATGGCGCCGTAACCTGCACCCCACTATCTCTGGCACCGAAGGACGCGATCTTCGCGCGCCCAATTGGATTTCATGAAGGATTGCAGAGATATGCAGAACCAGAACGAATCGACCACCAAGTCCCGTAAGGGCCGCCTTCTCGCCGCCGCCGCATCCCTGGCGATCGCTGGCGCCATCGGCTTTGGCGCTGTCACCTCGGGCACGGTGCCTGTTCTTGCCGACGCGGTGCGTGTGGAAGGCGTTCAGGCGACCGGGTTCGCGGACGTTGTCGAGCGGGTCTCTCCCGCCGTTGTCAGCGTCCGGGTCCAAGCACGGATCGAGCCGGCTTCCGACCGCGAAGGCGGCAACTTCTCATTCGGCATGCCGGGCCTCGAAGATCTGCCGCGGGATCACCCGCTTCACCGCTTCTTCCGTGAGTTCCGCGGCGAGCGTGGCGATCGCGAGTTCCGCGGCGATCGTGGACGTCGCGGCGAGCGTGCACGCCCTGTCTCTCAGGGCTCCGGCTTCTTCATCTCCGAGGACGGCTATCTCGTTACCAACAATCACGTGGTCGAGGGTGGCGCGACATTCGTGGTCGTGATGGATGACGGCACCGAACTCGACGCCAGGCTCGTTGGTACCGATCCGCGGACCGACCTGGCGGTATTGAAGGTCGACGAAGAGCGCGAGTTTACCTACGTCGCCTTCGCAGACGATCAGGCGGTTCGCGTTGGCGATTGGGTGGTCGCGGTCGGCAATCCCTTCGGCCTCGGCGGCACCGTGACTGCCGGGATCGTGTCGGCACGCGGCCGTGACATCGGCGCCGGCCCCTATGACGACTTCATCCAGATCGATGCTGCGGTGAACCGCGGCAATTCCGGTGGCCCGGCGTTCAACCTCAATGGCGAGGTCGTGGGCATCAATACCGCGATCTTCTCGCCGTCCGGCGGCAATGTCGGCATCGCGTTCGCGATTCCTGCCTCGACGGCCAAGCAGGTCGTATCGAACCTTGTCGAGAACGGTGCCGTTCTGCGTGGGTGGCTCGGTGTCCAGATCCAGCCGGTGACGGACGAGATCGCGGAATCGATCGGCCTGGAAGCGCCGAAAGGCGCGCTGGTGACCGAGGCGCAGGCCGAGGGTCCGGCACGCGAAGCCGGTCTCAAGGCTGGTGACGTGATCACTGCGGTGAACGACCAGGAAATCGAATCGCCCCGCGAGCTGGCCCGGATGATCGGTGCCTACGCGCCCGACACCAAGGTCGACGTCACGCTGTGGCGGGGTGGTGCCGAAGAGCAGGTCAGCGTCGAACTCGGGGAACTTCCCGGCGACGAGGCGCGGGCAGACCTGCAGGTGCCGACCCCCGCGCAAGCCGATGCGTCGCTCGCTGATTTCGGTCTGACCGTAACGGGCGCCGACGATGGCAACGGGCTGGTTGTCACCGATGTGGAACCCGGCAGCGCGGCCGAGGAGCGTGGTATCCAGGCCGGCGACGTCATCGTCGCCGTAAACTCCACCGACGTGACCAGTGCGGAAGACGTGGAAGCGGCTGTTGCCGATGCCGCGGGCGCCGGGCGCAATGCGGTCCTCGTCCAGATCAACCGGGACGACAACAATCGCTTCGTCGCACTGCCGATCTCGCGCGGCTGAGCGAATTGACATCCTGATGGCGGCGGCCTCCATGGCCGTCGCCTTTTCTCGTTTTCGCGTATAGTCGAGCCATGAAGATTCTTGTCATTGAAGACGACCGCGAGGCGGCGGACTATCTCGAGAAGGCGCTGGCCGAAGCCGGACACAACGCGCACGTCGCCGGGGACGGTGAAATCGGCTTCGCGCTTGCCGGAGACGGCGACTACGACGTGCTCGTCGTCGATCGCATGTTGCCCAAGCGCGACGGACTTTCGGTCATCGCCGGCCTGCGGGCGCGCGGTGTCGAGACACCGGTGCTGATCCTCTCCGCCCTTGGCGAGGTCGATGACCGCGTGACCGGCCTGCGCGCGGGCGGCGACGACTACCTGACAAAACCCTATGCGTTCACCGAACTTCTCGCGCGCGTCGAAGTGCTGAGCCGCAGGTCCGGTGCCAAGGATGTCGAAACCATCTATCGCACCGGCGATCTCGAGCTCGACCGCCTGTCGCATACGGTCAAGAGGGCGGGCAAGGAGATCGTGCTTCAGCCCCGCGAGTTCCGGCTGCTCGAATATTTGATGCGGCACGCAGGGCAGGTCGTGACCCGCACGATGCTTCTGGAGAATGTTTGGGACTACCATTTCGACCCGCAGACAAACGTCATCGACGTGCATGTTTCGCGATTGCGCTCGAAGATCGAAAAGGGCTTCGAAAAGCCCGTGCTGCATACGATACGCGGCGCGGGGTATATGTTGAAAGCAGGGTGATGAGGCTGGCGGTGCCCGCCCTCATGAAGACAACGGCAGCGCGGCTTTCCGCGCTGTTTCTCATCCTGTTCGCGCTGTGCGCCACGGTGCTCGTCTTCTACATGTCGTCGCTGTCCGTCCGCATGCTCACGGCGCAGACGCAGGAGACGATCGCGGCCGAGGTGCAGGTGCTGGGCGGTGCCTACCAGCGCGGTGGGTTGCCATTGCTGGTACGCTTCGTCGAGACGCGTTCGCGCCAGCCCGGCGCCAATCTCTATCTCATCGCCGAGCCGACCGGACGCATTCTGTCCGGCAATGTCGAGGGCCTCGAACCCGGCGTCATGGCAGCCGAAGGCTGGACGCAACGTCCGTTCTCCTATCGCCGCTACGGAGAAGGCGCCGCCCGCGAGGAAGACGCCGAACCTTCGCATCAGGCCGTCGCGCTCGTCTTGCGGCTGCCCAACCAGATGATCCTGCTCGTCGGGCGCGACCTTGGCGAACCGGCGCTCATCCGCGACATCGTCAATCGCGCCCTGATCCTCGCGTTCGGCATGATGGGGGTCGGCGCGCTGCTGATCTGGTTCTTCGTCGGACGCAGCGCGCTCAAGCGCATCGACCAGGTTTCCGATGCAAGCAGGCGGATCATGGGCGGCGATCTGTCGGGACGCCTGCCGGTCAGCGGCTCGGGCGACGAGTTCGATCGGCTGTCGGAAAACCTTAACGTCATGCTGACGCGCATCGCCAGGCTCAATGAAGGGCTCAAACAGGTCTCCGACAACATCGCGCACGACCTCAAGACGCCTCTCACCCGGCTGCGAAATCGTGCCGAGTCGGCACTTGGGGGCAATCCGAAAGAATCCGGCTACCGTGCTGCCTTGGAGGCGACCATTTCTGAGTCGGACCAGTTGATCCGCACCTTCAATGCGATCCTGATGATTTCCCGGCTCGAGGCGGGCTATTCCGCCGAGCAGACCGGCCCCGTCGATTTGGCGGAGATTGTCGCGGATGTCGTCGACCTCTACGAGCCAGCGGCAGAAGACGTCGGCGTGGCGTTGAAGTCCGTCACTGCAGGAGAGACCACGTTGCAGGCCAATCGCGAGCTCGTCGCGCAGGCTCTGTCGAACATCGTCGACAACGCGATCAAATATTCCGCCGGCTCGGTCGACGCGCCGAAGGTCGTCGTCTCGCTCCGCCCAGAGGCAGGGGCTGTCGTGCTGGAAATCGCCGACAATGGGCCCGGCATCCCTGAAGAAGATCGCGACAGGGCGACGGAACGTTTCGTGCGGCTGGAGCAGAGCCGTTCGCAACCAGGCTCCGGCCTCGGATTGAGTCTTGCCAAGGCCGTGATGGAATTTCACGGCGGAAGACTTGAATTGTCCGGTCGAAACCCTGGACTATCGGTCAAAATGATATTTCCGGGGGATTCGCGCAAGGATGAGCAAGGCTGAAACAGGGGAACGCTGGTTTGGAATGCCGGCTGCCGTGCTGGCTCCGCTGGAACCCGAAAACGCTGCCGAGACCCTGCAAGACATTGCCGAGGCGGCGCGAGAAAAGTCGCTCTCGCATCTGGCGGCCCTCGTCGAAAGTGATGCGCCCCTTGCACGGTTCTTGGGGGCTGCTTTCGATCTATCCCCGTTCCTGCGTGACAGCGCCCGCCGCAGGCCGCAAATGCTGGAAGCGCTGTTCGATACGCCACTTGTCGACCGACTGACGTCTATCATCGACGCAATCCGTGCCTGCGGATGTGGCGCCGAACAGACCGAATCCGAACTCATGCGCGAGTTGCGCGAACGGAAGGGCGAGGTGCATTTCCTGATCGCGTTGGCTGATCTGGCCGGCGAGTCCGATGCGCAGACAACGGTAAGGCGGTTGAGCGCGCTGGCTGACGCCTGCGTTTCGGCCGCGATCGATTTCCTGCTGCGCGACGCGCATCGTGCCGGAAAGCTCGCTTTGCCGGAACCGGAAATACCGGGCCAACGATCCGGCTGGATCGTCCTCGGCATGGGCAAGCTCGGTGCCAACGAACTGAACTTTTCCTCCGACATCGATCTCATCGTGTTCTTCGATCCGGAGGCGGCGGCGGTGAGCGATCCGCTCGAGGCGACCGAACTCTTCGCCCGGCTGACGCGGCGACTGGTGCGGATCCTTCAGGACCGGACGGAGCATGGCTATGTCTTCCGCACCGACTTGCGCCTGCGTCCCGACCCGGGCTCGACACCGCTCGCGATCCCGGTCCTTGCCGCGCTGAATTATTACGAGAGCAGAGGCCAGAACTGGGAGCGCGCCGCTATGATAAAGGCGCGGCCCGTTGCCGGCGACATCGAGGCGGGCAGGGCCTTCCTGAAGGAACTCACGCCTTATGTCTGGCGCAAGTACATGGACTTCGCGGCCATCGCGGACGTCCATTCGATCAAGCGCCAGATCCATGCTCACAAGGGCCATGGCGAGGTCGCGGTCAAGGGCCACAACGTCAAGCTGGGCCGCGGCGGCATTCGTGAGATCGAGTTCTTCGTCCAGACCCAGCAGCTCATCGCCGGCGGGCGGTTTCCCGAGCTGCGCGGCCGCGAGACGACCGCGATGCTGGCCGAGCTGGCGGAGCGCGGCTGGATAACCCCGGAGGCGCGCAATGCGCTGACGAAACAATACTGGTTCCTGCGCGACGTCGAGCACGCAATCCAGATGGTCGCCGACGAACAGACCCACAATCTGCCGGAAGACGATGAGGGGCTGGAGCGCATTGCGCATATGCTCGGCTATGACGCCGCCGAGACATTTTCCTCGACCTTCCGCTCGTCGCTGCTTCTGGTCGAAAAGCACTATGCCGCACTCTTCGAGACGGCTCCGCAATTGTCGCGCGGGGTTGGAAATCTCGTCTTTACCGGCGATGTGGACGACCCGGGCACGCTTGAAACCCTGTCGGAACTGGGCTTTTCGCGGCCGAGCGACATCTGCCGGGTCATCAGAACCTGGCATTTCGGCCGCTATCGCGCCACCCAGTCTGCGGAGGCGCGGGAGCGCCTGACGGAACTGACGCCCGCTTTGCTCGAGACCTTCGGCCGTACCCGCCGCGCCGACGAGGCACTGATCCGTTTCGACGAATTTCTGTCGGGCCTGCCCGCCGGGATCCAGCTATTCTCGCTGCTGCAGTCCAACCCGGCGCTGCTTGAACTGCTGGCGACGATCATGGGCGCCGCACCGCGCCTTTCGGCCATAATCACGCGCAGGCCGCATGTTTTCGACGGGCTGCTCGATCCCGGCCTGATGTCCGAGCTCCCCAACAAGGCGTATCTCGCCGCGCGACTGGACGCGTTCCTGGAAGGCGCGCAGTTGCATGAAGAGAAGCTAGACCGGCTGCGCATCTTTGCGGCCGAACAGAAGTTCCTCATCGGTGTCCGTTTGCTGACCGGCGCGATCGATGCCGTGCGGGCAGGCAAGGCGTTTTCCGATCTGGCCGATCTGACGATCGGCTCGGCGCTCGATGCTGTAAAGGACGAGTTCGCCGTTCGTCACGGCCATGTCGCCGGGGGGCAAGTGGCGATCCTGGGCATGGGCAAGCTTGGCAGCCGCGAGCTCACCGCGGGGTCGGATGTCGATCTCATCCTGCTCTACGACCATGCGGAGGGCGCCGAAGAGTCCGATGGCGAGAAGCCGCTAGCCCCGTCTCACTACTATGCTCGCCTGACGCAGCGCCTCATCGCGGCGGTGTCCGCGCCCACGGCGGAGGGCGTGCTCTACGAACTGGACCTGCGCCTTCGGCCATCCGGCAACAAGGGGCCCGTCGCCACCAACATCGAGGCCTTCCGCAAGTACCAGCGAGAGGAGGCCTGGACATGGGAGCACATGGCGCTCACCCGGGCGCGTGCCGTGGCCGGCGACGAGACATTGTGCAAGACGGTCGAACTGGACGTCGCCGCCGTGCTCGAGAGCGTGCATGACGAAGCGAAGATCCTGCGCGACGCCGCCGACATGCGCAAGACGATCGCGGAGGAAAAGCCGCCGCGCGACATCTGGGATCTCAAGCTCATCCCCGGCGGCCAGATCGACCTTGAGTTTATCGCCCAGTGCGCGCGGCTCACGGGACATATCCAGCCCGACGAATGGCCGCCAACGTCAACCGGAGATGCGCTGGCGCGGCTCGCCCCCGACTTCTGCGATGCCCAGTCCCGTGAAGAACTCGTTGCCGCCTATGCGCTCTATTTGTCGTTGACGCAGATCATTCGCCTGTGCCTGACCGGCCCCCTCGAACCTGACGACGTGCCGCCGGGCCTTGCCGACCTGCTGCTGCGCAGCACTGATCTTCCCGGTCTCGCGATATTGGAGGCTCATCTGAAGGACACGGCCGGGACGGTCGCCGCGCATTTCGAACGGCTCGTCGCGAAGCGGCGAAGCTGACCCCTCAGGCCGCCTTCTTCGCCTGATTTCCCTTCAAAGGGATGCGCACCGAGACGATGGTCCCCACGCCTTCGGTGGAGCGGATTTTCAGGGCGCCGCCATGCAGTGCGGCGAGCGAGCGAGAGATGGCCAAGCCCAGCCCCGAACCACTGTGGTTCTTGGAGAACTGGTTCTGCACCTGCTCGAAGGGGC
Organism: Mesorhizobium sp. CAU 1741; assembly: GCF_039839275.1. Classification (NCBI taxonomy): domain Bacteria; kingdom Pseudomonadati; phylum Pseudomonadota; class Alphaproteobacteria; order Hyphomicrobiales; family Phyllobacteriaceae; genus Mesorhizobium; species Mesorhizobium sp. CAU 1741. The sequence goes on along the minus strand of NZ_JBDOQP010000003.1, from coordinate 511,841 downwards.
GCCCAAGCTTCTTGAGCGCGTCCCTCGGAATGCCGCAGCCGGTATCCTCGATCGACAGCATGATGGCGCCCGAAACCTTGCGCGCCCGCAGTGAGATGTGACCGCCATTGCCGGTGAATTTCACCGCATTGGACAGCAGGTTGATGACGATCTGCTTGATCGCACGGCGATCGGCGTAGAGCACCATGGAGTCGGAGATCTTGGTCTCGACCGTGATCGACTTTTCGGCTGCCTGCAGCGCGACGACGCGCACGGTCTCGCTGATGAGCGGCGCGAGATCGATGCCCTCGCGCTCGATGGAGAATTGACCCGCCTCGATCTTGGACATGTCGAGGATGTCGTTGATCACGCCGAGCAGGTAGGAACCGGCCCCGTGGATGTCCTTCACGTACTCGCCGTACTTCTCCGAGCCAAGCGGCCCGAAATAGGCCTGCTGCATCATTTCGGAGAAGCCGATGATGGCATTCAGTGGAGTGCGCAGTTCGTGGCTCATATTGGCCAGGAATTCCGATTTCGCGCGGCTCGCCGCCTCGGCCCTTTCTGTCTCCTTCATGTATTTGCGGTTGAGCTCGACGAGCTCCGCTGTGCGCTCTCCCTCGGCTTTTCGCGCCAGGCTGAGGTCGTGGATCGTCGCCATCAGCCGGCGTTCGCTGTCGACGAGCTTTTCCTGATGCTGCTTGAGCTGGGTGATGTCGGCGCCGACCGAAACCATGCCTCCGTCGCGCGTCTTCAACTCGTTGACCTGCAGCCAGCGCCCGTCGGCGAGCTGGCGTTCATAGGTCGCGCCGCCCGACGGGCCGTTGGCGTTGGCAAGGCGCCGCTCATGAGCCAGCGCCGTCATGCGCTGGTCGATCAGCTTGCGTGCCGTGCCCGGCACGATGTCCTGGTCAGAAAGGCCGTTGTCCTGCTGGTACTTGGTGTTGCACATGACCAGGCACTGGCTGGAGTCCCACAGGACGAACGATTCCGAGATGTTCTCGATCGCCGTGCGCAGCCGCAGATCCGCCGTCTCGGAGCGTTGCGCGAGATTGCGCTGCTCGGTGATGTCGATGGCGATGCCCACGAGATGGATTTCCGGCGCGTCGGGATCGTTGACCTGCGCCTTGGCGCGGATCCAGACCCAGTGCCCGTCGGCATGCCGCATACGGAACACCTGGTCGACCTGGTCGATCTCCCGCGAGACGATCCGGTTGGCGATCTCGAAGAGGTTGCCGTCCTCGTGATGGATGATCTCCGAAACGGCACCGAAGGACAGCATCGATTCTGTCGGTTCATAGCCCAGCATGTCGTACATCGAGCGGGACCAGTACATCCTGCCCCGCACCATGTCCCAGTCCCACAGGCCGCACCGGCCGCGCACCAGTGCGAGGTCGACACGCTCGTGGGCCTCCAGATAGAGCCTGTCGGCTGCCTGTGCCCGCGCTGCCTGCCCGAAATAGGCGTAGAGGATGACGATCAGCACGGCTGCGGTGGCGACGAAGAGCGTGACGTTCAGCGTCACCTCCTTGCGCCATTCGGCAAACACGCTGTCTCGCGGGATCATTGCGAGCGCCGCCGCCTTGCGTTCCTCCGCTGCGGCCATCGCCGCATACCAGATCGTGTCGCCCACTCGCACTTCCATGACGCCAGCGCGTTCACCGAAAAGGAACAGCGGCTGCCCCCCGGAGATGACGTCCTCCAGCGACCGTCCAAGCCACGTCGCGCCGAGCGGAGTGGCAGCCTTGACGGCCATTTCGCCGTCGACGATCAGCAGCGCATGGTGGCCGCCGAGCGGACCAGAGCGGGTAATATCTTCGATGAGCATGCGATAGACGGAATCGTCCGTCTCGCCACGCGTTTGGCGTGCGGTGAGGGCGTGGGCAATCTGGGTGGAAGCCAGCCCTAGCAGGGCCCTGGCGGAGCGGTCGACGTCCTCGCGATCCGCCATCAGGGACAGGCTGCGCGTGCCTGCGACCATGACGAGAAAGACGACGATGAGCACTGGGATCAGGCGCTTCAGCACGGGCTCGGCGGCCAGCAGGCGCCGATAGGCGGGCGCCGCGATCATCCGCGCGTGGCCGCTCAGGCCAGCGCCAGCTCTCTGTGCTGCGGCGCGCCGCGCATAGAAGCTCCCATCGGGCGCGTTCCACGCGTCCGCCTTAGCCATGGAATGGCTCCCCATCCTGTCCCTCGATTGACCCCGCAACGCCGCACGTCCGAATCATCCATAAGGAATCAGACGCGATTCTCCGTGTCCAGTGGGCGCGGCCCGAAAAGTTACGAAATCGTTAGGGGCCGGAACGCCCTGCGCACCTATGCGAGCGTGCGCTCCACGATGTCGCGCAGGTCGCTGGAAAGGTCCGCTGGCGCGGCGATTTCCAGAAGCGCCTCGCGTGCCGCTGCCTGACGTGTGGGCTCCAGTGAGCGCCAGGAACGCAAAGCGGTGGCAAGCCTCGCCGCAACCTGCGGATTTCGCTTCTCGATTTCCAGCACCGACCTCGCAAAGAAGCGATAGCCGGCACCGTCGGCCCGATGGAAGCCGGTCTGGTTCATCGTCGAGAAAGTGCCGATCAGCGCGCGCACGCGGTTCGGGTTGCGGATCGAGAAGCCCGGATGGCGGGTCAGCGTCTCCACCCGTTCTACGGCATCGGCGGTCGGCGCCGTCGCCTGGATCTGGAACCACTTGTCCAGCACCAGAGGGTCGGCGGCATATTGCCCTTCGAACTCTGCCAATGCGGCGACCGTGCGGTCATGACCGGGAAACCTGTGCGCCAGCACCGCTAGAGCGGCGGCCTTGTCGGTCATGTTCGTCGCAGTCTCGAACTGGCGCGCGGCACGGCCGGGCTCGTCGTCGCTGGCGGCGAGATAGTCGAGCAGCACGTTGCGCAATGCCCGCCTGCCGGCGCTGGCGGCATCGGGGTTGAACGCTTCCCCATTGTCCAGACTGTCATAGAGACGCGAGAAGACGTCCGTATTGTCGGTGGCTATCTTTCCGGCGAGCGACTCGCGCGCGACATGAATGGCGTCCGGATCGATCTGCGATCCGATCTCCCGTGCGATGTCCGCTTCGGCTGGCAGCGTGAGCGCCAGCGCGCGGAATGCCGCCTCCAGGCTGTCGTCGTCCGCGATCTCCGCGGTCGCACGGATCAGCCCTTCGCCGAACTGCGGCGGCTTTTGCCCGCGCACCGCGCGGAAGCCCTGGATCAACGATTCGGTGAAGACGGTATTGAGCGCCTGCCAGCGGGCGACAAGGTCGCTGTCCTTGCGCGCGAGGAAGAGCAGGTCGTCCGAGCGCTGCTCGATCGACAGCGTGATCGGCGCCGAAAAGCCACGGTTCAGCGACAGGGCAGGGCGCTTGGGGATGCCACGAAAACGTACGCTCTGCTTGCGCTTGCGGACATGAACGATGCCGTTCTCAACCGTTGCGCCGTCGATCTCCGTCGGCACGATGTCGTTGCCGTCTTCGTCGACCAACCCGAACGCAAGCGGAATGTGCATCAGGCGCTTGCGGCTCTCGGACGGTGTCGGCGGCACCGATTGCTCGATCTCCATGCGGAACTCGCCTGCTTCCGCGTCGTGTGCGGTGGTGATCGTCAGGTTGGGTGTGCCAGCCTGATGGTACCAGAGGGCGAACTGCGACAGATCCTGCCCGGACGCGTCCTCGAACGCCTTGAGGAAATCCTCGATCGTGGCGGCCTCGCCGTCATGCCGGGAAATGTAAAGGCCCATGCCTTTCCGGAAGTCGTCGGCGCCGAGAATCGTGCGTATCATGCGCACGACTTCCGACCCCTTCTCGTAGACGGTCGCGGTGTAGAAGTTGTTGATCTCCCGATAGCGGCGCGGGCGGACCGGGTGGGCCAGCGGCCCCTGGTCCTCGGGAAACTGGTGAGCGCGCAAGGTACGCACCTCGGCGATGCGCTTCACCGCGCGCGAGCGCTGGTCGGCCGAGAACTCATGATCGCGGAAGACGGTCAGCCCTTCCTTGAGGCAGAGCTGGAACCAGTCGCGGCAAGTGATTCTGTTGCCAGTCCAATTGTGGAAATACTCATGCGCGATGATTGCCTCGATATTGGCGAAGTCGGCATCGGTCGCCGTGCTCTCGTCTGCCAGCACGTATTTGTCGTTGAAGACGTTGAGGCCCTTGTTCTCCATCGCGCCCATGTTGAAGTCGGAAACCGCGACGATATTGAATACGTCGAGGTCATATTCCAGTCCGAAGACCTCCTCGTCCCATTTCATTGAGCGCTTGAGTGCGTCCATCGCATAGGCGGCGCGGTCGCGCTTTCCGTGCTCGACATAGATGCCGAGATCGACCTTGCGGCCCGATGCCGTGGTGAATTCGTCGGACAGAAGGGCGAGGTCGCCTGCCACCAGCGCGAACAGGTAGGACGGCTTGGGAAACGGATCGTGCCAGAGCGCATAGTGGCGTCCGCCCTCCAGATCGCCACTCTCGACAGGATTGCCGTTCGACAGCAGGATGGGCGCGGCACCCTTTTCCGCTTCGATACGCACCGTGTAGACCGACAGCATGTCCGGCCGGTCGATGAAATAGGTGATCCTGCGAAATCCTTCGGGCTCGCACTGGGTGCAGTAGACTCCGTTCGACAGATAGAGCCCCATCAGCGAACTGTTGTGGGCCGGATCGAGACGCGTCACGAGGGTCAGCCGGAACGTTTTCCCGCGCGGCGGCCTGGCGATCGTCAGACGCTGAGGCGTTGCTTCATAGGCCGACGCATCGGGCTCTTCGCCGTCGATCAGGATGCTGGCCAGCGACAACTCGTCTCCGTCGAGTACCAGCGGTGCATCGGCAGCGACGCCATCTCGGCGCTCTATATCGAGTTCGGCCGTGACCGTGGTCGCCTCGGCGGAAAGCTGGAAGCTCAATGCCGTGCGGGGGATGGCGTAGTCGCTCGCCCGATAGTCCTCGATGCGGAAAATCTGACCCGTGTCCTTGCGCATTCGCTGCTGTTCCCTCAGCGGCACGACGCCGCCCCTAATGATAATCGACTCGTGGTCTTTACATGATCACACTGCTCGACAAAACTGTCAGGCGATCTATCTCACCGCCATCAGCCACCTAGCCTCCAGGAAGCCACCATGAACGTCATTGCGCCGAAATTCGGTATGGGAGCGTCCGTCACGCGTCTGGAGGACGACGCGTTCACCACCGGCAACGGACGCTATACAGACGATATCTCGCCCGACGGCGTCCTGCACGCCTATGTGCTGCGGTCTCCCGTGGCCAAGGGCACGTTCACGATCGGGTCACTCGACGCGGCCCGCGCGGCACCGGGCGTGCATCTGGTTCTCACCGCTGCCGAGATCGACCATCTGGGCCAACTCCGGTCGGGAGCGATGCAGAAACAGCCGGATGGCAGCAAGGCGCAGACACGCGACATTCCCGTCCTGTGCCGCGACCGCGTCAATTATGTCGGCGATGCCGTGGCGTTCGTCGTCGCGGATACCCGCGCACTGGCCCAGGACGCCGCCGAGCTGATCGAAGTCGATTACGAAACCGAGGATGCGGTTTCCAGCACCGCGGAATCCACCGAAAAGGCATTCGAATATCACTTGGGCGACAAGGAGCTTGCCGACAAGGCGTTTGCCGCCGCCAAGCACGTGACGCGCATTCGCTTCCTGAACAACAGGCTGATCTGCAACTACATGGAGCCACGCGCCGCGATCGGCGAGTGGAATGCCGCGGATGAAAGCCTGACCCTGACCACCGGCTCCCAGGGTGTCCATTCGATGCGCCGCATCATCGCCGACCAGGTGTTTTCCATCCCGCACGACAAGCTGCGCGTCATCACGCCGGATGTCGGTGGAGGTTTTGGCCCCAAGGTGTTTGTCTACCGCGAATATCCGCTGGTGCTGGAGGCCGCGCGTCGTTTGGGCCGTCCGGTGAAGTGGACCGGCGACCGGACCGAACATTTCCTCACCGACGCGCAGGGCCGCGATAACGTCGTCGAGGCCGAGATGGCAATGGACGAGGAGGGGCGGTTCCTCGGCCTTCGCGTCCGCAACACCGCCAATATGGGTGCATACGCGCATCAGTTTGGGCCGACGATCCCGTTCATGGGCGCGACCATGTCGACGGGCGTCTACGACATCCCCGCGCTCGACGTCACCATCACCGGTGTCTACACCAACACCTGCCCGGTCGATGCCTATCGCGGCGCCGGCCGTCCCGAAGCGGCGTTCCTCGTCGAGAAGCTGGTCGACGCCTGCGCCCGTGACCTCAGCATGACGCCTGACGAGATCCGCAGCCGCAATTTCATCCAGCCGGCGCAGTTTCCATACCGGACGCCGACCGGCCGATGCTACGACGTCGGCGAGTTCGAAGGCCACATGCGGGCCGCGATGGAGCGTGCCGATTGGAAAGGCTTTGCCACGCGCCGCGACGCGGCCGAGGCGGAAGGCAAGCTGCGCGGCATCGGCATGGCGACCTATATCGAGGCCTGCGCCTTCGCCGGCTCCGAACCTGCCCATGCCGTCCTTAACGAGGATGGAACGGTCACATTGCTGATCGGAACCCAGTCGAACGGGCAGGGGCACGCGACCGCCTATGCCCAACTCGTCGCCGAAAAGCTCGAGCTCGACATCAACCGGATACGCCTGCATCAGGGCGACACGGCCCGCCTCGACAAGGGCGGCGGCACCGGGGGCTCGCGATCGATCCCGCTCGGTGGCGTCTCGGCCTCGCGGGCCGGGGAGGACCTGGCCAAGAAGATCAGGAAGATCGCCGCCGACGAACTCGAGGCGGCGCCGGACGACATCGAACTCGCGAATGGCGAGGCGCGCATCGTCGGCACCGACCGCAGCATCGACTTCGCCTCGGTCGCCAGGGCTGCGAAATCGCCGGACGATATCAAGGGCTTCGGTGACTTCGTTCAGGAAGAGGCGACCTATCCGAACGGCACACATATCTGCGAAGTCGAGATCGACCCCGACACCGGTACCACCGACATCGTCAACTATGTCATCGTCGATGATTTCGGCGCCACGCTGAACCCGCTTCTGCTTGCCGGTCAGGTTCATGGCGGCGTGGTTCAGGGCATCGGACAGGCGCTGACCGAAGACGCCGTCTACGGCGAAGACGGCCAGCTGCTCTCGGCAAGTTTCATGGACTACGCCATACCGCGAGCCGATAGCGTGCCATCATTCCACTTCGAGACCCGCAACGTGCCCTCGACCACCAATGCCATGGGCATGAAGGGGGCTGGCGAGGCCGGCACGATCGGCGCGGCGCCAGCCGTCATCAACGCCGTCACCGACGCGCTTCACAGGGCATACGGAATCGGTCATATCGAGATGCCCGCCACGCCGCAGCGCGTGTGGCAGGCGATCGAGCAGGCCCGTTCCCCGAAATGATGCGTCCGTGACACCATCTCCCGCCGCCGCCGGCAACCCGCTGCGCGGCATCACGCTCAAGATCGTCTCCGTGACCATCTTCGTGGCGATGTCGGCATTCATCAAAGCGGCGGGACAGTTGCCGGCGGGGCAGATCGTCTTCTTCCGCTCGTTCTTCGCCATCCTTCCGCTGATCGTGATGCTCGCATGGCGGCGCGAACTGCGCACGGCGCTCAGCACCAAGCACCCTTTGAGCCACATCGCGCGCGGCGTCGTCGGCGTCACCTCGATGGGCTTGGGATTTTTCGCACTCACGCGCCTGCCTCTGCCGGAGGCCATCACCCTCAACTATGCGCAGCCTCTGCTCGTCGTCGTCTTCAGCGCGCTGTTTCTTGGCGAGACGATCCGCATATTCCGCTGGACCGCGGTGGTGATCGGTCTCGTTGGCGTCGTCATCATCTCGTGGCCGCGGCTGACCCTGTTCAGCGAAGGTGCCGGCCTCGGCAACGACGAACTCGCCGGTGTTCTTGCAGCTTTTGTCGGCGCGGCGATCTCGGCGGTGGCGATGCTGCTGGTCCGCCGGCTGGTGCAGACGGAAAAGACGGCGTCTATCGTGTTGTGGTTCTCACTGACGGCCTCGGTGGCGGCGCTCCTGACGATTCCCTTCGGCTGGGACCCTCTCACAATGCGGGCCACACTATTCCTCGTCGCCGCGGGCATCTGCGGCGGCGTCGGGCAGATCCTCATGACGGAGAGCTATCGCCACGCCGAGGCTTCGACGGTCGCGCCTTTCGAATACAGCTCGATGATCCTCGGCATCGCGGTTGGGTATCTTGCATTCGGGGACCTGCCGACGGCGCACACCGTGGTCGGCGGCATCATCGTGGTCGCCGCCGGCATCTTCATCATCTGGCGCGAGCGCCAGCTCGGCCTCGAACGCGGCAAGGCACGAAAGGTCGCGCCGCCGCAGTAGTCGCGGCACTCCCGACGGATTTCCTGAGCATCCGGCTTCCCACGCATCGGCATAATCAGCCGCGAAGCGCGTCCAGCTTTGCCCTGATCTCCAGCAGATCCCGCCATGCAAGTTTCTTATGGGCGGGATTTCGCAGCAGATAGGCCGGGTGAAGCGTCGGCATGGCGGGGATATCCACTCCCGCTGGGGTACGGTGGACCTTCCAGTTGCCGCGCAGGCGCAGGACACCTTCGGTGGCGTTCAGCAGGACCTTCGATGCCGGTCCGCCCAGCGTCACCAGCACTTTCGGCCGTGCCAGCTCGATCTGGCGCTCGATGAACGGCCGGCAGATCTCGGTTTCGAGCGGCGTCGGCGTGCGGTTGCCCGGCGGGCGCCACGGGATGACGTTGGCGATATAGGCGCTCTTGCGATCGATCCCGATCGCCGCAAGCATCCGGTCGAGCAACCGTCCCGAGCGGCCGACGAACGGTAGTCCTTCGATATCCTCGTCGCGGCCCGGCGCTTCGCCGACCAGCATCAGGTCGGCCTGCGGGTCGCCGTCGGCGAACACCATCTGTTTGGCGGTGAATTTCAGGTTGCAGCCGTCGAAGCCGGCGAGGATTTCGCGCAGTTCATCGAGCGAGGCAGCCTCGCGTGCAAGTTCGCGCGCGCGGGCAGCTTGTGCCTCGTCCGGCACGCTGACGGCGGGAGCGGGGCGGGGCGGCGGGGCGGTCGGCTCCAGCCGTGGCCGCGCCGGCGGGTTTTCGTCGCCTGCCGGAGGGGTGCGGGCCACGGTTGGCGCGGCCTCCGCAAACCGGTCCACGGGAATGTCCATCAACGCTTCATCGACACCCGCGTCGGCATAGAAGCGCAACAGTTCGCGCAGGTCGAACGCCGGCTGGTTGGAATCTGCTGTCTGCATGGCTCCATTGTCGCGCGCCGGCTCGACGGGAGCAAGCGGACATTGTCAGGAGAAGGGCACGGTCGGGTCCTGCACCAGGAAGAATTGCCATCGCGGCGTGAAATCCGTGATCAGGAAATCGAAGCGCGCCGTCTCGCCGGGGTCGACGGTACCGTTTCGATAGAGAAGCCTGTCGAACGGCTCGTAGTCCCGGCTGAATTCCTCAAATCGGTCCGACGAGATGTTCACCGAGTCGGTGCGCCGCTGGTCAAAGGAAAGCCCGTCGCCGAATATGCTGGGCTCGCCGCGCACCTCCTGCAGTTCGAACTCGAACTCCAGCCATGGCAGGCCGCTATTGTTGATCGCCTCGGTGCGGATATAGATGATGCCGTTGGCGAAATCGCCTTCCATGTGCTGCGGGCGGATCGGCCGTTCAGCCCTGATGACCACGGTGACCGGACTGGCCGAGAAGAACTCCTGCGTGAGCACCACCGGGTCCTGCGCAGAACCGGTGCCGGAAATCGCGACGATCGCAAAGCCACCCATTTCGTCGGAGTAGGAGTAGGGACCGGCATGCCACCGCCCGAGATCGTCGGCCGCCTGCGACGCTTGTCCCGCGAGCGCGATCATCGAGATCAACAGGGCAGGCCACATCCTTGGCATACGTCCTCCCTCTTCCTCGAACCTACATGCTGGCCGGCAGGACGGGAAGTGACTTCAGGTGAGGGGACCTGCACACTTCGGTAATTTGACGTTTACGTAAGAGGTATCTATTGTTGTGGTGCTTCTGCGGTGCAAGGTCGCGGGCTGTTTCGTCCAACCGAATCATGCGTTATGAGCGGGAGTACACAGAGAACTTGAGTGCCGACGGGCTGACGCGGAGGATTGTTTGATGAGCGAGATTGAACGCGAGAGCATGGAATTCGACGTCGTGATCGTCGGTGCGGGGCCGGCGGGTCTGTCGGCGGCGATCCGTCTCAAGCAGGTCAATCCCGAACTCTCCGTCGTGGTACTGGAAAAGGGTGCCGAGGTCGGTGCCCACATCCTGTCTGGCGCCGTGGTGGACCCGATTGGCATCGACCGCTTGCTGCCCGACTGGCGCTCCGAGAGCGATCATCCCTTCAAGACGCCGGTGACGGCCGACCACTTCCTGATCCTCGGCCCCGGCGGTTCGGTGCGCCTGCCGAATTTTTTGATGCCGCCGCTGATGAACAATCACGGCAACTACATCGTCTCTCTCGGCAATGTCTGCCGTTGGCTGGCAGGTCACGCCGAGGCGCTCGGCGTTGAAATCTATCCGGGATTTGCCGCAGCCGAGGTGCTTTACGATGACGCCGGCGCCGTTATCGGCGTTGCGACGGGCGACATGGGCATCGAGCGCGACGGCTCCAGAGGTCCGAACTACGCGCCAGGCATGGCGCTGCTGGGCAAATACGTGCTGATAGGCGAGGGCGTGCGCGGCTCCCTCGCCAAGCAGCTCATTGCGAAATTCGACCTCGGCGAGGGCCGCGAACCACAAAAATACGGCATCGGGCTCAAGGAGCTGTGGCAGGTCGCGCCCGAGAAGCACCGGCCCGGCCTCGTGCAGCATTCGTTCGGCTGGCCGCTCGGCGGCGCCACCGGCGGCGGGTCCTTCCTCTATCATCTGGAAGACAATCAGGTCGCCGTCGGCTTCGTCGTCCACCTGAACTACAAGAACCCCTATCTCGCGCCATTCGAGGAGTTCCAGCGCTTCAAGACCCATCCCGCGATCCGCGACACCTTCGAGGGCGCCAAGCGGATATCCTATGGCGCGCGCGCGATCACCGAAGGCGGCTACCAGTCGGTGCCGAAACTGACGTTCCCGGGCGGGGCGCTGATCGGCTGTTCGGCCGGTTTCGTCAACCTGCCGCGCATCAAGGGCTCCCACAACGCGGTGCAGTCTGGAATGCTTGCCGCCGATCACGTCGCCGAGGCAATCGGTTCCGGCCGCGCCCATGACGAGATTGCGGGCTATGAAGCCGCGTGGCGCGCCAGCGACATCGGCAAGGACCTCAAGAAGGTTCGCAACGTCAAGCCGCTGTGGTCGAAGTTCGGCCTGTGGCTCGGCGTCGGCCTCGGTGGCCTCGACATGTGGCTCAACACGCTCATCGGCCTGTCGCCATTCGGTACGATGAAGCACGGTAAGACCGACGCGGCCGCACTCGAGCCGGCTGCCAAGCACACGAAGATCGACTATCCAAAGCCCGACGGCGTTCTCACCTTCGACCGTCTGTCGTCGTTGTTCCTGTCCAATACGAACCATGAGGAGGATCAGCCGATCCACCTGCAGGTCAAGGACATGGACCTGCAGAAGCGTTCGGAGCACGATGTCTATGCCGGGCCGTCGTCACGCTATTGCCCGGCGGGCGTCTACGAGTGGGTCGATGCGGACGGCAACGCCGCCGCTGATCGCATGGGCGTGGATGTCACCTTCGTCATCAACGCGCAGAACTGCGTCCACTGCAAGACTTGCGACATCAAGGACCCGAACCAGAACATCAACTGGGTCCCGCCGCAAGGCGGCGAAGGGCCAGTCTACCCGAACATGTGATGTCTTGACGATCGAAACGTCCTAGTGCCCCAACGATGCCTGCAGGACGCCACGCAGCTTTTCTTGCGGCAGCACGTTGAATTCGAGCAGCACCGGCCGGTGATCTGAAGCCCCTTCCGCCGTCGTGGTGACGGAAAGCGGCATCACGGCGCCCTTAACTAGGACGTTGTCGAGCGGCAATCCGATCGCGGGCCGCATCCACGCCGGCAGCCGGGCGTTCAGCCATGTCGGACCGATGCCACGCAAGAGTCGCGCGCCGCTCGCGGCCTCGACCCGCCGCGCGGTTCGGCTCCACGGCACCGAATTCAGATCTCCCGCCACGATCGCCGTATGGCCCAACTGCGCCAGCAGCGGCTCGACACGCGGCACCTGCCAAGGCTGTTCGAACGGCCACGGCCAACCGAGATGGAGCGCCACGACCTCGACGACGCGGCCGCCGAAGTCGATGGTTGCGTGCGCGAAGGAGCCCCGGTCACCGCAGGAAGGCTGCGTGCCATGGGCGAAGGGGCGCCGTGACAGGATCGCGACGCCGCCGATATGGCCGCGCCGCTCGCAGATCATTTGGAATGGATAGGCCGCCTCCAGCGTCGCCAGTCTCGCCCGCCACGGCGCCGAGACCTCGTTCAGCGTCAGCACGTCCGGCCGCACCCGGGCGATCAGCGAAAGCGTTTCTTCAGGCCGCCGGTTGTCGAAGCGAAGATTGGCATGGAGGAGGCGGTACAGCGCCTCGTGTCCGCCCGCCTCCGTAGTGGAGGCATTGACCGTCGAGAAGCGCGGCAGCGAAGGCAGCCCGATTGTCTGCACGATGGCGGTGGCCCCGAGCGCCACCGCGAACAGTGCTTCGGGCCACAAGCGCGCCAGTAGAAGTGGCAAGGTCGCGGCCAGCAGCAGCGTGGCGAGATGCACGCGAAAGTGCGAGAAGGAATCGAAGGCCGGATGAAGCCATCCCAGATAGCCGAACACGATTGCCGCCGCTATCGCCAGCAGTGTCCCAAGTCCCGCAAGCCTGAGCATCGTCGTCGTTTTTCGGTTCATGCCACCGCACTGGCCGCAGATTTGGGCAGCGTCAAGACTTTACAGGAACGCGGTCTCGGAGAAACTTCTCAGCTTGCGGGAGTGTAGCCGCTCCGGCGGCATCTCGGCCAGTTTCTCCAGCGCCCGGATGCCGATCGTCAGATGCTGGGATACCTGGCGCTTGTAGAACTCGGTCGCCATGCCCGGCAGTTTCAGTTCGCCATGTAGGGGCTTGTCCGATACGCACAGCAGCGTGCCGTAAGGAACGCGGAACCGGAAGCCGTTGGCGGCGATGGTGGCCGATTCCATGTCGAGCGCGATGGCGCGCGACTGCGACAGTCGCTGGACCGGGCCGCGCTGATCGCGCAGTTCCCAGTTGCGGTTGTCGATCGTCGCGACCGTACCGGTGCGCATGATGCGCTTGAGATCGTAGCCTTCAAGGCCTGTTACCTCCTCGACGGCCTCCTCGAGTGCCACCTGCACTTCCGCCAGCGCAGGTATCGGCACCCACACGGGCAGGTCGTCGTCCAGAACATGATCCTCGCGCACATAGGCATGGGCAAGCACGTAGTCGCCCAGCGCCTGGCTGTTGCGCAGACCGGCGCAGTGCCCAAGCATCAGCCAGGCATGCGGTCGCAGCACCGCGATGTGGTCCGTGATCGTCTTGGCGTTGGACGGCCCAACGCCGATATTGACCATGGTGATGCCCGCATGGCCCGGCTTGCACAGATGATAGGCCGGCATCTGCGGCATGCGTGGCGGCGTGGCCCCGTTGTGCGGCGAGGATTCACCAGCCAGCGTCTTGACGTTTCCCGGTTCGATGAACGCCTCGTACCCACCGCCGCCTTCGGCCATCAGGTTGCGCGCGAGAACGCAGAACTCGTCGATATAGAACTGGTAGTTGGTGAACAGCACGAAATTCTGGAAATGCGCCGGGCTGGTTGCCGTGTAATGCGACAAGCGGTGCAGCGAATAGTCGATGCGCTGCGCGGTGAAGGGGGCGAGCGGCGCCGGCTCGCCCAGCGGCGGCTCATAAGTGCCATTGGCGATATGGTCGTCGGTGCTGTTGAGATCGGGGACATCGAACAGGTCCCGCAGCGGACGATGAATCCGGTCCGCCACCGATGCGTCGACATGCGTGCCTTCGAGGAAGGCGAAATGCACCGGAATCGGCGTCTCGGACTCGCCGATCGTCACCGGTACGCCGTGATTTCGCATCAAAAGCCGCAATTGCTCGTGCAAGTAATTGGAGAACAGGTCAGGACGGGTGATCGTCGTGGTGTAGTGGCCAGGAGCCGGCATGTGGCCATAGGCAAGCCGGGTGTCGACCTGACTGTAGGAGGTGGTCGTCACGCCCACTTCGGGATAGTAGGCCCGGTAGCGGCGGTTCTGGTCTTCGCCTTCTGCAAGCGCATCGAAAGAATCACGCAGGAAAGCGGTGTTGCGCTCGTAGATCGCCTTCAGCGCGCCAACGGCCTCTGCCGCGTCGTTGAAGCTGCGGCGTGCGATCGGCTCGGGTGTGGAGATCGATTCGATGGGATTTGGGTAGATTCGCTTTTCCATGACCCATTATAGGGACTTGCATATGACGTTTCGAGGGGTCCAAAGGCGAATTCCGGCTTGAATCAGTTTCGCGCGAGGCGGCGCAATCGACGTTCAGCGGCAGGCCGACACGCCGCCGGAATCGCACATGCTGAACAGTGACTGGGTGGCATGGATCGGCGCGACCCGGCTCGTCTCGGCGACGAGCGTGGCAAGGCCCATGCCGAAGATGGCAACCAGCAGGCATACGATCGAAAAGCGGCGGGCAAGCATCGGTTATCTCCCTCGTTGATGGGGAGATAATCGCCCAACCTGACTGAACCGGCGCTGAGACGCCTGTTCATCCAGCGTTCAACCTCGTTAACGGAGGGTGCGCGGGCTGCCGTTCGCTCAGGCTATTGACGCTGCCAGTTCTGCGTGCGGCAGAACACCATCGCCACGCAGCCCTGCATCGCCAGCCGGTTGCCGTCCAGGGTCGCGTTTCCGGAATAGGATTTGTCCTCGGCCGGGTCGGTAATCGTGCCCTTGTACTTGCCGCTGCCGCTCGCCTGCATCTGGCCGATGCGCTTGCCATTGTGCTGCCCGCTGCGCAGCGTGATCGTAAAGCCGCCGCCCGACGCTGCGATCTGGGCGGTCGCGCCGCTGTCGGTCTTCCAGTTGCCGACGATCGGGTCCGCGAGCGCTGGGCCGGCGACTGCCAGCGTCATTGCCACCGCGAGTGTCCATTTGCCAAGCATGCTCTTCCTCCCTGTCCGGTCTGTGGATTGAGCGCGTGAGCCGGACACGTGTTTTACGCGAACGTAAGCGTAAGCCAGAATCGCGGCCGGCGAAAGATGTTCCGGGAGCCGCTTCGCACCTGCTTTTTCTCGCCGTTCGGCGATCGGTCCAAAAGACCCATCGTGCGCGTGGTTAGCAGAGGGTTGCCATGGGCATGGAGGATTTTCATCGATTTTTCGACAAAAGCCGGGGAATCCAAGGGCGCCGATGCTTAACAAAATCCAAGCTTTACTTCTTGTTTTAGTTTTGTTTTCCGCAAATTAAGCACGCCATTTAACGACGGATTCAAGGCTCCCGGGCATTCTTCAGGACAACGGAAGGCAACGACCGAGCGGGTCTGAAGCAGCCTTCGGGATCGAACACAGGGAACAGGAAAATGGCGCGTTTCGAAATGCTTGAAGCCGGCATCGGCTCCACTGCCCAGGCGGAAATCCTCTTCGAGCTGGGACTCATGTATGCATCTGGCCGCGACTGCGATGTCGATCTCGTCGCCGCCCACAAATGGTTCAATATCGCTGCGATCAAGGGCTCGGAACGTGCCGCGGAACTGCGCGCCGAACTCTCCGCCGCGATGACGAAGACCGATATCGCCAGGGCGTTGCGCGAAGCGCGGGAGTGGATGACCATCCACTGAGACTGACGGCTTTCAGGTTACACAGGGCGGCGACAGACAAGAAAAGGTGCGGGGCACGCACAAGGGACTGTCGGGCAGGAAGAGGTCGCGACCGGAGGCAACATCCGGCGCGGCCTTTTCATTTATGGATGGCGTGCCTGCAATCGGCGATCAGTCGCCCGAATCGACAAAGCGCGCCAGCACGGTGCCGTCCGTCACCTGCGCGCCTTCCTGCGCGATCTCCGCCACGACCCCGTCATGCGGCGCGGTGATCGTGTGTTCCATCTTCATCGCCTCCAGCACCAGCAGTGCCTGGCCCTTCACGACCGTGTCGCCGGCGGCGGCGCGCACCAGCTTGACCAGGCCCGGCATCGGCGCACGCAAGGCGTCGCCGCCACCCGTCACCGCTTCGGCCATCGCGAACGGATCGGCGACCGCGAAAGTATGGCTCGCCGCACCGGCGAAAACCGTGACATGCCCCGGCCATCGCGCCGCAGCGGTGCGCGGGGGCGTGACGAAGGGGCCGTCGCCGTTCAGTTGCACGCGTGCATTGCCGTTCGCCGCCACGGTGAGTCGCGCGGAAACGACATCCTCGCCATGCGACAGCGTCACCGACTTCACCAGCGGATTGAAATGCGCGTAGCCCGCCAGCGCGTCCCAGGGGTCGTCGGCGCCGGGGTCGACGGCGACGTGTCCTGCGCTCGCCGCTGCGGCCGCCACCTGGGCGGCTGACGGCAACGGCAAAGCAGTCAGAGCGGCCTGCTTTCGCGCAATCAGCCCCGTGTCGACATCTCCGGCGGCGAACTCATCGTCTGCAGCCAGCGCCGCCAGAAAGGCGGTGTTGACGACGGAGCCTGCGATTTCGGTCTTCGCGAGCGCTTGCGACAAGGCTTGCAGCGCGCCTTCGCGATCCTGCCCGTGCACCACCAGCTTGGCGATCATCGGGTCGTAGAAGGGCGAGATCGGGTCGCCTTCGCGCACGCCGGTCTCGATCCGCAGGGTTTCAGTCTCTGCCGGGAACCGAAGATGGTGCAGCGTGCCGATCGCCGGCAGGAAATCGCGGGTCGCGTCTTCCGCATAAAGCCGCGCCTCGAATGCGTGGCCGTCAAGCACGACGTCCTCCTGGCGCTTCGGCAACGTTTCGCCGGACGCGATCCGCAACTGCCATTCCACGAGATCGATGCCCGTGACCATCTCGGTGACCGGATGCTCGACCTGGAGCCGCGTGTTCATCTCCATGAACCAGAATCGGTCGGGTCGCAGCCCTTGCGACGCGTCCACGATGAACTCGATCGTGCCCGCGCCCCGGTAGGAGATCGCCTGCGCCGCCTTTACCGCCGCGTCGGTCATCGCCGCGCGCATTTCCGCAGTCATGCCGGGCGCGGGAGCCTCCTCGATAACCTTCTGATGCCGCCGTTGCGCCGAGCAGTCGCGCTCGAACAGATGGACGACATTGCCGTGGCTGTCGCCGAAGACCTGCACCTCGATATGGCGCGGCTTGTCGACATACTTTTCGACCAGCACACGGTCGTCACCGAAGGCCGCCTTTGCCTCGCGCTTTGCCGCCGCCAGCGCTTCGGGGAACGCGTCCGGGTTCTCGACCTTGCGCATCCCCTTGCCGCCGCCGCCGGCACGCGCCTTGATCAGCACCGGATAGCCGATCTCGTTGGCCTTGGTGGCGAGAATGACGATCTCCTGGCCTTCGCCGTGATAGCCGGGTACCACCGGAACGCCGGCCTTCTCCATCAGGCGCTTGGCCGCATCCTTCAGCCCCATGGCACGTATCGACGCCGCCGACGGGCCGATGAAGACGAGCCCTGCCTTTTCCACCTTGTCGACGAAGTCCGGATTCTCCGACAGGAACCCATAGCCGGGATGAATCGCCTGGGCGCCTGTCTGGAGTGCAGCTTCGATGATCCTGTCGGCGACGAGGTAGCTCTCCGATACGGGCGACGGGCCGATATGCACAGCCTGGTCGGCCATCTCGACATGCAGCGCCCTGGCGTCCGCGTCGGAATGGACCGCGACCGTGGCGACCCCGAGCCTGCGAGCGGTCCGGATGATGCGGCACGCAATTTCACCGCGATTGGCGATCAGGATCTTCTCGAACATGGACATGTCTCCTCGGCATGCCATGAGAAAGAGCATTTTTGGACGAACTTGCAAAGCCCGCCGTTCGGCGGGGTTCAGCAAGGCATGGCAGCAGGTCTATGTCTTTTGATAATGGTCTGAGATTATTGAACTTTTAACCATCTTGGCGAGGGAACCAAAGGCCCCGGATCGAATTATCGTGGCAGCGTAGCGTCTGAAGGGAGGCCCTCATGCTGATCCGCGTCGGGTACAAGATCGCCATCGAAGTCGAACAACCAACCCCGCTCTACACTCTCATGGAAGTTCATCCGGACCGCCGCGACGATGTCCTGTGGTCGCGGCCCGCGCTGGGCAAGACCCAGAAGGATGCCCGGCCATTCACGGACGTGTTCGGCAATTCCTGCCAGCGTCTCGTCGCCAAGCCAGGCGTGACCTTTCTTGGATACGATGCCGTCGTCGAGGATTCCGGCCTGCCCGACCCGACCTATCGTGACGCCGAGCAGATTTCTCCTGATCAGTTGCCTGACGAGTGCCTCACCTATCTGCTCGGCAGCCGCTACTGCGAGACAGACAAGCTGATGAGCCGGGCCTGGCAGCTTTTCGGGGATACCGAACCCGGGTGGGCACGTGTCCAGGCGATCTGCGACTTCGTCAATTCGCGGCTGAACTTTTCCTACGGCTTTGCGCGCTCTACGCGTACGGCGCTTGAGGCGTATGACGAGCGTGTGGGTGTCTGCCGCGACTTCGCCCACCTCGCCATCGCCTTCTGCCGCGCGATGAACATCCCCGCACGCTATGTGAATGGCTACATGGGCGACATCGGCATCGAGCCAGACCCCGCTCCGATGGATTTCAACGCCTGGTTCGAGGTTTATCTCGGCGACCGGTGGCATACCTTTGATGCACGTCACAACGAGCGCCGCATCGGGCGCATCGTCGTCGCGCGCGGTCGTGACGCCGCAGACGTCCCTCTGCTGCACACGTTCGGACCCCACCGCCTGCAGCGCTTCGAGGTCTGGACCGAGGAACATCAGGGTGCGTTGCCGATCGAGGTTCCCCATTTCCGCCGTCGCGAGGGCAGCAGCCGTTACGGCCCGCCCGGCCGTTCGCCGCGCGATCTCGGGCAGGGTGACAACGTCACCTACCTGCTATGACGCATCTGCGCTCTTGGCGAATTCCGCGAGGAGCGCATTGAACGCTTCGGGCTTCTGGAGAAACGGGGCGTGTCCTGCGCCCTTCACGCTGACCACGCCTTTCGGCCACAGAGCGGCGTAGTTCAACGTGTCGAAATAGCCGGGCTGGATGAACACGTCGCCCTCGCCATTCACGATCGCCAGCGGCACGGTGCTGGTGGCGACGATCGCGCGTTCGTCAAGCGCCCGCCCTTCCATCACCGACGAGAACATTGTCTCGCGCGCCCGCCCGTCCGTCCGTCTGCACATCGACAGCAGATGCGCGTTGACGGACCCGTCGACGGCCGAGGTATGGCTTGCATAGTTGACGACATCCTCTTCCGTGAAATCACGCTTCCCGGTCAGGTTCTCTGCCGCGGGATCAATGTTGAATCCCGCCATCAGGCTTTCCAGCTCGGGCGTCACCGGCGGCGTTCCGGAAATCATCACTCCGGCGGCATCGAAACCGCTGCCGATCATCTCCAGCGCGATATGGCCGCCGAGTGACCAGCCGAAGATGACTGGCTTGTTCAGGCCGAGTTTGGCGGCTGCCTCGGTGGCCATTTCGGCATAGCCGCCAAACGTATAGCTTCGGGCGGGGTCTTTCGCATCCTCGGACGCGCCGTGGCCGGGCAGGTCGATCGCTACGATCCGGTAGCCGGCCAGGCCAGGCGCTTCGAACTGCCGTTCGAAAACCTCCTTGCAGCTCGAGTTTCCATGCAGCAGCAGGATTGCGGGTCCGTCCGCGCGCGACTGCATGTAGGAAATCACGCCGTGGCGCGTCTCAATTGTGCCGGTATCCGCCATCATCTGCTCCCCTGATAGTGCGGGTGAACACTAGGAGAGCCTGCCTGCCACGTCCAGCAGTTGCGGCTGCCGCCGAACTGGTTGAACATGGGGCGCGCGAGGAGGCGTTTGCATGAGTGCGATGACACGAGCGGTCTCTGCCTTTGCCATGGGGTTGATATCCACGGCTGCGATGGCGGACTGGAAGCCGGTGGAGCAGGTCGAGCACTACAACGTCACCGGGCGCTCGGGCATCGACCTGTATCGCTCGATCGGCCAGAACGGCCCGCAGGTCGGCGTCGGCCGCGTCATCGCCTATACCGACTTCAAGCTCTTGTGGTCGCGCGACTACCAGAACCGGGCCGACGGATCGTGCATACTGGCCTCCGCCAGACCCAGCCTGACGATCACCTACCGGCTGCCACGCGCGACCGGTGACATGCCCGAGGCTACGCGCCGCCAGTGGCAGGTCTTCAGTGACGGTGTGGTCGCGCATGAAAAGGTCCATGGCGCCTTCATCATCGACCTCGTGAAGGCGATCGAGGAAACCTCGATTGGGCTGACCGCGCCGAACGATCCCGATTGCAACAAGGTGCGGGCCGAACTGCAAAGCAGGCTGGGTCCCCTGTCGCAGCAGCAGCGCGCCCGAAGCCGCGACTACGACGCCGTCGAGATGCGCGAAGGCGGCAACGTGCACCGTCTGGTGCTCCAACTGGTCAATGGCGGGTAGCGGATCGATGCTTCAGCGCTTTGGCGACGAAATCTGGATTGCCGACGGGCCCAACGTGATGTCGATGGGCTTTCGATACCCGAGCCGAATGACCATCATCAGGCTCGATGACGGAACGCTCTTTGTCTGGTCGCCGGTCGCGATGAACGCGACGCTTAAGGCCGAGGTTGAAGCATTGGGCACGGTGAAGCACGTGGTGGCGCCGAACTCGCTTCATCATGTGTTTCTTGGGGAGTGGGCAAGCGCATTTCCTGACGCCCATCTGTACGCAGCGCCACAGCTTCGATCAAAATGCCCGGAGATCAAGTTCGACCACGATCTGGGCGATGTCGCGCCGGATGCTTGGGTTCGCGAGATCGACCAGGTTGCCGTTCCCGGCAATGCCATCACCACCGAGGTCGTGTTCTTCCATAAGAAGAGCGCGACTGTACTCTTTACCGATCTGATCCAGCAATTTCCGGAAGACTGGTTTTCCGGTTGGCGCCGGTTCGTCGCAAAATGGGATTTGATGGTGTCTCGGGAAGCGACCGTCCCGCGCAAATTTCGCATTGCCTTCACGGACCGCAAGCTTGCGTGTGCGGCGCTGCGTCGAATCCTGGAGTGGCCTGCCGACAAGGTGCTGATGGCGCACGGCGCACCTGTGATGACGGACGGCAGGAACCAGATTGCGCGCGCGTTCGCCTGGCTCAAGCCCTGACCGTGTCAGCCCTGGCGCTCGGCGATCGCCGTGCCGGCTGCCCAGCCCGACGACCATGCCCACTGGAAGTTGTAGCCGCCAAGCCAGCCGGTGACGTCGACGACCTCGCCGATGAAGTACAGGCCGTCGACAGCCTTCGCCGCCATGCTGCGTGAGTTGAGGCCGTCTGTGTCGACGCCACCCAGCGTTACCTCCGCCGTGCGATAGCCTTCCGAGCCGATAGGCATGATCTCCCACGCATGGATGGCCGAGGCGATCTCGCCCAGCCGGCGGTCGCTCGTCTCGCCGATCGCGCCCGTCCAGCGATGCACTTGCGCGAGATAAGCCGCCAGCCGCTTGGGCAGGATGTCGGCGATGGCGGTCGCGACCTGTTGACGTGGATTGGCGCGCTTGGCGGCGATCAGCGCAGCCAGAATGTCATGATCCGGCAGGAAGCCGATGCGGATCGGCTGGGTTTCTCGCCAATAGGATGAAATCTGCAGGATGGCCGGTCCCGACAGGCCGCGATGGGTGAACAGAAGCGCCTCGTCGAACGAAACCTTGCCACACGACACGCGCGCATCGGCAGCCACGCCGGCGATCTCGCGAAAGTCGGCAAGCATGTCCTCGCCGAAGGTCAGCGGCACGAGGGCAGGGCGCGTTTCGGTGACGGCCAGGCCGAACTGGCCGGCGATCTGATAGCCGAGCCCGGTCGCCCCCATCTTCGGGATCGACTTGCCCCCGCACGCGACGACAAAATGCCGGCAGGTAATTCTCGCCGCGCCCTCTCCACCAAGTGTCAAGGCAAAGCCAGGTTCGGTCTTGCGCAGGTCCTCCAGTGTGGTGCGCAGCCGCAGCTCACAGCCCACGGCTGCCATCTCGTTCTTGAGCATGGCGATGATGTCGACAGCGGAACGGTCGCAGAAGAGTTGCCCCAGCGTCTTTTCGTGCCAGGCGATGCCGTGCCGTTCCACCAGCGCCAGGAAATCATGCTGCGTGTAGCGGCCGAGCGCCGACTTGGCGAAGTGCGGGTTGCCCGAGAGGAAATTGCGTGCGCTGGTGCCCAGATTGGTGAAGTTGCAGCGGCCGCCGCCGGAGATTCTGATCTTCTCTCCCGGCGCCTTTGCATGGTCGACCACCAGCACGCGCCTGCCGCGCGAGGCGGCATGGATCGCGCACATCATTCCAGCGGCGCCCGCGCCGAGAATCACCGTGTCGAAGGTTTCAGTGTGCACGATTCGGCAAGGTCCGGTGGCGATTCGGGGCGATGGCGGTCCGCTGCAGGATAGTCTGGCACTGCCAGGCACCGCTTATCAGCTCCGATCGCCGCGAAAAAGTGCGCAAACCGCCGCCCGGCGCAGAGCGAAGCGGTCGCCGTCGGCCGGTAACATTTGATTTCAACGCATATGGGCGAGATAACAAACTGATTTCAAATCTAAAATTGCAATCGCCAGCGTTCCCGAAGGCTTCTTGAAGGCCCCCTTTTGACCGTGGCGCAGCCAGATCGGTGAGGAGTGATTTAACCTTCTGTTAACCAATTTCTCGATACACCTGAGCAACAGAAAATTTACCAAGATGACCGCGATGTTAACTCAACCCCGGCCGATCCGCCTCAAGGGGCGCTCCTTTCTTGCGCTTGCGCTCACCCCCGAACTGCCACTCGAAGACTGGCTGGTTCGGCTGGACGATCTCGCCGCCCGTTCGGCGGGCTTCTTCCTGCGCAGGCCTGTCGTGCTCGATATCGACGGACTGGACATAGACCGCGCCCAGCTTCGGGGGCTCGTGGAACAGCTTGGCACACGCAATGTCCGGGTCATGGGCATCGAGGGCGCGCGGCCTTCGCTTCTCGCGGCCGATCTTCCGCCGGCCATGGCGGATGGCCGGCCCGCAGCCGACATCGAGGAGCCCGCGCCTGAAGAGGCCGTGCCAGGAAGCGTTCCCGAGGCGTATGACAGCGTCGTCGCGGCCGAATCCCATTCGATCAGGGCGGTGCCGTCGATGCTGGTGACCCAGCCTGTGCGCTCCGGCCAATCGATCTTCTTCCCCGATGGCGACGTGACGATCGTCGGCTCGGTCGCATCCGGCGCGGAGGTCATCGCCGGCGGTTCGATCCATGTCTACGGCACGCTGCGCGGACGCGCGCTGGCCGGCACGATGGGCAACGCCGCCGCACGAATCTTCTGCCGCAGGCTCGAGGCCGAGCTCATTGCCATCGACGGGTTCTACAAGACCGCGGAAGACATGGAGCAGGACCTCAATGGACAGGCAGTCCAGGTCTGGCTCGAAGGCGAAGCGATACGAACGGGTACACTTGGCTGAGCCGCAGGCGGCCCCAAAACAGGAGAATTCTATGGGCAAGGTTATTGTGGTCACATCCGGCAAGGGTGGCGTTGGAAAGACGACGTCGTCCGCCGCACTCGGTGCCGCTCTTGCGCACAACGGCGACAAGGTCGTCGTAGTCGATTTCGATGTCGGACTGCGCAATCTCGATCTCGTCATGGGCGCGGAACGGCGCGTGGTCTACGACCTCGTCAATGTCATCCAGGGCGAAGCGAAGCTCACCCAGGCGTTGATCCGCGACAAGCGTCTCGAATCGTTGTTCCTGCTGCCGGCATCGCAGACCCGCGACAAGGACAATCTCACCCCCGAGGGTGTAGAGAAGGTCATCGCCGCCCTGAAGAAAAGTTTCGATTGGGTGATCTGCGACAGCCCGGCCGGCATCGAACGCGGCGCAACCCTTGCCATGCGGCATGCCGACATCGCGATCGTCGTCACCAATCCCGAGGTCTCCTCGGTCCGCGATTCCGACCGCATCATCGGTCTGCTCGATTCCAAGACGCTGAGGGCGGAGAACGGCGAGCGCGTCGAAAAGCACCTTCTCCTGACCCGCTATGACCCGGCTCGCGCCGAGCGCGGCGACATGCTGAAGGTCGACGACGTGCTGGAAATCCTGTCGATCCCTCTGCTCGGCATCATCCCCGAGAGCATGGACGTGCTGCGCGCATCCAACGTCGGTGCGCCGGTCACCTTGGCCGATGGCCACAGCGCTCCGGCCCGGGCCTACTTCGATGCGGCGCGAAGGCTTCGCGGAGAAGAACTGGCGATCGCGATCCCGGGCGAAAGGCGCGGCTTCTTCGACAAGATATTCGGAAGGAAGGCGGCATGAACCTGTTCCGTTTTTTCTCCCGGGAGCAATCCGCACCGGCTGCGCGCGAGCGACTGCAGGTGTTGCTCGCCCACGAACGCGCGGCGGTGGGCGGTGACTCCGAACTCGTCTCGAAACTGCGCGACGAGATTCTCAAGGTGATCTCCAAGCACATGAAGATCGATGACGACAAGGTCAGCGTGAAGATGGAGCGGGGAGCTCAGATGTCGACGCTCGAGGTCGACATCGAGATACCTTTCAGCGGCGGCAAGAAGGCCGCCTGAACGAAAAACGACGACCTCCGATAGTCACAGAAAGGGATACCATGACCCGACTAGCACTCCTTGAGAGACTGAAGGAAGTCCAGCAGATGCCTCGCTACCAGGGGCGCGACATCATGACGATCAGCGCCGTGCTTTCGAACCAGGCCCTGCAGCGGCACGTCGAGCTTTGCGAGGAGGCGGCGAGCGCGCCCCCGCGCATTGCGAAGGTCGTGGAGCCGCACGCCCGGACGGCCTGACCAGACAGGAACGGCGGCCGCCGTGGCGCGCCGCCGTCGATCGTCATGCAAGGGTTGCCCGGGTGCGGCGTCGCTCGACCTTTGCCAGAAGCGCGAGGCTGGCGCACAGCAGCAGCGCACCGTTTGCGGGATGAAGTGACAGCGGCAGGCCGGCGCCGCCAGCCGCCAGCACCACCTGCACGCCGTATAGCGCCGTCACGATCGCTGCCAACCATGCCAGGCCGCGCAGGCGCATAAGCGCAAGCGAGCCGGCGAGCAGCCCGATCGTCGGCAAAGCGATGGAAACGCCGATCGCGCCATGCAGCCCAAGCAGCCCCGGATCAAGAAACAGCCCCAGCCCCGCCGTCAGGAATTGCGTGAGAATGCCTGCGGGCAGCAACCATGCGAAGCAGGAAAACCAGAGCGGCGTTGCGTCGTGGGACTCGATGACGGCGTCATGGGACTTTTCCATCGGGCGTGACTTTCGTTTGGATTGGTTGATCGTTCGGAGAGCATGCTGACGTTCACGACGTCGATTGCCGCAGCACGAGCTGCGAAGTGCCTTCGAGGCAGCCCATCTCCACGAGAGTTGCCCTGACCGCCTCGTCGAGGGCCGTGCGCGGCTCCTCACCCACCAGGTCCACCAGTCGCCTGTTGTCGAAACGCATCGGATGCCGCCAGTAGGGCGCGATCTCGGCTGCCTCGCGCGGAAAGCCGCCAAAGACGCCGAGCGCCCGCATCAGCCACCACGGGAAGCCGTAGACACGCAGGTTGCGACCGCACACGCGCCGTACCGCATCGATCATTTGCATGCCGTCGGCATCATGGACGCCTTCGAACTGCACCCGTTCGAACGGCTTCAGGTTGGCCGGGTCGTCCAGCAGGCGCGCGAATGTTTCGGCGAGGTCGGGCAGGTATGCCCAACTATGGCCGCCGCCGCGGGCCGGGTTGACGATCCGCCTCACCGGCTTGCCCGGTGACACCATGGCCTGCGCAAACCAGCTCGAGCGCGCGCCCGGGCCGAAGAAATCGCCGGCTCTCAGGATGAGGGAGGGCACCTGCGGGGCTGCCTCCTCGAGCCGCATTTCCATCGCCGCGCGGATCTTGCCCTTGCGGCTGTGCGGCCGCTGCGGGGTCTCGGCGTCGATGACCGGCGTGGTCGCCGGATCGAAATTGTAGATCGTGCCGGGAAGCACCACGCGTGCGCCGCCGGCGGCCCGCGCCGCGGCGATCGTGTTATCGATCATCGGCAGCACCAGCGTGTCCCAGTTGGCATAGTTTGGCGGATTGACCGCATGCACGATGACTGACGCACCCTCCGCAGCGCGGATAACGTCTTCCCGAACCATGGCATCGCCCTGCACCCATTCGAAGCGTGCCAGCCCGCCCTGCGCTGCATCTTGCGGGTTCCGCGCCATGCCGCGGACCTGCCAGCCATGGCGCGAGAGTGCCGCTGCGATGGCGCTGCCAATGCCGCCTGTCGCGCCCAGTACCAATGCCCGCTTTTCCTGTTCCATCGTTTTCTCCTCGATGCGAGTGTCTCGATGGCGTGAATATGAGCGCTGGGCAGGTGAAAATGAATTGCAAACAATCCGACAGCAGCTAGAAACAAATCTATGAGCACACCGATATCATGGGACGATCAGCGCATTTTCCTAGCCGTCCTTGACGAAGGCAGTCTTTCCGGCGCCGCGAGGAGGCTGGGCCTGTCGCACCCCACCGTGCGCAGCCGCATCGAGGCACTGGAGCGGGAACTGGGCGCGGTGCTGTTCACGCGCTCGGTCAACGGCCTGACGCCGACGCAAACCGCACGGGCGCTCGGCGCGCCCGCCCGCACCATGGCGATGGCGTCCGACCTGTTCGTCCGCCAGGCCTCGGCGCCCGACAGGGAAGTCGCCGGCACCGTGCGCATCAGCGTGCCAGAATTCATGGGCGTGGAAGTGGTGCCGTCGATGCTTGCGACGCTGCGCAAGCAACATCCCGCCATCCAGGTCGAGCTTTCGCTCAGCAACCTGCCCGCCGACCTCCTGTCGCAAGAGGTCGATCTTGCGGTCAGGACTGTCGCTCCGAAGCAGGAGGCGCTGATCGCGCGCAAGGTGGCCACGATTCCGCTGGGTCTCTTCGCTGCGCGCAGCTACCTGGAAGATCGCGGCACACCCTCGACCCTCGCTGACCTCGCGGGCCACGCCTTCATCGGCCCGGACCGCAGCCGCGCCGATCTCGCGCTGGTCGGGCGGCTGGGCGAAGGCGTGTCACGCGAGCAACTGGCGCTGCGTACCGACAGCCACCCGGCGCAATTGGCCGCCGTGCGGGCGGGGCTCGGCATTGGCGTCGCTCAAACCCCGGTCGGCGCGCGCGATCCCAATCTCGTACGGATCATGCCGGACTTCGAGGTAGCGCAGATCGACACCTGGATCGTCACCCACGAAAACCTGGCCCGCGTCGCGCGCGTGCGCGCCGTGTTCGATTCTCTGGTCGATTCGTTCCTGTCTATGGGACGCCCGGCCTAGCGCCAGCGACACAGATAAAAAAAGGCAGGACGCGCGTAGGGCGCGTCCTGCCGATGCTGGTTAACGATGGTAGCTCAGTAAAGCGAGCCGGAAGCCTCGAGTGCCTGACGGTACTCGTCATAGATGACGTCGGGGTCCTGACCGGCCGCCTTCACATCGGCCTTCCACTGGTCGAGGAGCGGCGCCGCCGCGTCCCGCCACAACTGAACTTCATCCTCTGTTGGCTCGTAAAGCGTGTGCTCACCGGAATCGATCATCTTCTGACGGCCGGAATATTCGTTGTCGGCCCAGCCCTCGGAAAACTTCATCGACCATTCCGGGGTGCAGTGATCGTCGATCACCTGCTTGTCTTCCGGTGCCAGCGCGTCGTACTTCGCCTTGTTGATCAGGATCATCTGCGACGAAATGTAGAACGGCATGTCGAGATGATACTTGACCGCAGGGTCGATGCCGAAAATGTAGATCGAGTTCCACGGGAAGGTGATGGCGTCCGCGACACCGCGGGTGATCGCCTCGCGGGCTTCGGGTGCGGGAACCTGGACGCTGGAACCGCCCAGCATCGAGACGAAACGTGCCATCGTCGCATGCGCAGGACGAATGTTCTTGCCGCGGAAGTCCTCGGGTACCTTGATTTCCGTGTTCGCGTGGATCGTGCCGGGATCATGCGGATTGATGAGGCAGAACTTCATCTCCGGCATCTCGATCTCGGCATATTTGGCGTACCACTCGTGCAGCGCGCCGGAGCCCTTCTTGACTTCCTTCACGTGGAAGGGAATCTCGGCCAGGCTGTAGATCGGAAATCGCCCGGCCTGGTAACCGGGATTGACGTAGCCGATGTCGGCGATGCCGTCGCGGGTCATGTCGTAGTGGTCAGGTGCGGCACCCAACTGCGACGCGGGAAAGATGTTGATCGCGATGCGCCCGTTCGATGCCTCGGCGATGGACTTGACCCACGGTTCGACCCCCAGCGTGTGTACGGGATGCGTCGGCGGCAGCCAATGCGCCAGATCGAACTCGACCTCGGCGGCATGAACGGGCAGTGCGGTTGCGGAAAGCAGCGCGGCGAGCGCTAGGCCTCCAAGACGTGTCATGAATTCCTCCCTGAGTGGCGCGATCGCCGTCCGTTTCCTCCCGACGCGATCGCTCGGTGAGAAAATGTTATAGGCTAGAACTAAAGTCAACTGACCGAGCAAAGCTGCTACATCCGGAAGACGCCAAACTTCGTCTCCTTGATCTCCGCGTTCAGCGCTGCAGAGATGCTCAGAGCCAATACGTCGCGGGTTTTTGCGGGATCAATGATGCCGTCGTCCCAGAGCCGCGCCGACGAATAGAGCGGGTGCCCCTCGTGGTCGTATTTCATCAGGATCGGCTTGCGGAACTTGGCCTCGTCTTCCTCGCTCCATTCCTCGCCCTTGCGCTCGTATCCCTCGCGCTTGACCATCGCCAGCACGGTCGCGGCCTGCTCGCCGCCCATCACGGAAATTCGCGCGTTAGGCCACATCCAGAGGAAGCGCGGTGAATACGCCCGTCCGCACATGCCGTAATTGCCGGCGCCGAACGAGCCGCCGATGATGACGGTGAACTTGGGCACCTGGGCCGTCGCCACTGCCGTCACCAGCTTGGCACCGTCCTTCGCGATGCCGCCTGCCTCGTATTTGCGGCCGACCATGAAGCCGGTGATGTTCTGCAGGAAGACGAGCGGGATCTTGCGCTGGCAGCAGAGTTCGATGAAGTGCGCGCCTTTGACAGCGCTCTCGGAGAACAGCACGCCATTGTTGCCGAGGATGCCCACTGGCATGCCGTGGATATGGGCGAAGCCGGTGACCAGGGTCGTGCCGTAATTGGCCTTGAACTCGTCGAACTCGGAGCCGTCGACCAGCCGCGCGATCACCTCGCGCACGTCATAGGGCTGGCGTGAGTCGGCGGGCACGACGCCGTAGAGTTCCTCCGCTGCGTAAAGCGGTTGAATCGGTTTCCGCAAGGTCAACTGCAAGCGCTTGCTGCGATTCAGGTTTTTCACGATCCGCCGCACGATGGCGAGCGCGTGTTCGTCGTCGACAGCGTAATGGTCGGCGACGCCGGATTCGCGCGTATGAAGGTCGGCGCCGCCAAGCTCCTCAGCGGTCACGTCCTCGCCGGTTGCCGCCTTCACCAGCGGCGGGCCGCCGAGAAAGATCGTCGCCTGCTTGCGCACCATGATGGATTCGTCGGCCATGGCGGGAACATAGGCGCCGCCGGCGGTGCACGATCCCATGACGCAGGCGATCTGCGGGATGCCGGCTGCCGACATGTTGGCCTGGTTGAAAAAGATGCGCCCGAAATGGTCGCGGTCGGGAAACACCTCGTCCTGGTTGGGCAGGTTGGCACCGCCGGAATCGACGAGATAGATGCAGGGCAGGTTATTCTGGGCTGCGATCTCCTGGGCGCGAAGATGCTTCTTCACCGTCAGCGGATAGTACGTGCCGCCTTTTACCGTCGCATCGTTGACGACGATCATGCATTCTGTGCCTTCGATGCGTCCGACACCGGCGATCATGCCGGCCGAGGCGATCTCGTCGCCATACATGCTCCAGGCGGCGAACTGTCCGATTTCGAGGAATGGCGATCCCGTGTCGAGAAGCTGTGCCAGCCTGTCCCTCGGCAACAGCTTGCCGCGTGAGATGTGGCGTTCGCGCGCCTCGTCAGGCCCGCCGCGCTCGACGGTCGAGGCTTTCTCGGCGATGTCGGCGACAAGCTCCCTCATGATCTCGGCATTGGCCTTGAAGGTCTCGGAGGCTGGGGAGATCTGCGATTGGATGGCGGGCATTGCACTCTCACATGTTGTCGGTCAGCGCGGCGCGTCGTGCTGCCGCTTGCGTTCGATGTTGGCGATCTCACGATCCAGGAACCAGCTGATTGCGGATCGTATGAGGACAAGCCCACCGAGGAAGATCAACCCCTCGAGGCGAAAGGAGATCGCCGTTCGGATCACGTCTGCGACGATCAGCAGTTCGAGCCCTGCCAGAATGTAGCGAGCGAGCTCCAATCGAGCCAGGTTCTGCCGCTCCAGGCGGAGATCGCCACTGCCGGAACTGATTTCGCCGCGCACGATCCAATAGAGGAAACGCGCGGCGCCGATGCTCAGGATCGCGATGACGACGAGGTCGATCATCCCTGTGAGCAGATGTATCCACGGTTCTACCGCCGGAAAGGGCAGGCCAAAGCTGGGGTCATCGGACAAAAGGCTTTCCATCGGATCGAACTCTTGTATCGCGTCAACTGTCACGGAGCATCGCCGCAATGAAGCAACGCGGCAAGCGGTCCGCTACACCGCCTCGCTCATCATCTCCCGGCCGATCAGCCAGCGCCGGATCTCGCTCGTTCCGGCACCGATTTCGTAAAGTTTGGCATCACGCAGCAGGCGGCCGGTCGGATAGTCGTTGATGTAGCCGTTGCCGCCAAGAAGCTGGATCGCGTCGAGCGCCACCTGCGTGGCCTTTTCCGCCGCGTAGAGGATGCAGCCGGCAGCATCCTTGCGCGTCGTCTCCTTGCGATCGCAGGCTGCAGCCACAGCATAGACGTAGGCGCGGCAGGCATTCATCGTCGTGTACATGTCGGCCAGCTTGCCCTGGACGAGCTGGAACGAGCCGATCGGCTGGCCGAACTGCTCGCGCTCATGAACATACGGCACCGCCGCGTCGAGCGCTGCGGCCATGATCCCGAGCGGGCCACCGGACAGCACGACGCGCTCGTAGTCGAGGCCTGACATCAGGACCTCGACGCCGCGGCCTTCCTCGTGCAGCACGTTTTCGAATGGCACCTCGACGTCCTCGAACACGAGTTCGCCGGTGTTGGAGCCGCGCATACCCAGCTTGTCGAGCTTCTGGGCGACCGAAAAGCCCTTCATGTCGCGCTCGATGATGAAGGCCGTGATGCCGCGCGAATTCCGCTCAGGATCGCTCTTGGCGTAAACGACAAGCGTGCCGGCCTCGGGGCCGTTGGTGATCCACATCTTCGAGCCGTTGAGCAAGAAGCGGTCGTTCTTCTTGTCGGCGCGCAGCCGCATGGAGACGACGTCCGAGCCCGAGCCCGGTTCCGACATCGCCAGCGCGCCGACGGTCTCGCCGGAGCACAGTGGCGGCAGGTAACGGGTCTTCTGTTCCGCCGTGCCCCACCGATTGATCTGATTGACGCAAAGGTTCGAATGCGCCCCGTAGGAGAGACCCACCGATGCGGACGCTCGCGAGATTTCCTCCATCGCCACGACATGGGCCAGATAGCCTAGGCCGGTGCCGCCATGGTCGGGGTCGGCGGTCATTCCGAGCAGGCCCAATGCCCCCATCTCGCCCCACAGCGCCGCGGGAAACTCGTTTGACCGGTCTATGTCGGCGGCGACTGGTGCAACGCGCTCCTGGGCAAAGCGGCGCACCATGTCGCGCAGCGCGTCGACGTCCTCGCCGAGGCCGAAATTCATCACGTGATCATACATGGGGCGTCTCCCTTATCTCGCGTGCGCCTGCGAGGCGCATCGTCATCTTGTGGTAGGTATCCGTCACCTCTTCGACGGAAAGACGTTCGTCGGGCCTGAACCAGACGATCACGCCGGTGATCATCTGGATGATCGCCATAGCCGTCAGGGTCACGTCTTCCAGCGCGAATTGGCCGCTGTCGCTTCCGTCTCGCAGAATCTGGCGCAGTTCCTTCTCATAGGAAGCGCGCAATCGCAGGATCGCGCTCAGTCTTTCATGGGACAGGCTGCGCAGTTCCATGTTGTTCACATGGGTGGAATGGCGTCGAGCCACATGGAAGCCGATATGATTGCGCACGAAAGCGGCGAGGCGATGGACGGGGTCTATCTCGGCGGGCCGGGCATGCGACCAACTCTCGATCAACGCCGTCATGTGCGCCACCATGAGGTCGAAGAGAAGGTCTTCCTTGGTGGCGAAATATCTGTAGAGGGCCGCGGGCTGAACGCCGACCTGCGAGGCGAGCTGTCGCATCGACACGGCTTCGTAGCCCTGCCGCGCAATGAGGTTGACGGCCGCCTCGCGGATCGCGGCTTGCGTCTTTTCGCCGTGTGAACCTGTCGTACGCGCCATCGGCTCCTCCCGGCGCAATTAATAAAACGAACGTTCAATTAATTCAAGTTGGAATGCGGTGCTCTCCTCAAGCCTCGTTCCGGCGCCAATTCTCAGCCCCGCGCGGCTGCCAGGGCCGCGGGCAATTCTGCCTCGAATACCGCGATCTCTTCGTCGGGTCCGACGCTGACGCGGATGCAGCGGTCGAGCACAGGCGCCATCGGCTTGCGCACGAAAACATCACGCGCGATCAGTTCCTGCATGACCTTGAGCGCAAACGCCCCGTCCTTGCCGCAGTCGATCGCGACGAAATTCGTGGCGGAGGGCAGGGCGGTCAGGCCGTTCTCCGACGCGATCGCGGCAATGCGCTTTCGGCTGGACGCGACCTGTGCCACGATTTGTGTCAGATAGTCCTGGTCTGAAAGGGCGGCCAATGCGGCGGTCAGCGTCAGGCGATTCATGCCGAAATGGTTGCGCACCTTGTCGAATGCGCCGATCACTCCAGCCTCACCGATCGCATAGCCGCACCGCATCCCCGCCAGCCCGTAGGCCTTGGAGAAGGTTCGCATCCTGATGACATTCGGTCGCGACACGTCGAGCAGCGGGACGGATGATGCCGGTGCCGTCTCGCTATAGGCTTCGTCCAGCACCAGCATTGTCGTCTCGGGCAGCGCATTGATCAACAGGTCGAGTTCGCTGGCCTCCCACCATGTGCCCATCGGATTGTCGGGGTTGGAAATATAGACCAGCGGTGCGTTTTCGCGGCGAACAGCGGCGACCAGCCCTTCCAGATCCTCGCGATCCTCGACATACGGCACCGTGACGAGCCGCCCGCCAAAACCTGCTACGTGATAGTTGAATGTCGGGTAGGCGCCCAGCGACGTGACCACCGGTTGGCCCTGTTCGACGAACAGCCGCACGAGCAGCCCCAGCAGGTTGTCGATCCCGCCATCGATCACGATGTTCCCAGGCGCCACGCCGAGATGTGCCGAAAGCGCGGTCTTCAGGTCATGATGTTCCGGGTCGGCATACTGCCATACATCACCGGCTGCATCCGCGATTGCCTGCTTCACCTTGGGCGACGGTCCGAAACCGCTCTCGTTTGCGCCGATGCGGGCGCGAAACGACTTGCCGCGTTGGCGCTCCTGGGCTTCGGGGCCGACGAACGGCACGGTTGCCGGCAATCCGGCGGCGAGGTTCGTGAGCGCGGGGCGGTCGGACATGGCAGGAACTCGACGTTATCAAACTGCGAATGCGATTACAGCGTTTCGTAGGCCTTGGCGATCTGCCCGAGCATGAGAATTTCAAGCGCCGTCGCGCTGTCGTCGCTCGGGTCGGGTCGCGAGGCGGTCTTGGCGATCACGACCTTGCTTACCGGGTCCGCCCACAGCCACTGTCCGTGAATACCCACGCCCGCGAAGCTGCCGCGCCCGTCTCCAACGTCGTACCAGCATGAACGATAGCGGCCGTTGTCGAACATGTCGGAGAAATTGCCCGCGACCCAGGCGTCGCGGTTGCCATTGGCATGCATGTCGGCGATCCAGTCAGCGGGGATCACCTGTCCACCGTCACGAGCCACCCCGCCGTCGAGCACGAGTTGTCCCAGCCGCGCAAGGTCACGCGTGGTTATGCAGATGCCGCCCGCCGCCCGCGCCGTGCCGACACGGTCGACCGTGAGGTAGGCCGCGCCGCGTGCGCCCATTGGCTTCCATAGCTTCTCTGCGAGATACTCATGATAGCGGACGCCTGTTGCGCGCTCGATGACCAGCCCGAGCAGGTCGGTGTCGGGAGAAGCGTAGTAGAACTCCTTGCCATGCCCGTGGCCCCGTGCGCCAAGCGTGGCAAGAAACGATTCCATCGTCTCCGGAACGGAATCGGTGCGCTCGGGATTCCACAGCATCGCGCGGCGATAGCGATCGAAGGCTCCGCCCGCATCAAGGTATTCCTCGTCAAAATCGAGGTCGACGGTCATGTCGAGAAGGTCGCGCACGCGCGCTGTCTCATAGGTCGATCCGCGCATTGACGGCAGATACTGGGCGACCGGCTTCTCCGGGTCGAGATGGCCGTCCTCCACGGCGATGCCCGCGAGCATGCCCGTAACCGACTTGGAGATCGAGAAGATCACGTGCGGCCGCGCGGCATCCGCATGTTCCGCCAGCCACTCGGCGACGACTGTCCCGTCGCGCATCACCACGAGATGATCCGTATACGACCTGCGCATATGTTCGAGCGGCTCGATGCTGCCGCCGTCGCTATCGATCAGCGCCATGGCGCCCAGCGCGGCAGGGCCTGGCGAGGGTGGCTCGGCTTCACCCGGCTGCACGATCTGCGCCACCGGCGCGAATTCCGACACGTGCTGAAAACTGTACGTGCTGAACGGGTGCTGCCGCCAGTTTTCCAGCGTGATGTCCGCGCGCTTGAAGGTTTCGGCCATGTTGTCCGTCCCGATGTCTGTAGGAAATTGCTCGATCGGCTTCGTGATGGCGAGTGCCAGCGCGGTGAGTCAACAAAAAAACCCCTGCGCGGCATCTCCTTGTATGTAAAATGTTAATGACGCACAGGTTGTGTCTGGGCTCTATCTTCTACCAGGCGCAGCGAATCAGGACGCGCCAAAGGCGCGACCGAATGCTCGAGGCAATGCACCCAATCCTGGCGACCTGTGTCGGCCAGGAAAGGCCCCCTACGATCCTTCAGTCATCCGTGGCACCGATTTCTCCTTCGTTTTCGAAGGGTGGGTGCCGGCGGCCAGTGCGGCGTTCCGGCGATGCATCTCGCCGGTTGTACGAAGCGCCCAGTTTCAATCGTGGTTTAACATTTCTCAATCAGACAGGGGCTGCCAGCGAAGGCTTGGCGTGCTCGATTCGCTTGAAGGATTACAAGGCAACATGACTGCAAATCTGGGATTCACACTTCGGCCGGACCAATGGCATTTGTTGAACGAGGGACAGACCGGCGGCACGCCAGGCGCTGACATCAACGTCATTCCGGCCTGGGCGGACTACACCGGCGAGGGGATAAAGGTCGTCGTTTTCGACAGCGGCGTCGACACCACGCATCCGGACCTGGCCGGCAACTACCTCTCCGAGTTCAGCTTCGACTTCCTCAACAACATTGCTGACGGCTCGTATCTCACCCAGAACGAGTATATCGCGCATGGCACGATCGTTGCCGGCTTCATTGCCGCCGATGGCACCCAATACGGGCTGCGCGGCGTCGCCTACGACGCGAAGTTTACGTCCTATGCCGAATTCAACGGAGAGTTTGCGTATACTGCCTTCGGCAAGGCCGCCGATGACGGCTTCGACGTGATGAACAATAGCTGGGGCACCGATCTCCCGTTCATCAACTCGTACAATGGCAACTACGCGAATATCGAGAATATCGAGTACGCCGTCGAAACCGGCCGCGGCGGGCTCGGCCTCAACATCGTTTTCGCGGCGGGCAATTCGTATGAACTGCCGCGGGCCTTGAAGGAACTCGGCTACGAGTGGTCGGGCGAATATTCGTATGCAGACGCGAACGCCGATAATCCGGCCGCATCGCGTTTCACGATCACGGTCGCAGCACTCGACGCTGACGGCACCTATGCCGCTGACTTCGCTGAACTCGGCTACACCACCCCGGGGGCCCCGATCCTCATCTCGGCGCCGGGATCGAAGGTCGTGTCCACTGACATTCAAGGCGAGCTCGGCGACAACCCGGGTGAGGCTTTTGCCGTCCAGTACGGAACGTCCTTTGCCGCACCGATCGTCTCTGGTGTCGTTGCCCTGATGTTGGAGGCAAACCCGAATCTCGGCTATCGCGACGTGCAGGAAATCCTGGCCTATTCGGCCCGGCTGACCGATCTGGAAGACGAGAGCTGGCAGGTGAACGGCGCCGTCAACGCAAATGGCGGCGGCCTGTCGACCAACGACAATTACGGCTTCGGCTTCG
The DNA here is from genome assembly GCF_039839275.1 of Mesorhizobium sp. CAU 1741. Taxonomy (NCBI): domain Bacteria; kingdom Pseudomonadati; phylum Pseudomonadota; class Alphaproteobacteria; order Hyphomicrobiales; family Phyllobacteriaceae; genus Mesorhizobium; species Mesorhizobium sp. CAU 1741. The sequence goes on along the minus strand of NZ_JBDOQP010000003.1, from coordinate 475,542 downwards.
TCGATGCGACGGCGGCCGTGCGCCTTGCAGAGACCTGGCACAAGCAGAGCGTCTACGCCAACGAACAGCATTTGGCGCAGACCGCCGACATCACGGAAACGCAGATCCCGGATGGCGGCGACGTGTCATTCACCTTCGATCTCGCGCCGGGCGTCAGCGTCGAGAACATCGAGCTCGGCTTCGCGATCGAGCACGAGGAATTCGGTGATCTCGTCGTCACGCTGATTTCTCCTTCGGGCACGGAATCGACCCTGCTGTTCCGCGTCGGCGACGCACGCGCGACCGAGCTGACCAAGGCATTTCTGGTGAACGAGGGTGTGCCTGCGGAGCAACTCGACTTCACGCAGCTCGAACATGTTCTGTCGAGCAATGATTTCTGGGGTGAGGACAGCGGCGGCACGTGGACGCTGCTGATCGAGGATGCGGCCGACGGCAATGTCGGTTCGGTTCATGGCCTGGAGCTGCGCGCGCACGGCTCCGCGGTTCAGGACGACAAGACGTTCATCTACACCAACGACTATGCTTTGCTGGCTGGGCAGGATGCCGGGCGCAAGCTGCTCGACGCTGCGGGCGGCACGCACACGCTCAACATGGCTGCGGTCACCGATGGCATCGAGATCGACCTTTCGGCCGGCACCGGCATCATCGCCGGCCAGTCGATCACCATCTCCGACGAAACCGAGATCGGCACCGTGCTCGGCGGCGACGGAAACGATTTCGTCGCGCTGTCGCAGTCAGGCGGTATCGTTGCTGCCGGTCGCGGCAACGATACCATCGAAGCGTTTGGAACGGCGAGCATCGATGGCGGCGTGGGCTTCGACCGCGTGATGCTGTCGGGCGCCAAGGACGCCTACCAGGTCTCGCTGACTGCAACGGGTGTTTCGCTCGTTTCAGGCAATGAGTCGGTCGCTGCAACAGACGTGCAGTATTTCGACTTCGCCGGCACGGCCGATGATGTGCTGATCGTCGTGGACGATATCGGCGCGCAGCTTGCGCGGTTCTACGACCTGTTGCTTGGGCGCGTGGCTGATTTCGAGGGCCTCGCATACTGGAACGATGCCATGCAGGCGGGCCTTGAGGTGGCAGGCATCGCCTCGTCCTTCGCCGCCAGCAGCGAGTTTGCCGCACAGGGAGAAGAACTGTCGGCATCCGAGTTCGTCGCATTGCTCTACGACCAGATTCTCGGTCGCGGTGCAGATGAGGCTGGAGTCGGCTACTGGGTCTCCCAGATCGACGGCGGTCTCGCCACTGTCGGCGACGTCGCTGCCGGCTTCGCGCTGTCAGCGGAGGCCGCGGCCCTGACCTTCGACCATATCGTCGTCACGACCATGCCGGACATGCAGATCGCCTGATCCTGCGCCGCTTGGCCTTAAGCATCCCAGATGCGCCCTGTTGCAGTCGTGCAACAGGGCGCATCGTAATGTGGATAATTTTTGTCAGCTTTATTGCCAAGTCGTGGCAGCGCCTCTACCAACAGCACAGGCTTGAGGTTGCGTCACGCATTCGCACCCATACCCAACATCGTGAATTTCAACACTGTTTCATGATCTCCGGGGGTAACGGATGGCGTCCACTTTTCATCGCGCGCTTTTTGTCAGCACCGCGCTCGCGCTTCTCGCCAGTGCCTCTCACGGCTATGCGCAGGCGCTTGATGAAGATGACCAGGTGCTACCGGTTGTCGATGATGCGGGACTGCCCGCCGACGATGGCTCGACTCTCCTGCCGCAACTCGACGTCGGCGCGGGCGCCGAAAGTTCGGCCGGCACGAACCTCATCACCGTTACGCAGGACGATCTCGAGCGCAACCAGCCTACGGACCTGCAGGAGGTCTTTTCGGGCGAGCCCGCGATTGCCGTTGGCGGTGCCATCTCCGGCACGCAGAAGATTTACGTCAACGGCGTCGACGAGAACAACCTGGCCGTCACGGTCGACGGCTCGCGCCAGAACAACAAGGTGTTCCATCACAATGGCACCTATCTGCTCGATCCCGCGCTGCTCAAGGCGGTCACCGTCCAGCCTGGCGTCGCGCCGGCCGATGCCGGACCCGGTGCCCTGGCCGGCTCGATGGGGTTCGAGACCGTCGACGCCATTGACCTACTGGAGCCCGGCCGCGACTTCGGCGGCTTCGTCACCGGCACCTATGACACCGACAGCGAGACCTACAAGACCGGCCTCAGCCTCTATGGCATCAAGGATGGTTTCGAATATCTCGGCTATATCAACTACGCCAATGGCGGCAATTTCACCGCCGGCAACGGCGTCGAGATGGTCGGCACGGGCACCGATCTGATCAGCGGCCTCGGCAAGGTCGCCTACGAGACCGTCACCGGCCATCGTTTCGAACTGAGCCACGAGCAGGTCCGCGATGACGAGCTTCGCCCCTACCGCGCCAACTTCTATCTGAATGTCGGGGCCGAGCCTGTTCTGCGCCAATACGCGCTCGACCGACAGAATACGGTGTTCACCTATACGACCGTGGCGCCGGCAGGCCTGTGGGACCCGAAAATCGTGCTCGCCTACAGCCGCACGCAGGTGGAGACGCCGGTCTACAACCGGTCGACCGGCGATATCCTCGCCCCGGCGATCGGCGCCACGAGCAGCTTCAACGGCAAGATCGAAAACCGCTTCGCCATCGATCTCGGCACCATCACCGCCGGCGTCGACTTTTTCAATGACAGCGCGAAGCTCGACTACGCCGACGCCGCGTTCCCGGAATTCCCGCGCGAGCATTCGTCCAATGTCGGCGCCTATGCGCAGGCCCGCCTCGATCCGACAGACCGTGTCCGCCTGTCCTTCGGCGGCCGCGTAGACCATCACTGGTTCACGGGGGCCGATGACTCGGACTTCACCAATGCAGGCGTCAGCGCCAACGCGTCCGCCGAATATGATCTCGTCCCCGATTTCCTCACCGCCAAGGCCGGCGTGTCACGGGTCTGGGCCGGCGTGCCGCTTGCCGAGAACTTCATCCAGAATCCGGCCTGGGACTATGGTGATGGGCCACTTCCCGTGACCTCGGTCAACCTCACTGCCGGTCTGGAGATGCGCTACGAGGGTTGGACGGTCGAGGCTGGCGTGTTCCAATCGGACATCGAAAACGCGCGCTCGCCGGCCTATGGCCGCTCGCCATATGATCCCGCCACCACGGCCAATCGCACCTTCGACATGCGTTCATGGGGCTGGGAGCTCGGTGTCGGCTACGATTGGGACGCCGGTTTCGTGCGCGCGAAATACGCCGATGTCTCTGCCGACGTCGACGGCATGCCCGCCGATTCCGAGATCGGCCGCTACCTGACCACGCCGCTGGGCGGCATCATCATGGTGACCGCCGGATACCGGTTCCACGATCTGGGGCTCACAGTCGGTGCAGATGCCGAGTTCGGACTGGAGAATTCGCGCACGGCGATCGATACGGGCGATCCGGACGACGTCAGGCTGCCTCTGCCGTCCTACGAGGTGTTCAACGCCTTCGTCGAATACACCCCGCCGAAGATGGAGAACCTGACCCTGCGCGCCGAGGTTCGCAACATCTTCAACGAGGCCTACACCAGTCGTGCCAGCTACGGGCAGGAGTTCGACGGCGTCGTGCCGCATCTGGAGCCGGGCCGTACGTTCCGCTTCAATGCCCGCCTGAAGTTCTGATCCTTCTGGACCACGCAATGGGTGAACTGGCCCGGCCGGGCCGGTTCACCTGAACAGCAGCACCGGGACCTTGCACGAGCGGATCATTTCGCTCGTGGTCGAGCCGATGATCATCGCCCGGATGCGCGAGTGGCCGTAGGCTCCCATCACCAGCAGGTCGATGCCATCGCGCTCGACGACCTCGGATATGATCTTTTCCGGCTGGCCTTGCGTCAACTGAACGGAGACAGCGTGCCCGCCGCTTTTCAACGTTGCTTGCGCATCTTCGAGCCGGCGATGTGTTTCCCCATTGTCTGCTCCAACTGTGAGAACGGTCACTTCCAGTCCGGCGAATAGCGGCGCCCGTGCGACATGGTCGACCGCGCGCATGGCGCTGGGCCCGCCATCATAGGCGATCAACACCTTGTTGATCGGTTTGAACGCCCGCGATGCCACCAACACCGGTTTTCTGGACGAGCGCGCTATGCGTTCGAGGTTTGAACCGAGATGCAGCTTTGCGAAATCTGCTGCTTCACCCCGTTTGCCAATGACGATGCCTCTTGCATCAGTCTCGGCTTCCGCAACCGTCTCAAGCAGGTCGCCGTTACGCAGCCGGGCAGTGACCTGCTCGACGCCGGCAGAGTGCAAAGCCGCTTCGGCGTCTTCGAGGATCGCGCGCCCGCGTTTCTGTGCGAGTTTGGCGCGCTGTTCATCAAGTTCACTGAGTTCCTGCAGCAATGCCGATCGAGCGCCGAGCGCGATGGAGCCGGAGAAGTCCGAACTCGTCGTTTCGCGTCGCCCGAGAACGTGCAGCACTTCGACCGGCGCGCCGGTGCGTCCGGCGATCCACGCGGCATGGTTGCAAACGCTCTTCGAGTAAATAGAGCCGTCGACGAGGGCGATGAGCTTTTCGGTCATGAAATCCTCCCTTGCATCAATGCGCCGTCAGCCTGTCGAGGGCGCCCGGCTTGTCATGAACCGCCAGTCGGTCGACGATGGTTTCGCTTGCTTCGTTCATGCCGACGACGTCGACATCGGCGCCGTCTCGCCTGAACTTCAGCACCGCCATGTCGAGCGCCGCAACGCTGGAAATGTCCCAGATATGCGCGCGGCTCACGTCGATCGTGACGCGCTCCAGCAACTCCTTGAAGTCGAAAGCCGCCATGAAGTCCTCCGTGGAGGCGAAGAAGAGCTGGCCCTCGACAGCGTAGGTCCGGTGACGGCCGTCGTCACTCACGGTCGACGACACCCGGAAGAGCTGGGCGATCTTCCACGCGAAGAAGATGCCCGAAAGAAGCACGCCGATCAGCACGCCGATCGCCAGGTTGTGGGTGAAGATAACGCCGACGACGGTGGCGAGCATGACGATGGATGACGAGCGTGGGTGATCCTTCAGGTTCCGGATCGAAGACCACGAGAACGTGCCGATCGACACCATGATCATGATCGCGACGAGCGCCGGCATCGGGATTTGGCTCACCAGGTCGCCGAGCACCAGGATCATGAACAGCAGCAGGACGCCAGCGGCGAACGTCGACAACCGTCCGCGTCCGCCCGATTTCACGTTGATGATCGACTGACCGATCATCGCGCAGCCGGCCATGCCGCCGATGAAGCCGGTGGCGGAGTTGGCGATTCCCTGGCCGATGCATTCCTGATTGCGGTCGGAAGGCGTGTCGGTCAGGTCATCGACGATCTGCGCGGTCATCAGCGATTCCAGCAGACCGACGACCGCAACCGCCGCCGAATAGGGCAGGATGATCTGCAGCGTCTCCAGGGTGAGCGGAATGCCGGGAATCAGGAAGATGGGCAGCGTCGATGGCAGTTCGCCCATGTCGCCGACCGTGCGCACCTCCAGTCCGAAGAAGATCGCCGCAATCGTCAGCACGATGATGCAGACGAGCGGCGAGGGCACCGCCTTGGTGAGATACGGAAACAGATAGATGATCGCGAGCCCGGCCGCGACCATCACATAAGTGAGCCACGGCACGCCGATCAGTTCGGGCAGTTGCGCCATGAAAATCAGGATGGCAAGCGCGTTGACGAAACCGGTCATCACCGAGCGCGACACGAAGCGCATCACATAGCCGAGCTTGAGAAAACCGGCGACGATCTGCAACAGCCCCGCCAGAACCGTGGCCGCCAATAGATATTGCAGCCCATGGTCGCGTACCAGCGTGACCATGAGCACGGCGGTCGCCGCCGTGGCGGCGGAGATCATCCCGGGCCGCCCGCCGACGAAAGCGATCAGCACCGCGATCGAGAACGAGGCGTAGAGGCCGACCTTGGGGTCGACTCCGGCGATGATGGAGAAGGCTATGGCTTCGGGGATGAGCGCAAGCGCGACGACGAGACCTGCTAGCAGGTCGCCGCGCACATTGGAGAACCATTGCGCGCGATAGGCGGACAGGGATGGCATCGGGTTCCAGTCGGTGAGAAAAACGGATCAGCGGCGGGGAGGGGCCGCAAGACAGAAATGTCGTGATCTGTTGTCCGGCGGATCGGCGGCCGGAAGAGCCACCCGGAGTTTCACCGGGTCCTGATGGATGAACCCACTTACCGGCGCCGATGGTGCAATGCAACACGAAATCGCGCCTGTGCGGCGGCCGCGACGCCCGCGACCGCCCAGTCCGAGCCCGGTTCAGAAAACCAGGGAGCGATGCAGCATGGCGCCCGCCCACGCGCCGTCCGCAACGGCAAGTGTTACGGAATGCGGCACGCGTGCGGCGTCTCCGCAGGCGGAAACACCGGGAATGCTGGTCTCCTTACCGCCGTCGGTCTTGATCTGTGTGCCCATCGGCGTCTCTTCGATGGCGCAGCCAAGGCGTGCCGCGAGATCCGATGCCGGAGTCGTCCGCGTCGCTGTGAAAAGGCCTGCAAAGCCGAGCACGCGTCCATCGGCGAGCCGGAGCTCTGCCTCGCCTTCGAGCCTTTCGATCGGGGTTTCCTCGATGGTCACGCCACGCGCGACGAGGTCCGCCTGCGTCTCCGCATTCACGGTCAGCGCACCATTGAGCAGGAACGTGACTGTGCCCCATTCCGGTATGAGCTGTGCCTGGTGGACCGACATCGGCCCGGTGGCGATGACGCCGATATCGCCCTGGTCGAGCTCGTAGCCATGGCAGTAGGGACAGTGGAACACGCTCTTTCCCCAACGCTCCGCGAGCCCATCTACCTGCGGCAGCGCATCCTTCACGCCGGTCGCAAAGAGGAGCCGGCGGCCTTCATGCCGCGCGCCATCCGACATGGTCACGACTAATGCGTCCTTCGCCCCGTCTGCCCCGATCGCGGTTCCGTCGATCCAGGTCAGCGTCCGGTATTTTTCGAGCTGGCTCCGGGCCGTCGCCGCTATCGCGGCTGGATCCGCGCCGTCCTGCCCGAGGAAACCATGCGAATGGCTGGCGAAGCGGTTGCGCCGTTCACCGGCGTCGATGATGAGCACGGTCCGCCGTGCCCGCAAAAGCTGTAACGCAGCAGCCATGCCTGCATAGCTGCCCCCGATTATGATGACATCGAATGACATGATCTTTCCTTTATCGCGTGCCGCCACGAAGCTGCATACGGCATTCTTGTAACTTCATTTATTGCGTAAAAGCGAGGCTGGCAAGTGGGGTCCCGGCGATATCGGAAAAAACTTGACTAGGAACATCAGGATTAATACGCGTTCCCGCACTGATGAAGTTTGGGGAACGGGACCATGAAAACTCTTGTCGTCTGGAATACGCGTCTTCTGGGAGCGGGGATTGCTGCTCTGCTCGCCCTGGCCGGAACCGCTGCGGCGGAGACCGTCACCATCAGCGACTCACGTGGGCAGGAAGTCGAAATCGTGACCCCGGTCGAAAAGGTCGCGATCTTTCCCTTGCCTATCCCCGAGGCGATGATCGCCATAGATGGCGGCACCCAGCGACTTCTCGCAATCAACCCGCGGGCACAGGCTGCGTTGATGAACGGCGTCATCGGTCAGCTTTTCCCCGAGATCGCGGACATCCGCACCGATCTCGTCGCGCCGAATTTCATTCCCAATGTCGAGGAAATCCTCAGGGCGGAACCGGATGTGGTCCTGCAATGGCAGGCCAAGGGAGACGAGCGTGTCGCGCCGATGGAGAATGCCGGTATCAAGGTTGCCACCGTCAGCACGGAATCGCGGGAGACCCGTCGCGGCTACGTCGAGATGCTCGGAAAGATTCTCGGCAAGGAGGAGCGCGCTCAGGCCTTCCTTGACTGGGAGGACAAGACGGCATCCGATATCGCCGCCGTGCTCGATAAGGCTGGGCGCCCCGAGCCGCGCATCGTGTTCATCGACAGCATGAATGGCAATGAGTTCGTCGTATTCGGGCGCGACGAAGCCTATTTTGATGCGACGGGGCTGACGAATGTCGCCACGGAAGCCGGCTTCACCGAAGGCTCGGTCAAGGTCGGCGCGGAGTCGATCCTCGAATGGAACCCGGACATCGTTCTCGTCAACTATTACAACGACGCCATCAAACCTTCGGACATCGTCGATCACCCCGTTCTTGCGGGTCTTCAGGCCGTGAAGGACGGCCGCGTCTACAAGACCCCCGCCATCGACCCTGCGACGGCCGCCGGTGGCGAGATCGCCTATATGTGGTTCGCCGAGATCGGATATCCCGATCTGTTCGAGGCCGAGATGCGTTCCGTCGTCTCCGATGGCTTCAAGCTGCTCTACGACAAGGAACTGAGCGATGCACAGATCGATCAGCTCATGCAGATGGACTGGAACGGTCAGAGTGCCGGCTACGCCGAGTCCTTTGGCCAGGCTCGTTAGGCCGGGGGACAGCCGGGGATGAAAGGCATTGGTTTCGTGACGTCAGGAGATGGCGCGCAGCTCCAGTGCTATCTGGACTACAGCGCCTATCTCGACGATGAGCTCTATCTGCGCACGCTGGACAATGTCGACCTTGCGGCCTACCGGGCGCTCGTCATCCCTGATTTCTCCAACCAGGACCTGTTGCGTCGCCATTCGCGGCAGATCAGCGATTATCTCTTGGCGGGTGGTTTTCTGATCGTGTTCGAACCGAACCGGATGGACGAATGGCTCGATACCGTCGAGGTCCAGTGGTTTTCACGCGAGACGGAAGACTGGAAATGGTGGATGCGCCCGGGCGGGCGCATGGAGGCGTACCAGCCGGAACCGTATCACTCGATGGCGCGCGCCATTCCACTCGCCGACATGTGCTGGCATTTCTTCGGGGCGTTTCGCCTGCCGCTGGATGCAACGCCCATCCTGAACCTCGATGATGACGAGGGCTGCCTGATGTACGACCAGAAGGTCGGGTCGGGCCGGTTGATCGCATCCACGATCGATCCTCACACCCATCATGGGCGTCGTTTCATGCCTGCGACGACGCGGTTCCTCAATGGCTTCTATCCATGGCTCAGAGCGGAAGTGGGTGGCGATGGGCCAGGATAAAGCCGTATTCCGTGGCGGCGAACGTCCGCACCTGCTCTATCTGCGCTCGACGCGCAGCTACAACAGGGACCGTATGGGCGGGCTGGTCCCGCAGGGTTGGCGCTACAGTGCTGCCGACCTCTACGCTTTGGAGGAGATGGATCTCGCTGAGGTCGATGTGCTCTATTTGTCGGCCATGCACGACCAGATATTCCTGAAGTCGATCGAGCCGAAGCTGGTCGCCTACCTTGCCGCCGGGGGGCACTTCCTGATCAACGGCCACATAATCATCCCCTGGCTGCCCTGCCTGTCGTCGTTCAAGCCGGTCAGCGCGAAGCCGTTCACCAACTGGATGATCCGTCCGGCCGAACCCGGCGGTTATTTCGGCCGTATGGACTTTGAGGAATTCCACCGGCACGAGGGAATTCTCGGCCAGTATGCGCGTGGCTACAGCGACGCACCGGAAGGCGCCCAGCATCTGTGCCTCATTGGCGGTCCTGCTCCGGAAGGGTCTGTCGTGGAAGGCCCGGTCGATTGGGTGTGGCGCATGCCGGGTGGCGGCAAGGTCTTCGTCCATAATGGCGATCACATCGAAGCGTTCTGCTCCGATCCCCGGTACCAGCCCAACCTGCTGCACGATATCCTGCACGCGCTGGTCCATACGGACGAACCTCCCGCGCGTGCGCCGTCTCGGAGCGATCGATGACCACGAGCGTCGAAACGGGTCGCGACGCGGGCGTGCCGATATCCGGAAATGCACTGGCGATGAGCGGGCTCACGCTGTTGCTGCTCGCTGCCGCCATCGCGTCCCTGTCCATCGGACGATACGGCGTGGGATTGGGCGACCTTGCGACGATCGCGTTGGGTTGGGTCGGCATTGGGCCCGGTCGCGCTGCTGTGCCCGAATCTGCCTGGCGTGTTGTGGAACTGGTTCGTGTGCCACGCATGCTCATCGGCGCGTTTGTCGGTGGGGGACTCGCCCTGTCGGGCGCGGCTCTGCAAGGCGTTTTCCGCAATCCCCTTGTCGATCCCCACGTGATCGGCGTGTCGTCCGGCGCCGCCTTCGGCGGGGCGGCTGCCATCCTGCTCGGCCTGGGTGCCATAGCGCTATGGTCTATGGCGTTCGCCAGCGGGCTCGCCGCGCTGATGTTGGTCGTTTTGATGAGCCGCAAGAGCGGCCGCTCATCCGTTCTCATGCTCGTCCTATCGGGTGTCGTGGTCGCCGCATTGTTTTCGGCGCTCGTTTCCCTCGCCACCTATTTCGCCGATCCAAACGACACCTTGCCGGCGATCGTCTTCTGGCTCATGGGGTCGTTCGCAAGCGCCACCCCTGAACGCGCGCTCTACATGCTGCCGGTGATCGCGGTGTTCGCCTTGCCGCTGTTGTTGATCCGGTTCCGCATCAACGTGCTTTCGCTGGGGGACGAGGAGGCTGAGGCGCTCGGCCTCAAGGTAGAGCGCACCCGCTGGCTTGCGCTCTGCTGCGTGACCGGGATCACGGCCGCGAGTGTCGCCAATTCTGGCATAATCGGTTGGGTCGGCCTTGTTATTCCCCATTTGGCGCGCGCTCTCGTCGGACCCGACCATCGCGTCCTGCTGCCGGCATCCGCTCTGTTGGGGGCAAGCTACATGCTGCTGGTCGATCTGATGGCACGTTCGCTCATACCCGCCGAGATTCCGCTCGGTGTAATCACCGCGGTGGTGGGAGCGCCGGTCTTTCTCTTTCTTCTGCACCGGACGCAGACGGAAAGCTGGCAGCGATGATCGAAGCGCGCGCGATCGGGTTCCGCCATTCCGCCGATGCGCCCTGGCTGTTCTCCGACCTGTCCTTCGCCCTCGACAGGGGGCAGACGCTGGTGCTCCTCGGGCGCAATGGCCGTGGCAAGACCACGTTGATCAAATGCATGGCGGGACTGTTGACCCCAAGCACCGGGGCCATTGATCGTCTGGGCATCGCAGGCTACGTGCCGCAGAACTTTGCGCCGGCCTTCTCCTATTCCGTGTTCGACGTCGTCCTCATGGGCAGGGCGCGCCATATCGGGCTGTTTTCGAACCCCACCGCCGCAGATCGCGGCAAGGCGATGCACGCGCTGGACCAGCTCGGGCTGGCGGGCCTTGCCGGCCGCTCCGTGACAACCTTGTCGGGGGGCGAGAGGCAACTTGTGCTGATCGCCCGCGCGCTTGCATCGGAGGCCGACGTGCTGCTTCTGGACGAGCCGGCCTCTGCGCTTGATTTTCGCAATCAGGCCGTTGTGCTGCAGACTCTGCGCCGGCTTGCCGCCGAACGCGGCATCGCGGTGGTGATGACGACGCACGAGCCCACTCACGCGCTCCAGATTGCCGACCGTGCGGTGCTTCTGCATGGAGACGGCGTTGCCGAAGAGGGGCCGGTCTCCACGATATGCACGGAATCCTCCCTCAGCAGGCTCTATGGAATGCGCATGAAGCGGCTAGAGGATCAGGCGGGTGACCATCGCACCGAACATGTCGTCGCCGATTACGCGTCGATCGTCGATCCTGCGATGCCTTCGTAGCCGGCCTGGCCGGCGACCCAGTCGACAAAGGATCGCGCGGTATCGGAAAGCGGTCTAGACGCGCTGGTGAGCAGATGGAACTGGTTGCTTGCCGAAACCCGCGTGTCGGAGAGCACCTGCAGTTTGCCTTGGGCGATCAGGTCGCCGACCAGCGCCGTGTGGCCGATCATGAAGCCGCGCCCGTTCACCGTCGCCTCGACGCTCATCGAATACAGCGAGAATGTCTGCACGATGAGGCTTTCGGGGCGCCCATGACCGGCGTGCCGGAGCCAGACGTCGAAGTCGTTCGGCCAATAGGTATCGATCATCAACGGCACGCCGATCGGGAGCCCATGTCCGTCGAGCCGTGATGAATTGATGAGGGCAGGGGCCGCGACCGGGACCAGCTCATCGACAAGAAGCGGACGAGAGGCGCATCCGGGAAATGGCGGCCTGCCGTAGCGCAATGCCACGTCGAAACGCGACTCGCGCATGTCCACGATGGTCGGGTCTGCCCAGATTTCGACCGTCACGCCTTCGTTCAGCGAATGGAACTGCGCCATGCGCGGCCCCAGCCATAGCTGCGCCAGGGCGGGCAGGACCGTCACCCGCAGCGATCTTGCACTGTGTGGGCCCATCGTCTCCCGCGTTGCTGCCGCGAGCTGCTCGATCAGTGGGCGCACCCGTTGCGCGTAGCGCTGGCCGGCTTCGGTCAGCCGCACGCCTTGCGCATGGCGCTGGAAAAGGGCCACGCCCAAAGCCGCTTCGAGCGACTTGATCCGCTGGCTCACCGCACCGGGCGTCACGCCCAGCTCCACCGCCGCAAGCGCAAAGCTCTGCGTGGCGGCCGCGCTCGCAAACACCCGGAGCCAGTCGAGATTGGGCAATTCCCTCAGCATCAGGAGAATTCCGGCTCAGCCTCAGGATTACTCATTTGCGCCCTCCGCGCCTTCCGTGCCCAATGGTGCAACCAGAGGGAAATCATAAAGCCATGACGATGATCGACAAGCCCGAACCGCAGCGCAGCATCAGTTCTTCTGCGGGTCGCAATTTTACGGTGGACGACCTCTCGCGCAATCTCATCCGCTATGGCGGCAGCTTCCTGCCGTGCCTCATCGAGCGCGTGTCGGGCAGCTACGTCTTTGACGACCAGGGTCGCGCGCTGCTGGATTTCACTTCGGGGCAGATGAGCGCGGTGCTTGGCCACGCCAATCCCGAGATCGTCGAGACGATGCAGAGGGCGGCGAGCGAGCCGGTGCATCTGTTCTCCAGCTTCCTGTCGCGTCCGGTTGTCAGGCTTGCCGAGGTCCTGGCCGACTTGCTCGGCCCCGAACTGAGCAAGGCCATCCTCCTCAGCACCGGGGCCGAATCCAACGAAGCGGCGCTTCGCCTGGCCAAGCTCTATACGGGCGGCTACGAGGTGGTCGCGTTTGATCTGGCCTGGCATGGCATGACGGGGGCGGCATTTCCGACGACGTTTTCGGCAAACCGCCGCGGATATGGGCCACAGATTCCCGGCGTCATGGCGATCCCCACTCCTTATGTATACCGGCGCCCGGACTGGGCCGGCGACGGATACGAACTCGACATGCTCGACCACGCCTTCGAACTCGTCGATCGCCAAAGTCTCGGCGCGCTCGCGGCTGCGATCGTCGAGCCGATCCTGAGTTCGGGCGGCGTCATCGAGCCGCCTCCCGGATATCTCGCGAAGCTGCATGAAAAATGTCGCGAACGCGGCATGCTGCTGATCGTCGACGAGGCACAGACCGGATTGGGCCGCACGGGCGCGATGTTCGCCAGCGAGCAACATGGAATCACGCCCGACATAATGACATTGTCCAAGACGCTTGGCGCCGGGCTGCCGCTTGCCGCCACCATCACGTCGCCGGAGATCGAGCAGCGCTGCCACGAGCGCGGCTTCCTTTTCTATACGACGCACGTCTCCGACCCGTTTCCCGCGCATCTTGGCCTGAAGGTGATCGAGATCATCCTGCGCGACCAGCTTACCGGCCAGGCGGCCGCGAAGGGCACGCATCTGGACGCGGCACTGAGAAGCTTGCAGGAGCGCTACGAATGCATCGGCGACGTGCGCGGCAGGGGCCTGATGGCCGGCATCGAATTCGTGAAGGATCGTGTCACCAAGGCTCCGGCGGTCAGCTTTGGCGCCGCCGTATCACGGCGCTGCTTCGAGCTCGGCCTCAGCGTCAACATCGTGCAGCTTCCCGGCATGGGCGGCGTGATGCGCATGGCTCCGCCTTTGACGGTGTCGCCGGAGGAGATCGAGCAGGGCGTCGCGATCATCGGCGACGCCATCGGCGACTGCCTGGCGGCGGGCCTGCTTGCCGGAGACTGATCGCGGCGGGGCATGAAAGCTCTCCTTGTGTATCACGGTGGAACCGCCCTGAATGAGCCGCGTTGATGGCTGCGCTCCTGGAGACCGTCATGCACAAATTGTGGTTCGATATGGCAATGCTCGGCATGGAGGCGCAGCAAGTCTTCTGGTTGCGCACGATGAAGATCGCCAAGGGCGGCAAGCTCGGTGAGCGCGAGGCGCGCCTGATGGTCAGCGAAAAGGTGATGGCCGCCGGCGAGACAGCCCAGAGCCTCGCCCTCGGCGCCTCGCCGGGTTCGGTCGTCAAGGCCTACCGCAAGAAGGTGCGCGCCAACGCGCGACGCCTGTCGCGATAGGCGACTGCCCTGTCGGGAATCGCTCTGTCCCTTTTTTGATGCTGGCTCAAAGCACTTATTGATTGTCGAGCCGGTTTTCTTTATCCAGCGGTGCAACGGAGAGGTGGCCGAGTGGTCGAAGGCGCTCCCCTGCTAAGGGAGTAGGGCTCAAAAGGTCCTCGTGGGTTCGAATCCCATCCTCTCCGCCACGCCCATCAAATTCCCCACCGTTGATTCTTCCGCCCGATTCGCACCGAGAATCCCGCAAAACCCGTGTTCTTCGGCTGCTGAAGGCGGCTGGCCGGCGTCACGGCAGCTCGGTTGGTTAACGGTTCCTTACCGCGCCCCTGCAAATCGTGTCATTTGTGCAACACGGATTTCGGATAGCGAGCCAGGAACGGCGCGGGAGCCTTGAACTCGGTTGAACGCCCCACCGCGATGCGTATTGTCATGTTCGGAGAAGGGGCGTGAACACGCATCTTTTTCGAGAAATTGGGGATGGGGCAGGGAACGCTGTCCTTCAGCAAAAATACCCAGACCCGCATGCTAACTTTTGACTGGAGGTCAGAAATGAACATCAAGAGCCTGCTTCTCGGCTCCGCAGTGGCTGCTGTCGCTGCTACCGGCGCTCGCGCGGCTGATGCAATCGTCATCGCCGAGCCGGAGCCGATGGAATACGTTCGCATCTGCGACACCTATGGCGTTGGCTACTTCTACATCCCGGGCACCGAAACCTGCATGCGCATCGGCGGCTGGGTTCGTTACGAGATCGGCACCAGCGACGTGCTCGACGGTTGGTCGAAGCTCGCTCGTGGTCGTCTCGAGATCAACACCCGCAACGAGTCGGAGTGGGGCACGGTTGCTGGTTACTACCGTCTCGACAGCCGCATCATCAACGGCCAGGGCCGTCAGGGTGACCGCGACAACCGTTGGGATGCTCAGTACTCCCTCGGCATCGGCGGCCTCGAAATGGGTTTCCGTGACTCGACCTGGACCCGTTGGTTCGGCTACGGCGGCTTCACCGATTGGGGTGGCGACTACGGCTTCCGTGAAAACCACTACATCAGCTACACCTTTGCTGCTGACGGCTTCTCCGGCTTCGTCGCTCTCGACCACGACGACACCGGCGACTACATGCCCGACCTCTCCGCCGGTCTCGGCGGCACCTTCGGCATGTTCGAAGCCCTCGGCACGATCGGTTACGACGAATCCGCTGAAGAGTTCGCTCTCCGCGGTAAGTTGAACGCCGACTTCGGCGCCTTCCAGGCTCGCCTCGCCGGCTTCTACGCCAGCGGCCCGAACGTCTACTGGTCCTACGGCGCTTCCGATTGGTCGGTGCTGCTCGGCCTCCAGGCTTCGATCACCGAGAAGACCACTGCAGCAGTTGACCTGCAGTACTTCGACGAAGGCGACTGGGCTGTCCACGGCAACCTGGTTCACCAGATTGCTCCGGGCCTCTCCGCTCTGCTCGAGGTTCGTTACTACGACTACGATGCCGGCGGCGACTCGACGGCAGGCTTCCTGCGCTTCCAGCGCTCGTTCTAATCGGCTCACAAGCTGATCTGAGGAAAACCCGGCGGGCAACCGCCGGGTTTTCTGCTTTCGGACGGTGCGCGACGACAGTGTGATGCGTCTGCGACGACGAATCTGATCATCGCCGAACATCCACGCGCCGACGCTCGGAACCTCATGCCCTGCGCAGGCCGCATCGTAACCGACGGCGCGGTCGAGCTTCCTGGCGACTTTCGCAATTGTGTTCTGATTGGCTACGCCAGCAGTACCACGCGGGCGCGAAGCGCGCAGGGTATGCACGCCATGATGATGCCGCGTGGCGACGAAGTCGCGCGGGGTGGAATGTCCGGTCTCAGCGACGCCCGTGGATGAGGTCGTCCGTGATGTCGACACGCCCCGTAAGCCGCATCTTGTAGACCTGATAGTTCTCCATCACGCGCTGCACGTAGCTGCGGGTTTCGGTGAACGGAATACGCTCGATCCAGTCGACCACGGCGTCGATATTCTTGCCGCGCGGATCGCCGTAGCGTTCGATCCATTCCTGCGCGCGGCTCGGGCCGGCATTGTAGCCCGCGAATGTAAGAATGTAGGAGCCGGAGAAACGCGACAGTTGCTCGTCGAGATAGTGCGAGCCGAGCGTCGCGTTGTAAGCGGCGTCCGTCGTCAACCGGTTCGGTGAATAGCTGAGCCCTGCCTTGCGGGCCATGTCCTTGGCAGTGCCGGGCATGAGTTGCAGCAGGCCGAGTGCGCCCACGCCGGAACGGGCCGAGACGTTGAATTCGCTCTCCTGTCGGGCGATGGCGTAGGCCAGCGCCTTGCCGGCACCCGAGATATTTGCGTTCGCAGGAATCGCGCCGACCGGATGGGCCAGTGCATCGACGTTGAGGCCGCGGGCGGCGGCCCATTTGCCGACCCGCAATGCCAGGAAATGGTTGCGCTGCTGTTCGGCCATTACCGCCAGAAGCGCCAGTTCGCCGACGCTGGTCAGTTCCTGCGCGAGTGCCCGATAGAGGCTGTCTGCACGGCGACCGTGGCCCGCTTGGTCGAGCCTGCGTATTGCCTGGACCGCCTGCCTGCGTTCGAAAGTGTTGCGATCCGCGTCGCTCGCGGAAGGGAAGGCGGCCGGGATCGTGCTGCGTCCGAGCTTTGCGGCGGCGAGTTGGCCGTAGAACGCGGTACCGAAAGTGGCGGACTTCTCGTAATAGCTGCGGGCGTTTCCCGGACCTCCGGCCTCGGCCGCGCGGCCGAGCCAGTAATAGGCGCGCGACAGCGAGATCGGTCCGTCGGCGATTTCCGCGATGCGGGCAAAGTGCCTGGCTCCGGTAGCGGCGTCGCCGACCCCGCGCAAGGCGTACCAGCCTGCGTGGAATTCTGCGTCCACCGCCATTGCGGGGCTTTCTGCCGCGTGGGCTGCCGCTAGCCGATAGGCGGTCGCCGGATCACCGATGTCGAGCAGTTCGCGGGACAGCACCCGGCGCTCCACCCACCACTGATCTGGATCGACCAGCGAAGGTGCGTCCGTCGGTGCCTTGAGCATCACCGCCGCGGCTTCCTTGTACTTGCCGGTCCGTCGCAGGTGACGGGCCTGCGCGAAGACGAAGGCGGCTCCTCGCTGCGCCTGCGGCACGGCGTTCAGCAGGCTGGACGCGTTCTTCTCGTTGCGTGTGACGGCGGCGAACGCCTTTGTCAGCTCGCGGCCGCCGGCCAACCCCGCGACCCGTTCGGCCGAGGTGATGCGGTCATTATAAAGCATGAACTCCATGCGGGCGCGGTGGTCGGCGGCGGGTATGACGTTGCCGAATTCGCGCAGGATCGCCTGCTCTTCCTTTGCCTCGAGCTTTTCCGTGCGCCAGAACGGGCCAAGCACGGCGCGGGCCGCCTGGGTGTTGCCGACCGCGACGTGCGAGCGGGCAAGCAGGATGACGCCTTCGGTCGTCTGCGGCCTGGAATTGCCGAATGCGGCCAGCGCAACGCGCGGGCCGGGCTCTTCGCGGAACATGGCGCGTTCGGAATTGGCGCGCAGCGTCGCCATCCCTGGCCAACCGCCGAGAGCCCGTGCCGCTTCCGCGATATCCGAGCTTGGCACGCCGTCGGCGCCGGAGACCGCGATCGCCCACATCAGGATGTGGCGGTCGAGAGCGTTCTCCGGCAGGCTGTCGCGTACCTGTCGGGCGCGGGAAATATTGCCGTCGGACAGGGCGTCGAGCCCGTTCTTCAACTGGACGACGCTGCCCCCGGTGACCAGCTTGGCCGTCGTTGCGGGCGCTGCATAGGCGGCGACCGAATTGGTCATCACGGTATCGATTGCAGTCGACCCCGCGGCCGCGTATGGCCGAGCGAAGGGCAGAGGACCGTTCGTCGGCAGTACGACATCGCTCAATGCAAGGCCGGGCGCCATGAGGAGAGCCAGGCCGGCGAGCGACACGCGGGTGAGGTTCTTGCCTTCCATGAAAAGTCGATCCCTGTTCCATACAGAATACGCGGGTGGATGGGTGTTTTCAGATCCTATCCGCGTCCGGTGAAAAGTGCGTAAACGAAAGGTTAGCGCATCGATTTCAATTCGAAAGGGCTGCATCGGCTCATACTTGCCGGCTACTCATGTCAAGACTATGGTGCGCGGCCTTGCGTTCGGCTAGAAGCCAGCAGTCAAACGCCACTCACTATCGCCGCTACGGCATCCGGGAGCTCATACCATGTTCAGAGGGTCATTCACCGCGCTCGTCACGCCCTTCACGCGCGATGGTACCCTCGACAAAGACGCGTTCCGCAATTTCGTCGAATGGCAGATCGCCGAAGGCACCAACGGCCTCGTGCCGGTGGGTACGACGGGCGAATCCCCCACGCTCTCGCATGGGGAGCATCGTGAGATGGTCGAGCTCTGCGTCGAAGTCGCCGCCGGCCGGGTGCCGGTCATCGCCGGTGCTGGCTCCAACAACACCGCCGAGGCGGTGGGACTGGTCAAGCACGCCGAGAGCGTCGGCGCCGATGCCGTTCTGGTTGTGACGCCCTACTACAACAAGCCGACCCAGCGCGGCCTCTACGCCCACTTTGCCGCGATCGCCAAGGCGACATCGCTGCCGATCATCATCTACAACATTCCGCCGCGTTCGGTTATCGACATGACGCCGGAGACGATGGGGCAGCTCGCCGGTGACTTCAAGAACATCGTCGGCGTCAAGGATGCGACGGGCAAGGTCGAACGGGTTTCCGAGCAGCGGATCACCTGCGGCAGGGACTTCATCCAGCTTTCCGGCGAAGACGCCTCCGCGCTGGGTTTCAACGCGCATGGTGGTGTCGGTGCGATCTCGGTCACGTCCAACGTCGCGCCACGTCTGTGCGCGGAATTCCAGGCGGCAACGCTCGCGGGCGAACGCGACCGGGCAATCGAGCTGCAGGACCGCCTGATGCCGCTCCACAAGTCGCTGTTCATCGAGCCCGGCGTTTGCGGCACGAAATATGCGCTGTCGCGGCTCGGAAAGGTCGAGAATGTCGTGCGCGCGCCGCTGATGACGATCGAGGCTGCGACCCAGGCACGCATCGACGATGCCCTCGTCCACGCCGGCCTGTTGAACTGAGGGCCCCGGTCCCCATCTTACCGCCATGGCCAAGAAGCAGATCAACACCTCCACGAACGGCAAGACCGTCTCAGAAAACCGCAAGGCGCGTTTTGCCTATGAGGTGGAGGACACCTATGAGGCCGGCATCGTGCTGACCGGTACCGAGGTGAAGTCGCTGCGTCAGGGCCAGGCCAATATTCAGGAATCCTACGCTTCCGTGGAAGGCGGCGAAATCTGGCTGATCAACTCGTACCTGCCGGAGTATCTGCAGGGCAACCGCTTCAACCACGAGCCGCGCCGCCGCCGGAAACTGCTTCTGAAGAAGAAGGAAATGGCCAGGCTTGCCCAGGCCGTGGAACGCGAAGGCATGACGATGGTCCCGTTGAAGATCTACTTCAACGAAAAGGGCCGGGCCAAGCTGCTGCTGGCCGTCGCGCGCGGCAAGAAGCTGCACGACAAGCGCGAGACGGAAAAGCAGCGCGACTGGTCGCGTGAAAAAGCCCGCCTTCTCAAGGCACATGGGTGAAATGGGGCAGTTGGGCAACAGGCAGTAGGCAAGGGGGGAGAAAGCGGTCAGGATGATTGAGCTGGACCAGCGCTCGGGTTGCTCCCACTGCCCACTGCCCACTGCCCACTGCCTACCCCAGAAACTCCCTCACATCCCGGAAGACGCTGACGAACATTTCTTCGGTGAGCCGTCCCGTATTGGTGTTGTAGCGCGAGCAGTGATAGCTGGAAAAAAGTGTCACATCGCCCGCTTCGTGCCGCACACCGTGCCCGAACGGGAACTCCGCGACCCGGCGACCAAGTGCCCTTACCGTCGATTGGTGTGCGATCGTGCCAAGCGTCACGATGGCGCGCAGCTTCGGAAACCTGGCGATCGTCGGTACCAGGAACGTCCGGCAGGTGGAGATTTCGGCCCCGACGGGCTTGTTCTCCGGCGGCACGCAGCGCACCGCATTGGTCAGCGCGGCATTGATCAATGTCACGCCATCGTCCGGGCGCGCCTTGAACGTGCCGGTGGAAAATCCGAAGCGCGACAGCGTCGAGTAAAGAAGCTCGCCTGCGAAGTCTCCTGTAAAAGGCCTGCCGGTACGGTTCGCGCCACGTAGCCCGGGTGCTAGACCGACGATAAGCAGCTCCACGGTGTCATCGCCCGCTGCCGCGACGAATGTCGGCACCGGCGCGTTGAACCAAGTCGGCTCGCGTTCGCGCCATAAGGCGATGAAGTCGTGCAGGCGCGGGCACAAGGCGCAGTCGCGCGGCGGTTCCGCCTCCGCCAGCGGTGAGGGCGGCATCACAGATCGTCTTCGTCGTATTCCGGTTCAACGCGCCGAGCCGGCCGTTCCGACGGGTCGCGTCCAACCTCGGCCTTCATCGAATTGAGGTCGATGAAATGGTCGGCCTGGCGGCGCAGGTCGTCGGAGATCATCGGCGGTTGCGAGGCCATGGTCGAGACGATCGACACCTTGCGGCCCTTGCGCTGCAACGCGTCCACCAGGCTGCGAAAGTCGCCGTCACCGGAGAAGATGACGTAGTGGTCGACATGCGGCACCAGTTCGAGTGCGTCCACGGTGAGTTCGATGTCCATGTTGCCCTTGATCTTGCGGCGGCCGGTGGCGTCGGTGAACTCCTTGGCCGGCTTTGTCACGACCTTGTAACCGTTGTAGTCGAGCCAGTCGATCAGCGGCCGGATCGACGAGTATTCCTGGTCCTCGACGAGAGCGGTGTAGTAATAGGCACGAAGCAGGTATCCGTGCTTCTGGAAGCTGGCGAGCAGCTTGCGGTAGTCGATGTCGAAGCCGAGTGCCCTGGACGTCGCATAGAGATTGGCTCCATCGATGAAGAGCGCGATCTTTTCCCTTTGGTCGAACATGCTCAAATAGTCCTTGGTCATCAATATGACTGCGCCAAACGCGTCGTTTGCCAGGGAAATCAACAAACCTGACAGGTTGCAATGAAGTGAGATAACGCGGCCCTATGGCCATTCCAAGGGCAGCTACCGGCGGCAATGTGCGAATTATTCACGATTTTGCGACAGGCAGCAGAGCGGCGTCGCCCTGCGTGGCGTGCGACAACGCTTGTGTTTTGGGCCCGCGCGCGTTATGCACCGGCAAACCTTCCAACAATTCCACGAATGAAAGGGGCAATGAATGGCCCGCGTTACTGTTGAGGATTGCATCGACAAGGTCGACAACCGCTTCGAGCTGGTTCTCCTCGCTGGACATCGCGCCCGTCAGATCTCGCAGGGTGCGCCGATCACGATCGATCGCGACAACGACAAGAATCCTGTCGTGGCGCTGCGCGAGATTGCCGACGAGACGCTTTCGCCCGGCGATCTCAAGGAGGATCTGATCCACTCGCTGCAGAAGCATGTCGAGGTCGACGAGCCCGAGGCGCCCGAGGCGCCGGTGCTTCCTGATGCATCGGCTGGCACTGTCACCGCTGAGGCCGAGAGCGATGATGATGCCGTTGCGTTCGACCGCATGACGGAAGAAGATCTCCTCGCCGGCATCGAAGGACTCGTGCCACCGGAAAAAAGCGACGACTTCTGATCCCTGGACCAGCAAACGTCACTTTATCCCCGGCCGTTTGATGGTTATCTACAACATGCGCCCGCAATTCTGCGCGGCGCATGTTTTCGTTTGATGAGCAGGAACATCGCCCATGATGCGTCAGTATGAGCTTGTCGAGCGCGTCCAGCGCTACAAGCCTGACGTAAACGAAGCCCTGCTCAACAAGGCCTATGTCTATGCGATGCAGAAGCATGGCCACCAGAAGCGCGCTTCCGGCGACCCCTACTTCTCCCATCCGCTCGAAGTCGCCGCGATCCTGACCGACATGCGCATGGACGAGGCGACCATCGCGGTCGCGCTCCTGCATGATACGATCGAGGACACGTCTGCCACCCGTCAGGAGATCGACACGTTGTTCGGTCCCGACATGGGCAAGCTCGTCGAAGGATTGACCAAGCTCAAGAAGCTGGATCTCGTCTCCAAGAAGGCCGAGCAGGCAGAGAACCTGCGCAAGCTTCTGCTCGCCATCTCCGACGACGTGCGTGTGTTGCTGGTCAAGCTTGCCGACCGGCTCCACAACATGCGCACGCTGGAGCACATGCGCCACGACAAGCGCGTGCGCATCGCCGAAGAGACGATGGACATCTATGCGCCGCTGGCTGGCCGCATGGGCATGCAGGACATGCGCGAGGAACTCGAGGAACTCGCCTTTCGCACCATCAACCCGGAAGCCCACGCGGCCGTCACCGAACGCCTCGCCTCGTTTTTCGAGCGCAACAGGGGGCTGGTGGAGGAGATCGAGCACGCACTGTCGGAACTCTTCGTCGAGCATGCGCTCTATGCCGAGGTGAAGAGCCGTCGCAAGAAGCCGTGGTCGGTGTTCCGCAAGATGGAGACCAAGGCGATTTCCTTCGAGCAGCTCTCCGACCTGATCGGCTTTCGCGTCGTCCTGGCCAATGTCGAGGACTGCTATCGCGCGCTCGGCGCGATCCATATCGCGTGGTCGATGGTACCGGGCCGCTTCAAGGATTACATCTCGACGCCGAAGCAGAACGATTATCGTTCGATCCACACAACGATCGTCGGCCCCTCCCGCCAGCGCGTGGAACTGCAGATCCGGACACAGGCGATGGACACCATCGCCGAGTACGGCGTCGCCGCCCACTCGATCTACAAGGATCACGGCAGCACCAAGGAGATTCCCGGCCACTCGATCTCCAAGGATACCAACGCCTATGCGTGGTTGCGTCAGACAATCGAGGCGCTGGCCGAGGGCGACAACCCGGAAGAGTTTCTCGAAAATACCAAGCTCGAGCTTTTCCAGGACCAGGTCTTCGCCTTCACGCCGAAGGGGCGTCTCATCGCGCTGCCACGCGGCGCCACACCGATCGATTTCGCCTATGCGGTTCACACCGATGTCGGCGACACCTGCGTCGGCGCCAAGGTCAATGGCCGCATCATGCCGCTGATGACGGAACTCAAGAACGGCGACGAGGTCGAGATCATCCGCTCCAAGGCGCAGGTGCCGCCGGCGGCATGGGAGTCGATCGTCGTTACCGGCAAGGCGCGTTCCGCCATCCGCCGCGCCACCAAGAACGCGATCCGCAAGCAATATTCGGGACTTGGCATCCGCATCCTCGAACGCGCATTCGAGCGGGCGGGCAAGACGTTCTCCAAGGAGCAGATCAAGCCGGTTCTCCACCGCCTCGCGCGCAAGGACGTGGAAGACGTGCTTGCCGATGTAGGGCGCGGCGAATTGTCGTCGCCTGATGTGATGCGGGCGGTTTTCCCCGATCACAAGGAAGAGCGTGCAGCTCAGGCCCCGAAGGAGCGCGAGGAGGGCTGGTTCAACCTGCGCAACGCCGCCGGCATGCTGTTCCAGATTCCCGGTCGCGCCCCGCCGCGCAAGAACCGACAGTCTGAAACCGGGTCCGTGGGCCCGGTGCCGATCCGTGGCGTCCGGGGCGATCTCCCGGTCTCGTTTGCCCCCGAAGGTGCCGTTCCCGGCGACCGCATCGTCGGCATCGTCCAGCCCGGCAAGGGCATCACCATCTATCCGATCCAGTCGCCGTCGCTGACCGAATATGACGACCAGCCGGAGCGCTGGATCGACGTGCGCTGGGATATCGACGACGACAGGAAAGAGCGCTTTCCTGCCCGCATCTCCGTGACCGCCATCAACGAACCCGGATCGCTCGCCTCGATCGCGCAGACGATCGCCGAAAACGACGCCAACATCCACACGCTTTCCATGGTGCAGACCGCGCCGGACTTCACCGAGATGGTCTTCGACCTCGAAGTATGGGATCTGAAACACCTCAACCGGCTGATTTCTCAGCTCAAGGACAATGCAAGCGTCAGCGGCGCGGCGCGCGTCAACGGCTGACGGGAGACGACCGACATGAACACCACGGATGTGCTGGACACGTTCCGCGAGGCTGGCGCCATACTCGAGGGACATTTCATCCTGACGTCGGGCCTGCGCAGCCCGATCTTCCTGCAGAAGGCGCGTGTGTTCATGCACGCCGACAAGACCGAACGGCTTTGCAGGGCGCTGGCGGCGCGTATCCGAACCCAGGTGCCCGGCCGCATCGATTATGTCGTGGGCCCCGCGGTTGGCGGGCTCATTCCCGCCTACGAGACCTCGCGTCACCTTGGCGTGCCGGCTATATGGGTCGAGCGGGAGGCGGGCGAGTTCCGGCTGCGCCGGTTCGAGATCGAGCCCGGCGCCCGCGTCGTTATCGTCGAGGATATAGTCACCACCGGGCTGTCGATCCGCGAAACGGTGGCTTGCATGGAAAAGCTCGGTGCCGAGGTCGCGGCCGCCTGCTGCATCATTGATCGCTCCGCGGGAAAGGCCGATGTCGGCGTCCCGCTCGTCGCCCTTGCCGAATACGAGGTGCCGGCCTATCCCGCCGACGATCTTCCGCCGGAGCTCGCCGCAATCCCGCCCGTAAAGCCCGGTAGCCGAAGCCTATGATCATCGGCATCGGCAGCGATCTCATCGACATCAGGCGCGTCGAAAAGACGCTGGAGCGCCATCCCGAGCGCTTCGTCAATCGCGTATTCACGGAGATCGAACGCGCCAAGTCCGACCGGCGCAAGCTGCGCGCAGCGTCCTACGCTAAGCGTTTCGCCGCCAAGGAGGCGTGTGCCAAGGCATTGGGCACCGGCCTTGCGCGCGGCGTCTTCTGGCGCGACATGGGCGTCGTGAACCTGCCCGGCGGCAAGCCGACCATGCGGCTGACCGGTGGTGCCGCAAGGCGCCTTGCCGCGCTGATGCCGGAGGGGCATGTCCCTTTCATCCATCTCACCATCACCGACGATTTTCCATTGGCACAAGCGTTCGTGGTGATCGAAGCGAGGCCTTCGCCGTGACGTTCTTGGCGTTGCCGCGCGCAACGCAAGCCGCTAAGACGAACCCCATTCAAACCAGAGGACTGCACCCGCGTGGCTGACCAATCGCAGAAGAAATCCGGCGGACTCGGCGAGACCGTCAGCGTCATCGTCCAGGCCCTGCTCCTGGCCCTCGTGATCCGGACATTCCTGTTCCAGCCGTTCTCGATTCCGTCGGGTTCGATGCGGCCGACCCTGCTCGAAGGCGACTACCTCTTCGTCACCAAGTGGGCATACGGATTCTCGAAGCATTCGTTTCCGTTCTCGCCGAACCTTTTCGACGGTCGCATCTGGGGCGGGGCACCCGAGCGTGGCGACGTGGCCGTGTTCAAGTTTCCGCCAAATCCCTCGCTCGACTACATCAAGCGCGTGATCGGGCTGCCGGGCGACCGCATCCAGATGCGCGAGGGCCAGCTCTACATCAACGGCGAGGCGGTGCCGCGCGAACGCATCGGCGAGATCAACAACCCAGACATCACCGAGATGGACCGCCCGGTCGAAGTCTGGCGCGAAACGCTGCCCAACGGCGTGTCCTATGATACGCTGGACCTGACGCCGAACGGCATCGGCGACAACACGCGCGAATTCGTGGTGCCGGAAGGGCACTATTTCATGATGGGCGACAACCGCGACAACTCCACCGACAGCCGCTTCACCGTCGGCTACGTGCCGGAGGACCACCTCGTCGGCCGCGCCAACATCATCTTTTTCTCTATCGCCGGCGGCGCCAGCCCGCTCGAAATCTGGAGATGGCCTGGAGATTTGCGTCCGTCGCGCTTCCTCGACATGGTCAGGTAGGGAATGGCCGCTACGCTCAACAGATCGCACAAGCTCGATGACCAGGCGCTGGTCGCCGCCGTTGAGGCGATCACCGGCTTCGTCTTCACCGATCTCGACCTGCTGCGCCGTGCGCTGACCCATGCCAGTGCGCGGGGCGGTGCCGACGGCGCCGACTACCAGCGCCTCGAATTTCTCGGCGACCGCGTGCTCGGGCTGGTGGTGGCGCAACTCGTATTCGAAGCCAACCCCACCGCGCCTGAAGGTGAACTGTCCTTGCGGCATAACGCGTTGGTCAATGCCGAGGCGCTGGCCGAAGTGGCTGACGAAGTCGGCCTGTCGGAACTGATCCTCGCAGGCAGCGAATTGCGCACGCTTACCGGCCGAAAGCGCGTCAACCTGCGCGCCGACGTCATGGAGGCGCTGATCGCCGCCGTCTATCTCGAAGGCGGGCTCGAACAGGCACGTGGCTTCATCCTGCGTTATTGGGACAACCGTTCGAAAGCGCCGAGCGCCGCCCGGCGGGACGCCAAGACCGAACTGCAGGAATGGGCACACCAGCGCGTCAAGCACGCACCCGTCTACGTGGTGGTCAGCCGCGACGGCCCCGACCACGACCCAGTCTTCCAGGTTGAAGTGCGCATCGACGGCATCGAGCCTGCCGCCGGCGCCGGGCGCTCGAAGCGCGAAGCCGAGCAGGTCGCTGCAACCGCGGTTCTGGTGCGCGAGGGCGTGTGGCACAAGGAGATGGAAACACGATGAGCGACGAAACCACACCTGTGCCGACCCGTTCCGGCTTCGTCGCACTGATCGGCGCGCCGAATGCCGGCAAGTCGACGCTGGTCAACCAGCTCGTCGGCGCAAAGGTCTCTATCGTCACCCACAAGGTGCAGACGACCCGCGCCGTGGTTCGCGGCATCGCCACGCATGACAACGCGCAGATCGTGCTGGTCGACACGCCTGGCATCTTCAAGCCGCGTCGCAGGCTGGACGAGGCGATGGTGACGACGGCCTGGGGCGGGGCGAGGGACGCCGACATCATTCTCGTGCTTATCGACGCGGAGCGCGGCATCAGGGGCGACGCCGAGGCGATCCTTGAGCGGCTCGTGAAGGTGGAGCAGCCAAAGGTGCTGCTGCTCAACAAGGTCGACCGCGTCAAGCCGGAGGAGTTGCTGAAGCTGACTGCCGAGGCGAACGAAAAGGTTCAGTTCGAGCGCACCTTCATGGTTTCCGCGCTTACCGGGTCGGGCTGCAAGGACCTGCTGGCGTTTCTCGCCGCCCGCCTGCCCGAAGGACCATGGTATTACCCGGAAGATCAGATCTCGGACCTGCCGATGCGCCAGCTCGCGGCCGAGATCACCCGCGAGAAGCTCTATCTTCGGCTGCATCAGGAACTGCCCTATTCGTCCCATGTCGAGACCGAACGGTGGGAAGAAAAGAAGGACGGCTCGGTGCGCATCGAACAGGTCATCTATGTCGAGCGCGACAGCCAGAAAAAGATCGTGCTCGGCCACAAGGGCGAGACGATCCGCGCCATCGGCCAGTCGGCACGCAAGGAGATCGGCGAAATCCTCGAACAGCAGGTGCATCTGTTCCTGTTCGTGAAGGTGCGCGAGAACTGGGGCGACGACCCGGAGCGCTACCGCGAGATGGGGCTCGATTTCCCCGGCTGATCGCCTGTGTCGAGCGTCTTCTCGAACCAGAGATCGGCGTAGCTGTTGTCGTTGTAGCGCGGGATCGGCTCGTACCCTGCCTTGCGGTAGAGCGCCTGTGCCTCGGCCAGCGCGCGATTGGTATCGAGACGCACACGCGTCATGCCAAGCTCCAGGGCCTGCGCCTCCAGCGCATCCAGGAGCCGCCGCGACAGCCCGATTCCGCGCATGTCGGGCGCAATCCACATGCGCTTGATCTCGCCGGTCGCGTCATCCAGCGCCTTGAGCGCGCCGCAACCCACCGCCCGTCCGTGAAGGCGTGCGAGCAGGAAGCATTCCGCGCCGGTCTTTTCAGCGCTCGAGTACCCGCCGCTTCCAGGGTCGAAGCCGCCCTCGAAACGAAGGTCCAGCTCGGCGAAATAAGCGTCGACGCAGGCCCGCGCCGCTTCGCTGTCGGCTGGTTCGATGCCGATGGTCACGGCCGCCGCATTCATCAGTCTTTCCACCTCAGCCATCGCCGACACTAGCCTTTCCCTGTGGGCTTCACGCAACGGCTCGAGGATCGAGCACGCGAAATCGTCGGAAAGGCGATCATAGGCCGCGCGTTCTGCGCTTCCTTTCTCTGTCAGGCGCAGGATACGGCGACGCCTGTCCGATGGATCCTCGTCGACGGAGACGAGCCCATCTTCGGCAAGCGTACGCAGAAGGCGGCTCATATATCCTGAGTCGAGGCCGAGCCTGTCACGCAGGCCCTGAACGTCGCAGCCGTCAGGTCCTGTCTCGAACACCAGCCGTGCCTGCCCCAGCGGACGGCCGCGCCCAAGATAGCTGTCATTCAGCGCCCCGATGCGCTGGCTGACCAGGCGGTTGAAGCTGCGCACGCGCTCGATCGATGTCTTCTGCATTTGTCTGACTTTAGTCAGGCAAAATCGGATGGCAAGAGCCGTCTGCCTGCCAGCTTGAATTTGGCCTCACATTGTTGGAAGGCTCTGCGTATGGAATGGCGCGACGAGGGAATCGTTCTCGGCACGAGGAAGCATGGCGAGACCAGCGTCATCCTCGAAGTGATGACTCGCGCCCATGGCCGGCATCTCGGCATGGTTCGCGGCGGGCGTTCCAAGCGCCAGCAGCCCGTCCTGCAAGCTGGAAACCGCGTCGAACTGACCTGGCGCGCGCGCCTCGACGAGCATCTCGGCACCTTCCAGGTGGAGCCTCTCGAACTGCACGCCGCACGTCTATTTGACAGCGCCTGTGCCGTGTATGGGCTTCAAACCCTGGCTTCCCATTTGCGCCTGCTGCCTGAGCGCGACCCGCATGCGGGGCTCTACGAAACCTTCATGGTGGTGATCGAACATCTCGACGAACCGGCCTCGGCGGGCGAATTGGTCGTGCGTTTCGAACTGCTGATCCTCGAAGAACTCGGCTTTGGACTGGACCTTTCCCGTTGTGCCGCAACCGGAGTTCGCGAAGACCTCGTCTACGTTTCGCCGAAAACAGGACGCGCCGTCAGCCGTTCGGCAGGGTCGCCTTGGGCTGAACGGATGCTGGCGCTGCCGGCCTTCCTGCAGCGCGGCTCCGGCCTGCAGGCAGACGCGGCGACGATTGACGACGCTTTCCGGCTGACCGCGTTCTTCTTCGCCCGCCATGTCTATGAGCCGCGCGGCATCGAGCCGCCCGAGGCGCGCGCCGGATTTCTCGCCGCGCTGCGCCGGCATCTCACCCGCCAAGATGGAGAACATGCCGCATGAGCGAGCTTGAAGTATTTCCCGGCCACGTCGTGCGCATCGGGCTGGGATCGATTCCGCTGGAAGATGTGGTTGGACTCTCGGGGTTGGAGCAATTGCAACGGCTGATCGACGGAGTCTATCCGGCACCTTCGATCGTGGCGCGGATGAACTACGCGCTGGTCGAAGTCGGCGAGGGCAGGGCGGTGTTCAAGGGATTGCCGGGCGAACGTCATCTCAACCCTCTTGGCGGCGTGCATGGCGGCTGGGCCGCGACCGTGATGGATTCCGCACTCGGCTGCTGTGTGCACACGCTGCTCGATGCAGGCGAGGCCTATTCCACGGCAGAGATGAAGATCAACTACACCCGGCCGATCACTCCGAAGACGGGCATCGTCACATGCGAAGGCAAGGTCGTGCACAAGGGACGGACGCTGGCGGTCTCCGAAGCGCGTCTCGTTGACGAGAACGGCAAGCTGCTTGCCTTTGGCACGGAAACCTGTTCGATCTTCCCGCTGTCGCGCATCCAGCGCTGACACGCGAACCGGCTGGAGGGTGCAGGCGCAATGGAACTCATCGTCCTGTTCGCCCTCGTGGCGTGTGGACTGGTCTTGCGCAAGCAGCACCAGCGGATCAAGACGCTTGAACGGGACTTCAGCGCACTGAGAGCCAGTCTCCCGACCGCTTCGCTCCCGAGCGAAGTGCCGCAGACAGAGGCCGATGCCGAGCGAATTGTCGGACAGGCCGACCCGGCGGCGCATGTCTCCGATCCCGAGCCGGAGGACATCGACGAAGAGGTCGCTGCCAGCGGGCCATGGGCGCAGGCAGCGCGGGTTGGCGATGATGCGCCGGCGCAGCCGGAAGAGCCGGCAGGCGAAAGAACGGAACCGAGGCCTGCGCGCGACTTCGAGACCGCGATCGGCTCGCGCTGGGCGGTTTGGGTTGGCGGCCTGGCGCTGGCGTTGGGCGGCGTGTTCCTGGTTCGCTATTCCATCGAGGCCGGCATCTTTGGACCGCAGGTTCGCCTGGCCGGCGCGATCCTCTTTGGGCTGTTGCTCGCTGCCGCCGGCGAATTGGCGCGCCGAAGGGGTTTTCGTGCCCCCGTCGCCGGCGTGAGCGGCGCGTATGTCCCGGCGATTCTGACTGCCGCCTCTGCGTTCACGCTGTTCGCGGCCATCTATGCGGCGCACGCCATTTACGGGTTCGTCGGGCCCACGACAGGATTCATACTGCTGGCTGCGGTGGCATTGGCGACGATCGGTGCCGCGCTGATTCATGGACAGGCGCTGGCCGGGCTGGGGCTTCTCGGCTCCTATCTGACACCGGTGCTTGTCGCTTCCGAGGCGCCGAGCGCCTGGACGTTCTTCCTCTACCTCGCCATCGTTCAGGTCGCGGCCATGGCCATAGCCGCGCATCGGCGATGGCGGTTCCTGGCAGCCGCCGCCATCGTCGGGGCGGGATTGTGGAGCCTCGCTTACCTCGTCGATTCTTTCACCCTCGACCCGGCACCCGTAGCGGTGTCGCTTCTCGCCGGCCTGGCGGCGCTGGCGCTGCTTTGGCTGTCTCGACCAGGCACCGGTGAAAAATTCATCGACCCCGCATCAACCGCCGCCGGTGTTTTCGTGTTCCTGATCGCGCTGTTCCTCGCGCGCGGCGTCGCACTTTCCACGGTGAACGCCGGCCCTTGGGCCTCCGCGCTGATCATCGCCTCCCTCGTTGTGGTGGCTTGGCGCGATCGGGCATTGCCGCTGCTTCATGCGGCCGGTCTCGCGACGCTGGTCATTACCCTCTGGCCGTTGCTCGGCGGCAATGTCGATATCGACCTCCTCTATGGCGGCCTGGTGTTCGATGGAGTCTGGCTGCAACCTGGCCCGGACACCTTCCTCTCACATTCGCTGCTGCTAGCAGGCGTCTTCCTGGTCGCTGGTGTGGTGATGGCCTTGCGCAAGGCCGCAATGAGCCCGAGAACGGCTGCGCTCTGGGCCTTCTGGGCATCGCTGCTCCCGTTGCTCGTTCTCGCCACAGCCTGGCTGTCCATCGGCAATCTCGACGTGGACTGGCGCTTTGCCTGCGCGGCGTTCGTGCTCGCCGTGGTGCTGTCCGGTACGGCCGAACTGGTTGCGCGCTCCGAGCGCCCGCAGCAGGCCGGCGGCTGGGCGGTGACATTCTTCGCCGGAGGCGCAGCTCTTGCATTCTGCTTCGCCGTGATGACGGCTTTCGGTCCGCTCTTGACGACGATCCTGACGGGATTGTCGGCTGCGCTACCGGCAGCGACCACGCGGTTGCTCCGCTGGCCGGCGCTCGGCTGGATCGCGGCGGGCATCGCCGCGCTGACGCTGGCGCGCATCGCCGTCGATCCGACGGTCGTTGGCCAGGACTTCCTGACCGTGACCCCGATCCTCAATGCGCTGTCGCCGGCCTACCTGCTTCCCGCGCTAGCATGCGCCTATGCTGCCTGGCAGCTCCATCGCACCGCAGATGGTCGCGCGCGACTGGCGATGGAGGCATTCGCCGGACTGTTCGCCCTGCTTGGGGCGGCCATGCTGGTGCGCCATGCGATGAATGGCGGCGTCATCGACGCGGCGGAGCCGACACTTGCCGAGCAGGCGATCTACACGCTGATCATGATCGGCGGCGGCGCGATCCTGCTGGCGCTCGACAACCGGTCGCCGAGCCCGGTCTTCCGCTGGGGCTCCATCGGGCTCGGCGTCTTGTCGGTGCTGGCCATCGCCTCTGCGCATTTCATTGCGCTCAATCCGCTGTTCACCAACGAGTCTACCGGCACCATCCCGGTCATCAACCTGCTGCTCCTCGCCTACCTGATGCCGGCTGTCGCGATGGCCGCACTGGCCTGGCGGGCAAGGGGAAGACGGCCGCAATGGTATGTCGCCTTGCTTGCCGCGGGCGCGGCCGCGCTTGCCTTCGCCTATGTCAGCTTCTCGGTGCGGCGTGTGTTCCAGGGCGAGTTCATCGGTGCCTGGAAGGGGATGGAGGGGCTTGAAACCTACACCTACTCGGCAGTGTGGCTGGCGCTCGGCGTCGGCGTGCTCGCGGCGGGTCTGCGCTTCGATCTGCGTGTCTTGCGTCTCGGTTCCGCCGTGCTTGTCGTGGCGGCGGTGGCCAAGGTGTTCCTGTACGACATGCGCGAGCTCGAGGGCGTGCTGCGCGCCGTGTCCTTTATGGGGCTTGGCGCCGTGCTGATCGGCATCGGCATGTTCTACCAACGCATGCTGGCAGGCGCGCGCAAGGAAGCGTGATTATTCCGCCGGCTGCAGGGCGCCGCGATCGACCGGCGTCTCCTTGATCGGCCAATGCACGACAGCGGCGAACAGGCCGAGCAGCACACCCATCCACCAGACCGGATCGTAGCTGCCGAACAGGTCGTAGAGATAGCCGCCGAGCCAGACGCCGAGGAACGAGCCGATCTGGTGCGAGAAGAACACGACGCCGCCCAGCATGCCCAGATGCGCGGTGCCGAACATGATCGCGACCAGCGAGTTCGTCGGAGGCACCGTCGACAGCCACAGCAGCCCCATCAGGATCGAGAAGGTCACCACCGTTGCGGGCGTCTGCGGCACCAGCAGGAACACCGTGACCAGGACAGACCGGCCGAGATAGATCCAGACCAGGAACATCGGCTTCGAATAGCGCTGGCCGATATAGCCGGCGGCCAGCGAACCGATGATGTTGAAGAAGCCGATCAGGGCCAGCGCGATCACGGCATAGCGCGCTTCGATGCCGATATCGTCGATATAGGCTGGAAAATGCGCCGTAATGAACGCCACCTGGAACCCGCAGACGAAAAATCCCGAGATGAGCAGCGTGTAGCTGCGATGGCCGAGCGCCTCGCGCAGGGCCTCGCCGGCCGTCTGCCGGAACGTCGATTGCGGTTGGTTGCCCGAGGAGGAATTGCCGCGCAGCGGCGCTGCCAGCACCGGGATGATCAGCATCATTGCGCTCATCACCAGCAGCGTGTCGTACCAGCCATAAGTGGAAATGAGCCCTTGGCTCAGCGGGGCGAACAGGAACATGCCGGCGGAGCCGGCTGCCGTGCCGAGTCCGAAGACGAAGCTGCGGCGTTCTGCGGGAACGTTGCGGGCGAAGGCTGCGAGTACGATGCCAAAGGAGCCGGACGCCACGCCCAGGCCGACCAGCACTCCGCCGCCGACATGCAGCATCGTCGCCGACTCCGCCGTCGCCATCATGACGAGCCCGCCGGAATACATGATGCCGGACAGCGCCAGCACTCGCCAGGTGCCATACTTGTCTGCAAGCGCGCCGAAGATCGGCGTTCCCAGTCCCCAGGCGAGATTCTGGATCGCCATCGCCAGCCCGAATGTCGTTCGATCCCAGCCCTTCTCGGCCAGCATCGGGAGCTGGAAGAAGCCCATGGCCGAGCGCGGGCCGAAGGTGAGCGCGGCAATCAGGCAGCCGCAGATGATGATCAGCCAGGGAAGCGGCGATGGCGCGGTGCGGGCGGGCGCTGAATGTGACATGGCGGGCTCTCGAAGGATCGAGCACCTTACGTAGCGCAGCGCCGCGCTTCAGGGAAATGAATAGAAGCGATGTACCGTTCAATTTCGTTGAAGCTTTCGAGCCTCAGGGAAACGGCGAGGAATGGCCCGGCGGCAGCGGTATCTGGCCCGGCTTGTCGCCAAAGCCGCGCAGGATGTGTTGCTGCGGCACGGGCCGTGGCGGCGGCGCCAGGATAACCGTGGAGCCCGACGGAACGCTCGGGCTTGGCACCCGGGAGGGCATGACCTGAATCGAGGGACGGCCTATTCGTTCAAGCGGCGTCGGGAGTGCGGGCCGCGGGACGCGCACGGTCGTGCCCGGCTGCATCGCATCAGGGATCAGGCCAGGATTGTGCCCGCGCAGCGCCGGCACGTTCACCCCGCACGCCCGCGCGATGGAACTGAGCGTGTCGCCGCGTTGAATGATGATCCGGTCGGGGCAGGCGGCGTGAGCCGCCCCCGAAAATGCAACGAGTGCCGTGACGCACGACAAGAGGAGCAGATGGGTAAACATCCATCCATCCTAGCATGGTCGGACCGACCGGTGTCGACGATTGGCCGAAAAGCAATAAACGATGCGTGAAGGCCGATCGTGGCGTCGCCGGATCGGCGGAGTGATCTTCAGGCCTCGACGCCCGTATCCCCGGCCGTCGGCGCGCCGACATAACGCACTTCGCGTTGGGGGAACGGGATGCTGATGCCATTCTCCTCGAACGCGGTCTTTACCGCGCGCGTGAAATCGAACTGCGTCTGCCAGAAATCTCCGGCGCTGGTCCAATAGCGCATGTTGACGTTGACCGAGCTATCCGCCAGAGCGGCCACGAAGGCCATCGGCTCCGGCGCCTTCAGCACGCGGCTGTCGTTCGCCATCATGTCCCGCATGATCGAAAGCGCCTTGCCGATGTCGTCATTGTAACCGATGCCAACCAGGATATCGGACCGTCGCGTCGGGTTGCGCGAATAGTTGGTAACCGGCGTGTTCCAGAGCTCGCTGTTGGGCGCCAGCACATACACACCGTCGAAGGTCTTGAGTTCGGTGGCGAACAAGCCGATTTCCTCGATCGTCCCGGCCACGGATCCCGCATCGATATATTCGCCCACCCGGAACGGTCGCAGCGCCAGTAGCATGATGCCGGCCGCGATGTTCTGCAGCGTTCCCTGCAGAGCGAGGCCGATCGCCAGTCCGATCGCGCCGAGTGCGGCGATGATGCTGGCTGTCTGGACTCCGAACTGCGCCAGGACAGTGACGCCGACGAGGATCAGCAATGCGTATCGCGCCGTCTTCGAGAAGAATTTCCGCAGCGTCTCGTCAAAACCGCGAAACTGCCCAAGTCCCGCATAGACCGAGCGCTCGAGAATACCGGCAATCACGTAACCGACGATGAGCAGGATGAATGCGCCAAGGATCGAAAACGAGTAGGCGACGGCGAGCTGGCTGAGCTGCACGAGGGCTGCTTGACCGGCATCCAGCATGTCGGCGGTTCTGAGCTGTATTTCGTCCATAAATCCCCAGGCTGGTTTCAGGCAAAAGTTTGGGTGGAATGCGTGTACGGGCACAAGGTTGCCAGAAAAATCGGCTTTTCACCAATCGCGCCCGCGCGCTTCCTCTATGGCATTGAACCGCAAAACGAATTCCGCCTGGATGACACTCGCCGGCTTGGGTTCGAGCGGCAAGGCGTCGACGTTGAGTCCCCTGGGCCGGCCGAAGAATCGTTTCGCCTCTGCCTCGGAAAACCCCGCAAGCTGGGTTGCCTCGAACCATGCCGCGACCTGGTCTGCCTTCTTGATCGCCTTGTGCAGCCGCGCGGGTAGATCGGGCGGCAGCGAAAATCGAAGGTGAATGGCGCGCTGAAGCCGCTTCTCGACGTCCTTGTAGCCGCCGCCGACGACCGACTTGAAGGGCGATATCATGTCGCCAATGACATATTCCGGCGCATCATGCAGCAGGGCGGCAAGGCGCTCATCGGGCGTGCAGTCCGGCGCGGCGGCAATGAACGCTGCTTCGACCACGAGCGAATGCTGTGCCACCGAAAAGGCGTGCTCGCCGCGTGTCTGGCCGTTCCAGCGCGCCACGCGGGCAAGGCCATGGGCGATGTCGGAAATCTCCACGTCAAGCGGCGAGGGGTCCAGAAGGTCCAGCCGGCGGCCGGACAGCATGCGTTGCCAGGCCCGTGGCGCGGGAGACGCAACATCCGCCATCACGCGTCGTCCGCGCCAGCGTCCGTCTGCGGCAGCGTGTATCGCGCCCAGGAGGGGATGGAGAGCGTCACCGGTACGCCGCCGATGGTGATCGCATGCCCGCCATCGATCGCATCGCGAACCTTGTCGATGCGCATGATCGCGAGCCCGTCGGCTCCGTTGGCACTGCCGAGCGCGCCGATCGTCTTTTCGTTTGCGCGCACCTCGCTGGTACCACGCGGCAGGTCCTGCTCGCTCGTCACGATCATCACTCGCCGCCGCGCCGTGCCGCGATGCTGCATGCGCGACACCACCTCCTGTCCGACATAGCATCCCTTTCGGAATCCCACGCCATCGCTCTGGTCGAGCAGGACGTCGTGCGGAAAGGCATCGCCGGCTTCGTAGTCGCTGCCGCTTTCAGCGACGCCGTGCTGGATTTTCAGCCTGCTCCAGGCGTCCTGATCGGCATCGGTGGCGACGCCGTCGCCATAAAGCCGCGTGACGCCGAGCGACGCCGGGAAGCGCGTGTCACGGTAGCGCAGGGATCCGCTGGATGAATCATTTTGCGAGCCACCGGAATCGATGTCCCAGAAGGCATGCACAAGCAACTGATCCTGCTTGGAAATATCCGCCTTGGCTCGAAGCCGGTACAGCATCAGCCTGCGCAGGAAGTCGTCCGCCAGCTCTCGACGGCAGTCGAGCAGAAAGGCGTTGTCGCCGTCGCGCGCAATCAGGAAGTCGAACAGTATCTTGCCTTGCGGCGAAAGCAGCGCGCCCGGTTTCGCCTCGCCGGTCCCGAGCGCGTCGAGATCGGTGGTGAGTATGTTCTGAAGGAAATGCTCGGCATCCGGACCCTCGATCCTGAGGAGCGTCCGGTCGGAAAGCTGGACTGTTGGCATGGAATCGCGCCTGAACTTGCTTTTGACGTGGCCATTACGTAAGCCCCGGCAACGGCGCGGGCAAGCCCCCGGGCAAAGTCGGAGATAGCATCATGACACGCAGTTTCGACCTCATTCTCAAAGGTGGCACGGTGGTCAACCATGATGGCGCGGGCGTACGCGACGTCGGTGTCGCCGGCGGCAGGATTGCCATGCTGGGCGATCTTTCCCGGTTCGACGCCGGTGAAACGGTCGACTGCGGCGGCCTCCACATCCTGCCGGGCGTCATCGACAGCCAGGTTCATTTTCGCGAACCGGGGCTGGAGCACAAGGAAGATCTGGAAAGCGGCTCGCGCTCGGCGGTGCTGGGGGGCGTTACCGCCGTCTTCGAGATGCCGAACACCAATCCGCTGACCACCAGCGAGGCAGCACTCGCCGACAAGGTTTCTCGCGCGACTGGGCGCATGCACTGCGACTTCGCATTCTGGGTCGGCGGCACGCGTGAGAATGCCCAGCATGTCGGTGCGCTCGAGCGTCTGCCAGGCGCGGCCGGTATCAAGGTGTTCATGGGTTCCTCGACCGGCGATCTGCTGGTCGAAGACGACGAGGGCGTCTACGAAATTCTCCGCCGCACGCGCCGCCGCGCCGCGTTCCATTCCGAAGACGAGTTCCGCCTGCGCGACCGCCTCGGCGAGCGCATCGAGAACGATCCTTCGTCACATCCGGTCTGGCGCGACGAAATCGCCGCCATGCAGTGCACCGAGCGGCTGGTTCGGATCGCGCGCATGGCGCGTGCGCGCATCCACGTGCTGCATATCTCCACGGCGGAAGAGATCGACTTCCTGCAGCAGCACAAGGACGTGGCGTCCTGCGAGGCGACGCCACACCACCTGACGCTTACCGCCGAAGACTATGCCAGCCTCGGCACGCTCATCCAGATGAACCCGCCTGTGCGTGCACCACACCATCGCGACGGCATCTGGCGCGGCATCTCGCAGGGCATCGTCGACGTGCTCGGGTCCGACCACGCGCCGCATACGCTGGAGGAAAAGCAGAAGCCCTATCCCGCGTCGCCGTCCGGCATGACCGGCGTGCAGACGCTCGTGCCCATCATGCTGGATCATGTTAACGCCGGCCGGCTGTCGCTCGAGCGCTTCGTGGACTTGTCGAGCCATGGCCCCGGCCGTCTTTTCGGCATCGCGCGAAAGGGCCGCATCGCCGCTGGATACGACGCCGATTTCACCGTCGTGGACATGAAGCGCCGCGAAACCATCTCCAACGCCAAGGTCGGCTCGAAGGCCGGTTGGACACCTTATGACGGACGCGAAGTGACGGGCTGGCCGGTCGGCACGATCATTCGCGGCCAGCGTGTCATGTGGGAAGGTGACATCGCGACACCGTCGCAGGGGCAGCCGGTGCTGTTTTCAGAGGCGTTGCCGGGATAGCGAAGTTCAGGCAATCGGGAATGGGCAGTAGGCATCGGGAGTAGTTTAGGGAATGTTTCCCACTGCCCACTGCCCACTGCCCACTGCCCACTGCCCACTGCCCACTGCCCACTGCCCACTGCCCACTGCCCACTGCCCACTGCCCACTGCCCACTGCCCACTGCCCTCAATCACCAGCTACGAAGAACAACCACTCACCCTCCGGCGAGATGCCGACGCGGTAGAAAATGTAGGCCCCGAAGGCCTTCATGTCCTCGTAGTCGCCGGCGGTGACCAGCTTGAAGAGCTCGAAGCGCTGCGTGTTGCCGAGTGTTTCCAGCGGCACGGCGAAGAAATACGGCCAGACATACATTTCCCCCGGCGCGCCTTGGTCGAGATGCACGAAGCCAGCCGCCATGACCTCGTAGAGGATGGCGAGAATTTCCTGCCCTTCATCGTCGCCCGACAGCCCCCGCAGGAATTCGATAGGGTCGTCGCCGATGTTTGCGAATGAGAGCTGGGTTGCATTGTCTCCGCTTCCGACCAGTGGTCGAAGCTGCTCGATATCGCCGGTCATGCAAGCTTCCATGATCAGCGTCCGCATCCTGCGCACCGGTTCTGGCAGCGTCTCGACGTCATAGATCACCTCGGGGACCGGGATGTCGTCGTCCTGCATCGAATCGACCGGAGCGCCTTCTTCTTTTGCAGGCGTCTTCGGGATGACGACCGGATCGGGAAAGGGGACATTCATGTCCGGCTTCTCGTCCGCCGGGCCGGATTGGCTTTCCTCCGGCTGCGGTCGCATCTCGGGTGGCGGCAGGTCCTCGCGCTCGATCTCGTCGCCGAGAGTGTCTTCTTGCGGCGGTAGGGGGACCTCTTCGCGCTGGATTTCACTCAGCGCCAAAGCTGGCGATGCCGAAAGCAGACCCGTGGCGAGAACCAGGATGGCGCACAGAATGCCCAATCGGGCGGATAGGTCTTGGGGGTGCCGGTGTGTCACGTCTTGCTCCGCAGACTCAGGCGGCAGTATGGGCCAGAAATCCGAAGAGACCAAAGACGCTGGAAATGCGCCGTCCGGCGCGTCCGGTCAATGGAGCTGCAGTTCAGGGTCGAACTCGCCGGAGATGAGGCGATCGCGCATCCGTTCCACCAGCCCCAGCGCTCCGGCCTCGCCGTTGGAACGAAGCAGTTCACCCAGGACGGTCGCCAGGGCGGCCTCCGCCATGATCTCGGGCTCGATACCGGCGGCGCGGCCTTCTGCCCATGCTTCCTCATAACTTTCCACCGCCGTAAGGCGCTTTTCTTCACGCAGCAACTGATCGATGTCGCCGAGACCCTGATTCATATATTCCACCCGTGCCAATCACCAGCGGATGCCGGCTCGTTGGTTCCCTTAATGTCCCATTAAGGCTTTTAGCACGGGAAATGCGGCATGCATCGCCTCAATTGAGTGGAAGTTAACACAATCTTATGGACAACCCCGAAGCGTTAATTTCCGAAGCGCGAGGCGGTATCTCGGGTCAGCGCCTCACCCTCGCGCATGTAGCGCCGGATCGCCTCGAGCGCGGAAGGGGTACAGGAGACGTAGGTCGCTTCGAAACCGCGATAGCCGTTGTTGAAGCTCGCCACAAGGCGTTGCCGGCGGTCCTCATCCGGGTTCTCCGCCTCCAGCAGGGCCTCCATGCGCAGCCGCCAGTCCTGGCCTTCCTCGCCGCAGAGATTGCGCAGGAAGTGCAATGAGCCGAGAATTTCGGCCAACCGCAGCAACTGACCCTCGAACGGCGATTCAGCAGCGCGCGCCGGCATGCAGGCAAGTATGCCGGCTGCTAGTAGTATGGGGACGACGAGACGCTTCAGGGTACGCATGGATAGCCTTTTCGCGGAAGATCGCGTCACCCGCAAGGCGTTTCCTGAAGGCCCCCGTCGGCGATTCGGCGTGCGATTTCCAGCACCGATCCGGCCAGCGGCAGCTCTTCCATCTCGGCGACGGAAAGCCAGGCAACCGCGTCAGCATCGTCGCCCGCGACGATCTCTCCACCGTCGAATCGCGCCAGGTGGACGCTGAGGACAAATTCGATCATGCCGTCGCCCTGTTCCGACTGGAGTTCGAGGTCGACGAGATGCGAAACCGTCGAAAGCACGGCCCCGGTCTCCTCGCTCACCTCGCGGCGGACGGCCTCTTCGAGCGTTTCACCGGGCTCGACCCTGCCTCCCGGAAAGGCATAGAGGCCGAGCGCCGGCGCGCGGCCGCGCCGCACGAGCAGGAAGCGGTCGTCATGGAAGATTGCGGCGGACACCGCGCGGATTGGAGCCAATTTCGAACTGCCTGTATTTTCGGCCTTCATCGCCATGGACTTGCATCACCTTCGCGAGCCGGTCTAATCGGAACTGTCACCGACGCGATATCGGATATGGCAAGGGAGCAAGGGGCAGCCATCATGTCAAACCATCTTTCCCTCCTGCGCGCGCTCGCTTCGGCGTGCATGGGCCTCGTCATGCTCACCTCCTGCGCCACGCTGAACCAGGAAGAGTGCCTCAACGCAAACTGGTTCGAGCTCGGTCAGCAGGATGGCGCGGCCGGCCGTGCTCAGACGCATGTCAACGAACATCGCAGCGCCTGCGGTGAACACGGTCTGCCGGTGGACGAGCCGCAATGGCGGACGGGCTGGGAGCAGGGTATCCGGCTCTACTGCACTCCGGAGAACGGGCTGCAGCAGGGCCGCCAGGGCAGCTACTACGCCAATTCCTGCCCGATCGAGTTGGCGACCGGCTTCGAAGCGGCCTATTCCGTCGCCAAGGCGCTTCATGATGCGCGCATGTCGCGCGAGACGCTGCAGCGCGAACTCGATTCGCTCGAGACCTCGCTGCGCGATGCCCAGAAGCCCGAGGACCGCCAGCGCATCGAGCGTGACATCAGCGACAAGCGCGCATATCTGCGCACCGCCGAACGGCGGGTATGGGATGCCGAGGGCGATTACGATATCTATGTCTCCTCGCAAGGCTTGATGTCGAGGCGCTGAACATCGTGTGTGGCCGGTTTGCTCTGCTTCCCAATGCGGCGGTGATAGAGGACATCTTCGGCGTTCCGGTGGAAGCGTTTCCGCCGCGCTACAATATCGCCCCGACCCAGCCGATCCTCGTCATAGCGGGCGGGATGCCGCGCGAGCCCGGCTCGAACCAGCCCGATCGCATGTCGATGCTGGTGCGCTGGGGGTTCATTCCGGGCTGGGTCAAGGATGTGTCGCAGTTCCCGCTGCTGATCAACGCGCGTTCGGAGACCGCTGCGACCAAGGCATCGTTTCGCGCCGCCATGCGTCACCGCCGCGTACTCATTCCGGCGTCCGGCTTCTATGAGTGGAAGCGCACGGGACGCAAGAACGCCCAGCCTTACTGGGTGCGGCCAACGGGGGAAGGCGTGGTTGCCTTCGGTGGCCTGATGGAGACCTATGCAGAGCCGGGCGGTTCGGAGATCGACACCGCCGCTATCCTGACGACAGGTGCCAACAGCCAGATCGCGCATATCCATGACCGCATGCCCGTCGTCATCCGGCCTGAGCACTACGCGCGCTGGCTGGACTGCGTCGGCAACGAACCGCGCGACGTCGCCGATATCATGGAGCCGGTCGAACCCGGCTTCTTCGAGACGATCCCCGTCTCCGACAAGGTCAACAAGGTCGCCAACGCCGGGCCCGACATCCAGGAGCCCGTGGAAGTGCTTCAGGAAGAGCCTCAGCCGGACGACGCCCAAAAGCCGGACGACCAGCTCACGCTGTTCTGATCAGGCCATGTCATTCGCCGTGCTGGCCCATTGCCAGCCGGTCTGGACCCATGCATGGCAGCGACATGGTGATGTCGCATGCTCCAGCATTCTTGTCCGGCTTCTTTCTCGGCCTGTCGCTGATCGTGGCGATCGGCGCGCAGAACGCGTTCATCCTGCGTCAGGGCCTGCTGCGCCAGCACGTATTCGTGTTGTGTTTCATCTGCGCCTTGTCGGATGCGGTGCTCATCGCCGCCGGCGTCGCCGGCCTCGGCACCCTGATCGCGACCTCACCCAGGCTGATCGCCATCGTCACGATCGGCGGGGCCGCGTTTCTCTTTACCTATGCGGTGATCGCGTTTCGCCGCGCACTCAACCCGCAGGCGATGGTTGCGGCCAACACGGGTGAAGGGTCGCTGCGCGCAGCGATCGCAGCCTGCCTCGCCTTCACCTTCCTCAACCCGCATGTCTATCTTGACACGGTCGTGTTGCTCGGCTCGTTGTCCGCCCAGTTCGAGGGTGCAGGACGCCTGGCCTACGGTGTTGGCGCCTGCATCGGATCCTTCGTCTGGTTCTTTGCCCTTGGCTACGGGGCGAGGCTGCTGCAGCCGGTCTTCGCCAGGCCATCGGCGTGGCGCGTACTCGACGTGCTCATCGGCCTCGTCATGGCCGCGATCGGCGTCAGCCTGCTAGGCAGCCTTTGACGGCCTCGCATCTTCTTCCGTGTCACGCTTCTGCTGTGCGCAAACCAATGCGGCAAGCAGCGCCGCCGAGCCGATTTCGCCGTAATGCGCGGTCAGCGCTGCATATTGTTCGCGGCGCGCTCGCTCGTATTCGGCCTGAAGGGCGGGATGGGCTGTGCGTTGCATTGTCTTCCCCATGTGCGTCCGGACCGAACCATGCGGACCGGATCGCGTGTTGAACATGCCCTCAGAGATGGT
This sequence comes from Mesorhizobium sp. CAU 1741, assembly GCF_039839275.1. NCBI lineage: Bacteria > Pseudomonadati > Pseudomonadota > Alphaproteobacteria > Hyphomicrobiales > Phyllobacteriaceae > Mesorhizobium > Mesorhizobium sp. CAU 1741. The sequence goes on along the minus strand of NZ_JBDOQP010000003.1, from coordinate 432,508 downwards.
GGCCGAATTTGCCGAAAAGGTGTCGCATGCGGGGCTTTTCAGTGAGTTCGCCGGCTTCTTTCCGTTACATGTTTAATAGAATCTTATTTGTCCGCCCGCTGTTGCCTTTCGGTCACGAAGGCCCGGCGGCAACAGACGCGCATCGGCCTTGACGCGGTCCTCTGCGGGCGCGATAAAGCGGCGATGAAAACGCCTTTCGCCATTACCGGCATCTGCATTATCGGCTAGCGCATTCGCTGGTCCGGCCGTTTTCGCTCATCAGACAGATACGAGAAAACGCCCCGGCCAGCAGGCCAGGGAGAGTTCATGTCTGAGACGGTGGATCAGCTTCGGTTCTACAACACGCTGACGCGGACGAAGGAGGCTTTTACGCCCATCGATCCGCACAACGTGCGCATGTATGTCTGTGGCCCGACCGTCTACGACTTCGCCCATATCGGCAATGCGCGCCCGGTCATCGTCTTCGACGTGCTCTATCGGCTGCTGCGCCATGTCTACGGCGAGAAGCACGTCACCTATGCGCGCAACATCACCGACGTCGACGACAAGATCAACGCGCGGGCCCTGCGCGATTACGGCGCCGGTATTTCGGCGGGAACGCTGTCCCTCAACGAGGCGATCCGCAAGGTCACGGAAAAGACTGCCAGCCAGTTCCATGCCGACGTGAAGGCGCTCGGTTGCCTTGAACCCACCTTCGAGCCGCGCGCGACCGAGCATATCGGCGGCATGGTCGCGATGGCACAGTCACTGATCGACAGGGGCAACGCCTATGTCGCCACCGGCGCTGAAGGTCGCGAGGTGCTGTTCGATACGTCGTCGATGCCCGACTACGGCAAGCTCTCGAACCGCAGGCTGGACGAGCAGCAGGCCGGCGCGCGTATCGAGGTCAAGGAATACAAGAAGAACCCGGGCGATTTCGTGCTGTGGAAGGAAAGCGCCTCCGACCAGCCCGGTTGGGCGGCGCATTTTCATTTCGAAGGGCAGGGGGTCGACATCTTCGGCCGGCCCGGCTGGCACATCGAATGCTCGGTCATGAGCCGCCACCATCTGGGCGAGGTGTTCGACATTCACGGTGGCGGGCTCGACCTGATCTTCCCGCACCACGAAAACGAACTCGCCCAGTCCTGCTGCGCCCACGGCACGGACGTGATGGCCAATGTCTGGATGCACAACGGCTTCCTGCAGGTCGAAGGCCGCAAGATGTCGAAGTCGGAAGGCAACTTCGTCACCATCAACGAATTGCTGTCGACGGAAAAGTTCGGCGGCCGCAAATGGCCCGGCGAGGTGCTGCGCCTCGCGATGCTGATGACGCATTATCGCGAGCCGATCGATTTTTCGGTGCGGAAGCTGGAGGAAGCGTCAGGCAAGCTCCAGAAGTGGAAGCAGTTCGCAGCGGACCGGACGACGTCCCCCAAATCCATTGAAGTCTCCGAGCGCTTCTTTCAGCTGCTCGGCGATGACCTCAATACCGTTGAGGCGTTCTCCTATCTCGATTCCTTGGTTAACAATAAGAAGCCTAGGGAGAGTGATCATTTTGCGGTAGCAGAAATTATTGAAAAGATAGGTTTCTCAGCGCCGCGTAGTAGTTTTTCTGATGCTTCAGAATCTGTGAAAAATGTAATTGATGTATTAAGTGGAAAAACTGTCGGAAATATTGAGAATATTGTAAATTCGGCTGTATTGAGACCTTTGTTGAAGAGCGGTCAATTGCGTCCGCACGCAAGGACACTAGCAGCCATAATCGCCCTTCAAGATTGGGCCAACAGATTTGTCCCAGAGAACCTTGGTCGAGCTCCTGAATTTGATCGTGAAGTACAAAGAGTGAAATCTTTGATCGCGCCCGTAAGCGATGCGGAGGAAGACCATCTGCGCGCCCGGATCGACGCGCGCCTCGCCTTCATCCGCGACAAGAACTGGGCCGAGGCCGACCGCATCCGCGACGAGCTCCTGGCGCAGGGGGTGCAACTGAAGGACGGCAAGGACCCGCAGACCGGGGACCGCGTGACGACGTGGGAGGTGGTGCGGTGAGGACGTTTTCTTCACCGATGTTGGCGGGACAGCGCCCCCCTCTGTCCTGCCGGACATCTCCCCCACGAGGGGGGAGATCAGCCTTCAGGTCTGTTGTCGCTTATCGTGTAAGGCTGGCGATTGATGCCATCATCGACACATCCAATCTCCGCCCTCGGGGCGAAGTGGCGAGGGTATTTTCATTACCAGAGCTGGCGGGACAGCGCCCCCCTCTGTCCTGCCGGACATCTCCCCCACGAGGGGGGAGATCAGCCTTCAGGTCTGTTGCCGCTTACCCTGCAATGCTGGTGATTGATGCCGTCATCGACACAGCCAATTTCCCCCCTCGTGGGGGAGATGGCCGGCAGGCCAGAGGGGGGCAACGTAGAGAACCGTCCTCCGATCACTCCTTTCTCAAAGCTGGAGAGTGACCGTGCCGCACACGCCCCTCCCTCCAAAGAACAGATCACGCGCGAAGTCCATGCGTCGAGCGATGACCGATGCTGAACTCAAACTTTGGAATGAGATTCGCGCGCATCGGCTGATGGGGCTGGGGTTCAGGCGGCAGTTCCCCATCGGGGGCTTCATCGTCGACTTTGCATGTCCGGACAAACGGCTGATTGTCGAACTCGATGGCAGCCAGCATGCCGAGGACGCAGGAGCGAGATATGATGCCCAGCGTTCGGAAACCTTTCGACGCGGCGGCTGGACCGTCCTGCGCTTCTGGAACGACGACGTGCTGCGCGAGATCGACGATGTCTGCCAGCACATCGTCATCACCGCCGGCTTGACGACCGACCATCACGCCCGCACAGCCACCACCCGACAGGAGCCCCGTCCATGATCGACCACACCGGCATACCCGTTTCCAACTGGGACCGCTCCAAGGCGTTCTATGATGCGGCGCTCGAACCGCTGGGCATCAGCATGATCAACGTGGTTCCGGAGCATCTCACCGGCGGCATTAAGGTTGGCGGCTATGGGCGCACGACGCCGCATTTCTGGTTGAATGAGAGCGGCGAGACCGGGCCGGGCCGCCACTACGCCTTCAGGGCGACGACGCGGGCGGAGGTCGACGCATTCCATGCGGCCGGACTGGCGGCAGGTGGTCGCGACAATGGCGCGCCGGGACTGCGCCCGCACTATCACGAGAATTACTACGGCGCCTTCGTGCTCGACCCCGACGGGAACAATGTCGAGGCGGTCTGCCACGCGCCGGAATGAGTTGGAAAACGCCATGAGCCTCGACAACAAGCCGATCTACACCGGCGGATGCCAGTGCGGCGCGGTGCGTTTCCGCATCGAAGGTGCGTTGACCAACGCTTCGGTGTGTCACTGCCGCATGTGCCAGAAGGCGTTCGGCAATTTCTACGCCCCGCTCGCGACCGCGCCGCAAGGTGCGCTGCAATGGACGCGCGGCGAGCCGAAACGGTGGCATTCGTCCAGCCACGTGAAGCGCGGCTTCTGCGCTGAATGCGGCACACCCCTGACTTTCGAGGCGCCCGACGGCGTCGCGTTGGCGATCGGTGCGTTCGACCATCCCGAGGAGGTGGCGCCCGAGATTCAATGGGGCATCGAGGCGAAGCTGCCCTATGCCGATGCAATCCCGTCGCTGCCGGGCGAAGCGACGGATGCCGATACCGAGGCGGCACCCTATCTCGCCGAGCTGGAAAGCTTCCAGCATCCAGACCACGATACCGAGACATGGCCAGTGGAGAGACGATCATGAGCGAAAGCCCCAGGACCGGCGGATGCCAATGCGGCGCGGTGCGGTTCCGCATCCATGGCCAGCTCGGGCGACCGTCGATCTGCCACTGCCGCATGTGCCAGAAACAGTTCGGATCGTTCTTCTCCGCTCTCGTCACGGCGCCGGAAGGCGGTGTCGAGTGGACGCGCGACGAGCCGACCTACTTCCAGTCGTCGGTGAACATCGACCGCGGCTTCTGCCCGCGGTGCGGCACGCCGCTGACCTACCGCCACCCCGGCGGTCTGGAGCTTGCCATCGGCGCGTTCGACGATCGCTCGGACCTGGCACCGCAGATCCAGGTCAACCACGCGTCGCGCCTGCCATGGGTCGAGACGATCTTCGAGGCGCGTGTCTATGACGACCCTGCCTTCTATTCGCGGCAGGAAGCCGTCATTTCGTTTCAGCATCCCGACCACGAGACGCAAGCCTGGCCGGCGCACGGGCTGCAGCTATGAGCGGTTTGCGAACACTCTACACCGAGATCGAACCGTTCGAGACCGGCTTTCTCGACGTCGGCGACGGCCATACGATCTATTGGGAGCGGGTCGGCACAAAGGGCGCCAAGCCGGCAGTCTTCCTCCACGGTGGCCCGGGCGGCGGCATCTCGCCGGCCTATCGTCGATTCTTCGACCCGGCGCGCTACGACGTCATCCTGTTCGATCAGCGCGGTTGCGGAAAGTCGACGCCGCATGCCGGGCTGGAAGCCAACACCACATGGCATCTCGTCGCCGATATCGAGCGGCTGCGCGAGATGGTCGGCGTCGACAGATGGCTGGTGTTCGGCGGCTCGTGGGGCTCCACGCTGGCGCTCGCCTACAGTCAGACGCATCCCGACCGTGTCAGCGAGCTGGTCGTGCGCGGCATCTACACGCTGACCAAGGCTGAGCTTGCCTGGTACTACCAGTTCGGGGTCTCGGAGATGTTTCCCGACAAGTGGGAGCGTTTCGTCGCGCCGATCCCCGAGGCAGAACGGGGCGACATGATGGCCGCCTATCGCAAGATTCTGACCGGCGACGACAAGGCCGCGCAGATCGAGGCGGCGATCGCGTGGAGCATGTGGGAAGGCCAGACGATCACGCTTCTGCCCGAGCCCGACACCGCCGACAGGTTCGGCGAGGGCCATTTCGCTCTCGCCTTCGCGCGCATCGAGAACCACTTCTTCGTGCATGGCGGCTGGCTTGAGGAAGGTCAGCTTGTACGCGATGCCACCAAGCTCGCGGGCATTCCGGGGCTGATCGTCCACGGGCGCTACGACATGCCATGCCCGGCGCGCTATGCGTGGGAACTGTCGAAGGCATGGCCCGATGCCGAATTCCACCTGATCGAGGGGGCAGGACACGCCTATTCCGAACCCGGTATCCTCGACCGGCTGATCTACGCGACCGACAAGTTTGCAGGCAAGCCATGACGCGCGAACGCATCTATCTGTTCGATACCACGCTGCGTGACGGTCAGCAGACGCCCGGCGTCGATTTCTCGGTCGAGGACAAGATCGTCATCGCCAACCTGCTCGACGCGTTCGGCTTCGACTATGTCGAGGGCGGCTACCCAGGCGCCAATCCGACGGACACGGCCTTCTTTTCGGAAAAGCGCACTAATAAAGCAAAATTCGTCGCCTTCGGCATGGCCAAGCGCGCTGGCGTCTCGGTGTCCAACGACCCGGGCGTGGTCGGCTTGATCCAGTCAAAGGCGGACGCGGTGTGCTACGTCGCCAAGAGCTGGGACTATCATGTCCGCGTCGCACTCGGCTGCACCAACGAGGAGAACGTTGAATCCATCTCGACTTCGGTCGAGGCCGCGCGCAATGCCGGCAAGGAGGCGATGGTCGACTGCGAACACTTCTTCGACGGGTTCAAGGCGAACCCGGACTACGCGCTTGCCTGCGCCAGGGCAGCCTACGATGCGGGCGCGCGCTGGGTCGTGTTGTGCGACACCAACGGCGGCACGCAGCCATCCGAGGTGCGCGACATCGTCGGCAAAGTCATCGCGTCGGGGATTCCCGGTGCAAGTCTCGGCATTCATGCCCATGACGATACGGGTCAGGCGGTTGCCAATTCTCTCGCTGCGGTCGATGCCGGGGTGCGCCAGGTGCAAGGCACGTTGAACGGCATCGGCGAACGGTGTGGCAACGCCAACCTCGTCACCATCCTGCCGACGCTGATGCTCAAGCCGGCATTCGCCGATCGTTTCGAAACCGGCTTGTCGCAGGAGGCTCTTTCCGGGATATCGCGGCTGTCGCATGCGTTCGACGAACTGCTCAACCGCGCGCCCAACAGCCAGGCACCCTATGTCGGCGCATCGGCCTTCGCCACCAAGGCGGGCATCCACGCCTCCGCGCTGCTGAAGGAACCGCAGACCTACGAGCACGTGCCGCCGGAAACCGTCGGCAACACGCGCCGCGTGATGGTTTCGGACCAGGGCGGAAAGTCCAACTTCATCGCCGAACTCAAACGGCGCGGCGTTGCCGTTGCCAAGGACGACCCACGTCTCGATACGCTCATCGCCCTCGTCAAGGATCGCGAGGCCCAGGGCTATGCCTATGAGGGGGCTGATGCGAGCTTCGAGCTTCTGGCCCGACGAACGCTTGGCGCGGTGCCGAACTTCTTCCAGGTCGAATCCTTCCGCTGCATGGTCGAGCGCCGCTACGACGCCAACGGCAACATCAAGACCGTCTCCGAGGCCATCGTGAAGCTTATCGTCGATGGCGAGGAGAAGATGTCGGTGGCCGAGGGCGACGGGCCGGTCAACGCACTCGACATTGCCTTGCGCAAGGATCTGGGCAAGTTCCAGCACGAGATCGAGGACTTGACGCTGACCGACTTCAAGGTGCGCATTCTCAATGGCGGCACCGAGGCCATAACCCGCGTGCTGGTCGAATCCCACGACGCGACGGGCGCGCGCTGGTGGACGGTCGGGGTCTCGGAAAACATCATCGACGCCTCGTTCCAGGCGCTGATGGACTCGATCATCTACAAGCTGGTGAAGAACCGCGAGGGCGTGGCGGTCGCGGCGCAATAGCCGCGACGTTCAACCCGAATCGATCGATGCATAAGAAATATGCACTGGTCCGGTGGCGGATCACGCGCTACGAGGCCGTTGCAACAACCGACAGGCCGAGACCATGCAGGAGACCAACGTCCAGACCGGCGCCGCGCCAACGGCGCAGTCTCAGGCCACGCGCGGTTTCGTTTTCGCCTTCTCCGCCTATTTCCTGTGGGGCTTCCTGCCACTCTACATGAAGGCGGTCGACTACATCCCCGCCGCCGAGGTGGTTGCTCACCGCATCGTCTGGTCCGTGCCGATCGCCGGTGTCGTGCTTCTCGTGCTCGGTCGCACGGGCGACATCAAGGCCGCGTTCCGCCAGCCGCGCACCCTGCTGATGGCGGCCCTGACAGCGGCGATCATCTCGCTGAACTGGGGTGTCTATGTCTGGGCCATCGCGGTGGACCGCACGGTCGAGACGGCGCTTGGCTACTACATAAACCCGCTGATGACGGTTCTGCTGGGAGCAATTCTTCTTGGAGAAAGGCTCAACCGCTACCAGATCATCGCAGTCGGGCTCGCGACAGCCGCCGTCCTCGTGCTCACGATCGAAGCCGGCGGCCTGCCGTGGGTGTCGCTGTTCCTGGCGATCACCTTCGCCGCCTATGGCTATTTGCGAAAGACCCTGCCGGTCGGCCCGAGCCAGGGCTTCTTCCTGGAGGTGCTCATCCTTTCGGTGCCGGGCCTCGCCTACATCGTTTGGCTGGAGACGACAGGGCAGGGGCATCTCTTCGCCGATGGGGGCGGCAATATCGGCCTTCTGATGCTGTCGGGGCCGGTGACGGCCATTCCGCTGATCCTCTACGCCTTCGGCGCCAAGCTGTTGCGCATCTCGACCATCGGCATCATGCAGTACATCGCGCCGACGATGATCGCGCTCATCGCCGTGTTCGTCTTTGGCGAGCCGTTCGGCACCGACCGCATCATTGCGTTTTCGCTGATCTGGATCGCCCTCGCGCTCTATACCTGGTCGATGTTCTCCAACCGGAACACCGACGCGCCTAAAGACGGTCGATAAGCCGCGGGTCGCCTTCCGACGGCAGGCCGGAGGCAGCCGCGTCGGCAAGGACGGCTGGCACGATGGCATCGGCGTTGTCGACCACGATCGGCTGCACGAGGTGTCCGGTATGGACGAAACCTTCCTCGCGCATGTGGTCGAGCAACTTCAGCATCGTGTCCCAGAAGCCGTTGATGTTGGCGAACACGATCGGCTTGCGATGCTGGCCAAGCTGCGCCCAGGTCATGATCTCGACGATTTCCTCCAGCGTGCCGATACCGCCCGGCAGCGCCACGAAGGCATCCGACCGGTCAAACATCGTGTGCTTGCGCGCATGCATGTCGTCGGTGACGATGAGCTCGTCGAGCTTGCCGAGCGCGGACTCTGTGGCTTCCTTGTTCATCAGGAAGCGCGGGATGATGCCCGTCACCTTGCCGCCGCCTTCGATCGTACCGCGCGCCACGGCACCCATGATGCCCTTGGTGCCGCCGCCATAGACGAGCCGCACGCCCGCCTTCGCCATGGATCGGCCCAGAGTGTATCCGGCCTCGCCATAGACGCTGCTCCGGCCGGAAGATGAGCCGCAGTAAACACAGATGGATCGAATCATGTTCATGCTATGATTGGTGGCCACGTTAACCAGGCTGGTCAAGGCGATTGGGGCTTTTTGTTGTAGCTGCGTGTAAAACACGCTAGAGGCAGTCAAACGCGGCAAGGGAACGGGAATCATGGTGGGTTGGCTAAAGGCTCTTCTGTTTGTTGCCGGCGGTGCAACGGCGGCGGCGGGCACGGCCTATTTGACCGGTCTGTTCGAGCCCTCTGCCGATCGTGACCCGCCTGCGATTGCCGCTTTGCCGGATCCCGTCAGCCCGCAGCCGCAGCCCGCACCTTCCGACCAGCCGCAGGATGCGCCCTCCGTCTCCGAGGAGCCGGCCGAAGAACCTGGCGACGCCGCGACGATGGACAAGCAGGATCGCCTCGTGCGTCCGTCCTTCGACATCTTGCGCGTCGAACCTGACGGATCGCTTCTGATCGCCGGCAAGGCAGCCGCAGATGCGATGGTCGACGTGCTTGACGGCGATCTGGTGCTGGGCACTGCCACGGCTGGCCCGGAGGGCGATTTCGTCATCGTCCTGGACGATCCGCTCGCACCTGGCGACTATCAGCTTTCGCTTCGCTCGATCTCTGGCGACATCGTGATCATGTCGGAAGAGACCGCCGTGGTCTCGGTCCCGGAGACGCCGGATGGTGAGGTGCTTGCCCTCGTTGACACGCCCGGCGCCCCCGCCGAGCTGATTACCGTTCCAGAGTCCGCGGAAGATGCTGTCGCCGAAGGTGAAGCTGACGCAACGGCGGACAGCGCCGAGGGCGACGACCAGCAAGTGGCGGCGGCACCCGTAGAGCAGCGTTCCACGCAAGCGCCTCCCGCTTCGGAGCCCGACAATGAAGCTGCGGGCGAAGAGGAAGAGATGGCCACCGCGCCCTCGACCGATGCGGCCGAGGGCCAGCCGGACGTAGTCGGTGACGAGCCTGCGCCGGCGGAAGAGGAGAATGCCGTCGGCGCACCTGATCAGCAGGCGGCAGCCGACGACGACGCCTCAACTGATCAGCAGGCGTCACGCGAAGATGACGCCTCGACTGATCAGCAGGCGGCAGCCGACGAGGGCGCTTCCACGGACCAGCAGGCGTCACGCGACGAGGACGCCTCTAGAGATCAACAGGCGGCACCCGAGCAGCAGGCCTCCCCTGACGAGCCGGAGACACCGGCCGGCACCACGGCTCCGGCGGATCAGCCGGCCGTTGTCGAGCAGCCCGCAGACGCAGCCCCGCGGCAGGATGCCGGGTCCGATGACGGGGCCGTTGAAGACGGTGAACGTGAAATCGCGGCCCTGCCCGAAGAAGAGCAGGAATCCACGGCCGACAGCCAGCAGGACGAGGCGATCAGCTATCGCGTTGTGGTCGAAGCCGTCGAGATCGAGGGCGGTGTCATCTATGTCGCCGGCCAGGCAATTCCAGGCCGCGTGGTGCGGGTCTATGCCGACGAGACTCTGCTTGGCGAATCCGCGGTGTCGGAGGCCGGCCGCTTCCTCGTGGAAGCGCGCCGCGAACTTCCGGTCGGCAGCTACATGATCCGCGCCGACCTGCTGGAAGCCGATGGGTCGGTCGTCGCGCGCGCCGCCGTGCCGTTTGAACGCGAGCCTGGCGAGGCGATCGCCGCCGTTGCGCCTCGGGTCACGCCGCAGGCGCAAGACGCGCCGGCTCCGAGCGCCGCTACGCCCGAACAGCAGCCGTCCGAGCAGGCCGCAACGGAGACCGAAACCGCCGCTGCGCCGGCGCTGCAGAGCGTCGATCGGGGCGTCATCATCCGCCGCGGCGATTCCCTCTGGCGCATCTCGCGCCGCGTCTACGGCAGGGGCGTGCGCTATTCGACGATCTATCTCGCCAACCAGGACCAGATCCGCAATCCTGACATGATCTGGCCCGGGCAGGTGTTCAGCGTGCCGGAGACGACGCCGGAAGGCGAACTTGCCGACATGGATGCGATTGCCGACCAGGTGGCCGACCCAGACGCCGAGACCGTCGAGCAGTAGGCCAACGCGAATATCGTCCACCGGCGGCGTGCGGTTGCCGGTGCACCTCCGATTCCGCAACCTGCCCATTTCAGCACAACAGTTCCGCGTTCGCCTTGATAACGGAACAACTTCATCGTATATCGCCGATTGACGATGAATTGTGACCCTCGCCCCTTCGACACCCACCCAGGGTGTGATCGCGCAGAAATCGCGGCAAAGCTTGCCGCGCTTTCGCACCCGGCGCGTATCGAAATCCTTCAGCATCTCGCCGGTGTCGATGCCTGCTGCTGCAAGGAGGTTGTGCAGCGCTTCGATCTCGCCCAATCGACCGTCTCGCAGCATCTCAAGGTGCTCGTCGACGCGGGGCTGGTCCGCCTGACGCCTGAACGCCGGCGTTCACGCTACGAGGTCGACCGCGCTGCGCTGGAGGCATTGTCGCGCTCGGTCAGCGGGCTGCTCGTATCATGCTGTGCCGCTCCCGCCGGGACGCCGGCCGAATAACATTTTCTAGGACCTTCACCTTGGCTTCCAAGACCGTTTCCGCCGAATCCGGCTCCGTATTCGCAACGCTGTTCAACCTGTGGCCCTATATGTGGCCGGCCGACCGTGCCGACCTCAAATTGCGCGTTGTCTGGGCGACGGTTTTCCTCGTGGTCGCCAAGCTGATTCTCGTGCTGGTGCCCTACTTCTTCAAATGGGCGACCGATGCCCTGACGGGCGAGCTGCAGCCGGCCGACTATATTCCCGCCCTCCTTGTCGGCCCGGTGATGCTGGTGCTCGCGTATAATGTGGTGCGCATCGTGCAACTCGGCTTCAACCAGTTGCGCGATGCCCTGTTTGCCAGCGTCGGCCAGCATGCGGTGCGCCAGCTCGGCTACCGGACCTTCGTGCACATGCACAACCTGTCGCTGCGCTTCCACCTGGAACGCCGCACGGGTGGCCTCTCGCGTATCATCGAACGCGGTGTGAAGGGCATCGAGACGATCGTCCGCTTCACAATCCTCAACACCGCGCCCACCATCCTGGAGTTCCTGCTGACGGCGATCATTTTCTGGGTCGTCTATGGCTGGATCTACGTCGTCGTCATCGCCGTGACCGTCTGGCTCTACACCTGGTTCACCGTGCGGGCCAGCGACTGGCGCATCGCCATTCGTCGCGAAATGAATGATTCGGACACCGACGCCAACACCAAGGCGATCGACTCGCTTCTCAACTACGAGACGGTCAAGTATTTCAACAACGAGACGATGGAAGCCAGCCGCTTCGATGCATCGATGGCGCGCTACGAGGACGCTGCCACCAAGACGTGGACGTCGCTCGGCTGGCTCAACTTCGGCCAGGGCGTGATTTTTGGTATCGGCATGGCGACGGTGATGGCACTTTCGGCGTGGGAAGTGTCGCGCGGCACCCACACGATCGGCGACTTCGTCTTCGTCAATGCCATGCTGATGCAGCTCTCCGTGCCGCTCAATTTCATCGGCTTTATCTATCGCGAGATCAGGCAGGCGATGACCGACATCGAGCAGATGTTCGACCTGCTCGACGTCAAGGAGGAGGTGCAGGACAAGCCGGATGCAAAGCAGCTTTCCGTCACCGAGGGCACCGTGACCTTCGAAGACGTGCGGTTCTCGTATGATGCCAATCGCCCGATCCTCAAAGGCATATCCTTCGAGGTTCCGGCCGGAAAGACGGTCGCGATTGTCGGTCCTTCCGGCGCCGGCAAGTCGACGATCTCTCGCCTGCTCTTCCGTTTCTATGACATCCAGGGTGGTTCCGTGCGTATCGACGGCCAGGACATACGCGACGTCACCCAGGACAGCCTGCGTGCTGCCATCGGCATGGTTCCGCAGGACACCGTCCTGTTCAACGACACCATCAGCTACAACATCCGATACGGGCGGACCGACGCCTCCGAAGAGGATGTCAGGCGCGCTGCAAGCCTCGCCCAGATCGACGATTTCATCGAGCGGCTGCCGGAAGGCTATGCCACGATGGTTGGAGAGCGCGGCCTGAAACTCTCGGGCGGAGAGAAGCAGCGCGTGGCGATTGCCCGCACCATCCTCAAGGCGCCGCCGATCCTGATGCTGGACGAGGCGACATCCGCGCTCGACACGCAGACCGAGCAGGAAATCCAGGCCGCGCTCGATCTCGTCAGCCGTGGGCGCACGACGCTGGTCATCGCCCATCGCCTCTCGACAGTGATTTCCGCCGACGAGATCATCGTGTTGCAGAATGGACAGATCGCCGAGCGCGGCAACCACGCGGAGCTGCTTGCCGCCGGCGGGTTGTACGCCTCGATGTGGGACCGGCAGCGCGAGGCAACGGAAGCCGAAGAGACCCTGCGGCGCGCCCGGGAAACCGACGAAATGGGCGTTATCGTGCGCAGGAGAACGGCGGAGGTCGATGCCGGCGAATAGCGCCGCGCGACATTCGCGCGTTGCTACCTGATGCCCGATCAGGTACGTACCGGCCTTGTTTTCAAGGAGCGGATGCTCGCATGAGCCTCGTTGACACCATCAGGAACGCGTTCGTACCGATCAACCGGGAAGGGTGGCCTTTTATCGCCGGCTTCGCCGGCGTCAGCGTCGTCCTCGGCGTCTTCTCGACCAGCCTGTTCTGGATCGGCGTGATCCTGACGGCGTGGTGTGCCTACTTCTTCCGCGACCCCGAGCGGGTTACGCCGGTGGATGACCGGCTGGTCGTCAGCCCTGCCGACGGCATCGTTTCGGCGGTGGGTCCAGCAGTGCCGCCGCGCGAGCTGGGCCTTGGCGAAACGGAAATGACGCGTATATCCGTGTTCATGAATGTTTTCTCCTGCCATGTGAACCGCTCGCCTGTACGTGGCCGCATCGTCGCCATCGAGCATCGGCCGGGCAAGTTCCTCAATGCCGAACTTGACAAGGCGAGCGCCGAAAACGAGCGCAACGGCCTGGTCATCGACAGCCCGCATGGCCGCGTGGCCGCGGTGCAGATTGCGGGGCTTGTCGCCCGCCGCATCGTCTGCTGGACCGAAGCGGGCAACGACATTGCGGTGGGTGATCGCTTCGGCCTCATCCGGTTCGGTTCGCGTGTCGACGTCTACCTGCCGCAGAGCGCGGTTGCCAAGGTAGCGATCGGCCAGACGGCGGTTGCTGGCGAAACCATCATCGCCGAGTTCGGTGCGCAGGCGGTGTCGCCGCTCGTGCGCGTGTCCTGACGACCGATGGCACCCTTTCCCCCCTTCGAGCCCCATGGCCCGCGTCGCGGCTCACGCCTGCGCGAGATTCCGCTGCGGCTGATCATACCGAACCTCGTCACCGTGATGGCCGTCTGTGCCGGCCTCTCCGGGGTCCGCCTTGCGTTCGAACAGCGCTTTGAACTTGCCGTGGGCATGGTGCTGCTCGCCGCCCTTCTGGACGCGGTCGATGGCCGCGTAGCCCGCATGCTCAAGGCCGCTTCGAATTTTGGCGCCCAGATGGATTCGCTGGCTGATATCGTCAATTTCGGCGTGGCGCCTGCATTGGTGCTCTACGCGTATCTTCTCGACCGGGCAGGTGCATTCGGCTGGATTGCCGCATTGCTGTTCGCGATTGCCTGCTGCCTGCGGCTCGCACGCTTCAACGTGATGCTGGAGGATCCGGACAGGCCAGCCTGGATGGCCGACTATTTCGTTGGTGTGCCCGCGCCGGCGGGTGCCTTGCTGGTCATGCTGCCGGTCTATCTCGGATTCCTCGGCGTGCCGCTCAACACCACCTTCGCATTTGTAGGCAGCGGATTTGCAGTCGCGATTGCGCTGCTGATGGTCAGCCGTCTTCCGGTCTATTCCGCCAAGACCCGCGGCACCCGCATCCGGCGCGATATCGTCATGCCAATGATCCTTGGCATCGTCCTGTACGTTGCCTTGTTGTTCAGCTTTACCTGGCACACCATGGCGGCGACCGCGATCGCCTATCTGATCTTCCTGCCGTTCAGTGCGCAGGCCTATGGCAAGCGCGCGCGGCGCGAGGAACAGGCTGGCGACACTCCTGTCGAGTGACGCTTACGCGGCTTTTGCCTCGTCTTCACGCGTCTCGACCACGCGCCGGTACAGCGCACCGGACCGCGTCTCGGCCTCGCTGCTGCGCGCCACCAGTTCCTCAATCGTTGCCGGCTTCAGGGCGCGAATGCTGAGCTTCCCGGACCATCCCGAGCCGGTTCCCGCCACGTGGATCGGCATCACCCGCGCCTCCGCCCGGAGCGCGATGCGCGCCACGGCGCGATATAGACGGAAGGCGCGTGTATCAGGTTCCGCGTCGGGAGGCATGTAAACGCAGAGCCGGCCCCCGCCGCGTAGAACGCGCACCAGCCGCCGGCTGACGAAAACGTGCTCCGCCTTGAACGGGATCGTGCGCGCGAGGCTGCGCCATGGCTCCAGCCAGCCGGCGTTGGCCGAATAGTCGTCCAGTATGTGAAGGGTTTCGTCCGGAAGCAGCGAAAGCATCAGTGCCGCGTCCAGCCGGGACTGATGTGCGACGACGTAAATGATCCGCTTTTCGTTTGCCGCGCCGCGCAGGACCTTGGCATCCACCCCACGGATCAGCGCAAGTGGCGAAAGCAGCAGCGCCTGCTGGAAGCTCACATGTTGTTTCGCGGAAATCCACCAGACATAGATCAGCAGGGCGGCGACCAGTCCACCGACTACGAGTGCGATCAGGATCATGCTCGTCCCTCACTGCATGTCTGTGGACAAGGGTAGCGCATGTTTGAGCTAGGTCAATCGCCCAGCGTTGCGTTACCTGACAAGGCAAAAAATCGAATTGGGATCAGGGGAAGGCGAGGCCCGGCCTCAGGGCTTCCAGCCGCGCTCCCACGGCGGCGGATTACCACCATAGGTATTGTCGTAGGCCGGCAGTTTGTCCTGGCCCTGCGATGCACTGAAGGAGAAGTTGCCGACGCGGCACTCCGTCACCTTCTCGCTCAGGCCCATGCTACGCCCGGAGAAGGAGGGGGCCAGAGTCTCCACGCAATTGCCGCCCAGCGCGCTGCCAGCGGAAAAGGTCGTACCCGCGTCGAGATTGACACCAGGCAGGGCCTGCAGCGTCGTCGTCTCGCCGGAAAAGCCCTGCGAGCTGAACACGTCCGCATGCGCCTGCGCAGCAAGCACAAGAAGCGCGCTCGTGGCAAGGACCGAAAGGGACCGTATTCTCATGGCTTCTTTCCTGCGGCGGGAGCAATGACTGACGGGTGCTTTGTAGCACGAACCACGGTTGGCGTCGAGAGAAGCGGCGTCTCCGGGTGGCGTGCAACCGCTATTCCGGCATCCGATATTGCGTGAACCTGTTCTTCGGGACGTCGAAGATGAGGCCCGTCTCGGTCAGCGAGGGACTTACCAGCGGCACGATCCTGGCCGCCACATCGGACGGATGCGGCAGGGTCTGCGGGTCCTCGCCGGGCATCGCCTGTGCGCGCATGGCGGTGCGCGTGGCGCCTGGATTGACGCTGTTGACACGCATCGAGAGGCTTTTGGTCTCATCGGCCCATGAACGCGCCATCGCCTCGACGGCAGCCTTGGACGCCGCATACGGCCCCCAGAATGCACGCGCCGAATGGGCTGCGCCAGAGGACATGATCACGGCGCGGCCGGCGTCGGAGAGGCGCAGCAGCGGATCGAGCGAGCGGATCAGCCGCCACGTCGACGTGACGTTGATCGCCATGACCTTCTCGAACACCTTGGCCTCGACATGCCCGATCGGGGCGATCACGCCCAGGATGCCGGCATTCGCGACCATGATGTCGAGTTTGCCCCAGCGCTCGTGGATCGCGCCGCCGAGCCGGTCGATGCCGGCACTGTCGGTAATGTCGAGCGGGACGAGTGTCGCTTCTCCCTTGCCCGAGAGCGACTTTTCCGCCTTGATCTCGTCGTCGAGTTCCTCGAGGCCGCCAACCGTCCGCGCGACCGCCACGACGTGCGCGCCAGCCGCCGCAAGTTCCTTGGCGATGAAATAGCCGATGCCGCGCGAGGCGCCGGTCACGACCGCAACGCGGCCCGAAAGGTTGAGGGGTGAGGTCATTGTGGTGCTCCGTTGCCGCTCGAATCGTCACGCCCTGCCGCCGGCGAGAAGAGATCCGATGCCCGCCAGATAGACCGAATCCGGCGGAAACGGAACCCGCTACTGTCCGCCGCTCGCCAGCAGCGACAGCGTGCGCACATTGTCCGTGCCCTCGAGGTCGAGCAGGCGCGTCGGATATTGCCCGGTGAAGCAAGCGTCGCAGAATTGCGGCTGGTCGGCGTTGCGGGTCGGCTCGCCAACAGCGCGATAGAGGCCCTCGATCGACAAGAACCCGAGCGAATCGACGCGGATGAAGTCGGCCATTTCCTCGATCGACATGCGCGAAGCGAGCAGCTTCGATTTTTCCGGCGTGTCGACGCCGTAAAAGCACGAGGCTCGGGTCGGCGGCGATGCGATGCGCATATGGACCTCGCGGGCGCCGGCGTCGCGCACCATCTGCACGATCTTCTGGCTCGTCGTGCCGCGTACGATCGAATCATCGACGAGCACGACACGCTTGCCTTCGATCATCTTGCGGTTGGCGTTGTGCTTGAGCCGGACACCCATGTGGCGGATCGAATCGCCCGGCGAGATGAAGGTGCGCCCGACATAGTGATTGCGGATGATGCCCAGTTCGAAGGGGATGCCGGCGGCTTGCGAGAAGCCGATCGCCGCCGGCGTTCCGGAATCCGGCACCGGCACCACGATGTCTGCCTCGACCGGGCTTTCAAGCGCAAGTTCGGCGCCGATCTGCTTTCGAACCCCATAGACGTTGCGGCCTTCGACGGACGAGTCGGGCCGTGCGAAATAGACATATTCAAAGACACAGAAGCGGGACTTCTGCGGCTCGAACGGGAAGAAGCTCTCGATGCCCTTGGTGGTGACGACGACCATCTCGCCCGGCTTCAGATCGCGCACGAAGCGCGCGCCGATGATGTCGAGCGCGCAGGTCTCGGATGCCAGGATCCACGCGCCGTCCAGGTCGCCAAGCACCAGCGGACGGATACCGAGAGGATCGCGGCAGCCGATCATCTTCTTCGCCGTCAGCGCCACCAGCGAGAAGGCACCCTCGAGCTGGCGGACGGCTTCGATGAAGCGCGAATTGATGTCCTTCTCGCGGCTCGTCGCCACGAGATGGATGACGGTTTCGGTGTCGGAGGTCGACGAGAAGATGGCGCCCTGCTTCTGCAAGGTGCGTTGCACGGTCATCGCATTGGTGAGGTTGCCATTGTGCGCGACGGCGATTCCACCATCCGCGAGCTCGGCGAAAAGCGGCTGCACGTTGCGAAGGCCCGCGCCCCCTGTGGTGGCATAGCGCGTGTGGCCGATGGCCCGCGTGCCGCTCAGCCGGTCGATCACCGCCTGCTTGGTGAAAGTGTCGCCGATGAGCCCGACATGGCGCTCTACATGGAACTGCGACCCGTCATACGAGACGATGCCGGCTGCCTCCTGGCCGCGATGCTGCAGGGCATGCAGGCCGAGCGTGACGATCGCCGCCGCGTCCTGCCTGCCGAAAATGCCGAAGACGCCGCATTCGTCATGAAAGCGGTCGTCGTCCGATGAAAACGGGGTATCGTCTGCGTCGGCCATCTGGCTACGCCTTTCGCCTGGTTTTCGGTTGCCTGTCCGCCCTCAGGGGGCGGTGCGTCAGTTTGCTGGCTGTTCCGTTGTGCCCGGCGCTTCATCGTCGGGCGAAATGCGATTGAGCAGCGAGTTCTCCGGGTCGTCCGGCAGGATACTCTCCAGCCAGTCGCCAATTCCCTCGAGCAGCGGCAGCGACTTGGCCTCCGCGATCCATGGTGGCGGCGTCTGGCCGACCAGCCACGAGAAGAACAGCAGGCCGACCGCGACCACCAGTATGCCGCGCGCAGCGCCGTAGAGGAAGCCGAGCGTGCGGTCGAGCGCGCCGATGCGGCTATCAATGATGAAATCGGCGATCTTCATCGTGATCACCGTCACCACGATCAGCGCAAGAAAGAACACGATCGCCGCGGCCACCGCTATCTGCAACTGCGCGTTATCTACATAGGACTGAATATAGGGAACTACAGCGGGGTAGAAAAAATATGCCGCCACCGCCGCCGCCGCCCAGGAACCGATCGACAGGATTTCACGGGAGAAACCGCGCACCATGGCCAGCATCGCGGAGACGAGGGTGAAGCCGACGAGAATTCCGTCAAGCAGGGTGATGGGCATTCTGGCTTCACTCCGGTAGCGCGTCGCGCCTATTTCGGTCCCTCAGTCATCCGCGTCTCGCGCCCGCGCCCCCGCGATGCGCACGACCAGATCGGAAAGCGTAGCCGGCTGAAAGGTCTGTCGACCACCACCGGCATTTTGCTCGTCGCCCGCCGCGGGCATTACAGCCTGCGAAAACCCCAATTTTTCCGCCTCTTTGAGGCGCTGCTGGGCATGTGCGACGGGCCTTATTGCTCCCGAAAGACTGACTTCGCCGAAATAGACGCAATCAGCGGGAAGGGCAAGACCGGTGAGCGACGAAACCAGTGCCGCGGCGACCGCGAGATCGGCAGCCGGCTCGGTGATGCGATAGCCGCCCGCGACGTTGAGATAGACGTCATGCTGGGCGAAGCGCACGCCGCAATGCGCCTCCAGCACGGCAAGCACCATCGACAGGCGCGCCGAGTCCCAGCCGATCACCGCGCGCCGTGGCGTGCCAAGCGGCGAGGGGGCCACCAGCGCCTGGATTTCGGCGAGAACCGGCCGCGTGCCCTCCATGCCGGCAAATACCGCGGCGCCCGGCGATTTTGTGCTTCGCTCGCCCAGGAACAGCTCGGAAGGATTGGCGACTTCGCGCAGCCCCTTGTCCGACATCTCGAAGACGCCGATCTCGTCGGTCGGGCCGAAGCGGTTCTTGACCGTGCGCAGGATCCGATAGTGATGGCCGCCTTCGCCCTCGAAATACAGCACCCCGTCGACCATGTGCTCGACGACGCGGGGCCCCGCGATCTGGCCTTCCTTGGTGACGTGGCCGACCAGAACCACCGCCGCGCCTGTGGATTTCGCGTAGCGGATCATCGCCTGCGCGGATGCACGCACCTGGGTCACCGTGCCAGGCGCCGAATCAGCCATGTCGGTCCACAGCGTCTGGATGGAATCCAGGATCACCAGGTCTGGCCGCTTGCCTTCGGAGATCGTGGCCAGGATGTCTTCGACATTGGTCTCGGCGGCAAGTTCAACCGCCGTATGCGCTACTCCCAGGCGCTGGGCGCGAAGCCGGATCTGGGCCACCGCCTCCTCGCCCGAGACATAGACGATGCGATGCCCCTTGCTCGCGAGCGCGGCTGCCGCCTGCGTCAGCAGTGTCGACTTGCCGATGCCCGGATCACCGCCGATGAGAAGCGCCGATCCGCGCACGAAGCCGCCGCCGGTTGCACGGTCGAGCTCGCCGATACCGGAGACGATGCGCGGCGCTTCCTCGATCTCCCCCGACAGGCTGGTCAGCGTTACGGCCCGTCCCTTGCGGCTGCTGCGCAGACCGGCCGGGCCGCTGGCGATGCCGCCATTGGTGCCGTCTTCGACCAGCGTGTTCCATTCGCCGCACGAATCGCACTTGCCGGCCCACCGCGTGTGCGATGCGCCGCAATTCTGGCAGATGAAGACGGAGCGCGGTTTAGCCATGGATTCTCGTCCCGGGAAGTCGCGTTCCTTCGCGCCCCCCTCTGTCCTGCCGGATATCTCCCCCACACGGGGGGAGATATGCCTTCATTGCAATCGTTGGCAAACTTCTGCGATTGGCGAAATCGAAGCGGCTGGCTGATCTCCCTCCTTGTGGGGGAGATGTCCGGCAGGACAGAGGGGGGCGACGTAGTGCGGAGGGGTTGACCATCATTCCGTCGAACTCTCCCCGCCCACATACCGCCGATGATAGCGCTGTCCGAGCGACGTCAGCAGTTCGTAGGCGATCGTGCCGGCAGCCGTCGCGGCTTCGTCGATCGGGACGTTGGGTCCGAAGACTTCGATCCAGTCTCCCTGCGCGAGGACACCGGGCGCCAGGTCAGTCACATCGAACAGCGTCAGGTCCATCGTCACGCGTCCCAGCACCGGCACGCGCTGCCCATGAAGAAACCCGAACCCGCCATTGGCGACCGCCTCGCGAAGCGGCACGCCGGCGCCCGAGCCGGATCGATGGTAGCCGTCGGCATAGCCGACAGACGCGACCGCGATCGTGGTGTCACGTGTCAGCCGCTGGCTGCCGCCGTAGCTGACCGTGTCCCCCGTCTGAGCGCGCCTGATCTGGACGACCCGTGCTTCGGCCGTGGCGACCGGCTTCACGACACCCGCGCTATGCGGACCGGCGCCGCCGCCATAAAGCGCGATGCCGGGCCGCACCAGATCGAAGGCGAAATCCGGCCCCAGGAACGTTCCAGCGGAATTTGAAAGGCTTGATTCGATCTCGGGAAAAATCTGCCTAACCGCCTGGAATGATTCCAGTTGCTGCCGGTTCATCGGATGATCCGGCGCATCGCCGCAGGCGAGATGGCTGATCAGCAGCAGGGGCGTGATCGCGCCGGTCAGGGCGTTTTCCGCGGCGAAGGAGCGCGCCTCGTCAAGCGACAGACCGAGCCTGTTCATCCCGGTATCGACGTGGATGGCGCACGGCCGGGGTACGTCGCTATCCCACCCATAGGCTTCCCAACAGGAGATGTCGCCTTGCGAGCCAAGCATAGGAATCAGGCGATGAGCGCCATAGGCAGGCACGGCTTCCGGTCCGAACAAACCGTTGAGCACGAAGATTTGAGCATCGGGCAGGGCGGCACGCAATGCGATGCCTTCCGCCGGCAGGGCGACGAAAAAGGTCCGGCATCCGGCCCGCCAAAGCGCGCCTGCAACCTTCGCCGCTCCGAGGCCATAACCGTCGCCCTTGACCACGCCTGCAACGCGCGCCGACGGAGACCTGCCGGCGAGCGCGCGATAATTGTGCACGAGCGCATCGAGGTCGACCGTCAGCCGGCCGCCGGCTAAGCGTGGATCGGAGCCCGAATGGCTTGCGTCCGGCTCGAAGGCAATCCAGCCCGTCAAATCACTCGAACCGCTCAGGCAGGTGGCTGTCTTCGGCCAGGTCGGAGAAGCGCGTGAATTCGCCCTGGAAGGCGAGCCCGACAGTCCCGGTGGGGCCATGGCGCTGCTTGGCGATGATCACTTCGGCCTTGCCGCGCGCCTCGGTCATGTCGCCCTCCCACTTGATGTAGTCGTCGGTGCCGGGCTTCGGCTCCTTGTTCTTGAGGTAGTATTCCTCTCGGTAGACGAACAGCACCACGTCGGCGTCCTGCTCGATCGAGCCGGATTCGCGAAGGTCGGAGAGTTGCGGCCGCTTGTCGTCACGGCTTTCCACCTGGCGTGAAAGCTGCGACAGCGCCACGATCGGCACGGACAGTTCCTTGGCAAGCGCCTTCAGCCCGGTGGTGATCTCGGTGATCTCCTGCACGCGGTTCTGCGAGGCCTTGGCGCTGGAGCCCTGCATGAGCTGCACATAGTCGATCACCAGCACGTCGAGCCCGCGCTGGCGCTTGAGCCGGCGCGCACGGGCCGCGAGCTGCGCGATCGAGATGCCGCCCGTCTGGTCGATATAGAGCGGCAGCTTCTGCATCATCTGCGAGCATGCGACGAGCTTCTCGAAATCGGACTCGGTGATTTCGCCGCGCCTGATTTTCGACGACGGAATCTCGGTCTGCTCGGAGATGATGCGGGTCGCGAGCTGTTCGGACGACATCTCCAGCGAGAAGAAGCCTATGACGCCGCCGTTCTTCGCCTTGAATGAGCCGTCTGCCTGCTGCTCCGGCTCATAGGAGTTGGCGATGTTGAAGGCGATGTTGGTGGCAAGCGAGGTCTTGCCCATGCCTGGGCGCCCGGCGAGGATGATCAGGTCCGACGATTGCAGGCCGCCCATGCGGCGATCGAGGTCGCGCAGGCCCGTTGCGATGCCCGACAGGTGTCCGTCGCGCATGTAGGCAGCGTTGGCCATGTCGACGGCGGTCTTCACCGCATCGTTGAAGCTCTCGAAGCCGCCGTCGTAGCGTCCCGTTTCCGCCAGCTCGAACAGCCGGCGCTCTGCATCCTCGATCTGCTCGGAAGGCGACATGTCGACCGGCGCGTCATAGGCGATGTTGACCATGTCTTCGCCCACGGTGATCAGCGCCCGGCGCGTCGCCAGATCGTAGATCGCCCGGCCATAGTCGGACGCGTTGATGACCGTGACCGCTTCGGCCGCCAACCGCGCAAGATATTGCGCGACCGTCATCTCGCCGACCTTTTCCTCCGCTGGCAGGAAGGTCTTGATCGTCACCGGGTTCGCCATCTTGCCCATGCGGATCAGTTCCGCCAGCACATCGTAGATGCGACGGTGCAGGGGTTCGTAGAAGTGCGCGGCCTTGAGGAAGTCCGAGACCCGGTAGAAAGCGTCGTTGTTGACGAGGATGGCGCCCAGCAGCGCCTGTTCCGCCTCGATGTTGTTGGGCGCTTCGCGATAAAGCGGTGTTTCCGCCGCCGCAAGTTTGCGGACTGCCTCAGCCATGCCGGTTCCAGATCGTCAGAGTTGGGCCGGAAATGGAAACACGGTCCGGCATCGATTGTGTCTCCTCTCCTAGACTTTGCCCGTCTGGCTTCATAGCCGCAACCTGCGCAAGCATCATGATTCACAGAGATTCACAGGCTGCGCGCACCAACGCGCGATTGAACCTTGACGCGAATCAGACGGCGAGCATAGCCGCCGGAACATGAGAACAAAACAGGAAAATACAGTTGGTGACGTCGGTTTAGGCGGCGCGGGGCGCAAGAAGTATGATCCCGGCGCCAACGAGGCAGATGACTGCACCGATGAGATCAAAGCGGTCGGGGCGCACGCCTTCGGCCATCCACAGCCAGCCAAGGGAAGCGCAGATATAGATGCCGCCATAGGCGGCATAGGCGCGTCCGGCTGCATCGGCTCCGGCGAGGCTGAGCAACCAGGCGAAAAGAGCGAGGCTCGCCATCCCCGGTAGCAGCCACCAGACGGACTTTTCGAGCCGCCACCACGCCCAGAAAGTGAAGCACCCGGCGATCTCGGCCACGGCGGCAGCGATGAAGATGGGAAGCGTCATGCGGATCCTGCTGAATGGATACGCATCCTGCGTCGGGTAGCAATTTGGGGCAAGCGCCCGCGATGCCTATTCCTGGTCGGCCACCTTGCGCGCGCTTTTCCTGGCCCGCGAAGCCTTTGGCGGCTGGCGCCCGGAGTCTCGCATGGCCAGCGCCTTTTCGCACTTGCCCATATAGCCACGGGTCACCGGGGTGGTATCGTTCTTCAGCGTGAGCTGAATCTGGAAGACCATCAGGTCCTGCCAGCGGAAAGCCGCTTCCGAACCCGCCAGGTAGAACTCCCACATACGCGCGAAGCGCTCGTCGTAGATTTCCACGACGCGATCGCGATTCGCCATGAAGCGCTCGCGCCAGTGCTTGAGCGTGTCGGCATAGTGAAGGCGCAGAATTTCCACATCGGTGACCATCAAGCCGGCCTTCTCGATATGCGGCAGCACTTCCGACAGCGCCGGTATGTAGCCGCCGGGGAAGATGTGCTTGCGGATGAAGGCGTTGGTCGCCGCCGGCGGCCCCGCCCGGCCGATCGAATGCAGAACCACGACCCCGTCCGGCTTCAGAAGCGCGGAGACGCGATCGAAGAAGGCGCGGTAGTGATTGACGCCGACATGTTCGAACATGCCCACCGATACGATCCGGTCGAAGCGTTCCTGAAGGTCGCGATAGTCGCGTATCTCGAAATGCGCCCGGCTCTGCAGCCCCTCGTCATGGGCTCTATCCGTCGCGACGACATGCTGTTCGCTCGACAGCGTCACGCCGAGCACGTCGACGTCGAACGTGCTGGCCAGATAGAGTGCCAGCCCGCCCCAGCCGGAGCCGATGTCCAGAACCTGCTGGCCGGGCTTCAGGCACAGCTTCGCCGCGATGTGGCGCTTCTTTGCAAGCTGCGCTTCCTCGAGCGACATGTCGGGGCGTTCGAAATAGGCGCACGAGTACTGCATGTCCTCGTCGAGGAAGAGCTGGTAGAATTCGCGCGACAGATTGTAGTGGTGCTCGACATTGCGTTTTGCGCGCGCGGCGGTGTTCACCTGCTGGAGACGGCGGAAGGCAATGCGGAGGCCTTCTACCGCCTTGGTCCAGGCTGCTTCGACCCCTGCAGGCCCCATGTTCTCGTAGACGAGATGCAACAGCTCGAGCACGTCTCCCTCTACGACGTCGATTTCGCCATTCATGAACGCTTCCGGAACGGCCAGCATCGGGTCGAAGGCGATGGCGCGCTGCGCGTGCTGTGTCTTGATGACGACGTGGACACGCGGCCCGCTGCCGTCGCCGAAATGATCGACCGTTCCGTCGGGATCGGTCACGGTGAGACTTCCGGTGCGTACCAGCCGCCCGACGATGCGTTGCAGAACCCTGTTCATATCGTTCGCCCCAGAGCATCGCATCGAATTCCCGTCCGAAAACCGGACGTTCGATGCCAACCAAAGAGACAGATCGTCTGATGGCGTCGCGTAGACGCCCGGCGATCTCCGCCACTCAACCTTCCTCAACTTTCCCATGACGAGAAAGTTTCATCGGTCCAAAAAAATACCCGGCGGTTGCCCGCCGGGTATTCATCCAACTTGAGGTGGAAATGTGGTCCAGATCAGGCTTCTTCGTCTTCCTCGAAGCCGTCCTCGTTCGGATCGAAGAACGCATCCGGGCGGGCGTTCTCGTTGATGTCGTCGCCATAGATCGCCTCGGCGGAATCGAGCTTCTCGCCCGCAGCCTGGCGCTCGGCCTCGTCCGCGGTACGGGCGATGTTGAGCGTGATCGTCACCTCGACTTCCGGGTGCAGCGCGATCGCGACGTTGGTGAGACCGATGGTCTTGATCGGCTGGTTGAGCTCGATCTGGTTTCGCCCAACGTTGAAGCCTTCGGCAGTCAGGATGTCGGCGATGTCGCGGGTCGAAACCGAGCCGTAGAGCTGGCCGGTCTCGCCTGCCGAGCGCACGGCGACGAATGACTTGCCGTCGAGCGTCTCGGCGACCTTCTCGGCTTCCGACTTGCGCTCGAGGTTACGGGTCTCAAGCTGGGCGCGCTGGCCTTCGAACTTCTTCTTGTTGCCTTCGTTGGCGCGCAGCGCCTTGCCCTTCGGCAGCAGGAAGTTGCGGGCGAAGCCGTCCTTGACCTTGACGGTGTCACCCATCTGGCCGAGGCGGGAAATGCGTTCGAGGAGAATGACTTCCATGATCGTGTCCTTTCAGAACCGCAAGCGGTTGAATCAGTACTGAAAGGCAGGGAGCAGGCGGCATGTCGCCGGGGTCGCTGTCCTGCCTCGTGGCAGTTAGGGCATGAGGCCCAACTCGGATTTCCAGTCTCGCATCCGGTGCCGATCACCGGAGCGGGAAGCCGGGGCGGCGAGCCGCCCCGGAAAAGGTCCTACTTCACCACGTAGGGCAGCAGGCCGAGGAAACGGGCGCGCTTGATCGCCTTGGCGAGTTCACGCTGCTTCTTCTGGCTGACCGCGGTGATGCGCGACGGCACGATCTTGCCGCGCTCGGAAATGTAGCGCTGAAGCAGACGCACGTCCTTGTAGTCGATCCGCGGCGCGTTGGCGCCCGAGAACGGGCAGGTCTTGCGACGGCGGTGGAACGGACGGCGGGTCGGGATCTGGTTGATGTCGACCATTTATTCTGCTCCTTCCGAAACCTGTTCGCGCGGGCGGCGCGGGCCGCGATCGCCGCGGTCTCCACGATCGCCCCGGTCACCGCGATCGCCACGATCACGGTCGCCAAAGCGCGGACGGTCGCCGAAGCGGCCTTCGCGCTCGCGGTCGTCGCGCTTCTGCATCATAGCCGAGGGGCCTTCCTCGTGGGCTTCCACGCGGATGGTCATGAAACGCAGGAAGTCTTCGGAGAGACCCATCTGGCGTTCCATCTCGTGGACGGCTGCCGCCGGGGCAGTGATGTCCATGAGCGTGTAGTGCGCCTTGCGGTTCTTCTTGACGCGGTAGGTGAGGGACTTCAGTCCCCAATGCTCGACCCGCCCGATGGATCCGCCACCCGCTTCGATCACACCCCTGTACTGTTCGACGAGGGCTTCGACCTGCTGCGAGGATAGGTCCTGGCGGGCAAGGAACACATGTTCGTATAGAGCCATATTGTCTTGCCTTTCTTCGGTTCACACTGTCGGCCCCGGCGGCAAAAGCCTCTGCAACTTCTCTGTCCCGCGAGCGGGCGAAGAAAGGAGCATGTCGAGACGGTCGAGAGCGGAGACACGGGAGGCGGAAGAACTTGCCTTCACACGCATGTTTTCCTGTGGGAAAAAACACGGCCCTCCGTTCAGCCCCCAGCTGGGACCGGCAGATTGGGCGGCTCTATACGGGCAATCGCGCGCAAACGCAAGCGCGGCGCGCCGATCGGGACCATGTCGGAGAATTGTCGGTATTCCCTCAACGGAATCTTTATCGGTCCCGTTTACCGTCCCGGCGAATTCCTTGGGGGTCTCCTGAATGGTAGTTCGCAATTTTCGCCGCTCCGAAGCCGGCAATTTTTCGATGATGTTCGCCATGATCCTGCCGGTGCTGCTCGGCGGGGTCGGGCTTGCCGTGGACGTTGCCTCGCTGACGCAGGCGCACGCGCAGCTTCAGAACGCGACTGACGCCGCGGTTCTTGCCGCCTCGCGCATCAACGACAAGACGCTGTCGCGCGACGACGTTTTTCAGGATTATCTCAGCGCCAACCTGCTGGGCGCGGGCGAGATGACCAATGTCGATGGCGACATCGAAATCGAGACCGGCATCAACTACATCAGCACGACCGGCACCGTTTCCGCCGATGTGACCCTGCACCTTGCCTTCATGTTCGGTTCGTCGCGCCGCATCACCGTGACCTCCAGCGCGTATGAATCGCGCAACCATCTGGAGATTGTCATGGCGCTCGACAATACCGGCTCCATGGGGTCCGCCCGCATGGCCGAGCTGCGCAAGGCGGCAAAGTCGCTCGTTGATATTCTGGAGACCGTCCACTCGCCCGACAGCGAGCCCAAGCGCGTCGTCAAGGCGGCGCTGGTGCCGTTCGTGACGGCCGTGAACATCAAGGGCGAGGGCTACAAGGAGAGCTGGATAGATTCAAAATGGCACAAGAAGTCTGAAAGCTGGAGGGCGCGTGGCTCAGACTTCTCGGATTACAATGGGATCTATTTTACGCCGAGAACCAATCATCTTGAGCTCTTTGACGCTCTAGGTGTAGAGTGGAAGGGGTGCGTGGAGGCGAGGCCTGCACCTTACAATCTCACGGATGACGCACCGAAGAACAAGAATCCGAACACGTTGTTCGTGCCATACTTCGCGCCAGACAATCCTGGTAGCAACGCGACATCCCCGAATCGTAGTGACATTTGGAACAATTCATATATTAACGACAGCTTCGGTAAATATGACGAAGCAAAAGTGAAGCAAGCGTCGCGCTATTACAATTTAGCGTCGGGCAACAAGACCATAAGCGAATCGTCTTCGCGTTCAACGGGTCCGAACTACGCTTGCCCGACACCGATCATGCCGCTCACTTCCGATTTCACCAAGCTGAAGTCGGAGATCGACAAAATGATCTACTGGGAGGGCTCGGGCACGAACGTGTCGGAGGGCATGGCGTGGGCCTACCGCGTGCTTTCACCGGGTGAACCCTATGATCAGGGCGTGCCGTTCAAGTCGGAATATACGTCGAAATATGCAGTCGTGTTCACCGACGGAGAGAACACGGTTTTCGGTGCCGGCAATGAGTATTTCAATAAATCCGACTACGGTTCATACCACTTCCTCGATCAGGGGCGGGTCGATACCAACCGCAACAATGCGCTGACCAAGGTCAACGATATGACGCTTACCGCCTGCGACGCGCTGAAGGATGACGACGTGGAGGTCTTCACCGTTCTGCTTGGCGCCGACACCCAGGCCAACCGCAATCTCTATACCAAGTGCGCGACGACCCCCGACCACTACTATCCGACAAGTGACGTCAACGACCTCGACGCGGTCTTCAAGAAGATCGCCTCGCGCATCGCCAAGCTCTACGTCACCAACTGACCGGGGAGCATCGCGCGGTTTCCCCGCCTCTTGACCTGTCGGCCTGCTTGCGTCACACGCTGCCGACAACGAGAAGCAGGGAGAAACGCCATGTCGATCGCCTTCACCTTTCCGGGGCAGGGCAGTCAGGCCGTCGGAATGGGCAAGGACCTCGCCGACGCCTATCCGCAGGCGCGCGCCGTGTTCGAAGAGGTCGACGAGGCGCTGGGTCAGGCGCTGTCGCGCATCATGTGGGAAGGCCCGGACGACGAACTCACGCTGACGGCCAATGCCCAGCCGGCTCTCATGGCAGTCTCGCTCGCCGCCCTCCGCGTCCTCGAATCTCGCGGCGTTTCCCTGAAGGACAAGGTGGCCTACGTCGCAGGGCATTCGCTCGGCGAATATTCCGCGCTTGCCGCGGCTGGCGCGCTTTCGGTTGCCGACACGGCGCGGCTGCTGCGCATCAGAGGCAATGCCATGCAGGCCGCCGTTCCCGTCGGAGAAGGTGCGATGGCCGCAATCATCGGGCTCGAGCAGGCCGACGTCGAATCTGCGTGCGCGGAAGCGGGGACGGGCTCGGTCTGCCAGATCGCCAACGACAATGGCGGCGGGCAACTCGTCATTTCCGGCGCCAGGCCCGCGGTCGAGCACGCGGCCCGCCTGTGCACCGACAAGGGGGCGAAGCGTGCCTTGATGCTGCCGGTTTCCGCGCCATTCCATTCCGCGCTGATGCAGCCTGCGGCGGAAGCCATGCGCGAAGCGCTCGCCGGTGTGCAGATGCATGCTCCCGCCGTTCCGCTGGTTGCCAACGTGCTGGTCCAGCCGATCACCGATCCGCAGGAGATCGGCGCCCGTCTCGTCGAGCAGGTGACGGGGCGCGTCCGCTGGCGCGAGACGATCGAATGGTTCGGCGCCAACGGCGTTACCACGCTCTATGAAATCGGCTCCGGCAAGGTATTGTCCGGTCTGGCGCGCCGCATCGACCGCAACATCGCCACCGCCAATGTCGGTGCCGCCGCCGACGTCGATGCCGCGGTCGCAGCGCTGGCTTGAACAAGGGGGAATGCAATGTTTGATCTGACAGGCCGCAAGGCGCTCGTCACCGGGGCAACCGGCGGCATCGGCGAGGCCGTGGCCCGCGCGCTGCACGCGGCGGGCGCGACCGTTGGCCTGCACGGCACCCGCGTCGAGAAGCTCGATGCGCTCGCCGCCGAACTCGGCGACCGGGTCAAGGTGTTCGCGGCCAACCTTTCGGACCGCGACGAGGTCAAGGCGCTCGGCCAGAAGGCAGAGGCGGAGCTCGAGGGCGTCGACATCCTCGTCAACAATGCCGGCATAACCCGCGATGGCTTGTTCGTCCGCATGTCGGACGAGGACTGGGATGCGGTGCTGGAGGTCAATCTTACTGCCGCCTTCCGCCTGACGCGCGAACTTGCCCACCCCATGATGCGCCGGCGCTTCGGCCGCATCGTCAACATCACCTCCGTCGTCGGCGTGATGGGCAACCCCGGCCAGGCCAATTACTGCGCCTCCAAGGCAGGCATGATCGGCTTTTCCAAATCGCTGGCTCAGGAGATCGCGACGCGCAACGTCACCGTCAATTGCGTCGCACCCGGTTTTATCGAATCGGCCATGACCGAAAAGCTCAACGACAAGCAGAAGGAGGCGATCATGGGCGTCATCCCGATGAAAAAGATGGGGACCGGCACCGACATCGCGGCTTCGGTTCTCTTCCTGGCCTCCAACGAGGCGGGCTACGTCACGGGTCACACGCTGCACGTCAATGGCGGCATGGCGATGATCTGAGGATACGTCCCATCGCGGCGCTTTTCGTCTTGGAGCAGGACGGTTTTTCGTGTAGTTCCGCCGCTCCGTGGCAAGGAAACGCCGCTTCCGGGAGCATCGGACCAAAACGGATCAGGGTAGGAACTTACCGGACAGAACCGGGTTGATACCCACCTTATGCTCCTATCTTTCAGCTTGATTACCGGCAATCGTGCCGCTAACGAAGTCCCACCAACTTTCTGAAGTCGAGGGTTTGCAAATGAGCGATACCGCAGAACGCGTCAAGAAAATCGTTGTCGAGCATCTGGGCGTCGATGCCGACAAGGTCACCGAGGGCGCAAGCTTCATCGACGACCTCGGCGCGGACAGCCTCGACACCGTCGAGCTGGTCATGGCATTCGAAGAAGAATTCGGCGTCGAGATTCCCGATGACGCGGCCGAGACCATCCTCACCGTCGGCGACGCCGTGAAGTACATCGATAAGGCGTCGGCCTGACGCCTTGCCGCGCGGCCTGAACAGTTACGCCGGACCGGAGTACGGGCGATGAGACGCGTCGTCGTTACCGGCATGGGATTGCTTTCGCCCTTCGGCGTCGGCGTCGACCATGCTTGGAAGGAAATTCTGGCCGGCAAGAGCGCTGCGCGGCGCGTCGACACGTTCGAGGTGGACGATCTTCCTGCGAAGATCGCCCACGTCATACCCCGCGAAGGCGGGGAGGCGGCCTTCGATCCTGACCGCTTCATGGAGCCGAAGGAACAGCGCAAGGTCAGCGACTACATCATCTACGGCATGGCCGCTGCCGACATG
This sequence comes from Mesorhizobium sp. CAU 1741, assembly GCF_039839275.1. Taxonomy (NCBI): domain Bacteria; kingdom Pseudomonadati; phylum Pseudomonadota; class Alphaproteobacteria; order Hyphomicrobiales; family Phyllobacteriaceae; genus Mesorhizobium; species Mesorhizobium sp. CAU 1741. The sequence goes on along the minus strand of NZ_JBDOQP010000003.1, from coordinate 401,468 downwards.
GCGCTCGAAGATGCCGGCTGGCATCCCTCGACGTCCGACGACCAGAACGCCACCGGCGTGATGATCGGATCCGGCATCGGCGGCATCGACGGCATTGCCGAAAATGCCATGATTCTAAAGGAGAAGGGGCCGCGCCGCATCAGCCCGTTCTTCATTCCCGGCAACATCATCAACCTCGTTTCCGGACAGGTGTCCATCCGCCATGGGCTCAAGGGCCCCAATCATGCGGTGGTGACCGCCTGCTCCACCGGCGCGCACGCCATTGGCGATGCCGCCCGGCTGATCATATTTGGCGACGCGGACGTGATGGTCGCAGGCGGCGCGGAATCGCCGGTCACGCGGCTGTCCCTGGCCGGCTTTGCCGCCTGCCGGGCGCTGTCGACCGCGCACAATGACGAGCCGACCAAGGCGTCGAGGCCGTATGATCGCGACCGCGACGGCTTCGTCATGGGCGAGGGCGCCGGTGTCGTCGTGCTCGAGGAACTCGAGCACGCCAAGGCGCGCGGCGCAAAGATCTACGCGGAAGTGGTCGGCTACGGCCTTTCCGGCGACGCCTACCACATCACCGCCCCGTCGGAGGATGGCGACGGTGCATTCCGCTGCATGAGCGCCGCGCTGAAGCGCGCCGGCATCGGGGCGGCGGACCTCGACTACATCAACGCCCACGGCACGTCGACGATGGCCGATACCATCGAACTGGGCGCGGTCGAGCGGCTCGTCGGCGACGCGGCCTCGAAGATTTCCATGTCCTCGACCAAATCGTCGATCGGGCATCTGCTCGGCGCGGCCGGCGCCGCGGAAGCGATCTTCTCGATCCTCGCCATCCGCGACAACATCGCGCCGCCGACGATCAATCTCGACAATCCCGAAAGGGAGACAGCCATCGACCTGGTTCCCCACCGGGCGCGGGAGCGGCCGATTGACATTGCACTGTCCAACTCTTTCGGCTTCGGCGGGACGAATGCCTCGCTGGTGTTCCGCAGATATCAGGGCTGAACGTCTTGGCGCTCCTCGGCGCCGCCAATTTTGCCATATTCCGGCTTAGGTTCGGGGTCGCTGAATCGAACCAATCCGGCCTAAGGGAGCGTCCGTACACGCAATGACGAGCAACCCCGTGGATCAAGGGCCAGCCGGCCCATCTCCCACGCAGAAGCCGATCGTCCCCAAGACGGCGAGCGAAGCCCTGCGCCCGCAGGCCGGGACGCCGCCTCCCAGGCGGTCCAAGCGCTCGCGCAGCCAGTTCGTGGTCTTCATGAACTTCGTGATGTCTGCGATCGTTCTCGTGGCAATCGCCGCTTTCGCGACCGTTTGGTTCGGCAAGCATATGTTCGAGGACAGCGGCCCTCTGGCGGCTCCCGACACGTTCCTCATCCGGCCCAATACCGGTGTGCAGGAGATCGCGGAGCAGCTCGAACGCCGTGGGATGATCGACGATGCGCGTGTGTTCCGTCTCGGCTTGCGCGCCTATTCCAAGGATGGCCAGTTGAAGGCCGGCGAATACGCCATACCTGCCGCAGCCTCCATGCACGACATCATGGAAATTTTCGTCGACGGAGAATCCATCCTTCATTCCGTCACCATCCCTGAGGGCCTGACGGTCGCGCAGGCCTTCCGGCGCATTGCCGCCGCCGAGGAACTGACAGGGGACATGCCGGCCGAACTGCCGCCGGAAGGTGCGCTGGCGGCCGACACCATCCGTTTCACCCGCGGCATGCAGCGTCAGGACGTCGTCAACAAGCTGATGGCGGATCAAAAGGCGCTCGTGGAAAGTGTCTGGGAACGCCGTTCGCCGGACCTGCCGGTCGAAGACATCAACCAGTTCGTGACATTGGCCTCGATCGTCGAGAAGGAAACCGCGCGGGGCGACGAACGCTCGCGTGTGGCAGCCGTGTTCATCAACCGCTTGAGAAACGGCATGCGTCTGCAGTCGGATCCGACGATCATCTATGGAATATTCGGCGGCGAGGGGAAGCCGTCTGATAGGCCGATCTACCGATCCGACATCGACACGCCCACCGACTACAACACCTACACGATCGACGGTCTGCCGCCGGGCCCGATCGCCATCCCGGGGCGCGCCTCGCTGGAGGCGGTGGCCAACCCGTCTGAAACCGAAGACCTGTATTTCGTCGCCGATGGAACAGGCGGCCACGCCTTCGCGAGCACGCTCGAAGAGCACAATGAGAACGTGGCGCGTTGGCGCCGGATCGAACGCGAGCGCGGCGAAGCAGCCGCCGTCGAAGAGGGCGCCGCATCGCAGGACTGACGGCACGGACGAGGGGCACGGGGGGTGCGATGAGTTTGCAGAGCATGACGGGCTTCGGACGCGCCGTCTCCAACAACGCAGGCACGTCGATTGCCTGGGAGTTGAAATCGGTAAACGGCAAAAGTCTTGAGGCCCGCTTGCGTTTGCCTCCGGGTTTCGAGCGTCTCGAACAGTCGGTCCGTCAGACGATCCAGAAGAAGTTTTCGCGTGGCAACGTCCAGGCGAGCCTTTCCGTCGCGCGCGCCCACGCCCAGACGCAGCCGGCGGTGAACGAGGCGTTCCTGCAGGATGTGGCGGGCCTCGCCAAGCGTCTCGAAGAGCAGTTCGGTACTGCCCCTGCCACCTCGGACGGCCTGCTTTCCCTGCGCGGTGTGCTCGAAATTCCCGACGCCGTCGAGGATGAGGAAGCGCGGGCCGAGCTCGACGCGGCGATCCTTGCCGCGCTTGCCGGCGCGCTTGACAATCTTCTCGCCTCGCGTCGCGCCGAAGGCGATGCGCTGGGCGAATTGTTGCGCGGCCACCTCGATGCGATCGCCACGCTTGGCGACCGCGCCGAAAGCGACCCCGCCCGCGAGCCGGCGGCGATCCGCGCCCGGCTCCAGGAGCAGGTGCGCATGCTGATGAATACAGGCGCGCCGCTCGACGAACAGCGCCTGCACATGGAAGCGGCATTCCTTGCCACGAAAGCCGATATTCGCGAAGAGCTGGACAGGCTGCGTACGCATGTCGCGTCCGGATACGACCTGCTTGCTTCTGGTGGCCCCGTCGGACGCAAGCTGGATTTTCTGTCACAGGAATTCAATCGCGAGTCCAACACGCTGTGTTCCAAGTCGAACGCGGCGTCGATCACCGCAATTGGCCTCGAGCTCAAGGCCGTCGTCGACCAGTTTCGCGAGCAGGTCCAGAATCTGGAGTAGACCATGGCGGAGACACCCCTCACAGCTTCCATCCGCCGTCGTGGGCTGATGCTGGTGCTCTCGTCACCTTCCGGCGCGGGCAAGTCGACGATCGCGCGCAATCTGCTCGAAAGCGATCCCAGCTTCGAGCTGTCGATCAGCGTCACGACGAGGGCGCGCCGCGGCAGCGAAATCGACGGCCGCCACTATCATTTCCGATCGCCGCGCGAGTTTGGCAGCATGCGCGACAATGACGAGTTGCTGGAGTGGGCGGAGGTGCACGGCAACTTTTACGCCACGCCGCGCGAGCCCGCCGAGCGCGCGCTCGCGGAGGGCCGCGACATGCTCTTCGACATCGACTGGCAGGGTGCGGCGCAGTTGCGCGACAAGATGCGCGCCGACATCGTGTCCATCTTCATCCTGCCGCCGTCGATGCGGGAATTGAAGGGACGCCTGCGCCGCCGCGCCGAAGATGCCGATGCAGTCATCGAGGCACGGCTGGACAATGCGCGCACCGAGATCGAGCATTGGCGCGATTACGACTACATCGTCATCAACGACGATCTCGATGCAGCCTTCATAAAGGTCCAGGCGATTGTAACCGCCGAGCGGCTTCGCCGCGACCGTCGCCCCGGACTTTTCGATTTCGTCACCGGCCTGCTCGACGAAAAGCTGGACTGACCGCTTACGGGTTTTTGTCGCTCTGGCTGTCGACCGAGCCGATTTGGGCCCACAGCTCCGGCCATTCCGCGATGAACGCGTCGCGCGCCCGCAATCCACCTGAGCGCTGGTGGCGCTGTTCGTCCTGGTCGAGACGGGCGAAGACCAGCGTACGATCCTCCTGCGACGCCCAGCCGACATACCATCCCCATCCGCGTGCGCGGTTGAAGGATCCGTCGCGGTTGCGCGGATAGGCCGATCCGGTCTTGCCGTGCACCGTCCAGCCGTCCGTGGTCGTCCTGCTCTCGACGACGTCCATTGCCAGGTCCATGGCCTGCCTGCTGACGGGAAGCTGACGATTGACCAGCCTGGCCATGAAGGTGACCTGCTCGATCGGCGAGACGAGCAGCGACGAGGTCAGCCAGGCGCGCTGCAGCCCGTTGTCACGGCCGGCATCGCCGGAAAAATCGGCATTGCCGTAGTCGAAATCCGACAGGTATCGTTCAAGTGCCTGGCGGCCCAGCGCCTCGGTGATGCGCTGCGAATACCAGACGACCGAATTGGCCATCCACATGCGTGGTGTCGTCGGCTGCTTCCAGGCCTCTATCCAGTCGGGATAGCCGGGCTTGAAGGGCAGTTCGGGTATTTCACTAGTCTTGAGGAACCCCGCGTCATAGCCGATGACGGCCAGCGGAACCTTGAACGTCGATGCGGGCGTCACACGGCTGCGGCAATCGCCATCTTCATGCAGGATCGCGCCGCTTTGGGCGTCGGCGACGAGCACGCAGATCTGCCTTGCCTGCGCCTGCGTGGCCAGTGTCCCCAGCGAGAGCAACGAGACGATGGCGGCGAACGCCCTGTCTCCGATCATGTCTTCTCCAATGCCCTTGCAAGCGATACGAATTCTTCCACGCTGAGGGTCTCGGCGCGGCGAGTGCCGTCGATGCCCGTCTCCGCCAGAAGCCGCTCCCCGCCGATGCCCTTGAGGCTCTGGCGCAACATCTTGCGGCGCTGGCCAAAGGCGGACTCGGTCACCCGCGCCAGAACCTTGCCGTCCACCGGCAAAGGTACGGCGTTGGGCACGATGTGCACCACGGCCGATGTCACTTTCGGCGGTGGGGTGAATGCTTGCGGCGGCAGATCGAACATGATGCGCGACTGCGTGCGCCAGCCGGCCAGCACGCCAAGCCGGCCATAGGCATCGCTGCCCGGGGCCGCGACGATGCGCTGGGCAACCTCCCTTTGGAACATCAGCGTCAGCGACGTCCAGAATGGCGGCCAGTCCGTCACGGTGAGCCAGCGCAAGAGCAGCTCCGTACCGATATTGTAGGGCAGGTTGGCAACGATCCGCACATCCTCGGCACCCGCCGCCAGTGCCGCGAAATCGGACTTCAGGGCGTCGCCGGCGATGACATCGAGTCGTCCGGGATAGTGCTGCGCGATTTCGGCCAGCGCATCGAGACAGCGTTCGTCGCGTTCGATCGCGATCACGCGTTGCGCGCCATGCGCGAGCAGCGCGCGCGTCAGTCCGCCGGGGCCGGGACCGACCTCGATGACGGTGGAGCGCGTCAGGTCGCCGGCTGCCCGTGCTACCTTCGACGTGATGTTGAGGTCGAGCAGGAAGTTCTGGCCGAGAGACTTCTTCGCCCGCAGTTCATGCTTCTCGATCACCTCGCGCAGCGGCGGCAGCCCGTCGAGGCTCATGTGGCGCTCGCCATTGCATCAGCCATTCGCCGTGCAAGTCTGAGCGCTGCCAGCAGGCTGTCGGGCCGTGCGACGCCCTTGCCTGCAATGTCGAAGGCGGTGCCGTGATCCGGCGAGGTGCGGATGAAGGGCAGTCCCAGCGTGACATTCACCGTCTCGTCGAAAGCAAGCGCCTTGGCCGGGATCAGGCCCTGGTCGTGATACATGCAGATCGCTGCGTCATACGTCGCGCGCGCCTGGGCGTGGAACATCGTGTCGGCGGGCAGGGGACCGCGCGCGTCGATGCCGCGCCTGACGAGCTCCTCGACCGCCGGGCGGACGATCGCCTCGTCCTCCGTGCCCATCGCGCCGCCTTCGCCGGCATGCGGGTTCAGCCCAGCCACCGCCAGACGCGGCCGCGCGATGCCGAACCTCGCCCGCAGGTCTGCGGCGGTGATCGCCGCGGTCTCGACGATCAGGTCGACCGTTAGGCTTTGCGGGACTTGCGACAGCGCGATGTGGATTGTCACCGGCACGGCCCGCAGTTCCGGCCCCGCCAGCATCATCACCGGACGAACCGGCCGCCCGGCATCCAGTTCCGCGAGGTGGCCGAGAAATTCCGTATGGCCGGGATAGCGGAAGCCGGCATCGTACAGTGGCTTCTTGGCGATGGGGTTCGTCACCAGCGCATCGGCATGGCCGGCGCGCACGTCGGCCACGGCCCGTTCGATCGCCTCCACCGTGCCTGCCGCGTTGGCGGCATCGGGATGGCCCGGCGTGTCGATAAAGGCATTTTCGAGCGCCACCACCGGGAGCGCGGTCGCGAATGCGCCCAACGCCTCGCCTGGCGAAATCACCGCGATGTCGAGCGCATGTCCGAGCGTGCTGGCGCGCGCCTTCACCAGAAGCGGGTCTGCAAGCAGGTAGAAGGCAGGCACGTCTTCGCGACCGCGCCGCTGCCAGGCGGCGATGGCGATTTCGGGGCCGATACCGGAGGGATCGCCTATCGTGAGCGCGAGGGGACGTGGTGGCATGGTGAAACGACCTGTTTGCGCTCGCGGAACGCGCCTGGCGCGTTCCGGTACGCCCGCCTTTCGGCGGGCTTTAGCGCTGGATGATCTGCGCCTTGTCGCGCAGTTCCTTGGTCAGCTTCTCGGAGGCCTCGTCGCCTCCCGCGCCTTCCTCGGACTGCATGACCATCTGGGCGACGCGGTCGTCGGAAACCTCGCGGGCACTGCATATCCCGATGAACTCGACGCCCCGCTCGGTCTCCTGGACGGTCGTGGCTGCGCCGGCATTCGTCGCCTTGATCCGCTCCGCCCAATCCGGCGGCAATTCCGGCTCAAGCACGCGGCCGAGGTCTCGAACCGTCACGTCTATCAGGCCGCGGGCAAACTCGCGGGTCGATTCGCAGCTCTGGAAGCGCTGCCGCATCGCCTCGGCTTCGCGTTTGCGCGTACCCAGCTTCGCGCCCCGCTCGGCGGCCGGCACCACGAAGATGACCTGCTGCAGCATGTATTCCGTCGCGGATGGCTTTTCGCCGCCCTGCTGCAGCATCCGCTGCACGACCTCCTGCTCGCTCATCTTGCCGCCCGCAGAGCCGCGATTGCGCGCGTTCAGCACCTGCGACCAGCCCATCTGAGAACGGATGAACTCGCGGAAATGCGCCTTTGTCACGCCGGACTGGTTCAGAACCTGATCCATCTGCGACGTCGACATGTTGTTGGAACGCGCGAACCGTTCATAGGCGTCGCCGACCTGGTCGTCGGAGATGCGGATGTTCATCCGCGTCATCTCGGCTGCACGCAGGGTCTGGTCGATCAACTGGTCCGCGGCGACCTGCTGCACGTTGCCGCGCGTGTTCTGCAACCGCAGCAGCGCCACGCGCCGCTGGATGTCGTAGCTGGTCACCGGCACATTGTTGACGATGTACTTGATCTCGCTGGCCTGGGCTGCCGACGGGACGAGGCCCATCGGCGCCGAGGTGCCGAGCAACATGAGGGCCAGCGCACAGGGGCGCAGGATGCTTCCGGCCATTCTCATCTATGTTGTCTCCCTAAATGCGTTGGGCGGCGGCGTCTTTACCGTCCCGTGCCCCATCTCTGGGGCGAAACCGTGGCGCATGGTCTCAAGCGAGTTGTGGCGGTGGCAACAACCCGCTCTAGCCGCCGGACGACGACCCGAAATCACCGATGGTGCGCAAGGAGATGCCGAAGCTGAAGCCACGGCTCTTTTGCGACGGGTTTGTCGGGTCGACATATTCCGTGGCCGCCATCGTATACGAGAAACACTCGTCGTCATAGGCAAAGCCGATAGACTTGGCGACGAACACCTCTTCGGTCATGTTGTAGGTGCCGCTGCCGAAGGCGCGCCAGTTTTCGTCGAACCGGACCGAAGCGCTGCCGCGGATCTCGTGCCTGTCTTCCTCGAAGCCGTAATCGGGCTGTTCTTCGATGAACGAGTAGGTGGCTGCCAGCGTCACCGGCGTCGTTGCCACGCCCGCCGTCAGGTCGGCGCGGCGAAGATCGAAATTCGCCTCGTCGAAACGGCCGCCCGCGCCCAGCGCCAGGCCGCCGGGGCTGACGACGTTGGCTGCGGCAACATAGTCGGATCGATCCGTCTCCAGCCCGGAATAGGCGCCGGTATGGACGAGGTCCGCCGACGCGTAGGAATTGAGGCCGGCGATATGGAAGGACTGGCCGACGAGCGCGGTGCTCGACCAGCCATTGGAGAACGTGCCCGAATACCGGATGCCGAGATTGGCGCGCACGCCGCCTTCCATGCGGTCATAGCCGGAGAACTTGTCGCGCTCGAACAGGTTCGAGGCATCGAAAACCAGGCTCTGCGCGTCTTCGTTGGGAATGCCAAGACGGTTTGCATAAGCCGCATCGGGGCGCGCGAAGATCTGGCCCATCGGTTCCAGCACGTGCAGCGAACTTGTGGTCGAGAACAGCACCGGCCAGCGCGCCTCCAGACCGGCCGTGGCCATGGCACGGTAGAAGGACGAGCGCATCTCGGTCTCGAACCCGTTGCGGGCGCCGACCAGGGAGATGGCGTTCTGCGACCCACCGCTATAGTCGACCCCGATCGCGTCGCCACGCGCATGCAGGATCGGCGTCAGCATCAGCCCGCCGGGCGCGATGAACGAGCGCTTCCATTCCGCTTCCGCCGTCACGCGGCCCGATGTTCCCTCAATGCCCTGCACCATCGACTGGGGCCGGCCGTCGATGGTGAAATTCGTCGCATCGAGCTGGTCGCGCCGGATGCCCTGCACATTGACGTCGATGTTCAACTCGCCGCCTGCGATGCTGTTGTCGGGCGTGAAGGCGTAGTCGAAGGAGGGCAGTACCCAGGGTTGCTGCCCGTTGCGTCCCCAATAGGGCTCGCCCGTCACCGGGTTCGTGTCGCGAACCGCTTCCTGCACGGTGAAGCGGTACGCGCTGAGGTTGAAATAATTCCGATCGTTCAGGCCGGTGAGATAGACACTGTCGGTGCGGTCGAGCTGGTCGTAACCCTCGATCGCGTAGCGATGCGAGAAGTTCTTGTCGCTCTGGGCCATCACGTCCCAGCCGAAGGTCCAGCGCGGGTTGATCCTGAACGCGCCCTTCGAGCCGACCATGCCGCGATAGTCTTCGTTGTCGCTCGCCCACAAGGAACTCGCGGCGTCCGAATAGAATTCCTCGGGGCTGCGCTGCTTGATGCCGGCGATGGTGATCGAATAGCTGCCATTGTCGAATTGCTGGCGCCATTCGGCTTCGGCGAGGAAACCCTGCTTGGAATAGACGGTCGGCTTGAACGTCACGTCGGCCGTGGGCGACACGGCCCAGTAATACGGCACCAGCAGTCCGTGGCCCAGTTCGCTTCCCGAGCGGTAGCTCGGCAGCAGGAAGCCCGATTTCTGCTCCACCGTGGGATCGGCGATCTCGAAGGCCGGCAGGAAGGCGAGGGGGAGGCCGAAAAACTCGAAGCGCGCGCGCTCGAATCGCACCGTTTCCGTTTCGCCGTTCCAGATGATCTTCTGCGCCTTCACGCGCCAGATCGGCGGCTTGCCCGGTCGGTCCTCGCAGGGCGCGCAGGCCGTGTATACGCCACGGTTGAACGTGGTCAGCGCGCCGTCGGCCCGTTCCGCGCTCTCGGCGGCGAAATAGGTCTGGTCGGCCGTCTCGACCCTCAGCGTGCGCACGAACGCGTCGCGAAAATCGTCGGTGACGTCGATCTGATCGGAGCTGAAACGGGTACCCTGCGGGTCGACGATCTCGACATTGCCGCTCGCGATCAGGCGCGAGGTGGCACGGTCATAGGTGACGCGCTGGGCGACGAGACGGTTGCCGTCATAGTCGATGCGGACGCCGCCAACGGCGGTGATCGTGTTGCGGTCGTTGTCGTAGACGATCGTGTCGGCTTCGAGCAGCATTTCCGCATCGCTCGAAAGTCCGGCGTCTTCAAATCCGAGATCCTGCGCAAGCACCGGCGCCGGCACGGCGAAAGCGGCCGCGCCAAGAGCGAGCGCGGATGCGCCCAGAAGGTGCAACATCCTGGCGGACCTGCGTTTTTTCGCGATCTCGCCGTTCACCTAGCCGTCCTCTTTGTACAACAGAAACGTCACTCCGATAAAAGACGCAACCAGCACCGGAAACCAGGCCGCCGCGACGGGCGGCACGAATCCGGCGCTGCCGAACGCCTGGACCAGAACGGTTACGACATAAAGCAGAAAGCCGGCGAGTATGCCACCCAGAATAATCGACACCGATTGTCCCATTCGTGCAAATCGCATCGACACCGTGGCGGCGATCAGGGTCATTGCGATCAGCAGCGCCGGCAAGGCGATCAGCGAATGAAACTGCATCGCAAACGCGTTGGCATTGAGACCGAATGAGCGTGCGGCGGCGATCTTGCGCGGCAAGTCATAGATCGAGATCGTCTCGGGATTGGCCAGCCGTTCCATGACGAATTCCGGCGTCAGGTTGGTGTCGATCCGCACGGATTCGATCGCTTCGGGGGCCTCGCCGGCGAGAATGCGGTTGGCGCCGACCAGCTCCCAGTGACCCTGCCGCAGATAGGCGGACCGCGCGTCGATGCGCTCTACCAGCGTGCCGTCCGTGTCGATTCGCAGGAAGCTCGCATCAACGAGTTCCATGCCCTGGTCCAGCACCGCGCGCGAGCCGATGATCGTCTCGCCTTCGGCCGTGCGCTGCTTGATCCATGGCGAGCTCTGCTCGTTGCCGGACCCGGCGCTGCCGGCGCGCGCGGACGCCTCCAGCGCCTCGCCCTGCTCAAGCCCGCCTGCGGCGATCGGGTTCAGGATCAGGATGGCGGCGAGCCCGAATACAAGCGATCCCGCGCATAGCGGAAGCAGGAACTGCCAGGCAGAGATGCCGGCCGCCCGCGTCACCACCAGCTCGTAGCGGCGATTGAGCGCCACCAGCGTCGCGATGGCGGAGACGAGGCCGATGAAAGGCACCGACTGCTGCATCAGGATCGGTGTCTGCATCGCCGCGATCGCCAGTGTCGCCGTCACGGAATAATCGGTCACGCCGCCAAGCCGGTCGGCCAGTTCGGTGAAGACGACGATGAAGATCAACGCGCTCAACCCGATGAACATCCACATCGTGATCGACAGGTAGCGCATGAAGAAGTAGCGGCCGAGGGTGAAGCCGATCATGCCGCGCCTCCCTGGGTCCGCCCAGCCTGGCCGAAGAGCCGCATCCTGAGCGTGATCATGCGCTGCTGGGCCCGCTCGACGACGGCGGCGCCGCGTTCGACCATCCACATCGGCAGTTCCATCACCCGGTTGGTCGCGAGGAAGAAGATGGCCACGGCGCAACTGCCGATCGGAATGACATAGACCAGCGGCCACAAGCTCGGATCGTTGGTGATCCTGTCGGTCATGAAGAAGCCGGCCCAGCGCACCACCACGGCGATCGTCATCGTCGTCAAAAGCGGATGAATGCGCGCCTCACGGAACGACCGCGAGTCGCCGGCCACCGCAAGCCCGATCAGCGCGAACACCATTGGATAGAGCCAGTCCGAGAACCGCTTGTGCAGTTCGGCGCGGAATCGATGCGGATCAGCCTTGTACACCGGATCGTTCGGGTCCGGATTCATCAGATAGGCGAGGGTTCGGTCCTTCGGCAGCATGGTCGGCGCTCCCGAACTCGCCATGAACTGCGAAAGGTCCAGCCCGTATGACGAGTAGCGAACGATCGACACGCCCTCTGCCGTCTTCCGATAGACGGCGCCGTCCTGCATCACCAGCAGTTGTTCTCCTTCGGTCTCGAGCGTCGCGCCATTCTTGGCGTAATAGATCAGCTCGACGCCTTCTTCGCGCGCGTCGGCGACGAAGATGCCGCCAAACCGGCCGTCGGGCAGGCGTTCGCCGATCTGCATGTTCAGGCCCGGCTCGACCTCCTGGAAAACGCCTTCTTGAATCACCGTGGTGATCAGTTCGGCGCGCGCCTCCGAAATCAGGATGCGCAGTCGCTCGCGTGAATACGGCTCGACAAAATTGTTGATCGCGAAGGAGATCGCGCAGGCGGTGGCCGCCAGCAGGATGATCGGCCGCATCACCGTCAGCCGCGGACTGCCGGCGGCGCTGATGACGATCAGCTCGGAATCGCTGTTCATGGTCGTCAGCGTCACTGCGATCGCGATGCCGATGGCGAACGGAATGATGATCGGGATGACGGCGGGCAGCACCAGCCAGGCGACCTCGAAGAAGGTCGCGGCCGACTGGCCATTTCCGGTCACCAGATCGATCCGTGACAGGATTTGCGTGGTCCAGACGATCAGCAGAACCCAGGACAGCGTCGCGGTGAAGATTCCGAGGGCGCGGCGCAATATGTAGTATTCGACGACTTTCATATGTCGCGAGGTTCCGGTTCTTTTTGGCGTGGGTGCGGCGAGCGCCCGAAATTCCTGCGCGGCATAATGGCAGCCGCGCCTGACGTGAAGCTGTCCCGTTCGTAACCCGCCCGAGCGCGACTGTGCGCGACCTTGGCGAATAAAATGCCAACAAACAAGGTTAATGCCTTGTGCTATCAGGCGGTTGTGATGGGATTCCGGCCGCGGGCTTGTCAAATTCGTTGAATTGGCCACTATCGCGCTCGACCAGACCGCCTCTTTCGACGGCGAACAACCGACCAGCAGGAAAATTCATGTCCATTCGACCGACCATCGCCTTCGCCAAGATCGCAACGCCGAAAAAGGGCAGCGTCGTGCTGCTCGCCGCCGACGGTGCGGCATTGGCCGAATCCGCTGCCGCGCTTGACGCGGAAGGCACGTTGAAGAAGGCAATCGGCGTCACCGAATATTCGGGCAAGCTCGCATCTTCCGTCGAAATACTTGCGCCTCACGGCAGCGAGCTCGACCGCATCTCCATCGTCGGCGCCGGCAAGACCGAAGCTCTGGACGAGCGGGCCTGGAACAGGATCGGCGGCGCTGCCTTTGCTGCGGCGAAGAAGGCGCAGGAAATCGCGATTGTCGCCGACGTGGCCGGTGCCGAGCCCTCGGCCGACGACGTTGCCGCGCTGGGCATGGGCGTCATCCTGGCCTCCTATGCGTTCGATCGCTACAAGACCAAGAAGGACAACGGCAAGGCAGCGCCTGCGAAGCCGGCGAAAATCACAATCATGTGCGCAAATCCGACCGCCGCGAAGAAGGCTTTCGCGACGGCGGAGGCGATTGCCGATGGGGTCGTGCTTGCCCGTGATCTCGTCAACGAGCCGGCCAACATTCTCGGCACGCTCGAATTCGCCGCAAAGGCCAAGGAACTCGAGCAGCTCGGCGTCAAGGTCGAGATTCTCACCGAAAAGGAGATGAAGAAGCTCGGCATGAATGCTCTGCTTGGCGTCGCGCAGGGTTCCGTGCGCCCGCCGCGCCTCGCGATCATGCAGTGGAGTGGCGGCAAGGCCAAGGACCAGCCCGTCGCCTTCATCGGCAAGGGCGTCGTGTTCGATTCCGGCGGCGTGTCGATCAAGCCGGCCGGCGGCATGGAGGACATGAAGGGAGACATGGGCGGTGCGGCCGCCGTCACCGGCCTCATGCACGCGCTGGCCGCCCGCAAGGCAAAAGCCAACGTCATCGGCGTCATCGGCCTGGTCGAGAACATGGTCGACGCCAATGCACAACGTCCGGGCGACATCGTCACCTCGATGTCCGGGCAGACGATCGAGGTGCTGAACACCGACGCCGAAGGCCGCCTCGTGCTGGCAGACGCGCTCTGGTACACCAACGATCGCTTCAAGCCGCGCTTCATGATCAATCTCGCCACGCTCACCGGCGCGATCATCGTTGCGCTGGGCAACGAGCATGCGGGACTGTTCTCCAACGACGACGAGCTGGCCGACCGGCTGCTCAAGGCGGGTCTCGATACTGGCGAGAAGGTCTGGCGCATGCCCCTGGCGCCTGAATACGACAAGATCATCGACGCCAAGAATGCCGACGTGAAGAACACCGGCGGCCGCAGTGCCGGCGCCATCACGGCGGCACAGTTCCTGCAGCGCTTCGTCAAGGAAACGCCGTGGGCGCATCTCGACATTGCGGGGACGGCAATGGGCTCGCCGTCGAGCGAGATCAACCAGTCCTGGGCGTCCGGCTACGGCGTGCGTCTCCTCGACCGGCTGGTGCGCGACCATTACGAGGGGTGATCCGGGGCACTCCAATGACCGAAGTGCTGTTCTATCATCTGACCGAGTCGACGCTCGAGGAGTCGTTGCCGGGGCTGCTTGAAAAGAGCGTCGATCGTGGCTGGCGCGCCGTTGTCCAGACCGGCAGCGAGGAACGCCGTGACGCGCTCGATGCGCATCTGTGGACGTGGCGCGACGATTCGTTCCTCGCCCACGGCACAGAGCACGACCAGCATGCCGCGCTCCAGCCGGTGCTGTTGACCAACAGCGACAGCAACGCCAACGGTGCCCAGATCCGGTTCCTGGTCGACGGCGCATCGCCGCCTCCATTGGGTGGCTACGAGCGCGCCGTGTTCATGTTCGACGGCCACGACGCCACCCAGCTCGCGCAGGCGCGAGAGCATTGGAAGGCGATGAAGGCCGATGGCCATGCCGTCACCTACTGGCAACAGACACCGGAGCGGCGCTGGGAGCGCAAGGCGTGAGGTGGCTGGTCCGCCTCCTGCTTCTTCCTGTCCTGGTTGTCGGCGTGCTTCTCGGCTTCGTCTATCCTTTCGCCACGTTCGACGGCGCGGACCGCGAGCTGGGCACGTGGCGCCTCTATGCACCAGAAACCGGCTTCGAGAATCTCGTCGACGTCCCGTTATCCGCGTCCGACGCGCCGGTGCGGGTGACCGTCGACATGCAGGCAGACGGGTTCATCCCGCGCGAAGATATATCGGCCATCAGTCTCGTCGTCTGGGGCGACGGAGACCTAGTCATGGCCGCGCCGCTCTATTTCACGGCAGCGCAGCCGCAAGGCGCGACTGCATTTCGGGAGGTGGCCGGCACGATCGACGCGGTTGATGCCGAACGCTACCGCTTCGCAGTACTATCAGGCGAGGTGCCGGGGCTTGATATCGCCTCGGTGGATGTCGTCCTGCATGCCGGCGCCGAGGTCTACGACGAAAGCGTGGCGCCGATCGGCTACGTGCTGACGGTGATCGGACTGGTCGGTCTCGGGCTGTCGTTTCGCCGACGCAGCCCGCAAGCGCCGGATTCGCCACGATGGGGCAGGGGATAGAGAACCCGCCTCATCGAGACAATCGTCATCCCGCCATCGCGTACGACCGCGATGCTTATTCGGCGATGCCTTGCTCATATTCCTGCGACAGCGCCAGCCACCGGTCTTCATGGCGGTCGAGTGCGTTGGAAAGGTCGGAGCGCTCCTTGGCAAGGCTGGTCGCCTTGGCCGGCTGCTTGTCATAGATGGCGGGATCGGCGAGTTGCTGTTCGATCGCCTCTATGCGCTTGCGGGTGCGATCCATCAGGCCTTCCGTCGCCTTGATCTCCTTTGCGACCGGCTCCATCGACTTCCGGCGCGCGGCCGCCTCGCGCCGCTTGTCGGCCTTCGAGGCCTTGTCCGCTTCGCGCCGTTCGCGGCGGTCGGATGCGCCGCCCGTGATCAACTGGCGGTAGTCCGACATGTCGCCTTCGTAGGGCGCCACGGTTCCGTCCTTCACCAGCCATAGCCGGTCGGCGGTCGCCTCGATGAGATAGGGATCGTGGCTGATCAGGATGACGGCGCCTGGAAACTCGTTCAGCGCCATCATCAGCGCTTCGCGGCTGTCGATGTCGAGGTGGTTCGTCGGCTCGTCGAGGATGAAGAGGTTCGGGCCCTCGAACGTGGCGAGGCCCATCAGCAGGCGCGCCTTCTCGCCGCCAGAAAGGTCCTTTGCCTTGGTGTTCATCTTTTCCGTCGTCAGCCCCATCTGGGCGACGCGCGCGCGCACCTTTGCCTCGGCTGCATCCGGCATGAGGCGGCGCACGTGGTCGACCGCAGTCTCCTCGGGCCGCAAATCGTCCATCTGATGCTGTGCGAACATCGACACCTTGAGGCCGGGCGCGACGGTCATGCCGCCGGTCTCCAGCTTCAGCCGGCCTGCGATCAGTTTCGCGAAGGTCGACTTGCCGTTGCCGTTGGCGCCCAGCAGCGCGATGCGGTCGTCCTCGTCGATGCGCAGCGTCAAGCCCTTGAGGATGGGCTTGCCGGGCTGGTAGCCGACGGTCCCACCCTGCACACTGATGATCGGTGAAGCCACGGTCTTGACCGGCTCGGGGAAGGAGAACGGCCTTACACTGTCCTCGATCGCGGCCGAGATCGGCTTGAGCTTCTCCAGCGCCTTGAGACGCGACTGCGCCTGGCGTGCCTTGGATGCCTTGGCGCGGAAGCGCTCGACGAAGCTCTCCATGTGCTTGCGCTGGGCTTCCTGCTTGGTACGCGCCTTTTCCTGATGCTCGAGCTGCTCGGTGCGCTGGCGCTCGAACTGGTCATAGCCGCCGCGCCAGAACGTCAGTTTCATCTGGTCGAGATGCACGATCGAATTGACCGACCGGTTCAAGAGGTCGCGATCGTGGCTGATCAGAAGCACGGTGTGAGGATATTTCGCAACATAGCTCTCCAGCCACATCGTGCCTTCGAGATCCAGGTAGTTCGTGGGTTCGTCGAGCAGCAGCAGGTCGGGTTCGGAAAACAGCACCGAAGCCAGCGCGACGCGCATGCGCCAGCCGCCTGAGAACGACGAAGCGGGGCGCTTCTGCGCCTCGGCATCGAACCCCAGCCCCGCCAGGATGGTGGCCGCGCGTGACTCGGCGGAATGTGCGTCGATGTCGGCCAGCCGCATCTGGATTTCCGCGATCCGGTGCGCGTCGGTGGCCGTTTCCGATTCGGTCAGCAGCGCCAGCCGCTCGGCATCTGCCTTGAGCACGATGTCGATCAGCGGCTCCTCCGTTCCCGGAGCCTCCTGGGCGACCTGGCCGATGCGCGTATTCTTGGGAAAGGAGATCGAGCCCGTTTCGGTCGGCATCTCGCCGGTAATGGCCTTGAAAAGGGTGGTCTTTCCGGTGCCGTTACGTCCCACGAGGCCAGCCTTCGACCCCGCCGGAAGGGTGAGGGAAGCATGGTCGAGAAGGAGGCGGCCCGCGATCCGCAGGGAGACGTCGTCGATAATGAGCATAATGCCGCTCTATTGGCCGAGCGGCGGCATGAACGCAAGGGGAGCGGAGCGATCCGCACGCAGATCGCTCCGCCGAAGTCCAAATTTAGCGGGATGCCTGGTTCGCCATCCGGCACAGTTCGACAAGATCCGCGCCATACATGGCCGGGTTCATCCGGATGTCGGCGCAGCGCCGCCGCATGCCCGTCAGGTCCGTCTCACCCGTCCCGGCAATGCCTGAACCGCCGGTGCCGTCCTCGTCGCCACCGCCTGGCCCGGCAACGTCGCTGGGACCGTCATCGCCACCACCCCCACCTGAGCCGCTGCCGCCACCGGAGCCGCCGATTCCGATACCGACGCCGGCATCGATCCCGTCACCCACATTCGCGCCCGCGCCCGCATCGACGCCGCCTTCACCTCCGATTGAGGCGCTGACGCCGGCATCGATGCCATCTCCGCCGCCGACACTGACGCCGGCACCGGCGTTGACGCCATCGCTGCCGCCAACTGACGCTCCGACACCCGCATCGACACCGTCGGCACCGCCGACACTGGCGCCGACCCCGGCGTTGGCGCCGCTTTCACCGCCCACGGACGCGCCTGCGCCGGCATCGACGCCACCGTCGCCGACACCCACTCCAACACCGGCGCTGACGCCGCCCGCATCCACGCCGACGCCAAGGCCTTGTGCTTGAACAGGACTGCTCAACACGAATGCAACCACGCCGCCGGCAAGCGTATTACGAACTATTGATGTGATCTTCAGTCTCATGACGCTCTCCTCAAGGTTTGCTATGCTTTGACTTCACGAAATGCCCTTCCTGTGGGCTACGCCGTACGAAGACAAAGGTTTCGAGCGAGACGATTCGAGCGTTACTGCAGGATTTCTGAAGTGAAGAGAATTTTAACGATGTTGCGCTGCAGCAAATACTGCGCCCGCGGCGTTGCTTAGCTCAGCGTGCGAAGATCATCACGCAGGCGCTCTGGATCGGCATGCGACAGGCCTGCTTCGACGGCGGCTTCCGTCGCCGTCCAGATCGGCATTGCGCGTGCAACCAACGCACGGCCGTCGGCAAGCAGAGTGAGGCGCCGCCCACGCTTGTCCTTCTCGTCCGCCGTCACTTCCAGGAGTCCCCGGCGGGCCAGCGGCTTGAGCATGGCGGTGAGCGTCGTGCGGTCCATGGCCAGCAGGCTTGCCACGTCGCGCATCAAAGGCGGTTCCGGCCTGTTGAGCGACATCAGCAGCGAGAATTGGCCGTTGGTCAGGCCCACCGGGCGCAGCGCCTCGTCGAAACGCCGCGCCACGGCGCGTGCCGCGCGCTGCAGGTGGAGACACATGCAGGTGTCGCGTACATGAAGAGTAACGGAAAATGGAAGCGGGCTGGAGTCGCCGGATGATTCGTTGCCTTTTGACATGGTCTTATTATGTTGATATCAACTTTTTTGTCCAGCAGAACGGCCCGGCGGGCGATTTGGTCGCACCACGACGCTTAGGAATGGCCATGGAGGAATAGGATGGCGGAGGAAATTCTTGTCCTGATCGGAACCAAGAAGGGCGTGTTCATCGCGCGAAGCGACGAGCAGCGCCGCAGTTGGAATCTCGAGGGACCTTTTTGCGAGACATGGCCGATGCAGCATGTCATCGGCGATCCCGCCAGCGGCGTCATCTATGGCGCCGGCGGCAATGAATGGTTCGGGCCGGCGGTGTGGAAATCGTCCGATCTCGGCAAGACCTGGACACATTCGAGCGCCGGCCTTGCTTATGACGCAGGGCAGGAGCCCATCAAGGCGGTGTGGAGCCTCGCTCCCCGCAACGGGCGCCTCTACGCGGGCGTGCAGCCGGCCGGCCTTTTCGTCAGCGACGACGGCGGCGATACGTGGTCGCACATCGAGGGCCTCCAGGAGCACCCGACCCGGCCCGAGTGGCAGGCAGGCGGCGCGGGACTGATCCTGCATTCGCTGGTACCCGATGCCGCCGACGAAGACCGCATCTGGATCGGCATATCCTCGGCCGGCGTCTTCTACACCGGTGACGGCGGCAAGACGTGGGAGCCGCGCAACAAGGGCACGAGGGCCGACTACATGCCCGAAGGCCAGAACTATCCGGAATTCGGCCAGTGCGTGCATTGCCTGGTCCAGGCGCCGGGCGAGCCCGATCTTCTCTACCAGCAAAATCACTGCGGCATGTATCGCAGCGAGGACGCCGGCAAGTCCTGGAAGAGCATCGAGAACGGGCTGCCGTCGACATTCGGTTTCCCGGCGGCCGTTCATCCCCGCGATCCGTCCACCCTCTACCTGCTGCCGTTGAACGGCGACATCCAGGGCCGTTTCGTGCCCGACGCCAAGGCCGCCGTGTGGCGCACGCGCGACAGGGGCGAAAGCTGGCAGGACCTTCGCCAGGGACTGCCGCAGGAGAATGCCTTCTTCGGTGTGCTGCGGCAGGCGATGGCCACCGACATGATGGAGCCCGCGGGCGTCTACTTCGGCACCTCCGGAGGCGCGCTCTTCGCGTCGAGCGACGAGGGCGACTCGTGGGCCTGCATCGCCGAGCATCTGCCGACGATCTCCTCCGTGGAGACGATGGTCGTCTCACGCTGAGCGCCGGTGATGATCGTCGTCAAACTTTCGCCGCTGCTCGTCGACCTGTTTCCCGGTTCGTCGCGCCGTGTCGAGGTCGAGGCCGCCACCGTCTCGGAAGCGGTGGACGAACTCGACCGGCGCTGGCCGGGCATGCGTGACCGGATCTGCGATTCCCGCCCCGCGGTACGCAAGCACATGAACGTGTTCGTCGAAGGCGAACGAGCCAGGCTCGACACAAGGCTTCAACCGGGCACGGAAATCTTCATTCTCACCGCCATCAGCGGCGGCTGACTTCCCCTGCTCATCTGAAAAGGATGCTGCCATGCAGATCAATCCCTACCTGAGTTTCGACGGCCGCTGCCGCGAGGCGTTCGAATTCTATGCGCGTGTCTTGCAGGGCGAGATCGTCATGATCTCCACGTTCGGCGAGATGCCCGACGAAATGCAGGTCGGCGACGAATGGAAGGACAGGATCGTGCATGTGACCCTCGTTGCGAACGGCCAGACGCTGATGGGTTCCGACGCGCCGTCGCCGCACTTCACCAAGCCCCAGGGCTTCAGCGTGACCCTGACAACCGACACCTCCAGCGAGGCCGAACGCCTCTACGGCGCCCTGATCGAGGGCGGCACGGTATTCATGGAGATGCAGGAGACCGTGTGGGCAGAACGTTTCGCCATGTTTGCCGATCGTTTCGGCACGCCCTGGATGATCAGTTGCAACAAGCCGTTATAGAACGGATCGCGTCTAACGCCGCGGATTTATCGGTCGTGGAAGTACATCACCTACGCCTAATGGTCATATTGACCAGTACATCGAGCCACTCCAATCTCCTCGAAAGTTGGGGGCTGGTCGATGACAGATTTTCTTTTTCTCACAAAAGACGCGTTGGGTCCTCGATGGTCTCTAGACCGCGTTGACGGTCTGACCGGGATGAAACTGGCGTACTCGCCAACGTATTTTGAGCCGCCCTCCGCGGTGAGCGGGGGACTGGATGTATTTGCGAACCTGGACGCACTCTCACCTTTCTGGCTCCGTATGTCCGCAGCCGAAGTGCCGCTGGCGCTGAGCACGGGCGTTGCAGACGCGATCCTCGTTGCGCTGCCCGTCGGATCGAGCAATTCACTGACGACGCTGGACGCACAGATCACGACTGGCTTCTATGTCTATACAGTCGAGGCAGATGGCACATCGGCACTGTTCGACGTAGGCAATGGAGGCAACTATTTGCCCCCCGGCCCGGTGGAACCTCCCCCGACCGTCGATCCCGGGATAAATGGATATGCCTTCGACCTGCTGGTTCACCTCGACCTTGGGGTCGACGCGCTGAGCGAACTCGACGCCATTTCGATTGCTGTTGTTGCCGGCTCAAGTGCAGGGCAGGAGATTGCAGGCTTCTTCCGCGACAAGCTCCTAGACTACCAACCGCTTGTCTATCAAACGGCGGATGAAGCGCGGAATGCTTATGAAGCCGGGATCGCTGATGCCTGGGGCGTCGTCTCAAGAGGCGGAAATCGTTTCGGACGGTTGCTCGATGAGCCTGCCGACCACCTGATCCTTCAGGCCGATGGATTTGCATCAGGCCCACCTTTCGCGCCGTCATATATCGTCAACATCGCATTGGTTTATGAGGCGGGCCTCGGGCGCGAGGCGGACAGCGGCGGACTCAACTACTGGATCGAGCAGGCGCTTGCGGGTCTCGCACTCGACACCATGGCGGGACTGTTTCTCGATAGCGCGGAGTTCACCGCACAATTCGGGGATGACGACGCGATGACCAATGCTCAGTTCGTCGACGTGATTTATCGAAACGTTCTCGGTCGACCGGGCGAGCCCGCTGGCCAGGACTACTGGGTCGGGGCGATGAATGGAGGAACCAGCCGCGAGGGCGTTCTGGTTGGCTTTGCCGCGAGTGCAGAAAATTCGGAAGACAGTCGCGCGTCGAGCCTGCAACAGACGTCCCCGGGACACTGGGACTTCTGGTAGCCACGGATCTGTTTTAAGAAATGGCAAGCGATGCGCGGGGCCTTTATTTCGGGCCGGTCGCAAACGGAGCAGTAGCCACAACACTCGGTCGGAGACGTTGCATGATTGAAAGATCTCTTATGGCCCTGGCCAGCGCGTTGATCATATCCTCGCTTGGCTTATCCGCCCTGGCACAGCCACTGGACGTCCCATTCGTTGTTACGCCGGATGGGCAGATGGCGGGATGTGCAAGCAGCGTGGTGGCCGGGCTTGACCCAAATGGCGACGGATTTCTTGCCGTGCGGTCAGGACCCGGGACGCAATATCAAAAGATAGGGGAGGTCTATAACGGAGATATCGTGGGTACGTGCGATGCCCGGGGCCCCTGGATTGCGATCACGCACGGTCAGGCCAGACGAAAAGGTTGGGTCCATGGCAGATGGCTCAGGGATCACGCCGGCTGAGCCGCCAACGCGCCTTTGAGTATGCGACCCCGGCTTCTCGCGAGCGTGTCGACTCAGGCGAAGGCGCGGCCTTCCTCTGTGCGCTGGAAATAGATCAGATCGAGCGAGAGCGACGGTCTGCCCAGTGCTGTAAGGATGGTGTGCGCCTGGCCGCGATGATGGGTCTGGTGGTTGAAGAAGTGCGCCAGCGCCGGTGCGAGACGCTGGGAGACGGTGCGCATGTCGGTGACCGTGGTGTAGGTGAAGCGGCCCGCGAGCGCCTTGGAGCTCAACGAATCGATCCACTCGACGATCCGCGTGTCCTCCGCTTCACGCGCATGCCGCAGTGATGGCAGATCGGAATATAAGATCGAATCCAGCTTGGCCGGCGCCGCGCCTTCACCGGTGAAGCGCTTCAGCCAGATGCGGTCGGCCACCAGAACGTGGTTGAGCGTGCCGATCAGGGATCCAAAGAACGCCCCGGTGCTCCGGTTGAGATCGTCCTCGTCAAGAGCGGCCGCGGCATCATAGACCACGTTGTTTGCCCACCGGTTGTAGGTGGCGAACATACGAAAATGCTGGTGCATGGCTTTTCTTTTGATCCGTCCCGGACAATTCTGCCCTGACACCTACACCGCATGAAAGCACGCGCCAATGACCATTTTGCTCTACGATCTCGTCGGCAGCGATCCGGCCCGCCCGTTCAGCCCGCACTGCTGGAAGATTGCCTTTGCGCTGGCCCACAAGGGGCTCAGCTATGAAAGCGTGCCGACACCGTTCACAGCGGTGAAAGGCGTGGAGGGTGGCATCTGCGGCACGGTGCCGGTGATCCGCAACGGGCAGGACGTGGTCGGCGAAAGCTTCGACATCGCCGTCTATCTCGAAGAAGCCTATCCGGATCGCCCGACGCTTTTCGGCGGTGACGGCGGCAAGGCCGCGGCCCGCTTCATCGAAAAATGGTCCCAGTTGACGGTTCACCCCTATCTCGGCGCCGCCGCGTTGATGGACATTCACGACCGCCTCGCCCCCGAGGATCAGGCGCATTTCCGTACGACGAGGGAGGCCCGATTCGGCAAGAAGATCGAGGATGTCCCGGCCAAGCGTGACGAGCAGCTCGATTCTTTCCGGGCGCGCCTGGAGCCGCTGCGGGCCATGCTGTCCGTGCAGCCGTTCATCGGCGGCGCGTCTGCACTGTTTGCCGACTATATCGTCGCCGGCGCCTTTCAGTGGGTTCGGGTGATTTCGCCGTTCCCGTTCCTTGCCGAGGGCGACCCGGTTGCCGCGTGGTTCGAGCGCTGCCTCGACCTTCATGATGGTCTGGGACGCCGCGTGCCGGCAGCCGCCTGAACGGTTTTCCGCCTCTTCACATCGCGGGAGCGGGCCTGTATAGACCCGCCACTTCCGAATTTTTCCCTGATATGAGGACTGACCATGGCGATTGAACGCACCTTTTCGATGATCAAGCCCGACGCGACCCGCCGCAACCTGACCGGCGCCATCACCATGATGCTGGAAGATGCCGGCCTGCGCGTCGTCGCGTCCCGCCGCGTGTGGATGAGCCGCCGCGAGGCCGAAGGCTTCTACGCCGTGCACAAGGAGCGTCCGTTCTTCGGGGAGCTGGTCGAATCCATGTCTTCCGGCCCGACGATCGTCCAGGTGCTGGAAGGCGAGAATGCCATCGCGAAGAACCGCGAAGTGATGGGCGCGACCAACCCGGCCAACGCCGACGAGGGCACCATCCGCAAGGTTCATGCGCTGTCGATCGGCGAAAACTCCGTCCACGGTTCCGATGCGCCCGAGACGGCCGCCGAGGAAATCCGCTACTGGTTCTCGGAGACGGAAATCGTCGGCTGAAACTGATTTCAGCAGCGACGACCGATCAGGGCCGCGGCATCCGCCGCGGCCTTTTTCATGCCCGGCGGCGTTCCTCGATCAGATCGAGCAGCGCGTCGCCCATCTGCCGGCGCTCGACGAACTCCGTGAACTCGCCGCCGGGAACCGCACGGCTGTAGAGATAGCCCTGGAAGAAGTCGCAGCCGAAGGCGCGCAGGAAGGCTTCCTGGCGCACGTTCTCGACATGCTCCGCCACCGCCGTGAGCTTCAGCGTCCGCGCCGTCCCAAGGATCGACTTGATCAGCGCCCGGTCGCTTTCCCCGTTTTCGATATCGGCGATGAAGCCGCCATCGATCTTGAGTTCGTCGAAGGGCAGGCTCTTGAGGTGTGCGAGGGACGAATAGCCGGAGCCGAAATCGTCCAGTGACAGCCTGACGCCGAGGCTTTTCAGCTCGTTCATGCGCTTGGCGATGATCGACAGGTCCTTCGCCATCACGCTTTCCGTCAGTTCCAGCGTCAGCAATCGGGCGTCGACGCCGTGATTACCGATCAGGGAGGCGAGGTTGGTGACGAAGTCCTCGCAGGCAAACGACAGCACGTTGACATTGATCGCCATGCGCATGCCCGCCGTCGACGGGTTCGTGCGCCAGCGCGCCAGCTCCGCCACGCCTTGGGCCAGCACTGCGTTGCCGAACTCGCGCACCAGCCCGAACTGTTCGGTCAGCGGCACGAAACGATCGGGCATGAGCATGCCGAGCTCCGGATGCTTCCAGCGGCAAAGCGCTTCCGCCCCGACGATCCGGCCGCTGTCGTCGAGCTGCGGCTGGTAATGCAGTTCGAGCGCGTCGGTGGAGAGTGCAGCCTTCAGGTCGTTCAGGAGCCTGTACCGATCGGATTCCGAGCTCATCGACAGATGATCGTAGAGCGCCATCCCGTTCCTGCCGGCGGCCTTGGCCTGGTACATCGCGATGTCGGCCTGCTTGAGGATTTCCTCGGGCTTTGCCTCGGTGCCTCCGAATACCACCACGCCGAGGCTTGCCGACGCGCGATGCTTGAACTGGTCGATCTCGAAGTCGCGGCGCATGGCGTCGAGCACCTTGTTGGCCGTCATGATCGCACCGCGTGCGCCGCTGCCATGTTCCTTGCCGACATTCTCCAGGATGACGACGAACTCGTCGCCGCCGATCCGCGCCACCGTGTCTTCGGATCGCACGCACCGGCTCAGTCGCTCCGCCACCTGCACCAGATAGGCATCGCCGACGTCATGACCGCGCGTGTCGTTGAGTGTCTTGAAGTTGTCGAGGTCGATGAAGATGACCGCGCCATATGCGCCACGTTTCTTGCTTGCGGCGACGGCGCTGTTCATCCGGTCCATGAACATGCGGCGATTGGGCAGACCCGTCAGCGCGTCGTAGAAGGCCAGCTTCTCGATCTCGGTCTCGTTCGTCTTGCGGCTCGAGACGTCGTTGAGATAGCCGTGCCAGGTGATGCCGTCCTCAGTTGCCTCCGGAACGGCATTGACGCGCAACCACGTTTCCACGCTGCCGCCGGTGTCGGTCCGGAATTCGAGGTCCCAGGGCTGCATCTTGATGCCCGATTCGCGCAGGGCATCGAGGAACGACGCCCTGTCTTCGGGATGGACCAGCCGCGCAAAGAGGAACGCGTCGAACAGCCCTGCTTCGCCCTGGAAACCGGTGAGTTTGCGGAAGCCGCTGGAGATGTGGGAAATGTGGAACTCGCCGCCCGGCCTGCGGGTGAACTGGAACAGGCCACCCGGCACCTGGTTCGACAGCTTCCGCAGCAGTTCTTCCGCCTGCAGCTTCTTCACCGTTTCCGTGATCTCGCGTACCGAACCTTCGTAGAAGAGCGGCTTTCCGCTCTTGTCATGGACGATGCGGGCGGATTCGGTAATCCAGATGCGCTCTCGTGTCTTGTGTCGGTAGATTTCCGAAACGAAGTCGGTGACGTAGCCCTCGCGCTTCAGGATGGCGCGGAACTGGTCGCGGCGTCCGGGCTCCACGTACCAGTCCTTGCCGATGTCCTCGATGGCTTCGAGCATCTCGGCTTCACTTCCGTAGCCGTTGAGCTTCACCAGCGCCTTGTTTGCGCTGAGCTGCCTGCCATTGGGCGCCGAGCGGTAGATGCCTTCTGAGAGATTGTCGATCAGGTCGCGCTGGTTGCCCTGCTCCTCGCGGCTGTTCAGATACAGCCTCCGATAGCGCATCATCCACAGTCCCAGCAGCACCGACAGGATGAAGTTGGCCGTAACGAGCCACTCGGTGTCTGTCCCGAATTCGAGAAGCAGATCATAGTAATACATGCGCCAACCCCGGTCCCCTGACTTTGCGAAAGCTAAGGCGGTGCTGTTGCAAAACTGCTAATCAAGCAAACACTTTGCCGGCGTGTTTAACGCAAGGTAAAGCTCAGACCTGGGGCGGCAGCCACCGGTCCTGCGCCACGTCGTCCTCCACCTTTGCGTCGACCCATTCCCCCTGCCTGCCATCGGCGAGATGTTCGCGCTTCCAGAACGGCGCGCGGGTCTTCAGGAAATCCATGAGGAAGGAGGCGGCTTCGAAAGCGGCATGGCGATGCGCGGACGCCGTGATCACGAGGACGATGTTTTCGCCCGGCGCGATCCTGCCATGCCTGTGGATGACGGTAAGGCCGCTGAGCGGCCAGCGTTCGATGGCGGTGGCGGCGATGCGTCCGATCTCCGCCTCCGCCATTCCCGGATAATGCTCCAGTTCGAGTGCCGCGAGGGTCCCGCCTTCATCGCGGCAAAGCCCCGAAAAGGTGACGACGGCTCCCATGTCGGTGCGCCCAGCGGCCAGTCTGGATACCTCGGCGGAAAGGTCGAAATCCTCTGCCTGGATGCGGATATCCGGAGTGAAACCGCCCGTCATGGGGTGATCATCCGCCGGTCATGGGAGGAAACAGCGCGATCTCCCTGGCGCCGGCGATCGGCTCCTTATGGTCGGCATGCTCCTGGTTGATCGCGACGCGGATCGCTTCGGGATGTTGCAGCGCCTGGGCATAACCCTCCTCGCGGGCGCGCAACCAGACCAGCAGGTCGCGTACCGAGACGACGTTGTCAGGCAGCTCGACGTCTTCCTCGGCCTTGCCGATGCGTTCGCGGACCCAGGCGAAATATTTCAGCTTCACGGTGTCCACCTATTCGTCGATCACGTGCTTGAGCCCGGCGCGGAAATAATCGTAGCCGGTATAGAGCGTCACGATCGCCGATGCCCACAGCAGCGCCAGCCCGATTTCGGTCGTATAGGGCAGGATCTGGTCGCCCGCAGGGCCGGCCAGCAGGAAACCGATGGCGACGAGCTGCATCGTCGTCTTCCATTTCGCCAGTTGCGTCACCGGAACCGAAACCTTGAGCGCGGCGAGATATTCCCGCAGGCCCGAGACGAGGATTTCGCGGCACAGGATGATGATCGCCGCCCAAAGCGACCATTTGTCGATGGTTCGGTCATAGGCCAGCAGCAGCAGGATGGCCGACACCAGCAGCTTGTCGGCGATCGGATCGAGCATCTTCCCGATGTTGGAGGTCTGCTCCCAGATGCGCGCGATATACCCGTCGAGATAGTCGGTGATGCTGGCGAGGATGAAAATCCACACCGCAGCCCACCGCCACCATTCGGTCGGCCGCAGCCGGCCTTCCATGTAGAAGCACAGCACGATCAGCGGAACCGCGAGGATGCGCGCGTAGGTCAACATGTTGGGCAGATTGAAGGCGCGTCTGGACATGACTTCCCGCTGTGGTTTGCACCGCTAGTAATAAGATCGGTCGAGCGCGGGTCAACCGCCTGCTGTCGCGAATGCCGTCATGATTTCATCTGGATTAGCCGTTTTCGTGGAAATGGCCATAAATCAGTCGCGCCACGCGTTCGGAGATGCCGTCCACCTGCATCAGGTCCTCGACCCCGGCACGGCTCACTGCCTTTGCGGTTCCGAAATGGTGCAGAAGTGCCCGCTTGCGGCCGGGACCGATGCCGGCGATTTCATCGAGCGGGTTCCTGACCAGCTCCTTCTTGCGCCTTGCCCGGTGCGAACCGATGGCGAAGCGGTGGGCTTCGTCGCGAAGCCGCTGGACGAAATACAGCACCGGATCGCGCACCGGCAGCGTGAACGATTCGCGCCCCGAGACGAAGAACCGCTCGCGCCCCGCGTCGCGGTCGACACCCTTGGCCACGCCGATGGCCGTGACCCGGTCGGCGATGCCGAGCTCGTCCAGGATCTTTCGTACGGCCGACATCTGTCCCTGTCCGCCGTCGATCAGGATCAGGTCGGGCCAGGCGGGGAAGGCATCGTCGTCCTCGTCCACCGGCCCCGCATCTGCTGCATCCGGCATCGCATGCTCCTTGAGCAACCGCGAGAAGCGCCGTTCCATCACCTCGCGCATCATGCCGAAATCGTCGCCTGGCGTGATGTCGGTCGAACGGATGTTGAACTTTCGGTACTGGTTCTTCACGAAGCCCTCGGGACCGGCAACGATCATCGCGCCGACGGCATTCGTGCCCATGATGTGGGAGTTGTCGTAGACCTCGATGCGGCGCGGCGTCCTTGCCAGCGAAAAGGTTTCCGCCAGGCCTGCCAGCAGGCGTGCCTGCGAGGAGGTCTCCGCCAACCTGCGGCCCAGCGCCTGCCTGGCGTTCTGCAGCGCATTGTCGGTCAGGGACTTCTTTTCCCCGCGCTGCGGCACCGAAATCGTGATGCGATGGCCGGCGCGCGTGGCAAGCGCCTCGGCCAGCAGCGCCTGGTCCTCGACCGGGTGCGACAACAGCAGCAGGCGAGGGCAGGGCTTGTCGTCATAGAACTGAGCCAGGAATGCCCCGAGCACCTCCGCCGGCTCGAGCGCCGGGTCCGCCTTGGGGAAGTAGGCGCGGTTGCCCCAGTTCTGCCCGGTGCGGAAGAAGAACACCTCGATGCAGTTCTGCCCGCCTTCGTGGTGGATGGCGAAGACGTCGGCCTCTTCAACCGATTGCGGATTGATGCCCTGGTGGCTCTGCACGTGCGACAGCGCGGTCAGGCGGTCGCGATAGATGGCGGCGCGCTCGAAATCGAGCGATTCGGATGCCTCCTGCATGGCAGTCGAGATTTCGGCCTTCACCCGGCCCGACCGGCCCGACAGGAAGTCCTTCGCCTCGGAGACGAGTTCCCCATAGCCTTCATCGTCGATCTCGCCCGTGCAGGGACCGGAACATCGCTTGATCTGGAACAGCAGGCAGGGACGGCTGCGATTTTCGAAGAACGAATCGGTGCACGAGCGCAGCAGGAACGCGCGCTGCAGGGCGTTGATCGTCCGGTCCACCGCGCCTGCGGACGCGAACGGGCCGAAATACTCGCCCTTGCGCGAGCGCGCACCGCGATGCTTGTAGATCCCCGGCGCGCGGTGGTCTCCATTAATCAGGATGTAGGGAAACGACTTGTCGTCGCGCAGCAGCACGTTGAAGCGCGGCCGCAAGCGCTTGATGAGATTCGCTTCCAGGAGCAGTGCTTCGGTTTCGGTGCGCGTGACGACGAATTCCATCGCCGCCGTTTCCCGCACCATGCGGCCGATCCGGTTGGTATGGCCGCGCCCTTGCGCATAGTTGGTGACGCGCTTCTTCAGGCTGCGCGCCTTGCCGACATAAAGCACGTCGCCGGCAGCGTTCATCATGCGATAGACGCCCGGCGCGTTCGGCAGCCGCTTCACCAGCGTCTGGATCACCTCGATCCCGGCCTTGCCGTCCGCGTCGCCGCCAAGCGAGTCCCAGTCGATCCCGAGGTCCTTCGCCGCCATCGGCTCCGCCGTCTCGGAGACCTCGTCGTCGTCCATCGGCTCGTTTTCGATCTGCGTCTCGGGCAGGTCGTCGGCGGCGTGGGCGTCGCCTGGCCTGCCGTGTGGTATGGGCGGTCTCATTCCTCGACCCCGTAGACGTCGGGTGTCTTCCAGGCAAGATGCTGGCCACCGTCGAGCGCGATCATCTGGCCGGTGACCGAGCGCGCACTCCAGAGATAGCGGATGGTGGCGCCGAATTCTGCAAGGTCAGGTCCGCGCTTCAGAAGCAGCGCGTCGACCTGGCGCTCGAAATCGGCCGTATTCTGGCGCTGGTTCTGCAGGCTCGGTCCGGGGCCGATGGCATTGACGCGCACGCGTGGCGCGAAGGATTGCGCCATGGTGCGGGTGGCGGTCCACAGCGCCGATTTCGACAGCGTATAAGAGAAGAATCGCGGGTTGGGCCTCCAGACGCGTTGGTCGATGATGTTGACGACCATGCCGTCCTTGCCCTGGGG
Source organism: Mesorhizobium sp. CAU 1741 (assembly GCF_039839275.1). NCBI lineage: Bacteria > Pseudomonadati > Pseudomonadota > Alphaproteobacteria > Hyphomicrobiales > Phyllobacteriaceae > Mesorhizobium > Mesorhizobium sp. CAU 1741. The sequence continues at coordinate 371,260 of NZ_JBDOQP010000003.1, read as the reverse complement.
AAGGGCGGCGGCCATTGTCTGCGTCAGCACAACCGGGGCCTTGAGATGCAGGTCGAAATGCCTGTCCCAGGTCGGCCAATCGAAATCGCTCGCGGTGTCCTCGTCGAAAAGGGACGCGTTGTTGACCACCATTTGCACGCTGCCGAGTGCGGCCTCCGCCTTGGCTACGATGGTCGCCGCCACATTGACGTCGGACAGGTCGCCCTGAACAACCGCGACACGGCCGCCATCGGCGGCGATCTCTTCCGCCAGACGGTCTGCGTCGTCGCGCGAGGCGTTGCAATGGATCGCGACCGCAAAGCCATTATTGGAAAGATCGCGGACGATTGCCGCGCCGACACGTTTCGCCGCGCCGGTGACGAGAACGACCGTCTGCTCGTCATGTGCCATGAAGGTTCTTCCTTGGTGAAGGTGCCGCTTCATCAGGGATTCGCGGCGCCTAAAGCCCTGATATAGGCCAGCTTCCGGCTGCAACCAAGCGCGTCGGGCATCGCTTCGACGATCCACCTGACACCGGTGTTGCGGAATCGCAACGTCACGCTTCTGCCTCATTGCAGCCAGCGAAAGACCCATTTTCAGGTCTGGTTCAGCCTCAATCCGCGCCCAAATACGGAACCACGGACGCCATTGGCCGTTACACCTCCCGTCATGGTCGGGGGCGTCTGACAAAAAGGGGGAAGCGCGTAGCTGCTTCCTGCGGCAAAGGAGTTTTAGAAATGAAGACCAACAGCAAGTTTGCCCTTTCGGCAGCAATGGGCCTCGGCCTCGCAGCAATGGCAGTTCCCGCGATGGCGGCAGACGTCGTCTACCAGGAGCCGCCGGCACCGCAGCCGATCATGGAAAGCGCGCCAATCAGCAGCTGGGCCGGCCCTTACGGCGGTGTGCAGCTCGGCTACGGCTTTTCGGGCAGCGCTGACGACGGCGTGAACGACATCGAGACCGACGGTTTCATGGGCGGCGCATTCGGCGGCTTCAACATGCAGAACGGCCAGTTCGTCTACGGTGTTGAGGGTGACGTCAACTACAGCGGCCTCGAGGGCGACAATGCCGGCTTCGAAGCACGTTCGCGCGTCGATGGCTCGGTCCGCGGCCGCGCCGGTGTGGCAGTGACCAACGACATTCTCGTCTACGGTACCGCTGGTGTCGCAGCCGAGAGCCTGCGTATCACGGACCAGGTTAGCGGTGCTCGCGACAGCAACACCATGCTCGGCTACACCGTTGGTGCCGGTACCGACGTGAAGCTCACGGAAGACGTGTTCGCTCGCGCCGAGTATCGCTACACCGACTACGGTTCAGAGACCTTCGACCTGCCGGGCGTCGGCACGGCTGAAGTGGACTCCAGCAACCACCGCGTCATGATGGGCGTCGGCGTCAAGTTCTGATACCCGCATCATCGCATGAGAAAGGCCCGGTTCATCCGGGCCTTTTTTTGTGACGGCCGGCGATCAAGCGCGCGGCAGGAGCGCTGCCAGTTCCGGAAAGCGCTCGTCGAAGCGCTTGGCCCAGCGCACCAGCTTGGCGCGGCCACGTTCCCATTTTCCGTCGAATCGCAACGACAGGTAGCCGAGCGTCGTGCGCAGCGCGATCTGCCCGCCATTCGCCTTCTTCGTCAGTTTTGGCGGGGTGGTCGCAAGTTCATCGAGCGCCCGCGTCACTTTCGACCACTGCTTGTCCAGCCATGGCTGATGGATCTTCTCTTCCGGCCGGAAGCGCCGCTCGTAGACATGCGCGAGCAGGCAGTCGCAGATCCCGTCGGCCAGAGCCTCCAACCGCTCCGCTTCCATCTTCTTTTGCGCGTTCCGTGGATATAGCGCGCCGCCCGATTGCCGGTTGAGATACTGGGTGATGGCCCGGCTGTCATAGATGCTGTCGCCCTCATCGGTCAGCAGCACCGGTATCTTGCCGAGCGGGTTGGCCCTCAGCAGTTCTTCCGGTTCCGCATTGGTGTCGACGATCTTGCTTTCGATCGGGATGTTGCACCATGTCGCGGCCATGCGCACCTTGGCGCTGTAGGGCGAGGCGGGCGAATAGTAGACGACTGGCATGAGCGGGCTCCGTGGGCGAGAATCAGGATCGCCACGCTATGACCAGATGCCAGCGCCTTCAATCTCCAGCCACTGGTCCAGCCTCATCGGTTCATCGCCGGCATGGTTGCATCCGGGATCGAGCATGAACGTGCGTCAACTTCCGCGCAGGAGCGGAAGTCGAGGTCCTTCGTCATGCAGATGCGCACTTCGCTGAGAAACCGGTCGCGGCAACTCACGGCTATCCCGTCTGCCGGCAGCCCGGGATTGGCGTCAAGGAACGCTGCCTCCGCGTCGTCCGGGTCGATGGTCAGGCGATCGGGCAGGGTCTGGAAGCGCGCCGGTATGGCGATCGTCTCGCGGGCCTCGCGCACCACCGAAAAATAGTCCGCCTGGGTGAAGCCTGTACACGAACCGTGCTTGCGCCATTGGTGTCCGATGAGCCCGGCGGAGGGCATCAGGCCAAGCATGGTTCCGACGAGATCGTTCGGCACGCGCTCCGGTTCGCTGCTGTCGCAGAATTCCGGCCAGCCCTGTTCGAACTGGGGCCAGAGTCCGTGGACGACGAAACCGTGCGGCTGGCGTGCATCGCACTGCTGGCGGTTGGCGTCCTCGCCTTCAGCTTCGCAATAGGTCGGCGACCACGAAAGCGATAGCACGTAGAAGTCGAAACCAGATGCCTCCGCCGCGTCCGAACTTCCCGCCGGGCCGGGCTGGCACGCGGCAAGCAGCAGGCCGGCGGCAATGGTTGCGATGGAGCGGGGGATCACGTGCCCTGCTGCGCGCTCAGCGAAGCGAGCGGCAGCGTCCGCCATAGACGTGCCAGCTATCGAAGCCCGAAACGCAGAATTCGACGTTTCCGCCAATGCCTGCAAATCCCATCGGCCATTCGATCAGGTAGTAGATGTCGCGGCTTCGGCCGTCCGAAAGCGCGGCCTTTGCCTGGCAATAGAGCCGGTCGATCGGCCAGTCGGGACGTCGCGGCAGGTGCCGCACCTCGTGGATGCGGTGGAAGCCGTCGATCGCCACCTGGGGAAGGTGCGGCACGTTGCGCACCTGGTAATCGAAGCGCTTGGTGATGCGGTTCAGCACCTTGTCGCTGGCACATACGCCGGTATCGCCCAGCCGCACCGCCACCGGATCGGCCGCAAGCGCGTTCGAAGCGCCGCTGGCGAAGGTGAGCATGGAGGCCAGAAGCAGGCAAACGAAGCGGATCATCAAAACCTCCAGAAAACGGCCGCGCGGCGATTCTCGACAAAAAACCAATCTGTTCAATGCACGCATGCCGGTCAAGGTGTGCCATTGCCACGATCTTCGCGCATGGTAACCTTTAGCATAAGGGCAAAGCGGCGAGGGGAAAATAGCATGGACGCGAAGGACGACGTCGTCGCGCTGGCTCTGCGCGTGTTCAGGGCGATTGAGGCGCGGGACGTGGACGCGGCGGTCGCCATCATGGCGCCCGACGTGGACATCTTCGATCCGCATTATCCCGTCCCTCGCATGAGCGGGCAAGAAGAGTTCCGCGCCGGCATGGAGTGGGGTCTGTCGGTGATGGAGCGCTTCGGTTTCACGGTAATGCAGACCTTCCTGTCGCAGGACGGTTTTTCGGCCGCCTTTGAGGTCGCCTCGCACCACAAGCTCAAGGCTGGAAAGGAACTTTCCTTTTCCCAGGTGTTCGTCGTCGAGGCACGAGACGGCCTCATCCGCCGGCTCCATGCCTATGAGCCCTATGGGCCGAATGGGATCGGCGGCTTCTTCCTCGGCCTCGAGCGGTTGAAGCGCCGCCTTACCGGGAGGCGCTGAGCCAGGTCACCGCAGGGCGAGGCGTATTTGCCTCGGCCAGGATCCGATGCAGCTCCGGCAGCATTATCGCCAGTTCCTCGGCAAGCACATAAGGCGGGTTTACAACGATCATGCCGGTCCCGTCGAGGCGTGGCTCCGGCGAAGGCGCGCGAACCATGAACGAGATGTCCATCACCTTGGCGATCCCCGCCGCCCTCAGGCGCTCGCGAAACATGTTCACGGCTCCGCGATCCTTGATCGGATACCAAAGCGCATAGACACCGCCCGGCCAGCGCTTGTGAGCTTTGATCAACCCATCTGCCAGCCTTTCGAATTCGCCTTCCTGCTCAAAGGGCGGGTCGACCAGCACGAGCCCGCGTTTTTCTTTCGGCGGCAGATGGGCGCCGAGCGCCAGCCATCCGTCGAGTTCGATGACCCGCACCTGCCAGTCGCCCTCGAAGCGTGCCTTGAGAATGGCGCTGTCGGCGGGATGCAGTTCGATGGCGGTGAGCCTGTCCTGATGCCGCAGCAATCGCCGCGCCAGTGTCGGCGAACCGGGATACTGCTGAAGACGGTCCCCCTCGTTGAACCCCGTCACCGCATCGAGGTAGGGCGCAAACAGGGCGGCGGATCTGGCCGGCAATTCCGCCGCCAGCAGCTTGCCGATACCGTCCCGCCATTCGCCGGTTTTCTGCGCTTCGACGGACGAAAGGTCGTAAAGCCCGGTTCCGGCATGGGTGTCGATCACGCGGAACGCCGCCTCCTTCTGTTTCAGGTAGGTGATGATCCGGGCCAGCACCGCATGCTTGACCACGTCGGCGAAATTTCCGGCATGATAGACGTGGCGGTAGTTCATTCCTGCTCCCTGCAGCGTCCGTTTTGTGACGCTGGCTCTACTCTCTGGCCGCATCTTCGGCTAGGTCTTGCACATGAACCAGCACGCCGACATCCGCATCGCCCATTCCGCCTGCCCGCACGACTGTCCGTCGACCTGCGCGCTCGACGTCGAGGTGATCGACGGTCGCACCATCGGCCGGGTCCACGGCGCCAAGGGCAATGCCTACACCGCCGGCGTCATCTGCGCCAAGGTCGCCCGCTATTCGGAGCGGATCCACCATCCCGAGCGCCTGAAGAAGCCGCTGGTCCGCGCCGGCGCCAAGGGCGAGGGCAAGTGGAAGGAAGCGAGTTGGGAGGCGGCACTCGACCTCGTCGCCGAGAAGCTGATCGCGGCTGAAGAAAAGCATGGGTCGGAGACCGTCTGGCCGTATTTCTATGCCGGCACGATGGGGCTCGTCCAGCGAGACTCGATCGAGCGTCTGCGTCATGCGAAGCGCTATTCCGGCTTCTTCAGCACCATCTGCACCAATCTCGCCTGGACAGGCTACGTCATGGGCACCGGCCGGCTCGCCGGTCCCGACCCGCGCGAGATGGCCAAGTCGGATTGCGTGGTGATCTGGGGCACGAACGCGGTGGCGACCCAGGTCAATGTGATGACGCATGCGGTCAAGGCGCGAAAGGAGCGCGGCGCGAAGATCGTCGTCGTCGACATTTATGACAATGCCACGATGAAGCAGGCCGACATCGGTCTGATCCTGAAGCCTGGCACCGATGGCGCGCTCGCATGCGCCGTCATGCACGTGCTTTTCCGCGACGGGCTGGCCGACCGCGACTATCTGGCCAGGTACACCGACGATCCGCATGGCCTCGAAGCCCACCTCCAGACCCGCACGCCCGAATGGGCGGCCGCCATCACCGGTCTTTCGGTGGAAGAGATCGAGGCGTTCGCGCATCTGGTCGGCACAACGAAGAGAACCTTTTTCCGCCTGGGCTACGGCTTTGCGCGCCAGCGCAACGGCTCTGTCAACATGCACGCCGCAGCCTCCATTGCCGCCGTCACGGGTTGCTGGCAGTACGAAGGCGGTGGTGCGTTTCACAACAACGGCGCGATCTACCGCCTCGACAAGGGATTGCTCGAAGGCGCCGGCATGTCGGATCCCAACATCCGCCATCTGGACCAGTCGCAGATCGGCCCGGTGCTCACCGGCGATCCCGTGGCTTTGCGAAATGGTCCGCCGGTCACCGCGCTGCTCATCCAGAACACCAATCCCGCCAACGTCGCGCCTGAGCAGAGGCTGGTGAAGCAGGGGTTCCTGCGCGACGACCTGTTCGCCTGCGTGCACGAGCAGTTCATGACCGACACGGCCGAGCTTGCCGATGTCGTCCTGCCGGCCACCATGTTCATGGAGCATGACGACATCTACAAGGGCGGCGGGCATCAGTATCTGATGCTCGGCCCCAAGCTGGTCGACCCGCCGGAAGGGCCGCGCACCAATCTCTTCGTGATCGAGGAACTGGCCCGGCGCCTCGGCGTCGCCGACCGGCCGGGATTTGGGCTCAGCGAGCGCGAGCATATCGACCACATGCTTGCGCGCGAGGGCTACGGTACCTTCGAGACGCTCAGGAACGACCGCTGGCTTGACGTTCAGCCGGACTTCGAGACCGCCCACTACATTCGCGGCTTCGGCCATCCGGACGGCAAATTCCGCTTCCGCCCGCAATGGGACGGCGGGTTTGCGCCCAACAAGCCGCCGAAATCGGTTGGCACGCTTGGTCCATACGAACAATTGCCGGAATTTCCTGACCATGTCGACCTGATCGAGGTCGCCGACGACGCCCACCCCTTCCGGCTGGCGACGTCACCAGCGCGCAGCTTCCTCAATTCCACCTTCACCGAGACGCCGGGCTCGAAAAAGCGCGAAGGGCGTCCCGAGCTGCTGATCCATCCGGACGATGCCGCCCGCCTTGGCGTGGCCGATGGCGGCCGCATCGAGGTCGGCAACAGGCGGGGTGAGGTCGTTCTGCACGCAAAACTGTTCGACGGCGTCAAGCGCGGGGTGGTGATCGCCGAGGGCATCTGGCCCAACTCCGCCCATGAGCGCGGCGAGGGTATCAACGTACTGACCGGCGCGGACGCAGCAGCGCCTTACGGCGGCGCTGCATTCCACGACAACCGCGTGTGGTTGCGGGCGGTGTTTTAAAGGTCCCGGGGCTTCACGAAGTCCTCCAGCCGGGCATGTTGCAGTTCGCGCCACCCGCCTTCGAAGCGGAACCGCGCCATGGCGGCAGCCGGAAACTTGGCGACGAGGCGGGACAGAGCCCGATCGTCGCTGTCATCGGACGCAAGCTGGCGCGAAAGGTCTTCAAGTCCGGGATTGTGTCCAACCACAAGCAGCGTCGCGACGGCCTCGTCCGTCTTTCGGATCGTATCCAGGATCCGTTCAGCCGGCGCCTCGTAAAGCGTTTCGTCGAATGTGGCAGGAACGGGCATGGGCAGCGCATCGGCCACGAGCTGCCACGTCTGGCGCGTCCTTACCGAGGATGAAATCACCGCCATGTCTGGCAGCCAGCCACGACGCTTCATCTCGCGCGCCATAATCGGTGCCGCCTTGCGGCCGCGATCTGCCAGCGGTCGATGGAAATCTTCCAGAGCCGGATCGTCCCAACTCGACTTGGCGTGACGAAGGAAAAGCAGGGTCTTGCCGCTCACGGCTCGACCTTTTTCCGGCTGTGATAAGTGAGCGCGAGCGAAATGCAGTGCTTCAGTTCGGCTGAGAACATGTCTGCATGGACGGACACATGGATGGCGCGGTTTCCGTCAAAGGCGAAGCGATCCGGGTAGAGGCTGCGGAAGGTCGACACCAGGTTGGTCTGGCAGTGGAAGAAGATCGCGACGGTTTCGTCGCCATCCTTCGGCGTTCCGAGCCGGATTGTACTGCCGCTCTTGGACTTGGAAGTCAGGTAGCTCGGCTGGCCCCATTTCAACGCTTCCTCGATCGGCCCGACGCCTTTCGTTTCGGCAGCCGTCTCGTAGATGAGACGTCGCAGTCCCAACAAGGCACGTCGCGTGGCTTCCGGATAGCCGTCGAAGACGGTGGTGATTGCCCCGTCCGGCACTAAGGGTGTTTCTGGCAATTCAGTCGACATCCATGCCTCCTGGCGAACGCCTCGCGGGAGCATAGCAGCGACCTCCTGACAGAGCTTGTCAGTTGCCTCAGGGCGTCATCCGCGCCAGGCTCTCGATGTCGACCTCGTCGCTGGCCGCGCCCGGTGACAGCAGCACGCCCTCCGCACCGACGCCCGACAGCACGACACGCGAGCCTTCCATGCGCGCCTTGCCAAGTGCAACCAGCGTCACGGCAAGGGGATACAACCGGTGTTCGGCCCTCAACACGCGTGCTTCCAGCGTGTCGGCATTATCGTCCGGCATAACCGGAACCGCCGCCTGCGCGACGATCGGCCCTTCGTCCATGCCCTCGGTGACGAAGTGCACGCTGCATCCATGAATGCGCATCCCGGCCTCGAGCGCCTTGTTATGCGTGTCGAGCCCCCGGAACAGAGGCAGCAGCGAAGGATGGATATTGATGATCCTGCCCGCCCACTTCTGGGTCAGCGCAGGTGTCAGCAATCGCATGTAGCCTGCCAAGCAGACGATGTCGGCGCGCATCCGCGTCAGTTCCGCATCGAGGGCCTCGTCGAGCGCAGTCTTGGACGGGTAATCGTCACGGGTGATCGCCTTGGTCTCCAAGCCCAGCGACGAGGCTGCCGCAAGGCCCTTCGCGTCGGCCTTGTTCGAGATCACGCCGACGATCACGAATGGACATGCCGGATCGCCGGCGGCTTCGATCAGCGCCCCCATATTGGAGCCACGACCGGAAATCAGGATGACGACGCGCTTCTTCATGACAATCACAGTCCAATATTGCCGCGATAGACCACGCCTGCCTCTCGGCGCGGCATGATGCGCCCGATCGTCGTGACCTCCTCGCCGGCCTGGTTCAGCACAGCGGCAACCTGGGCTGCCTGCCCGGCGGCAACCACCAGCACCATCCCGATGCCGCAATTGAAGGTGCGCATCATCTCGTTGGCCTCCACGCCGCCCGTCTTTGCAAGCCACGAGAATACCGCCGGCACGTCGATGGCGTCGAGGTCGAGCTCCGCCGAAAAATCCTTCGGCAGGACACGCGGTATGTTTTCGGGGAAGCCGCCGCCGGTGATGTGCGCCAGCGCCTTGATGCCATGGGTGGAGCGTATGGCTGCCAGCACCGGCTTCACGTAGATGCGCGTTGGCGTCAGCAGTGCCTCGCCGAGCGACCGGTATTTGTCGAAGGGGCAGGGCGCATCCCAGCCGAGGCCCGACATCTCCACGATGCGGCGCACCAGTGAAAAACCGTTAGAATGGACGCCCGAGGACCCAAGTCCGAGAATCACGTCGCCTTCGACGATGTCGTCGGTCGGCAGAAGCTGCCCGCGTTCGGCAGCCCCCACCGCGAACCCGGCGAGGTCGTAGTCACCTTGCGCGTACATGCCGGGCATTTCCGCGGTCTCGCCGCCGATGAGCGCGCAGCCCGCTTGGCGGCAGCCTTCCGCGATGCCGGAAACGATGGCCGCGCCCTGGTCGGGATCAAGCTTGCCTGTGGCGAAATAGTCGAGGAAGAACAGCGGTTCGGCGCCCTGCACGACGAGGTCGTTGACGCACATCGCCACGAGGTCGATGCCGACGGTCTCGTGACGGTCGGCATCGATCGCCACCTTCAGCTTGGTGCCGACGCCGTCATTGGCCGCGACCAGCACGGGATCGGAAAATCCGGCGGCCTTGAGGTCGAAGAGCCCGCCAAATCCACCGATCTCTCCATCGGCACCGGGCCGGCGCGTCGAGCGCACCATCGGCTTGATCTTTTCCACCAGCGCGTTGCCCGCGTCGATGTCGACGCCGGCCTGCGCATAGGTGAGGCCATTCTTCTGTTCGCTCATCCGTGCCTTTGCCCCGGTTGGATGTTGGAGCATGTCGCCATGCGGGCTCTTCGCATGAAGTGCTCGCGCTCGCAAGCGCGCGGGCCGCTGATGTGATCGCGCACTTGATCGTTGTGACTTTGCCGGCCATTTATCAACAGGGCGCTTGCGCGTCCGGGAGACATTACCGGTGACAGTACCGAATTTCATCACGATCTTCCGGTTCCTTCTGGTCCCGGTCGTCATTCTCGCGCTCCTCAGCGACGACAAGGAATGGGCGCTCGTCTGCTTCGTGGTCGCAGGCGTGTCCGACGGCGTGGACGGGTTCATCGCCCGGCATTTCAACCAGCGCTCGACGCTCGGCGCCTATCTCGATCCGATGGCCGACAAGCTGTTGCTCGTCAGCGTCTTCGTCGTGCTCGGTTTCATGGGCGAACTGCCGCTGTGGCTGGTTGTCATGGCCGTGTCGCGCGATGCCTTGATCGTATGCGCAGTTCTTCTGTCGACGATCATGGGAAACCCCGTCACCGTGAAGCCGCTTTTCGTGTCGAAGGCCAACACCGCCGCCCAGATCGTGCTCGCGATCGTCGTCCTGGCAGAACTCGCCTTCGCAGAATCATTCGGTCCGACGCGATTCCTGCTTGTCTGGCTGTGCGCGGTCTTGACCGTGGGTTCCGCGGCGGCCTATCTCGTGCAATGGCTGAGGCATATGGGCCGCGATGAACAAGCAGGACACTGAGATTCAGGAGCGGATGGCCGAGGCCGTCGTGGCGGGCGCGTTCCGCCGCCAGATCATGTTCTGGTTCGCCGCCGCCGTCGTCTTCATCGTATTTCTCTACGTGTTTTCGTCCGTCCTGCTGCCCTTTTTCGCAGGCATGATCCTCGCCTATTTCCTCGACCCGGTCGCCGACCGCTTCGAGCGCTGGGGCCTCTCGCGCATGGCCGCGACGGTCCTCATCCTGGTTCTGTTCATCGTCGTTCTCGCTCTCGGCATGATGCTGGTCATCCCGATCCTGGCGAGCCAGGCTGCCGAGTTCCTTGGACGCCTGCCCGATTATTTCACTCGCCTGCAATCGCTTGTGACCAGTTTCGACCCCGAATGGCTCGGCCGGACCGTCGGCGTCGATCCCGAATCGCTGCGCGAAGGGCTGACCTCGCTGCTGCAGGAGGGCACCGGCTTCATCACCGGGTTGTTCTCGTCGCTCGTCAGCTCGGGCAGAACGCTCATCGACATTGCCGGGCTCTTCGTGATCACGCCTGTCGTCGCCTTCTACATGCTGCTCGACTGGGACAGGATGGTCGCGCGTGTCGACAGTTGGGTGCCGCGCGACCATCTCGGCACGGTGCGCAAGATCGCCAACGACATCGACCTTGCCGTTGCCGGCTTCGTCCGGGGCCAGGGTACGGTCTGCCTGATCCTGGGGATATTCTATGCCGTCGGCCTGACGATCGTCGGGCTGAACTTCGGCCTGCTGATCGGGCTCTTCACCGGCCTGATCGGTTTCATCCCCTATGTCGGCTCCATGATCGGCCTGATCCTGTCGCTGGGTGTCGCGTTGGTCCAGTTCTGGCCCGAATGGCACTGGGTCGTCGTCGTCGCCGTGATCTTCTTCGCGGGCCAGTTCGTCGAGGGCAACATTCTTCAGCCGAACCTCGTCGGAAAGAGTGTCGGTCTCCATCCCGTCTGGCTGATGTTCGCGCTCTTCGCGTTCGGTGCTCTGTTCGGCTTTGTTGGCCTGTTGGTCGCGGTGCCTGCCGCCGCAGCGGTCGGCGTTCTCGTCCGATTTGCCCTGTCGCGCTACCTTCAGTCGCCCTTCTATCGTGGCCACGCGCCGGATGCCGACCTGTCCGAGCCGGACCGGTAAAGCGCCCATGTCTTCCGGGCCTGCGAACACACCGCGGCAATTGCCGCTCGATCTCGTCCATCCCGTTGCACGCAGTCGTGACGACCTGGTCGTTGCCCCCGCCAATGCGGAGGCGCTGGCGCTGATCGAGCGTTGGCCCGACTGGCCAACGCCTGTCATGGTGCTTGCCGGGCCGGCTGGTTCGGGAAAGTCGCACCTGGCGGCGATCTGGTGTTCCGAAAGCAGCGCGTCCCGATTCTCCGCCGGGCCGCTCGGGTCCGCGGCGATCGAGGCTGCCGCGCATGGTCCCGTGCTGATCGATGACATCGATGCTCGACCCGTCGACGAGATCGGGCTGTTCCATCTGATCAACGCCGTGCGACAGGCGGGCACCTCGCTGCTGCTGACCTCCCGGCGGTTTCCCTCGGCCTGGTCCGTCCGGCTCCCCGACCTCGCATCGCGTCTCAAGGCCGCGGCGATCGTCGAGATACAGGAGCCAGACGATGTCCTGCTGGCTGCGGTGCTGACCAAGCTGTTTGCCGATCGCCAGGTGGAGGTCGAACCGCACGTCGTCCACTATCTCGTGCGCCGCATGGAACGCTCCCTGTCGACAGCCATCGATGTCGTGGCGCGACTTGACCGCGCTGCCCTCGAGCAGAAGACGCGTATCACCCGCGCGCTCGCTGCCCAGGTGCTGACTGCAATGGATGCGGGCCAGCAGCGGCTGGACTTCTAACCCCGCCGAACTCCAATTTTTCTTTCGGCTTTCTTCTTTTCGCGCCGACGCTTGACCCCGTGGTTCGCTGACATTGTTCTTCGGCATGCTTCGAAGTCAAATCATGGTGCGAAAGAATATTAGAAAATACTTCAATGAAGCTATGTTTCTGATGCTGATAAAGAAATTTACATGAAATATAATATATCGTTAAAATCTTAAATAATCAAATATCAATGAAGTAACCAGTGAATCTTATTGCTTAATGGAAGATTGAACGTTTGTACCGCCCTCCATGTTTGAGAGTCGTCGAATGAAAACGGCTAGTAAGGAGGAAGTACTATGCCCCTGAGCAATTTACTCGACGATCTCGGAAATCTGGTCGATGAAGCTGGCAACAGCGTCGAAGACCTTGTCGATCCGTTGCTTCCCGGCGTTGGCGGCACCGCCGACGACGTGGTTGACGCGGTTGCGGATCTGCTGCGTGGAGATGTTCTCGATATCGGTGGCGATGGCGGCGGAGCAGGTGAGGAACTGCCGCTATTGAGCAACCTTTTCAGCAACGGCCTGCTCGGCGAAGACCCGACGCAGTCGATACTTGGGCTCAATCTTCTCGATGACGAAGGCGTCGTCGTCCTGGATGTTCTCGGCACCGAGGTTGCCGTGCTGCCCGATAATGGCGGAATCGTCACCATCGACGACCAGGGCGTGCTCGGCGAAAGCGACGTGCTTGATCTCGGCGGCTTGCTTGGCGATGGGGGACTGCTCGACCTGAGCGGCTTGCTCGGGTCCGACAGCCTTCTCGATCTGTCGGGCCTTCTCGGCGGCGTTCTGGGCTTGCTGTCGCCCGACGGCTCCCTTGATCCCGACGACTATCTCGACGAGGACGGCAATGTCGACACCTCGAAGTTCGAGACGGTGCTGATCGGCACGGACGGGCGCGACACCTTCTCGATCACCGAGGACAGCTCGACCTATGTCGACGGTCGCGGCGGGCTGGACGTGGTGAATCTCGGCCGCTCGGTCGAGGGCCTGTCCTTCGCCAGTGGCTCTAACGCGGTGGTCTTTGCCGACGGTGACACGCCGTACTACTTCGAGAATGTCGAGCGCGTCACCTTCTTCGAAGGCGCTCTGTACCTGGATACCGGCGCCGGAGAGAACGCCGGAATCGGATACCGGCTCTACCAGGCCGCCTTCAACCGCGCGCCTGACAATGATGGTGTGAAGTTCTGGGTTGAAGAACTCGACGAGGGGCTGTCCGCGCAGGACGCCGCAGCCGGCTTCATCTTCTCCAACGAGTTCGCCGCCACCTATGGCAGCCTCTCAGACGAGGAATTCGTCGCCGAGATCTACGAGAACGTGCTTGGCCGCTCCGCCGAGGGCGCGGGCACCGACTATTGGCTGGGTGAACTGGACAGTGGTCGCCAGGACCGCGCCGACGTTCTGCTCGGCTTCTCGGAAAGTGCCGAGAACGTCGAACTCGTCGGCCAGGTCATCGACGACGGCTACACGGTCGCCTGACACACCCCGGAAGAGCTCCAACTCGCCCCGCTGCCGTAAGGTGGCGGGGCTCATTTGTTACAGAACGGGGGTGGGTGGCGATCCCGGCAGGACTCGAACCTGCGACCATCGGCTTAGAAGGCCGGTGCTCTATCCATCTGAGCTACGGGACCGAGGCCGTGATCGACGCCGGTTCAATGCGTCCAGGGGATCTTTCGATCATAGCGGAAATTTTCCGCATAAGACATTTGCCTGCGGCGTGGTTCCTTCGGCTGCTGCACACGGAAGGTGATGCCGCTTTTTTCGGCATAGGCGACTGCTTCTTCCAGCGTGTGGAAGGTGAGCCGGATCTGGCTCTTCATGTCGCCGGACGTGGTGTAGCCCATCAGCGGATCGATCTTGCGCGGCTGCTCGGGATCGAATTCGAGGACCCAGTAGCCGGTCTTGGACTTGCCCGACTGCATTGCCGTCTTCGCGGGGCTGTAGATGCGCGCTGACATGTGAGCCTGGTCCTCTTGTCGTCGTCTGTCCCGAGATGGTCGGAGCGGCAGGATTCGAACCTGCGACCCTCTGGTCCCAAACCAGATGCGCTACCAGGCTGCGCTACGCTCCGTGGCCAGTCAAGACCTTGCGCCTAATAGGGTTACGGCACCGGAAGCGCAAGCCCGCCAGACGAGAAATATGTCTCGCGGCTGCTTGCGGCCCGTGCCGCTGGGGCAGGATCAGTAGTGCTTCGATCCTCTTCCGTAATAGGCGTCCGCGTCGCGGCCGGGGACAGGCGCGTTCAAAGTGTCGTTTTGCTGGTCCTGCGCACGGATCTTGGTCGCATACCAGGAGTTGTCCGTCTCACTGACGCAGGCCGTGCTCAGGGTCGCGACGGCAAGTACTGCGAATATGGTCTTCATTGCTGCTCCGAATATTTTTCTGCCCGACGGCCTGCTGGCATATGGGGCTGACGGAATGGGTCGTCCAGTGGGCGCGGTCAACGCGCGCCGGCTGCCGCGGCAAGGCCACGCGCGATGTCGGCTTTGATGTCCTCGACGTTCTCGAGGCCGATCTGCAGCCGCAGCACCGGACCCTCATAGTCCGCTTTTGCAACCGTCCTGTCGCCGAGCCAGACAAGCACAGCTAGGCTCTCATAGCCGCCCCAGGAATAGCCGAGGCCGAAAATTTCCAGCGCGTCGAGGAAGGCATGGCCCTGCTTTTCGCCGCCGCCGTCGAGCACGACCGAGAAGATGCCGCTCGATCCCGAAAAATCCCGCTTCCAGATCTCGTGTCCGGGATGGCTCGCGAGGCCCGGGTGCAGCACGCGCGCGACGCCGGGCTGTCCCTCCAGCCAGCGCGCGATCTCCAATGCGCTTTGCTGGTGGCGTTCGAGCCGCACGCCCATGGTGCGCAGTCCGCGCAGGACCTGGTACACGTCGTCCGGCGCAGCACAACATCCCATCGTATAGTGGGTCTCGATGAGCTTCGGCCAGCACGCTTCGTTGGCAGAAACCGTGCCCAGCAGGACGTCCGAATGTCCTGCCGGATATTTCGTCGCGGCATGGATCGAGATGTCGACGCCGTGTTCGAGCGGCCGGAAATAGACCGGCGTCGCCCAGGTGTTGTCCATCATCACAACCGCCCCGCCGGCTTTAGCGGCGTGCGCGACGGCGGGGATGTCCTGCATCTCGAAGGTGTTGGAGCCGGGCGATTCGGTGAACACCACCTTGGTGTTGGGTTTCATCAGCGCCGCGATCTCCGCGCCCACGAGCGGGTCGTAGTAGTCGACCTCCACGCCGAGGCGCTTGAGCATGGTGTCTGCGAAATTGCGGGTCGGGTGGTAGACCGAATCGACGATGAGGACGTGATCGCCTGCCGACAGGAATGCCAGCAGCGGAAGCGTCACCGCGGCCAGGCCCGACGGCACGAGGATGGTCCCGGCAGACCCTTCAAGCGCATCGATCGCGCCGGCCAGGGCATCCGTGGTCGGCGTACCGCGCGTGCCGTAGGTATATTTCTGGTTGCGCGCGGCCATCGTGGCGGCGTCGGGAAACAGCACGGTCGATGCGTGCACCACCGGCGGGTTCACGAAGCCGTAAAAGTCGCGTGGATCGTTGCCCGAATGGGCAAGCCGCGTGTGAATGCCCGTGCTGCTGTAGTCGCGTTTTGTCATGGGGTCCGCCTGTCTTGTGCGATTGCAAGGCATATCCAGTGGCATGCTGGCATGCAACCCGCGCGATGCGAGGACGCCTCGCGCGGCAGTGAATCCAAGAATTCCGAGCCCCGCATTCGTGACAATGACTGTATCGCGACGGTCTCGACTTGAACGATTTCAGGTAGTTCGCGCACAAGTTTTGCGCAGCACTGCCTAACGGCTCATCATTTGCCCACTCGTCGTCATTCGCACTTGACCGGCATCCAATAATCGCCTTCGATGGCCTCCGTGAGTGGGAGGTGGAGCACGCGCGTCGATGACGATGCCGCGTTCCGGCCGAGGCCGGAATGGACCTGCTTCCGAAAAAAACGATCCGGACGAACGTCCGACAACAGAAAAGGGTATGTGGGCATGAAAAAGTTGGTAACCGGAATTCTTGGCTCGGCCGCGCTTGCGCTGTCGGCCACCGCTGGCTCGGCAGCGACGCTCGATGACGTCAAGGAAAAGGGCTACGTCCAGTGCGGCGTCTCGACCGGCCTTGCCGGCTTCTCCGCACCGAACGATCAGGGTGAATGGGAAGGCTTCGACGTCGAGCTTTGCCGCGCGGTCGCCGCTGCGGTGTTCGGCGATGCCGAGGCCGCGCGCTTCACCCCGACCAACGCCACCGAGCGCTTTACGGCCCTGCAGTCCGGCGAAATCGACGTCCTGACCCGCAACACGACCTGGACCACGAGCCGCGACACGTCGCTCGGCTTCAACTTCGCTGGCGTCAACTACTATGACGGCCAGGGCTTCATGATCAACGCAGCAAACCTGCCGGGCATCAATTCCGCGCTTCAGCTTTCCGGCGCAGCCGTCTGTGTCCAGACCGGCACGACCACGGAACTCAACTTGGCCGACTATTTCCGCGCCAACAACATGGAGTACAACCCGGTCGTCTTCCAGGCACTGGAAGAGGTCAACGCCGCCTACGATTCGGGCCGTTGCGACGTCTACACCACCGACCAGTCCGGCCTCTATGCGATCCGTCTGACGCTTACGGCGCCGGATGACCACGTCGTGTTGCCCGAGATCATTTCCAAGGAGCCGCTTGGCCCGGCCGTGCGCCACGGCGACGACCAGTGGCTCGACGTTGTCAAATGGACCCTCTACGCAATGATCCAGGCCGAGGAACTGGGCATCACCCAGGCCAACGTCGACGAGATGGTCGGCTCGGACAATCCCGAGATCAAGCGCGTTCTCGGCGAAGAGGAAGGCTCCAAGCTTGGTGCCGATCTCGGCCTTGAGGAGAAGTGGGTCTACAACATCGTCAAGGAAGTCGGAAACTACGGCGAGGTCTTCGAGCGCACCATCGGCCAGGAGAGCCCGCTCAAGATCGCGCGCGGTCTGAACCAGCTTTGGACCAAGGGCGGCATCCAGTACGCGATGCCGATCCGCTGATCTGAAGACTGAACGGATGACGGGGGGCGCGATGTACGCCTCCCGCTCCACCTAAAGGGGAACAGGTATGGCGTCGCAGGATGAAATCCGCGCGGCGGGCCCGGCACAGGCGTCTTGGATCAACGACCCCAAGATGCGGGGATTGATCTACCAGATCATCGTCGTGGTGCTGCTGTCCGCTTTCGTCTACTGGATTGTGGGCAATACGCTTGAGAACCTGCGCCGCGCCAATATCGGCTCCGGCTTCGGCTTTCTGGACCGGCGTGCCGGTTTCGACATCGCCCAGACGCTTCTGCAATACACAGCGGACTCGACCTTTGGCCGCGCTTTGGTCATTGGCTTCGTCAACACCGCCCTGGTCGCTGTCTGCGGCATCCTGACGGCAACGCTGATCGGCTTCATCGTCGGTGTCGGGCGGCTTTCGGGCAACTGGCTGATCGCCAAGATCTGCACGGTCTATGTCGAGGTCTTCCGCAACATCCCGCCATTGCTGGTCATCTTTTTCTGGTATTTCGGCGTGCTGTCGGTCTTGCCGCTTCCCCGCGACAGCATCGAGATGCCGCTGAATACCTATCTCAACAGTCGCGGCTTCTTCGTTCCGTCGGCAAGCTTCGGGCCGGACATCTGGCTCGTCGTCGCCGCCTTTGTCGTGGCGATCGCACTGTCGTGGTTCGTCAAGCGAAAGGCGTACCAGCGCCAGATGGCCACCGGCGAGCAGTTTCCGGTCCTGTGGACGAGTCTTGGCCTCATCATCGGCCTTCCGCTGCTCGCGTTCTTCCTTGCCGGCATGCCGGTGACGTTTGAATTTCCTGTGCTGGGCGCTTTCAATCTGAACGGCGGTGTCAGCATCAAGCCGGAGTTCCTGTCGCTCTATCTTGCACTGTCGTTCTATACCGCGTCGTTCATCGCTGAAATCGTGCGTGCCGGCATCCTCGGCGTCAGCAGGGGTCAGTCGGAAGCGGCCCACGCGCTGGGTGTTCGCGCCGGCCCCACATTGCGTCTTGTCATCATCCCGCAGGCGATGCGCATCGTCATTCCACCCCTCACCAGCCAGTATCTCAACCTGACCAAAAACTCGTCGCTTGCCGTGGCGGTGGGTTATCCCGACCTCGTCGCGATCGGCCAGACCACCATGAACCAGACGGGGCAGGCGATCGAAGTGGTCGCGATCTGGATGGTCGTCTACCTCGGGCTGAGCCTGTCGACTTCGACGTTCATGAACTGGTTCAACGCCAAGATGGCGCTGGTGGAGCGGTAAGATGCAGGAACACGACATCTCCTTCGTCCGCGCCCAGATGGTCATCGCGCAGGAAGCGCCGCTGCGCGAGCGGGGTCTTGTCCGTTGGCTCCGGGTGAACCTGTTCGCCTCCACGACGGATACGATCCTCACCGTTATCGGGTTACTGTTCGTCGTCTGGCTGCTGCCGCCGTTCATCCAATGGGCATTCATTAACGCGACGTGGGTTGGGCCGGACCGCTCCGTCTGCGCCACCATTGCGCAGGGTGGCACCCAGCCAGATGGCTGGTCCGGTGCATGCTGGGCCTTCGTGAATGCCAAGTTCGAGCAGTTCATGTATGGGCGCTACACGATCAGCGAGCGCTGGCGCGTCAACGTCACGGCGATCATGTTCGTGGTTCTTCTCGTACCGCTCCTGATCCCGCGTGTGCCCTACAAGGTGCTCAACGCCATCCTGTTCTTCGGCGTGTTTCCGATCCTCGCCTATTTCCTGCTGGTGGGCGGCGTCCTTACGCTTCCCTACGTTCCGACGACGTTGTGGGGGGGGCTCCTGGTGACCATGGTGCTTTCCTTCGTCGGCATCTCCGTCTCCTTGCCGCTCGGCGTCGCGCTCGCGCTCGGCCGTCGATCCCAGATGCCGGTCGTCAAGCTTCTATGCGTCATCTTCATCGAGGTCGTGCGTGGCGTGCCGCTGGTGACGGTGCTTTTCATGGCCAGCGTCATGCTGCCTCTCTTCATGCCGGCAGGGTTTACCTTCGATCGGCTCGTGCGGGCGCTCGTCGGCGTGGCGCTGTTTGCGTCCGCCTACATGGCCGAGGTGGTGCGTGGCGGGCTGCAGGCCATTCCGAAGGGGCAATATGAAGGCGCCGACTCGCTCGGCCTGAGCTACTGGCAGAAGATGGGTCTCATCGTGTTGCCGCAGGCCCTCAAGCTCGTCATACCGGGCATCGTCAACACCTTCATCGGTCTCTTCAAGGACACCAGCCTGGTCTACATTATCGGGATGTTCGACCTGCTGGGCATCGTTCGCCAGAACTTTTCCGACCCGAACTGGGCATCGCCGCAGACGCCGATGTCGGGACTTCTGTTCGCCGGCTTCGTGTTCTGGCTGTTCTGCTTCGGCATGTCACGCTATTCGATCTATATGGAACGTCGCCTGGACACCGGCCACCGATCATGATCCGCCGGCACGGAAAAGCACCAGCAAGAATAGGCCGAAGCGCCAAAGGGGAATCTCATGGCCACTGAAAACGCCGCACGCAGCGAAGAAATCGCGGTGGATCGCTCCAAGATGCACATTTCCGAGACCGATGTCGCCATCGAGATCAAGGACATGCACAAATGGTATGGCGACTTCCACGTCCTCAAGGACATCAATCTGAAGGTCATGCGCGGAGAGCGCATCGTCGTCTGCGGTCCTTCCGGTTCGGGCAAGTCGACGATGATCCGGTGCATCAACCGACTGGAGGAACACCAGAAGGGCAAGATCGTCGTCGACGGCATCGAACTCACCAACGATCTCAAGCGTATCGACGAGGTACGGCGCGAAGTCGGAATGGTCTTCCAGCACTTCAACCTCTTCCCGCACCTGACGATCCTGGAGAACTGCACGCTGGCGCCGATCTGGGTGCGCAAGACGCCGAAGCGGGAAGCGGAACAGACCGCAATGCATTTCCTCGAACGCGTCAAGATCCCGGAGCAGGCCAACAAATATCCCGGCCAGCTCTCGGGCGGCCAGCAGCAGCGCGTGGCGATTGCCCGTTCGTTGTGCATGAACCCGCGCATCATGCTGTTCGACGAGCCGACGTCGGCACTCGATCCGGAAATGATCAAGGAAGTGCTGGAAACGATGGTCGGCCTTGCCGAGGAAGGCATGACGATGATCGTCGTCACCCACGAGATGGGTTTCGCGCGTCAGGTCGCCAATCGCGTCATCTTCATGGACCAGGGGCAGATCGTCGAGCAGAACGAGCCGGAAAAGTTCTTCGACAACCCGCAGCACGAGCGCACCAAGCTCTTCCTGAGCCAGATCCTGCATTAGGTTCGGGGGAGCAGGCAGCCGTCGATGGAGGCTTTGCTTCTACTGGCTTGCGGCCTCGTCGAATCCGTAGAGCCAGTCCATGTCGGAGGCGAGCGAGCCGGCTGGGCGCGAGGCAAGCACCATATCGCGCCCGAACGCCACGGGTCCCCGCGCGTGCCAGACAAAGCGGTTGAAGCTGCCGCGCTTTGCCACCCGTGCCACACGCCGCTGGCGCGCCTGTTCATAGCGCTCCAGCGCGTGGCGCTTGTCTCCGGGCTGTTTTGCCACGAGCCGTGCCAGCGTTGCCGCGTCTTCAATGGCCATGGCTGCGCCTTGCGCGGCGAAAGGCGTCATCGCATGGGCGGCGTCGCCGACAAGCGCCAGGCCGCTGCCATCCGTCCACGGCCCGTTGGGGTCGACGTCGTGCAACGGCCAGGTCGTCCACGAACCCGCCATCGCCGCCAGCGACTGGAGTTCGTCGGCTGCTCCCCTCATGGCGTCGAGCAGCAGCCCCGTATCCGCGGCGCCGGACCAACCGCGCACGGGCTCAGGTCCACGGGTCACAGCGACGAAATTCACCGCGCGCCCGCCACGCAGCGGGTAGGCGACGAGATGGAAACGTGGATGCATGAATGAGGTGACGCTGTCATGCGCTGGCAACCACCGCGATTGGCCGCCCGTGGCCGCGACGGTCGCCCGCCATGCGACATAGCCGCTGTAGCGGCTGTCGCGCGCGCCGGGCACGCTGTCGCGCAGGCGGGACCACACGCCGTCAGCGCCGACGACGAGATCGAATGCGCCCTCGTTACTATCGTCTGAAAGCACGAGCGACGCGCGTCCATCGCTTTCCCGCCTCAGCGAGTCGACCGCGCGGCCGGTCCGCAGGTCCACGGCGGGTGAAGCCGCGACCATGTCGACGAGTGCCTGCTGGAGGTCGGCGCGATGGATTGTCAGGTAGGGTGCGCCCCAGCGCTGCAGGGCTGCCTCGCCGAGCGGAACCGTCGCAACCTCGCGCAGCGAATCCGCGCGCCGCAGGACGACGCCTTCCGGTTGGACCGCCTTGTCCAGCAATCGCTCGATGACGCCGAGCCGCGCAAGAATCCGTGTCGCGTTCGGAGACAGTTGCAGCCCGGCGCCTATTTCTTCAAGCGTCGGTGATCGCTCGAAGACGACGACCTCGAAGCCGTGTCGTGCGAAGGCAAGGGCCGCAGTCAGGCCAGCGATGCCGGCGCCCACGACGGCGACCCGGCCTGCCGCGGTCATCGCCCGGTCCTTGTCACGGAAATCGTCCGCTCAGGCTGCCTGATGGTGGTAGACCGCGCCCTCAGGCTTGGTCTCGGTCGCCTTGAGCGCGGGATTGTAGCGAAACAGCGTCGAGCAATAGGGACAGACCTTTTCCGAATCGTCGCCCATGTCGAGGAAGACGTGGGGATGATCCTGAGGCGGGTTGGCGCCGACGCACATGAACTCCTTCACGCCGATCTCAATCGCGGCGTGGCCTGCGTCGTTCTGGAAATGCGGTATCGCGTGACCGGCCATGGAAAGCTCCGAGATGCTGTCGATGCGGATCGTGTGCGTTTGCAGCATAAACCGGCGCTTTGCAAGACGGTGATATCAAACTGTCGCAAAACCCTGTCAGGAGACCACTTGACGGAATCCGCGCCTGCTGATGCAGTCGGCGCAACGCATCGGGTGGAACAAGATGAACGAGTTGAGACCGGCGACAAGCGAATTCACCGGAGAGATGAAGGCTCTGGCGGCTTCACCGGAAGGCAATCCCGACCGTTTCGTCAACCGTGAGTTCTCATGGCTGCAGTTCAATCGACGGGTGCTCGATGAATCGCAGAACCCATGCCATCCGCTGCTCGAGCGCGTGCGCTTCCTGTCGATTTCGGCGGCCAATCTCGACGAATTCTTCATGGTGCGCGTCGCCGGGCTAGCCGGCCAGGTCCGCCAGGGCATCGCCATCAAGAGCCCCGATGGTCGCACACCGGAACAGCAGCTCGAATTGCTGTTGCTCGAAGTCGCCAGTCTGCAGGAGGACCAGCAGCAGAGCTATTCCTCTCTGACGGGACTGATGCGCCAGCAGGGCATCGAGATCGTGCGCGGCGATGCGCTCAACCGCGACGAGTTGCGCTGGCTCGAAGACCACTTCATGGAATCGGTCTTCCCGGTGCTGACCCCGCTGTCGATCGACCCCGCCCATCCGTTTCCGTTCATCCCCAATCTCGGCTTTTCGATGGGCCTGCAGTTGCGCAACCTGCGCGACGGCGAGGAGATGACCGCGCTGCTACGCCTGCCTGTTGCCTTGCGGCGCTTCGTCCGCCTGCCGGATCGCAAGACGACCGTGCGCTTCATGGCGCTGGAAGATGCGGTGGCATTGTTCATCGGCAAGCTCTTTCCCGGCTATGAGGTCAAAGGGTCCGGAACGTTCCGGATCATCCGGGACAGCGACATCGAGGTCGAGGAAGAAGCCGAAGACCTGGTGCGCCTGTTCGAGAGCGCGCTGAAGCGGCGCCGCCGGGGCCAGGTGATCCGTATCGAGTTTGACGACGAGATGCCCGAGGCGCTGCGCGATTTCGTCGCCACCGAACTGGGCGTGGCGGGCGGGCGTGTCTCCATCCTGAAGAAGCCGCTTGCGATCAACCAGATTTCCGAGATCGTTTCGCTGCCGCGCGACGACCTCAAGTTCACCCCCTACAATCCGCGCTTTCCCGAGCGCATCCGCGACCATGGCGGAGACTGCTTCGCCGGCATCCGCGAAAAGGACATCGTCGTCCACCATCCCTACGAGAGCTTCGACGTGGTGGTGCAGTTCCTGCGCCAGGCAGCGGCCGACCCGGAAGTCGTCGCCATCAAGCAGACCCTGTATCGCACCTCCAACGACAGCCCGATCGTGCGCGCGCTCATCGATGCCGCCGAGGCCGGCAAGTCGGTGACCGCGCTCGTCGAGCTGAAAGCCCGTTTCGACGAGGAAGCCAACATCCGCTGGGCGCGCGACCTGGAGCGTGCGGGCGTTCAGGTCGTCTTCGGCTTCATCGAGCTGAAGACCCATTCGAAGATGTCGCTCGTCGTGCGTCGCGAGGACAACAGGCTGCGAAACTACGTCCATCTGGGCACCGGCAACTACCACCCGATCACCGCCCGCATCTATACCGACCTGTCCTATTTCACCACCGATCCCGAGATCGCGCGCGACGTGGCGCAGATTTTCAACTTCATCACCGGCTATGCCGAGCCCGCGCATGAAATGCGGCTCGCCATCTCGCCGTTCACGCTGCGCAATCGGATCCTGGAGCACATCGCCGCCGAAAAGGCATTTGCCGATCTGGGAAAGCCGGCGCAAATC
Organism: Mesorhizobium sp. CAU 1741; assembly: GCF_039839275.1. Classification (NCBI taxonomy): domain Bacteria; kingdom Pseudomonadati; phylum Pseudomonadota; class Alphaproteobacteria; order Hyphomicrobiales; family Phyllobacteriaceae; genus Mesorhizobium; species Mesorhizobium sp. CAU 1741. The sequence continues at coordinate 347,419 of NZ_JBDOQP010000003.1, read as the reverse complement.
TGGATGAAGATGAATTCGCTCGTCGATCCGATCGTCATCGACGCGCTTTACGATGCCAGCCGGGCAGGGGTGGAGATCGACCTCGTCGTGCGCGGCATCTGCTGCCTGCGCCCGCAGGTGCCCGGCCTGTCGGAAAACATCCGCGTCAAGTCGATCATCGGCCGCTTCCTCGAGCACAGCCGAATCTTCTGCTTCGGCAACGGTCACGGCCTGCCATCCGACGAAGCCGTGGTCTACATCAGCTCGGCCGACATGATGCCGCGTAACCTCGACCGCCGCGTCGAAACCATGGTTCCCATCACCAATCCGACTGTGCATGAACAGGTGCTCGGCCAGATCATGCTGGGAAACATCATGGACAACCAGCAGAGTTTCGAAGTATTGGCGGACGGTACCTCGCGGCGCATGCAGCCGGAGGAAGGCGAGGAACCGTTCAACGCGCAGGAATATTTCATGACCAATCCCAGCCTGTCCGGTCGGGGCGACGCCCTGAAATCCAATGCGCCGAAACGCATAACCCAGCACAAGCGCCGCAAGAAGGCGAACTCGACAACGCAGGGCGAATGATTCAAACATCTCAGGGCCGGCTGCCTGATCGCTGGCCACTGTCGATCATCGACATCGGATCCAACTCGATCCGACTAGTCGTCTATGAGGGCATTGCCCGTTCACCAACGGTCCTCTTCAACGAGAAGATGCTGGCCGGGCTTGGGCGTGGAATCGTCTCCACTGGGCGGCTCGATGAAGAGGCGGTTCGCCGCGCCGTCGAGGAGTTCCGCCGCTTTCGTGCGCTCTCCGACCAGGCAGGTGCCGAGGATTTCCACGTGATCGCCACCGCGGCGGCGCGCGAGGCCGAAAACGGCATGGACTTCATCCATCGCGCCGAAGAGATTCTCGGTGCCCCGGTGCGCGTGTTGTCGGGACGCGAAGAGGCCTACTATTCGGCGCTCGGAATCATCTCCGGCTTTCACCGTGCCGACGGCATTGCCGGTGACCTCGGCGGCGGCAGCCTCGAACTGGTCGATGTTTCCGGAGAGACCATCGGCGACGGCATCACCTTGCCGCTCGGTGGCCTGCGGCTTCAGGACATGGCGAAGGGGTCGCCTGCCGAAGCCTACAAGATTGCCCAGCGCGAGCTGAAACGGGCCGGCCTGTTGGCTGCGGGCGAGGGGCGCACCTTCTACTGCGTCGGCGGCACCTGGCGCAACCTCGCACGCCTGCACATGAACGCCACCGACTATCCGCTGAATGTGATGCACCACTATGAGCTGGGGGTCGACGATTCGGCGGATTTCCTGCAGCAGGTCGCCGGTGGCGAACTGACCAAGATGAAGGGCATCGCGCGCATTTCGAAGTCGCGCCGCGCCCTGCTGCCCTATGGCGCCGCCGTGCTTCAGGCCATCGTGCAGTCGATGAAGCCGTCGAGGATCGTCGTCTCCGCGCTCGGCGTGCGTGAGGGCTATCTCTATTCGCTGCTCGACCAGGAACAGCGCGCTGCTGATCCCCTGATCTCGGCTGCCGAGGAATTGGCGGTGCTGCGCGCGCGCTCGGTGAAGCATGCGAGGGAGCTTGCCGCGTGGACCGGTGAGGCATTCGAGGCATTCGGCCTGCAGGAAACCGAAGAGGATGCGCGCTACCGTCAGGCGGCATGCCTGCTTGCGGACATCGGCTGGCGCGCCCACCCCGAATATCGCGGCACCCAGTCGCTCAACATCGTCGCGCATGCCTCGTTCATCGGGGTTGATCACCCCGGCCGGGCCTTCATCGGGCTCGCCATCCTGTTCCGCCACGAAGGCATCTACGAGGATGCAGTCTCCCCCGTGATGCGGGCGCTGGCTGGCCCGCACCACCTCGAACGCGCGCGCGTTCTTGGCGCTTTGCTGCGCGTGGTCTACCTGTTCTCCGCCTCGATGCCAGGTCTGATGCCGCGTCTTATATGGAGGCAGGAGGGCGATACCCTTCAGCTCGTCGTGCCGCGCAGCCATGCCGGACTTCTGGGCGAGCGTCCTGACGGACGCATGGCGCAGCTTGCCAAGGTGCTCGGCCGACCGATGCAGATCGTCGCGGGCGACTGAGTTTGAGCCTTCCGCCTCAGCGGGTCACGAACGCTTCGAGGTTGCGCAATGTCGAATCCAGGCCATCATGGTGATCGGCCTGGAGGATGCCGGATGGCACGTTCTCGCAGGTGATCGTCACATGCGTACCGCCGGCAACCGGCGTCAGGTTCCAAATCATTCTCATTTCGCCAGCGAAGGCCGGATCGTCGGACGCAAACGTCACCGATTGAACGACGCGCCTGCCGGGCATGAAATCCACGAACGTTCCATCGACGATATCCGACGTATCCGTCGACTTGCCCGTGCCGGTATCGTCGTCGCGGTATAGGAGCTCCATGCGGTAGCTGCCGCCCGGCCGAGGGTCGAACGCATGCATCAGCCCGCTCATGCCGGCGGGGGGTAGCCATTCGAGCCAGGCATCGGCGGATAGGAAGGCGTCGTAGATCCTGTCGGCTGGTGCGCCGATCGTGCGAGACCGGGAGTCGATGCGACCTTTCTCCGTCACCGCGTGCCTCCGTGCCGCTCAAACCGTGTCGAAAACGGTTATCCTGCGCTTGTCGAATTTCAGCGCGATTTCGCCGCGCACCAGCGACAGCGCCCGCTCGCCGAACACCTCCCTGCGCCAGCCCTGCATGGCCGGCACGTCGGCGTCTTCGCCCCTTGCGGCGATCTTCTCGATGTCGTCGCCCGATGCGAGCACCTTTGTCGCCACGCCGCGTTCCTCCGCAACGAGTTTCAGCAGCACCTTGAGCAGTTCAGCGGCCGCGCCCGTGCCTTCCGGTTGCTGCGCGTGACGGGGGAGCTTGGGCAATTCGTCCTTCGGGATGTCGAGCGCCCCGTTGACGACCTTGAGCAGAGCCGTCGCCGTCGAAGACCGCTCCCAGCCTTTCGGGGTGGTGCGCAGCCTCCCGAGCGCCTCCGTGGTGCGCGGGGCCTGCTGGGCGATCTCGAAGATCGCATCGTCCTTGAGCACGCGGCCGCGCGGCACGTTGCGCTCGCGCGCCTCACGCTCGCGCCACGCCGCCACGGTTTGCACCACGGCCAGTTCGACCGGCTTCTTGACCCTGAGTTTCAGGCGCTTCCAGGCATCCTCGGGATGAGGATCATAGGTTTCGCGCGCCGTCAGCACTTCCATCTCCTCGTTGAGCCAGTGGGCGCGGTCCTCGCGCTCGAGCTGCTCGCTCAGATGGAGATAGACGTCGATCAGGTAGGTGACGTCGGCAAGCGCGTATTCAAGCTGCTTTTCCGAAAGCGGGCGATGCCGCCAGTCGGTGAAGCGGGACGACTTGTCGAGGCGCGTGCCCGTCACCTTCTGCACGAGCTGGTCGTAGGACACGCTGTCGCCGAAACCACACACCATTGCCGCCACCTGTGTGTCGAACACGGGGTGGGGAATGAGGTTGCCGCGATTGAAAATGATTTCGATGTCTTGCCGGGCGGCGTGAAACACCTTGATGGTGGTTTCGTCGGCCATCAGCTTGAAGAACGGCGCAAGGTCGATGCCGGGCGCGAGCGGGTCGATCAGCGCGGTGATCTCGGGGCTGGCGAGCTGTATCAGGCACAGTTCCGGCCAGAAGGTCGTCTCGCGGATGAATTCGGTATCGATGGTCACGAAGTCGGAACGGCCGAGTGTGTCGATGGCGGCTTCGAGTTCGTCCTGTTGCGTTATCAGATGCATCTAGTTCGATTTTTCCGGGCAATGAACCTCAATTCCAGTCGAAAGCTCCCGCGTCAAGCTTTTGACCGCACAGATCACTGTTGCCCACTCCTTTTGTCCTTGCGTCCGATGCCGGCGGGACGCTGCGCCAGCCGCGCGAAGATCGTCGATGTGCGCAACAGGGCGGTGAACCGGCCGCGCTCGTCGCTGGGGGCCGGAGCTCGCGCCAGCATGCGATAGAGGATCAATGCGATGAAGATGATGTAGATGAGTGCGCTGAAGAAGAACAGCGCATGCGGGCCGAACCACTCCATCACGGTCGCGGCCGCAAACGGTCCTCCGATCGCGCCGAACGAATAGAACAGCATCAGCGCCGCGTTGATCATGACATATTCGTTCTTGGCCGCGCGGTCGTTGGCATGCGCGGCCGAAAGCGAGAACAGCGGCATGGCGAAGGCGCCGAACACGAAGACGAGCGCGAAATTGACCAGCCGGTCGCTGCTGCCCATGAAGCCGAGCGCCACGGCCGCCGCCAACGCCAGGCTCGTCGTCACGAGCAGGACCGTCCGCCTGTCGCTGCGATCGGAAATGTAGCCGAGCGGGTACTGGATCAGCGCGCCGCCGATGATCGACACGCTGACGAATGTCGCCACGTCGCCGACCGACATGCCGATGTCCTGCGCATAGACCGGCGAAAGCGTGCGGAACGCGCTGTTGGTGACGCCGATGGCTATGCAGCCGATGGCGGCGATCGGCGAAATCTCCCAGGCGCGCCTGAGGTTGAGCTTGACGTCGTCGGGGGCTGCGGGGTTCGAGCGGTCGCCAAGCGACACAGGCACCAGCGAAAGCGTGATCATCATCGCCATCACCGCGAAGATCGGAAACCCTTCGGGACCGATGAGCGGGATCAGGAACTGCGACCCGGTCACCGCGCCGAGGTCGATGATACGGTAGAGCGCCAGCACCCGGGCGCGGTCGGCGTTGGCAACGCCCGAATTGAGCCAGCTCTCCATGATCGTGAACAGGCCGGCAAAGCAGATGCCCGACGCGAAGCGGGCCAGCGTCCATATCGACACGTCGATCACGGTCGCCATCACCAGCGTCGCGCATGCGGCGATCGCGGCCAGTGCGGAGAACGCTCTGATATGGCCGACGGCGCGCATCATGCGCACGATGATGAGGCAGCCGATGAGGAAGCCGGCGAAATAGGCCGTGCCCATGAAGCCGATGCTCGCGGGCGAAAATCCCTCCTGCGCGCCGCGCAGCGCGATCAGCGTGCCTTGCAGCCCGTTGCCGCCGAGCAGGATGCCGGCCGCCGTGAGAATGGGGATGAGGGGTCGCAGGCTGTGCATAAGACCGAAGCGGACGGAACGTGGACGTCCTGTATAGGCTGGCCCTCACGCCATTGTCACGGACAGATGCCCGGCAATGATGGTCCAATCGGCCCCCAAATTAGGCGAATGACCCCTTCCGTGTTACTCTCGAAATGTAAACGACTGAAACCGAACGAGAGCAAAAAGAGGAGTGTCAGCCCATGGCTCAGGACAGAAAATTTGCGGATCGCTGGTCGGAATTCAAGCCGTCCAAGACGATGTGGTTCTGGACGACGGCGGGAGCGGTTGTTGTGACGATGATCGTAGGCTTCACAGCGGGCGGCTGGGTCACCGGCGGATCGGCGCGCAGCATGGCCGAGGATGCCGCACGCGACGGCCGCGCCGAACTCGCTTCCAGCCTGTGCGTGGAAAAGTTCACCGCCTCGGCGACCGCCGCGAACCTGGCGGAGCTGAAGGAGACGTCCAGCTACCAGCAGGACAATTTTATCGAGGATGGCGGATGGACCACCTTGGCCGGCCTTGAAGATGCCGTGCCCGGTGCGGCGGATCTTTGCGCCGACGAACTGGTGGCGCTCGAAAGCCTGCCGCCGCGGACAGCCGTTGACACGGTGCCGCTCACGGATGGTTGAGGACACACGGACATGGGTCATCCGCACCTGAAGAGCGCAATGTTCGCAGTCACGGTCGGTGCCGCCTTGACGGTATCCGCCATGACATTCGCGCAGACCGACCTGCGCATGTGGGTAAAGGTCGGCGAGGGGCTGCGCAGAACCTGCCCTTCACTTGATTGCGGCATCGTCGGGACCTTCTTTCCCGGCGAGTCCGTGGTCATCCATGAGTCGCTCAACGGCTGGATGCGCGTGTCCGACTACTATTCTGCCGGCTGCTACGAAGGCCGCTCGTCATATGTCGAAAGCGGACCAAACGGATGCACCGCCGAGAACGGCATCCAGGATGGCGAGTTCGCAGAATGGATGCGCGCCGAGACGTTATCCCCTCAGGAAGCCGACGCCCGCGGCTAGCTTTCACACCACAAACCGCGCGCCACCTTGCGTTGCGCGCGGCCATCGATGAAAAACACGGGACGCTGCGGCACGTTTCGAACCCAAGACTTGTCCGTTGCTGATCGATGCACGCTGGCGACATCGGAATCTTCTGGTCATTCCGGTGATGATCTCGCGGTTAATTTGGCGTTAACCAGCGTTGCCTACAATCTACGCGAGCAATATCGCTGATACTGGCACAGTCACGGGGACCGGCAGTCCTCCAGGGATGCGGGCATCCAGAGATGATGAGCGTGACGACCGTCTTCCAGGGCAGACTTTCGCAGGACACGTCCGTGCGTCTCGTACAGAACGCATGGCAATATTCCCCTCAGGGCAGGTGGGGCGGCAGCGCCACGCTGGATCTCGGCGGAAGACATTCCTCAGCGGATGCCGTGTCCGCCATCATGCAGATCATCCTCGACGCCAAAGGCAATGCCAGCGTCTCGATCGACGCGCCGCAGGCAACGGCGAGTGTCGGAACTGGCGACGGCGACGATGTCATCGACATCAATGCGCGGGAGGTGCGCGTTCACTCCGGAAACGGGAACGATACAATCGCTGTCGACGCGCATCTGGTGAGGATGAACGCGGGTGATGGCAACGATAACATCGATGTCACCATCGGTAGGCACGCCGGAACCGGGGTCAGCTACATTCTTGCTGGGGATGGTGATGATGTGGTCAACGCCGACGTGGGGGGAGGCGGCCCCCTATTTATCGAGGGTGGCGCCGGCGACGACACCGTGTCCCTCGTTGCGCATTCAGCAGCCAGCATCAGGGGAGGACGCGGCGATGATACGATTGACGTCGTTTCCGAGGGCGCTGCCTTGTTTATCAGTGGCGGTGATGGCGACGATAAGATCAGCATCGATGCAGAGCGAATTTACCACGTCACAGGTGGACGGGGCGACGACACAATTGCTTTGAACAACAGGAGTGGCGGTCTGTCGACCATCATGCTGGCGGAAGGGGACGGCAACGACGTCGTGGAAACCAACGGTCCGCTGGCAATCTTCCGCAGCAGCGCCGACGGCACGCACGGGCTGAACGACGCGACAATCACCAAGTTGGAAGATGGCGTCTTCGAAATTGTATTCGCGGACAGCAACGACACGCTGATCGTGAAACTGACCGGCGACATGGCCAAAGCAGATGATATCTTGCTCGATCAGGACCCGGTCGACGGAATGATGACTATCCGATCTGCCAGCCTCGCGATCACGCAAGTTGCCACCGTAACCCGCTCGGATTTCCAGACCTCGACCAATCGGGAGTAGCGCGTCCCGACTATTCCGGATGATGGCTTGATTACCGGAGCCGTCCTTGACAAATCGTGCCTCTCATGCGCTTTTCCGCCCGAATTTCGCGCCGGAAGCAAGCATACTGGCACGTCCATCACACCCGGAATATTTCATGACCATGCATCGTTATCGCAGCCACACCTGCGCTCAGTTGAGAAAGGCCGATGTCGGCCAGTCGGTCCGCCTGTCGGGCTGGGTCCATCGCGTGCGCGACCATGGCGGCCTGCTCTTCATCGACCTTCGTGACCATTACGGCCTGACGCAGATCGTCGCCGACCCCGATTCCCCCTGCTTCAAGACGGCCGAGACCGTGCGTGGGGAATGGGTCATCCGTGTCGACGGCGAGGTCAAGGCGCGCACCGCCGAGACGACCAACGCGAACCTGCCGACCGGCGAGATCGAGATCTTCGCGCGCGAGATGGAAGTGCTTTCCTCGGCAAAGGAACTGCCGCTGCCGGTCTTCGGCGAGCCCGACTATCCCGAGGACATCCGCCTCAAATACCGCTTCCTCGACCTGCGCCGCGAGTCGCTCCACAAGAATATCGTCCAGCGCACGAAGATCATCGCAGACATGCGCGCGCGCATGGCCGAGTCGGGCTTCACCGAGTACTCGACGCCGATCCTGACGGCGTCGTCGCCGGAAGGCGCGCGCGACTTCCTGGTGCCGTCGCGCCTGCATGCGGGCAAGTTCTACGCGCTGCCGCAGGCGCCGCAGCAGTACAAGCAGCTCATCATGATGTCGGGCTTCGACCGCTATTTCCAGATTGCGCCGTGCTTCCGCGACGAAGATCCGCGCGCCGACCGCCTGCCCGGTGAATTCTACCAGCTCGACCTCGAAATGAGCTTCGTCGAACAGGAAGACGTACTGGCGACGATGGAGCCGGTGATGCGCGGCGTGTTCGAGGCATTCGCCGCCGGCAAGCCGGTTACCCAGAAATTTCCCCGCATCGCCTATGACGAGGCAATGCGCAAATACGGCTCCGACAAGCCGGACCTGCGCAACCCGATCGTCATGGAAGAGGTCTCCGACCACTTCCGCGGTTCGGGCTTCAAGGTATTCGCCAACATCCTCGCCAATGACGATAAGGCGCAGGTCTGGGCGATTCCGGCCAGGACCGGCGGCAGCCGCGCCTTTTGCGACCGCATGAATTCGTGGGCGCAGGGCGAGGGCCAGCCCGGTCTGGGTTACATCTTCTGGCGCAAGGAAGGCGACAGGCTCGAAGGCGCCGGCCCGCTCGCCAAGAACATCGGCGAGGAGCGCACCGAGGCGATCCGCACCCAGCTCGGCCTCGAAGACGGTGACGCCTGCTTCTTCGTCGCCGGCGACCCGAAGAAGTTCGTCTCCTTCGCCGGTGCCGCGCGCACCCGCGCCGGCGAGGAACTCGATCTCGTCGATCGCGACCGCTTCGAGCTGTGCTGGATCGTCGACTTCCCCTTCTACGAATGGGACGAGGACGAGAAGAAGGTCGAGTTCGGCCATAACCCGTTCTCCATGCCGCAGGGCGGCAAGGAGGCGCTGGACAACGACGATCCGCTGACCATCAGGGCGTTCCAGTACGACATGGTCTGCAACGGCTTCGAGATCGCGTCGGGGGGCATCCGCAACCATCTGCCTGAGACCATGGTCAGGGCGTTCGAGATCGTCGGGCTCGACCGCCAGACCGTCGAGGACCGTTTCGGTGGTCTCTATCGCGCCTTCCAGTATGGCGCGCCGCCGCATGGCGGCATGGCTGCCGGTATCGACCGTGTCGTCATGCTGCTGGTCGGTGCCAAGAACCTGCGCGAGATCACCATGTTCCCGATGAACCAGCAGGCACAGGACCTGCTGATGGGATCGCCTTCGGAAGCGACGCCGGCACAGTTGCGCGAATTGCATCTGCGCACCGTCGTTACCAAGAAGGACGATTGACGCGATGGGCGCTCCGGCCTCGACTTCGCCGGCGCGCCCGCCTCGCATCCTCGTCACCGGCTTTTCCGTCTTTCCCGGCGCGCCCGTCAACCCGACGGAAGCACTCGTCGGCATTCTTAACGACGAGTTCGCGGAAGGGGAGCGCATAGGCGCCTTCCGCGCTGAAGTGCTTGCCGTGGAATACGAGACGATTGCCGGACGGCTCTCGGCGATCGGCCGCGACTTCCTGCCCGACATCGCGATCCATTTCGGCCTTGCGCGCGAATGCCGTGGTTTCCGGCTGGAACGTGTCGCCCGCAACAGTCATGCCAACGCGCGGCCCGACCAGGCCGGTGTGATGCCTGCCGCGACGCAGGTGTGCGCCGGCCCCGAAACGCTGGATTCGACGCTGCCGCTGGACCTGATCGCCAGCCGCCTCGAAGCGGCGGGCTTACCCGTGCAATGGTCCGACGATGCCGGCGGCTATCTGTGCAACACCGTCTTCACACTGTCGGTGGCCCATGCCTGCGACGGCCTGCGTCCGGTGATGGCCGGTTTCATCCACGTCCCGCCATTGAGGGAAGCTGAACCCGGCACGCCGGATGCGATGGGCATCGATGATCTCGCCTCAGGTGCGGGGATCATCATCAATGCCTGCGTGGATGCCTGGATGAATCGAGAGCCCGGACAGGCCGGACTCCCTGGAATCGAGGCTGATCCCGACTCTAGTCGTTGGCGCTGACGCTGACGCCGAGCGTCTTCGTCAGTTCGGCTGGCGCCGACATTGCGCCGGCCATGATGAGTGCGAAGGCCACCGGACCGGGAGGCGCGGCCTTGATGCGCAGCACCTGCGGATCGTCGAGATAGGCGGTGACGGCCTGTGTTGCCTGCATCGTCAGTTCCGGATTGCCGAGCTGGCCGAGCATGAAGGGCAGCACGGCCTTTGCCTGGTTGGCGACGTCCGATGCCGACATTCCCTGTGAACTGGCAACGAACTCCAGCACCTTGCTGGTCAGCGAATCGTCGGTGAAGCTGATCTCCGCGCTGTGGAAGCTGAGCTGCTGCATCAGTCCGAGTACGGCGAGCCCCTGTGCAGAGCTGTCGCCGTCAGGATTGGCCGCCATCTGCATCTGCAGGTCGCGCAGCGAGGTGATGAAGGACGGCGTATAGCCGCCGATGTCCAGCATGATCCCCAGCGTGCCGGCATCCTCGACGCTCATGTTGTATTCAGTCAGCGCAAAACGTCCGTCGGTCGGCTGCCAGTAGCCGGCAAAGTCGAACGCGCCAAACAGCTCCTCATATTCGAGCGCCTGCAACACGGCCTTCTGGTTGGGGTCCTCGATCATCGACAGGTCGATGTAGAACTGCTCGGCCCCGCCCGAATAATCCATCGGTTCGCCGTCTTCTGGAGCGGTCATCTCGGTCCAGAAATTCGTCAGCGAGGCGATCTCCGTGTCCTCGACGGTCACGGAGACATTGCTGACGGAGGCGCTCTCGTAAAAGACGCTGCCGCCGAAATCGTCGATATTGCCTTCGTCCGGCAAGAGCAGGCCGCTGACGACGGTATCCTCGACCTGCACCGAGCCGGTCTCGTCTCCGATGCTGAATGGCTCGGTCACCATCTCTTCGACCCGGAAGCCGTTCTCGACCCTCGATATGCCGTTGAGGGTGATGTCGCCGAACGGCATCCGCTCGTCGGCGCTGCCGATCGCCGTGTTCACCAGCACGGCGCTGTCGCCGCTGACGTCCACGCGGTCCCACACGATCACGGCGCCCTGTTCCTCGACGATCTGTTTCAGCCGATCCACGGCTGCCTGGGCATCCTGCGCATGTGCCAGCGATGACGAGATCGAGGCAAGCAGAGCCGAAGTGGCGAGCACCTGGAGGTGCCGGTAAGTATTCCTCATTTGACGGTTCCTCTGGTGTCGGAAAGGTTTCCCGCCGCGTTTCTCGGTCGGGTCGCTGGGTATTTGGTTCGGGTGGAAGATTGGCGTGTTTCTGCCCAAAGGGCAACCGCTTGGCGGGGTATGACCCGTTGCTGGCGCGTTTTGCGCACTTGCTCCGAATCACTGGCTCCGCTAACCGAAAACCATGGGAAAAGACCTTATTCCGCCCGGCTCCGGCGGGGGCGATCACATCGAGCCGGTGGATCTGCGCAAGGCGCTCGAGGAACGCTACCTCGCCTATGCGCTGTCGACCATCATGCATCGCGCATTGCCGGATGTGCGTGACGGCCTCAAGCCTGTCCATCGCCGCATCATGCACGCCATGCGGCTCTTGCGGCTAAACCCCGACCAGGGCTTCGCCAAATGCGCCCGCATCGTCGGCGAGGTGATGGGCAAGTTCCATCCGCATGGCGACCAGTCGATCTACGACGCGCTGGTGCGCCTGGCCCAGTCATTCTCGGTCCGCTATCCGTTGGTCGACGGGCAGGGCAATTTCGGCAATATCGACGGCGATAACGCAGCCGCCATGCGCTACACCGAAGCGCGCATGACGGAGGTCGCCACCGCGCTGCTGGAAGGCATCACCGAGGATGCCGTGGACTTCCGACCGACCTACAACGAGGAAGACGAAGAACCGGTCGTCCTTCCCGGTGCGTTCCCCAACCTGCTGGCCAACGGCTCTTCAGGCATCGCCGTGGGCATGGCGACCTCGGTGCCGCCGCACAACCTCGCCGAGATCTGCAAGGCGGCGCTGCACCTGATCGATCATCCTGACGCATCGGTCGAAGACCTGATGACGCAGGAGCCTGCAGAAGATGCCGACGAGAACATGGTGCGCGGGCCCGACTTCCCCACCGGTGGCATCATCGTCGATTCCTTTGCCTCGATCCTCGAGGCCTACAAGTCCGGCCGCGGATCGTTCCGCGTTCGCGCGGTATGGAACACCGAGGACCAGGGGCGCGGCACCTGGCAGATCGTCGTCACGGAAATCCCTTATGGGGTCCAGAAGTCCCGCCTGATCGAGAAGATGGCCGAGCTGCTTCTGGCGCGCAAGCTGCCGTTGCTCGACGACGTCCGCGACGAAAGCGCCGAAGACGTCCGTCTCGTTCTCGTGCCGAAGAGCCGCACCGTCGATCCCGCCATCCTGATGGAATCGCTGTTCAAGCTCACCGAGCTCGAAAGCCGCTTTCCGCTCAACATGAACGTCCTGTCTCGGGGCAAGGTGCCCGGCGTCCTGTCGCTCAAGCAGGTGCTGCAGGAATGGCTCGAGCACCGCAAGGAAGTGCTGGTGCGCCGCTCCCGCCATCGTCTGGGGGAGATCAATCGCCGGCTGGAGGTTCTCGGCGGCTACCTCGTGGCGTACCTCAACATCGACGAGGTCATCCGCATCATCCGTGAGGAGGACGAGCCCAAGCCGGTGATGATGGCGCGCTGGGAGCTGACCGACCTGCAGGCCGAGTCGATCCTCAACATGCGGCTGCGCGCCCTGCGCAAGCTCGAGGAATTCGAGATCCGCAAGGAATTCGATGCTCTCACCGCCGAGAAGGAGCAGATCGAGACCCTGCTGGCCTCCGAGGCGAAGCAATGGAAGACGGTGCGCTGGGAAGTCGAGAAGCTGCGCGACCGCTTCGGCTCGCACACCGAGCTCGGACGCCGCCGCACCCAGTTCGCCGATGCGCCGGAGCACGACGAGCAGCACATCGCCCATGCGATGATCGAGCGCGAGCCGGTGACGGTCGTTGTCTCCGACAAGGGCTGGCTGCGCGCCATGAAGGGCCATATGTCGGACTTCTCGACGCTCACCTTCAAGGAAGGCGACGGGCTGAAGATGGCGTTCCACGCCCAGACCACCGACAAGATCCTCGTGCTCACGACCGGTGGCAAATTCTTCACCCTGGGGGCCGACAGGCTGCCGGGCGGACGCGGCCACGGCGAGCCGATCCGCATCATGGTCGACATGGAGAATGACCAGGCGATCGTCACCGCCTTCGTCCACGACCCGTCGCGCCGGCTGCTCCTGGCGTCTCACCAGGGCAACGGCTTCGTCATTCCCGAGACCGAGATCGTCGCCAACACGCGCAAGGGCCGTCAAGTGATGAACGTCAAGGCACCCGACGAAGCCAGGCTCTGCGTGCCGATTTCGGGCGACCACGTCGCGATCGTCGGCGAAAATCGCAAGCTGCTGGTGTTCCCGCTGACGGAAATTCCGGAGATGACGCGCGGCAAGGGCGTCAGGCTGCAGAAATACAAGGATGGCGGCATCTCCGACCTCAAGACCTTCACGCTGGAAAACGGCCTCTCCTGGCAGGATTCCGCCGACCGCACGTTCACCCGCGGCCGCGAGGAACTGGCCGAATGGCTGGGCGCGCGTGCCAGCGCCGGGCGCATGGTTCCCAAGGGTTTCCCGAGGACCGGCAAGTTCGCGTGAGCCGGCCTTCACCAAAAAGTGGTGGAGGCCGGCTTTCCCCGTGAATGAAACTCTGCTCTTGCTTCCTACGTAAATAGGGAGAGGGAGCAGGCAGGCTGCTCGGCTCCCGGCAACACAGGCAGGAGGGCATGATGGCCGTTTTTAGAGTTCCGCCGATCCCCGGCTCGGAAATCACATCTGAGGCGGCATATCTCAACCGGCGCGCACTTCTTGTGGGCGCTGCCGCCTCGATCCCCGCTTTCGCGGCGCTGCCGGCGTTCGCCGCCCCGCTGGCCGCAGATCCCGGCCCTTTCGGCACGGATGAAGCGCTGACCAAGCGCGAGGACGTGACCAACTACAACAATTTCTATGAATTCGGCACCGGCAAGACCGATCCGGCCACACGCTCCGGCGATTTCCAGCCTGAGCCATGGACGATTGAGGTCGGCGGCATGGTCGCCAAGCCGCGCACCTTCGACCTTGACGCGCTGCGCGGGTTTCCGCTCGAGGAGCGCATCTATCGCATGCGTTGCGTGGAAGCCTGGTCGATGGTCATCCCGTGGATCGGCTTTCCGCTTTCGGCCCTGCTCGACCAGGTCGAGCCGCTGGGCAGTGCGAAATACGTTGCCTTCGAGACCGTGGTGCGTCCCGAGGAAATGCCCGGCCAGAGCGGTATCTTCCAGCCCATGGCGTGGCCCTATGTCGAAGGGCTGCGGCTCGATGAAGCGCGAAATCCGCTGACCATCCTGTCGCTGGGCCTGTTCGGCGAGACCTTGCCGAAACAGAACGGCGCGCCAGTTCGGCTCGTCGTTCCGTGGAAATACGGCTTCAAGGGAATCAAGTCGATCGTCCGTATCTCGCTGGTCGAGCAACAGCCGCCGACGAGCTGGTCGACGATGCAGCCGAGCGAATACGGCTTCTATGCCAACGTCAATCCGGCCGTCGACCACCCGCGCTGGAGCCAGGCGACCGAGATCCGCATCGGCGAAGGCGAGGGCGGTTTCTTCAAATCTGGTCGCCGCGAAACGCTGCCGTTCAATGGCTATGCCGAACAGGTCGCGAGCCTTTACGACGGCATGGATCTGACGGCCAATTACTGATCATGGCCGCCGCCCCCTCGAAGTTGTGGCGCTCGGGTAGCGTCTGGTTGCTGTACGCCGTCGGCTTCGTGCCGGCGGTCTGGTATTTCTACCTCGGCGCGACCGGCCAGATACCGGGGAATTCCGTCAAGGAGTTCGAGCACATCCTCGGCATCTGGGCGCTGCGTTTCCTGATCGCCACGCTGGCCGTGACGCCGTTGCGCGATCTCGCGGGCGTCAATCTGATCCGCTTCCGCCGGGCGCTCGGCCTGCTGGCGTTCTGGTATGTGGTGATGCACTTCCTCACCTACATGATCCTCGACCAGAGCCTGAACATGTCCGCGATCGTCCAGGACATCGCCAAGCGACCGTTCATCACCATCGGCATGGCCTGCCTCGTGATGCTGATTCCGCTCGCGGCAACCTCGAATTCCTTTTCGATCCGCAGGCTCGGCCCGCGATGGAGCAAGCTTCACAAGCTGGTCTACGTCATCGTGCTCGGCGGCGCGCTGCACTTCGCCATGTCGGTCAAGGTCATCACCGCCGAGCCTTTCATCTACATGACGCTGGCGGTCCTGCTTGTGCTCTACCGGCCCCTGCGGCCGCGTGTCATGCGCTGGCGCAAGCAGCGCAAGCTTGCGCCGGCACGCTGATCGGCATGATCGATACAATTTGAACGCTTTCCTTGCCCGTTCTGCAATGCGCGTCGGCTAATCTCTTCCCCGGGTAAAGATTTCAATCGGCGGGGGCCGACACAATGAGCACGCTGGGCTTCGAGGGAGCCGGGAGAAGGCACGCACCGACCGCGTGGAAGCATGGGGTCGCCGCGCTCTTCGCACTTATCGGGCTCGCCATCGCCGGTCTCGGCGCGACGATCCTTTCCGACCTGCCATGGAAGCAGGTGCTGGTTGACGTCCAGACGCGCCACTGGCCGACAACGGATGCAACGGTGCTCTCGGTCTCGTTGCACGAGGAACGCCCTTTCGCCGCGACGGGCAACACTGTCGGTGCCGAGCTCGTCCTCGGGGTGAGCTACCAATATAGTGTCGGAGGGGCGACATATGATGGTGTCGCCGCGAGTTATTCAGATCGCGCCGCTGTCGATGACCGCCGTCTGCCCACGCTCTATCGCCGCCTCGACTTCGCCCGGCTTACCGGCCGCGCGGTTCCTGTCTCTTATGACCCCCACGCGCCTGCCAGTGCCTATCTCGCGCGCGACTTCGATTGGCGGCCGATCGCCCCGAGGGCCGGCCTTGCGGTCATCGCACTCGTGTTTGGCCTCGCCTTGGTCACGCGCGCCATGCGCTCCCAGCGCTCTCTCTTGTGAATTGCGTCGTTGGCGCCGCGCATCCCATGCGCGGTGTGCTATGCCTGCTGCAATGCAATACGCACCGAGGCATCAATGAAAGTCGGCATCGATCTGGGAACGGGCGCCGGCGGCGCAGCCGCGACCGTCGATCTCGAGGAACTGCTTGCCACGCGCCTGCTGGTGCAGGGCAATTCGGGGTCCGGAAAGTCGCATCTTCTGCGTCGCCTGCTCGAGCAATCGGCCCCCTGGGTGCAGCAATGTGTCATCGATCCAGAAGGTGATTTCGTCACCCTGGCCGACAGGTTCGGCCATGTCGTCGTCGATGCCGCGCGCACCGAGGCCGAACTGACCCGCATTGCCGGCCGCATCCGCCAGCATCGTGTCTCCGTCGTGCTCAATCTCGAGGGGCTCGACGTCGAGCAGCAGATGCGCGCCGCCGCCGCCTTTCTCGGCGGCATGTTCGATGCGGAGCGCGACCACTGGTATCCCGTTCTTGTCGTTGTCGACGAGGCGCAGCTCTTTGCGCCCGCCGCTGCCGGAGAGGTGTCGGACGAGGCGCGGAAACTATCGCTTGGGGCGATGACGAACCTGATGTGCCGGGGTCGCAAGCGCGGGCTCGCCGGCGTGATCGCCACGCAACGCCTCGCGAAACTTGCCAAGAACGTTGCCGCCGAAGCGTCCAACTTTCTTATGGGCCGCACATTCCTTGACATCGACATGGCGCGTGCCGCCGATCTCCTCGGCATGGATCGCCGTCAGGCCGAGCAGTTCCGCGACCTCGATCGTGGCCGCTTCGTAGCCCTCGGCCCGGCGATCGCCCGCCGTCCGCTGCCGGTCGCCATCGGTCCGGTCGAGACGTCGGCGCGCTCCGTCAGCCCGAAGCTGATGCCGCTGCCGGAAACGACGTCCGAGGATGCGGCCGAATTGATCTTCAAGGTCGACCCGGCCGAACTTCGTCAGTCCGTTCGCAGGCAGGCGCCTCCGCCGCCCACACCAACCGCCGACATTCTGGCGCAACTCGTCAAGGCGCGGCCGGACCCCGCTGCCGCCGAACCAACGACGCTGTTTCCGGAGATCGACGAGGTCGAGCGCGAGGCAGCACTCGATAGCGTGATGCGTGAGATCGTTGCAGATCCCGACGCGTCGTTTCGTTCGGTGGCGGTGCTTTATCAGGATTTCCTGGTCCGTTGCCGGATCCATCGCGTACCGGGCAGCGCGCCGGACCTTGCGGCTTTCAAGCGAAGGCTCGCGATCGCACGCGCCGGCGCGGACGAGCACATGGCCGACGACGATTCCTGGCACCAGGCGCTGGCGATGTCGGAGACGCTTACCGACGACATCCAGGGCGTCTTCCTCATCGTCGCGCGTGCAGCGCTTGCCGGCGAGCCGTGCCCTTCGGACGCCGCGCTGGCGCGCGCCTATGGGACGCACTCGCCGTCACGCGCGCGCCGCTTGCTCACCTATTTCGAGGAGCGCGGACTGCTCGTCGTGCGCACCGATTTCCACGGCAAACGCATCGTCGTGTTCCCGGATCTCGACGCCGAGAGCGCGCCCGGCGATCCGAACGCACCGGACGATGCCGGGCAGGGCAGGGACGCGGCCGAGTGATCACGGCGCGTGGCGCACCACCGCGGCGGCGCGGCGTCGGCGCCCCTGGCTGATCTGCCACAGCGAGTGGGCGAGCAGCGTTGCGACCAGCAGTGCCCCGCCGATGAGGCTCTGCGTGCTCGGCACCTCCGCGAAGATCAGCCACACCCATATCGGTGCCAGCACGGTTTCCAGCAGATAGAACATCGCCACTTCCGGCCCGGAAATGTATCTCGGACCGGTGGCGAGCAGGAAGAACGCTATAGGGATCACGACGAAGCCGTCGAGGATGATCCACCATGGTGCGTCGACGTTGAGGCCGTTGGCGTAGACCATCGCGCCGCCGATGGCCATCGGCAGGATCACTGCCACCAGCGGCGTGAAGCCCATGTCGCGACCGCTGGCGCGCGACACCACGATTGCAGCGGCAACGCAAACCGCGGCACCCAGAGCCAACAGATCGCCGAACCATCCGTTTGAAGTGAGCCCGTCCTGGACGATGATGGCGATGGCGACGATCATCATGGCCATCGCCGCAAGGGTCTGGGGTCTCGGTCGTTCCCCGAGAAACAGCCACGAAAATGCCATCGCGAATACGGTGCTGAATGCGACGATGAACACCAGATTGGCGGTCGAGGTGTAAAAGACGGCGCTGATGAAGCACAGCGACGTGATCCCGTAGAGCCCGGCGACGGCAAGACCGGCCCTGCCGGGTATCAGCGGCGGCGCATTGCGGGCAACGGCACGCCATACGACCCACAGCAGCAGGGCTGCAGCCAGCGTCGAAATCCCGCGCAGCAGCAGGATCGACCAGACGTCGCCGCCGGCAAGCTTGATCAGCGGAATGTCGGCGGTCAGGGCGAGCCCGCCGATCGCGGTCAGCAGCAGGCCTTTAGAATGGTCAGTAAGTGGAACGGTCATGGATGGATGGCCACGCTGGCTTCGGGTTCGGCGGGAACCGGCGGTCAGCCCTTGGCAGGCACGTATCGTTCCCAGCCCTTCGGGCCGAGATGCTCCTGCGGCTCGAAGCGCACCTTATAGGCCATCTTGCGCGAGCCGTTGACCCAATAGCCGAGATAGACATGGGGCAGTCCTGCCGCCCGCGCCCGCGCGATATGGTCGAGGATCATGAAGGTGCCGAGCGACCGATCTTCCATCTCGGGATCGAAGAACGAATAGACCATCGACAGCCCGTCGCCCATGCGGTCGGTGAGGGCGGCGGCGATCAGTTCGCCTTCGCCTTTGCCGGTGATGAAGCTGTCGGGTCCGCGCTTGCGGTATTCGATGATCTTGGTGTCGACATGGGTGTCTTCCACCATCATCGCATAGTCGAGAACCGTCATGTCCGACATGCCGCCGCGCTTGTGGCGCGAATCGAGATAGGTGCGGAAGAGCGAATACTGTTCCGAAGACGGCTCGGCGCTGTAGGCCGTGCCGACCAGGTCGCTGTTGCGCGCAATCACCCGCCGCATGTTCTTCGACGGTTCGAACTCGTTGACCAGCAGGCGCACTGACACACAGGCGCGGCAGTGCTCGCACGCGGGACGGTAGGCGATGTTCTGCGAGCGCCGGAAACCGCCCTGCGTCAGCAGGTCGTTCAGTTCAGGCGCGCGGTCTCCAACGAGATGCGTGAAGACCTTCCGTTCGAACTGGCCCTCGACATAGGGACATGGCGATGGCGCAGTGAGGAAGAATTGCGGCGATTGTGTCGAATGGTGCGTCATGGACCGTTGCTGCGATTCAAGCTCATACGCTTGCCACGCCGGACGATAACGTCAACATCAAAATATTGAAAGAAGGTGTCCGTGGCGGATGTCCTTCACCGTTCAACGGATGTCGTCGCGCGTGACCACGGTGCCGAGCAGCAGGTCGTGGGCAGTGCGCTTGCGATCGAGGAACAGGCTGGCAAGAAGTATCAGCGGCGTCAGGAGTACGTTTCCGGCCCAGAAAAGCACCGTATGCACCACGGCCAGCAAACCATCGATGGGGCGGCCGTCGAGACGTTCCAGCCGGATGCCCATCATCTTCATGCCGATCGTTGCCTGGTTCGGGCCGCCCATCGTGTTCCACACATAGGCGAGTGCGACGGCGGGCCCCAATACGGAGAAAAGCATCCAGCCAAGGCCGAGCGTCAGCAGGCCGAGGAAGAAAACGAGGATCGCGAAGGGAATCAGCAACAGCGCAATCGTCACGTAGTCGATCACGAACGCCATCACGCGGCGTGTCCGCACGCCTTCATAGGCGCGCATGTCGTCGAGATGCGACGTGATGATTTCGCCGTCGAGAGTGCGTGTGTCCATCATTCTTTCCCTCATTACGCCAGTTTAGGTGGGGTTTGGTGCTGCGATTTCAAGATTTGGCGCTCCGCCGCCACGATCCGTCGGTGACGAAACGGACGTTCAACGGATTGAAAGGGTTTCGGGTCTATGTGTGCTATTGTGCGGCGCAGCATGGGGATGCCGCGAGGTTGGGGAAGCATGGAACATTTCGAGATGCTGGTCATCGGCAGCGGTCCGTCGGGCAGGCGCGCCGCCGTCCAGGCCGCCAAGCTGGGTCATACGGTGCTCGTGGCCGACAAGGGGCGCAATCTGGGCGGGGTTTCCGTTCACACCGGCACGATACCGTCCAAGACCCTGCGCGAGACGGTTCTCAACCTGTCGGGCTGGCGCGAGCGCGGCTTCTACGGGCGCGGCTATCGCGTCAAGCAGGACATCTCCTCCCATGACCTGATCCAGCGGCTGCACAAGACGCTCGACCACGAGGTGGAGGTGCTGCAGCATCAGTTCATGCGCAACGGCGTGCGCCACGCCCGTGCGACCGCCCACTTCATCGACGCCAATCGTGTGCGGCTCACCGCCGACACCGGCGAGATCAACGAAGTGACGTTCGACCACGCGATGATTTCGGTGGGAACGCGTCCCTATCGTCCCGCCACAGTGCCGTTCGACGGCGCGCGCGTGCTCGACAGCGACGAAGTGCTGGAAATGGACCGCCTGCCGCGAACGCTCACCGTCATCGGCGGCGGCGTGATCGGCGTCGAATATGCCACCATCTTCTCCGCGCTCGACGTGCCGGTGACGCTGATCGAGCCGCGCGAGCGCATCCTCGATTTCGTCGACCGCGAACTCGTTGACGACTTCATCCACCAGCTTCGCGACCGTGGCGTCACGGTCAGGCTCGGCAGTGCCGTGCAGACGGTCGAAATGGGCGCCACCGGCCCGGAAGTCACGTTGACAGACGGCCGTACCGTGCGGTCCGACATGCTGCTTTACGCCGCCGGCCGCGTCGGCAATGTCGAAGGCCTGGGGCTGGACACCGTCGGCATCGCCGTCGACGCGCGCGGCCGCATCAAGGTCGACGCCGAGACGTTCCAGACCTCGGTTTCGCACATCTACGCTTGCGGCGACGTCATTGGCTTTCCGTCTCTCGCATCGACGTCGATGGAGCAGGGCAGGGTGGCCGCATGCCATGCCTTCGGCGTACCGCTGCCGCCGCCACCCGAGACCTTTCCCTATGGCATCTACGCGGTGCCGGAGATTTCCACCGTCGGCCAGTCGGAGGAGGAGGTTCGCAAGAGCGGCGTTGCCTATGAGTGTGGCGTCGGACGCTTCCGCGAGACGTCTCGCGGCCACATCATGGGCGTGCATGCAGGCTTCCTGAAACTCATCTTCTCGCAGGAGACACGCCGGCTGCTCGGCGCCCACATCGTCGGCGAAGGCGCCACGGAACTCATCCACATCGGCCAGGCCGTCATCAACCTCGGCGGCACGGTCGACTTCTTCGTCGAGAATGCCTTCAACTATCCGACCCTGGCCGAAGCCTACAAGATCGCCGGCCTCGACGCATGGAACCGCATGGGGCGTCGCTAAGGCAGCGCGTCAGCCGCGCAGCATCTCGGCGACGCGCGGCGCGAAATAGGTCAGGATGCCGTCGCAGCCCGCCCGCTTGAACGCCATCAGGCTTTCCAGCATCGCCTTCTCGCCGTCGATCCAGCCATTGGCGGCGGCGGCCTCGATCATCGCGTACTCACCGGACACCTGGTAGGCGAAGGTCGGCATCGCGAATTCATCCTTGGCCCGGCGGATGATGTCGAGATAGGGCAGGCCGGGCTTGACCATGATCATGTCGGCGCCCTCGGCCAGATCCTGCTCGATTTCGCGCATCGCCTCGTCGGAGTTGGCGTGGTCGAGATAATAGGTCTTCTTGTCGCCCTTCAGCAGGCCCTGCGTGCCGATCGCCTCGCGATACGGGCCATAGAAGGCCGACGCGAACTTGGTCGCGTAGGACATGATGGCGACATCCTGGTAGCCGGCGGCGTCCAGCGCGTCGCGCACCGCGCCGATACGTCCGTCCATCATGTCCGAGGGGGCGACGATATCCGCGCCCGCTTGTGCCTGGAACACGGCGGCCGCTGCCACGGTCGCCACCGTCTCGTCATTGACGATCACGCCGTTGCGCAGGATGCCGTCATGGCCGTGGTCGGTGAACGGATCGAGCGCGCCGTCGGTGATGACGCCGATTTCCGGCACCGCCGCCTTGATCGCGCGCGTTGCACGATTGATGAGATTTTCAGGGTTGAGGATTTCGGAGCCTGCCGCGTCGCGCAGCGCCATGTCGACATTGGGGAACGTCGCCAATGCAGGAATGCCGAGTCTCGCCGCCCGTTCGGCTTCCTTGACCGCCAGATCGACGGACAGGCGGAACACGCCCGGCATGGCCGCTACCGCCTCGCGGCGGTTTTCGCCCTCGGCAAGGAATATCGGCCAGATCAGGTCGTCGACCGTCAGTCGGTTTTCCTGCACCAGCCGGCGTGACCAGTCGGCCCTGCGCATGCGCCTCAGGCGGCGCGAGCCAGTGATCTCGTCGACGTTTCTCGACGGGGTGAAGCGGGCGGTGTGCATCCTGTTCATCGGTATCTCCGTGCGCGAGGGCCTTCTAGCACGCGCCCGGGCCCGCGACAAAGCCCGGCAGCCCACCGCCATGGTCGACGATGTCGCAGGCAGAGCGCCTTTGCGCCTTTGCGTATCGGCCCGGCGAAACTATGCTTTGCGAATCGTATCGAGGAGAGTTTCCGCCTTCCATGCACGAGGCTTTCGAACGCCCGCCTTTGCGAGCGACGACGCTCGAACTGATTTATCAGTGGTTTCATCGCGTGGTGGCCGTCTACAGCCTGCTGTTCGGCGTTCTGTACTGGGTTCGCCTCATCGGTCTTTATGAAGGCACGTCCTGGCGCTTCGACCTGATGCCGGTGCATTGGCAAATCGCTTCCGTCAGCCTTGCCGTGCTTTTCCCCTTCGCGGCCAGCGGCCTGTGGATGCTCGCATCCTGGGGGCCGGTGATCTGGTTCATCTGCGCCGCGATCGAAACCGCGATGTATCTCGGGTTTCCCGAACTCTTCGGCTCCGGGCTGCAGGTTGTGGTGTCGCACGCCGGCGTGGCGCTACTCTATTGCGTTTTCCGCCTCGTTTTCTTCCTGCGCGCGCGAAAGGAGGCGCCTTAACCCTCTATTTAGCCTCTTTTGCAGACCCGCCGTGGTAAGCTGCTGTTAAGCCTGCGGTTTAAGTCGAATTTTATGTGCATTCGATAAGGTCGGGCCAAGGTGAGAACAAAAACAAGATCACCGGGCGTTAAACGAGAGGCAAGACCATGATGACTTCGCGACAGGCGGCGAAGCCCGCTGAAAACCATGACGACCGCAAAGATGCGATCCGTTCCCTTTACCTCGAATCTCTTCAACTTGTGGAGCGGCTGCACCGTCGCCTGCTCGACGTGATCAAGGACGAGTTCGACCGCAACGGCCGCAGCGACATCAATTCTATCCAGGCGCTGCTGCTGTTCAATATCGGCTCTGCCGAACTGACGGCCGGTGAACTGCGCTCGCGCGGTTACTACCTCGGTTCGAACGTGTCCTACAATCTCAAGAAGCTGGTCGATCTCGGCTTCATCAACCACCAGCGCTCGCGTGTCGACCGCCGCTCGGTGCGTGTCAGCCTGACCCCGAAGGGCCAGGAGATCGCCGAAGTCGTCGGTCGCCTCTACGAGCGTCACGTGGGTTCGATCGAGCAGGTCGGCGGCATCAATTCCGAAGAATTCCAGCAGATGAACCGGGCACTCCAGCGCCTCGACCGCTTCTGGAACGACACGATCGCCTACCGGATGTAACGGAAGAATACTGGTCTCCTCTTCGGGTTGCGGAGACGATCCCGCAACCCGCTTTCGGAGAGTCACGACATCTTGACGTGCATCGGCCACGATGCTGCCATATTGGAATGGGAGCGAAAGGGACGCCTCGTTCGTTACGATGGCGGCAACCTTTATGTTCGGTGAATCTTAACCATCCCGGACATCATAATGGCCGAAGTCATTCGCGGCCCGTGCCGCGACACTCAAGACCAGTTCGGGACCTTTGATGAAGACATCTCGCCGTACATTCCTCACCGGTACCGGCGCGCTCGCGGCAACCGCTCTGTCGCAGACCGCCTATGCCCAGACCGCGATCGACGAGATTCTGTCGTCCTCACAGCGTGGCCTGTGGGATGACCAGTTCGACGCGCGTGCATCGACTCAGGATGGCAAGGTCGTGTCGACCGAGCCGATCTTCAGCCCGGCCACGGTCAGTCACATCGAGCAGACCCTTCTCCAGTACCAGGACATCGTCGCGCGCGGCGGCTGGCCCATGGTGCCGGGAGAAAAGGCGCTCCGTCTGGGCGTCGTCGATCCCGACGTGGAGCACCTCCGCCGCCGGCTGATGTATTCGGGCGACCTGTCGGAACGCGCCGGCATTTCTCAGGCTTTCGACACCTATGTCGATGCCGCCGTCAAACGCTTCCAGACGCGCCACGGCCTGCCGGCCGATGGTGTGACCGGCCGCTTCACCTTCGCGGCCATGAACGTGACCGCACCCGTACGTCTCGGCCAGCTCGAGACCAACCTGGTGCGCCTGCGCTCCATGTCCGGTTTCCTGGGCGACCGCTACGTCATGGTCAACATTCCCGCCGCCCAGATCGAGGCGGTCGAGGGCGACCGCGTCGTGTCGCGCCATGCCGCGGTGGTCGGCAAGATCGATCGCCAGACGCCGATCCTCAATTCCAAGATCCACGAGATCATCGTCAATCCGTACTGGAACGCGCCGGAGTCGATCGTTCGCCGCGACATCATTCCGCTGATGCGCAAGAATCCGAACTATCTCGCTGAAAACAGCATCCGTATCCTCGCCGGCGACGGAACCGAGGTCGACCCGATGACCATCGACTGGTCGACGGAGGAAGCGGCAAAGCTGCGGTTCCGCCAGGATCCGGGCCGCATCAACGCCATGGCGTCGGTGAAGATCAATTTCCCGAATCCACATGCCGTCTACATGCACGATACGCCACAGCAGAGCCTGTTCAACGGCATCGAGCGCTTCCATTCTTCAGGCTGCGTGCGTGTCCAGAACGTCCGCGATCTCGTCACCTGGCTGCTGCGCGACACCGAGGGCTGGGACCGTCGCCGCTTCGAGCAGACGATCCAGAACGATGCCGACGTGCCGGTCCAGCTTTCCAACCCGGTGCCGGTCTACTTCACCTATATCTCCGCCTGGGCGACGGGCGATGGCGTGGCGCATTTCCGCGACGACATCTACGGCCGCGACGGCGTCGACGAGCTGCAGATCTCCACCCTCTGACGTCTCGTATCGCAATCTTCTCGAAAGGCCGCCCCAGGGCGGCCTTTTGCATTGCTACGGCGCAAAGCGGCGATCAAAATTCGCTCCGCGGACATGGCAGGCATGGGGGAAGTGTGTTAATGCGCCGACGACTTTTCCTGCTTTCAGGCATATCGAAGGACTGATCCCATGGCCCTTGACATCGAAGCGTCGGCCTCCGCCTCCGCCTTCTTCACCGAGCCTCTCGAATCGCGCGATCCGGAGATTTTCGACGCGATCCGAAAGGAACTCGGCCGCCAGTGTGACGAGATCGAGCTGATCGCTTCGGAGAACATCGTGTCGCGTGCCGTACTCGAGGCACAGGGCTCGATCATGACCAACAAATATGCCGAGGGCTATCCGGGAAAGCGCTATTACGGCGGCTGCCAGTTTGTCGACATCGCCGAGGAGCTGGCGATCGAGCGCGCCAAGAAGCTGTTTTCGTGCAACTTTGCCAACGTGCAGCCGAATTCCGGCAGCCAGATGAACCAGGCGGTGTTCCTGGCGCTGCTGCAGCCGGGCGACACCTTCATGGGCCTCGACTTGAACTCCGGCGGCCACCTGACACACGGTTCGCCCGTCAACATGAGCGGCAAGTGGTTCAACGTGGTCTCCTACGGTGTCCGCGAGGACGACCACCTGCTCGACATGGATGCCATCGAGAAGCAGGCGCACGAGACCAAGCCCAAGCTCATCCTGGCAGGCGGCACTGCCTATTCCCGCACTTGGGACTGGAAGCGTTTCCGTGAGATCGCCGATGCGGTCGGCGCCTGGCTGATGGTCGACATGGCCCACATCGCAGGTCTCGTGGCCGGTGGGCAGCATCCCTCGCCGATCCCGCATGCGCATGTGGTCACCACCACGACGCACAAGTCGCTGCGCGGGCCACGCGGGGGCATGATCCTGTGCAATGACGAGGCGATCGCCAAGAAGATCAACTCGGCCGTCTTCCCGGGCTTGCAGGGCGGTCCCCTGATGCACGTCATCGCGGCCAAGGCCGTCGCTTTCGGCGAGGCGCTCAAGCCGGAGTTCCAGGGCTATGCGCGTTCTGTCGTCACCAACGCCAAGGCGCTGGCGTCCAGCCTTCAGGAGACCGGCCTGGATATCGTTTCAGGCGGCACTGACAACCATCTGATGCTGGTCGACCTGAGGCCGAAGAACGCCACCGGCAAACGCGCGGAGGCAGCCCTTGGGCGCGCCCACATCACCTGCAACAAGAACGGCATCCCCTTCGATCCGGAAAAGCCCTTCGTCACCTCGGGCGTCCGTCTTGGAACACCGGCCGGTACAACGCGTGGGTTCGGCGAAGCGGAGTTCCGCGAAATCGGGGCGCTCATTTCCGAGGTGCTCGATGGTCTGAAGGCAGCGAATTTAGACGAGGGCAACGCTTCGGTCGAGGCTGCGGTGCGCGCCAAGGTCGAGGGCCTTTGCCAGCGCTTTCCGCTCTACCCATATCTGGGCTAAGCCTCTGGCGGGATCGATTCGCCGGACACCAGATAGAAGAGAGCCATGCGCTGCCCGTATTGCCAGTCCGAAGACACGCAGGTTAAGGATTCCCGCCCCGCCGAAGACGGGGCGGCGATCCGCCGCCGCCGCGTCTGCCCGGATTGCGGCGGGCGCTTCACGACATTCGAGCGCGTGCAGTTGCGTGATCTCGTCGTGGTCAAGAAATCCGGCCGCAAGGTCCCTTTCGACCGCGACAAGCTCGCCCGCTCTCTCGAAACGGCCGTGCGCAAGCGCAATGTCGACCCCGAACGCATCGACCGCGCCGTCACCGGCATCCAGCGGCAGCTCGAAAACTCCGGCGAATCCGAGATCGTCTCCGGCGAGATCGGGCGTCTCGTCATGGAGGCCTTGAAAGCCATAGATGACGTTGCCTATGTGCGCTTCGCCTCGGTCTATCGCAATTTTCGCGAGGCCAAGGATTTCCACGAAGTGCTCGGCGAGTTGCGGGGCGACGAGGACGAGGAGTAGCGGTCGATGGCGGAAGCGCGCGAGGAAGCCCGGCAGGGCGAGACCGACCGCCGCTTCATGGCCGCCGCGATCAGGCTGTCGCGCCGCCATCTTGGGCTGACCGGAACCAATCCCTCGGTCGGTACGCTGATCGTGCGCGACGGCGTCATCGTCGGACGCGGGGTGACCGCCGTCGGCGGCAGGCCGCATGCCGAGACCCAGGCGCTGGCGGAAGCCGGAGATCTGGCGCACGGCGCCACCGCCTATGTCACGCTGGAGCCCTGTGCCCATCATGGCCGCACGCCGCCTTGCGCCAACGCACTCGTAGCAGCAGGTGTCGCGCGTGTCGTGGGTGCCGCCAGCGACCCGGACCCGCGCGTCGCCGGCAAGGGCTACGCCATCCTGCGTGCCGCCGGCATCGACGTGGTGGAGGGCGTGCTGGATGCGCCTGCAGGCGAGGTGCTGGCCGGATACCTTAATCGATCGCTCAGCAAGCGTCCCGAAGTGACTCTGAAACTTGCTGTTTCGCCCGATGGCATGATCGGTCGTCAGGGCGACGGGCAGGTGGCCATCACCGGTGCCGTTTCGCGCCGGCAGGTCCACCTCATGCGTGCGGAAGCCGACGCGATCCTCATCGGTATCGGAACCGCGCTCAATGACGATCCGGAACTGACGTGCCGTTTGCCGGGCCTGGAGGGCCGATCGCCGGTCCGCATCGTGATCGACCGCTCGTTGCGCCTGCCGCTATCGTCGAAGCTCGCTTCGAGCGCGCGCCAGACACCGGTCCTGCTCGCCGGCGGCGGCAGCGCCGACCGGCGCGGCGTGCTGGCTGAAAAGGGCATCGGATTTCTCGCCGTCGAGGCGCACGAAGACAAGATCGCTCTGCCTGAACTGTTGGAGGATCTGGCTGCGCGCGGCATCGCAACCGTCATGGTGGAAGGCGGCGCGCTCACCGCAAGCCATTTTCTCGACGAAGACCTCGTCGACCGTATCGTGCTGTTTGTCGGCTCTGCCGAGATCGGCGAACGGGGCGTCCGCTCGCCGCTTCTTCCAGGGCCGATGCCGTCGGGCTTCGCGTTGGTTCGCCAGGACAGCTTCGGCGATGATCGTTGTTTCGAATACGTTAGGAAGCGCTGATGTTCACCGGGATCGTCACCGACATAGGGACCATCGCCGCCGCGTCGCCGCTGCCGGAAGGCGTCCGGCTGCGCATCGACACGGCGTATGATCCCGCCACCATCGACATCGGCGCATCCATCGCCTGCAGCGGCGTCTGCCTCACCGTCGTCGGCTTGCCGGAGCAGGGGTCGAACCAGCGCTGGTTCGAAGTCGAGGCGTGGGAGGAGGCGCTGCGCCTGACGACTGCCGCGCGCTGGCAGCCGGGCACGCGCATCAATCTTGAGCGTGCGCTGAAAGTCGGCGACGAGTTGGGTGGACATATCGTTTCGGGCCATGTCGACGGCATGGCGGAGCTCGTCGAGCGCAGGGACGAGGGCGACGCCGTGCGCTTCACGCTGGAGGCGCCCGCCGCTCTCGCGAAATTCATCGCCCCGAAGGGCTCGGTGGCGCTCGACGGAACGTCGCTGACGGTCAATCGCGTCGACAGGACGCGCTTCGACGTGCTCCTGATCCACCACTCGCTGTCGGTGACGACATGGGCGGACCGCATGGTTGGCGATTTCGTCAATCTGGAGATCGATACGATGGCGCGCTACGCGGCGCGGCTCAGCGAAGCCGCCGCGCAGGGGCTCTGAGCCGAGCACCACGGACCCGTCAATTTCAAGGAACGGCTTGCTAAGGCCTGATCTTCGGCCTAAGTCAGCCGCGATTGCCGGAGACCATCATGCCAAGCACAGATCCCCTCAAGATTCTCATCGTCGAGGCGCGCTTTTACGACGACCTGTCCGATGCGCTGCTGGCCGGCGCCAAGGCGGCGCTCGACGAGGCCGGCGCGCGCTACGAGGTGGTGACCGTTCCCGGTGCGCTGGAAGTGCCGGCGGCAATCTCCTTCGCTTTGGATGGAGCAGACTATGACGGCTTCGTCGCGCTCGGCTGCGTCATTCGCGGCGAGACCTATCATTTCGACATCGTTGCCAATGAATCGTGCCGCGCACTAATGGAGCTTTCCGTCGCGGAGTCGCTGGCCATCGGCAACGGCATACTCACGGTCGAGAACGAGGCGCAGGCATGGGCGCGCGCCCGGCGTGAGGAAGGCGACAAGGGTGGCTTCGCGGCCCGCGCCGCCCTCACCATGATTGACCTGCGCAAACGCCTCGGAGCGTGACATTGACCTCCAACCCCGACCCAGCCAAGCCGAACCAGCCGCGCCAGGCCAACAAGCGGGGCGCCGCGCGTCTGGCTGCCGTGCAGGCGCTTTACCAGATGGACGTGGCGGGAAGCGGCATTCTCGAGATTACCGCGGAATACGAACAGTTCAGGCTCGGCAAGGAAGTCGACGGAGCGCAATACCGCGAAGCGGACGCGCAGTGGTTCCGCGCGATCCTCGCGGGCGTCGTCGAGAACCAGAAGACCGTCGACCCGGTGATCCGCCAGTCGCTGACGGAAGACTGGCCGCTGTCGCGGCTCGATTCGACGCTGCGCGCCATCCTGCGCGCTGGCGTCTACGAACTGATGAACCGCTCAGACGTGCCGGTCGCCGTAATCGTGTCGGAATATGTCGACATCGCCAACGCATTCTACTCCGAGGACGAACCCAAGCTCGTCAACGCTGTGCTCGACAGGGTCGCCCGTCGCGTGCGCGGCGAGGGCAGGGGCAGGGACCCCGGGACATGAACGCAGCGCAGGATGCCGGCGCGCGGCGCACCGCGCTGATCCTGGCCGCCTCGCAGGCGATCATCGGCTCGGCCGCACCCATCTCGATCTCGATCGGCGGCCTTGCCGGTTTCTACCTTCTGGGTGACGACAAGTCCCTCGCGACCGTCCCGGTTACCGCCTACACCGTGGGTGTGGCGATCGGTGCGATCCCCGCGGCCACGATCATCAAGGGCATGGGACAGCGCGGCGGCTTCATGACCGGCACCGGCATCACCGCGCTCGGCGGCGCGATCGCCACGCTCGGCCTCTACGAATTTTCCTTCTGGCTGTTCGCGCTCGGCCTGCTCGCCATCGGCCTGGGCGGCGCCTTCGTCCAGCAATTCCGTTTTGCGGCTGCCGACAACGCGCCGCCGGCCTTCAAGGCAAGGGCGATCTCCTTCGTGCTCGCGGGCGGCATCGTCACCGCCATCCTGGGGCCGCAGGTCGTGATCTTCACACGGGAGATGCTGGCGCCGGTAATGTTCGCCGGCTCATTCGTCTCGGTCATCGCGCTCGCCGCGGTCGGCGCGGTGATCCTCGCCTTCCTGCGAACGCGGACCAGCGGCAGTCAAACGTCTGCCGGAGCGGACGAGCCCGCGCGGCCATTGGCCGAGATTGTCCGGCAGCCGATCTTCGCGGTCGGCCTGCTGTGCGCCGTCGGCACCTACGCGCTGATGAGCCTGGTGATGACCGGCGCGCCGCTTGCCATGGTCGGCTGCGGCTTTTCACCTGACGAAGCGGCGCTGGGCATTTCCTGGCACGTGATGGCAATGTTCGGTCCAAGCTTCTTCACCGGTCGCCTGATCGCCCGCTTCGGGCGCGAGAAGATCGTCGCGACGGGTCTGCTGCTGCTCATCGGATGCGCCATCGTCGCGCTGTCAGGCATTGCCCTGTGGCAGTTCTGGACCGCGCTCATCCTTCTCGGGCTCGGCTGGAATTTCGGTTTCATCGGTTCGACGGCCATGGTCGCCGACGCCTATCGCAATTCCGAGAAGGGCAAGGTGCAGGGCTTCCACGATTTCGTGCTGTTCGGCTCCGTGGCGGTCGCGTCCTTCATGGCCGGCGTGGTCTATAACCACTGGGGCTGGGAAATGCTCAACTGGATCGTCTTCCCGGTGGTCGGGCTGTGTCTCGTCGGGCTGGGTGGCCTCTATGTTCTGACGCGGCATGAGCGGGTCGCCGCCGTCCACTAGGCCCGATCGCCTTGCCGGTCGAAACCATCTACGCTGCTTGCGAGAGGATTTGACGATGCCTGAAGGTTCCCTGACGACGCCGCGCGCGCGGTTGGCGCTTCTGATCGACGCCGACAATGTCCGCGCCAGTTTCCTGCCGATCATCATCCGGGAGGCCTCGGCGCTCGGGACCGTGACCGTGAAGCGCGTCTACGGGCACTTCGCCAGTTCCGCCATGAATGCCTGGCAACCACTGGTGCACGATTACGCTCTGACGCCCGTCCACATCCCGCCGGCGGCGACCGGCAAGAACGCGACCGACATGAAACTCGCCATCGAGGCGATGGACCTGTTGCATCGGGGCCAGATCGAGGGCTTCTGCATCGCCTCGAGCGACAGCGACTTCACGACGCTCGCCAGCCGCATCCGCGAGGACGGGGTCGCCGTTTACGGCTTCGGCGAGCAGAAGGCCACGGTGGCTTATGTGCGCTCCTGCGACCGCTTTTTCTATTGCGACCTGCTGATGCAGGAGGAGAAGAAGCCGGAGGCCCAGGACACCACGTCGCCAAAGGCCAGCGATCCTGCCGCCGGCGAGGTGAAGGCTGATCCGACGCGCCTTCCGGTGGACGACATTCTCGCGGCGATCGATGATCTTTCCGGCGACGAGGGCTGGTCGCATCTGGGCGAGGTGGGGCAGATCCTCAACAAGCGCCGGCCGGATTTCGACCCGCGCAATCACGGCTTCAAGAAGCTCAGTGCCCTGATGGAGAGCCTCAAGCCGGTAGAAGTTCGCCGCAAGAACACGTCGGGCGGCAGCAGCATGATCGAGGTCCGCGTCAAGACGCGCTGAGCGGCGACCTCGCGCCCGGCTGCGAAAGCCGGGCAAAATTCCCAATGGAACCTTGACGTTAGGAATACCGGACAGCAAGCTGCGCCCGAAGGGTGGAGGCCGACTGGATTCTGCTCCGTTCAAACCGGTCCGGGGAGGGGTCTTTCGGGCCACCAATCGAGGAAATCCGTGAAATGACAATGCTTTATGTCGTCATGTTCTGCGGCGTCTTGTCCATCGTCTACGCAGTGTGGGCGACGCAGTCGGTCCTGGCGGCCGACCAGGGCAATGCGCGCATGCAGGAAATCGCCGGCGCGATCCGGGAGGGCGCGCAGGCCTATCTGAACCGCCAATACACAACCATCGCCATCGTCGGCGTCATCGTCTTCATCCTGGCGTGGTGGCTTCTCTCCGCCGCCGCCGCGTTCGGCTTCCTGATCGGCGCCGTGCTGTCGGGGGCTGCGGGGTATATCGGGATGCACGTCTCGGTGCGCGCCAACGTGCGTACCGCACAGGCCGCCTCCAACAGTCTTGCGGCAGGCCTCGACGTCGCCTTCAAGGCAGGCGCCATCACCGGCATGCTGGTCGCCGGCCTCGCGCTGCTGGGCGTGTCCGTCTATTACTGGGTCCTGATCGGACCGATGGGCCACGCCCCGAGCGACCGTGCCGTCATCGACGCTCTGGTCGCGCTCGGCTTCGGCGCATCGCTGATTTCGATTTTCGCGCGCCTCGGCGGCGGCATCTTCACCAAGGGTGCGGACGTCGGCGGCGATCTGGTCGGCAAGGTCGAGGCGGGTATTCCGGAGGATGACCCGCGCAACCCGGCCACCATCGCCGACAACGTCGGTGACAATGTCGGCGACTGCGCAGGCATGGCAGCCGACCTTTTTGAAACCTACGCTGTCACCGTTGTCGCCACCATGGTCCTCGCTGCCATCTTCTTCGCCGGCACCGAGATTCTGTCCTCGGTGATGCTCTACCCGCTTGTCATCTGCGGCACCTGCATCATCACCTCGATCATCGGTACCTTCTTCGTCAAGCTCGGAGCCAACGGCTCCATCATGGGCGCCCTCTACAAGGGACTCATCGTAACCGGCCTGTTGACGATCGTCGGAGTCGGCGCCGCCAACTCGCTGACCATCGGCTGGGGTGACCTGACGCTTGCCAATGGCGAGGTGCTGAACGGCACCAACCTGTTCATCTGCGGCCTCATCGGCCTCGTCGTGACGGGTCTGATCGTGGTGATCACCGAGTACTACACCGGCACCAACAAGCGCCCGGTCAACTCGATCGCCCAGGCCTCGGTAACCGGCCACGGCACCAACGTCATCCAGGGCCTCGCCGTCTCGCTGGAATCAACGGCGCTCCCGGCGATCGTGATCGTCGGCGGCATCATCGCGACCTTCCAGCTTGCCGGCCTGTTCGGCACCGCCATCGCGGTGACGACAATGCTCGGCCTTGCCGGCATGATCGTGGCACTGGACGCCTTTGGCCCTGTCACCGACAATGCCGGTGGCATCGCCGAGATGTCCGGCCTTCCGCCGGAAGTGCGTCACTCCACCGACGCGCTCGACGCGGTTGGCAACACCACCAAGGCGGTCACCAAGGGCTACGCGATCGGCTCGGCCGGTCTCGGCGCGCTGGTCCTGTTTGCGGCCTACTCCTACGATCTGGAGTATTTCATCGCCAACAGCGACCAGTATCCGTACTTCGCCGGCATGGAGAACGTATCGTTCTCGCTGTCGAACCCTTACGTGGTCGCTGGCCTGATCTTCGGTGGCCTGATTCCATATCTGTTCGGCGGCATCGCGATGACTGCCGTTGGCCGTGCCGCAGGCTCGATCGTCGAGGAAGTGCGTCGCCAGTTCCGCGCTGATCCGGGCATCATGGCCGGCACGTCGAAGCCCGACTATGCACGGGCCGTCGACCTGCTGACCAAGGCGGCGATCAAGGAGATGATCATTCCGTCGCTGCTGCCGGTGCTGGCGCCGCTCGTCGTTTATTTCGGCGTGCTGCTGATCTCCGGCTCCAAGGCTTCCGCCTTCGCGGCACTTGGCGCCTCGCTCTTGGGCGTGATCGTCAACGGGCTCTTCGTCGCCATTTCGATGACCTCAGGCGGCGGTGCC
Source organism: Mesorhizobium sp. CAU 1741 (assembly GCF_039839275.1). NCBI lineage: Bacteria > Pseudomonadati > Pseudomonadota > Alphaproteobacteria > Hyphomicrobiales > Phyllobacteriaceae > Mesorhizobium > Mesorhizobium sp. CAU 1741. The sequence continues at coordinate 313,233 of NZ_JBDOQP010000003.1, read as the reverse complement.
TGGGACAACGCCAAGAAGTCGTTCGAGGACGGCTTCGTCGACAAGGACGGCGTCAAGCACCTCAAGGGGTCGGAGGCGCACAAGGCGTCGGTAACGGGCGATACGGTGGGTGATCCCTACAAGGACACCGCCGGCCCCGCCGTCAACCCGGCGATCAAGATCACCAACATCATGGCGCTCTTGTTGCTGGCCGTGCTCGCGCACTGAGCCACGCCACGTTCAAACGAAAGAGGCCGCGGCGTTCGCCGCGGCCTCTTTGTTTTCGTAGCCGATGTTTTCGCGGTCAGATGCCCGGGAAGCTTGGTGCGCTCGTGCCGCCGGCAACGCCGGTGATCAACTGACCGATGAACGATTCTTCCGCACCGCCCGTGGGCGTCGTGCGCGAGATGAAGTCGAACACCTTGCCGTCCTGCAGGCCGTAATTGGCCAGGTTGGTCACGCGTCCGTCCTCGCCGAGATAGACTGCCAGCACCGACTGGCTGACGACCTGAGGCCGTGAGAAGGCGAAACTGCGCTTGCGCGTCTGCGAGACATAATAGAGCACTTCGTTGCCAAACGTCGCCGTCGTTGACGGGCTGCCAAGCGCCAGCAGCACCTGCTCGCGGCTCGATCCGACCGGCACCATGGCGATCGTCTCTTCATCGACGACATAGCCATGCGAAATCGTCTCACTGGCCCTCAGCGCTTCGCCGGCATTGCACCCGGCAAGCAGCAAAGCCGTTCCTGCGGCGACCAGCGCCATGCGTGCCGGAAACACGGCTCCTGCCTTAAAAACGCGCGATTGCACAAGCAACTCCATGATCAATCTCTTCCCCCGCGCCGCTTGCACCGGGCGGCAAAAGCGGTAAACCAGCTTGCGTGGCGATGCAACCACGCCGCAATTGGAAACAGAGCCTCGGAAGCGTACGGCATGTTCAAGTCACTCATGAATTTTGGCCGTCGCCCCAACCTCGCGGTCATCGAAGCCCTCTACGGTGAAATCGTGGCATCCGCGCGGCAGCCTGTCTTTTATGCGCAATGGGACGTGCCCGATACCCCGCTTGGCCGGTTCGAGATGATGTCGCTGCACATGTTCCTGTTTCTCGAACGCGTGCGTGGCGCGTCCGCGGCGCTGTCGGACGTCGCGCAGGACATCACCGACGAGTTCTTCAAGGATGTCGAGCACTCGTTGCGCGAACTTGGGATTGGCGATGTTGGTGTGCCCAAGCGGATGAAGAAGCTTGCCCGCATGTTCTATGGCCGCGCCGAAGCCTATCGCGGGGCGGTGGCGGCCGACGACGATGCTGCGTTCGCCGCGGCGCTGGCACGAAACGTGTTTCCCGGTCGCGGTGACTGGCCGCACGGCGCCCAAGTGGCGGCCTATGCGAGGCGTGCGCTGGCGCATCTTGCGACGCTGCCGGAATCGGATCTGCTGTCCGGACGTATCAGTTTTCCCGACGCGCAAGGGGAGGTGCGGACGTGAACGAAAAGCCGGTCAGTCCCGTCTCGCTCCTCGTTCAGGTGTCGCGCCTGCCCAAGAAAGGCATGGCGGTGGAGGTGGGAGCCGACGCAGCCCAGCGCGAGGCGCTGGCGCGTGAGCATGGCCTCCGCGGGGTCGAGCGCTTCAAGGCCGATCTCGACGTCGTCGGCTGGAAGAAGGGCGGCGTGCGCGTCACCGGCCGGGTGCGCGCCGACATCGTCCAGTCCTGCATCGTCACGCTTGAGCCGGTTGCGGAGCGCATCGACGAGGATGTCGCGGCGCTGTTCCTGCCAGAAGGGTCGCCGCTGGCCGTGCCGCGCACCGGTGCGGATGGAGAGATCGTTCTTGAACCCGAGGGGGAGGACGGGCCTGAACTCTTTACCGGCGACACGATCGACGTCGGCCAGCTCGCCGAGGAATTCTTCGCGCTGGGAATAAATCCCTACCCGCGCAAGGCTGGCGTTCAGTTGGACGTGGCCGTTGCCGATGAGGATGAAAAGCGCGGACCGCTGTACGAAAAGCTTCAATCGTTGAAGAAGAAACTTTGAATCGCTGGGCAGCGACCCCAAATTCGGTTGTGCGGCGGGCCAAAACCGCTATTTTCGCCAAACATTTTTCCAGCCGGTCCGCTTCCGGAAACAGAAGAGACGTTGCCGCTTGATACGCATAGCCATTGACGCAATGGGTGGAGACCATGGCCCGGAGGTCGTGATCCCCGGTCTCCAGAAGGTAGTCGAGCGCAGGCCCGACATACGCTTCCTGCTGTTCGGTCGCGACGAGGCAGTCCGTCCGCTGCTCAACCGGTATCCCGCCGTTGCCGCGGTCAGCGAGTTGACCCATTGCGATGTCGCCGTGCGCATGGACGACAAGCCTAGCCAGGCGCTGCGCCAGGGGCGGTGGAAATCGTCGATGTGGAAGGCCATCGAGGCGGTCAAGACCGGCGATGCCGATGTCTGCGTCTCGGCCGGCAACACCGGTGCACTGATGGCGATGTCGAAATTCTGCCTGCGCACCATGGCGGCGATCGAACGGCCGGCCATCGCCGCCATATGGCCGACCATCAGGGGCGAAAGCGTCGTGCTCGACGTCGGCGCCACCATTGGCGCGGACGCGCACCAACTCATCGATTTTGCCATTCTCGGCTCGGCGATGGCCCGCGCAATCTTCGGCATAGAGAAGCCCTCGGTCGGACTGCTCAATGTCGGCGTCGAGGAGATCAAGGGCCAGGAAGACGTCAAGGAAGCCGGCCGTATCCTGCGCGAGGCCAATCTGCGCTCGATGGACTATCACGGCTTCGTCGAAGGCGACGACATCGGCAAGGGGTCGGTCGACGTGGTCGTCACCGAGGGTTTTGCCGGCAACATCGCCCTCAAGACTGCCGAAGGCACCGCGCGCCAGATCGGCGGCTACCTGCGCGAGGCCATGAGCCGCGGCCTCATGGCCAGAATTGGCTACGTCTTTGCGCGCGGCGCCTTTGCCCACCTGCGCGAGAAACTCGACGTGCGCCGCTCCAATGGCGGGGTTTTCCTCGGGCTCAACGGCATCGTCGTGAAGAGCCATGGCGGCGCCGACGACGAGAGCTTCGCGGCCGCCGTCGAACTGGGTTACGACATGGGTCGCAGCCGCCTGATCGACGGGATCCAGCGTGAACTGGAAGCATTCCATGGCCACCTTGCCGACAAGCGACTGGCGGCGGCGAAGAACTCCGCTGAGGATGACTAGGACAATATGATGATCAGATCAGTCGTGCGCGGCGTGGGAACCGCCCTGCCGCGTCGCCTCATGAAGAATGCGGAATTCGAGGAACTCGTCGACACCTCGGACGAGTGGATCGTCCAGCGCACCGGCATCACACAGCGCTACATTGCCTCCGAGGACGAGACCACGGCGTCGCTTGGCGAAGCCGCCGCGCGCGCCGCCCTCGACAATGCCGGGCTCACCCCCGCCGACATCGACCTCATCATCCTGGCGACGTCCACGCCCAACAACACGTTCCCGGCCACCGCAGTGGAAATCCAGGAGCGGCTCGGTATCCATCACGGGTTCGCCTTCGACATGCAGGCGGTGTGCAGCGGCTTCGTCTATGCGGTCACGTCCGCAGATGCGCATCTGCGCACCGGTCTTGCACGGCGCGCGCTGGTCATCGGCTCGGAGACCTTTTCGCGCATCCTCGACTGGACCGACCGCACCACCTGCGTGCTCTTCGGTGACGGTGCCGGCGCGATCGTGCTGGAAGCAACGGAGAGCGAGGGCACGCCGGCTGACCGTGGCATCATTGCTGCCAGCCTGCGCTCCGACGGCGCCCACAAGGAAAAGCTTTTCGTCGATGGCGGTCCGTCGACCACCGGCACCGTCGGGCACCTGCGCATGGAGGGCAAGGAAGTCTTCAAGCATGCGGTCGGCATGATCACCGACGTCGTCGTCGACGCGCTCGACAAGGGCGGCATCGGCGCTGACGATCTCGACTGGTTCGTCCCCCACCAGGCCAACAAGCGCATCATCGATGCATCCGCCAAGAAACTGGGCATCGACGCCGACAAGGTCGTGGTTACCGTTCATCTGCACGGAAACACGTCTGCCGCCTCCGTCCCCCTGGCGCTCGGCGCCGCCGTTGCCGACGGCCGCATAAAGCAGGGCGACCTCGTGCTGCTGGAGGCGATGGGCGGCGGCTTCACCTGGGGCGCCGTGCTGTTGCGCTGGTAAACGCGGTATCAACCATAGGCCGAAGTTCGGTTCTTGACCTCGGCTGGCCAATTCCTTAACGTCTCGTAATATTGTGGATTTTTCAGTTATTACGACATGGTTGGACGGCCGGATGGGGGGAAACACTTTAACGCGCGCTGACCTTGCCGAGGCCGTCTACCGCAAGGTGGGGCTCTCGCGCACGGAGTCGGCGCAGCTTGTCGAGATGGTGCTCGACGAAATCTGTGAGGCCATCGTGCGCGGGGAGACGGTCAAGCTCTCCTCATTCGCCACATTCCACGTCCGTGACAAGAACGAACGCGTAGGCCGCAATCCCAAGACAGGAGAGGAAGTGCCCATCCTCCCGCGTCGGGTGATGACCTTCAAGGCCTCCAATGTGCTGAAGCAGCGTATCCTGCGCGCGCACCAGGGCACCAAGGCCAAGTCACGCAAGTAGCTGACAGCCTTCCGCAACGTAACAAAAAGTGAATCCCGGGCCAACGAAGAGCTTGAAAGCGGCGTCTTAAATCGCTGGTATGTCTGCTGATTCGTAGCTGGAGCCCCGTACTGCATGGACAAGAGCCCGGACGCTTTCCGCACCATCAGCGAAGTTGCTGAACAGCTTGATCTGCCGCAGCATGTGCTGCGCTTCTGGGAGACGCGTTTCACCCAGATCAAGCCCATGAAGCGCGGGGGCGGACGCCGTTATTACCGGCCACAGGATGTCGAGCTCATCAAGGGCATCCGTCACATGCTCTACGATCAGGGCTACACCATCAAGGGCGTGCAGAAGCTGCTGCGTGACAATGGCAGTCAGTTCCTGGTGGCGATCGGCAATGGCGACATGGCCGCCGTGGAGGCGATCGCCCAGCGCAAGCAGGCCGAACTGGACGCCGCCGAAGAAGCGGCAGTGGCGCGCGAGCGCAGCGAGCGTGGCGACGACGAGATGCTCGTCGGTCAGCCCCGCGTGCGGCCCGGACGGCGCTTTTTCGGGCTCGGCAAATCCGAGGAAGACGGGCCGGTGCAGGAGGGCGAACAGCGCCTGTCGCGCGATAACCGCGCCCTGCTGCAGGAGGCATTGTTCGATCTTCTCGAATGCAAACGTCTCCTCGACCAGGTCCGCTGACCCTTCGCCCTGACCATTCTCTGCGTCGCGTATGGAACCTTTGGCGTTGACCCCGATTCATGTTCTTGCGAGCATCGCCCGCGAAGGGTGATTGAAACGGAGGCAGAGACTATGGCGACAGTGCGGGCCGAAACCAGCATCAACCTTATTGATCCAGCCGTGTGGTACGGCGATCTCGTTGCGGCGTATTCAAATGAGATCGAGGTCAGCGACGGTTACCTGACGGCGGTTTATTCAGGTTATGGGTTCCAGTTCAGCGGCGACTACCTCGTCGGCGGCACGCTTACGGGATTCGAGCAATACGATCCCTATGGCCTGCAATACGGGATCTACGACTTCGCGGTATCGGCGTCGCTTGCGGCATCGTATCTGGAGAACAATGACACCCAGGGGCTCTATTCCCTCGCGCTGTCGGGACGCGACACGGTCTACGGCTCGAGCGTTGACGACGATCTGGCCGGCTATTCCGGCAACGACATCTTCTACGGCGGGGGTGGCCAGGATTACGTCGATGGTGGCTCTGGCGTGGACATGGTCATCTACGATCATCCCGGGGACGACTATGTGGTCGATATCTTCTCCGGCAACATGATCGTCAGCGACCTCTACAGCAACGACGCGGACAATCTTGTCTCAGTCGAGCGGCTCGGCTTCACCGATGGAACGCTGGCCTTTGACGAAGGCGCGGCACAGAACTATCGTCTTTATCAGGCTGCTTTCGGACGCACGCCGGACAAGGCCGGCCTTTCCTATTGGGTCGACCACATGGACGATGGCGGAACGCTTCTGTCGGCGGCCGGCAATTTCCTTGGTTCGGCCGAGTTCCAGGGACTATACGGCTCGAACCCCACCTCGGCCGAATACGTCAACCTGCTGTACCTGAACGTGCTTGGCCGCGAAGCCGACCAGGGCGGATACGATTACTGGCTCGGCGCCATGTCGAGCGGCCTGGGTCGCGACAGCGTGCTCGTCGAATTCTCGGAAAGCTTCGAGAATCGCGACAACGTTGCGAGCGAGATCGCCAGCGGCATCTGGCTAGACTATTACGTCACCGTCTGATTTCGACGTTAAGGCGAACTGACGCGCCGGCCCGTAAAACCCGTGCCGGCGCGTCGTGCTATTCGCATAGCAGCAGCACCGGCGTTCGGTGGTAGCCCGTATGTTGCGAGAATAAGCTGCCGTTGAAGCTGACTACCCGGCCGCGCATCTGCGAGAGCGGCATGCCGGAGCAGGCGAGTTGCACGAGCTCAGTGGATTCGACCGGTTCCGCGTCCATCGCGTCCGGACCGTCGACGCAGATCGGTTCGAGCAGGTAAAGCATCTCTGCGTGCAATTCCATGTCGCCGTTGGCAATGTCCTCGTAGCCGGGCGGTCCGGGAAAGATGCCTTCGACCACATAGCCTTCCAGGGTCGCTGGTCCGTCCCATTTCAGGCATGAGCCGGGGGCGCCAGCCATGGCTTTACCCGCCGCCAGAAGACTTGCCACAGCGCTGATGACGCCCACGGCGAGCCGCATTCTCAGACCGATACGTTCATGGCCCGTCATACTTCGCCTCGCTGGCAGTCAGCCTGGGAATGTTGGCGTCATCGCCTTTGGAATGGAGCGCCAAACCGCAAAACTTTCAAGCTGAAAACGAAGCGCAACGAATCTTCCCTAAGGGCAACAGGCAATGGGACTCCTAGGCTTGTCATTATGTCCACGCCACAATGATTACCCTATGACTCGTGATAGTGCGGGGGCGGGTTGCTCGGCGCGGCCCCAGGTGAAAAGCTTCGAGTGTCGGTGGGAGGAAAGCTGCCGGCGTCTCACGGGACCCGGAATGGCGGTTCCGCATCAGGGAGGAAGATCATGAAAGCTACGAGGCGAGCCATATTGGCCGCTGCTCTCGCGCTGGGAGCAAGCGTACCGCTTGCAGGCGGCGCATTCGCGCAGGAGCTGGATAAGTTGCGCGTCGGCAAGTCGGTGACCAGCTCTCTTGCATTTTCGACGCTTCAGGTTGGCGAGGCTGCCGGCATCTGGGAGAAGGTCGGGCTCGACATCGAGTTCTACGCCTTTGCCGGCGATGCCAAGATGCAGCAGGCCTTTGTCGCGGGCGAGCTCGACATCGGGCTTGGTTCGGGGCCGAGCATGGCCTATGCGGCCAAGGGCGTGCCGATCACCACGGTGGCAACGCTTGCCGGACCGCCGCGCAACATGGCGCTCGTCGTCGGCGCCAAGTCCGACTTTCACGCCATCGATGACCTCAAGGGCCAGCGCGTCGGCGTAACCACCGCCGGCTCGCTGACCGCCTGGATCGTCGACGAACTGAACCGCCAGAAGGGCTGGGAAGGCGACGACCTCTTGGAACCCGTGGCGATGGGCGAGATGCGCACGCGTCTGGCGGCAATGGAGACCGGTGAACTGCCGGCCAGCGTCACCTCGACCGTCCAGGGATACGACCTTGAGGATCGCGGCATGGCCCGCGTTCTTGTCGATTTCGGCGATCTCGTTCCGCACTTCCACACCCACGTCATCTTCGCGCATCTCGACGTGGTCGAGGAGCGGCCGGAAGTGGTCGAGAAGTTCCTCAAGGGCTGGTTCATGTCGGTCGCCCACATGAAGGCCAATAAGGAAAGCTCGGTGAAGGTCTCCGCCGAGGAAATGAAGGTCAGCGAGCACATCGTCGAGAAGGTGTTCGACACCGAGATGGGCATGATGTCGACCGATGGCAGCTTCGATCCCGATGCGATCGACGTGCTGAAGAAGTCCTATGTCGAACTCGGCATCCTCGACTACGAGCCCGATGTTTCGGAGCTCTACACGGACCAATTCATCCCGGTTCAATACTGATGTGCCGCGCGGCCGGCTCGTCCGGCCGCCGACCCCTCTTTCGACAGGAACGACGATGAACGCGCTTGCACCACGAGCGACGGCGGATGCCGTACAGGCCCCCGTTGTCATCTCGGTTGAAAATGTCAGTAAACGTTTCGGCGACGAGAATTCCAGCCAATCTGTCCTGGCGCTGGACAATGTCTCGCTGGACATCCGCAAGGGCGAATTCGTATGCCTTCTCGGGCCTTCGGGCTGCGGCAAGAGCACGCTCTTGAACATCATCGGCGGGCTGACCAGTGCAAGCAGCGGAAGCGCGAGCATCAACGGGCGCCAGATCAAGGGCCCGACGCCGGACGCCATCTCCTTCGTCTTCCAGGAAAGCACGCTGTTCCCCTGGTACACGATCATCGAAAATTTCAACATCGCGCTGAAATTCCAGGGTGTTCCCCAGTCGGAGTGGTCCGACCGGACCATGAAGGCGCTGAAATCCGTCGGCATGGCGACCTTCGCCAACCATTATCCCAATCAGCTCTCCGTCGGCATGCGCCAGCGGGTCAACATGGCTCGCGGCATCGCCTTGAAGACCGACGTCCTGCTGATGGACGAGCCGTTCGCGGCCCTCGATGAACAGACCCGCATGGTGCTTGGTGAGGACTTGTCGATCCTGCTCGCCGAAACCGGCAAGACGATCGTGTTCGTCACCCACAGCCTTGCCGAAGCCGTTTTCCTGTCCGACCGCATCATCGTGATGTCGGCGCGGCCCGGCAAGATCAAGACCGTGGTGGAAGTTGGCGAACCGCATCCGCGCTCGCCTGACTTCATGCTCGAACCGCGCTTCAGCGAGATGCGCAACGATCTCTACGCCTTGCTCCGCGACGAGATCCGCGCTGCCACCGCAGCGATGCGCGATCCCGCGGATGCGCCGGCGAGCGGAGGCTGAGATGGGCGGCAAGGAAGGCAATACGCTTTCGACGCGCGCGATCCAGATCGGCTTTCTCGTTCTGGTGGGCGCCCTGTGGTACTGGCTCGCCGCCAATCGCATGGTGACGCCGCTGTTTCTGCCGCGTCCCGACGTGGTCTGGCGTTCCTTCGTGGCGCTCGTCTCTGGTGGCGAGTTCTGGTCGGCGGTCAGCGTCACGCTCACCTCCATCATGCAGGCCTACGGCATCGCCGTCGTTTCGGGATTGCTGGTAGGCTACCTGGTCAGCCGCTCGCGCTATTCGACTCGTCTCTTCGAACCGCTGATTGCGGCATCCTTCGCTGTACCAATCACGCTGTTCTTCCCGATCTTCATCCTCGTCTTCGGCATCGGCCCGGCGTCCAAGATCGCCTATGGCGCGGTCTATGGCTTCTTCCCCGTCGCCCTCAACACGATCGCAGGATTTTCCGGCGTGGGCGAACACTACATCAAGGCGGCAAAATCGATGGGCGCCTCGCAGGCGCAGATGTTCCGCCATGTGCTGCTTCCCGCGGCATTCCCGGTCGTCGTCACCGGCCTGCGCATAAGCTTCTTCATCTGCTTTGCCTCGGTGCTGGGCGGTGAGGCGATCTCGTCGGCTTCCGGCGTCGGCAACAACATCGCCCATGCCGCCGAACTGATGGAACCGGGTCGCATGTTCGCCTGGATCGTCTTCGTGATCGTCACCGCCATCATCCTCAACATGATCGTCTCGCATGTCGAGAGCAAAGCCGGGGAGCGCTGAGCCGTGTCCATTGCCGACAACACTCCCGTGCGCCGGGTGAAGACAGAAGGTTCGGACAGGTTCGCCGCCTTTTTCACCGGCACCGTCGGGATCATCCGCGCACGTGTCACGCTGATCCTGCTGATCGCGGTGGCGCTCGAGATCTATGCCCGTCTGTTTGCCAACCCGACCTTCTTTCCACCACTCACGATGGTGGCGCGCAGCCTTTTCGATACAGTGCTGGCCGACGCGAACATCCGCGCCGCGGTCGTCACGGCGATCTGGCAGATCGCCATCGCCTACGGACTGTCGATCGTCGTCGGGCTTTCGCTGGGACTTGCCATAGGCTGGACCAATTTCGGCCGCCGGGCGACATTTCCGATCGTCCTGCTGCTCTATGCCATTCCGCAGGTGGTGCTGCTGCCGCTGTTCGTGCTGGGCTTCGGCCTTGGCACCGGATCGAAGATCGCGTTCGGCTTCAGCCATGGCGTGTTTCCGATCCTGGTCAACGTCATTGCCGGCATGCGCAACGTCAACCAGCTTTATATCCGTGGCGCGCAGTCCATGGGCGCGAGCCGGATCGAGCTTTTCCGGCACGTCATCTTCCCGCACATGGTGCCGAGCTTCTTCGCCGGCCTGCGCCTGGGAATGACCATGACCCTGCTGGGTGTCATCCTGGCCGAGCTTTACGTCTCGACGCGCGGCATCGGCTACTACACCAAGGTGTTCGCCGAGACGATGGACCCGGCGCCGCTTTACGCGATCATCTTCCTGCTGGCCGTGATCGCCATCACCTTCAACGAAATAGTCCGCATCGCAGAACGCCGCTTCACACGCTGGAAGGCCTAGGCGCGCGCGATCTTCGGGAGAATTGATGACATGAACATTGTTGGAACGGACATCGGTGGAACGTTCACCGATCTGGTCGGCTGCGTCGACGGAAAGATCGTGACGTCGAAGACGTCGACCGTCCCGGCCGACCCGACAGAGGGCGTGGCGACCAGCCTGCGGCTCGCAGGATGCGACATGCAGACGCTGACGGAAGTGCTGCACGGCTCGACGATCGCGATCAACACCGTGCTTGAACGCAAGGGCGCCCGAACCGCGCTGATCACGACGCGCGGCTTTCGCGACGTCTATGCGATCGGGCGCGGCAATCGCATCGAGGCGTTCAACCTGTTCTTCCACCGTCCCAAGCCGCTGATCGCACGCGAGTTCAGCTACGAGATCGACGAGCGGGTCAACGCGGCAGGGGACGTGCTCACGGAACTGGACGAGGCATCTGTGGAAGCGGTGCTTGAGGAAATCCGGGCCAAAGACATCCAGGCGGTGGCCGTGTGCCTGCTGCACGCCTACGCCAATCCCGATCACGAGCGCCGCGTCGGCGAAATGCTGCGCAAGGCGCGGCCGGACATCTTCGTCACGCTCTCTCATGAGATCCTGCGCGAGTACCGCGAATACGAGCGGACCTCGACGACGGCACTCAACGCCTTCATCGGCCCGCGCGTGAAAGCCTATCTCGGCCGGCTGGAAGACCATCTGCGCGCGGCCGAGTTCGGTGGCAAGATCCACATCATGCGGTCGAACGGCGGCGTGATGTCGATCAACCTGGCCCAGGGCCAACCGGTCTCGATGATGGAGTCCGGTCCGGTTGCAGGCATGATCGGCGCGGGGCGTCTGGCGTCGCTGCTGGATTATGACCGCTGCATCGGCTTCGACATGGGCGGCACGACGGCGAAGTCCTCGCTGATCACCGACGGCGCGCCGGCGATCGAGGAGGGCTACGTCATCGGCGACCACGCAAGCGGCCAGCCGATGCAGTTGCCCGTTGTCGACATCGTCGAGGTGGGAGCCGGCGGCGGCTCGATCGCCTGGATCGACGAGGGCGGCGGCGCCCATGTCGGCCCGCAGAGCGCGGGCGCCGATCCGGGGCCGGCCTGCTACGGCAAGGGCAACACGGACCCGGTCGTCACCGACGCCAACCTCGTGCTCGGCCGCATCAACGCCAAACGGTTCCTCAATGGCGGCATGCCGCTCGATGTCGAAGCGTCGCGCCGCGCCATCCAGGAAAAGATCGCCGGCCCGCTCGGCCTGAGCGTGGAGGAGGCGGCCCTCGGGATCATCCGCATCGCCGACAGCGCCATGTCGCTGTCCGTCCGTGCGGTCTCGGTCAACAAGGGCGTCGACCCGCGCGACACCGCGATGATCGCCTTCGGCGGCGGTGGGCCATTGCATGCCAGTTCTATCGCCCGGGAAATCTTCATTCCCACGGTCATCATTCCGAAGCTGCCCGGCACCTTCTCGGCACTTGGCATGTTGATGGCCTCCTGGCGTCAGGATTTCGTCCGCACACTGATCGGTCGGCTTGGCTCGCTCGACGCTGCGACCGTGCGCACCGTCTACGAGGAACTGGAAGCGTCGGGCCATCAGCATCTTCAGGCCGACGGCATTTCCGCGGACGCCGCCCGTTTCGAGTTCTTCGCCGACCTGCGCTATGTGGGCCAGGAACATGCGATCCCTATCCCGATTTCGGCGCCGGAGGACCTGACCGAGGGCCACGCAGCCCTCAAGGCGGCCTTCGACGTCGAGCACGAGCAGCGCTACAGCCAGTCTGCGCCCGACGAGTCGATGGAGGTCGTCAACGTCCGGCTCATCGTCACGTCCGATCGTGCAGACACGCTTGCCGAGCGCTGGCTGAGCGAACCGTGGACGGCCGAGGCTGAACGTCAGGACGAAACCCGTCAGGTAATCTTCGACAAGGCCGACAAGCCGCTCGATGCCCGCATCGTATGGCGGCCGGCGCTCAAGGCCGGGGATGTCGTTGAAGGCCCCGCCGTGATCGAGGAACAGAACTCGACCACGCTCGTCGCTCCCGGAGATGTGGTGACGGTGGCCGATACCGGCCATCTGATCATCCGCATCGGTCTGTTCCACTGAGGCCCCAAATGACCCAGATCAATCCAATCACCGTCGAAGTGGTCCGCAATGCCATCGTGGCCTATGGCGACGAGATGGCCCACGTTCTGGCCAAGTCGGCCTACAATATGATGATCTACGAAGTCCGCGACTATTGCTGCGGCCTGATCGACACCAGGGGCCGCATGATCTCGCAGAACCGCGGTGGCCTGCCGATCTTCCTCGCCGATCTCGGCGTGGCGGTCGAGGACGGCATAGAGCGCTACGGCCTCGACGGTTTCGAACCGGGCGACGTCCTGGTCATGAACCACGGCTATGTCTGCGGCCAGCACCTCAACAATGTCGTGCTCTATGCGCCATGCTTCCACGAAGGACGCCTCGTCGGCTTCGCCGCCAACCGCGCCCACTGGGTCGACATCGGCGGCATGCGGCAGGGCTTCGGCTCGTCCGCCACGACGGAGATTTTCGGCGAGGGGCTGCAGATGCGCTCGCTCAAGATCTTCCAGGCGGGCAAGCCCAACGAGACGCTGTTCCAGATCATCCGCGACAATGTCCGCTATCCCGATGCCAGCCTTGGCGACATGCGCGCCCAGATCGCCTCGTGCCAGGTGGGCGCCAGGCGCTATGGCGAACTCCTCGCCCGCTACGGGCAGGAGACGGTCGAGGCCTGCGTCGAGGAAGTCTGGAACCAGGCCGAGGCCAGCACGCGCCGCGTGATCGAGAACATTCCCGACGGCCTCTACGAGGCCGAGAGCTTCCTCGACAATGACGGGCGCAATCTCGATAAGCCGCTGCGCATCAAGATCGCCGTCACGGTCAAGGGCTCCGATCTTACCATCGACTACACCGGCACCAATCCGCAGGTGCAGAGCCCGCTCAATTCGGGCCGTTCCGGCGGTATCGCCGGTGCGCGGGTCGCCTTCAAGGCGCTGACCTCTCCGGATGTCGACGTCAACGAGGGCTGTTTCCGCCCGCTCAACGTCGTGCTGCCGGAAGGCACCATGCTCAGCGCCAAGCCGCCAGCCGCGCTCGGCCAGTGGAGCATCGCGCTGCCGACCGTCATCGACACCATCCTCAAGGCGCTGGCCCCGGCCATGCCGGACAAGGTGCCTGCCGCGCACAAGGGCGACATGGGCGGCTGCTCGTTCTTCGGTTTCCGTGAGGACGGCACACGCTTCCTGCTGATGAACATTTTTGGCGGCGGCTGGGGCGGCCGTCCGCACGAGGACGGTGAATCGGCATCGGTGTCGGTCTGCCAGGGCGACGTGCGGAACTCGCCGGTGGAACTGCAGGAGATCAAGTATCCGGTGCTCATCGAGCGCCATGCAATGCGCCAGGACAGCGGCGGCGCCGGCGAGCATCGCGGCGGCCTCGGCCTCGAGCTTACCTATCGCGTCCTGGAGCCCTGCAAGGTCAACATCAATTTCGAACGCACCCTGAACCCGCCATGGGGTCTCAATGGCGGCCACGAAGCGGCCATCAACGAGGGTCGCGTGCGCAAGAAGGGCGGCACGGAACGCATCGTTTACAAGGAGACCGAAATTGCGCTCGAAGAGGGCGATGAGGTCACCTTCCTGACCGCCGGCGGCGGCGGCTTCGGCGATCCGGCGAAGCGCGCGCGGCGCGAGGTGGAGGCCGACCTGCAGGCGGGCTTCATATCAGAGGAGGCCGCTAGGTCCGCTTACGGTTACGCGCCGTCGAAGGCGCGCGCCGAACTGGCGACGGCCAAGTGACGGGGGCGGCAATGCTTGCGCGCGACCGGGTCAACCGCGTAGCCGAGGTGATGGACGAGGCGGGCGTCGACACGCTCGTCGTCTATGGCAATGCCTGGCAGAACGACTGCATGCGCTACGTGGCCGATTTCGGCATCCTGGAGGGGCAGGGGCTTGCGGTGATGCGCAAGTCCGGCGAGGTCACGCTCTATCTCGACAGCCCGCTGGAGGTCGATCGGGCGACCGTCGAAAGCCCGGGCCTGACGATCGTCTATACGCCCGACCTCGTGACGGCGGTGGGCAAGGTGCTGACGAATGCGGCCAATACACACATTGCCGCCGCACCCATGCACCTGCTGCCGCGCGGCATCGCTGCCCGCTCCGCCGAATTGCGGCTGACGGACCTGACGCCGCAGCTCGAATTCCTGCTGATGAGAAAGCTCGACGCCGAGGTCGATGCGATCCGCGCGGCCGCCCATCTCGCCGACGAGGGCTACGAAGTCTTCCTCAAGGCCGCACGGCCGGGCAGGGCCGATTATGAGCTCATCGCAGAGGTCGAGGCGTTTTACCGCTCCAAGGGCGTCGACGACAACTTCATGATCATCGGCAGCGGCGGAACCGAAGTGCGCGGCATGTCGCCACCCAGCGGCAAGCTGCTGAAAAAGGGTGATCTGGTAACGACCGAATTGACGCCGTGCATCGGCGGGTACTACGTCCAGATCTGCCGCACGCTCGTCATGGGCGAGCCCAGCGACGAGCAGCGCGCAGCCTTCGCCATCTATGACGAGGCCCTCGAGGCCGGTATCGCCGTCGTGCGCGACGGGACTCTGGCTTCCGACGTCGCCAGGGCGGAGAACGATGTCTTCCGCCGCCATGGCCTCGGTGAATATGTCACCGATGCCTATACCCGCGTGCGCGGCCACGGGCTCGGGCTCTATGTCGACACCAAGCCGCAGATCCTCGAAGACGTCCACATTCCGCTCGAAGCCGGCATGACGATCATCGTCCATCCGAACACCTACCATCCGGTAGTCGGCTACATGGTGCATGGCGATGCGCTGATCGTGCGTCAGGATGGCGCGGACGTGCTGACAGGCACGCCCCGGCGTCTGTTCAGCGTGCCGGCCTAGGGAGAGCGAGATGAGACGTGGACTGATCGTCTGGGACGCCGAGGAGATCACCAGCAGCGCGCTGGACGCGCGGCTGGAGCGCCTGCGCACGGCAATGGCCGGGCAGGGGCTCGATGCCATCATCCTCTACACCAACTTCGTGCGGCCGGCCGCTGTCGCCTATATGAGTTCGTTCTCGCCCTATTGGGCCGACGCGATCCTCTTCATTCCGCTCTCGGGGGAGCCGATCTTCTCGACATCCATGTCGACGCGCATGAACCGATGGATCAAGACGGTGAATCCGGTCGGCGACATCGTCAACACCCGCCGCCCCGGCGTGCATGTCGGCGAATGGCTCAAGAAGAACACGCATGTCTCCGCCATCGGCGTGGTGGAGATCGACGGCCTGCCCGCGGGCATCTACAACGATCTCGTCGCCACCGCGCCGGACGTTGAACTGGTGGATGCCACGGCGCTGTTCTCCGAGTTCCGTGGCCATGTCGATGCGACCGAACACGCGCTTCTGTCCTATTGCAACGCGCTGGCGGAGCGCGGCCTCGCAGCGGTCGATCCCGAAGGCATGACCGATGCCGGTGCCGCAGTCGGACGCGTGGAACAGGTCGCCCGGCTTGGCGGCGCGGAAGAAGCCTATGTCGCCCTCGCGCCCGACACCGGCGCCGATCTGCGTCTGGCGCGCGTCTCCGGAGCCGTCCCACTGGGCCGCACCTTCGCCATTCGCGCTTCGGTCGCCTATAAAGGGGCCTGGCTGCGCCGCACGCGCAGCTTCTCCGCCGATGCGGCGATGTCGGCTCGCATCGCCGACATTGATCACTGGTTCTCCGGACTGCTTGCCGATCTCGACACGACGCGCGGTATCGGACCGCAGATCGCGGACGCGGCGGCCGCCAGAGGCGGCAGCGACATCACGCTGCTGGTCGAAAGCTGCAGCGGCACCTATCCGCTGCAGCCCGTGGCCGACCCGGCCCAGCCGCCGCGCGAAGGCGCGCTCTATGTGATCAGCCTCGCCATGCGCGTGGATGGGCTCGGCTGGGTCGGGGCGGCTCCGCTGATACAGGGCAATCCACTGGTCGATCAGGCCCTGGTAAAGGGGCGAAGCTGATGTTGAAGGCGATGGCGCAAAAGGTCATGTCCGAGACGGTCACGTCCGGCGAGATCGATCTGCGCGTTGCCGACATCTTCAATGCGGCCTTTGCCGGCATCGCATCACAGGAAGGGCGGTTCCTGCTGAACAGGCTCGATGCCGGACGTCACGGCGACGCGCCGCTGGTCGCCGCGCTGGTCCGCCTGGCCGAAACCGACGACATCCATCTCGCCTCCTGCATTACCCCGGGCTCGGTCGTGATCCCGGTGGCCTTGGCGGCATCGGCGGCCGGCGACGGGACGCGGTTCGACCGCGCCGTAGCAACAGGCTATGCGGCGGGTATCCGCCTCGGCCTGGCCATCGGCGGCGCGCGGGCGATGGAAGTCGGCGTCTGGCCGACGATGGTCGCCGCCCCGGTGATGGCCGCCGCGACCGCAGCCGTGATGCGCGGCGGCGATGCCGCGCACATGGCCAACGCGATGGCGATTGCGCTTGCAGGGCGAGGCGGCCGGATCGGCCGCCCGGTCGGATCGAGCACGGCCCGCTGGCTGAACTTTGCCCGCGCGGTGGCGGCAGGTGTCGAGGCGGAAGCCGATGCAGCCGCCGGACTTGCCGGAGATGTTGATATCGTGTCGCCGGCATGGCTGTCTGCGCAGTCGAACGCTGGCATGATCGCCCCGGACGTCCTGGTGGCCGACCACGGGCCGGGCATTGCCGATACCGGCTACAAGCCATTTGCCACCGCGCGGCAGGGCGCCGCCGCGATCGCGGCGTTCCGCCAACTGCTCGATGAAGAAGGCTTTGGCGCGGACCAGATCGACCATCTGCTTGTCGAGGTTCCATCCGCCAGCCATGCCATGGTGTCGCGTCCTCTCAACCCCGCCGACCGGCTGAGCACGCTGTCCAGCCTGGGCTATCAGTTGGCGCTTGCGGCGCTTTCGCCCGACCGCCTCTTCGACGCGGCGCGCCTTGACGCAGCCGCCGAGAATGTCCTCTCCTTTGCCCGGCGCGTGGATGTGCGGCCGGCGCCCGACCTCGACGATATCTGGCCGGAACTGTGGGCAGGCCGGTTCACGGTGCAAGTGGCGGGCCGAAGCCTGCGGCGCGAAATCAAGCGGATGGACACCGATGCGGGCAGCCCGGCCGCCGAGGCGGCTGTGCGCGAAAAATTTGCCCGAATGTCGTCATACCGTCCGGCGCTGGTCGATCTAAGCCCAGGCTCCTGTTCCGATCCCGACGGCAGGGCGGCGATCTGGAGCGATCTTCTCGCCCTGTGTGCAACCCGACGCAAGGAGCTTCTGGCCGATGAATATCATTGATTCGCATTTTCACTGGTGGCCGCGCCCATTCTTCGAAGAACTCTGCCGTCGCAAGGACTTTCCGCGCGCCGTCGTCAACGATGCCGGCGGCTACACCTACATGCAGCGCGCCGACGGCGGCGGCAGCGTTAAGAGCTGGGCCGCATGGTACGACCTCGACGAGCAGTTCGCGCATATGGACGGGCTCGGCCACCGTGTCGATGTCGTCTCGTCGATCGGGCCTTTCTCGGTCTACTTCTCCGAGCTTGAGCCGTCTGAAGGCCGCGACCAGGCGATGAAGTGGAACGAGCACATGGCAGCCGCGCAGCGGCAGCATCCCGGCCGGTTCTGGGGCAGCGCCGCGATCCCGCTCGCCGACACCGACGTTGCGCTCGAGGTTCTCGAACACGCCGTGGGCACTCTGGGCCTCATGGGTGTCAATTTGCCCGGCAGCATCGGTGCCGATCCCAATATCGATGCACCGCGTCTCGAGCCATTCTACGCGCGCCTTGCCGAACTGGGCATCCCGGCCTTCCTGCATCCGACGGACGCGATATTCGCCGACATGCTCGCGGGCTATGGCGGTGCGCTGCACCTGAGCCTCGGCCGCGTGATCGAGGTCAGCGTGGCAGCCTCCCGCCTTGTGCTTTCGGGCATGATGGAGCGGAATCCGGGGCTCAAGCTCGTCCTGTCGCACACTGGCGGGGCGCTGCCCTACCAGTCCGGGCGGATGGACAAGAACACCAAGCACGCCCAGTTGCCGCGCCCTGTCAGCACCTATCTCAAGCAGATGTATACCGACACGGTCTCCCCGCATTCCGCCGGCATGAAGTTCGCGATCGAATATTACGGCATCGACAACGTCATGTACGGCACCGACTATCCGTGTTGGGATCCGGCGACCTGTCTCGCCCTGCTGGACGAGATCGAGCTGTCTGCCGCCGATCGCGAAAAACTGTTCCGCACCAACGCGATCAGGATTCTTGGCTTGAAGGGAGCTCAGGCCGCCGTGGCCGCATAGGGCCGCGCCCCAACGGATAGCCGCGCAGGAAGGCGAGGAACGGCTCGGCAGCAACTGGAATGTCGCGATGCTCGGTGAGTGCGATGCGCAGGTCGAGCATCATCGGCTCGCTGTCGACGTCCAGCATCGCAAGGCGGCCGTTCTGCACGTCTTCCTCGACGCTGGTCCAGAACGAGCAGGTCAATCCGACGCCGGCCAGCACGAGTTCGCGCAAGGGCGTATATTCCGTCGTCTGGGCGACGACATTGACGTTCGGCACGCCGGCATTCTGCAGCACCTGGCGCACGGCGCGGCCGAACATCGAAGGCGGGGGTCCGACGAACGGAAAGGTCGCAAGCACCGACGGCGCGATGCGCCGCGCTCCGGCCAGCGGATGGTTTGGTGACGCGACCACCACGAGTTGCGTGCGCGCCACGATCTGCGACTTGACGTCGGTCACCGGATCGTAGCTGACGAACTGGCCGATATCCGCAGTGCCGCTGCGTACGTCGCCGATGACGTCCTCGATGGTGCCGATGCGCAAGACCAGCTCGATCGCCGGGTTTTGCGACGCAAACCGTGCCAGGTCGGCCTGCATGCGCAGCGCCAGCGACCGCTGGCATGAGAAGACGATCCGCGTCGCCTCCCGTTTCGTCGACTGATCCAGTGCCTGCTCCAGCGCCCGCGCCGACGCCAGCATCTGCTTTGCGTGGCGCAGCACCAGTTCGCCCGCTTCCGTCAGTGAGGGGCGCTTGCCGGGGCGCCGTTCGAAGATCGCTGTGCCAACCTGCGCTTCCAGCGTCGTCACATGGGCGCTGATCGATGCCTGCGAGATGTCCAGCCGCGTCGATGCTGCGCCGAACCCGCCGAACTGCACGATCGCTTCCAGCACTTCGAGCTGTCGCAAGGTGATCGACAGCATGGCGAGCCTCCCGAACCTGGTCGCATCCTTATCGCAGCAAATGGGCGCGCTTCACAATGCGCGCGACGCCTTCGCCCATACCTGGATTTTCGTGAAACTTCGGCTTGGACCGGTAGAAGCCAAGCCTTTCTGAAAATGGTCGGAGCGGCGGGATTCGAACCCACGACCCCTTGACCCCCAGTCAAGTGCGCTACCGGGCTGCGCTACGCTCCGAACCGCCGGAAGCCCTATTATCTCTAGGGTTCCGGCGCAAGGGGCAAATTCATGAAATCGCTCTGGTGGGGAACAAAAGGGGTGCTGGTGTGGATTTGGCGACAGAAATCCACACCGGAATCCACACCGGATGATCTACATTTGTTCGGGCGATGCGAACGCATCACCGACCCGTCGCATTGGCCCTGGACCCTAGGTGCAGGCGCACCAGGTGGCACAGAAATCCGGATTGATGGAACGAAGGCATCTGACATGCGACGGCAGCCAGGATTTCGTCATCCTCAACCCTTCGGCCCGCCGATGACCTGGCGGAGCGTTTCTAGGTCTGCCTCGCTAAGGTTACCTCCGCGGCACGCTCCGTGGGGGCCTTAGCGGGGACTATGCTCGGCACAGGCGGGTAGTCGGGAATGTGGTCAGTCGTAGGCGCCGCCTAGGGCAGCTATGAAGATGATAATGCCGCCTAGAATGCACCACCCAAGCAATCGTTCGAAAAACGTGGCCTTCTTTGGAAGGTGCCGCTGCTTCTCGGCATGCTCCTCCTTGAGGATCTCGATTGCACGCAATTCTACCTGCTCCTCGTGCCGCAGGCGTGCCAGAAGCTCGCGCGCGTCCTTGTCGACGTCATTCATGGCTTCAACCCTCGTCGTAACGATGAAGGTCGACCAGTGCCGTCACGCAGGAAGCGAAGATGACGAGCGTCGAGAGAGCCGTCGCCCAGGAGGCTTCCGCTCCTGCAAGCACAAGAATGATCACCGCAGCCGCCCCGACCGCGTAGCAGCACACCACGGCATGGCCACCAAGACGCGCCCCTCAGGCCATGCAAGGAGTCATTCATGATTTCTGCACCCTCATCTTCAGTAATCGCTCGTTGGCCGCCTTGCCGCAGTGGTGTCGTCGGCGAATGTGTTGTCGATACAGCCCCGGCGCCGGCGTCCTCGATTTTCTTGGTGATGTGCTCGTGCTGAGGTAGTTTGAGTTTTCGTTCCTGCGCATGAGCTAGATGGATCGTCCCGTAGGCTGTTTAGCTGCCGTGCAATTTGCCCGCGCGTGTCCTGAGTGAATTGCTTCGGGAACAGTTTGCCGCGAAAATTCAAACTTCCGTCTTATTCAAACAGCGCGTCAAGATCGTCGTCAGTAGCAGTAGCCGCCCGATACTCTCGACTGCTTTCTGTCAAGACACGATGGAAGTAGGTTGCCATAACCTCCGTGCTTTCCATCGAGAACGCATAGAAGCGGTCCAGCGGCCCTTGGGTGCGCTTCACGACGGTCGACGTGGAGCCGTCGAGCCCGATCCGGAACATTAGCCTTGTAGCTGTGCCAGGACCCTGCACGTCATCGCAGCCGATTGCCGGAAAGCAGGCCGCTTCCTTCTCAAAAGCACGACGGACCCTGTTCTTGCGTGCCGTCTCCGACCAGTTCACCACCTGCTGGAGAGCGGATGATAGCTGCTCTAATTCCTCTGGCACCATCGGGATGGCAAGTTCAATCTTTTGATATTCCGCGGCTGGGTCGACGAAGTTCCACGAAAAGCGAAGCTCACCTTCATCGGAAACCGTCGGCTCTATCCATACTTCTCCCACGGTGCTCGTTCCCGGGATGAAGTAGGGCACTTTCTGAAAGTCTTCCGACGCCTGACGTGCGTTCGGATCCGACCCAGCGTCTTCCGGACGAACGGGGGTGGCGTAACGGCGTAGGATCGCGTTCGCCTCGTCCCGTCGCTCTTGTAATTCAGCAACTCTAACAGCGGCTCCATCGCCATCGACGTCAGCCGCGGACACCGTGGTGGCGTTGGACGGGTTCTTCTCAATTATCTCGGTCAGTTCAGATATTTGAGCCGTCATCGCGGCTATGTCTCTTCGAAGGGATGTGAGCTCTTCGTCGTTCGGCGATGGATTGTCGCTGCGTTTCACAGATGCCGAGACAGCAATTGGAGCCAACCAATAGGAATGAGACCAGCCTTCGCCTCCCCAATAGCCCACGCGCCGCCAGTCACCAGATACTGCCAGGACTGTAGCGCGGTCGCCTTGCAGTAGGCGTCCGACCTCGGGAAAAGATGCAGATGGCCCGGTCCGGACAGCGAGAAACCCATCGCCTTCGGGATCAAGCCTCACGACTTCCACCTGATGCGTGGACTCGGCGGATGTAAGCGATGGACCTGGAGCTGCCTCGAAAGACCGAATCAAATCGACGTTTGCTTTCTCCACCGCGGAGAGCCGGACGTTCTTTGTCCTTGGAAACCAATAGTTCTTCGCCGAAAAATAGCCGCGTGCGCGGGGCGTAGTGAATGCGTAACCGTGCCGGGCGAGGATCTCGTTTCGCGCTTCCCAAAGCGTGTCTCGTGATAGTCCTCGTAACAAAGAGGGATCCAAGCTCATCGTCGAGGACTGCGGAAAGTGAAAATCGCATCGAGGATTTTCGACGCAATGAGTGTCAGCCGACGCAGTGCAAGCCATCATGCAGGATCCAACAAGTATCCAACGAGCGATTCTCATAAAAACCTCCAGCGCACTTCTCCTCTGGATGTTGCACTTTGCCATTCTATGTTCAATCCAACCGCCTTAATTTGCGTTAAGATCAACGCCCGTGGGGCAGTGTTGCACAACATGATGAACGCACCGGGGACGAGTGTTCACTAGCGAGTAAGCATCTCTTGTGCAGCCGCCTATGAGCACCTCGCCGAGATCTCCATGTGTTGAATTGGGGCGTGATGAGATCAGAAGGCCAGGATGCGTCGCGGTTCTTGAAGATGAGTCTCAAGGCGCGGCAGGAAACATCGCGGCACAGAATACACAATTCGCCCGAGCTCGAAATGGGAGCGATCTACTTTTCGCACGACTTACATACAGGAAACACGTCACGAGCTGGCAGAACGCATTTGTCCGTATCCGTCTCACAGCACCCCTCACTCCTCTCGCTATATCGTCAGTAGTTCGATTGATTGCGACAGGAGATATAATGAGCAGACGGCATCGTTATGAGGACACCAGGCTCACGCGCTTTCTCGAGAAGCGCATTCTCGAGCTGCGGCCACAGAAGAGCCAGGCTGACATCGCTGTCGAGGCGGGTTTCGTCAGCACGAACATGCTCACCATGATCAAGACCGGAGCCGCCAAGCTGCCACTCGATCGCGTGCCGGGTCTCGCCAAGGCACTAGACTGCGATGCGCGCCGTCTATTTCAGCTCGCGCTGGAGCAGGGCGGTGGCGATACAGTTGAAGTCGCTGTCCGGGAGATCTTCGGCGCCGTCGTCACGCGCAACGAAGTCGCGTGGATCGATGAGATCCGAGCTGCATCCGACAACAGTGATCCGAGCCTCACCTTGAGAGGAAGGGCAGCCATCAGAGGGATTTTCGGCAAGTGAAGAGCAGTGGCATGAAACACGCACGCCATCCGCGACAGGTGAGTCTCACAGAGCACGAGCGCTACTGGGTCGACGTCATCCGGTGCGCTTCCAATGGCAACGATCCACGGCCGACGCTCGCTCGCACACAGGCACTGCGGCAGCTGTTCCGACACTCGCCCGGCACAGCTCTCGACATCCAGGACCTCGGCACCGCCCCCGCAGGAGAGCTACGTGAATAGTCCAAGCTGCGTGCGGCGCCTGGCTCTCCTTATCGATTGTGACAACGTGCCTCCGGGATGTGCTGACGGGGTCATGGACGAGGTGACGGCTCTTGGCGCCGCCATCGTCAAGGAGGCCTATGCCGACTTCAAGCTCACGCAGTCGGAGGCGTGGTCGAAAGCCTGTAGCAAGCACGGTATCCAGAAGGTGCAGCTCGATCGGCTTGCCAGCAACAGGAACGGTGTCGATGTAGCTATGGCGGTTCGCGCAATGGATCTACTCTACCGCCGAGAAATCGATGGACTGTTGCTCGTTTCGAGCGACACCGATTTCATGCCTTTAATGGCCAGGTTCGACGCAGAAGCTCTCCCGGTCTATCTGGTCGGACAGCGACACACGCCTGACCGCCTCCGAGAGCTCTCGACACGCTTCATCTATGTGGACAGCCTTCTGAAGAAGAACCCCGCAAACACGCCGGGGTCAAAATCCAAGCCACCGTTGCGAGTGCAAGACTTTGCACCAATCGTGAAGCGATGCATCCATGAACACGCAGAGAATGATGGGTGGATTCTGCTTGAGGAACTGCAACGGCAGCTTCTCCAGGAGGATCGGCACTTTGATCCTCGCAGCTATGGGTTCCGCGTGCTGGTTGATCTTTGTGCTGTGCAGCCACGCGTCGTCATCGAGCGAACGGTCAATGGCGAGGTTCGTCTGCGTCTGTCCCGTCGGAAGCGCTAGATCCGAACTGGTAGTGCGCGCCCGGAAAACGAGATCGCCACGGCCCGGCCGGGCCAGGAACCAAGGGGAAACAAGCGCCCGGCCGGGCCAGGAACCAAGGGGAAGCAAGCGCCCGGTGGACCCCACAAGAACCGCACCACGATGCGCTCCAGCGATTGGGGCGGAACGTGCACCGCCGCGTCACGGAGGAGGACTAACGAAGCCCTGGTAAAGAAGCCTCCATCGCCGTTCTCGAGCTCTTCGGTGTCGAATGTCGAAGTCCTAGACAATCCCGCGCATTGCCATCCGGATACCTCGGGTCCCCAGAGATCGGGGTGAACCCTAACCTCCTAACCTTCCCAGCGGCCGGTCGGTGCGTTCCCGATGACAACCAAATTGAGATCTTCGTGTCCTTGGATCCGAGAACCGCCGGCGTTTTGGTTGTCACCATGTTGTCGAGAACGAGCCGCTCACGAAATTTACTCTCGAGGGAAACATGTCAATTTCGACAGGCGTGTCGCTGTATTCGCCCAGCATCCCTTGGACGACATAGGGTCCGGCATGGGATTGATGTGGAAGAAGATAGTCAGATAGTTCGATATTGCTGCCTGGTTGGCGCCTTTGTATTTGTCGCGGCAGTTCGGTGCTCACAGAGCCACCTCTCCTTTGGCCAGCTATCTCCATCGACGCAATCAAGCATTTTAGCATTTCCGGAAACCGGATCTTTCCGGGTCACGGATAATACTTCGCCATGGGCAAGAGCGAGTATCGAGCGAACTGGCGAGGTGTGCGTCGCAACGTTTCGCCTTGGCGCCGGCTGAAGCATGGTGATCCTGTGAAGCTCAAGGTGCTCGCTGAGGACATATGGCCAAGGCGGTTCGGTGGACCATCCGTTCCAGCACTCCTTGTCGCCGCGATGCTCGTCAGTGCAGTCGGCATTGGATATACAGCCGACGAGTTGTCCTGGAGCGCTCTGAAACCTCTCGTTCCCGGATCCGGCTGCATGATCAAGGGCAATTTCAGCTACACCACCGGCGAGCGCATCTATCATGTGCCTGGGCAGCCCTACTACAGCCGAACGATCATAACACTGGCCTATGGCGAGCGCTGGTTCTGCAGCGAGCTCGAGGCGCGACACGCCGGGTGGCGCAAGGCGAGGAATTGAGGCTGCTTGTATTGACAATATGTGCGTGCGAGCGTGAGAAATGCTTCATGCGAGGGGGGATGAAGAACAATGCTTGATCGTGCCGAAAGATTGTCAGTTCGAGTCTTAGAAAGTGCTCGTCTCAAGCTTCTCGAGACTGGCACTAGAAACAGACTTGTTCATGTAAACCGCGCAAATCAAAGAGCGAATTGCCTCAACATCGTGAATGAAGACTCGGATGCAGTTTTCGACCTTCTGCGTATTCAGTCAAAGAGGATGCGGTTTAAGGCGATGGGCAAGGACCGCCATCAGGATGAGGAGACCGTTGTTCTCTATGACGGTGATGTTGTGGCGCTTGCGGATCCACCAGGAAGTGACCGCTTAACCGATCTGCTTCTAGAGACGCCTCTCGGGCCAGAGGCGCAGACACGCCGGCTATTGCGGTTAGCCCATGATGCTAAAACAGCTGAAGAAGAGCAGGGCCTCAATATACTTTATCTCGCACTCGGATTCTTGAAATGGCGGGAAAGTAGCAGTTCAGAAATCTGGCGTGAAGCGCCCCTAGTCCTTTTGCCGGTCGAGCTGGTGCGCAATGACCGCACCTCAACTTTTGACGTCCGATCACGCGACGACGAAATAACGACAAACTTGCCGCTTCAGGAGAGGCTGCGTCAAGACTTTGGGATTTTGCTTCCCGAAGTCGAGGACGCAGAAGAGTGGTGCCCCTCAGAATATTTTTCCGACGTTGTCGAAGCAGTGTCGGGACAACCCGGGTGGTCAATCGATGGGAACGGCATTCAGTTAGGCTTCTTCTCGTTTGCGAAGCTGCTAATGCATCGAGATCTGGATCCTGCAACTTGGCCGGACGGGGAGCTAACCGACAATCCCTTGTTATCAGGGCTACTGAAAGAGGGGTTTGAGCCCGACGAACCGATGTTTGGACCAGAGGACAAGTTGGATCAGTTTCTCGATCCAGCCGATATCATTCAGGTCGTCGACGCAGACGCATCACAAACTAAGGTCATTGAGGAGGTGAGGCGCGGCGCAAATCTTGTTGTTCAGGGACCGCCCGGCACTGGAAAGTCACAGACGATCACGAATTTGATCGCAGCCGCAGCTCACGACGGCAAGACGGTGTTGTTCGTAGCTGAAAAGATGGCGGCTCTCTCAGTCGTTCACCAGCGGCTTGTTCGGGCGGGGCTTCGGGACGTCTGCCTTGAACTTCACTCACGTAGTGCAAACAAGAAGGCATTGGCACAGGAACTTGGTCGGACCCTCATGGCTAGTGGCTCGGCCGTCGTCACTGCAAATGAAGCCGACGCTTTGCGAGCGAAGCGGGATCGCTTGAACCAGATTTCGGATTTGCTCCACTCTCCTATCGCCGGCACCTCAGACACGCCGTTCGACGCGATGTCAGAAATCATTGGATTGATTGGAAAGGGCGTCCCTCCACCGTCACTCACCCTCGATGGCTTGGAAAAACTTGATAAGAACGCGAGACAACGTGCTCGAGAAACCATTCGCCGACTCCTCGAGGCTTTGCAGACGGTAGGCTGCATTGAGGCCCATCCCTTTAAGGGCACAGGCAACCACCACCTGCAGCCAACCGATCTATCGAGACTTGAGGGCGAACTAGCAGCTGCAACTAAGTGTCTATCTCAGTTGCTTGAGATGATAGAGCGAAACGCGGTAGTAATTCGACAACCCAACCCGGAAAATATCGTGGATATCGAAAGATTGCTGCGCGCTCTTGATCTTTTCGCGAATGCTCCAGACTTTGCATCAGAGCAGCTTACACCATCGCTTTTTGATTGTGTCGGGCAGCCGCGACTGGAAGAGGCTCTATTGGCAGGCGCCGAATGGGCGGCCGCTCACAACGCCGCCCAAGACGTCTTCACGCAGGTCGCTTTCTCCAGTGACGCACGGCAAATAAGAGGTGCTATCGCAGAGGGCAGTAGGTCGCTTTGGGCCCGAGTCTTCGGACCTTATCGAAAGGCGTGCTCGGAGTTATCGACTTTGACGTCGATCGCTATTCCGAAGTCGCCTTCCGAGCGTCTCGCGATTGTTGATCAACTGGTAGAGGTTCAGGAGTTGCGCCGGCGACTTGCCGACGATGAGGGTTGGTTGCCCGGTGTCCTCGGATCAAACTGGCGTGGCGAACGCACTGATTTCGCTCGGCTCCAGGCGCTGGTTGAATGGGCGAAGAATGTTCGCAGCGCCGGATATGAGTCAGCCTCAGAGATCTGTGCTGTCTTGAATGGCGTCAGGGCTCCCTCTGAAACTGCCAATAGCCTGCGCGGTTTGAGGAACGAGATGCTATCGGGGGCGCAGAGGGTAGTAGATAGGTTGTCGCTCGATATTGCTGTTGCAGGCTTCGGGAGTGAACTGGCACACGCATCGCTATCTCAGCTCTTGAGGGCAATGGAGTCGATGCGCGACGCGCCCGACCGCTATACCGAGTGGGCAACCCTTGCGCGGGTCTACGGCGAGGTTCAGGAGATTGGTGCCGGTCGTCTCATCCAGGCACTAGATGAAGGGTCTGTCCTGCCAGAGGGAGCAGAAGAGGAATTTTTCTTCGCGTGTGCAGAAGCGCGTTGGAACGCCGCCCGCGCATCAAGGCCGGAGCTGGCGCAGCTTGAGGGGCTTGACCGGAGCGAGTTGGTTAGACTGTTTCAGGAAAGCGAACGAAAACGTCTTAGCGACGCACAGAAGCTTATTCTCTCTCAACACTACGCCCAAATCCCGCGTGGCAGCATGGGCGAAATGGCTATCATACGTGGTGAAATCGGAAGAAAAAGCCGACATAAGCCAATTCGATGGGTGATGAAGAACGCTGGTTCCATGCTCCAGCGGATCAAGCCGGTAATGCTAATGAGTCCGATCTCCGTCGCACAGTTTCTGCCGCCGGGCTCGGTAACTTTCGATTTGTTAGTGATCGATGAAGCATCGCAAATTCGACCTGAAGACGCACTTGGTGTTGTCGCACGGGCGCGCCAGATCGTCGTGGTCGGTGACCAGAAGCAGTTGCCTCCTACATCGTTCTTTGACCGCCTCATCGACGAGGGCGAAGATCTTGAAGACGAGGACGATGAGGTGCCAGTCGGGGCGACAGCTGCCGATATGGAAAGTATACTATCTCTGTGTGAAGCGCGTGGTTTGCGATCACGGATGCTAGAATGGCACTATCGGTCACGCGACCCCTCGCTGATACGCGTGTCGAACGCCGAGTTCTATGACGACCGGCTGGTTCTGCCACCCTCGCCATTGCAGTTGGATCCGAATTTCGGACTTCGTTTCCATCGAGTGCCGGGCGTCTACTCGCGTGGCAAAGCGGCAGCAGCAAGGGCTGGAACCAACAGGATTGAGGCGGAGCATGTCGCGAGGGCTGTTGCTGAGCACGCTCGGACGCATCCGGAGCTTTCACTTGGCGTTGTAGCGTTCTCCAAGTCCCAATCAAGCATGTTGACAGAAGTCCTGGAGCACGAGCGTCGCAAGGATGCGGTTCTCGATGCGTTCCTGCGGGAAGGTTACGCGGAAGACGTGTTCGTCAAGAATATTGAGAATGTTCAAGGCGACGAACGCGATGTGATCCTCATTTCGGTAGGCTATGGCCCTCAGCAGCCCAACGGACGCTTGGCCTCCCAATCGTTCGGGCCAATTAATGGTGAGGGCGGCGAGCGACGCCTCAATGTGCTATTTTCAAGGGCTCGTGTGCGGTGTGAGGTATTCGCCTCATTTGATCCAGGAGACATTAACGCGACACGCTCGTCTCGAGACGGACCAAGGGTGCTTAAACGTTTCTTGGATTTTGCTCGGACAGGAATCATCGAAGAGCGAGTGCCGACGGGTCTAGCATCAGACAGTCCATTTGAAGAGGATGTTTTGGAGGTCATTCGGAGGTTTGGCTACGAAGCCGATCCGCAAGTTGGAACGGCTGGTTTCCGAATTGACATCGGGGTGCGTCATCCAGACCGACCAGGGCACTATCTCATTGCAGTAGAATGCGATGGTGCTGCTTACCACTCTGCACTATGGGCGCGGGAACGAGATCGACTTCGGCAGGATGTGCTGGAGGGACTAGGTTGGCGCTTTCACAGGATTTGGAGCACGGACTGGTTCTACCGACGGAGCTTCGAAATCAAGAAACTTGAGAAGATTCTTCGTGAAGCAACGGTTGCTGCGTCCGATGGGATCGAACTTCGGGGCTCAAGGGGGCACGGACATTCCGTAGTTGCCGAGCTTGAATCTGCGGCGCCGGAACAGTTCGATGTGGATCATCTTCAGCTGTCAGCTCCCGCCTACCAAAGAGCCGATATTGCGTCTTCAAGGATGGAAGAACCACATGAGGCGCCGATGGAGCATCTCGCCGATCTCGTTGCTGAAATCGTTTCGGTGGAAGGTCCGATACACGCTGATGAGGTCGCTCGTCGCATTTCTGCCGCCTTCGGTAAGGTGCGCACTGGCAACCGCATCGTAGAAGCAACGATGCGCGCTGTGCGGGTTGCGCGGCAGCGGGATGCCAATCTGCTGCAGCTCGGCGCCTTTCTTGCAACAGCTGATCAGGTCGCAGCGCCTCCGGTGAGGGACCGACGGGCGGAGACAGGTTCGGTTTTGAAAGCCGAGTATCTGCCGCCGATCGAGATCGAGGCGGCCGCGAAGAAGATTCAGGCTGAAAGTGGCATGATGCTGCCTGAGGAGATGACACGTGCAGTGGCGCGGCTTCTTGGCTTCCAGCGTGTCGGTCCGGATCTATCGGAAGCGATTATTTCTGTAGTGGTTGATCGCGGGTCGTAATCTGTTGTGGGCGCCTTTGGGCTTGCGATCCAGTCCGTGGCGCACCGCAATCTCCGGTGCTTTCTGACTCGCTCGGCAAGGCTTGGAAACGCGGTCTTGGCCTTCCTAATCCTATTCTTGTCATGCTGCTCATCCTCGAAGCGACAGCTGTGGCGTTGGTAGTGCGTTAGAATTCCACTTTCTCGCGCATCTGCTCAATCCACTCGCCCTGAGCAACGTAGGCATCTGCGTTGTGCCAATAGCCGCTGAGCCTCCTCTCCTCGCCGTAGCGTCGCGCAATGATGCAAAGCTCGAAGACAAGCTTCGACATCTGACAATAAGGAGCCTCGAGTTCATCACAGTTTTCGCAACCATAGACCAGATAGACGTGCTCATAGGTGGCCCCAGATGGCTCCGAACTTGAGCTCTTTGTGACATATGGCATACCATAGCTTGAGAATTTTTCTCGAGCGTCGGCCGCAATTTGCTCCACAGTGAGTGTCTGCAAGAGCGTCAATTCCCAATGGAATTCAAGAGTGTCTCCGATGATGCTTTTTATGAAGCTAATGTATAAGCCGTCATTATCGACTGGCGCACGACTGTAAATCGTCATCTCCCCATGGGGAGTCCTTAGCCAGGTCTGTTGCGAAAAGCCACGAGTGCTTCTGATCTGGTCAACCGTCATGTCGGCGGATATTCCGCGTATTGTTGGAGGACTCGACCTACTATCTGCGAAGGGATTGCATCCAGTTGCGAGCAACACAAGCAGCACTGCTGCCACCTTATATGTTTTGTTCATCTGCGTTGGCCCCACGCAACAATGACGGTATGGACGGCTACTTCTGGCTTGTCGATTGCAGTGCAAGTATCGTCGAGGCTCCGATTCACCCTCGGACTGGAACGATTAGACTCCGAACCAGCCCCATGACCACATCGATCTTCTCAATTCGCAAATGCCGGCAACTACGGACTCTCCCGTTCTTGGGGAGCCGTAGCTGTTGCACCGCACGTCGAGCTATCGTTCCGTGCGCGATGATGCCCTTGAAACCTGGCATGTTGTTTATCATGGCTTGTATCAAGGGGAGATTGTTGCGTTGGAACTGGGAGCCATTTGGGCCGGGATCGCGGAACACATTCGTCTCGATCACTCTGTAACCCTCCTTCCTGACAGCGTCGAACCGCAGGCGAGTTCCGTAGAGCCGAGGTTTTCGCCTGTGATAGTCGCCCATGAAGCGATCATAGTCGAACCCATGACCTTCATCCCAATATGACCACCAGTCCGTATCAAGATCAGTCGATGAATTCTCTCCAATGATCACCACGAGACAATGGTCAGGGAAGCCATCGCAGACCACGGGGCGATCGTAGCTTGGCCGCGGAATATGCTTTTCAAATATTGTGGTCCAACTGGCACCCATATTTCCCTCCGCAGTCAGCAGCCCTCAGTATTTTAGCATAAGCGACTTGTTCTTGCCCCGGAATGTTCGGACACGATCAAGGTTGGGTTTCGTCCACGATAAACTCGCGATAACCGAGGGCCTTGCGCGGATGACGGCTGTTGTAGTGCTCGATCCACAATGTCAGCGTTTGCAACACGGTTCTGGCGTCGGACGCGATGAGGCGCGGACATAGTCGCGCTTTTTGTTTTTCACGGCCTCGGCCAATCCGTTCTACTGCGGGGGCGGTGACGTCCCTGGACGTGGTGTAGCCGGGGTAGCGCTGATCATTGGCGCTTGCCGGTAGGGTCTGGTTGCGATGCCGACCTTTCTGGAGAAACTCACCGATGACCGACGACATGATGAACCTGCGCGCGCTCGTGGAGAAAAGCGCGGATGATCGCCTTGTCCAGCTTTGCGAAGATCTGAAGATTCACGGCGTCGCCGGCGCCTATGGCTCCGTGACCGCTGCAGCCGCGGAACAGGGCCAGAGCTTCACCGACTATCCGGACTCCGTCCTGCATGCAGAGCGGAACCTACTCGTCGCCAAACGGCAATGCAGGCTGCAACCGTTCCGCGCGCGCATACTCACCCATGATCAGTATCAGGGTTTCACGATGCTAACCTCGAAGGCGGTTGGAAACTACTACGCCACGCCGGACTATGCGCCTGGTTGCGAGCTACGATTAGGGCCGTGAGGTTCCTGCCATAGTGGGCAAATGCTCACACCGGTGGAGCCCCCACGTCGTAGTGCCTCGGACTAACCGAGAAGCCCGCCGAAATATTCCGGCGGGCGTGGTTAAGCTGCAGCTAAAGCTCGTGGACGAGGGCAGCGTATATCAGATCGAGTTATGCAGCCTCCATATTAGAAGATGCCCCAAAAGACCGGGCAATTCCCTTCTGAAGAGTCTGGCCAAAGCTAGCAGCCCGGAAGCCAGAGTGATTTGCGATCTCGCGGCGGCGGGAGAGTGGAAGGGCGTCGGTTATCAATCTCGCCAGTTCCTCCGCTGCGTCATTGTTTGAATTTACCGGAGGTGACTTCGCAGCATTTTTCTCGGGCGACTTCTTAAAGTCGTCAGCCTTGATTTTGCTCCCAGACTTGGCAGCCAGTGCGACTTCCCGCTGCTGATCGCTTGTCAATTTCCCATAATCATAGAGCAGGGTAGGTGGCAGAGAGCCGAGCTTGGCTTCGGGCACACATTTGCGTATAGCCATCCATGCCTGCGCAGCGTTCATACGACGATTGACGGTCATTGCGTTCCAGCCAAACTCGCGCTCATACCACCTTGCGAACTCACCGTGCTTTAGCTGAGCCTTCATCTTCAACAAATGAGCGCCGATTCCGACTATGTTGGCGATCGCAGTTCCGTGCAGTTTGCGGATTTGGTCTGCCGCCTTGCTCATTTCTTTTTCTAGCGATGGCGGAATGATGATGTTGCCGTCAGCACCCTTCGTGATCCGGTCGGTAGGCCTAGTGGAGTTAGAAGGCAAATCTAACACCGTGTTAGATTTGGTAGTTGCCATCATCGATGAAGACGTCCCCGCTTTGTTCCCTTTGAGGGACTTTTGATGCGATTTCTCATTCAGATCTGTCGGGCTATTGAGCTCAAGCTCGTCAATCCCATCGATCGGCGCGGACAGCTTGCTGGCAGTGGTGGTGGATTCAAGGGTCATGTCTATTCTCCGGTGTCTTGGTTATGGTTACGTAACCACAGTAATTGAGTAACCGTTTGCGATCGTTTCCGCAAGAGGCATGACCAAAAAAAAGGAGCCGGCGATTTCGCCGGCTCCGATAAGCGCACTTGGTTTGGTCAGTGGTAGTTTCGAAGGTTGAGACGGTGCCTGCGCTCAAGCTCACGGCGGAGCACCTTGAAGCGCAAGATCGTGTCGAGGTTGGCGTCTAGCTTGGCTGGATCTGCCTTGCTCTCCGCACTTAACCGGGCGATTTCCTGGTCGATCATCTCGATCTGGTATTCGCTCAATGTGCCTGTGATTGTCTCGAGAGCTTCCGAAAGGCTGCGGATTGCATTCCGCGTCCATTGAACTTCATCGCCCTTCTGCTCGCATGTTAGAAACTGTGCGACCGGTAATCCTTCATCCTGGAACGATTCAAAGACCTCCAGCAGCTCCGGCTCTCTCGATTTCACAAAATCAGCAAGAGCTAGAGGCGTGGGGATTGTGAGAGGTTCCGGTGAAAGTTCCTTCTCTGGTTGGAGGCCAGCGGCTTTTGCGCGTTGACGTTGGCGCCATCGCGCTTGCTTCTCTGCATTGGTCAGCGCCATGTTGTAGATTCTCTTGTAACCGTTACCGTTAGTGTAGCGTAACCAATCGCTAATCGGGCTTCAAGGGGAAAATAGGGTTTTTATCCCCCTCGGAATCAAGCTAGTCCGCGCGATACAGGCCAACGCTGTGTTGCGGGAGAACCTATTGTATCTGACTGTCCCAATGGTCTCCCGGCGAGGGGGATTTCATTCGCTTGGCGACTTGCAGTTTCACCGGAAGGTTTTGAAGAAGTCACAACCTCGCTTGGCAGGTCGCTTCGCGCTCAAACCGGATGTGGATCTTGACGACTACACTTGCCGAGCAGTGATCGATTGGATTGAGATCCGCTTCTTCCTCGGGCGTTCAACGCAGTTCCAATGGCTCCGTCGAGAAATCGAGGAGGCCATTGAGGCAAACGCCTATGCCGTTGCGCTCGAAGAGAAAGCTGGCGGCGTAACAGATGTCTTCGACGTGCGGCTGCAGGAACCGTCGATCCTCCAGCTCCGGGAGTTGGAACGCCACTTCGAAAGGAAATATGGCCTTCATATGATCCCGCTCGTCCGGAGTATGGAGATTAGCGTAGACTTCTACCCGAGAGAACAAGGCGAGGAGGCACGTGCTCGCCTACATACCGCACTCACTCGCCATTTCTGGACAAGTCAGACGTTCTTCCAAGCACCAGGCAGCAGGCCCAGGTTCGTGCCAGGCTTGATCAAGAAGGTCAGTCACGTAGTCAGATACAAGTCAACCGCGTCGATGCAGACTAACGACCACTTCGCGATCTCTACTGAAGAAGATCAACCACCTTCCGTTGATACAACCTACTACATCGGACCAAAAGAAGGGCCGGTGTCGTGGCGCATCATGGACAAGGTGGTCGACAACCAAAATCGAGCAACAGGCACTCGACGTGAACTTGCCGAAGCTGAAAAGCGCACGCGAATTGAGGTGACGCTGGGCCAGACACCATTGTCTTCGGTGGGCGTCGAGCATCTGTATGATCTAGAGAAGCTGAACTTCGCACGCCTTCAGGGGGAGTTCTTCAAGTTCATGCTGCCGACTTTTGTAGACGAGCGTCAGCTCAAGCCAGGTCGCCGGGTAGCGATGATGGCGTGGACCGAGCGGCGGCGGGCAGAGAAATTCCGGAACGCCGGAGTCATCGGTCTCCAAGTCATGGACGATGCGCTGAAGAGAAAGGAGAAGCCGGTGCGTAAAGATCTCCTAGCTCATCTGGCGCGGAAGGGACTCAAGGCGCGACCAAGCCCAAGGCACGGGAAAGGGCCTGTGGGAAATTTGGTCGCCTATGAGGAAATAAACGAGAGGGTAGGCATTGCGCTCAGAAATCTCGGCAAACGAGTCGCCGGCGATTTTTCGGCTGTGCTTCATTCTTCGTAGATGTAAGGGAGCACATGGAGCGAACACCTACATAAGGCTAATAAGTTATTAGGCCTCCAGCCCCTTAAATCAGTTCGAGCCAGGCCCGATAAGGACCTGGAAACAGATTTCCCACGAAAACTGATAGGAAAAAGTTGTCGGGGGAGGTTGTGGTCATCGCCGATCAAGCTGCTGCCGTCGAAGTCGTGTTTACCGAACCGAATTCTCGCGCGGGCTCATGAAACCATCGCGCTGTCGTTGATCTCCCTGATCCTCTCGACGAGCATGACGACGAGGGCGTCGTCAAATACCTGCTCCGGTCCGGTCGGCGCGATATAGGTGAAGGGCGCCTCGTAGAGCACGGCAGGATCCATCGAGCCCTTATCGGTGAGGTGTTCGATCACCAGCTGTATGAACTCGATCTGCTGATGCGTGGCAGCGCCGTGGGTGAGAAACTCAGCGAAGGCATCATTCACCGCGCCCCGGTCAAGGCCGACGAGGGAGCGGACAAAACGTCCGAAGCCCCGGCTTGTTTCGGTCGCGCGCGCGATGTCATGTCGTGCGCCGATGCCCGCCTCGATCAGCAGACGTTCCAGTTCCGCGAGATCGTAGGCAGTGAGCGCCTTACCCTGGCGCAGGCGATCCAGCACCTGGTTGCCTGAGAGTTCTTTCAGGAAGTGGCGTGCCTTTGCCTTGAAGCGAGCGAAGTCTGCCTCCCCGACCTGAGGCAGATCGATCTCCTCACTTCTGCCAATCTCGTCGGCGAAGTTCGAGTAGACGATTGCCTTACGCCCTTTGTCGATGTGCTGAACCAAGTTGCGTAGGCGCAGCCTTACAAGCTCGAGCAGAGGGACCGTGACCCCGTTCCACCATTCCGGTTCACGGACCGCTTCGATCAGCTCGGCGCGAGCGGCAACACCTGGGATGGCTGTCTGCTCTTCAAGCGCCGATAGGATCTCGATTAGCTGCTTCTTCAGCGCTTCAAAGCGGCGCGAGCCTTTGAGCAGCGCGAGCTCCAGCTGGAACATCAGCAGGTCAAAGCGTTTTGCCTCCTCGGTGCCAAGATTGAGCGCGGTGGGCAGCGCAGCGATTTCGCCGACGAGTTCGTCGCGCGCCTCGTCATCTAGATCCGCCCAGGGACCGGGTTTCTTGTATTTCTCCACGACGCGGCGTTTCTGTCGCACGAGGAAGTTGTCCAGGTTGAGTCCCGCAACGGTGTGCTTCAATACATCCAGCGCGGACTCCCGAACCTCTGCTTCGCTGGGCGGTGTGTCGGCGCCAACCCCGTATGCTGACTGATCAGCTGAAGAGAAGCCACTCAGGTCGGGTGTCGCATCCAGCGCGCGCACGAGGTCGAACCTAGTAGCAAACAGCCGTTCAGAAAGAGACTTTGGCGCTCGCGGTTCCTTGATCTCGGGGTTCTCGCCAAAGAATTCCAGGTTCTGGCAGTAGTCGAAGACGCGGAAGAACTGCTTGTCTTGGTTGGGGCCGAAAAGATTCTCGCGGAGCCGTGTTCCGCGTCCCATCATCTGCCAGAACTTGGTCTTGGAGCGCACCGGCTTGAAGAAGACCAGATTGACGACCTCCGGCACATCTATGCCGGTATCGAGCATGTCGACGGAGATGGCGATGTGGGGCGCCTTGTCCTTGCGCGAGAAGTCGTCGATTAGCGTCTGAGCGTATGGGCCGCTGTCATATGTGATGACGCGAGCAAATTGGCCAGCATAGGCGGGATATGCCACGTCGAAGCGCAGCTTGATGTATTCAGCATGGGCCTGGTTCTTGGCGAAGATAATGGTCTTGCCGAGCCTGTCACCGCCCTCGACCTTGACGCCGTTCTGCATCAAATGCGCTATGACCTGGTCGACGGTATCCTGATTGAAGAGACGCTTGTTGACCTCGGCGGCATCGATGGAATCGGGCATGTCTTCCTCGCCCCATTCCAGCATCTCCCACTGCTCCTTCTCCTCCTCCGAGAGCTCGTCATAGCGCAGTCCAGAGCGCACGATCTTGAGCGGGACCGAAATCGCCTCCGGCGGCACAAGATGGCCGTCAGCCACCGCTTCGCTGAGAGTGTAGGCGTCTGTCGGAACACCATCCTCGAGATCGAATAGCGAGTAGGTGTTTTTGTCGATCTCGTCTTTCGGCGTTGCGGTGAGACCCACTAGCAGGGAGTCGAAATAGTCGAAAATGGCGCGATAGCGCTGGTAGACGGAGCGATGCGCCTCATCGATGACGAGCAGATCGAAATGTCCGGGGCCGAATGCCGCCTTGCCGTCGCGTCTTCCGTCGATGAGGTTCATCATCGTTGGATAAGTCGACAGGAATACGCGTCCGTCGGTGGTGCGTTCCGTGACCAGATTGACCGGCGCGGCATCGGGCAGGTGTGTCTTGAAGGCACCGGTCGCCTGATTCACCAGCGCGACCCGGTCGGCCAGGAACAGCACGCGCTTGACCCACCCAGCGCGCATGAGAAGGTCGACGAGAGCGATCACCGTGCGTGTCTTGCCGGAACCCGTCGCCATGACCAGCAGCGCCTTTCGCTGTCGATCTTCCTCGACCGCGCCGGCGATCGCCCGAATGGCGCGCTGCTGGTATGGTCGTCCGGCGATCTTCAGGTTGATCTTGGCTTGGGAAAGCGCCTTCTTGTTGCTGCGCTGTTGGATCAGCCACTCCAGCTGATCACGTGTGTAGAACCCTCCGACCAGCCGCGGCGGTCGGTTGGCGTCGTCCCAGATCCAGTGTTCGTAGCCGTTGCTGTAGAAGATGACCGGCCGCTGACCGAATTTCGCTTCAAGGCAATCCGCGTAGAGCTTGGCTTGCTGCATGCCCTGGCGTGCGTCTTTCCGCGTTCGTTTTGCCTCGACAAGCCCGAGCGGCTTCCCGTCTGCTCCCCACAGGACATAGTCGACAAAGCCGAAGCCGTCGGCATTCGCCATTCCTTCAACCTGAAACTCCAGGTCGTCCTTGCCAGTGAGGTCCCAACCAGCTTCGCGCAGCAGGAGATCGATGAACCGGTCACGGGTCTCAGCCTCGTTCCAGTCGTGGTCGACCGGTGCCACCTCAGCCGCCCTTCGCGCGGCAGCCACCTCGGCGCGCAACGCCTTCAGTTCGGCGTCGAGATTGCTCCTGTCCGCGAGCAATCGCGTCAACTCGCCATTCTTGGCATCTAGCTCGGCTTGTTGTGCCTTCAGATGGGCAAAGGCTTTCTTGAGCGTGTCGTTGCGGCGAGAAAGCACGGTGGCGTCGAAGGTCAGCCCCTCGGCTGGCTTTTGGGTGCGGCCATAGGTGCGGGCGAACCAGAAGCAGACGTGAAACAGTTCCTTGACGGCGCCGACAGCGTCGCCATCAGAAATGCGGCGTTCCTCATGGACCGCCCGATTGCGTAGTGAGTTGATGTAGCGGGCCTTGGCAAAGACCGGCTCGCCGGTAGCGCGGCGAAAGCTGGGCTCGTGAAGGAGGGCAGCGATGTTGTCCTGGTAAGGTAGTGTCAGGCCGGGATCGTTCCGAAAAGCCCATTTGACTGCGACCTCTACGGTCCTGCCGGCATAGAATGCAGCTGCGCGCGGATCCGATACGACGTGCTTCTCAGCCGCCAATGCTGCCTCGTGGACAGCAGGAAACTCCGCGGCGAGAAAGACGAAATTTGACATTAGCCGAGCTCTTTCAGTCTGGGAAAGTCGTTAGCGAAGGCGGAGCGAACCGGAGCCCAAGTCTCGTCGTCCACGTCATGCTTCCACTTCACGACGTTCATGACGGAGTAGCGAGCGGCTCGAAGATCTCTTTCGAGCCGCTTTTCCATTGCGCCAACGATGTTTCGCAGCGGCAAATGTTCCTCCATCAGCTGCAAGCGAACAGCTTGGTCAGAATGATCGAAGTCTTTAGGCTTCACAACCTCCGGATGAAGCGGTCCGTGAGCGACGAGTTCGAAGGTGTTACAGGTTTCGGGCTCGACCCCTTGGTTAACTAGGTTCCGCCGCAGAGCATTCTGGTTCTTCATAGACCCGAGGTGCTGACCCATGCGGATGTAGGGTGGTGATGCGTTGGGGCTGGAGTTGTCTCCGGTCCGACCGACATAGAGCAACTCTTGGCCCTCCGCGGTCACGGCCTTCCAGACATAGAGCCAGAAACCGCGCCGCAGCATCGGTCCAGGCAAGCTCAGCCGAAATGTGCCAATTTCGCTTGTCATCGTTCACTCCCCCTAAAAATGAGCTCTCCAGGTCGCTGCCTTGAGCAGCACCGCTTGATCCAGCGGTGGCGTAAGCTCGAAAGCCCGTGGCTCGCGCGCGAAATCGAAGAGCCTAACCAGTCGAAATGCGTCCGGTCGCTCCTGCGAGAATGCGCGTTCATTCTCCGACAGCAGGAATGGGGTCTGCTTGTGACCGGTGGTTGTCTTCACCTCGATCAGCCGCTCTCGCCCGGTCGGATCGAACGAGCGGATGTCGTAGCCGGCGCCGTCGCCATCCTCCGCCGAGACCCAGCGCACTTTTCGGGCGAGGTCGTTGCGGCCCTGGGCGCGCAGGCCGGATTGCTCGGCGAAGAAGACGCGCTCCTCGCCTCGGTTGCCGAGCTGGCGGTTGCGGGCGTCGCGCAGGGCTGGATCGAACTTCCGGACTATCCGCTCCAGCGCGCGCGGCACATCCTCGAAGGCTCTCACGGGGGGCTCCTCGAAGAAGATTGCGGCCAACTCGTGCATGCCGGGAGCAGGGGCAGCAGGCGACGGGTTCTCGAACAGCACCGGGTGCCGCGCCAGATGACGCTCGACGCCGTCGACCAGCGCGTGCTGGAAGTTGTGGCGGGGCACGTAACCTGGCAGCCAGTTCATTCCCAATTGGTAGAGCACGGCACTGATGTTGTGGTGCTTAAACTCGATTGAGCCGCGGCTGCGGCCGGTGAGCGCCTGGAGTGCGGCGTTGCGCTGCGACTTGACGAATGGACGCCCTGCGAGGGTGAGCGCCAGCATGTCAAAATAGTCGGCGACGATCAGGTCGATCTCGCGCTCGGTCCAGTCGGTTCCGGCAAGCGCGTCAGGCATGGTCAGAGCTGGCCCGATAAGGCGCGGTGCCATGAAGCACAAACCGCGCGCAGCCTAGTCATGGACACGCTCGCGCGCGTTGATTCGCGGATGCAGTGTCTTTATGAGACCGTGTTCAACGCCCAGCAGCCAGTCAACTGGATAACCATCAATCTGGCGGACTCGCGGTTCTATAGGCAGCACCCAGAACTCGACGAGACCTGCTTCCAAACATTTGCGTAGCTCGGCGTGCTTTAGTTTACCCGACCGTTGGCGCTGACGTCGCAGATAATCTGACAATCGGCTTCGCGCGCCGCTGGCAGCCGATCCTAAATAGAGCCATTCGTCGAACTGAAGAAATGCGTCGACCGCACAGCCTTTTGGCAGAACTGCTTCAAGTTTTTCAACAAAGCTTCCTTCCTGCGCGCAGATAGCGCCGCAATGCACAAATTTGTCGAGCATTTGAACAGACGCGCCCATCAGAGTTCACCGGCGAAGGCGCGATGTTGGAGGGAGACGAAGAGGGCACTGACATCGGCCGCATGACCTCGTGTTTGCTCAATTTGAGAGGCAATACCTCTGACGGCAGCGACATATCGATCCTGTTCAACAATAGTCGGCACGATTACTTCAAAGCCTCGAATGAGTTCGCCGTTCAGGTTTGGTTGGTTGCCACCTCGACCAAGATCTCTCAGCCTACCGTATGCGCCTCGGAGTTGATGGAACAGGAAATCCGCGCGAATCTCTGGCCCCACGTTGATGGCGGCGCAGGCTTGGTTGATCGTAGCTTCGATGCCGAGGATTGCAGCCCGCCCTCTCGTGGCACCCTGGCCATACATCGCGATCAAAATCGTGCCTATTGGATACCGCTTGAGTCGCGCCGAACGAGCTCCTTTCTCCGTAACGGTCTCATCGCTACGCTCGACAATCCCTCCGTTCACCTCCCCGGTCTTAATCCACGGAATGTTGCCGCCATAGTTATCGGGGTCATCTCTTTTCGGAGTTGAGCCGCTGCTTATCGTGCAAAGCTCGCCAATGGGCACCTTGCGGTTCTCTTCACCTGCGAAGTGGTCAACAAAGATCGACTGCGTGAGGCAGTCGAGCAGGTCGATGGCACGCTGGCGCTTGCGGCGCAGCGTTTCCGCCTTGTCCAGGATCGCCGCGATACGCCGTTGCTCGGAGAG
Organism: Mesorhizobium sp. CAU 1741; assembly: GCF_039839275.1. Lineage (NCBI taxonomy): Bacteria > Pseudomonadati > Pseudomonadota > Alphaproteobacteria > Hyphomicrobiales > Phyllobacteriaceae > Mesorhizobium > Mesorhizobium sp. CAU 1741. The sequence continues at coordinate 271,735 of NZ_JBDOQP010000003.1, read as the reverse complement.
GGGCGGCACCTTTATTGGTTGTCGATATGCGTCTTCGCGGTTCAGACCTGGGATGGCAGCCGACTTGTTTAGAGTGTTGAGCGGCAGAAATTTCAGAAGATGGAATAGCCATCGGAGATAGCAATCCGTGGCTGTTTGGTCCACAAAGTAGGTCGTATCTATTGGCCATAGCGGGCCATCGGCATAATGCACTTCTCCGTAGGAACCTTTCCGTCCGACAATGATGGCCGGCCCATCAAGCAGGCTCTCGACATGCGTGCCAACTGGTCCATTTGAACCATAGACGGTGGCGATGCCTGGTTGCCGAAGTTGCGCTGGCAGAGATTTGCCGTATCTAAACTCGCACACCCCGCCGAGAGTGGTTAGTCGATTCACAGCATTGCCTCCAGTTCCTTCAGCCCCTCGGCGATCTCCTTCTCCAGCGCCAGCAGTTCCGCGATGATCTCCTTCGGCGCCCGGTGTTCGACCGTCTCTTGGACTACCTCCTTGTAGCGTGTGATCGAGAGGTCATAGCCGGCCTCCGCGATCTCTGCCTTCGGCACACAGAAGCTCTGCGCCGTGCGCGGGCGCTCACGCTCTTTGCCCTGGCGCTCGCCCCAGCGCGCGGCGATGTCGGGCAGGTTGTTCTTCGCCAACTCCTCGTCGGTGAGCGTCAGGTTGACGAAGTGACCGGCCTCCCTGTGGCCGGGCGTCGGCCCCAGCTTTTCGGCCGCGAGCAGCGCCGTGCGCTTGTCGTCGAGCGAAAAGCCGTCGGCTCGGAGGTCGTAGAACCAGACATGGTCGGTGCCGCCGGAGTTGGTCTTGGTGAATAGCACGATCGCCGTCGAAACGCCGGCATAGGGCCGGAACACGCCGGAGGGCAATTTGACGATGCCGTCGAGCCGGTGATCCTCGACCAGCATCTTGCGGATCGCCTTGTGGGCGGTGGAGGAGCCGAACAGGACGCCGTCGGGCACGATTACCGCGGCGCGGCCGCCGGGTTTCAGGAGCTTTATTAACAGCGCCATGAACAGGAGCTCGGTTTTCTTGGTCTTGACGATCTGCAGCAGGTCTTTCGCTGTGGTGTCGTAGTCGAGCGAGCCGGCGAAGGGAGGGTTTGCCAGCACCAAAGAGTAGCGGTCGGCCTCGTCGCCATGCTCCTGGGCCAGGCTGTCGCGATAGCGTATGTCCGGTCGCTCGACCCCGTGCAGTGTCATGTTCATGGAGCCGATGCGCAGCATGGTCTGGTCGAAATCGAAGCCGTGAAACATCTCATCGTGGAAATGATCACGGCTGCCTGGATCGATGAACAGCTTCGGATGGTTGTCGTGCAGATACTCGCCGGCAGCCACCAGGAAGCCGCACGTGCCGCACGCCGGATCGCAGATCACGTCCTTGGGCGTCGGCGCCGTCATCTCGACCATCAGCGCGATGATGTGGCGCGGTGTGCGGAACTGACCGTTCTGGCCCGCCGACGCGATCTTGCCGAGCATGTATTCGTAGAGGTCACCCTTCGTATCCCGATCCTGCATCGGGATACCGTCGAGCAGGTCGACGACCTTGGTAAGCAGAGCGGGGGTGGGAATGGTGAAGCGCGCGCCCTTCATGTGAGCGGCGTGCGCGCTGCCATCCTCAGCCATGGCGCGCAGAAACGGAAAGATGTGATCGGCGACGATCTCGAACATCTCCGCCGACGGCTTGTTCTTGAGCCGCGACCAGCGCATCTCGCTATAGGCGACGCCACCATCGGCGCCGATTCCGTCTTTGCCTTCAGGAAAGATACGCCGCCGCATCGCCTGCCCGGTGCGTGTGGAGCGGTTTTCCTCGAGCAGATCGGCCTGGTCGAGTCCACGCATGAAGAGGAGATAAGTGATTTGCTCGATCACCTCGATCGGGTTCGCAATGCCGCCGGCCCAGAACGCATTCCAGACCTGGTCGACCTTCGAGCGCAGTTCACCTGTGATCATAAATTCGAACTCTTGATTCCTGAAGCGCGGCCAACCTAGGCTAAGCATGGTGGAAATCAAAAGGGGTAGGGGATGAGATCCGACATTGTGCTCGCAGCAGGGGGCGCAACCGCGCGCCTGAACCCATGAAGAAGCCGACATCCGTCGATGCGCTCACGGAGTTCGGGCGCGTTCAACTCTCAAAGTCGTTCTTCATGCGCGACTTCCTCTACTCCGATATTGCCGCAATCCACGGCCTCTCGAACATTCCTGACGACCCCGATCTCGCCATCAAGGCCGGCGCGAAGCTCTGCGAGGAACTGCTCGAGCCGCTCCAGGACGCGTTCGGCCGCATCGCCATCCGTTCTGCCTATCGCTCGAGGGAGGTCAACGGCCTCGGCAACGAGCGCCGCTACAACTGCGCCTCAAACGAGGCAAATGCCGCGCATCACATCTGGGACATGCGCGACGTCGACGGCTGCATGGGAGCGACCGCCTGCGTCGTCGTGCCGTCGTTCTGGAACAGCTTCCAAGGAAAAGGGGACTGGCAGAAACTGGCGTGGTGGATTCACGACCACTTGCCCTATTCGAGCCTCTACTTCTTCCCGCGCTACTGGGCGTTCAACGTCAACTGGCACGAGCGGCCGCGACGCCAGATCGACAGCTACGCGTGGCCTCGTCACTGCCTCACGAAGCCTGGCATGGCGAACCATGAAGGTTCGCATGAGGAATGGTGGAGCGGAATAGTGTGAGAGGTGTTCAATACGGCTCAAAAGCCCCTGGAAGTTAACGATAAGTTCTCGGTCATTCGTTCGATGATCCTTTGTCCTCCCAATGAGTTGGGGGATAGCGATGCTCCTCGCGCCTGGCCGTTTTTATAGCGCACGATGTGATCGGCATCAGCGAGGTCCCAAGCCCCAACTTGTCGGGTGATAATAATTAGGCGATCAGGCAACTGTGCTAAACCATCTGTGGCGGCGCGGGCGTGAACCGCAGAGGGGAGTTCTGCGAGAACTCGATGCATCCCGAAGCTCTTTGAGTGGTAGGGAAACAACTCAACTACTGCCAGTCGCCGGGCGAGTTCTTGTGTAGCATCTACGAAACCAATGGCTCTCTGTCGGGCTATCGCTTGGATCGTTTTCTCCAGCTTGCCCATCCACCATTTGTAGGCGCCACTCCAGCAGAACCGTGGATCGAGCGCAAAGAAGGGGTAGGCGTCCTCGTCGAGATTCTCTTGCCGTATATTTCTGACTAATCGATCACGATAATCTTGCTGTCGTTCAGCGTAGAAATCCACCGCTGCCAAGCCGGGATTGAGCATCAGGATGAAGATATCAGCCTTGCGAAGGTTTCCTGTGTAGGGTGTTGGCAGCAGACCAAGGTGAACTCCCGGTAATTGGGATGCCACCATCCATCCCTCTGGGGTTTCTGTTTCGTCCTCGTATACTTGTGGGTCGTTGAGTATCTGGTCAGCGTCTTGCGGATGAACCAGGGGATCCCCTTTGACGTCAAATTCTCCCCAATATCGTATTAAGTCTTCAACGCTCATAGTCTATCCTAAAGGCATTCCTTATACCGCGCCGTGCGGGTGACGTCGTCTAGTCTAGATACTATTTCAAAGGGCTCTCTCGCGTTCACCCTTCTACACCTGCGCCGGCTTGAACTGATGCAAGGCATCCCCTGGAAGCTGCATCACGAAGCCTGGAATTGTATTAAAGGTGATGCGCGCCTTTTCATAGTCTAGTGCTGCTCGCTTGAGCATACGCTAGGCTATTCGAGGGCTGCAAGCTGCTTCCGATTGCGGCCGCCCTAGAGAGTGTGTTCTAGTAACAGCCAGTCAAGAACGGTATTTCGATTCCGAAACAGTCGCGGGGGAATTTACTAATGGCAAAAACGCCAAACTTGCGTCTTCCACTCAAACAGTTGCGCTTTGGCAATGTCGATGCTCGATATGAGGTTAACACACGAAATCCGCTCGATGTTGAGCATTTTAGGCAGTCTTTTGTTGAGCCGGCTGGAATCAGCGTGGAGGAATTCATTAAGGGGGATAGGTTCTTTGTTCACGGAGTAAAGGGCGCAGGAAAAACTTCTATTCTACGGTATATTCAGCTAAAAACGTCCGATAGTGGTTGTATAAACAGGTTTATTTCTTTCTCGACGGAAATATCAGACATTGAGAGGGAAAAGATAAGGAGTATGTCGGGAATACACATTTTTGAGCAAAAAGATGTGGATGTCCACAACGAGAGCGCGGTCGATGTGTGGATGATATTCATTCTCAGGCAAATATCAAAAATAATTGAGGAGAATAGAATATCATTCTCAAGTCATAAAGATGTCGCGGTATTCTGCGAACTAATGAAGCGATTTTACGATGGGGAGGACAATAAAGGACTCCTCAGTTGGCTCTCGGCTGCTCTTAAGGGTGGAAAGTATAAATTTAAATCAAAATATATAGATGCAGACATTAGGGGGCCACTATCCGAGAAGGAGAGGGAATTTCCCGTAAATTATGTTGTCGAGCAGTCGATGCGGCTATTAAAAAGCCTGGGTTTTGAATCGGGTGGCGGTGTATATATATTTTTTGACGAATTAAATCTATCATTCGCGTCGAGAGTGACCCACAAGAGAGATGTAATACTTATTAGAGATCTTCTCGTCGCGATCGATAGATTAAATTCTTTTTTCATCGATGAGCATAAACCAATTTACATTGTTGCGGCGGCGCGTTCTGAGGTGCTGCATGCGCTTAACGCTCCCACGCACGAGATCAACAAGATCTTGGCTGATCGTGGGCGCGAGCTCCGCTGGTTCGCTAAAACAAGCGGTGGAGACTGGCCAATAATACGTCTTCTGGAGAAGAAAATACGCGCTTCCGAGACGATATCACGCTTTCCGGAGACCGAAAACATACTCGAAAAGTATTTTCATCGAGACTTGTTTGGTATGACTCCGAAAGATTTTATCGTGGAGACGACCTGGTGTAACCCGAGAGACCTTGTTCTATTGTTCGGGGAGGCTGCGTCGCAGTCTCATAGTAACGAAATATACTTTGGTGCACCCGTGATTGATAGAATTATTGCGAACTACAGCGCGGCGGCCTGGAGGGAGAAAGCAGAAGAGCTTTCCGTTGAATATGCTGCTCAGGAGATACAAGCTATTAAGAAGGGGCTCCTTGGCTTTGAGCGACATTTCCGAATTTCTGCATTTGAAAGAAACTGGGCAAATAAGGCGGATAGAGACCAAACAATGAAGATGATGACAACCAAGTATACATTATCAAAGATATTAGATGATTTATTTCGAGTGGGGATTGTTGGTCAATCATTCCGAGAGCCCGGGCGCGACTCGAAGTCGTTCACTCAGCACTGGTCCTATCGGGGTGATAACACTTTTGATTCATCGTCATGGATCATTGCCCATAGGGCGCTTTGGCCAGAACTGAGACTAGGGAAAATCTGGGGACCCTCGTAATTTCGGAGAGGGCGGTCAGCCATTTAGGTCCCGTTTAGGGGATTTTGTTTTGGCGCGATGGTGAGGTCGAGGTGGGTCTTAATGGCCTGCTGCCGATTTTCGCACACCAGGATAAGGTGGCAAAGCTCGCTCCTCGAACTCGACGGGGCTGAGGTAGCCCAACGTCGAGTGCCTTCGCCGAGGGGTGTAGAAGCGCTCGATGTAAATCGAACACATGCGCCCTAGCATCATCCCGCGGTCTGTAGACCTTGCGGGCTGTCCGCTGGGTCTTGAGCGACGAGAAGAAGCTCTCCGTCGCGGCATTGTCCCAGACGTTGCCCGACCGGCTCATCGAACAGGTGATGCTGTGGTGGGCCATCAGGCACTGGAACTGCTCGCTGGTGTATTGGCTGCCTTGGTCGCTGTGGTGGAGAGGCTGCCCGGCTTGCCTCGGCGCCAGATCTCCATGATGAGAGCATCCGTGACGGGCTGCGCTGTCATCTCGGCCTTCATCGCCCGTCTTCGACGACGCGCCGGGAGAACAGGACGACAGCGGCAGAGCCAACCTTCGGCGGTCCGGATGTAGGTGAAGTCGGCGATCCACTTCTGGTTCGGGGCTGATACCTCGAAGGCGCAGTCGAGGAGGTTGTCCGACACGGCTGCTCGCTCGCCTGTATCCTTCGGCAGTCCACGGCGTCGCGGCCGGGCACGCGAGCCGTTCTCCCGCATGAGCCTCTCGACACGATGAAGGCCGCAGGAGAAGCCCTCAGCCAGCACGTCGTGCCAGACGCGGCGAGCGCCATGCGGTCGCTGCTCTTGAAGCTGCGATCAATCTTCGTCACCAGCACCTGCACGACCGGGAAACGCATGCGGCGGATCGGTCGATAGCTCACGCATCCATTTGCGCAGCACATTCTCATGGAGATCGAGATCACGGGCTGCCTGCGCCACCGCAACACCCCGAGCCTTCACCAGCCTCACTGCCTCAAGCTTGAACTCGCGGCTGAACTTCCTTCGTCGCATTCCCAATCTCCAGTTCCGTCAAACACCCTAACTCGGTGTCCACGAAACCGGCAGCAGGCCACTACGGGTCCAGCGCTAAACGGCGCGCCGTCGCCCGTGAGATCGGCCGGAGGGTGGCGAAGCGGGTCGCCTCTTAGATGAGGTCGATCCAGACACGTCGCCTGTAAGACATCCCTCAGCGCTGAGCTGTGCTTCGCAGCCTGCCGACAGCTACACCGCTCGCTAAACCGACTGCGACGGTCTGCCGCAGTCGAGCCGTCTCTTCGTTGCTATAACGCAGTCATGAAGCCCACGCCTCTGATGAAACCTGCCGAAGCGGCGCGAATTCTCTCGATCTCAACCAAGCAACTTCGCTGGCTGACCGAGCAGGGGAGGCTTTGCTCCATCGACATCGGTCTGAGTGAGAAGCGCCCGACCCGACGCTACAAACAGGAAGACCTGGAGGCATTTATCGAAGAGCGAAGGATGCGCCCATGGCGGTATATCGAAAGCACGGCAAACCAGAATATTACTACGATTTCACCTTTCGAGGTCGTCGATTTTCAGGCCCCACGGGCACGAGCAACAAGCGGCAAGCGGAGCGCACCTTAGCGCAAGCTAAAGAGAAGGCTCGCGAGCAGCACAAGATCAACGCTCAATTCACTGCCCTCGGGCCCATGACGCTAGAAATCGCCGCCTCCCGGTATTGGACCGAGGTTGGCCAGCATCTGGCCAACGCCGACAATTACTACCGGTTCATCGGTTGGCTGCTGAAGCACCTCGACAAGAAGCTCCCGCTCGACCGCATCACCGACTCTATGGTCGCATCGCTCGTAACCACGCGTCGTGCCGATAATGTATCGAATGCCACTGTCAACAGGACGGTGACGGTTCCCCTCAGGGGGATTATGAGACGTGCCAAGAAGACGTGGAAAGTGCCTGTAGCCGACATCGACTGGCAAGAGCACATGCTCCGCGAGCCGCGTGAACGGATCCGTGAAGCCAGTCGCGGCGAAGAGAAGCGAATACTATCCGCCATGCGCGATGACTACGAGCCAGCGGTGCGCTTCGCACTTTTGACTGGATGCAGGCGAAAAGAGATCGTCGAACTGACGTGGCAGCGGGTCGACTTCACTGGCCGGACATTCTTCATCATCGGCAAGGGCAACAAGGGGCGTATCGTGCCGATGGACGACACCGTCTTTACGCTTCTCGAGGAGCTTGTTGCGCATCACAAGACGGCCGTGTTTACATACGTTGCCAGGCGCACGATCAAAGGTGCACGAACGAGGGGAACTCGCTATCCGATCACGATGGAAGGTTTCAAGACAGCCTGGCGCCGCTACAAGAAGCTGTCGGGTGTCGAGGACTTCCGGTTCCACGATACAAGGCATACGGCTGCGACACGGGTGCTGCGCAAGAGCAATATCAAGGTCGTCCAGCAGCTGCTCGGTCATGAGGACATCGCGACCACCGCTAAATATGCCCACGCGATGGTAGATGACGTGCGTGCTGCCATGCAGGCCGCGAACCACACAGAAAAGCACACCCGCGGCGAGGAGCCAGCAACTAAAAAGTTGAATTTTAACAGGAAATTAGCCTGAGCAACCTTGACCCCCAGTCAAGTGCGCTACCGGGCTGCGCTACGCTCCGAACCGCCGGAAGCTCTATAGGGTCGCAGGAGGGCGCGCAAGAGCAAAATCCGGGTGGCTGGAATCTGTGGGCGGCGGCGGGCGCTGACGACAGGTCGCGGCTTCGCTCAGGCGGCCTGTACGCGATACCGCGGTGGCGTTTGCAGCCGCGCCTGATGACCCGCCTCCAGTGCCATGGCGCCCCAGATAAGACCGATCAGCAGGTAGAAATGGCGCCAGTGATCCATGTCGATCACCGTGCCCAGCGCGACATGTCCAAGGAAGACGACATAGGCGCAGAGCAGGAATGGCTGCCATGGCCGGTCGCGAAACAGGATGCGCAGGCCGCCGGCGATCGTCGTGACGATGATGGTGAAGAAGGCGGCAAAGCCGAGCCAGCCATAATCCATCAGCGCCTTCAGCCAGTTGTTGTGGGTATCTTCTCCCAGATCCCGGCCGAAATTGAGCGGACCGATGCCGAGCGGGTTTTCGGTCGCCATCTGCAGGCCGATGCCGAACCGCGCGAAGCGGCCATATTCGCCGCCATCATACTCCTGCACCAGCCGGGCGCGCATCGAGAAGAATTCGCCGACACCGGGCAGTTGCAGGGCCACGAGGATCGCGATCGCCACCAGGACCACGGCAATGGCGCTCATCACCACCACCCGCAAGCGGAACCGGCCGCTCGACGACTGGACGAAAAGCGCGGCGGTCAGCGCCATCGCCGAGAAAGCGAACAGCCCCCAGGCGCCGCGCGAGAACGACAGGAAGATCGCGCTCGCCAGCACCAGCAGGACGAGCGCATGGATGGGCATGGTCGTCGCCGGTCCCGTCAGCATCCGATGCAGCGCATAGATTGCCGGCAGGGTGAGAAACGGCCCGAAGACGTTGGGATCCTGGAACGCGCCTGTGGCGCGGTCGAAGCGGGTAAAGATCTCGGCGCCGGGAAACAGGCCGAAATAGCCGGCGATGCCCAGCGCACCCGTTACCAGCGCCGATACCGTCCACGCGACGAAGATCAGTCGGTAGCGGCTGTGGTCGGCCCGGACGATCGCCGCGAAGAAGACGGCGGTGAAGGCGAGGAACAGCGACACGGCGAGATAGAGCGGCGTCTCGTAGATCTCGTCCATCTGTGCCATCGACAGCAGACCGCCGATATTGAACACCACGAAAAGGCCGAGAAGGATCGCCGCATGGCGCGAAAACCGCAGCCCGAACAGGCCCCAGATCGCGATCAGCCCGACCATGTAGAGTTCGTAGGGAGCCGGCTCGCTATGGACGAACCCGAGCAGGAAGACCCCAAGCGTCACCGCCGCCGAGGCAATAAGCGACAGCGCCTTGGCCTGCGCGACCCCGCGCGGGACCGTTTGGGTGACGACCGCGCTCAATAGGCGTTCTCGGTGTTGAGCAGCCTCACCGGGGTGAGGAACAGGATTTTCAGGTCGAACCACAGCGACCAGTTTTCGATGTAGTAGAGGTCGTATTCTGTGCGCATGCGGATCTTGTCGTCATTGTCGATCTCGCCGCGCCAGCCATTGATCTGCGCCCAGCCGGTGACGCCGGGCTTGACGCGGTGGCGGGCAAAATAACCGTCGACGATCTCGTGATAGAGGCGGTGATGGGTCTGCGCGCTGACGGCGTGTGGACGCGGTCCCACCAGCGACAGGCTGCCGCGTAGCGCGTTGAAGAACTGCGGCAGTTCGTCGATCGACGTCCGTCGTATGAAACGTCCCACGCGCGTGACGCGCGGGTCGTTCTTGGTCACCGCGTTGCGTGCGGTCGGGTCGCACATCTCGGTAAACATCGAGCGGAACTTGTAGACCTCGATCACCTCGTTGTTGAAGCCGTGCCGCTTCTGCTTGAAGAACACCGGCCCCTTGCTGTCGAGCTTGATGGCGATCGCCGTGGCGATCATGATCGGCGAGAAGGCGACCAGTCCGAGCAGGCTGAAGATGATGTCGAAGCCGCGCTTGGCGACCGAATCCCAGCCGTTGATCGGCTTGTCGAAGATGTCGAGCATCGGCACCGAGCCGATGAACGAATAGGCGCGCGGCCGGAAGCGGATCTGGTTGGAATGCGCCGACAGGCGGATGTCCACCGGCAGCACCCAGAGCTTCTTCAGCATCGAAAGCACGCGCGTCTCGGCCGTCAGCGGCAGCGACACGATCAGCATGTCGATGCGCGCGATCCGGGCGAATTCGATCAGTTCGCTGACATTGCCGAGCTTAGGATATCCGGCCACGATCGGCGGTGACCGGCGGTTGTCGCGATCGTCGAAGATGCCGCAGATGCGGATGTCGTTGTATGGCTGCTGTTCGATGGCGCGGATCAGCGTCTCGGCGGCGGTGCCGCCGCCTACGATCACCGCCCGCCGCTCCATTGCGCCGTTCCTCGACCAGCGCCGGACCAGCCGGGCCATGACCATGCGCAGCACCAGCAGCAGACCGAGCCCCGAGAAGAACCAGAGACCCAGCCAGAACCGCGAGAACTCCACCGAGATCTTGAGGAAGAAGCCGGCAAGTGCCATGAGCGCCAGCGTGCCGATCCACACCAGGATGATCGTGCCCAGCGTCGCGATCGGCTGTCGCAGTCGCGGGATCTGGTAGCAGTTCGTCACTTCCAGCAACGCCACCGCGGCGCCGGATGCGAGCACGATCATGATCGGATAGTACCAGGGCGGCCCGCCATTGACGCCGACATAGGCGGCGAACAGCGCGAGGCCGGAAAGCGTGAGCAACCCGAATTCGATCAGCCGCAACACGCCGCTGACCATTACTGGTGACATCGTGTCGCGGCGAAGCTGCGCGGCGATCGTGCGCGCGGTGGCATTCAGGTCCGCGTGGCGCGCGGCGGCATCCGTGGCGTCGTCAAACGAGCGCACCGCATCCGGCGTGAACTGGTGGGCAGGCTTCTTCTTGGGCATGGCTGGTTTCCCCGTTCCCGCCTGCCTAGCAGAAAGCCGCTAAGGAAACCTTGACGCGGGCTGCCTGCGCGCGATCACGATGCGCGTCCGAGAGCCTCGTGATAGGCGCGCTCGACGTCGCGGGCCATGACGCTGGCGCTGAAGCGTGCCCGCAATTCATCTTGTGCCGGCATGTGCGCTGCGAATGCGGCCTCGTCGCGCAGCGCTGCCGTCATCGCTGCGGCAAGGCTTTTCGCCTCCGGCTGCACCAGCGCGGGCGAGGTAGGCGAAAAGATTTCCGGGATGCCGCCGACGGCGCTGCTGATCATCGTCTTGCCGGCGGCGAGCGCCTCCAGCACGATGTACGGCATGGCTTCCGCACGCGACGGCACGACAATGATACGCGCAAGCGCAAATGCCTTGCGGGCCGGCATCGGCGGGAAGAACCGGACGTCGCCGGCAAGGCCGAGCGCCTTGGTCTGTGCCTTGTAGCGTTCGAGCCCGTCGCCGTCGCCCACCATCACCGCCTTTATCGGCCGGCCGAGATCGCGCGTCGATGCGGCGAGCGCGTCGATGAAGAGGTCAGGGCCCTTCAGGTCCCGCATCATGCCGATATAGAGGAAATCGGCTGCGTCTGCCCCCGGCGCCACCGGCACGAATTCGGCTTCGTTGACGCCGTTATAGACCAGGCTGGAGGCCGATCTCGGCTGTCCTACCTTGGCGAGATAGGTGCGGCGCTCGTGCTCGGAGACGAACAGGATCTGGTCGGTGAAGCGGCCAAGCAGCCGCTCCAGCGCGAACAGCACCTTTCCCTTTGTGCTGGCGGCGTCATAGTGCAGGACGCCGCCATGCGGGGAGTAGATGCGGGCTACGCGATACCTGGAAACCCGCAGAAGTGAGCCGAATAGTCGCGCGAGCGCGCCTCCCTTGGCGCCATGCCCGTGCAGCACGTCCGGCCGCAATGCCTTGATCAGCTCGTATGTCTGCCAGCCGGCGGCGATGTCGCCCGGTCCGATCTGGCGGTGGATGGTGATCCGCTGGACACCGAGTGCCAGCGAACCCCTGATCTCGTTGAAATAGTCGTCCTCGAGCTGCCCGCCCGTCGACGAGTCGCAGATGATGCCGACCTGGTGGCCCGCCGCCGCCTGGGCGTGGACCAGGTCACGCACATGGCGGAAGATGCCGCCCACCGGGGAGCGAAAACAATGGACGATGCGCAGGCTGCTGCTCACGAATTTCTATCTTCGTTTTCAGAAAAAGCGTTCGCGCACGTAGAGCGTATCTCCGGGCAGGAGAGGATCGGACGTGGTCACCCGCCCCGTCATCACCTCGCCGTTGATCTGACGCGTCACGTCGACATTCGCCTGGTTGGCGCGCGGTGTGTAGCCGCCTGCCGCCGCGATCGCCTTGTGCACCGTCATGCCCGGCACATAGGAATACTGCCCCGCCGCGCCGACTTCGCCCATCACGAAGATCGGGCGGTAGCGGTCGATCTCGACCGAGACGTCGGGATCGCGCAGATAGCCGTCGCGCAGCTTGTTCGCGATCTGGTCTTCGATCTGGCGCGCCGTGTAGCCGCGAGCCGCGATGGAACCGACCAGCGGGAAGGCGACGTAACCGGACTGATCCACGGAATAGGTGTTCGTCAGCGTCTCCTGCTCGAAGACGGTGACCCGGATGCTGTCGCCGGCATCCAGTATGTATGGTTCGTTGATCACCTCGTGGAACGCGGACGGAACCGGCCGGTAACTCGAACACCCGGCGATGGCCAGTGCGGTGGAGATGACGAGTATGACTCTGAACTTGCTTTTCATGATCGGACCACGACCCCTGCGGGATCCGCCACGGCTACTCCCGGCGGATCGGACGGCCCGTTATCCTCCCGTTAGGGTTAATGAGGGGTAAAGCGCCACAGATTTCGACAGCGCACGCGCTCTTGGCGCTTAACCATTCGTTAGCGAAGAACAACGGGACGTGAACAGCCACTTAACCTGGCGGTTACCATGGATGTTTACCATCAAGGGACCATCTGCTGGGGTGAAGTGAAATGTCTGGTACGCGTTCTGCAGTAAACGATGTCGATGTCGATCTGGGGCAACTTTTTGGTGCCTTGGGCCGCTATTGGGTTCGCATCGTCGTCTTCGCCCTTGTCGTCGCCGCGCTCGCCTTCGCCTGGGCGATCATGGCCGATCCGCTCTATCGCGCCGAAACGAGGCTGCTGATCGAGGCACGCGAATCGGTCTACACCCGTCCGAGCGAGGAGAGGACCGACGCCGACCAGCCGCTTCTCGACGACGAAGCAATCACCAGCCAGGTCGAGGTGATCTCGTCCTCCGACATCCTGAGGGACGTCGCACGTGACCTTGATCTGGCCAGTCGCGACGAGTTCGGCGCCGAAAGTTCCGGGCTTCGTGGTCTTCTGGTGCTGCTGGGTCTCAGCAGCGATCCCTCGCAGGCCTCAGTCGAGGAACGTGTCCTTGGCATCATGCGCGAAAAGCTGACCGTCTTTCGGGTCGAGGGATCGCGGGTGATCGTGGTCCGTTTCTCCTCGCACGATCCCGAACTCGCCGCGGCGGTGCCGAACGCCATCGCCGAGGCATACATCACCGTGCAGGAACAGGCCAAGCTTGCGTCCAATACCGATGCCACCGACTGGCTCGAACCGGAGATCGCCGACCTGCGTCAGCGGGTGCGCGAAGCGGAAGCCCGTGTCGCCGACTACCGCGCACAGGCCGATCTGTTCATGGGCGAGGGCACGTCGAGCCTGTCGAGCCAGCAGCTCTCCCAGCTTTCCACCGAACTGACGCGCGTCAGGGCGGAGCGTTCGACGATCGAGGCGCGCGCGGAGGCCATCCGCGAGGCTCTCGAATCCGGTCGCCCGATCGAGGCGATGCCCGACGTGCTGAACGCACCGCTGGTCCAGCGGCTGCGCGAACGCTACGCCCAGCTTTCTTCCGATCGCGCCGACCTGTCGGCGTCACTTCTCGGCAATCACCCGCGCATCCGCGCCCTGGACGCGCAGATCGCCGAGACCGACCAGCAGTTGCGCGCCGAGATGCAGAAGGTCCTGCGCAGCCTCGAAAGCGAATTCACCGCGGCGCAGGCCAGCGAGCGCCAGCTCATGGCCGACGTCAACGGGCTCAAGGTCGAGACGGCGCGGGCCGAAGGCGACGAGGTCGAACTGCGCGCCCTCGAGCGCGAAGCCGCCGCGCAGCGCGCGCTGCTCGAATCCTACCTGACACGCCTGCGCGAGGCGAGCGCGCGTGCCGACCGCAACTATCTGCCCGCAGACGCGAGGGTGTTCTCGCGTGCGACCACGCCCTTCGAAGCCTATTTCCCGAAGGTCGTGCCGATCACGGCGGCAGCACTCGCAGGCGCCTTGCTGCTGGCCGCCGTCGCGACGCTTGTGGCTGAACTGTTCAGCGGCAGGGCCATGCGCCCGGCGCCCGGCGCCACCTTCGAACCGGTCGAGCAGGTCGTCATGCCCGCTGCACGCCAGGAGCCGGAACCCGTTGCCGAGGCGCCTGCGCCGGAGCCAAGACCCGTGGTCGCTCCAGCCGCTGTCGCACCCGAAGCCCCGCCTTTGCCGGCACGCGAGGAAATTTCGGTCGAAGAGGCCGCCGACCGTCTCGTCTCGCGTGGCGCCGTGCGTGCCGTTTTCGTCTCGCCGGAAGGCGACGATGCCGGCGCAACGTCAGTCATGGTGGCCCGCGATCTCGCCGACCTCGGCCTGCGCGTGCTGTTCCTCGACCTGACGTGGTCGGGCGCCCCGTCCTCCTCGATGCTCGAGAGCGGACGCTATCGCGGCATTACCAACCTGCTCGCGTCAGAGGCGCAGTTTGCAGACGTCATCCATGGCGACCTCTATTCGGACTGCCACGTTATTCCGGTGGGCACGTCCGACCGGTCCCGGGCGCTGCGCGCCGCCGAGCGCCTGCCGATCATCCTGGCATCCCTCAACACCGCCTATGACCTCGTCGTCGTCGAGTGTGGCCCCACCGACGCCGACGGCGTCAACCGGATCGCGGAGCCTGAAACGGCAGTTCTGCTGAGCGTCATCGACCCGGCCGACGCGGTCGTGCGCGACGTCGCCGCCGATCTGCTCGCCAGCGGCTATCGCGATGTCGTCAAGGTATCTCCTGTGGGGCAGGCGCTGCCACTGGCGCCGCGTGGACGGTCGGTAGCCTAGCCGTCCTTGCCCGTCTCGCTGGTGGCGGCCGTGCCGCCGCCGAGCCGGGTGCGGACCCGGCGGGCCAGGTCCCACAGCGCCTTGTTCGACTTGACGAAGCCGACGGCACGCGCCCGCGCCACCTTATAGGCGAACAGCATGCGTCCCTTGGCCGTCAGTGGCAGCAGCGTTTCGAAGAACCAGGTCTCGATATCGCACCAGCTCCGCTTGTATTCCTCGTCGCCGACGCTGAAGTCGTAGATGGTCATGCCCTTGGCGCAGCTTTCCTGCATCACTTCGTAGTCGAGAAAGAATCCCGGGCTTAGCGACCTGTCGTCGTCGCGCATGGCGCAGAACTCCGAGATCAGCCCGTTGCTGATCACGCTGAAGCCCTTGACGTTGTGGATTTCACCAGCAACCTCCAGGCCGTAGAGCGTGAAGGGAGGGGGTGACTGCTCGAGCGCTTCGATGAACAGGCTGCGGAAGAAGGCCTTCACCTCGGCTTGGGCGAACACATCAGGGATGCCGCGCTTGCGAAAGCGCGCGGCCTTCAGTGTGTAGAAGGCGTTCATCAATCGATCCACGTCTTCGGCGGTCTTTGCCTCGAACCATCGATGGCCGCCGGCAGCCTCCAGCTTGCGCAGTTGCGCCCGGTATTTCTTGCGCTTGCGCTTGCCGTTCATGCGGTCGAGCGTCGCCTCCATGCCGCCGCTCAAATCGGTCGCCAGCGAGATGTTCGGGCTCTGCATCGTGGCGAATCCGCCAAGCGGATTGGCTTTGCCGTCGAGATGCGGCTTCTGCCGCTCGAGTTCGATCAGGTCGATGTCGGGCCGGGCGGCGCGAATGGCGCGCTCCAGGGCGCGCACGTCGTCGCCTGTCAGCGGTCCGTCGAGCCCGGCCGCGCAGGCGACGAAATTGCCATTGGCGTGCTGGCCGGCCGGAAAGCTTGCGACGCGAAACGGTCCCTTGCGCGTGATTTCGAGCACCAGCGCCACGGCCGCCCGTCCGTTGCGATGCAGCGTCACGGTGATGGCATCGGCGCCCGCGGCCATCACCCAGGCGCGGATCCACAGCGGGTGCTGCGGCGCGCCGTGCACGGCCTTGACGCAGAACGCCTCGTATTGCGCCATGGCGACATCGTCTGCCGGCCGGATATCGACGATCGGCCCGGCGATCGCCGCGTCGCCGCGTGCGTGGTCCCGTCGGGACGCCGCATTGCGGGTTGTCGCGCCCATGTCAACCATACCGAAATCCTTCGCGCCTAAGACTGTGCTCGTGGCTGCCGCGATACCCTTGGATGGCAGCGCTCGGCGAGCGTATTGCGAAAAGGTGAATCAATGATCGACGCGCGCACATTTGCCCGGAAATTGCTGCTGGGCGGCGCGGCTTGGTCGGGCACGTCCAAACTGGCCGAGCCGTTCCTGTCTGGAGCAGGGGGCATTTTGATGCTGCATCGGATATCGCGCACCGATCATTCGCCGCTCGGCATCAACCGGCACCTCACCGTCGACCCACGGTTCCTCGATCGCCTGCTCGCCGACATGAAGCGGCGCGGCATGGCCGTGGTTTCAATGGACGAACTGGTCGACAACCTCGCGAGCGGCCGCGCGCGCCGCCTGTTCGCCGTCACCGCCGACGATGGCTGGCTCGACAATCTGACCGAGGCCCTGCCGGTGTTCGAGGCCCATGACGTGCCATTCACGGTCTATGTCGCGCCTGGCTTGGTCACCGGCGCGGTCGAGCCGTGGTGGGAAGTCGTCGAGGCGTTCGTCGCCGCCCGCAACGTGGTGCGCTTGCCTGCGCCTGACGGCGAGGTGGAACTGCGATGTCCCGATGCGGCGAGCAAACGCGCCGCCGTGACACGGATATTCTGGCACTTGATGAACGAAATCGCCGAGCAGGATCAGCAGGCCTTCCTGCACGAAATGGGGACATTGCCTGCCCATGCAGCGCGCCGTTTCATGAACTGGGACGAAATCCGGCGCCTGGCCACGCATCCGCTGGCCACGATCGGCGCCCATACCGTTCATCACTACAATCTGAAACGGCTGGCGCGCGAAACTGCGCTTTCTGAGATGCAACAGTCGGCGGCAATCATCGGCCACGAGACGGGCACACGCCCGCGCCACTTCGCCTATCCCTACGGCTTTGCCGCCGCTGCCGGCCAGCGCGAGGTCGAACTCGCAAGCGAAGCCGGCTTCGCATCCGCGGTCACGACCCGTCACGGTGTCCTGCGCCGGGACCATGCGAACCATCTGCATGCCCTGCCGCGCATCTCCGTCAACGGCAATTTCCAGCGCCTAAGCTACATGCGCCCGCTTCTGTCGGGCCTGATGACCCCACTCGCCAATCGCGGCCGCAGATTCGTGACGGTCTAGATCTGCCGACTACGGGGCTTCACCGAACGATTTGCCGACGACATATTATTTTGACCGCAACTGCTCCCGGAGAGCGTCCGCTGTAGCGATAAGCTTCGCGGCTTCAGCCTTCTGATGTTCGGGCGTTAAGCCAATTTCCCGAAAAGCTTCCTTCGCCGCCATGCTCTCTTCATATCCGCCGCTGGCATAGTATTCATACACCGCCTCGATCATGGACATGCCGCGGGTCGCGCTCTCGATCGCCTTCATCCTGTCTGACTGCGTCGATGAACCGGGTGTGGCCCGCAGCCAAGTGAGATGCGCGTCCATCATCTGGAGACCTTCCGCTAACTCCGCGGCCCGCCCTTGCGCCTTAGCTGCCCAGTCGATCGATGCTGCGCCGATTGCGGCGGCGGCTTGTGACGAGGGCGTACTGGACCCCACACCTGCGGGCGAAAGGCCCGCGCCAGCGATCAGCCTTGGCGTCATGGCTTGTGTCGATGATGACGCTGGCCGCTGGAACTGCTGCAGCAGGGTCAAGGCCGGTGTGTCGATGCGGCTCATGCCATCATGCCTTCTCCGAGAGACATGCAAGGGCGTCATGCGGTGCATGTCGGATGATCCTGAAGGGCATCATGCCTGTCCGTCGATCCTATAAATCGACATCAGGAGATCATCCAAAAATTTACACCAAGTAAATCGTGCCACATAGGCGGGGTGTTGTAGTAAAAGAAGTCGCTAATATTCAGGAGGAGGAAAGTAGCCGTTGCCTGTTGTTTCCTACTGGCTGCGGGCTCTTGTTCAACCCGCCTTGCTGCGTGGCGGCTTCAGCATCCATTTGACGATGAGCATCGCCGGCAATACCCACAGCAGGCCGGTCAGGAAGAAATAGGCCAGGTGCACCAGCGGGCCCGACTCGGCCAGTTGCGCGACGGCGACGATGGTTGCGACGACCGCGTAGACGATGACGAGCAGGACCAGCAAGATCGTGCCGATGAATGATTTCAGTCGTACGGGCATAGTCGTTTCCTTTGCCGCACGACATAATCCCATCGCGCCTGCCGTGCAAACCGTTTGCCGCCCTTGCACGTGCCGGCGCGACGGCGTGTCGCGCGAAGCCGGCTTGCCTTCAACGTCGCCATGCTACACCTAGCGAACGCAATCTCATCGCAAGGACGAGCATGATGGCCGATCTGGCGCTCTCCACCCGGCATCCGGTTCAGGACACGCAGCGCGAGGCGCGCAACCGCTTTTTGGTGCGCATGTGGCTTTATGCAGTGCTCGTGGTCCTGCTTGCGCTGTTCGTGGTCGGCGGCGCGACGAGGCTGACCGGCTCCGGCCTCTCGATCACCGAGTGGAAGCCGATCCATGGCGTCATTCCCCCGATCGGCGAGGCGCAGTGGCAGGAGGAACTGGAGAAGTACCGCCAGATACCCCAATACCAGCAGATCAATCGTGGCATGAGCCTCGAGGAATTCAAGGTGATCTACTGGTGGGAGTGGGCGCACCGGCTGCTGGCGCGGGGCGTCGGGTTTTTGGTCGCTCTTCCGCTCGCCTTCTTCTGGCTGACCGGCCGGTTGGAAAACCACCTCAAGCCGAAGCTTCTCGGGCTTCTGGCGCTGGGCGGCCTGCAAGGCTTCATCGGCTGGTGGATGGTGGCGTCCGGCCTGTCGGAACGCGTCTCGGTCAGCCAGTATCGGCTGGCCACGCATTTGACGCTCGCCTGCCTGATCTTTGCCGCGACGATGCTGATCGCGCGCGGGCTGGCGCCGCATTCGGCGGGGCCGGCGGGCGCCAAGGTCCGCCGCATGGCCGGATGGATGCTCGTGCTGGTTCTCGTGCAGATCTATCTCGGCGCGCTCGTCGCCGGGCTTCACGCCGGCATGAGCTTCAACACATGGCCGCTGATGGATGGCCGCCTGTGGCCCGACCAGCTCCTGTTTCTCGACCCCGCCTGGCTGAACTTCTTCGAAAACCCCAAGACGGTCCAGTTCACCCATCGCATCGGCGCCTACATCGTCTTTGCGGCAGCGGCCTGGCATGCGGTGTCGACCTGGCGCGCGCTGCCCGGCTCCACCCATGCGCGGCGCGCGGTCCTGCTCTTCCTGCTCGTTTGCGCCCAGGCCGTGGTCGGCATCGTTACCCTGCTGTCCGTGGTGCAGCTCCATGCGGCGCTGACCCACCATGTCCTGGCCATTCTGCTGCTTGGCTTCGCGGCGGCACACTGGCGCGGCACCAGGGGAGCGTATCTGCCGCAGACACAGGTCGCCGTCAGAAGCTGATGCGTCTGACTGCGAGGATCGCCTCGGCAACCGCAAGCTGCCGGGCTTCATCCGCCGCGTTGGCATCCTCATGGTGCCAGGCGGCCGAAAGGCAGCCATAGGCGACTGCATGGTCGAGGATGCGGCGCGGGTCCTGCCGCAGAGTGCGGGCAAAGGCCTCCGCCATCTCGGCGATCCTCTCGTCGTCGAGGCACAAATCGTCGCGCGCAAGCGGATTGTAGAACATGTTCGCCGCATCGTAGCAGACATCGCCGATCACGCCCTTCGGGTCGATCGCCAGCCAGCCACGCGGACCCTGCATGATGTTGTCGTGATGCAGGTCGCCATGCAGCGGCCGCACCGTGCGCGCATCCGACAGCAGCGCCTCGGCGATCCCGGCCGCGTCGACATACAGGCTGCTCACGCCTGCGTCGCGGTCGGCGGCAGCCTTCAGGAACAGGCTCGAAAAGCGCGTGTGCAGCGGCTGCAATTCGGGCGGCGCCGGGTGCTCCGACGTCGAAAACAGCCGCTCCATGACCCCTGCCGCGATCTGCGTCGCCGCCGCGTCGCCATTCTGGTCCAGCACATGCGACAGGAGTGTCTCGCCGGCATACTCGATCAGCATCTGTCTGCCGGCGACGTCCAGCAGGCGCACGAGACCCTCGCCGCGCCGCCACGCCAGCAGATGCGCGCCGCGCAACTCGTCCTCGACATCGTCGAAGGGCTTCAGATCTTTGACGATCGCCGTCTCGCCGTCAGCAAGCCGCACTTTCCATATGCGGCTGCTGAACGTTTCAGCGATGAGGAGCGGTGCGCTCAGGTTCCAGCGCGGCGGGAAGACGGGTGGCTCCATCCCCGTCAGCGGGTGAGCATGAGGTCCATGTTCTGAACCGCTGCGCCCGATGCACCCTTGCCGAGATTGTCGAGCACGGCGACGAGATTGGCATGGCCACGCGCCTCGTTGCCGAAGACGAACAGCTTCATCCGGTTGGTGTCGTTCAGCTCCGTCGGGTCGATCCGTGGCAGCGCCGCACCTTGCGCAAGCGTAACCACCTCGACGACGTCCTGTCCGTCGTAATGCGCGGCAAGCACCGCATGCAGGTCGCCGAGGGACGGCGCACCGCTGAGGTCGGCGAGATGCAGCGGTACCTGCACGATCATGCCCTGCGCAAAGCGCCCGACGCTGGGCGAAAAGATCGGCGCGCGGTCCAAGAGCCCGTGAAGCTGCAGTTCCGGCACGTGCTTGTGCGCCAGCGTCAGGCCGTAGAGGAAGTGCGGTGCGTCGATATGGTCCGGGGCGGCCGCGTTCTCCATCTGCGCGATCAGTTGCTTTCCGCCGCCCGTATAGCCCGAGACGGCATTGACGGTGACGGGATAGTCGCGCGGCAGAATGCCCGCCTGCGTCAGCGGACGGATGAGGCCGATCGCGCCGGTGGGGTAGCAACCGGGATTGGCGACGAAACGCGCCTGCGCGATCCTGTCAGCCTGTCCGGCATCGAGCTCGGCAAAGCCGTAGGCCCAGTCGGGATTGACGCGATTGGCCGTCGACGTATCGATGACGCGGGTGGAATTGCCGCCGCCCAGCATGGCAACGGATTCGCGTGCCGCGTCGTCCGGCAGGCACAGGATCGCGATGTCGGCTTCCTTCAGCATCTCCTCGCGCAGCGCCGGGTTGCGCCGCTCCGCCTCGGGGATCGAGAGCATGTCGAGGTCTTCGCGCGCTGCCAGCCGCTGCCGTATCTGCAGGCCGGTGGTTCCGTGTTCGCCGTCGATGAAGATTTTCGGTTTCATGGTCATTCGTCCAAAACGATGTGAAATCAATTGGTTCAGATGCGTTCGCGAATCAAGGCCTCAGGCCGTTGATTCAATGTGCCAACGCGTTGGATCGATCTCTCATCGTCGGGCGCGCTTTTCCGCCAGCAGCCCCAGATAGTGCATGGCCACGGTCGCGCCGGCAATCGCGGTGACGTCGGCGTGGTCGTAGGCCGGTGCGACCTCGACCACGTCGGCACCGACGATGTCGATGCCGCCGAGCTGGCGCAGCACCGACAGCATCTTGGCCGAAGACGGGCCGCCCGCCACCGGCGTTCCGGTGCCCGGCGCGAAGGCCGGGTCGAGGCAGTCGATATCGAAGGTCACGTAAGTCTTCTTGCCGCCCGTGCGCTCGTGGATCGCATAGGCGATCTCGGCCGCGCGCATGTCCTCCAGCTCGTAGCCGTGGATGATCTTGATGCCGAAATCGTCCGGCGCGTTGGTGCGAATGCCGATCTGGATCGAGCGTGCCGGATCGATAATTCCGGCGCGCGCCGCACGGGCCACGAACGAGCCGTGGTCGATGCGCCGGTCGTCGTCGAACCAGGTGTCCTGATGGGCGTCGAACTGCACCAGCGCCAGCGGGCCGTGCAACGCGGCATGGGCCTTGAGCAGTGGCCAGGTGACGTAGTGGTCGCCGCCGAGCGACAGCAGGAAGCCGGCCTGCTTGAGGATCTTGGCTGCCTCGCGCTCGATCGTCGCCGGCGTCTTCTGGTGATTGCCGTAGTCCAGCAGGCAGTCGCCATAGTCGACGACCGCCATCTGCTCGAACAGGTCGATGCCGAACGGATATTGCGGGTCGACGTCGAAGATCGCCGAGGCGCGCCGGATCGCCTGCGGGCCGAATCGCGCGCCGGGCCGGTTGGAGACGGCGGCGTCGAAGGGGATGCCCCAGATCACCGCGTCGGCGCCCTTGACGTCCTTGGAAAACTTTCGCCGCATGAAGGACAGCGCGCCGGCATAGGTCGGCTCGGACTCGCTGCCGACCGCCTTTCTGGCGGTGAAGGCGCGATCGATGGCGTTGGATGGCATCTGTCCCTCACTGCTGGTCTTCTCACGCAACGGCGCTGCGCATTTTCACGGTCGCGGCGGTAACGCTGCGCGTCGTCGCACGAACGCGCCCGGCGCACAAGATGCCGGACGAAGCGGCCGATCGCCCGCGCCGTATTCCGTCGAGATGTCTGGTGCCCGGAGGAGGGGAGAGAGTGATGGTGCGGTCGAGAAGACTCGAACTTCCACGGGTTGCCCCACAGCGACCTCAACGCTGCGCGTCTACCAATTCCGCCACGACCGCACGTCACAGAAGAGCCGGGCGAAGCCGGCGAGGGGCATGTAGCAAATCGGTATCCGGCGCACAAGTGCGGTTGGCGTGCTTTTGCGCATTATTGCGACGAGCCCGGCAAGCCGGGCCGACTGGACCTTTCAGCCGCGAGCATCCATATGACGCGGGACATCTGGAAACGCATGCCATGACCGATAGAAACCAGCTCGAAACCTCGTTCCGGCCCATCATCGAAGGGCCCGCCGTCGAGTGGCGGATCGAACCCGGCCTGACCGACTACGATACGGCGCTGGCGACCATGGAAGCGCGTGCGGCAGCGATTCGCGATCAGGGTGCCGCCGAACTCGTCTGGCTGGTCGAACACCCGCCGCTCTACACCTCCGGCTCCAGCGCGGATCCGAAGGACCTGATCGATGCCGGGCCCTTTCCCGTCTATGCGGCCGGACGTGGCGGCGAATACACCTATCACGGTCCCGGCCAGCGGGTCGTCTATCTGATGCTCGACCTGAAGCGCCGTCGCGAGGACGTACGCGCCTTCGTCGCCGCGCTCGAAGCGCTGATCATCAACTCGCTGGCGCGCTTCAACGTCCGCGGCGAGCGCCGCGAGGACCGGGTCGGCGTCTGGGTGGCGCGACCCGATCGTCCCCCACTGCCGGACGGCAGTCCAGCCGAGGACAAGATCGCCGCCATCGGCATCCGCCTCAGGCGCTGGGTCAGCCTGCATGGCATCGCCGTCAACGTCGATCCCGACCTGTCGCATTTCGGCGGCATCGTGCCATGCGGCATCACCGGTTACGGCGTCACCAGCCTCGTCGATCTCGGCCTGCCCGTCACCATGCCCGACTACGACCTCGCCTTGAAGGCGGCGTTCGAGGAGGTGTTCGGGGAAACGATCGTATCGGAACCTCAGATCGCGCCGATCAGCAGGGCGGCTGCCACGAGGAACGCGCTCATCGACACGAGCGAGGCGACATCCTGAAAGAACTCCGACATATCAATCTCCCGTTTTTGATATGTTCTTATAATGTTCTATTTCTGTTCATGAGTCAACAACGGGGATGGACATTGTCTCTCCCGTGGCTTCGTCGCTGGAATCAGCAAGCGTGGGCTTGCCAGATACGTTCGGACACGCTGCAGCCTACGGAGGCGGTCAGGCATGGATCCTCGGGCTCGACCCGAGGATGACGAAGGGAGGGATGTTCCTGTCAGTCCCCTGCGGCGGTGATTGCCATCACCATTCCCACCTCGTCATCCTCGGGCTTGACCCGGGCATCCATGCCGGAACCTCGCCACCACGCGACGGTGGCCGGCTCGCGGCTTTCCCCGCAACGAAAAAGGCGGGCCCGAAGACCCGCCTTTCCTGAAATTCGCAATGTCGGTCGAACCGTTCCGAAGCTTAGCGCTTGGAGAACTGGAACGAGCGGCGGGCCTTCGCCTTGCCGTACTTCTTGCGCTCGACCACGCGGCTGTCGCGGGTCAGGAAGCCGCCCTTCTTGAGCACGCCGCGCAGCGTCGGCTCGTAGTAGGTCAGCGCCTTGGAGATGCCGTGGCGCACCGCGCCGGCCTGGCCGGAGAGACCGCCGCCGATCACCGTGGCGATGACGTCGTACTGGCCGTTGCGGTTGGCGGCGACGATCGGCTGCTGCAGGATCATCTGCAGCACCGGGCGTGCGAAGTACTTGTCGTACTCCTTGTCGTTGACGACGATCTTGCCGGTGCCGGGCTTGACCCACACGCGGGCGATCGCGTCCTTGCGCTTGCCAGTGGCATAGGCGCGGCCCTGCTTGTCAAGCTTCTGGACATGGACGGGAGCTGCCGGCTCCGTCGTGTCGGTCGCCTGGCCGAGCTGTTCTGCGAGAGAGGAAAGGTCAGCCATTATGCGGCCCTCTTGTTCTTGGAATTGAGCGCTCCGACGTCGAGCGTCTCGGGCTGCTGCGCCTCGTGCGGATGCTCGGCGCCGGCATAGACGCGAAGGTTCTTCATCTGGCGACGGCCCAGCGGTCCGCGCGGGATCATGCGCTCGATCGCCTTCTCGACGACCCGCTCGGGGAAGCGGCCTTCGAGAATCTGGCGCGCGGTGCGCTCCTTGATGCCGCCCGGGTGGCCGGTGTGCCAGTAATACATCTTGTCGGTGTACTTCTTGCCCGTCAGCACCACCTTGTCGGCGTTGATGATGACGACGTTGTCACCATCGTCGACATGCGGGGTGAAGGTTGCTTTGTGCTTGCCACGCAGACGGTTGGCGACGAGAGAGGCGAGGCGGCCGAGGACGACGCCTTCGGCGTCGATCAGCACCCACTTCTTCACCACGTCCGCAGGCTTCTGCGAAAAGGTTGCCATGGTTGTTGCTTTCTATTCGGACCTTCGCCCCCGCGTCGCGGTGTTGAAGGCGTTTCTTGTTGCTTGTGTTTGGCCGCGCCGCGAGGGCCTGCCAAACAAAAAACAACGGCCTCGTTATGGGCCGCTGCTTTCAGGCTGGCTTATAAGTCGCGTGCAAGAGGTGGTCAAGTAGGCGATTGTGAGGCGCGGAGAAAAAAGGCAAACGAAAACAGAAAGATAGAAGGTGTGGTAAGATTTTACCGCATGATACTTCAATCGGGTCGGCGCTCCCGCACGGTGTCGGATTGCCGCGCGCGTGTTGAAATGCCGGACCTCATCCCTATCCTCGCACTGGTCGCCCTGTCGATCATCTGCGAAGGAAATGCTTTTGCCCCTCGTCCTGACCCGCCTGCTCGCGCTGCTCGTCATCATCAGTTGCGCGCCGTTTCCTGCAGCGATGGCGCAATCCCTGGTACCCCAACAGCAGTCGCAGGACCAGTCTGAGGCCCCGGCGGCGGGCTCGGACTACGAGGCCTTGGCGGACATACTCGAGAACGATCAGACACGAAGCGTGCTGATCGAAGAGCTGCGGCGTCTTTCAGGAGCGGTCGACGCGCCGGTGCCACCGGTCGCCGAGGAAGTGTCGGTTGCACGCCGCATCGCGGGCATCACCAATGCGCTCGCTGAAGGCTTCGTGGCGGAAATCGGCGAAGCCTACGATCGCATCGCCGGATTGGAGATGCGGGCGGTGTCGTCCGATGGTGTGCGCGAGCTGGGGCAGGCGGCACTTGACCTTGCGGTCGTGGTGGTCGGGGTCATCGCCACGCTGCTGATCCTCAGGCTGGCCGCGACGATGGTCTACCGCCGGGCGTCCGACTGGGTCACCGGGGCATCGGGTCCGCGCGTCTGGCTCAAGCGCATCATCGCGGCGCTCGGTTGCAGCATCCTCGACCTGGCGATCGTGGTCGTCGGCTGGGTGGTGGGCTACCTCGTCGCTCTGTTCGTCATGGGCGAGGGCGGTCGCATGGATACCCGTCAGGCGCTGTTTCTGAACGCCTTCCTCGTCATCGAGATCATCAAGGTGGCGATACGCCTGTTCTTCGCCACGCGATATGACGGCCTGCGCCTTTTGCCCATCCGTGGCGAGGATGCCGCCTATTGGTACACCTGGCTCTCCCGGGCCGCCAGCTTCCTCGGCTATGGCCTCATGGTGGTCGTGCCGATCGTCAGCTTCAATTTGGGCGCCGCCGTGGGCGGCGTGCTGGCGGCGCTGATCCATGCGATCGGCCTTCTTATGGCCGTCATCGTGATCAGGCAGAACCGCCGGCCGGTCAAGCAGCGCTTGCAGGCGATGGCCGAGCGCAGCAACATCGGCTTCGCGCGGCTGCTGCTCGGCACCCTGGCGCGCGTCTGGCACCTGATCGCGATCGCCTATTTCGCCGTCCTGGCGATCCTGCTGCTGGTACAGCCGGAGACCGCCATCTCCTTCATGATCGCCGCAACGCTGCAGACCGTTGTCGCCCTGGCCGCAGGCATGCTCCTGTCTGCCGTGATCGACAAGGCGATACGGTTCGGCGTCCGGCTGAAGCCGCAGATGCGGACCCAGTTCCCGATGCTGGAAGAGCGGCTGAACGCCTTCGTCCCCACCACTCTCAAGGTGGCGCGCATTGTCATCGCGGTAATCGTGGCCGCGCTGGTGCTCGACGCATGGAACGTCTTCGACCTGTTCGACTGGGTCGGCTCCGATCGGGGCCTGGCATTCGTGGGCACACTGGTGACGGTGATCCTGATCCTGGGAGCGACATTCGTCATCTGGCTGCTCGTCTCGTCCTGGATCGAGTACCGGCTGAACCTTGGAGGAGACGATGCCACGGTCGCCTCAAGCGCGCGTGAACGCACGCTCCTGACGATCTTCCGCAACGCCTTTACGATTGCGCTTGTCGTCATGGCGCTCATGATCACCCTGTCTGAGCTCGGCCTCGACATAGGACCGCTGCTGGCCGGGGCCGGCGTGCTTGGCCTTGCCATCGGTTTCGGCGCGCAGA
Source organism: Mesorhizobium sp. CAU 1741 (assembly GCF_039839275.1). NCBI lineage: Bacteria > Pseudomonadati > Pseudomonadota > Alphaproteobacteria > Hyphomicrobiales > Phyllobacteriaceae > Mesorhizobium > Mesorhizobium sp. CAU 1741. Next base: position 244,578 of record NZ_JBDOQP010000003.1, on the reverse strand, counting down.
AGCTGGTCCAGGACGTCATCACCGGCGTCTTCATCCAGCTCGAGAATGCCATCTACACCGGCGACGTGGTGACGGCCGCCGGCATCACCGGCGTCGTCGAACGGCTGACGGTGCGCTCGGTCGGCCTGCGCGACCTGTCCGGCACCTACCATCTCATCCCGTTCTCCTCGGTCGACACGGTATCCAACTTCATGCGCGGCTTCGGATACCACGTCGGCGAATACGGCATCGCCTATCGCGAGGATGTCGACGAGGTCATCGAGGTGCTCAAGCTGGCCTTCGAGGAGCTTCGAGGCGTTCCCGAAAACGCAGCCAACATCATCGGCGACCTCGAAGTTCATGGCATCACCGCGTTCGCCGATTCCAGCGTCAATGTCCGCGTCCGGATAAAGACACTGCCGGGCCAGCAATGGGGCATCGGCCGTACCTATAATGGCATCGTGAAGAAACGCTTCGACGCCGCGGGTATCGAGATTCCGTTCCCTCACGTGACGCTCTACTTCGGCGAAGACAAGAAAGGCATGGCACCCGCCGCACCGGTCAGGTTGCTGGATACCGGTACGGCAATCATCGGCGAGGACGGGGTGGATGCCCCGGAGACCACTGGTGCGAAGGCGTCCGTGCCTTCCCCCGGTCGCGCCCCGCGCACCCGCAGAAAGAAGCGCGATGCGCCGCCTGAGCAGGATATCCCTTCGGAAGAAGAAATCTGACCTATGGCCGCTTCGGCGGTATCGAATAGGTGCCCGTGGCATGCGCCACGACATGCTTGTCGTCGCCAGCGGTCATCGAGATGTCGAACACCATCAGGCTGCGCCCGAGCTTGAGGATCCGGCAGTGGCCGTCGATCGGCCCGGCTTCCGCCTTGCGCATGAAGTTGATGTTGAGGTTGGTGGTCACCGACAACGCGTCTGGGCCGGCATGGCTGAGCACGCAGACATAGCCGCCGATGTCGGCCAGCGTGAAAAGCGACGGCCCAGACACCGTGTTTCCCGGACGCAGATGCCGCTCTCCGGCATTGAGACGAACGGTGCAGCCGCCGGGAAAAACGTCGGTGGCGAGGTAGTCTGCGAAATCGTCGTTGAGCTGCGGATAGACCTGCTTGAGGAACCCGTTGACCTCGTCGGCTGACATCACCGGCGTCAGTTCTTTCATGCTTCGGCTCCTCCCCAGGCTTCCGTTTGCGTAAACGTAAGGGCGACTTTGGCGATTTCGCAGCTTTTCTTCAAGCCGGCCCATGCTAGTTTTGCCTCAAACAGCCATTCGCGCGCGGCGCAACCGGGAGGACCCATGGCCGAGACCCTTGCCTTGAAGGCTGACCAGCCCGACGATTCGCCTGTCATGACGGCTTTCGCTGACGGCGTGTTGCGTCTCACCTTGGCCAATCCACCCGCCAACGCGCTTTCGCTCGCGACCATGGCGTCCCTGCAGTCCGCGCTTGATCGCGCCCGTGACGACGCCGATGTCCGCGTGGTGGTGCTGGCGGCTGCCGGCAAGGTCTTCTGCGCCGGCCATGACCTCAAGGAACTGTCCGCCCGTCGTGGCGATCCCGATCGGGGCAGGGCCTTCTTCGCGCAGACGATGACGGCCTGCTCACGGCTCATGCAGTCCATTGTGGGACTGCCGAAGCCGGTGATTGCCGAGGTGGACGGGATCGCGACTGCGGCCGGCTGCCAACTGGTCGCGAGCTGCGATCTCGCAATCGTCAGCGACCAGTCGAGCTTCGCCACCCCCGGCGTCAACATCGGACTGTTCTGCTCCACGCCGATGGTTGCCATGTCGCGCAACGTCTCGCGCAAGCACGCCATGGAGATGCTGCTGACGGGCGAGGCGATCGACGCGCCGACGGCCCGCGAGTTCGGGCTGGTCAACCGCGTCGTGCCGCGCGAGTACCTGAATCAGATTGTTTCGAAATACGCCCAGACCATTGTTTCCAAATCACCATTGACGCTGAAGATCGGCAAGGAAGCGTTCTATCGGCAGGCCGAGATGGAACTGTCGGATGCCTACGAATATGCCAGCAAGGTAATGGTCGAGAACATGCTGGCGCGAGACGCCGAGGAAGGCATCGGCGCGTTCATCGAAAAGCGCCAGCCGGAATGGACCGGCGACTGAGCGTCTCGTGTTCCTAACCCCCCATCACGGCCTTGGAGATGTCCTTCGCCAGTGTGGGCATCGAATGGGTATGCGTGTGCGTGGCGATCGGCGTTCGGTCGCTCAGCATTCTTGAGGTCAGGACAACGAAAACCTTGTCGGCTTTCATCGCCGCTTGAAGATCCGAGGATTGTGGGACGAAGGACTTGGCCTTCTCGTATGCCGTCTGTCCCGCACCGAACGTTTCCAGGAACATCGTCCCCACTCCGCCTCCCGACGGGGCGAAGCCGACCGATTGCATCACCAGATGCGAGACAAGCGAATTGAAATGATACGCGCTCTTGTCGTCCTTGAAGACGTAGACACCGTATGAACCGCGGCAGATGTCGGCGCGCGTCGCCGTCACCTTCACTTCGTCCATTCCGCCGCCATATTCGGATTCGACGAACTTCTCCATCGTCATGCCCGGATAGATGCCGGAATGGACCTTAACATTCGTCAGGCTGGCCATCTTGGCCACGATCGCTCCGAGCGCGTGCTTGCCGGAGCCGTAGAAGACGATGTCCATGCCGATCAGGTTGCGTGTCCCGCTGATCAGAGGACCGCTGCGCGAGCGCCCCTTGAGCCATCCCGGCCCGATGCTGGACCCCTGAACCACAGCCGCCTGGTCGCGTATGAACCATCCATAGCGGACTTTTGTATTGCCCATGATACCCCTCCGCATAAGCCCGGTGCAGCCTAAGACATAGCCGTATCGATGGCAAGCAATCGAACTATATACCGCGCTGCGGGATGATGCATGGTAGTGGTGTCTAATATAGATCGCGCGATAGTGGTTCTGGTTGTTGTTCTGTCGGTCCCGTCATCACCTTGTGGACATGGCTTGACTGGCGGGCACGTCGACGTCAGCGTTGCCATCGCTCGCGCCATGCCGGATGAGCACGGCAGTCAAAGGAGCACGTCACCATGGAGCCCCGCATCTCCGTCATCACATTGGGCGTCGACGATCTCGAGCGAGCCGCCGCTTTCTACGAGGCGCTGGGGCTTGAGCGGCACAGCAAGTTCACCGACGGTGTCGCATTCTTCCAGATGGGCGGCCTGATTCTTGCCCTGTGGCCGCGCGAGGAACTGGCGCGTGACGTCGGCAAGGAATACCGGCCCAGGACGGCGCAGGCGGCCGAAATGGTGAGGACCGGCGAGCACGGATTCACTGGCGAAGTGGCGGCCGATTTCTCCGGTGTGGCGCTTGCCTACAACACACGCGCGCCTGAAGAAGTATCGGAAATCCTCGCCGCAGCCGAGAAGGCCGGCGGCCGGCTGCTGAAAGGCGCGCAGCAGGCCTTCTGGGGTGGCGTTCAGGGATATTTCGAGGACACGGAAGGCAATCTTTGGGAAGTTGCTTGGAATCCCGACTTCCCCATCGACGCGCAGGGGCGTATATCGCTGCCAACATGAACCACGATGACTACGACAACGGCTATATCTCCGGCATCCTCCACGCGGTGAAGACCGTCGCCATCGTCGGCGCATCGGCCAACGACGTGCGGCCTTCCTTCTTCGTGACCAAATATCTGATCGACAAGGGCTATACCGTCTTCCCGATCAATCCGGGTCATGCCGGCAAGGAAATCCTCGGCCGCATGACCTATGCGCGGCTGGCGGATGTACCGGAACCGATCGACATGGTGGACGTCTTCCGCGCTTCGGCCGCCGTGCCCGCCATCGTCGACGACGTTCTGGCGCTCGATCCGTTGCCGAAGGTCATCTGGATGCAGCTTACCGTGCGCCACGACGAAGCGGCGGCGCGCGCCGAAGCCGAGGGCATTCAGGTCGTCATGAACCGCTGCCCCAAGATCGAATATGCCCGCCTTGCCGGCGAGATCGGCTGGAACGGCGTCAACAGCCGCGTGATCTCGTCGAAGAAGCCGGTCATGCGCGGCGGTTTCCAGAGCTTCGGCATCCGGCAGCGCTAGCCGGCAGGCACGATTTTCTCTTTTTTGCATGGACGGCCCGACCGTCGGGTCGTTTCTTGCCGCCAAAGGCAAAATTGCGCTTTGCCTTTGGCGCCGCGCTTTGCGATCAATGCGGCCAAGACAGGACCCTTCAGGAGGAAAAGACGATGTCCCAGCGCACGCCCGGCTTCAACACGCTCGCCATTCACGCAGGCGCCCAGCCCGACCCGGCCACCGGCGCGCGCGCCACGCCGATCTACCAGACGACGGCCTATGTCTTCGACGATGCCGACCACGCCGCCTCGCTGTTCGGGCTCAAGGCATTCGGCAACATCTATACCCGCATCATGAACCCGACCCAGGCGGTGCTCGAGGAGAGGGTGGCCGCACTCGAAGGCGGCACGGCCGCCGTCGCTGCCGCCTCCGGCCATGCGGCGCAGCTTCTCGTCTTCCACACGCTGATGCAGCCGGGCGACAATTTCATCGCCGCGCGCAAGCTCTATGGCGGCTCGATCAACCAGTTCGGCCATGCCTTCAAGAACTTCGGCTGGGAGGTCCGCTGGGGCGACACCGAGGACATCCCGAGCTTCGAGGCGCGCATTGACGAGCGCACGCGCGCGATCTTCATCGAGAGCCTTGCAAACCCCGGCGGCACCTTCGTCGACATCGAGAAGATCGCCGAGATCGCCCAGCGGCACGGCCTGCCGCTGATCGTCGACAACACGATGGCGAGCCCCTATCTGCTGCGGCCGACCGAATACGGCGCCGACATCGTCGTCCACTCGATGACCAAGTTCATCGGCGGCCACGGCAATTCGATGGGCGGCATCATCGTCGATGGCGGTACTTTCGACTGGTCGAAGTCGGGCAACTACCCGATGCTTTCGGAGCCACGGCCCGAATATGCCGGCATGGTGCTGCACGAGACCTTCGGCAATTTCGCCTTTGCGATCGCCTGCCGCGTGCTTGGCTTGCGCGATTTCGGTCCTTCGATCTCCCCCTTCAACGCCTTCCTCATCGCGACCGGTCTGGAAACGCTGCCGCTGCGTATGCAGCGCCACTGCGACAACGCTCTCAAGGTCGCCGAGTGGCTCAAGGGCCACGACAAGGTCGCCTGGGTGTCCTATCCCGGCCTTGCCGACGATCCCAACCACGCGCTGCAGCAGAAATACGCGCCGGCCGGCGCTGGCGCCGTCTTCACCTTCGGCCTCAAGGGCGGCTTCGACGCCGGCGTCAAGGTGGTGGAGGGCGTCGATCTGTTCTCGCACCTGGCGAATATCGGCGACACCAAGTCGCTGATCATTCATCCCGCCTCGACCACCCACCGGCAGCTTTCCGACGAGCAGAAGACGGCAGCCGGCGCCGGCCCCGACGTCATCCGCCTGTCGGTCGGCATTGAGGATGTCGCCGACATCATCGCCGATCTGGAGCAGGCGCTGGCGAAAGCCTGAGATGGCGTTCGTCACGATCTCGGTTGAGGGGATCGAGCCGGAGGAGGGGGCACCGGCCCCCGACCGGCTGATCTCCGGCGATCCGCATTTCCGCACCTGGAACGTCGATGAGGCCGAAGGCGGCCTCTATGCCGGCGTCTGGGAGGCGACGCCCGGCAAATGGCGCATCGTCTATGACGAGTGGGAGTTCTGCCACATTCTGGAAGGCCTGTCAGTCCTGACCGAGGATGGCGGCGAGGCTCGGACGGTGCGCGCCGGCGACAGCTTCGTCCTGCGACCCGGCTTCAAGGGAACCTGGGAAGTCATTGAAACGACTCGCAAGGAATACGTGATCCGTTTGTGACGCGGGCTGCCGGGTTCACCACTCCACCATCAGCCTCTCCAGCCCGTGGAAATGGTAGATGTCGCGATATCGCGGCTCTTCGGCGAGCCGCAGGCCGGGCAGGCGCGCAAACAGCACTTTCAGCGCCGCCTGCAACTCGAGCCTCGCCAGCGGCGCGCCGATGCAGAAATGAATGCCCGCGCCGAACGTGACGGTCTTCTGGTCCTCGCGCCCGGGCAGGAAAGTCAGGGGAGCGTCGAAGGCTGCGGGATCGGTGTTGGCGGCGCCAAGCAGCAGTGCGACCTGCTCGCCGGGTTGCAGGACCACGCCCGGCGCGATCTCGACGGCTTCGTAGGCGTGGCGCGTGAACATGTGCAGTGGCGCGTCGAAACGCAGGCACTCCTCCACCGTCGAGGCGGTCATCTCGTCGGAGGCGAAGAACCGGCTCGGATCGCCTCCTTGCTCCAGTATGGTTCGCACGGCATTGCCGGTCTGGTGCACCGTCGCCTCGTGTCCGGCATTGAGAAGCAGGATCGCCGAGGAGACGAGTTCGTCCTCTGACAATTTCTCTCCGTCCTCGCGCGCCGCGATCAGCACGCTCAGCAGGTCATCACCGGGAGCCCTGCGGCGTTCGTCGGCGTGAAAGCTGATGAATTCCGAAAACGCCCTGGCCGACGCGTTGGCCTGCTCCTCGACCGCCCGGGTCGGCGCATGCATGTACATGCGCACCATGTCGTTCGACCATGCGACGAGCTGGGGTCCGGTCTCCGCCGGCACGCCCATCATCTCGGCGATGATCGTCGCCGGGATCGGAGTGGCGAAAGCAGGGATCAGGTCGGCACGACGATCCGCCTCGAAGCCGTCGATCAGCGCGTGCGCGAGCGCTTCCGCGCGTGGCCGCAGCTTTTCCACCTGCCGTGAGACGAAGGCGCGGTTGACCAGCGCCCGAAGCCGCGTATGCACCGGAGGTTCAAGTTCGAGCATCGAACCGGCTTCCGCGCGGTCGAAGTCCATGAGATGGCTTCGATCGCCCTTTGCACGCACGGACGCCATGTATCCGCCGGGCCGTTCGCGGCCGAACCGCCGGTCGCGCAGCGTCCTGTTGACGTCTTCGAAGCCGGCCATGCACCACATCCCGAATTGCTCCCAGAAGAATACGGGACACGTCGCGTGCAGCACTTCATAGGCCGCGTACGAATTCTGGACGAAGGCCGGCTCGTGGGGGTCGAGCGTCAGCCTGCGCGTGGCTCTGTCGAGCGTCAGGTAGGGCAGCGTTTCCATGCCTGCTCCAATAGCTCGACTTGCGTCTGGCGTTCCAGTCCGTATGTTTGCGCTTACCGGTATGCGGACCGGAACCGTTTCGAGGGGGACGGCTAATATGAAGACGATTGTTGTGGGCGCAGGGATTGCGGGTCTTTCGACCGCGTGGGCCCTCACGAGGCTGGGCTACGAGGTGACCCTGCTGGAACAGAGCACCATCCCCAATCCGCTCGCTGCGTCGGGCGACCACCACCGAATCATTCGCCGCGCCTACGGAGCCGACACCGGCTACGGCGCAGCAATCACGGAGGCTTATCGGGCCTGGGACGATCTGTGGGTCGATCTCGGCCAGAGCCATTACGATGCGCGCGGCTTCCTCTGCCTCTCGCGCCGGGAAGGCGACGACGCCGAAGGCTATCTCGAGGGGCTCGAGAATGGCGGTTGGCCCTACGAACTCCTGTCTCCCGGGGAGGCTGCCGCTCGCTGGCCGTTCCTCGAAGAGGGCACCTTCCGCTATGCATTCTTTTCGCCGGAGGGCGGCGCGCTGCACTGCCGGCGCATCGCCACCGGCATGGCTGAATGGCTGCGCGCCAACGACGCCGACGTGCGCGAGGATGCACGGGTGGCCTCCGTCGATTGCGAGGCCGGCGCGGTGGTCCTGTCGGACGGTGAGACGCTTCAGGCCGACAGCATCGTCGTCACCGCCGGCGCGTGGGTAACGAAGCTGTTTCCCGATCTGTCGTCCGACCTGAAGACCCATCGCACCGCCGTCGTCTATCTCGAGCCGCCAGCCGATCTAAAGGGCGCCTGGGAGACCGCGCCCGTCATCCTCAATGTCGGTGGCGACACCGACGGCTATATCGTGCCGCATTCCGGCGATGGCGGGCTGAAATTCGGATCGGGCCTGCACAAGACGTTCAATGTCGATGCCGATTCCGACCGCGTTGCGAGGCCGGGGGAGGGCGAGGCGATCCGCGATCTGTTTTCTCCGCCGATCGCCCGTGTCGGCGAATATGCCGTCAGCCAGGTCAGCACCTGTGCCTATACCTTCACAGATGACGAGCGGTTCTTCGGCACCCGGCGCGGCCGCTGCCTGGTCGTCTCGGCCTGTTCCGGTCATGGCTACAAGTTTGGCGCAGCGGTGGGCCGTCGTGTGGCCCAGGCGGTCCGTGACGGCGACGTCGAGGGGCTGCAACGTTGGCTGCGCGCGGAGGTCGCCTGATCTCGTCGATGCCCGCCGCCGAATCACCGATGTTTACCCTGCTCGCCCATCGCTCTTGCGCAAGCGGAAGTCGGCATCCTATCTAACGACAGATACCGAATTGCGATTCTGGCCGCCCGGCACGTGAATCCCCATCCTGAAAGGCGCTCCGATGAAAGACCCCATCGAAACTTACATGAATCTCGTGCCGATGGTCGTCGAACAGACCAATCGCGGCGAACGTGCCTACGACATCTTCTCGCGGCTCCTCAAGGAACGCATCATCTTCATCACGGGTCCGATCGAGGATGGCATGGCCTCCCTCGTCTGCGCCCAGCTTCTCTTCCTCGAGGCCGAAAACCCGAAGAAGGAAATCAGCATGTACATCAACTCGCCCGGCGGCGTGGTTACCTCCGGCCTGGCGATGTATGACACCATGCAGTTCATCAAGCCGCCCGTGTCGACCCTGTGTGTCGGCCAGGCGATGTCTGCCGGCTCGCTGCTTTTGTGCGCCGGCGCCAAGGACATGCGCTTCACGACGCCCAACGCGTCCATCATGCTCCATCAGCCGTCAGGCGGCTATCAGGGCCAGGCGACGGATATCCTCATTCACGCCCAGTGGACGGAAGCATTGAAGCGCCGCCTCAACGAGATCTACGTCAAGCACACCGGACAGGACTACGAAACCATCCATTCCGCCCTGGAGCGCGACCGCTTCATGTCGCCGGAACAGGCGCTGGAGTTCGGCCTGATCGACAAGGTGATCTCGTCGCGTGACGCTGTCGAGGGCACCGAGTCTGCGTGAGGCGCAGGAACCAACCGTCAACTGACGCAATTTTGAGGCGGACTGCGCCATTTCCGTCACATTTTGCTGTTCCCTCGGCAGATGGGAAGCCCTACGTTAAGCCTCTGTTGAGTTTCGGCGGCTTAGCTTTGCATGGGGATTCGCGAACCGCCGTTGCCGTTTTCGGTTAGTGTTCAGTACGAAACGGCTTCAATTGAGCCATTGGCATTGGCAGGGGCGCGTCCCCGCCATAGTTTTATGTCTTCGAGCCACGAACTGTGTCGTGGCCGGGACAGGGCCGAAAGGGTTTTGAGAGCATGAGCAAGGTCAGCAACGGTGGCGGTGATTCGAAGAACACGCTGTATTGCTCCTTCTGCGGCAAGAGCCAGCATGAGGTGCGCAAGCTGATCGCAGGTCCGACCGTCTTCATCTGCGATGAATGCGTCGAGCTGTGCATGGATATCATCCGCGAGGAGAACAAGTCCTCGATGGTGAAGTCCCGCGAGGGTGTTCCCACCCCGCAGGAAATCCTCGCCGTGCTCGACGACTACGTCATCGGGCAGCCCTACGCCAAGCGCGTGCTGTCGGTGGCGGTCCACAACCATTACAAGCGTCTTGCTCATTCCGGCAAGAACAACGACGTCGAGCTGGCGAAGTCGAACATCCTGCTGATCGGCCCTACCGGCTGCGGCAAGACGTTGCTCGCCCAGACGCTCGCGCGCATCATCGACGTGCCGTTCACCATGGCGGACGCCACGACGCTGACGGAAGCCGGCTATGTTGGCGAGGATGTCGAGAACATCATCCTGAAGCTGCTCCAGGCCGCCGACTACAATGTCGACCGCGCCCAGCGCGGCATCGTCTACATCGACGAGATCGACAAGATTTCGCGCAAGTCCGACAATCCGTCGATCACCCGTGACGTGTCGGGCGAGGGCGTGCAGCAGGCACTTCTGAAGATCATGGAAGGCACTGTCGCTTCCGTGCCGCCGCAGGGTGGCCGCAAGCATCCGCAGCAGGAATTCCTGCAGGTGGACACCGCCAACATCCTGTTCATCTGCGGTGGCGCGTTTGCCGGCCTCGACAAGATCATCTCCGACCGCGGCCGCAAGACCTCGATCGGCTTCGGCGCGACCGTCTCGTCTCCCGAGGATCGCCGTACCGGCGATCTGTTCCGTCAGGTCGAGCCCGAGGATCTTTTGAAGTTCGGCCTCATCCCCGAATTCGTCGGCCGTCTGCCGGTTCTTGCGACGCTCGAGGATCTCGACGAGCCCGCGCTGATCCAGATCCTGACCGAGCCAAAGAACGCGCTGGTCAAGCAGTACCAGCGCCTGTTCGAGATGGAGAATGTCGAGCTGACATTCCATGAAAGCGCGCTTCTGGCGATCGCCAAGAGGGCGATCGAGCGCAAGACCGGCGCGCGTGGCCTGCGTTCGATCATGGAATCGATCCTGCTCGACACGATGTTCGAACTGCCGGCGCTGGAAGGCGTGCAGGAAGTCGTCATCTCCGACGAGGTCGTGTCCGGCAATGCCCGGCCGCTCTACATCTATGCCGAGCGCGAGAAGGAAAAGGGCAGCGCGGCGAGCGCGTGAGCGCTTCGTTCTGCCGGCAAGGAATAGCGACGGCGCCTTTGGGCGCCGTTCGCATATCTGCCTGTCAGTGAGTCGGCACTTCCCAGACGAGGCCATGCCAGCTCGTCCCATCAGGCAATCGTTGCATGAAATCGCGCGAAGCCTCGCGCCTGAAGCCCAGTCTCGCCATGACCGCCTGCGAACGCAGGTTGTCCGCGCCGGTATACGAGACGATATCGGTAATGCGAACGACCGATCGTGCATGGTCGAGCGCTGCCCGGGCCGCTTCGGTGGCGTGACCCTTGCCCCAGGCTTCGCGCCGGAACCGCCAGCCGATCTCGAAATGCGGACCGAGGGGATGGTATTCGTCCGGGCGCGGCATCACGCCTGCGTAGCCGATGAAGAGGCCTGCCGGCGTCTCGACGGCCCATCGCGACGTGCCGTGCTCGTCCAGCGCCGCGCGGTAGCGGTCGAATTTCGCGCTGCCCTCGGGTGCCGCAAGAGGTCCGCCCTGGTCTGCCATGACCTCGCCATCGGCATGCATCAGGATGAAGGCTGAGCGGTGGCGCTCTTGCCAGGGGTGGAGGATCAGGCGATCGGTCACAATCATGGCAGCTGCCGGTTCTGAAGTGGGTTGCAATTGCCGGATAGGCGCGGCAGGTAACGGGCGGATGACGGCACCGTTTGTCATGGCCCAGAATGCGGTGCGGCCGCGCTCTTGATCTTTGTGCGTCGCAACGCCAACTAAGCAATCATCGGGCCGCTTGGATACCGTGCTAAAACCCTGAAAGAGTAATGTTCAAGGTAGGCGGATCAAACGGTGGTCGCTAATATGAGATTCGTGGCTGGCCTTGCTGCGGCCACGAAAAGAAAGGTTGGATAATGACCAATTCACCCCGGTCTTCCGGCTCAGGCGTGTTCGCAGTCCTCCCGCTGCGCGATATCGTCGTGTTCCCCCACATGATCGTGCCGCTTTTCGTCGGCCGCGAAAAGTCGATCAAGGCTCTGGAAGACGTGATGGGCGCCGACAAGCAGATCCTGCTTGCGACCCAGAAGAACGCTGCGGATGACGATCCGGCCGCCGACGCCATCTACGAGGTCGGCACGCTGGCCAACGTCCTGCAGCTCCTCAAGCTTCCCGACGGCACCGTCAAGGTGCTCGTGGAAGGCACCTCGCGTGCAAAGATCAGCACGTTCACACCGCGTGAAGACTTTCACGAGGCTCATGCCGACACGCTCGCGGAGCCCGAGGAAGAGGAAGTCGAGATCGAGGCGCTGTCGCGCTCGGTCGTCGCCGACTTCGAGAACTACGTGAAGCTCAACAAGAAGATTTCGCCCGAGGTCGTTGGGGCCGCGAGTCAGATCGAAGACTATTCCAAGCTCGCCGACACCGTCGCCTCGCACCTTGCCATCAAGATCGGCGAGAAGCAGGAGATGCTGGCCACGCTCTCCGTCAAGGAGCGGCTCGAAAAGGCCATGGGCTTCATGGAAGCCGAGATTTCGGTGCTTCAGGTCGAAAAGCGCATCCGCTCGCGCGTCAAGCGCCAGATGGAGAAGACCCAGCGCGAGTACTACCTCAACGAGCAGATGAAGGCGATCCAGAAGGAGCTCGGCGAGGGCGAGGATGGTCGCGACGAGGCATCCGAGATCGAGGAGCGCATCAAGAAGACGAAGCTGACGAAGGAGGCCCGCGAGAAGGCGGATGCCGAGCTCAAGAAGCTGCGTTCGATGTCGCCGATGTCGGCCGAGGCCACCGTCGTGCGCAACTACCTCGACTGGCTGCTTTCCATCCCGTGGCAGAAGCCGTCCAAGGTCAAGAAGGACCTCGACTTCTCCCAGAACGTGCTCGATACCGATCACTTCGGCCTCGACAAGGTCAAGGAGCGCATCGTCGAATATCTGGCCGTCCAGAGCCGTCAGAAGAAGCTCAAGGGCCCGATCCTCTGCCTCGTCGGACCTCCCGGCGTCGGCAAGACCTCGCTCGCCAAGTCGATCGCCAAGGCAACCGGCCGCGAATACATCCGCATGGCGCTTGGCGGCGTGCGTGACGAGGCCGAAATCCGTGGCCACCGCCGTACCTATATCGGTTCGATGCCCGGCAAGGTCATCCAGTCGATGAAGAAGGCGAAGAAGTCGAACCCGCTGTTCCTGCTCGACGAGATCGACAAGCTCGGCCAGGATTATCGCGGCGATCCGTCATCTGCGCTGCTCGAGGTGCTCGATCCGGAACAGAACTCGACGTTCATGGACCACTATCTCGAGGTGGAATACGATTTGTCGAGCGTGATGTTCGTCACCACGGCGAACACGCTCAACATTCCGCCGGCGTTGATGGACCGCATGGAGATCATCCGTATCGCGGGCTACACAGAGGACGAGAAGGTCGAGATCGCCAAGCGGCATCTGCTGCCCAAGGCAATCCGCGACCATGCCCTCCAGCCGAAGGAGTTCTCGGTCACCGACGAGGCGCTGCGGGCTGTGATCCAGCTTTACACGCGTGAGGCCGGCGTCCGGAACCTCGAGCGCGAGCTGATGAAGCTTGGCCGCAAGGCGGTGACGGAGATCCTGCGTACCGACAAGAAGTCGGTCAGGGTGACGGATGAGAACGTCTCCGACTATCTCGGGGTGCCGCGCTTCCGTTACGGGCAGATCGACGGCGAGGATCAGGTTGGCGTCGTGACCGGGCTTGCCTGGACCGAGGTCGGCGGCGAGTTGCTGACGATCGAAGGCGTCATGATGCCCGGCAAGGGCAAGATGACGGTCACCGGCAACCTGCGCGACGTGATGAAGGAGTCGATCTCGGCTGCGGCGTCCTACGTCCGCTCCCGCGCCATCGACTTCGGCATCGAGCCGCCGCTGTTCGACAAGCGGGACATCCACGTCCACGTGCCGGAAGGCGCGACGCCGAAGGACGGTCCGTCGGCCGGTACCGCCATGGCCACGGCGATCGTCTCCGTGCTGACCGGCATTCCGGTGCGCAAGGACATCGCCATGACCGGCGAGATCACGCTGCGCGGCCGCGTCCTGCCGATCGGCGGCCTGAAGGAGAAGCTGCTCGCGGCACTGCGCGGCGGCATCAAGAAGGTGCTGATACCGGAAGAGAACGCCAAGGATCTGGTCGACATTCCGGAGAACGTGAAGAGCGAACTGGAAATCGTTCCTGTGTCGCGCGTCGGCGAAGTCTTGCAGCATGCGCTGGTGCGCATGCCCGAGGCCATCGAGTGGGTGGAGCCGGTGGAGCCGGCTGCCGCCAAGGCAGAGGAAGCCGGTTCGGCGACCCTCGCGCACTAACTGGCCGATCAGTAAGCCGTATCAGGGAAGGCCGGGTGGAAACACCCGGCCTTTTTTGCCGCAAACCCGCAGAAAACCGGGAAAAACCGAGCTTCGAAGTGGTTTCTCGCTTGGTTGCCGCCGGTTGATTTTCTAGACTGCGCTTCCTGCCGGTTGAGTCGATTGACCGGTCATTCACAGGGAAGGAATTCTTAATGAACAAGAATGAACTCGTTTCCGCCGTGGCGGAGTCCGCCAAACTCTCCAAGGGTGACGCCCAGTCCGCAGTCGATGCGGTGTTCTCGGCGATCACCGACGAACTGAAGAAGGGCGGCGACGTGCGCCTCGTCGGCTTCGGAAACTTCTCGGTTTCCAAGCGCGAGGCTTCCACCGGCCGCAATCCGCAGACTGGTGCGGAAGTGCAGATTCCGGCCCGCAACGTGCCGAAATTCTCGGCCGGCAAGGGCCTCAAGGACGCGGTCAATTAGGCAGCTTTTCCCCCCGAAAATGCCTATTTCGTCGAAAAGCCGGGTCCTGGACCCGGCTTTTTTCTTGTTTCCAGCGCTGTAGAAGCGTCGAGCGATGCGGCAGGCGAGCCGCGTCGGTCTGGTCCTATTCGACGGTGACGGACTTCGCCAGGTTGCGCGGCTGGTCGACATCCGTGCCCATGAACACGGCCGTATAGTAGGCCAGCATCTGCATCGGCAATGCATGGACGATCGGCGAGATGATCTCCGGCACGTCGGGAACGACGATCGTGTCGAGTGTGTCGACGCTCGATTGCGCCGCGCCTCTGGCATCGGTGATCAGGATGATCTTGCCGCCGCGTGCGGCGACTTCCTGCATGTTGGACACCGTCTTCTCGAAGATGCGGTCATGCGGGGCGATGACGATCACCGGCATCTGCTCGTCTATCAGGGCGATCGGCCCGTGCTTGAGCTCGCCGGCGGCATAGCCTTCGGCATGGATGTAGGAGATTTCCTTGAGCTTGAGCGCCCCTTCCAGCGCGAGCGGGTAGTTGGTGTCGCGTCCGAGATAGAGCACATGCTTCACCTGCGACAGTTCGCGGGCCAGCTTCTCGATCTGCGGCGCCAGCTTGAGCGCCTGGTTGATGTATTTCGGTGCCTCGGACAGTTCGCGCACCAGCACCCGCTCGCGCGCCGCGTCGATATGGCCGCGCTCGGCCGCCGCGCGCACCGCCAGCGAGGCGAGCACCGCAAGCTGGCAGGTGAAGGCCTTGGTCGAGGCGACGCCGATCTCCGGGCCCGCAAGCGTCGGGAAGATGCCGTCCGATTCACGCGCGATGGTCGACTCGCGCACGTTGACGATGGCGCCGATCGGCGCGCCTGCCTGGCGGCAATAGCGCAGCGATGCCAGCGTGTCGGCCGTTTCGCCGGACTGCGAGATGAACAGCGCCGCGCTGTCCCTGGTCAGCGGCATCTCGCGGTAGCGGAACTCCGAGGCGACGTCGATGTCGACCGGAAGCCGTGCATAGCGCTCGAACCAGTATTTGCCCACCAGGCCGGCCAGATAGGCGGTGCCGCAGGCCGCGACCGCCAGCCGGTCGATCTTGGCGAAGTCGAAAGGGGTGTCGCCGCGCCGCGCCACGCCATTGGCGAAGTCGAGGTAATGCGCCAGCGTCTGCGAGACCACCTCCGGCTGCTCATGGATCTCCTTCTCCATGAAGTGGCGGTAGTTGCCCTTGTCGACGAGATAGCTGGTGCCCACCGACTGCTGTCGCCGGCGCTCCACTCTGTTGCCGTCTATATCGAAGATTTCGAGGCTGCCGCGCCGCACTACCGCCCAGTCGCCGTCCTCCAGATAGGTGATGGCGTTGGTGAAAGGTGACAGCGCGATCGCATCGGAGCCGAGATACATCTCGCCTTCGCCGTGCCCTACCGCCAGCGGTGGTCCGTTGCGCGCCCCGATGATCATGTCCTCGTCGCCGCGGTACATGATGGCGAGCGCAAACGCGCCCTCGAGTTGCCGCAGGGCGGCATGCGCGGCCTCCACCGGGCCGAGGCCCTTGGCGAGCTCCCGCGATACCAGATGCGCCACGACCTCCGTATCGGTCTGCGAGGCGAATTCGTAACCGTCGGCGATCAGGCCGGTGCGCAGTTCGGCGAAATTCTCGATGATGCCGTTATGGACGATCGCCACGTCCTTGGAGAAATGCGGGTGCGCGTTGGTCTCGTTGGGCACGCCATGCGTGGCCCAGCGTGTATGGCCGATGCCGATCGTGCCATCCAGCGGCTCGTCCTGCAGGCGGCGTTCGAGGTTGATGAGTTTGCCTTCGGCGCGCCTGCGCCCGAGCTTGCCCGCCGCGATGGTGGCGACGCCGGCCGAGTCGTACCCGCGATATTCGAGCCGCTTCAGCGCATCGACGATCAGCGGCGCGACGGGTGCCTGCCCGACGATCCCGACAATTCCGCACATCCCAAGCCACCTTTCCCGTTTCCGCCCAAGAAGGCAGGCGGATTGTTAGTGATGGGCCGTCCGCCGCGAAAGTCACTTATGGTTTCAGTTGATGTCCGCGGGCGGCAGCCTCTTGGCTCTTGCCTATCATCGAGCCCTGATGATTCCGTTACCGGCTATTTGCGGGCCTTTGCGGCCTTCTCCGCCGCCAGCTTGTCGCGCAGCGTCTTGCCGAGCCCTTCCTTGTTTTCCTGCCTGGCGCGGCCGAAGGCGAGCGCGTCGGCCGGCACGTCGCGCGTGATGACGCTGCCGGAGGCGACATAGCCGCCATCGTGGATGGTCACCGGGGCGACGAGCGACGAATTGGAGCCGATGAAGGCGCCGGCGCCGATCTCTGTGTGGTGCTTGAGGAAGCCGTCATAGTTGCAGGTGATCGTTCCCGCGCCGATATTGGCCTTCGCCCCGATATGCGCGTCGCCGATATAGGAGAGATGGTTCACCTTGGCGCCGCTATCGACCACCGCGTTCTTGACCTCGCAGAAATTGCCGACCTTGGCGCTCTCGCCGATCTGGCTGCCGGGACGCAGCCGTGCATAGGGACCGATCTCCGCATTTTCCGCGACGCTCGCGCCCTCCAGATGCGAGAAGGCACGGATGCGGGCCCCCGAGGCGACACGCACGCCCGGGCCGAAGACAACGTTGGGCTCGATCGTCACGTCCTGCGCGATCTGCGTGTCGTGGCAGAGCTGGACCGTATCCGGCGCGGTCATGCTCACGCCTGCGAGCATCAGCGCGCGCCGCCGCCGCCGCTGCCAGATCGCCTCGGCCTCCGCCAGTTCCACGCGTGTGTTGATGCCCAGAACGCTTTCATAAGGTGCCGTCGTGGCGACCACATTCAGCCCCTGCGACGTGGCGATTTCGACGATGTCAGTAAGGTAGAACTCGCCCTTCGCATTGGCGTTGCCGACGGCATCCAGCAGCGCCAGCGTGCGGTCCCCGGCGATCGCCATGATCCCGCCATTGCAGAAATCGATCCGGCGTTCTACCGCGCTCGCCTCGCGCTCCTCGCGGATCGCCACCAGCGCGCCGTCCTTCTCGATCAGCCTGCCATAGCCGGTCGGGTCGGGGGCGCGAAAACCCATCACCGCAACGGCGGCGCCGCCGGCGATACCGGCACGCAGCGCATCGAGCGCCTCGGTTTCCACCAGCGGCGTATCGCCGAACATCACCAGGATGTCGTCGTATCCACGTGCGATCTTTTCGCGTGCCGCCAGCACGGCATGCGCCGTGCCGAGGCGCTGCTCCTGGATGAACACCTCCGCCTCGGGCGCGAAGGGAAGCACCGCGTGGCGCACCGCTTCGCCGCCATGCCCGACGACGAGCGCCACGTCGACGTCGCCGCCATTGCGGGCCGCGTTTACCGCATGCGCCACCAGCGGGAGGCCGGCCAGGGGGTGCAGCACTTTGGGCAGCGCACTCTTCATGCGCGTGCCTTCACCGGCGGCGAGGATGATCGAAAGGCAACGTCTCTGGCTCATGGGAATCCGACGGTTCGGCGGCTGGAACTCGCCGTGTGTAGCACTGCGCGCCATCGCGTCCAATCCCGGCAGTCATCGCCGGAAACGCGAAAGGTCGGGGCTTGCCCGACCTTCCTGCTGCCTCGACATTGCGCCAGTACATCCGTGGTCGCGTGTCGAAAGCGAAGTGCTGAATTTGTACGACTCAGCCTACGAGCGGAAGGTTAACGAAAGGTTAACGGCCAGTGCCGGTCGCGACATCGCGCCGAATGGCGGCGACGTTGCCCGACGATCACCGTCAATGGCCAAACCCGACGCGAAATGAGGCAACCATGTGAAGGAACCTCGGCATCAATGAGGAGTTGTCTTGCGCAACACAGGAGGATCACATGCACGGAATCATTTATCTCGTGGGGTTGGTGGTCGTAATTTTGGCCATCCTGTCTTTCTTCGGGCTGCGTTGAGACCTAGAAAACAGGAGAGTTTCGATGGCTTTGGTTGAAGAGACGGTCGTTCAAACGACACCAATGGACGACACCCGGTCCTACGTGGACTGGCCGGCAATTTTCGCCGGTGCCGCAGTCGCTGCGGCAATATCTCTGGTCTTGCTTACATTCGGTTCCGCGCTCGGCTTGTCGCTGACGTCGGCCCATGAAGGCGAGTCCCTGTCACTATACTGGATCGCGATCATCGGTGGCCTGTGGCTCCTGTGGGTGCAGGTATCCGCGTCGATTGCCGGCGGATATCTCGCTGGTCGCATGCGCCGCCGGCACGGAGACGCGACCGAGCACGAATCCGACATCAGGGACGGGTCGCATGGCCTGGTTGTCTGGGCCGTCGCCACGCTGGTGGCAGCGTTCCTGACATACTCCTCGGCGCTTGGCGCCGCATCAGCCATCGGACAAACCGTAGGGTCGGCGACATCGGCGGTTGCCGAAGCGACCGACATTCTCGATGCCAACGAAATCCTGATCGACCGCACCTTGCGTTCCGCCGGACAGGGCGAAGCTCTTGATGACGGCACACGGGCCGAGGTCGGACGGATTCTCGTGAGTTCGGTCACCTCCGACGAGGGCATGACGGAAGCGGACCGCCAGTACCTGACCGCTTTGGTCGCGGATCGGGCAGGCATTTCGCCCGAAGAGGCTGAAACGCGGATCGACGAGATCGTCGCTCAGGCGGGAGAACTCGAGCAGCAGGCGCGTGAGGCTGCCGACCAGGCGCGCAAGAGTGCGATGATTGCCGCATTCCTTGCCGCCGCCGCCTTGGTTGTCAGCGCCGGCGCCGCGTATTTCGGCGCCACGCTCGGCGGCAACCACCGCGACAAGCAGACCGTGATCGAAGGCTGGTATCGCCCTTGGTAAGCTAAGGCTTCACCCAGCTCAAAGAAGCCGCCTCGGCAAGACGCCGGGGCGGCTTTTTCGTTTGTGAGGGAGCGGGGATGTCCGCGATCGCTACACGCGCGATCTACGCCAACCAGCGTTGCGGGCGTCCGCCTCACTACAGAACCACCTTTCCCCACGCAGCGGGGAAACGCGCGTGTCGAGGTAGTAGCGTTGACTGGGCAGGTGATAGATGCGCTCGCCACCGGCAGACACGTTGCCCTTGATGGCGCAGCCTGACCCCGGAAGCATCGCCCTCAGACCGTCGGGCAACGCGCTTCCTGAAGTGGCCCCGAGGCCCACGGCGCCAGCGAACGCGAGTCCTCCCAGCAATATGGGCAAGGACGGCTTGCCCAATCGTGGCAACGCGAACGACCATCGCTGACGGCGCGGCCGGATCATGTCGTCCAATACCGCTTTCAGATAAGCGGGGTCGTCGTGCTTGCCTTGACGGCGGGGATGAATGTGCCGGGCCATCATGGCACGATGCCTGGCACGGGCTGACATTCGGTGAAGCTATCGACTCAAATTCGATCGATAAAGGACCCCTCGAGCATCGCTCCGATATGCGGGTTGCGAGGTGCTGTCGGCCATCGGCTTGGTTGGCGCACGACTACGATCGTCGCCCGCATTCACCCAACTCCGCCGTGTCTTGTTCGACGTAAATTATACGGTTCTGGGGAAGGGGACCTAAGTCCTTGAAGTTTCTGGTACGCCCAAGGGGAATCGAACCCCTGTTTGCGCCGTGAAAGGGCGCCGTCCTAACCGCTAGACGATGGGCGCTGACCAGAACGTGGTGGCTTATACTGAGCATCGCGCCGTCGGGCAACCCGTGAATTGCGATGCAGGGGAAAATTTTGCGAGTGTCGGCGCCTATTTGCGGCGACGGCAGCGCCAGTTCCAGTCGCGCTCGGGGCCGACGTCGATATGGACCGAATTTGTGTGGCAATAGGTGCCCACGCCGCCGCGTCCCGGCATCGAGCGGACATATTCCGCCAACTGCCACTTGGTGACGCCTTCGATCTGCACGTCGGCGGCCGCGCAGTACATGTGCAGCGATTTGCGGGCGCCGCGCGCGCGGCGGTTGCGGTCGGGGCTGCGATAGCCGGAGGTCACCACCGCCTTGCGGCCGTAATGTTGCTCGACGGCGCGCAGCACGCGCACCAGCGACGGCTTGAGGCAGGCGACGTCGACATTCTCGGTCTGGCGCAGCAGGCCGTTGGGCGCAAGCCGCGCCAGTCCCGCGGCCGAGGCCACCTGGTAGGGCTCGCCGCCTTCGTAAAGGTCGATGTCGCTGTTGTCGTCGAGGCCGGAGCGGCGGGTGATCTCGAACAGCGCGTCCGGGCGCACGCCGGGCAGCGCGTTCTCGCCACCGGCGGCGGCGGACGCCACCAGCGGCCGTGCCGGCTGACTGGTCGAGGCAAGCTGCACGATCGGCTTGGCCGGCTCTGCCGTGGTCTTCGTCTGCGTCGCGATCAGCGCCTGGATCGGCTGGGCCGGCGCGGCCTCGGCGGGCCGCGCGCCGAAGAAGGCGGAAAGGAAACCACGCTTCTTGGCTGGCGCGGCGGCCACCTGCGGCGCTGGATTTTCAAGGAACTGCGTCGGCTGCGGCTGCCCGGCGGTTTGCTGTGTGTCTTCCGCGGCCGGCTCTGGAGACGCGTGTGTGGTGCTTGCCGTTTCCATCGGCGCCGGCGTCGTGGTCTCCGCGGCTGCAACAACGGTGGTCGCGGGTGCGGCCTGCGTTTGCATGGGTTGGGCCGGCTGCGCCGCGGTCAGGGCCGCCTGCGCTGCTTCGGCCTCCGAACCTGGGCGGACCGAAGGTGCAGACGCCACCGTCTCGGGCAAGGACGGGTCGTCTTCGTCCATCACGAATTCGCCGATCGCGCCGGGCTGCGCGCTTGCCGTCTCAGGGCTCGGCGTCGCGAAATCGCTGGTTTCTTCGGGAAGCATAGTCGGGGCGAGGGCGGCAAGGCCGAATGTCGTGGGGTCGGTCGTCGTGCACGAGGCGAGGGTCACTGATGCGAGCATCACGAATGCGGCACGCCATGTTTCGCGTGCGAGGCGCGTTCCCTCACGTTTCAATGCCGAACCCCTTCCAAGAACCGCACCAGATGTCATCAGGCCATGCCGGATATCGGTTCTGAGACCGGCTCGGCCTGCGCTTTCCCCTTACGCCCGGTAAGAGACCTATCGAATCACAATCGTTAACGCAACCGTCCGACTAAAATCGAATTGCGGCAAGACCGTGGTAGTGCCTTGAAATCGCCTGCATTTAGACCCGCACCCTGACGTATTCGCCGGGTGCCTCGGCCAGCGGCTTGAGTGATTTTCCCCCCGGTTTGCGCGGCTCGACGCGCCGGTCGTCCTGCTTTTCGGTCCATGCCTGCCAATGCGGCCACCATGAACCGGGGTTCTCTTTCGCCGCCGAGATCCATTCCTCGAAGTCGCCTTCGGGCTTGCCGCCGGTCCAGTGCTGGTACTTGCCCGCGGCCGGCGGGTTGACCACGCCTGCAATGTGCCCCGAGCCCGCCATCACGTACTCCACCTCGCCGCCGAAGAAGCGGCAGCCGTGGAACACCGAGCGCGCCGGAGCAATATGGTCCTCGCGCGCTGCGAGGTTGTAGACCGGTATCGTCACGTCGGAGAGCGATACGGTGCGTCCCGCCAGTTGCAGTCCGCCGCGCGTCAGCCTGTTGTCGAGGTAGCAGTTGCGCAGATAGTACGAGTGGTTGGCCGCGCTCATCCGCGTGGAATCGGAATTCCAGTAGAGCAGGTCGAACGGCATCGGCTCGCGCCCGCGCATGTAATTGTTGACCATGTAGGGCCAGATCAGGTCGCCGGCGCGCAGCATGTTGAATGCCGTCGCCATCTTGGTCCCGTCGAGATAGCCCTTGCCCTCCATCGATTTTTCCAGAGACGCGATCTGGTCCTCGTCGACGAAGACCTTGAGGTCGCCCGCATGGGTGAAATCGACCTGTGTGGTGAAGAACGTTACCGACCTGATGCGCTCTTCGCCCTCCTGCGCGAACAGCGCCAGGGCGGCGGCAAGCAGTGTGCCCCCGACGCAATAGCCGATGGCGTTGACCTCGCGCTCGCCGGTCGCTTCCTCGATGGTATCGAGCGCGAACTGCAGGCCCTCGCGGATATAGGCTTCCCAGTCCTTGCGTCCGTGCCGTTCGTCCGGGTTCACCCAGGAGATCACGAATACGGTGTGACCCTGCTCGACCGCCCAGCGGATGAAGGATTTCTCCGCATTCAGGTCGAGGATGTAGAACTTGTTGATCCAGGGCGGGCAGATCAGCAGCGGCCGCTTGAGCACGCTCTGCGTCGCCGGTTCGTACTGGATGATCTCCGCCACGTCGCTGCGCGCCACGACCTTGCCCGGCGTGGTGGCGATGTTCTTGCCGACTTCGAATCGTGTCCTGTCGGACTGGCGCAGCTTCAGGTCGCCGTGCCCGGCCTCGATGTCTTCCGCCAGCATCTTCATGCCGCGCACCAGGTTCTCGCCGTTCGACGCCATCGTCTCGCGGAAGATCTCGGGATTGGTCAGCAGGAAATTGGAAGGCGAGATCGCCTGGGTAATCTGCTTGACGTAGAATTGCGCCTTGTGCCGCGTGTGCTCGTCCAGCCCCTCGGCATGGTCGACGAGGTCGTTGGCCCAGCGCGACGTCACGAGATAGGCCTGCTTCAGGAAATCGAAGAAGGCGTTCTCACCCCACTCCGGGTCCTGGAAGCGCTTGTCGCCCTTGTCGGGTTTCTCCACGTCTTCGACGCTCTGGTCGCCCAGCCGCTGCACGGCGTTCGACCATACGTTCATGTAGCCGGAAAACAGCCGCGTCTGCGCCTCGACGGCGCGCGCCGGGTCCGACAGCCAGTATTCGGTCAGCTTCGAGAAGGTCTTGACCATGTCGGTCATCGGCTCGGCCATCGTGTCGCGCAGTTCGCCACGCTCTCGCGGTCCGGTCCACGCGGCAGCGGCCTTGCCGGCTTCCTCGATGGCGCGCGCGATGTTCACGGCGAAGCGCTCCGGGTCCTTGACCAGATACTGCTCGACCTTTGACTGGCCCTCTTTGCGTTCCTTGTCGGAATCCTCGCGTGTCGCCATGCCTGGCACTGTCCTCCTGCATGCGGGGCCTTTTCTTGACACAATACCATGGGACCTAGATACCGGTCCAATCGGTATCAAGCCCGCATGACGATCAGTGGGCTGCAATGGGATGCAAACATGGCACGGCTGCGACCGCTCGCTTTTTCGGCCCTTTGCGGCGTGGTAGTGGCTTTTGCCTTGCCGCTTGCCGCCTGCACCACGGCAAGCCTCCAGGACGCCATGCCCGCGACGGCGGAAGCCCGGTCTTCACCGGCCGAAGGCGTTGCGCCGCCATCCTCTGCCTATACCGGGCCGGACGGCTATCCCGACCTCAACGTGCCGATGCAGGCCGCCGCCCCGCAGATCACCGACGAGGACTTCGCGGCGACCAGCGCCGCCTTGCGCGCCCGCCGCGACGGGCTGGCCGCGCGTGCCTCTGGCCCGGGCATGAGCGCGGCTGATCTGCGCCGCATCGCGGGCAGCCATGGCGAGCGGACGCTCGACGCCATCGAAGGGCAGTAACCCTCGACCGGTCAGGCAATTGGGTGTATAGCCCGCCACCGAAAAGACCCCGCATTCGCGGGGATCGCCCAAGGGGAAAGTGATGGAAGAGTTCCACAAGGTTCGCAGGCTACCGCCCTACGTGTTCGAGCAGGTCAATCGGCTCAAGGCGGCGGCGCGAGCGGGTGGGGCCGACATCATCGATCTCGGCATGGGCAATCCCGATCTTCCGACGCCCAAGGCGATCGTCGACAAGCTGGTCGACGTCGTCCGCGACCCGCGCACCCATCGTTATTCATCCTCGCGCGGCATTCCCGGCCTGCGCCGGGCGCAAGCCAATTATTACGGACGCCGCTTCGGCGTGAAGCTCGATCCCGAGCGCCAGGTCGTCGCCACGCTCGGCTCCAAGGAAGGCTTCGCCAACATGGCGCAGGCGATCACCGCGCCTGGCGACGTCATCTTGTGCCCGAACCCGACCTATCCGATCCATGCCTTCGGCTTCATCATGTCCGGCGGCGTCATCCGCTCCATGCAGGTCGAGCCTGACGCAGGGTTCATCCCGGCGCTCGAGCGCGCCGTGAAGCATTCGATCCCGAAGCCGCTGGCGCTGATCATGAACTACCCGTCGAACCCGACGGCCTATGTCGCGACGCTCGACTTCTACAAGGACGTCGTCGCCTACGCGAAGAAGAACGACATCATCATTCTCTCGGATCTCGCTTATGCCGAGATCTATTTCGATGGCGCGCCGCCGCCATCGATCCTGCAGGTGCCGGGCGCGATGGACATCGCGGTCGAGTTCACGTCGATGTCGAAGACCTTCTCCATGCCCGGCTGGCGCATGGGCTTCGCCGTCGGCAACGAGCGCCTCATTGCAGCGCTGACGCGGGTAAAATCCTATCTCGACTACGGCGCCTTCACCCCGATCCAGGTGGCGGCGACGGCGGCGCTCAACGGCGACGGCGCGGAAGTCGATGAGGTGAGGTCCATCTATCATCGCCGCCGCGACGTCATGGTTGACGCGTTCGCGCGGGCCGGCTGGGAAATTCCCGCGCCTGCGGCGACGATGTTCGCCTGGGCGCCGATACCTCCCGCCTTCCGCCACCTCGGCTCGCTCGAATTCTCGAAACTTCTGGTCGAGCATGCCGACGTTGCCGTCGCGCCGGGCATCGGCTTTGGCGAGCACGGCGACGATTATGTCCGCATCGCGCTGGTCGAGAACGAGCACCGCATCCGCCAGGCTGCGCGCAGCATAAAGCGTTTTCTCGGCTCCGCCGGGCAGACGCCCGACAACGTCGTCGCGCTGAATGCGCGCCGTTGACTTCATTTGAACTGAGACTTTGGAACGGGGTGCCTGGGGCATGAGCGAAGCATTGCGTGTGGGAATAGCCGGTCTCGGCACGGTGGGCGCCAGCGTGGCGCGGGTCCTGGCCGAAAAGGCAGCCGAGCTCACCCGCCAGTGCGGCCGCCCCGTGACCGTCACCGCAGTCTCCGCGCGCGACCGCACCCGCGACCGTGGTGTCGAAATGTCGGGCATGTCGTGGTTCGACGATCCGGTCGAGCTCGCGACGAGCAATGGCATCGACGTCTTCGTCGAGCTCATCGGCGGCGACGAGGGGCCGGCGCACGACAGCGTCAAGGCCGCGCTCCAGGCCGGCCGCCATGTCGTCACTGCCAACAAGGCGCTGCTGGCGCGTCACGGTCTCGCGCTTGCCGCCATCGCCGAGGAAAAGGGCGTGCTCCTGAACTACGAGGCGGCTGTCGCCGGCGGCATCCCGGTCATCAAGACGATGCGCGAAGCCATGGCCGGCAACACCGTCTCGCGCGTCTTCGGCATCCTCAACGGCACCTGCAACTACATCCTGACGCGGATGGAGGACGAAGGAATCTCGTTCGAGGATTGCCTCGCCGACGCGCAGCGCCTCGGTTACGCAGAAGCCGACCCCACCTTCGACATCGAGGGCAACGACACGGCGCACAAGCTGTCGATCCTCACCAGCCTCGCCTTCGGCACGCAGATCGCGGCCGACGACATCTATCTCGAGGGCATCTCCAACATCACCCAGGCCGACATTCGCGCCGCTTCCGAGCTCGGCTATCGCATCAAGCTGCTCGGCGTCGCCCAGCGCACCGAAAGCGGCATCGAACAGCGCGTCCACCCAACCATGGTGCCCACCGCCTCCGTCATCGCCCAGGTCCACGGCGTCACCAATGCGGTGGCCATCGAGACCGACATCCTCGGCGAGCTTCTTCTGTCGGGGCCGGGAGCGGGGGGCAACGCTACCGCCTCGGCCGTGATCGGGGACATCGCCGACATCGCCAAGAGCCGACCCGGTTTCCAGCACGGTCCGGTCTTCGGCCGCCCGGTGAAGGAGCTCTCGCCCTATACCCGCGCCCAGATGCGCAGCCACGAAGGCGGCTATTTCATCCGCCTCACGGTTCACGACCGCATCGGCGTCTTTGCGGCGATCGCGCGGCGCATGGCCGAGAACGAGATATCGCTGGAATCCATCGTCCAGCACGCCAACGGCGCCAATGGCAGCGAGCAGAAGACGGTCATTCTCGTCACCCACGAGACCACCGAAGCCGCCGTCCGCGAAGCCGTCGACGGCATCACCCAGGACGGCCATCTTATCGACAAGCCGCAGGTCATTCGCATCGAGCGCGCAGGCTAGACTAGCACCAGCGCTTCAGGTCAGGCCGGCGTCGCGGATATCCTTCATCCGTGCCCGGCTGACCGGCAGTTTTTCCCCATTGCGCATTTCCAGTGTCATCCGCTCGCCGCTCCGCTCGACCCTTGCGACCGCATGGCGCGCGACCCAGTGCGAGCGGTGTATCTGCAGACCGTCGATGCCCTGCGTTTCTGCGATGGCGTCGGAAAGGCGCAGCAGCAACAGGTGCGAACCTTTGTCGGTGACCACTTCGACGTAGTGGTCCTGCATTGAAAGGTGGGACAGCGTGCCGCGCAGATGCGCCGGCAGCCTGTCCATCAGCGCGGCTCTTGCACGCTCTGGATTGCCCGCTGGCGTCACGTCGCCGGCCAGTCGCTTGGAAAACAGCGCGATCGTTCCGGACGCGACCGCAGCGACCACCGACACGTTGACCACCAGTATCCAGTACCCGATGACGCTCGCCTCGAACACCCAGCGGTTGATCAGCCACACGACGCCGGCCACCGGCGGACCGCTCAGCGCCCCGAGCAGCGCGAATGCGAGCGGGTGCGGGCGCTCGCGAAACAGCAGGCCCTCAAGCACCACCACCGTGCCGAAGCCGGTGAAATAGGTCGCAACCACCACGAGGCTCCAAAAGCCGAGCCTGCCGGGCAATGCAAGCGCCTCGTAGGTGCCGAACGGTCCCGCGAGGCCCAGCACGATCGACGCGCTGGCCAGCGCCCACCACATCAGCGGCGACGATGCGTTCCGGCGCAATTCGCGCATCGTGAATTGCAGAAGCCTGTCCTTCACGAATGCTACCCGTCTGCTCGCGAAATCCCGTTTGAACAAAGGCGCTCGTCCCTGCCAGGTCAAGCGCGCATTCCGCTTCGCGCAGCTTGTCCGCAAGCCTCTGACCCAAGACCGCAGGAGACCCGCCATGACCCTCACGCCGCTTCTGGAAGCGTCCTTCGCCATCAAGCTTCACGTTCTGGCCGCCACACTGGCCTTCCTGCTCGGCGGACTGGTGCTCTTTCGCCGCAAGGGTGGTCCGTATCATCGGCTTGCGGGACGCGTCTGGGTCGGGCTCATGCTCGTGGTGGCGCTGTCCTCCTTCTTCATCCACATGATCCGCCTGGTCGGCCCGTGGAGCCCGATCCACCTCCTGTCGATCGCAACGCTCTGGTATCTTTATCGCGGGGTTCAGGCCGCGCGTCAGAAACGCATCCCTCACCATCGCGGCATCATGCAGGGGCTCTTTCTCGGCGCGCTCGTCGGCGCCGGCCTGTTCACCTTCCTGCCGGGACGCATCATGCACGAGGTTTTTTTCGGCGGATCGCAGCCCTGGATCGGCGTGGGTGTGGCCGCCGCTCTCGTCGTCGCGGTGGCGTTACTCCTCTGCAAGATGCTGCGCGACAGCAGCCTGTTATCCCGCTTTGCGCGAGCCCGCTGAGGCGTGCCCGCGACCACCGGTTCATTCAATCGATTCATGTTCGTTGGACCGTCGATTTCGGCTGTTGCGACACTTGCCCGCCAGAGCCGCCTTTGACACAAGGAGACGCTTCCAATCGAAGAAAAGTCTCCTTGCAGGAATATCCGCCATGGCAAAAAGCGCATCGCCCGGTCTCGACCGCATCCTGACCCTCGAACTGGTTCGCGTCACCGAGCGCGCCGCGGTGGCTGCGGCACGGTTGCGCGGGCGCGGCGACGAGAAGGCGGCCGACCAGGTCGCCGTGGACGCGATGCGCTCCGAACTGAACCGCCTGCCGATCAAGGGTACGGTGGTGATCGGCGAGGGCGAGCGCGACGAAGCGCCGATGCTCTATATCGGTGAAGAAGTCGGCACTGGCGACGGACCGGGCGTCGACATCGCGCTCGACCCGCTGGAGGGCACGACTATCTGCGCCAAGAACCTGCCCAATTCGCTGGCCGTCATCGCCATCGCTGAGAAAGGCAGCCTTCTCTACGCACCGGACGTCTACATGGACAAGATCGCAGTCGGCCCCGGCTATCCCGCAGGTGTCGTCGACATCGATGCGCCCGCGCAGGAGAACATCGAGAACCTGGCCAAGGCGAAGGGTGTTCCGATCGCCGAGATCACCGCCTGCATCCTCGACCGGCCGCGCCATGCCCGCCTCATCGAGGCGGTGCGTGCCACGGGTGCCTCGATCCGGCTGATCGGCGATGGCGATGTCGCCGGCATCATCCACACCACCGATCCTGACGAGACCGGCATCGACATCTACCTTGGCACCGGCGGCGCGCCGGAAGGCGTTCTCGCCGCCGCGGCGCTGCGCTGCATCGGCGGGCAAATGCAGGGGCGTCTGCTCCTCAACAGCGAAGACAAGGTCGCCCGTGCCGCCAAGATGGGAATTTCCGATCCCAACAAGGTCTACGCGATGGACGAGATGGCGCGCGGCGACGTGCTTTTCGCGGCGACCGGCGTCACCGACGGCAACATGCTTGCCGGCGTCAAGTTCGGCCGCGATTCTATCCAGACCCACACCATCGTCATGCGCTCGTCCTCCGGCACGGTGCGTGAGATCAAGGCCCGCCACCAGGACCTGGACAAGTTCTGAGCAGGTCGATGGCAAGAGTGGTCCGCATTGCCGAACTGGAAATCGATCCAAGGCACGCCGACAGCTATCGCGCTCTGCTGTCGGAAGAGATCGAAGCCTCGGTTCGGCTGGAGCCGGGCGTGCTCTTTCTCTTTGCGATGTCGGTAAAAGGCAGTCCGCACTGCATACGCGTGGTGGAGGGGTATGCCGATCAGGCAGCCTACGAAGCGCACCTTCTCACGCCCCACTTCCTGACATACAAGACCCAGACTGCCGACATGGTCCTTTCGCTTCGGCTGATCGAAACAGACCCGATACTGCTGAAGGCCAAGGATGGCCGGTATTCCGGCTGAGGCCTATCCAAAGCTGCTGCGGGAACCTACCTTCGCGGTTCTGAACCTGGGACCGAAATGACCGAAAAGCGCTACTTTCTTGACGTGAGACAGTCGGCGACCGGACTTGCCTGGGCACACCGGCTCGACCCGCGCCAGGAGAATGCCGCGCTGGCCATCGCTCAGGGCCACGGCGTGCCGGACATCGTCGCGCGTGTGCTCGCCGGGCGCGGCGTCGGCCAGGACGATGCCGCGCGCTTCCTCGATCCGACGATCCGCGACCTGCTCCCCGATCCTCGATCGCTCACCGACATGGACGCCGCCGCCGCCCGCATCGCCGACGCCGTCATGCGGCGCGAGAAGGTTGCGATCTTCGGCGACTACGACGTCGACGGCGCGGCATCGTCCGCGCTGATGAAGCGCTTCTTCGCCCACTACGGCGTTGAGGCGGAGATCTACATTCCCGATCGCATCTTCGAAGGCTACGGCCCCAATCCGGACGCCATGCGTGACCTCGTGTCTCGTGGCGCGAGCCTCATCGTCACGGTCGACTGCGGCACCAACAGCGCGCCTTCCGTCGCTGCGGCCAACGAAGCGGGCGCGCAGGTCGTCGTTCTCGACCATCACCAGGTTGGAGGGCCGCTCCCCGACGCCGTCGCCATCGTGAACCCGAATCGCGAGGACGATCTGTCGGGGCAGGGACATCTGTGCGCCGCCGGGGTCGTCTTCGTGACGCTCGTGCGCGTCACCAGCGTGCTGCGCGAGCGCGGCGGGCCGGCACCTTCTGCCGACCTGCTCGGCTGGCTCGACCTCGTCGCGCTCGCAACGGTGTGCGACGTCGTCCCGCTAACCGGCGTCAATCGCGCCTTTGTCGTCAAGGGGCTGTTGGCGATGCGCCGGCTTGGCAATGCCGGCCTTGCAGCGCTGGCGCGCGTTTCACGCATCGGCGAGCCGCTCAACCCCTACCATTTGAGCTTCATCCTCGGCCCCCGCATCAACGCCGGCGGCCGCATCGGCGATGCCGCGCTCGGCAGCCGGCTTCTGGCCAGCGACGACGCGCTGGAGGCGCGCCAGATCGCCGAGACGCTCGACCGTCTCAACCAGGAGCGCCAGGCCATGGAGCACGTCATGCTGGCCGAAGCCCGCGCGGAAGCCGATGCCGAGCTTGCCGCCGGTGACGGGCCGTCCGTCATCGTCACCGCCAGCGACACCTGGCACGCCGGCATCGTCGGCTTGCTGGCCGCGCGGTTGAAGGAGCATGCGCGTCGGCCGGCCTTTGCCATATCGTTCGGCGCCAACGGCGTCGGCTCGGGTTCGGGGCGGTCGATACCCGGTTTCGATCTCGGCCGCATGGTACGTGCCGCGGTCGACAAGGGCCTGCTCGTCAAGGGTGGTGGCCATGCGATGGCGGCCGGCATCACCATCGAGCGCGACAAGCTTGGCGCCGTGCGCGCATTCTTCGAGGATTGGGCCTCGGCCGAGATCACCCGGCTTCGTCACGAGGAGTGTCTGGAGATCGACGCGGCGCTGTCCGCCGATGGCGCCACGTTCGAGCTTCTCGATGCGCTGGAAAGTGCCGGCCCGTTCGGATCCGGTCATCCCCAGCCGATCCTCGCGCTTCCGCGCCACACGCTGGCCGACGCGCGCCAGGTCGGCGCGAATCACCTCCGCCTCGAGCTGCGCTCGCAGACCGGTGCGCGTCTCCAGGCCATGGCCTTTCGCGCTGTCGATACCGACCTCGGCCACTTCCTCTACGCCAATCGCGGTCGCGCCATTCACCTTGTGGGCAACCTGTCCGCAAACTGGTGGAACGGTGCGCGATCGGCCCAGTTCCGCGTCGTCGACGCCGCACCCGCGCTCTGATCCTATTGTCGCGCCGAGTTGTTGGTCCAGTGCGCTCGCGCCGCTGGACTCGCCCTCGCCACAGGCATATCCCGGCAACTGATGGGAGGACATGCAATCTCCGGCTGTGTCGGAGGACAAGAAGCGAAAGATCGAATCATGTCCGAAAGAACCGCAGGATCAGGCTGGGCTCCCTGGCCCGTTTGGCTGGTCGTCCTGCTGATGGTCGTCGGTGGAGCCTATCTCCTCTATGGCGGCATTCAGCTCATTTCACTTGGAGGCTCGTGGTACTTCGCACCCACCGGTGCGGGCCTCGTCATTTCCGCGTTGCTGCTGGCGCGCCGCAACCTGCTGGGCCTCTATCTCTTCGTCCTGATTTTCCTCGCCACCATAGTCTGGGCGCTGTGGGAAGTCGGACTTTCATTCTGGCCGCTCGTGTCTCGCCTCGTGGCGCCCGCGGTGCTCGGCATACTGGTGTTCCTGTGTGCCCCGACGCTTGCGCGGGGCGGCGCCCGCCTCGGTTGGACACCGGCGCTCGTCGTCAGCGCATTGCTGGCGGTCGGCCTTGCCGCGACCGGCTATCGCGCCTTCCAGCCGGTACCGTTCGTCGCCGCGATCTCCGCGCCGGAGATCGTTGCCGAAGTCCAGCCCCCGGCGGACTGGCTCCACTATGGCCGAACTCCCAACGGAACGCGCTATTCCCCGGATACGCAGATCACGCCGGAAAACGTCGCCAGCCTCGAGGTCGCATGGACCTTCCGCCATGGCGATGTCCCGATCGATCCGACCGGCAGCGGCGCGCAGGACCAGAACACGCCGCTCCAAATCGGCGACACGATCTACGCCTGCACCGTTCGCAACGTCGTTCACGCGCTTGACGCCGATACTGGCGAACAGCGCTGGAGCTTCGATCCCGAGGCGTCCTCGCCATTCTGGCAGCGCTGCCGCAGCGTCGGCTATTACGAATCGACGGGCGAGGTTTCCGCCGGTCTCCAGGCGATCCGCGATCAGGAGGCAGCCGAACAGGCGGCACTCCAGGACGGCGAGGACGCAGCCGCCACCGGAGATGAAACCGGTGAGGCGGGAGACGAACCCGCCGTGGCTCAGGCGCCGACGACCGAGCCCGAGGCCCCGGCTGACCAGGCTCAGTCGACCGAAGAGGCGATCTGCCAGCGGCGCATCGTGCTCGGCACGATCGACGCGCGCCTGATCCAGCTCGACGCCGACACCGGCGCGCTCTGCCCGCAATTCGGTGACAACGGTACGGTCGATCTCAAGGTCGGCATGGGCGACGTTCGCCCGGGCTTCTACTTCCAGACCTCTGCGCCCACCGTTGCCGAAGGCATCATCATCATCGGCGGCTGGGTGGTCGACAACGTCGCCGTCGGCGAGCCCTCGGGTGTCGTGCGCGGCTTCGATGCGGAGACGGGCGAACTCGTCTGGGCCTGGGACCTCGGCAACCCGGACATCACGCGCTTTCCGCCGGAAGGAGAGACCTATACGCGCGGCACGCCCAACGTCTGGACGACACCCGCCTTCGACGCGGAACTCGGCCTCGTCTATCTGCCGACCGGCAATGCGACGCCGGATTTCTATGGCGCACACCGCACCGAACTGGATGAGGAATACACAGCCACCGTCGTGGCGCTCGATATCCAGACCGGCCGCGAACGCTGGCATTTCCGCACGGTCAATCACGATCTGTGGGACTACGACCTGCCAGCCCAGCCGGCGCTCTACGACATTCCCGACGGCAATGGCGGCACGATCCCGGCGCTGATCCAGACCACCAAGCGTGGCCAGATCTTCGTGCTGGACCGCGCCACCGGCGAACCGGTCTACGATGTCGAGGAGCGGGCGGTGCCGCAGGGTGCGGTCGAGGGCGACTGGACGGCTGAAACGCAGCCTTACTCGGTTGGCATGCCGGCGATCGGCGCCGAGCCTCTTACCGAGGCGCGCATGTGGGGCACCACGCCGTTCGATCAGCTCTACTGCCGAATCGAGTTCCGCAAGCTGCGCTATGACGGCGACTTCACGCCGCCGGGGCTCGACCCGTCGCTGCAATGGCCGGGGTTCTACGGCGGCATGAACTGGGGAAGCTCGTCGATCCACGAGCCGAGCGGTTATCTGGTCTTCAACGACACGCGCTCTCCGCATCGGATCCAGCTCGTGCCGCGTGAGCAGGCCGACGCCGAGGATGCAAGCGGCTCGCATGAGGGTCTGTCCGGCCAGCTCGGAACGCCATACGGTGCATCGAAGGTCACCTTCATGTCGCCGCTTGGCGTGCCGTGTCAGGAGCCTCCCTACGGCACGCTGACGGCGATCGATCTGAAGACCCAGACCGTCGCGTGGCAGGTGCCTCTCGGCACGGTCGAAGACAACGGGCCCTTC
Organism: Mesorhizobium sp. CAU 1741; assembly: GCF_039839275.1. Taxonomy (NCBI): domain Bacteria; kingdom Pseudomonadati; phylum Pseudomonadota; class Alphaproteobacteria; order Hyphomicrobiales; family Phyllobacteriaceae; genus Mesorhizobium; species Mesorhizobium sp. CAU 1741. Next base: position 210,997 of record NZ_JBDOQP010000003.1, on the reverse strand, counting down.
GGCATCAAGATGCATGTGCCCATGCCGACCGGCATGCCGACCGTCGGCGGCCCGGTCACCACCGCCTCGGGCCTGATCTTCTATGCGGGGACGCTCGACTACAATATCCGGGCGTTTGACCTGGCCACCGGCAAGGAGGTCTGGAAGCACCGGCTTCCTGTCGGCGCGCAGACGACACCGCTCGTCTACACGTCGCCGGAGACCGGGCGCGAATACGTTGTCGTCTCGGCAGGTGGCGCCCGCACGTCGCCGGAACGTGGCGACTACCTCATCGCCTTCGCTCTTCCGCAATAGGCGCTAAATAGACGAAGCCCGCGATCACTGGATCGCGGGCTTCGCTTGTCAGGTAACGCTGGACTATCCCAGCACCGTCTGCAGTCGCTCGAGATCGGCGAGATGAACCTTCGTCACCTCGTAGCCGATGCGAATCGCTTCGTCTGCGCGGTGAAACTCCGTCAGTCCGATATGGCCGAGCTTTGGCAGCAGTGAAAGGTCTGGCGGGTCGCCTGCCATGCGCGCCCGCGATATCCGATCCTGGATGATGTTGAAGGCCTCGACCATCACGCCGGTGATGCCGAGCCGCGCCTCGCGCTCGCTCGGTCCCTTGTCGACCACCAGTTCAGCGGACGAGTCCGGAGCATCCGCGCTGTGCTTGATCACCGCCGCGCGGCCGAAGAGGTCGTAGTGCAGGTTGACCGCCACCACCAGCGGCTGCTCGTGCGCCCGGCACACCGACACCGGCACGGGGTTGACCAGCGCGCCGTCGACCAGCACGCGCTTGTTGCACAGCACCGGCTCGAACACGCCCGGCAGCGCGTAGGATGCGCGCATGGCGTTGATCAGCGAGCCGCTGGAGAGCCAGATTTCATGGCCGGTGCGGATTTCCGCCGCCACGCAGACGAAAGGCTTTGGCAGGTCGGCGAAGGTCAGGCCCGCCATGTGCTCCTGCATCCGCGCCGTCAGCTTCATGCCGCCCAGCAGCCCGTTGCCGCCGAAGCTCAAATCCATGAGGCCGAACATGCGGCGCTTGGTCAGCGAGCGCGCGAAATCCTCCAGTTCGTCGAGCTTGCCGGCCAGGTAGCATCCGCCCACCAGCGCGCCGATCGAGGTGCCGGCGATCATGTCGATTTCGATACCCGCCTCGTCGAGCGCCCGCAGCACGCCGATATGCGACCAGCCGCGTGCCGCTCCACCGCCAAGCGCCAATGCGATGCCGGATTTCCGCGGCGGCTTTTTTTCGTGAATGACCGGATCGGCGGGAAGGTCTCCTCCGTTCCCGCCTTCATGCCTGCTGCGCAAGGACGCCCATTCAAGCATCGTCAATACTCCCTATCCCCGTGCGCACCATACACGGCCGGTCGTATCGAAATGATGAATCCTTGTGCAGTCGGCCGGCAGGCCCTTCAGGCCTTGTCTCCGTAAACCGTTGATGGATCGAACTGCGGTCTCGTGCCGTCGTCGACAAGTCTTGCTTCCCCATCCTGCAAGATGATCGTCCTGTAAAAGCAGGAACGCCGCCCAGTGTGACAGGTTGCATCATGCCCGGCAACTTCGACCTTGAGCCAGACCGCGTCCTGGTCGCAGTCGGTGCGCATCTCGACGACGCGCTGCAGGTTGCCGGACGTCTCGCCTTTCTTCCACAGCGTGCCGCGCGAACGCGACCAGTAGTGGGCGATGCCCGTTTCGAGCGTCAGGCCGAGAGCCGTCGCGTTCATGTGCGCCACCATCAGCAGCGTGCCGTCGCGGGCGTCGGTGACGATTGCGGTCACGAGCCCGTCGCGGTCGAAGCGCGGCGAAAATGCCGCCCCTTCCTCGAGCTGGCCCTTGTCCGCGGGCGGAGCGGGGAATTCCATCGGGATGTTCGTCCTCAGGCGGCGAAGCCGCGCAGCATCATCAGGAACCGCGCCTGCTCTTCGGGATGGTCCTTGAACGAGCCCGTAAAGGTGGTCGTCAGCGTCGTCGACCCCTGCTTGCGAATGCCGCGCATGGCCATGCACATGTGCTCGGCCTCGATCATCACCGCGACGCCGCGCGGGTTCAGCACCGTCTGGATGACGTCGGCGATCTGCGCCGTCATTGCTTCCTGGGTCTGCAGGCGATGGGCGAAGATATCGACGGTACGCGCGATCTTCGACAGGCCGACGACCTTGCCGTCGGGCAGGTAGGCGACATGCGCCTTTCCGATGATAGGCACCATGTGGTGCTCGCAATGCGAATGGAACTGGATGTCCTTGACCAGCACGAGATCGTCATAGCCCTGGACTTCCTCGAAGGTGCGCCCGAGTTCCGCCGCCGGGTCCTGGTCGTATCCCCCGAACATCTCGCGATAGGCGCGGGCAACGCGTGTCGGCGTGTCGACGAGCCCCTCGCGGTCAGGATTGTCGCCGGTCCAGCGCAACAGTGTGCGCACGGCGGCCTCGACCTCTTCTTGCGAAGGGCGCTGGGCAGGCGGCGTGCCGGCGGGTTCGGTCTGCGTGTTGTCCGCGCGCGGCGGAAAGGTCTTGACGACAGCGTCCATGAAAGGCGTCTCCCGTAGTCCCTTTCTACGAAGGGACGAGTTGAACGGACCACAGCCTTTCTCGGAAATTTCGGCCATGAAAAGGCATTTCCGGAAGCGGCGTGCATTCCTCCCGCGCGCCTCGTTCTGCTCGACTTGTAGCATGCGGGATCAGCCCATTATATAAGGGGCGATGCGATGATTGGAAGACACGGAAACGGCAATCGTTTCTCTTTGAGCGCCGCTAGGTTGGAATGCCATGATCAACGATGTCTACAACGCGAAAATTCTCGGTTTTGCAGGAAATATCGGCTGTCTCGGTCGCCTGGACGACGCCGATGCCTCCGCGACCGCGCATTCGAAGCTGTGTGGCTCAACCGTCACGGTCGACATCCGCATGGACGGCGACGTGGTCACCGGCTTTGCCCATGACGTGAAAGCCTGCGCGCTCGGCCAGGCGTCCTCTGCCATTATGGCCGAACATGTCGTCGGCGCGACCGGGCAGGAACTGCGCGAAGTCCGCGAGGCGATGCTGAAGATGCTCAAGGAAAACGGCGCCCCGCCGCAAGGCCGCTTCGAGGACCTCAAATATCTGGAGCCCGTGCGCGACTACAAGGCGCGGCACGCCTCCACCATGCTGACCTTCGATGCTGTCGTCGACGCCATCGGCCAGGTCGAGAAGAAGCGCTCCGGCCAGGCGGCATGATCGCGAAATAGCGCGAAATGGCCCATAAGAGCCGCAACTTCTCCGGCGCATGGCCGAGGACGCCCGGCCGCATCGCGGGCACCGCGCTCGTGCGGCTCTATCAGCTCACCCTGTCCGGCTTCATCGGCAATTCCTGTCGCCATTTCCCCACCTGCTCGGAATACGCCTACGAGGCGATTGCGCGCCACGGGCTATGGGCCGGTGGTTTCATGGGTCTATTCCGCGTCCTCAGATGCGGACCTGGCGGCACTCATGGCATCGATCTGGTGCCAGAAAGGCTGGCCGAACAGTACCGCTGGTATATGCCCTGGCGATACTGGTCGATTTCTTCGAAGCGCGACTGATACCGGTTGACGCAGGGACATCGACACTTGCCCACTGGCTCTTGTGTTGGCACATTGCACCAGAACGCTACCAAGAGAGGGGAAAGCGCCATGGCTCACAAGTTCGAAATCTACAAGGACAAGTCCGGAGAGTTCCGGGTTCGCTTCAAGTACAACAGCGAGGTCATGTTCTCCACGGAAGGCTACGCCTCCAAGGCGAGCGCCCAGAACGCCATCGATTCGATCAAGAAGAATGGCCCCGAGGCACCCGTCGAGGACAATTCCTGACCGTCCGTCCGGCCTGATCGACAGGCAGCTTCGTCCGCACGCCTTCACAGGGACCTTTACGCTCGGCGTTGGTGCGTTTAAGACTGCGCGCCGCCGCCGGGCCCTCATACGTTCCCGCGGCCATCACAATGCAACCACCCGCGCTCGTAGGCGGGACTGGATGAAGAGGACGCATCATGGCCAACGCCATTTCCCTGACATTCCCCGACAATTCGGTTCGTGAGTATCCCGCCGGCAGCACCGGCCGCGACATCGCCGAATCCATCTCCAAGTCGCTTTCCAAGAAGGCTGTCGCGATCGCGATCGACGGCGAACTGCGTGATCTCGCCGATCCCGCCTCGTCTGGCCGCATCGAGATCGTCACTCGTGACGATCCACGCGCGCTGGAGCTGATTCGCCACGACACCGCCCATGTGCTGGCGGAAGCCGTGCAGGAACTTTGGCCCGGCACCCAGGTGACGATCGGCCCGGTGATCGAGAACGGCTTCTATTACGACTTCGCCCGCAACGAGCCGTTCACCCCGGACGATTTCCCTGCCATCGAAAAGAAGATGCGCGAGATCATCGCGCGCAACCAGCCTTTCACCAGGGAGGTCTGGGACCGCGACCGTGCCAAGAAGGTCTTTTCCGACAAGGGCGAGAGCTACAAGGTCGAGCTGATCGACGCCATCCCGCAAGGCCAGGACCTGAAGATCTACTATCAGGGCGACTGGTTCGACCTGTGCCGTGGTCCGCACATGGCTTCGACCGGGCAGATCGGCAGCGCCTTCAAGCTGATGAAGGTCGCCGGTGCCTATTGGCGCGGCGATGCCAACAATCCGATGCTGACGCGCATCTACGGCACCGCCTGGGCGTCGCAGGAGCAGCTCGACCAGTATCTCCACATGCTGGAGGAGGCCGAGAAACGCGACCATCGCCGCCTTGGGCGCGAGATGGACCTGTTCCATTTCCAGGAGGAGGGGCCGGGCGTCGTCTTCTGGCATGCCAAGGGCTGGAAGATGTTCCAGAACCTGATCTCCTACATGCGGCGCAGGCTTGGCGACGACTACCAGGAGGTCAACGCCCCGCAGGTGCTCGACAAGGCGCTGTGGGAGACGTCGGGCCACTGGGGCTGGTACCAGGAGAACATGTTCGCGGTGAAATCCGCCCATGCCTTCACCCATCCCGACGACGAGGAGGCCGACCAGCGGGTCTTCGCGCTGAAGCCGATGAACTGCCCGGGTCACGTCCAGATCTTCAAGCATGGCTTGAAGTCCTACCGCGATCTGCCGATCCGGCTTGCGGAATTTGGCAATGTGCACCGTTACGAGCCGTCAGGCGCCCTGCACGGGTTGATGCGCGTGCGCGGCTTCACCCAGGACGATGCGCACATCTTCTGCACCGAGGACCAGCTTGAGGCCGAGATCCTCAAGATCAACGACCTCATGATGTCGGTCTACAAGGATTTCGGCTTCGACGAGGTGGTGATCAAGCTCGCCACGCGTCCGGAAAAGCGTGTCGGCACCGACGCCATGTGGGACCATGCCGAGGATATCCTCAAGCGTGCGCTGGAGCGCATGGCGCGCGAGGACAATCGCATCAAGACCGGCATCAACGAGGGCGAGGGCACGTTCTACGGCCCGAAGTTCGAGTACACCTTGCGCGACGCAATCGGCCGCGAATGGCAATGCGGCACGACGCAGGTCGACTTCAACCTGCCGGAGCGGTTCGGCGCCTTCTATATCGGTGCTGATTCGGAAAAGAAGCAGCCGGTGATGATCCATCGCGCCATCGTCGGCTCGCTGGAGCGCTTCCTCGGCATCCTGATCGAGAGCCATGCGGGGCATTTCCCTCTGTGGTTCGCGCCGCTGCAGGTCGTGGTCGCCACGATCACCTCGGACGCGGACGACTACGCCAAAAGCGTCGTCGCGAGGCTCAAGGCCGCCGGCCTGACGGCCCAGCTCGACCTGCGCAACGAGAAGATCAACTACAAGGTGCGCGAGCATTCGCTCGCCAAGGTGCCGGTCATTCTCGTCTGCGGCCGCCGCGAGGCGGAGGAGGGCACCGTCAACATGCGTCGCTTCGGCTCCCGCGACCAGGAGTCGATGACGTTGCAGGCCGCGCTCACCGCGCTTGCCGAGGAGGCGACGCCGCCCGACCAGCAACGCGTCGAGGCGCTGCCGGCAATCTGACGCCTGGCGGGCGGGTGGTTCTCCATCCGCCCGTTCACACGAGTGTCATGAACCTGCGTCATCGCTTGCTCATGAAGCTCCTGTTCCGCCGCGCACCGAGCCACGTTCCGGACCTGTCCTACGCCAACGCGAACCAGCCGCCGTTGAAGCGCTGGGTCATACGCTCCATAGAAGGCGTGTCCGGGCGCCGCCGCTTCATGAAGCTCTATGACACATGGCGGCGCGAGATCGTGCCGTCGCGCGACCGCGTGTTTTCCCGCATGCTCGCCCTGCTCGGGATCACGGTGCGCACCCATGGCGCCTGGCCGCCCGCCAATCTTCCCGACTGTCCGCTGGTGATGATTGCAAACCACCCGTTCGGCATCGGCGATGGCATTGCCATTCTGTCGCTCGCAGAGCAGTTGGGGCGCCCGTTCAAGGTGATGATCCACGCCGACCTGCTGCGCGTTCCCGAGATTCGCGACTATTCGCTTCCCGTCGATTTTTCCGAAACGCGGGAAGCGACGAAGAACAATCTGGCGGTCCGCCATGAGGCGGTGCGACTGCTCAGGGAGGGCGTCACCATCGTCATCTTCCCGTCCGGCGGGGTTGCCACCGCGCCCAAAGGCTTCGGCGCGGCGGAAGATCTGCCGTGGAAGCTGTTTCCGGCCAAGCTGGTCCAGGAGACCCGGGCCTCGGTCATTCCGGTGCATTTTTCCGGTCAGAACGGGCCGCTGTTCCACTTGGTCAGCCGTTTCTCGATCACCCTGCGCCTGTCGCTGCTGATCCGCGAGTTCGCGCGGCTCGCTGGCCGGTCGATCGACGTGACGCCGGGCGCCGTCATCTCCTGGGAAGACCTGGCGCGCGAGGACGGCCGCCATGCGCTCACCCGGCGCCTGCACCGCGCCGTGTTCGATCTGGCGTGTCCGGCCAAACGGCCGCCACGGCTTGGATTTCTTCGCAAGGTGGTGCAGGTCGCGCCGCGCAGGGCTGCGTGAAGCAAGCGTTCAGTCGAGTGCCGCGTCGTCGGCCTCGTTCTCCGTGGCCAGCACCTCGACGTCCTGGTTGCGGCCTGCGACTACCTTGAAGTCGCGCTGGTAGATGCGGTCGCGGTTCTTGGCGACGATGGCGTAGTCGCCTTCCGACAGGACCATCGAGGCAAACGCGCCGACGCTTTCGCGCACGATATCGCCCGAATCCGTCAGCACCGCCCATGACGTGTCGGCGATCGCCTCGCCGCCATTCTCGCGCACGAGCTTCAGCGTGAGCTGGGCGGCCCTGTGCTCCACCGTCGCCTCGGTCAGCTTGCCGGCTTCCACGCGAATGTCGGAGCGGATCACGGCGTTGACCGCGCCGTAATTCGACACGACGTGATATGTGCCGGAATTCAGCCGCACGACGGCGCCTGGCTTGACGTTGGGAATGATCAGCGCGCGATCGCCATTGATGTCCGGTTCCGCTTCGTAGATGGCGAAGCGCAGCTTGTCGCGCGGGATGCGCTGGCCGCCGGAAATCACCGCGTCGAGCTTCATGCCGCCGGCATCGAGCACCATTGATTCGGAACGCGACTGGGAGCCGATGGTGATCCGCTTGGTCGCGCCGGCACGACCGAACGAGGCGTGCACCAGATAGCTTCCGGGTTCGAGGTCGAAGACGCCCGACCCGCCTTGCGCCGAGGCCACCAGCGGCAATTTGCCGTCCTGGTCGGGCACTGGCTTGAAAACCCGCCACACGAGGCCGCGTGTGATGTCGGGACCTTCCTCGGTCAGGCGTGCCGAAAGCGTGATCTCGCCATTGCCGGCGGTTGCCAGCGGACGCTGCACGCTTGGTGGCGCATAGCTTGAAATGCCAGGAACTTTCAGGGATTCGATCGGATCGGCCGCGTCCTGCGCGCCGGCTGGGCCGGACGCGATGCCCAGCAGCGCCATGCTGGCTGCCAGTGTGAACGGTCTGGCTCTTGATTTCGCCCCTGTCATGGCTTGCTTTGAAGCCCAGACCGGTGGCAATTTCAAGGCGCAAAAGCGCAGGCCTTCAGCTTCGCGCAAGCAAGGCATCCGGCTTTCCGTCGGTACCAATTCCTCCAAGCCGGCCCGGGAGCCTCCATTGTCTTCATCCGTCATCGATTTTCTGCTCGCGCGCAAATCCGCGCCCATTGCCGAACTCAGGCAGCCAGGCCCCTCGCAAGACGAGATCCGCACGCTTCTGACCGTCGCCACCCGTGTGCCCGATCACGGCATGCTCGCCCCGTGGCGCTTCATCCTCTATCGCGGCGACGCCCGCATCCGCGCGGGCGAGCTCCTGGCTGCGCGCGCGGCAGAGCGCGAGGGCGAACTGAGCGAGGCCCGCCGCCAGCAGGAGCTGACGCGCTTTTCGCGCGCGCCGCTGGTGATAGGCGTGGTCTCGAACCCGCGCGAGCATCCCAAGATCCCGCAATGGGAAATGGTCCTGTCGGGCGCAGCCGCCGCCATGAACCTGGTGCTGGCCGCCAATGCGCTCGGCTACGGCGCCAACTGGATCACCAACTGGTATTCCGATGACGAGGAGGGACGCCGCATCCTCGGCCTTGCCCCGCACGAGCGCGTCATCGGCTTCGTCCATATCGGCACCCATGAAGGCGTGCCGTTCGAGCGCCCGCGCCCGGACATCGACGCCCTCGTCACCGACTACACCGGACCTTTTGAAGGATAAGCCAATGTTCTACGAACCCTCCAAGGGCCATGGCCTGCCGCACGACCCTTTTAAGGCCATCGTCGCCCCGCGCCCGATCGGATGGATCTCGACGATGTCGGCCGGCGGCGCGCACAATCTCGCGCCCTATTCGTTCTTCAACGCGCTCAGCACCCATCCGCATCTCGTGATGTTCTCGTCCGAAAGCGAGAAGGACAGCGTCACCTTCGCCCGCGAGACCGGCGAGTTCGTCTGCAACCTCGTCGGCAGCGCGCTGGTCGACAAGATGAACGCGTCGTCTGTCGATGCCCCGCGCGGCACGTCGGAATTCGACTATGCCGGCCTTGAGATGGAGCCTTCGCGCCTCGTCGCCCCGCCGCGCGTGCGCGGCGCGCTCGCCGCGCTCGAATGCAAGGTCACCGACATCATCCAGCCCAAGGGCCTCGACGGCCAGACCGGCGACCGCTTCGTCGTCTTCGGCGAGGTCGTGGGCGTCTATATGGACGAAGCGGCGATGACCGACGGCCTGTTCGACATCGTCAAGGCCGGCACCGTCTCCCGCCTCGGCTACATGGACTACGCCGCCGTGACCGAGACCTTCCAGATGCGCCGCCCGAAATGGGAGGGGTGACGGATGGGTTGGGTCGATAGCGCTGAGACCGACGGATTTCGAACCGGGCGTGGGCGCAATTGGCAATGAATGCTTTGGCACCGAAGCGTGCCCAACCGGCTAGATGGCTTCGTCGAAGGCGGAGCGTGCGGTCCTGATCGCGGCGTGACTGAGGTCCGCCCAACGGATGAGGACGGCCAGCGGCTCGAGGATCGTCTCGCCAAGCGGCGTCAGACGGTATTCGACACTTGGCGGCTTGGTCGGATAGACGGCTCTGGCGACCAGGCCATCGCGTTCCAGATCGCGCAGCGTCTGCGTCAGCATCCGCTTGGAAATGTCCGGGATTGCACGTTGCACGGCGCTGAAGCGGTGCGGGCCCTCGGCCAATGTGCCAAGGATCAGCGTCGACCACTTGTCGCCGATCCGGTCGAGGACATCGCGCACCGGACAATCCGCGTCGGACGACCATTGCGGTCGTTTTCCCGAGGAACCCGGAGCGGCGGCTCGTGGCTGTGGCGTGGTTACCTTTGCCTCACCATGTCCCAAAATTCTGCCTCCTTCACATCGGCGCTGGTCTCACATAGTTACCTTGTATCTGAAATGAACCGCAAGGAAGAACGACAATGTCCGATCTGCAAACAATCTTCGTCACCGGCGCAACAGGGCACCTTGGCGGCTTGGTCATTGATGCGTTGCTCGAGACGCGCCCCGCCAGCGCGATCGTCGCGGGCGTGCGCGATCCCGCCAAACCGTCTGCCATTGCACTGCGCGACAAGGGCGTCGCTGTTCGCGTTACCGACTATGACCGACCGGAGACGCTGGCGAGCGCGCTCGAGGGCATCGATCGGATGCTCCTGATCTCCAGCAGCGAGAACGGCAAGCGCAAGGTGCAGCACCGCAACGTCATCTCCGCTGCCAGGCATGCCGGTGTCGGCCTGATCGCCTACACCAGCATCCTTCATGCCGACACATCCCCGCTGCTTCTTGCCGAAGAGCACCGCGACACTGAGGCCGCCCTGGCGGAATCGGGCGTGCCTTACGTCCTGCTGCGCAATGGCTGGTACACCGAGGTCTTCACCTGGCGGCTGCCGATGGCTGTGGAGCAGGGAACGCTCATCGGCGCTGCGGGCGAGGGGCGCATCTCGTCGGCGGCCCGTGCCGACTATGCGGAGGCTGCGGCCAGCGTGCTGGTGGGCGGCGACCATGCCGGGCGGACCTACGAGCTGGCGGGCGATGCCGCCTTCACGCTGGAAGAGCTGGTCGCCGTGGTGAGCGAGGCGTCGGGCCAGCCGATGACCTACGAGAACCTGACACCGGATGATTTCAAGCAGGCGGTTCTGAGCGCTGGCTTGCCTGAAATGGTCGCGGCGATCCTCTCGAATACCGATGCGGGTATCGCCAAGGGCGCGCTGTTCAATGATGGCGGCGATCTCGGCCGGCTGATCGCGCGACCGACGACCCCGTTTCGCACAACGATAACGGCATTCATCGACAACCTGCCATCCGCAAAGACGCCGGCAACAGAACCCGCGCCTGGCTGAAGCACGCCGCCGCGGTCTTTCAACTACTCATCACCCGCGCTTGGTTGCAATCCAGATCATGTGCCGCGCGCCGCGGCCATGTGTGCTGGCCCGCACCGTGACTTCCTCGGCCGCGAACCCGGCGCGGCCGAGGCGGCGCGTGAAGGCGGGGCTCGGGGCTGACGACCAGACGGCCAGCAGTCCCGCCGGCCGCAGCGCCGCCCGGGCTTGCTGCAATCCCGTCTGGTCGTAAAGGCCGTTGTTCTGCTCCCTGCTCAGCCCTTCCGGGCCGTTGTCGACGTCCAGCAGGATCGCGTCGTACCCGAGTGAGTTGGCGGCGATGAGACTGCCGACGTCGTCGTTGACGATGCTCACCCTCGGGTCTGCAAGGCTGTCCGCGAACACCGGCGCAAGCGGCCCGTTCGCCCAGGCGATGACGGCGGGCACGAGCTCCGCGACGGTGATCTCGGCATCGGCGCTGAAGCGCCGGAGTGCGGCCCGCAGCGTAAAGCCCATGCCCAGCCCGCCGATCAGCAGCTTCGGCGCGGCTCTGTCGGCAATGCGTTCGGCCACGAGATCGGCCAGCGCCTGTTCGGAGCCGCTGAGGCGGCTGTTCATCAATTCGTTGGTGCCGAGCATGATGGAATATTCGTCGCCCCTGCGCTTGAGGCGCAACTGCGTCGTGCCTCCCGGCACATCGGCGGCATCGAGATGGACCCACGGCTTCATGGAGAGACCGGCATCGCCGTCTCATCGCGGCGCAGCGTCAGCACGTCGACGCCGTCTTTCGTCACCGCCACCGTATGCTCGAACTGGGCGGAAAGCTTGCGGTCGTTGGTCACCACCGTCCAGCCGTCGCTCGCGGTCGAGACCCTGCGCGTGCCCTGGTTGACCATTGGTTCGATGGTGAAGACCATCCCCTCGCGCAGCGTCAGTCCGGTCCCGGGCTTGCCGTAATTGAGCACCTGCGGCTCCTCATGCATCTCGCGTCCGACGCCGTGCCCGCAATATTCCCGCACCACCGAATAGCCGTTCTTCTTGGCGTGGCGCTCGATCGCAAAACCGATGTCGCCCAGTTGCGCGCCGGGCCGCACCTGCCTGATGCCCTTCCACATCGCCTCCTGGGCGACGCGCACCAACCGTCTGGCAGCCGGCGCGGCATCGCCGACCAGATAGGTCTTGCTGGAATCGGCGATATAGCCGTTCTTCTCCAGCGTGATGTCGAAATTGACGATATCGCCGTCGCGGATGATATCCTGCGGATTTGGCACGCCGTGGCAGACGACATGGTTGATCGAGCAGTTCAGCACATGCTTGAAGCCATATTGCCCCTTGCTTGCGGGCCGCGCGGCGAGGTCGTCGGTGATGAAGCGCTCGACGAGGTCGTCGACCTGCAATGTCGACTTGCCGACAAGATCCTGGCCATCCAGCATCTCGAACACCGAGGCCAGCAACCTGCCGGAAATGCGCATCAGCGCCAGTTCGTCCGGGGTCTTGACCATGTCAGGCGTCCGCGAGATCCGGCATCCGCACATGCGCGGCGGCGAACTGCATCTTGACGATCTCGTTGAACGACAGGGTCGGATTCGCTTCCGCCAGCATGCCGATCGTCATCCAGAATTCCGCCTGCGCATTGATCGAGCGGCACATCACCGTCGAAGCCCGGCGGGCCTCCTCATGCAGGTCGTCGTCGATTTTCACGATGCCCATTCACGTATCTCACACTTGTCCAATATACGAACCATATATGGATCGTATATTGCGTGGTCAACAGCAATACGGCATCGCGCCAGAACGACCCTTCACAGCACCCCTGCGGCCTTCGCCCGTTCCAGCAGGCGTTCGGCGCGTTTCAGGTGAGGGCGGTCGTACATCTTGCCGTCTATGCCGACGACCCCCGGGTTGCCGGCCGCTGCAAATGCCTCGACCACCGCGCGCGCATGCGCCACCGCGTCGCTGGACGGCGTGAATATCTCGTTGATGACCGGCACCTGCGCGGGGTGGATCGCCATGCGCGCGGTAAAACCGTCGCGCACGCCTTCGAAGCAGTCGCGCCGGAACGCCTGCTCGTCGCGGAAATTCGGAAAGACCGTGTCGATGGCCGCGACGCCGGCGGCGCTTGCCGCAAGAATGGTCGAGACCCGCGCCAGACGGAACAGGTCGGTATAGGCGCCGCCGGCATCGCGCGTGTCGCTGGCGCCGATCGCCGCCGACAGGTCTTCCGCGCCCCAGGTCAGCCCGGCCAGCCGTGTCCCGCCTTGTGAATAGGTCGCGGCGTTGAGCACGCCAAGCGGCGTCTCGGTGATGATCGGAATGATCCTCGTCGAGCCGTCCGGCAGCCCGTTTTCGGCTTCCGCGACGCGCAGCCGCACGGCGAGCCGCTCGACATCGTCGCGGCTGTTGGACTTCGGCAGCATGATGCCGGAAGGCGCCGACGGCATCACCGCTGCGAGGTCGTCGTCGGTCAGACCCGTCGACAGGTCGTTGACGCGCACGTAGATCCGCGGGCCGGACTTATTGGTGGCGATAAACGCGGCTGCCAGCGCGCGGCCAGCAGCCTTGTTGTCCGGCGCCACCGAGTCTTCCAGGTCGACGATCAGCACGTCGGCGCCGGATGCGAGACCCTTGGCGAGTTTCTTTTCCGAATCGCCCGGCACGAACAGCAGGGAGCGCATCAGGCCGTCACCTGCTTCTTCTGCACCATCGTCTGGCGGATGCAGCGGGCGACGAGGTCGCCATTCTGGTTGAACGCGCGGTGCTCCATCTCGACGATGCCGCGATCCGGCTTCGACTTCGATTCGCGGATCGAGCGGATTTCCGTTTCCACCCGGATCGTGTCGCCGTGGAAGACGGGGTGCGGGAAGACGACCTCGGTCATCCCAAGATTGGCGACGATGGTGCCGAGCGTCGTGTCATGGACGGAAATGCCGATCATCAGCCCCAGCGTGAACAGCGAGTTGACCAGCGGCTTGCCCCACTCACTCTTCGCCGCCGCGTCGAAATCGATGTGCAGCGGCTGCGGGTTCATCGTCATGGTGGAGAACAGCACGTTGTCCGCCTCGGTCACCGAACGCCGGATCGGGTGATGGATCACCTGGCCGACCACATATTCCTCCAGATAAAGCCCGGCCATGCGTCTCTCCTCGTCCTTCATGGTTGCCGGCAGGTTAATAGCCATGGTGAACCGTTCGTAAACCATTTTTCTCTAGCGTCGGCGTCAATTGGGGCGGAGTTGGCGTTGGCGTCCATGGTCATCAGACATTTCCTGAAATGGATCGGCAGTGCGAAGGTCGCCGAACGCGCGGCGGCCGCGACCGCGCTCGCCCGTGCCTTTCTCGACCACCAGCTTCCCTTCGAGGATCGCTGCGAGGCCGAAGCCGCGCTGACGCTGCTGCTCGACGATCCCTCTCCGAAGGTGAGGGCGGCGCTGGCCGAGGCCCTGTCGATGAGCAGCCAGGCGCCGGCGCAGATCGTCGCCGCATTGGCAGCCGATCAGCACGACGTGGCAGCCTGCATCCTCGTGCGCTCGCCACTCCTCGGTGACGCCGAACTCATCGATCGTGTCGCCTCGTCGGACGGCCCCATCCAGGCGCTTGTCGCCTCGCGGCCCTATGTCTCGATGAGCCTGTCGGCGGCCATCGCCGAAGTCGGCGAGCTCGAAGCCTGCCTCGCCCTCGTTTCAAATGACGGCGCCGACATCGCCCAGCTTACCTTCCGCCGCCTGGCTGAACGCCATGGCCACGAGGCCGCGCTGCGCGAGCGCCTTCTCACCAATCCGCGCCTGCCGGGCGACTGCCGCCATACGCTGCTGGTCAAGCTCGGCGAAGCCCTGCGAGAGGCACCGCTGGTGCGTGCGCTGATGGGCGCCCGGCGCGCCGAGCGCGTCACCCGCGAAGCATGCATGCGCGCATCTCTGACCCTCATCGAGCACACCCGCACCCACGAGCACGCGGCGCTGGTGGAGCATCTGCGCCTGCGCGGCGAGCTCACGGCATCGTTTCTCGTCCGCGCCGTCGCGCACGGCAAGGTCGACTTCTTCGGCTCGGTGCTGATGGCCTTGTCGTCGCAGTCGGAAACCCGCGTCCGGGCCGTGCTAGCCTCGGGTCGCGATGTCGCGGTGACGGCGCTGTTTCGCGCCGCCGGACTGGCTGCACCCATGCATGGCGTCTTCCTGCGGGCGCTGAAGGTCTGGCGCGAGGTTGCCGCCGGCCGCCGCGTCGCCGGCGCTCAGGAAGTGAGCTGGCTGATGCTCAGGGAAATCGAGAGCACCGCGGAAACGCAGGCCGGTTCCACCGCGCGCGGCGAACTCGCCGCGCTCGTCAAGTCGATCCATCTCGAAGTGCTGCGCGAGAATGCGCGCTGCCACGCGCTTGCCATCGCGGCCGCCTGACCGGGCTGGCTTACGTCAGATGTCGAGTTCGGCGACGAACTCGGCGCGGTCCTGGATGAACCGGAAGCGCGCTTCCGGCTTGGTGCCCATCAACGATTCAACCGACGCCTTCGTCGCCGCCTCGTCGTCCAGCACGTCGACCCGCAGCAGCGTGCGTTTCTTCGGGTCCATCGTGGTTTCCTTGAGCTGCGCCGCCATCATCTCGCCGAGGCCCTTGAAGCGCCCGATCTCGATCTTGCCGCGCCCGGTGAACTCGCTCTTGATCAGCTCGTCCTTGTGGGCGTCGTCGCGCGCATACATCACCTTGCCGCCCTGGCTCAGCCGGTAGAGCGGCGGCACCGCCATGTAGAGGTGCCCACCGCGTATCAGTTGCGGCATCTCCTGGTAGAAGAAGGTGATCAGCAGCGACGCGATATGGGCGCCGTCGACGTCGGCATCGGTCATGATGATGATGCGGTCGTAGCGCAGGTCGTCGTCGCGGTATTTCGACCGCGTGCCGCACCCTAGCGCCTGCACCAGGTCGGCTATCTGCTGGTTGGCGGCCAGCTTGTCGGAGCCGGCGCTGGCGACATTGAGAATCTTGCCGCGCAGCGGCAGCACCGCCTGCTTGGCCCGGTCGCGCGCCTGCTTTGCCGAGCCGCCGGCCGAGTCGCCCTCGACGATGAACAGTTCCGCGCCTTGCGCCGCACTTTGCGTGCAGTCGGCCAGCTTGCCGGGCAGCCGCAGCTTGCGCACTGCCGACTTGCGGCTGATTTCCTTTTCCTGCCGCCGTTTCAGGCGCTCGTCGGCCCGGGCGATCACCCAGTCGAGCAGCTTCGACGATTCGTTCGGATTGTCCGCCAGCCAGTGGTCGAACGCGTCGCGGATCGCCGTCTCGACGATGCGCTGCGCCTCCACGGTGGCCAGCCGGTCCTTGGTCTGGCCGACGAATTCGGGCTCGCGGATGAACACCGACAGCATGCCCGCCGCCGAGATCATCACGTCCTCGGAGGTGACGATCGACGCCCGTTTGTTGCCGACGAGTTCCGCATAGGCCTTCAGCCCACGCGTCAGCACGGTGCGGAAGCCCATTTCGTGGCTGCCGCCCTCCGGCGTCGGGATGGTGTTGCAATAGGAGTTCACGAAGCCGTCGCCGCCATGCCACGTCACCGCCCATTCGACGGAACCATGGCCGCTCTGCTTCTCGCTCTTGCCGGCGAAGATTTCCCGCGTCACCTGGAAGTCCGTCCCCAGCGACGCTGCCAGATAGTCCTTGAGGCCGCCGGGGAAGTGGAACACCGCCTTTGTGGGCGTCTCGTCCTTCTCGCCGATCAGCGCCGGATCGCACGTCCAGCGGATCTCCACCCCGCCGAATAGATAGGCTTTCGACCGCGCCATCTTCAGCAGCCGGGCCGGCTCGAACTTTGCGTTCTTGCCGAAGATCTCTGCGTCGGGATGGAACCGCACCTTGGTGCCGCGCCGGTTGTGCACTTCGCCGAGATTCTCCAGCGGCCCCTGCGGCACGCCGCGCGAGAAACGCTGGCGATAGAGCTTTCGGCCCCGCGCGACTTCCACCTCCAGCATGTCCGACAGCGCGTTGACCACCGACACGCCGACGCCATGCAGGCCGCCCGACGTCTCGTAGACCTTGGAGTCGAACTTGCCGCCGGCATGCAGCGTCGTCATGATGACTTCGAGCGCCGACTTGTCGCGGAATTTCGGATGCGGATCGATTGGAATGCCGCGCCCATTGTCGGTGACGCTCAACGAGCCGTCGGCTGAGAACTCCACGTCGATGAACGTCGCGTGGCCGGCAACAGCCTCGTCCATGCAGTTGTCGATGACTTCCGCAAACAGGTGATGCAGAGCCTTCTCGTCGGTGCCGCCAATATACATGCCGGGCCGCCGGCGCACCGGTTCAAGACCTTCCAGCACCTCGATGTCGGCCGCGCTATAGCCTTCGCTGCCGTCCTTCGTCTGCGGCTTGGTTGCCTTGGCCGCCTGCACCAGCGGATCGGTCGGGCGCGATGGCGGCGGCGTCTGTGGAGCCGGCATGCCGGAGAAGAGATCGTTTGCGTCTTCCATGAAGCCTGTCGTTCGATTGCCTGCGAATCACCGCCGATACTGCCATGGTTCATTGGCCATTGCGACGGGAGTTCCCGTTCCGTTCGGTGAGGCGACCCATCTGTCCACATAGCGGCAATTTTACGGACCGTGGTCGCAATTGGCTAACCAGTGCACCCGAAAGTCCCGGCGCGTCCGGCCCTCGCTACCGTCTTGTTTAGGTTTCCGCCCCAGGCTTGCCGTCAATCACACCAGGAATCCGATTGCCCGGGGGCAGGCGCTTGAAACGTAAAGTCATAGCCATGATCGGCATCGCCGCCGTGTTCGGTGCCGTCTCGATCTTCGTTGCGGACGTCTGGCTGCGCAGCCAGGCAAGCGCACGCATCGAGGCAGCGCCGGTGCTCGTCGCGTCGGCGCCGGACGTCGCGTTCGGCAAGATCGTCGTCGCCTCGGCGCCGCTGCGCTATGGCGCGCCGCTTGACGCCGCGCAGCTCGTGGAAATTCCGTGGCCGGCGCAATCGCGTCCAGAAGGCGCCTTCGCGTCGATTGACGACCTGATGGGCGAGGGGCCTCGCGTGGTCCTCTCGCCGATGGAGCCGAACGAGCCGGTGCTTCTGGCCAAGCTGTCCGGCCCCAACGGCCGGGCCTCGCTTTCCAATCTGCTGTCGCCGGGCATGCGCGCCGTCACGGTGCGCACCGACGAGATCGCCGGCGTCGGAGGCTTCATCACGCCCGGCGATCGGGTCGACGTCGTGCTGACCCGCGATGCCGGTGCGATCCAGGAAGTGTCAGGCAATGCGCGCGGTGCCTCGGGTTCGACGATCGCGACCGAGATCGTCGTTTCCAACGCGCGTGTGCTGACGGTTGGGCAGGGCGCCGACACCCGCGAGACCGGGCCTCAGGTGGTCGATTCCGTCACCCTCGAGGTGACGATGGAAGGCGCGCAGAAAGTGGCGCTGGCGCGCAATGTCGGCACGCTGTCGCTATCGTTGCGCTCGGCGGGCGAAGGTGGCCTGACGCCTGACGGGCTGACCACCATTTCCTCTTTCGGCGGCTCGCTGGGGAGCGGGGTGACGGAGGCTGTCGGCAGCCTGTTCGGCAACGCCGACGAGCCGGCGGGACCGCGCCTGACCACGGTGATCGTCACGCGGGGCATGACTGAAACACAAAGTTACGAAGTGGTGTCGCCTGTCCAGTGACGGGTGGCGGCATGGCTGGCTGGATGGGAGCCAAGGGGACCATGAGACAAAGCACGCCTGCGGGCAAGAATGGCTGGCTGCGCCACTTGCGCATGCCCCTGATATTCCTGGCGGCGTTCGCGCTCGCCTTCGGCGCGGCGCGCGTGGCGCGGGCCAACGGCGACACGATCCAGCTTGCCGCCGGCGGGCACACGCTGGTCAAGGTGGCGAAAGGCAAGCCGCGCACCGTGCGCACCGCCCAGACCTTCTACGAGATCGTCGTCGGCGATCCCGACATCGCCAATGTCACGCCGCTCACCGATCGTTCCTTCTACGTCCTCGGCAACGCGCTCGGCACCACCGGCATCGCGCTGTTCGACGAGAACCGCCAGCTCGTCGCCTCCGTCGACATCGAGGTGACGCTGGATACAGCGCGCCTCGCCAGCACCATCCGCGACGCGGTACCCGGCAGCGCCATCAAGGTCGATTCGGCCAATGGCCGGCTGGTTCTTTCCGGGTCTGCCGAAGACGCGGTCTCCGTCGAGAAGGCGACCAGCATCGCGGCGCGCTTCTCCGACGAGGAAGAGGTCATCAATTCCGTCGCCATCTCGTCCTCGCAGCAGGTGCAGCTCAACGTTCGCTTCGTCGAGGTCAATCGCCAGGTCGGCCAGGAGCTCAGCTCGCGGATCGGCGCGAGCTATGTCGGGCCCGCTGGTTCGTTCTCGTTGAACTCCGACCCGCAGGCCGGCGCGTCGACCGGCATCAGCGACATCCTGGGCAGCTACGCGTCCGGCGGCTTTTCCATCGACTGGGCGATCAAGGCGCTGGAGGATCGCGGTGTCGCGCGTCGTCTGGCCGAGCCGAACCTGATCGCACGTTCCGGCGAGCGCGCGAGTTTCCTTGCCGGCGGCGAGTTCCCCATTCCGGTCTCCACCGACGAGAACAAGGTCACCGTCGAGTACAAGCAGTACGGCGTCAGCCTCGGCTTCACGCCCAAGGTGCTGGCCGATGGGCTCATCAGCCTCGACATCGAGCCCGAAGTCTCGTCCGTCGATACCTCGGCCTCCTATCGCATCGGCGACATCGCGATCCCGGGCTTCATCGTGCGCCGCGCTCAGACCTCGGTCGATCTCAAGAGCGGCCAGAGCTTCATGATCGCCGGCCTGCTGCAGAGCCAGGGCGATCAGGTGATGCAGCGCATGCCGGGCATCGGGCGGCTACCCGTCATCGGCGCATTGTTCTCCTCCAAGGCCTACCAGCGTCGCGAGACCGACCTCGTGATCATCATCACCCCGTATCTGGTCAAGCCGATGGACCCGACCAAGCGCCCGGCGACACCGTTCGATGGCTCGAAGCCGGCCAGCAACACCGACTATTTCCTCGGCAATGTCGAGGAAGTGCGCGCCAATGGCCGTCCGGTCGGCGCGCTCGCTTACGCCCCCGGTGGTGGTGCCGGGGGCGCAAGCGCACCCCTTCCTTCCCACGGCCATTTCCTGGATCTGGAGTGACGCAATGGCCAGCAAGGTGAAACTCCTCCTGCTTTCCGTTGTCCTGCTGCCGCTGTCCGGTTGCATGACCGAGGACGTGTTGCGCTATGACGGCGTGACGCTTCAGGCCGGTGACGCGATTGCCGCCAACACCGCGATGCAGATGGTCGATCCCTGGCCCGTCGGCGTCGAGGACACGCATCTGCTGGTGCCGGCGGATCGCGGCGAGGCCGAGAGCAGCGAAGCCGAAGGAGAAAGCGAACTGGTGCGCGCCGCCACGGGTGTCGCCCGATGAGCACGGCCGCCGCCCGCCGCATTGTCCTCGTTTCGCCCGACCGCGCCTTCGCCCAGGAGGTGCGCTCCGCCTTTGCGACCTCCGAGGCGACGGAACTCGTGACCGTCGAAAAGCCGATCGCCGAACTGCGCGGCGAGCTCCAGGAGGCCGATTGTGGCGTCGTCATCATCGACATGGATGCTTCCAGGATCGACCAGATCGAGGCGCTCCAGCGCGTCATGCGCCGCCTTGACGGTCGCGCCCCGGTCGTCGTCGTCACCCAGGAATTCAACGCGGCCGCCGTGCGCATTCTGGTGCAGCTCCACGTTGCGGATTTCCTGGTCAAGCCGATCACCACCGCCGACCTCGTTCGCTCCTGCATACGTGCGATGCACGGGCCGGGCAGGGCGGAGAATGCCGATTCGCAGATCTACACCTTCATGCCCGCCGCCGGCGGCGTCGGCGCCACGACGCTGGCATTGCAGACCGCGTGGCAGCTCCATCATTCGATTTCGCGCCCTGCCTCCACCTGCATCGTCGACCTGAACTTCCAGCAGGGCGCCTGTGCCGAATATCTCGATCTCGAGCCGCTGTTCGACATCACCGAGATCGAGAACCAGCCGGAGCGCCTCGACCGCCAGCTTCTCGACGTCATGCTGTCGAAGCACGAGAGCGGCCTTTGCCTTCTCGCCGCTCCCACCCAGCCGGCCGAGATGCGCACCTTCAACACCGACGTGGTCCTGCGCATGCTCGATCTCGTCTCGGCCTATTTCGACAATGTCGTCATCGACCTGCCGCGCACCTGGTTCCCTTGGACCCAGACCGTGCTCCTGGGCTCGAACAAGCTCTACATCGTCGCCGAGATGACCGTTCCCTGCCTGCGCCACACCCAGCGCTTGATCAAGGCGATCCAGGAGACGGTCGGCAAGGAGGTCGAGCCGCAGGTGATCGTCAACCGCTTCGAGCAGCGCGCCTTCGACAACGGCGTCAAGCAGGCCGACGTGCAGGAAGTGCTGGGCAACTACTTCGCCGGCGGCATCGCCAACAACTACAAGCTCGTGCGCGAGGCGGTCGATCGCGGCGTGCCCCTGCAGGCGATCGATGCCAACGCCAATGTCGTCAACGACCTGAAGCGCATCATCCTGCCTGAAGAGGCGGCATCGCCGAAGAAGAAATCGCTGTTCGGCCTGCCGTTCATGCGAAAGTCGGGATAGCGCCCATGTCGGCAAGCCGTTTCTCCATGCTTCAGGCCCGCGCGGCCCAAGCCCCGCGTCCTTCCCGTTCCTCGGAGCGCGAAGTCGTCGTCACGATTCCCAACTCCCGCAAGCAGGAACCCGAGGTCAGGCAGGAGCAGTCCAAGGCGTCCAACCGGGTTCTCGAGGCGCGCATCCGCATCCACCGCATGCTCATCGAGGAGATCAATCTCGTCGCGCTGGAACGCCTTCCCAAGGACGAGATGCGCCGCCAGGTGCACGATTTCGTCACCGAGAAAACGCGCGAGGAGCGTATGGCGATCAACTCCGCCGAGCTCGACGCGCTGGTCGACGACATCGTCGACGAGATGGTCGGCCTCGGCCCGCTGGAGCCGCTGCTGAAGGACCCTACGATCAACGACATCCTGATCAACGGTCATGAGAACTGCTTCGTCGAACGGCGCGGCAAGCTCGAAAAGATCCACGTCCCGTTCAAGGACGAGGCGCATCTGCTGCGCATCATCAACAAGATCGTCGCCGCCGTCGGCCGCCGTGTCGACGAGAGCCAGCCTATGGTCGACGCGCGAATGCTGGACGGCTCGCGCTTCAACGCCGCCATCCGGCCCGTCGGCGTCGACGGCCCGCTGGTCTCGATCCGCAAATTTTCCAAGAACAAGCTCGGCCTGCACAAGCTGGTCGAGTTCGGCGCCATCACCCACACCATGGCGGAAGTGCTTGCCGCCGCCGTCTACGCCCGCAAGACCACGATCATCTCCGGCGGCACGGGCACCGGCAAGACGACGATGCTCAACGCGCTGTCGGCCTTCATTCCCGAGGACGAGCGCCTCATCACCATCGAGGACGCCGCCGAACTCCAGCTCCAGCAGCCGCACGTCGCTCGCATGGAAACCCGTCCCGCCAACATCGAGGGCCATGGCGAGATCCGCCAGCGCGACCTCGTCAAGAATGCGCTGCGCATGCGCCCCGACCGCGTCATCCTCGGCGAGTGCCGTGGCGAGGAGGCGTTCGACATGCTGCAGGCGATGAACACCGGCCACGAGGGCTCGATGGCGACCATCCACGCCAACACGCCGCGCGACGCGATCAGCCGCCTCGAACAGATGCTCGGCATGACCGGCATGCCGATGACGGTCGCCTCGATCCGCTCGCAGATCGCGTCGGCGCTCGACATCATCGTGCAGTTGACCCGCCTTGCCGACGGCCAGCGCAAGGTCACCAGCGTCGCCGAGGTCACCGGCATGGAGGGCGACGTCATCCAGATGCAGGAAATCTTCCGCTTCGTGCGCACCGGGACCGAAAACGACGGCCGTATCGTCGGCCATTTCGAAGCCACCGGCATCCGCCCGCGCTTCCTCGAAGACCTCAAGGCCATGGGCATCGAATTCGACGGCAAATATTTCGAGCCCGGAAAGCCGCAGGAGTGAACTGGTCGGAGATGGACACACCCTACGTTGCCCCCCTCTGTCCTGCCGGACATCTCCCCCACGAGGGGGGAGATTGGCCTTCATCACACCTTTCGTCCGTTCGTCAGCATGGTGGATTGCGCGTAACCAATGCGGCATCTGATCTCCCCCCTCGTGGGGGAGATGGCCGGCAGGCCAGAGGGGGCCAATGTCGAGCTCCATCCTCTGCGCCTTCGCCAACCACCGGCCTCGCAGGATCAGCGCCAAGAAATGTGAAGGCTGATCTCCCCCTTCGTGGGGGAGATGGCCGGCAGGCCAGAGGAGGCCAATGTCGAGCTCCATCCTCTCCGCCTTCGCCAACCGCCGGCCTCGCAGAATCAACGCCAAGAACTGTGAAGGCTGATCTCGCCACTCGTGGGGGAGATGGCCGGCAGGCCAGAGGGGGCCAATGTCGAGCTCCATTCTCTGCGCCTTCGCCAACCACCGGCCTCGCAGGATCAACGCCAAGAACTGTGAAGGCTGATCTCCCCCCTCGTGGGGGAGATGGCCGGCAGGCCAGAGGGGGGCGCCGTAGAGCTGCGGCCTTTCTGACCAGTGTCCCCGGGGTCCCCACATGACCGCGCTCTACCTCATCTACGCCGCCGCGGCGATCACCGGCATACTCATCGCCGAGGCCGTCTTCCTGATCTATTCCGGCCGCAACGACAGGCGCGTTGCCGTCAACCGCCGCATGCGGCTGCAGGACAGCATGCTGTCCCAGCAGCAGGTGCTCGTCCAGCTCCGCAAGGAGCGCGGCGTCGATGGCGCGAGCCTGTTCTCGCTCAACGGCCTGCGCAAGCTGCGCGCCCAGTCCGGCCTGGTGATGCCGATACCGCGCTTCCTTCTCACCACGACCGGCGCGGCGTTCGGCATCGCGCTGCTGCTCGCCTATTTCGGCGTGCCGTTGCGCATGGCGCTCCTTGCCGCGCTGCCGCTTTGCGCGATCCTGCCGCTCATGACGCTGCGCTTCCTGCGATCGCGGCGTCACAAGCTGTTCGGCATCCAGTTGCCCGAGGCGCTGGAACTGATCACGCGCTCACTCAAGGCCGGTCATCCGGTGCCGGTCGCGATTGCCATGGTCGCCCGCGAGATGCCCGATCCGATCGGCACCGAGTTCGGCCTCGTCGCCGACGAAGTCACCTTCGGTTCAGACCTCGTCACCGCTTTGCATGCGATGTACCAGCGCGTTGGCCATGACGACCTGCCGCTCTTCGTCACCGCCGTCTCGATCCAGTCGAGCTCCGGCGGCAATCTGCGCGAAATCCTCGACGGCCTGTCGACCGTCATCCGCGAGCGCGGCAAGCTCAAGCGCAAGGTGCGCTCGATATCCACGGAAGGCCGCATGTCGGCCTATATCCTGAGCGCCATCCCCGCTTTGCTGGCCGCCGGCATCATGGTCATGATGCCCGAATTCTATGCCTCCATCTGGCATGTGCCGATGACCTGGTATCTGCTGGGCGGTTCGGTGGCATGGCTGCTCCTGGGCAACGCGATGATGTTCAAGATGGCGAATTTCAGGTTCTGACGATGGGCGGCGTGGCTGAACTTTTCGGGTTTTCCGGGCCCCTGCCGCTGTGGCCGCTGGCGCTGCTGCTCCTGCTTGGCGGCGGGCTTGCCGCCGCATGGCCGCTTCTCGCCGGTTTCGGCGACCGGGGCGATATCAAGCGCCGGCTCCGGGCTGGCACCGACAAGGAGGCCCAGGCGCCGAAGAAGGACAAGCCCAGGGGCGCCAACGCCGTGCGCGAGCGTGCCGCCAAGTCCGCGCACGAATTCTACGCCAAGGCCGATCCGGAAAACGTCGCGCGCCTGCGCATGCGCCTTATTCAGGCCGGCTACATGGACCCCGGCGCCGTCGGCGTCTTCTTCCTCATCCGTTTCGTCGCTCTGGTCGTCGTCGGCATCGTCGCGTTGGTCATCGCCCGCGTCTATGGCGAGGCATCGACGGACATGAACCGCTGGATCTTCGTCGGCATCGCCGCGATCATCGGCTATTTCATGCCGTCGCTGATGCTGTCGCAGAAGATCAAGACCAAGATGATCGAGTACCGCAACGGCTTTCCAGACTTCATGGACCTGATGATCGTCTGCTCGGATGCCGGCATGAGCATGGAGGCGGGCATCGAGCGCGTCTCCAAGGAACTGGAGGCGACCTATCCCGCGCTCAGCCAGAATCTGCGGCTCGTCTCGATCGAGTTGCGCGCCGGGCGTAGCCTCGACGGCGCGCTGAAGTCGCTTGCCGACCGTCTCAGCCTCGACGAGGTTCGCTCCTTCGCCACGCTCCTCCAGCAATCCAAGGAACTCGGCACCAGCCTGTCGGGCGCTCTGCGCGTATTCTCGGACGAGATGCGCCACAAGCGCATGTCGCTTGCCGAGGAGAAGGCCCACGCGCTTCCCGCCAAGATGTCTGTGCCGGTGACGGTTTGCATCCTGCCCGTGGTGCTGATGGTCGCGATCATCCCGATCATCGTGCGCATGACTGCGATGGAATGATTCCGCGTTCCGCTCAATAGCCACGCTCTTTTGCTTAACGCGCGGTTACCGCGACCCTTCCAGATTGCGCCCATTCCCCCACCGAAGCTTAAGCGGCATCGGCTATGGTCGACCAAAGTCGGAATTCCGACAGGGGATGCCAGGGGCCATGTTTCGCAAGACAGGAATACTCGCGGCCGCGATCGTCGGCATGATGGTCTTGACCGGCTGCCAGACCGCCGCCATCGACACGACCACCACCAGCGCCTTCGGCGCGCCAAGGGCGATGCCCGGCGCCGGCGACCTCGCTTCGGCCAAGTCGCATTTCCGCCAGGCCAATTACGGGCTTGCCGAAAAGCATTTCCGCAAGGCGGTCGAGCTCGACGCGGCCAACGCCGAGGGCTGGCTCGGTCTCGCCGCTTCCTACGACCAACTCGGCCGTTTCGACTTCGCTGACCGTGCGTATGCACAAGCGCTCAAGCTGGCGGGCCGCCGCCCGAAGATCGTCAACAATATGGGCTATTCCCACCTCTTGCGCGGCGACAAGGCGCAGGCCCGCGCGTTGCTCATGGAGGCCAGGGCCGGCATGGCAGACAAGCGGCTCGTCGATGCCAATCTCAAGCTGCTCGGGGAAGGGTAGGACGCCAAGTTCCTCGGACTGCCGCCGCCTGCGTTAACAGGTGGTGAAGATTTTTGCGGGACGATCGTCCCGATCGCCAAGTCCGTCGGAGGCCCCAGCGCGGAGGATGCGCCGATGCTCGACATCAATTCGCTGCTTCTCGCCACGGCAATTTCGGGTCTGTGCCTGAGCTTCACCGTGATTTCCTTCTGGCGCGTCAATCGCGGCAGCGGCTTCATGGTGACCTGGGCTGCCGCCATCGTCGTCCTCGTCGGCCACGTCGCCGCCTTCTGGCTCTACGACCAGACCCTGTCGCCGATCTTTGGCACCGTCGCTTGCGCGCTGCTGCCCCTTGGCGCGATCGGCCTTTACGCCGCCAACCGGCAATATGCCCACAGCACGAGCCCGATCCCCATCATTCTCTCGATCGCCATTCCCTATCTCGTTCTGGTGCCGCCGGTCTTCGCGCTGGGCTATGACGGGCTGGCCCTGGTCGCCCAGAACGGGCTGACGGCAGCCATGTTCTATCTGTGTGCCTGGACCTGCTTCAGCGCCCGGCGCGGCGCCCTGTTTTCGCTCTCGTCGCTATCCGCGCTGTACCTTCTGCTTGGCGTCTCGTTCTCGCTCTGCGGCCTCGTCCTGCTTGCGCAGGGCCAGTGGTCCATCGGCTATCCGCCCACCAATTGGGCCGAGGACATCAATGTCGTCATGTCGGTCCTCGGCATGACCGGCGTCGGAGCCCTGACCTTGCTCCTCGACCAGTCGAGAATCGCCGACAGCTTCCAGCGGGCCGCAATGATCGACCCGATGACCGGGCTCTTGAACCGGAGAGCGCTTCAGGCAGCCCATGCCGGGCCCTTCGGTCCTCGGAAGGCGGTGGTGCTGTTCGACCTCGACCACTTCAAGCAGGTCAACGATCGTCACGGCCATGCCGTCGGCGACGAGGTCCTGAAGGGTTTCGCGCGCGCCTTCCAGGATAATGCCCGCAACGTCGACCATGTCATCCGTCTCGGCGGCGAGGAGTTTGCCATGGTCATGGACGGCGTGTCGCCTGAGCAGGCGCGCAAGATCGCCGAGCGCGTCCTGTCCGCCTTCGCCGCGATTGTCTTTCCCGGCGCCGAGGTTGAGAGTTTCTGCTGCACCGTCAGTGCCGGCATTGCCTTTGGCGACGACAACATGCCGAGCCTTGAGGACGTCATGGCCCGCGCCGACCGCGCGCTCTATACCGCCAAGCGGCTGGGCCGCAACCGCATCGAAGTCGGCGAATGGCGCCTCGCGGGCTAGGCTCCGCGATCACCCCCTCTGCTCATTTCCCCGTCCGCTCCGCAACGTGGCGGGCCAGCTTGTCCAGCGTCTGGCCGCCATATTCGACGGCGCCGAAGCCGATCCCGGCTTGCCGTTGCTCCCTCGACGGGTGCATCTGGCGCAGCGTGAGCACGGTCTTGCCATCGCTTTGCTCATCGAAAGTGACGAGCATCCTGAATCGGCCCGGGTCGTCATCCTGGTCCGAACCGTGCTCGACTTCGATCCGTGCGTCGGCATCCATGCGCAGGAAAACCATTCGGTTGGTGTAGCGCGTGCCATCGCGCGCGACCATGTCGAAGCGCCACATTCCTCCTGGACGCAGATCGATTTCCTTGGTTTCGATGACCATGCCTTCCGGTCCGAACCACTGTTGGATCTGGTTGGGGTCCGTCCACGCCGCGTAGACGACGCCCCGGCCGGCGTCGATCACGCGCGAGATGACGATTTCACGATCGATGGGCCAGTCTCGCCACGGTGAGTGGGTGTTCTCTGATGCTTCTCTCATGTTCTAGGCCTCCCTCTTCATGCGTTCGATGTGGGCTTCCATGCGGTCGAGGCGCGTTTCCCACGCGGCGATATGTTGCCGTAGCCACGCCTCGGTCGCGTGCAGGGCGTGTGGATCGATGCTGCAGGTTCGCACGCGTCCGATTTTCTCGGAGCTGACGAGCCCGCTCTCCTCGAGCACCCGCACATGCTTGAGCAGCGAGGGCAGGGCCATTTCGAACGGCTCGGCAAGCGCACTGACGGTTTTCGGCCCATCGCAAAGACGACCGACGATCGCCCGTCTCGTGGGATCCGCCAGAGCGGAAAATGCCCTGTCCAAGTCTGTAGAAAACTTAGCCATGGCGGAAAGTATTGAACACCGCGCGGCCGCGGTCAAGGAAAACTTTCAGACTTGGCTAACTGTTGCACCTCCTGCATTCATGCCGAGGTTCACGCCAGACAGAAAAGGCCCGCGCGCCGGCGCGGGCCTCTGATGGCTGCAACAAACGTCCCGCAGGTGGAAAACCGGCGGGGTTGCTTTCCTCAGCTCGCCAGCGCTTCCACGGGCGGGCAGGCGCAGACGAGGTTGCGGTCGCCCCCGACATTGTCGACGCGCGATACCGGCGGCCAGTACTTGCCGGCGAAGTTTCCATCGCCCTGCGGGAATGCCGCCACCTGCCGGGAATAGGGGTGCGTCCACGCGTCCGCCATCGTCTCCATCGCTGTGTGCGGCGCGTTGACCAGCGGGTTGTCGTCCTTCGGCCAAGTGGCGTCGGCAACCTTCGCCGCCTCCTCGGCGATGCCGATCATCGCCGCACAGAAGCGGTCGAGTTCGCGCTTCGGCTCGCTTTCGGTCGGCTCCACCATCAGCGTGCCCGCAACCGGCCATGACATGGTCGGCGCATGGAAGCCGTAGTCGATCAGCCGCTTTGCAATGTCCTCGACGCCGATCCCTGCGCTGTCCTTGAGAACGCGGGTGTCGAGGATGCACTCATGCGCAACCCGCCCGTTGCGGCCCTTGTAGAGCACCGGATAGTGCGCCTTCAGGCGTTCGGCGACGTAGTTGGCCGACAGGATCGCCGTCTCCGTCGCCCGCTTCAGGCCGGCGCCGCCCATCATCCGGATATACATCCAGGTGATCGGCAGGATCGATGCCGATCCAAACGGCGCCGCCGCCACCGCATGCGCCGATCCGATGTCGACATGACCGGGCAGGAACGGCGCCAGATGCGCCTTGACGCCGATCGGACCCACGCCCGGGCCGCCGCCGCCATGCGGGATGCAGAACGTCTTGTGCAGGTTCATGTGGCAGACATCCGCGCCGAGATCGCCCGGACGCGCGAGCCCGACCAGCGCGTTCAGATTGGCGCCGTCGAGATAGACCTGCCCGTCATGCTCGTGCACCGCCTTGCAGATGTCGCGCACCGCTTCCTCGAACACGCCATGCGTGGACGGATAGGTGATCATCAGTGCCGCCAGCCGGTCGGAGAACTGCGCAGCCTTGGCCTTGAGATCCTCGACGTCGATGTCGCCGTCGTCCGTGCACTTGACCACCACCACGTCCATGCCGGCCATCGCCGCGCTTGCCGGGTTGGTGCCATGGGCGGAGGAGGGGATCAGGCAGACGGTGCGGTTGGCGTCGCCGCGCTCCAGGTGAAAGCGGCGGATGGCGAGCAGCCCCGCATATTCGCCCTGGCTGCCGGCATTGGGCTGCAGCGACACTGCGTCGAAACCGGTGATCTCGGCAAGCCAGCCTTCCAGCTCGTCGGTCATCGCGGTGTAGCCGGCCGAGTGCGAGGCCGGAGCGAACGGATGCAGATCGGCGACCTGCGGCCAACTCACCGGCATCATCTCGGCCGCCGCGTTCAGCTTCATCGTGCAGGAGCCGAGCGGGATCATCGCGCGGTCGAGCGCCAGGTCCTTGTCGGCCAGACGCCGCAGGAACCGCATCATCTCCGTTTCCGAGCGGTTTTCATGGAAGACCGGCTGCGTCATGAAGGTTTTTCCGCGCGGTTTGCCGGGCAGCGTGCTCTTCGCCTCCGCCGCCGCCGCGACCCCGAAGAGGCCGGCAATCGTCTGCAGATCGGCCTCGGTCGAGGTTTCGTCGAAGGTGACGCCGATGCGATCCTCATCAATGACACGCAGCAGCAGGCCTGCTTCTTGTGCCTTTGCGGCGATCGTCTTCGCCTTGCCGGGAACGCTCACGGTCACCGTGTCGAACAGCGGCGCGTCGATACCCAACCCGGCCGCGAGCCGGCTCGCCAGCCCGTTCACCCTGCGTGCGATCGCCTGCAGGCCCTCTGGTCCGTGCCAGATCGCATAGGCGGTCGCCATGTTGGCCAGCAGCGCCTGCGCGGTGCAGATGTTCGACGTCGCCTTGTCGCGGCGAATGTGCTGTTCGCGCGTCTGCAGCGCCAGCCGATAGCCCGGCCGTCCATGCGCATCCGTGGATTGGCCGACGAGCCGCCCTGGCATCAGCCGCATCAGCGCGTCCGACACCGCGCAATAGGCGGCGTGCGGGCCGCCATAGCCCATCGGCACGCCGTAGCGCTGCATCGAACCGACGGCGATGTCGGCCCCGAGTGAAGCCGGCGCCTCGGTCAGCGTCAGCGCCAGCGGATCGGCCACGAAGATGACGATCGCGCCGGCGTCCTTCGCCTTGGCAATGATGTCCTTGGGGTTGCCGTAGACACCGTGGGTGTCGGGCCATGGCACGATCACCGCCGCCGTCTCCGCGCCGATCTCGTCCACGCCGATATTCATCCCCAGCGGCTCGGCGCGTGTCTTCACCACGTCGAGCGTCTGGGCGTGCAACTCGCCTGCCAGCACGATGTCGTTTCGCTTCGAGCGATGATGCCGCCATGCGATGCCTACCGCCTCGGCGACCGCCGTCGCCTCGTCCAGCAGCGACGCGGACGCGACCGGCAGTCCCGTCAGCTCGCTCACCAGCGTCTGGAAGTTGAACAGCATTTCCAGCCGGCCCTGGCTGATCTCGGACTGATACGGCGTATAGGCCGTATACCAGGCGGGGTTCTCGAACAGGTTGCGCTGGATCACCGGCGGCACGTGGACGCCATGATATCCCGCGCCAATAAAGCTCTTCAGCACCTTGTTCCGATTCATCTTCTCTGCCAGCTCGGCCAGTGCCTCGGCCTCCCCGGCGGGTGCGGGCAGGTCGAGCGGACGGTCGAGCCGGATCGACTGTGGCACCGCCTGGCTGATCAGCGTCTCCAGCGATGGCACGCCGAGCGCGGCGAGCATCGCGCGCATGTCGGCAGGTCCCGGGCCAATGTGCCGGTCGGCGAAAATGGCTTGTCTGTCGGTCATCGTGGCGCCTATCCAATCATCGCATTGTAGCCGGCTTCGTCCATCAGCCCTTCGAGCTGGGCCTCGTCGGCAAGCTTCATCTTCCACAGCCATCCGTCGCCGGTCGGCGACGAGTTCACCAGCGACGGATCGGACGAAAGCGCATCGTTCACCGCCGTGATCTCGCCATCGACCGGCGCATAGACGTCGGAGGCGGCCTTGACCGACTCGACCACCACGGCCGGATCGCCTTTCGAGACGGTCTTGCCGCTTTCCGGCAGTTCGACGAAGACGAGGTCGCCGAGCTGCTCCTGCGCATAGTCGGTGATGCCCACGGTCGCGATACCGCCCTCGACGCGGATCCATTCGTGGTCTTCGGTGAAATAGGTCGTTGCCATGCGGATTATCCTTTGCGGTAGCGATGCTGCGTGAAGGGAAGAGGATGGATGTCGACGGGCACGCGGTTGCCGCGCACCTCGGCGAAGATCGGTCTGCCTGCGGACACGTCGTCCGCGCCGAGGTAGCCCATGGCCACAGGGAACCCCGCGGACGGCCCGAACCCGCCTGACGTGACCGTTCCCACCAGCCTGCCCTCGCCATCGTACAGTTCCGCGCCGGCGCGCACCGGCTGGCGGCCCTGCGGCTTCAGCCCAACGCGCCTTCTTGCGGGCCCGGCGGCAATCGCCGCCCGCAGCGCGTCCGCGCCGATGAACGCGCCGCGTTCGCGCAAGCTCTTGGGGATCGCCCACATCAGCCCGGCATCCACCGGCGTCGTCTGCGGCGTGATGTCCTGCCCGTGCAGGCAAAGCCCTGCCTCGAGCCGCAGGCTGTCGCGCGCCGCCAGTCCGATCCACTCGACGTCTTTGGCTTCAAGCAGCGTCTCGGCGAACGCCTTCGCCTCGCCCGTCGGCATCGCGACCTCGAAACCGTCCTCGCCCGTATAGCCCGAGCGGCTGGCGAACCAGCCGTTCCGGGGCTCGATGCCGCGCATGAAGGTGAGGTGCGAAAGATCGAGCCCGGCATTGGCAAGCGCCGCTTCGGCTGCCGGTCCCTGCAGCGCCAGGAAGACGCGGTCGAGCGGCTCGACGGCGCAGTCGAACTCCGCTGCCACTGCCTTCAGGTGCGCCTCGTCCTCAGCCGCGTTTCCGGCGTTCGCCACCACCATGAACCGCGCGGAACCCAGCCGGGTGACGATCAGGTCGTCGATGATGCCCGCATCGTCGTTGAGGAAGAAGGTGTATTTCGACTGGCTTTCGTCCAGCGCGTCCGCCTCGATCGGGCAGGCGCGGGACAGCGCCTTTGCCGCGTCCGGCCCCGTCAGCAGGAAGAGCTTCATGTGCGAGATGTCGAACAGCCCGGCCTTCTCGCGCGTGTGCAGGTGCTCCTTGAGCACGCCCAGCGGATAGGTTATCGGCATCGACCACCCGGCAAAGCCTCCGAAGCGCGCGCCTGCGGCCTCGTGCAAGTCTTTCAGCGGAAGGTTTGAGAGTTCGCCCGTTTCCGTATCTGCCATCTGACCTCCAGAGCAGCACCAACCCGCCGCTGGATTGCGGCAAGTTCGCGCCCCTCTGTCGGAAGCCTGAGAGACTTGGCCAACCGGAACCCTGTCGGTCGACCTTACACCTTCGGCGCGGGAAAGCTGTTCAGCTTCCCGACTTTCCAGAGCGTCTTGACCGGCCTACGGTTCTTTTGCCTGAGAGATTTCGGGCGATTTCCCCTTCGGCGGCAGCAATGCTGCTCTCTCCCGCAAACCGGTAGGACTCCCTTGCGGAAGCCCTCGACGAATCCGTTCTAGCCTATGCCGGCAGCCGTGTCATCACGCGGCATCGACGTTTCTGATCGGCCGATAGCGCCGGTAGATCGCCGCTCAGCCCAGCCGCTGCGCGTGCCAGCGCAGATGGTCGTCCATGAAGGTCGAGATGAAGAAGTAGGAGTGGTCGTAGCCCTTGCGCAAGTTCAGCGTCAGCATCATCTCGGTGCCCTTGATGGCATCCTCCAGCAGCCACGGCCGCAGCCCGTCGTCGAGAAAACCGTCGGCGGTGCCCTGGTCGACCAGCAATTCCGCAAACCGCGCCCCGTCCTCGATCAGCGCGCAGGCGTCATGCGCGCGCCACGCCGCCGGGTTTGGCCCAAGATATTTTTCCAGCGCCGGCTTCGACCATTCCGCCGTCGAGGGTTGCACGATCGGTGCGAAGGCGGAGCACGAGCGGAAGCGGTCCGGGTTCTTGAGCGCGATCGTCAGGGCGCCATGGCCGCCCATCGAATGCCCGAAGATGCCTTGCCGGCCCATGTCGGCCGGAAATTCTGCCTCGATCAGCGCCGGCAGTTCCTGGGTGACGTAGGAATACATTTTGTAGTTCTTTGCGAACGGCTCCTGCGTCGCGTCGACATAGAAACCGGCACCCTTGCCGAACTGCCAGTTGTCCGGCTCGTCCGGCACGTCGTCGCCGCGCGGGCTGGTGTCCGGGCATACGATGATCAGGCCAAGCTCGGCGGCGAGCTGGCGATACTCGCCCTTGTCCATGACGTTCTGGTGCGTGCAGGTCAGGCCCGACAGGTACCACAGCACCGGGCAGGGGCCGTTCTCCGCCTGCGGCGGCACGAACACCGCGAACGTCATCTCGCAATTGCAACGATCGGAAGCGTGGGAATAGACACCCTGAACGCCGCCATGGGAATGGGAGGTGGAAAGCGTTTTCATGCTTCCGGGTTATCCGATGTGCGCGGCCAAGTCGATAAGCGGAATGCGTTCAGACCGCCCGCGTGACACCATCGCGGCGCCCGACTTCAAACGTTCACGCTGCCCCGCCTGTCTGCTGGCATCCTCTCCCCGTTTAAGTCGACGCACTCCCCAAAGCCCCTATGCGATAGTCCTGCCGTTTACGGGGAGAAGTGCCCGGCAGGGCGATAGTCCAGATCCATTGTCGTCCAGGTGGAGACCACACAACGCGCCACGCCTTGGGCAGCCCGCCGTCACGTCACCTTCATTGCCTCTTCGCGGATTTCCTCGGTCAACCGCACTTTTAGGTCGAGGAAGTCCGCTTCCGCCTTCATCCGGTAGTGGCGCGGATGGGGCAGGGGTATCGCGATGTCCGCCTTGATGCGCCCGGGCCGTGCGCTCATCACCACGCAACGGCTGCCAAGGAAGATCGCTTCCTCGATGTCGTGGGTGACGAACAGCACCGTCTTGCGGTCGGCTTCCCAGATGTCGAGCAGCAGTTCCTGCATAAGCCCGCGCGTCTGGTGGTCGAGCGCGCCGAATGGTTCATCGAGAAGCAGGATCGCCGGATCGTTGGCAAGCGCGCGCGCGATCGCCACGCGTTGCTGCATGCCGCCGGAAAGCTGCTTCGGCAGATGGTGCTCGAACCCCTTCAGCCCGATCTTGCCGACATAGCCGGCGACGATCTCGCGCCGCTGCGCCGCCGGCATGCCCTTTTCACGCAGCCCGAATTCTATGTTCTGCGCCACGGTCAGCCACGGAAACAGAGTGTAGGACTGGAACACCATGCCGCGATCGGCCCCCGGTCCGGTCACCTGCCGGCCCCGCACCGCGACGCTGCCTTGCGTCGGTTCGTCCAGCCCGGCAACGATGCGCAGCAGCGTGGACTTGCCGCAGCCGGACGGCCCGAGGATGGTGACGAAGTCGTTTTCCTTCACATGCATGTCGATCGGCGTCAGCGCGGTAACGGGGTCGCCGCCGCGCTGGCCCGGAAAGATCCGCTGGACGCCCTTGATGTCGACGGCCGCGCTCATGCCAGGCTCCACGGAAACATCCGGCGGTTGGCTTCCTTGAAGAGGAAGTCGGAGACCAGCCCGATGATGCCGATGACGATGATGCCGAAGATGATCTGGCCGGTGTTCAGCAGCGCCTGCGAATCGACGATCATGTGGCCGATGCCGGAGGATGAGCCGATCAGTTCGGCGACGATCACATAGGTCCATGCCCATCCGAGCACGAGCCGCAGCGTCTCGGCGATCTGCGGTGCCGACGCCGGCAGCAGCACGCGGCGCACGATGCCCGCGTCGCTCGACCCCAGCGTATAGGCGGCCTCGACCAGGTCGCGGCGGGTCTGGCCCACCGTCACCGCCACCATCAGGATGATCTGGAAGACGGCACCGATGAAGATGACCAGCAGCTTCTGCGTCTCGCCGATGCCCGCCCACAGGATCAGCAGCGGTATGAACGCCGACGCGGGCAGGTAGCGTGCGAAGGAAACGAAGGGTTCAAAGAACGCTTCCACCGTCTTCCACGCGCCCATCGCGATGCCGAGCGGCACGGCGATGATCGCGGCCAGCACGAAGCCGCCGAAGACGCGCCAGATCGTCATGCCGATGTCGTACATGAAGCCGAACCGGGTCAGCAGCAGCCAGCCTTCCTCGATCATCCGCGTCGGGCTGGCGAGGAAGATCGGCGTCACGAAGCCGCCATAGGTGGCGATCGACCACACGATGACGAACAGGACGAAGAAGCTGATGCCGAGCAGAACCCGGGTCGAGGGCGACACCGGCTGCAGGGGGCGCAGATAGCGGGGACGGGAACGGTCGGACATTGAGCGTTTGGCTCCGGCTGGGTCGCAGCCAATCAGGGCCTCTCCCCGATGTCTGGGGAGAGGCGGTCTGCAGGTGCATGGATGCGGGCTATTCCATCCAGCTCGTGTCGATCAGGGTCTCCGTGTCGGGGATCTCCCGGATGATGCCGATCTTTTCGAGCAGCGGCCCGGCCTTGGAGTAGAACTCCTGGATGCCGCTGCTCATGAATGCCTTGTTGGCTTCCAGATCCTGCCACTGCAGGTAGCCGGCCGACTTGCCGAATGCCTCGCCATCCTGGTTCACGTCGGCGCCCATGATCCGATACGCCTCTTCCTGGTCGCTCTCGATCATCGCCAGCGCGTCGTAATAGCTGGAGGCGAGCGCCTTCACGGCTTTCGGATTGGCCTCGATGAATTCAGGCGTGCAGCCGAATGAGTCCATCACGATGGGGTAGTCCAGCGTCGTCGCGATGATCTTGCCGGCGTCGGGATTGTCGCGCACCGTCGACAGATAGGGCTCGTAGGTCATGGCCGCATCGTTCTGGCCCGCCACGAAGGCCTGTGCCGCCGCCGACGGTTCGAGGTTCACCACCGTCACGTCATCCAGCGTCAGGCCGTTTTCGTTGAGCATCCATGCCAGCACGAAATAGGGCGAGGTGCCCGGCGCCGATGCCGCCACCGTCTTGCCCTTGAGGTCGGCGATCGACGCGATGTCGCTGCGCACCGCCATGCCGTCCGCGCCATACGACATGTCGAGCTGGAAGAGCTGCTTGATCGGCACGCCGTTGGCGTTCCAGATCATGAAGGTCTCCACCGTCGTCGCCGCGCACTGGATGTCGCCGGACGCGATCGCCAGGTGCCTGTCCTTCTGCGGGATCTTCTTGATGTCGACCGCCAGGCCGTTCTTCTCGAACAGGCCGGCCTCCTTGGCGAGCGTCAGGGGGGCAAAGCCGGTCCATCCGCTGATGCCGATGGTGACCGGGGTTTCCTGCGCCTGTGCCTGGCTCGCGGCCAGTGCCGTCCCCAGCGCCAGGGATGCTGCGATGATGGTCCGCTTCATGTCTGTCTCCAGTGTTCCCTTGTTCTTTTCTCCTCCCCGCGACGGATCGGAGCACGAGCCGCCGGAACCTGTCAATTGAAAGTGCACATTCGCAAACTGCCTAATTTCCAAGCGCCACCGCTGCGTTGACGGCGGCCGCCACCAGCACCGTGTTGAAGAAGAACGACACGATCGCATGCACCAGGTTGGTGGCCCGCATCAGATGCGTGGTGATCGCCACGTCCGAGGTCTGCGCCGTCATGCCTATGACGAAGGAGAAATAGGCGAAGTCGACGCCGCGCGGCGCGTTCGTGCCGGGGAAGTCGAGCCCGCCCAGCATGTCGTCCTCGTCCGGCGTGGCCGGCTGCGGCTGCCAGTAGAGATGCGCGTAGTGGATCGCCGCCATCATGTGGATCGTCATCCAGCCCAGGGGCACGGCGAGCAGCGTCAGAACGATTTCCGGCAGCGACGGCAGGCGCTCGGTGTTAAGCAGCACGAACAGCGCCACGACCGCGCTCGCCACGGCGGCGAAGGTCACCGCGAAGATCACCAGCACCGGCAGGTCGCTGCTCGCTGCGTTGGCGCGCAGGTAAGCCGCCGTCATCTTCGGCAGGAAGCTCACCGTCAGGGCGAGATAGGTGGCGAAGAACACGGTCGAGCCCAGCGGCAGTGCCACGCCGGGCTTCCAGGCAACCGCGCCGGCAGTGGCGACGAGCCCGGCCGCGACCGCGACGTAGAACGGCCAGTGCCGCCCGGCCGGCATCATTGCCCCGTCGAACGCACGGCGCGCCGCACCGTCTGGTCCAGCGCCGACAGGAAGGCCGAGCGGTCCTTTGCCGAAAACCCCGGATTGTAGCCCTTGATCTCGCCGCTCTCGCGCAGATGCTGCTTCAAGTCGCGCATGGCCACCGCCATGCCGATCGATTCCGGCGTGAAGGGCCGCCCGGTCGGACCCAGCACGTGCACGCCTTTCTCCACCAGCCGTGCGGCCAGCGGCACGTCCGCGGTGATTGCGATGTCGTTGCCGCCCGCGTTGTCGACGATCCAGTCGTCGGCAGCGTCAGCGCCCTTGCCGACCACGACATTGCGGATCATCGGGTCGCGCGACGGCCGCAGCCCGCCATTGGAGACGAAGGTGACCAGCAATCCGTGGCGCTCGGCCACCTTCACCACCTCGTCCTTCACCGGACAGGCGTCCGCGTCGACGAATATCTGGATTGTTTGCATGCACCCGCGCCGTGATTCTGGACCGGATCCGATCCTAGCCCCGCGGTGCCGGCCTGCGAAGCCTATTCAGGCAGATGGCAGCGCACCAGCGTCGCGGCATCGTCGATGGTCAGCATGTCGGCCTGGGGCATCTCCAGCGTGATCGCGCGCTCCTCCATATCGCCCTCGGCGATGCAAGACGCGGCCACCGTCGCGGAACCGTCGGTCATCGGTGTCTCGGCAAAGTTGCACACCGCTTCGTAGCGGCGGATGGTCGTCGGCGTGATCACCGCCATCAGCTCCACCGGCTCGACGTCGATGCGCGCGCAGGAGGCTGCATCGCCGGCCCACACGCCGACATAGTCCGGCCCGACACCTGCCGGACCTGCCTGGGCTGCGGCTCTCGTGTCGGCCCGCAGCTCGGCGGATGGTGCAAGCACGGCGTCCGCATCGCCGGTCACGGGTTCCACCGGGCGATCGGCCTCGTCGATGCGATCCTCCAGCGCGTCGACGCCGGCCGCGAAGTCCTGCATGGCGCGTTCCGTGATCTCGTTGATCACCACGCCGAGCTCGCGGGCATAGTCGCGCGCGCGCTCCAGCGCCGGCCCGGCATCCTCCAGCAGTTCCTCCGTGCGTTCGCGCGCATCGCGCGCCAGTTCGCCGGCACCCTCGAGGATCGAGCCGGCACCTTCCTCGATGCGATCGATCGCGTCGTCGGTCGAGTCGTCCTCGGCGGGCGGGGTCTGCGGCTCCTCGACCGCCGCCGGCGGCTCCTGTGCCTGCACGACGGTGTCGTCGTCATTGCAAGCCGCGAGCGCCAGCAGCGAAATACCGGCAGCCATCAGCGGAATCCTGGACCAGATCGTCATCGTTGAAACCCTCATTCAAACGCCCATCAGCCCCGTAAGAATGCTCCGGCGCAGGGGAAGTTCCCGCGCGGGCCGCTGGAGCTCATGCGCAACATGCATTGTTCCAGCATGGATCCCCGGGCGCCCACTGGAGGTCGATGCGCAGTCGGCATCGTTCCGGCATGGATGCTCGGGTCAAGCCCGAGGATGACCAAAGCGGGATGCCCATGCCAGGTTCAACCGTCCGAAGCTCCTCCCAACGCCCCCGCAATCGTCATCCCCGGGCTTGACCCGGGGATCCATGCCAGAACGCCAATCAAGACCGCAGCGGACGACCGAGTGGCCCCCAAATGCACCACCACCGAGCTGATCCAATCACCCGCCTGCATCCAGTCGCCGCCGCGCCGGTCCCGCGCGGT
The DNA here is from genome assembly GCF_039839275.1 of Mesorhizobium sp. CAU 1741. Taxonomy (NCBI): domain Bacteria; kingdom Pseudomonadati; phylum Pseudomonadota; class Alphaproteobacteria; order Hyphomicrobiales; family Phyllobacteriaceae; genus Mesorhizobium; species Mesorhizobium sp. CAU 1741. The sequence goes on along the minus strand of NZ_JBDOQP010000003.1, from coordinate 171,985 downwards.
CTGCCTGGACCAGCACCCACCTCTCAACCTCGTCATCCCCGGGCTTGACCCGGGATCCATGCCGGAACGCCGATAAGACCGCGCCGGTCGCCCCCGTGGCCCCCAATGCACCACCACCAAGCGGATCCATTCACCCGCCTGCATCATGTCGCGGCCGCGCCGGTCCCGCGCGGTCCGCCGGAACTGGCACCCACCTCCCAACCTCGTCATCCCCGGGCTTGACCCGGGGATCCATGCCTGAACGCCGTTCAACACCGCAGCGGACGACCCCATGGCCCCTAATACACCACCACCGAGCGGATCGATTCGCCCGCATGCATCAGGTCGAAGCCCTTGTTGATCTCGTCCAGCGACAGCGTATGCGTGATCATCGGGTCGATCTGGATCTTGCCTTCCATGTACCAGTCGACGATCTTCGGCACGTCGGTGCGCCCGCGCGCGCCGCCGAAGGCGGTGCCCTTCCAGGTGCGCCCGGTGACGAGCTGGAACGGCCGCGTCGCAATCTCCTGGCCGGCGCCGGCAACCCCGATGACGATCGACTCGCCCCAGCCCCGGTGAGAACATTCAAGGGCTTGGCGCATGACCTTCACGTTGCCGGTGCAGTCGAACGTGTAATCCGCGCCGCCGATCTGGTCGGCGCCGCGCTTGGTCATGTTGACGATATGGGCAACCACGTCGCCGTCGATCTCGGTCGGGTTGACGAAATGGGTCATGCCGAAGCGCTCGCCCCATTCCTTCTTGTCGTTGTTGATGTCGACGCCGATGATCATGTCGGCGCCCGCCAGTCGCAGGCCCTGGATCACGTTCAGGCCGATGCCGCCGAGGCCGAAGACGGCCGCCGTCGCGCCGATCTCCACCTTCGCCGTGTTGATCACCGCGCCGATGCCGGTGGTCACGCCGCAGCCGATATAGCAGATCTTGTCGAACGGCGCGTCCGGGTTGACCTTGGCAACCGCGATCTCCGGCAGCACCGTGTGGTTGGCAAAGGTCGAGCAGCCCATATAGTGGAAGATCTTGTCCTTGCCGATCGAGAACCGGCTGGTGCCGTCCGGCATCAGGCCCTGGCCCTGCGTGGCGCGGATCGCGGTGCACAGATTGGTCTTGCGCGACAGGCAGGACGGGCACGTGCGGCATTCCGGCGTATAGAGCGGAATGACGTGGTCGCCCTTCTTCAGGGAGGTCACGCCGGGCCCGACATCGACGACGACGCCCGCACCCTCATGGCCGAGGATCGCCGGAAAGATCCCTTCCGGATCGGCGCCCGACAGCGTGAACTCGTCGGTGTGGCAGATCCCGGTTGCCTTGACCTCGATCAGCACCTCGCCCTCGCGCGGCCCCTCGAGGTCCACCTCCATGATTTCCAGCGGTTTTCCGGCGGCTGTGGCAACGGCGGCGCGTGTCTTCATCGGGCGATTCCTCATAAGGCTGTTGTTGGCCGCAACTTTTCAGGAAAGCGGGAAGGGGGCAAGGGTGAGGTTGGAGGTGTGCGTAGAGTGCGGAGGTGGTTGGAGGGGGAGGTGAGGTGGTGGAAGTGGGGGCGTGGGAGGTGCTTCAGTGGGCTAGGATAGCCATTGGAAAACTGACGGTATGTGGCGATCAAACTGAATGTTTGCGTCGGCGCGGTTGGTACCATTCACAGATAACTGAATCCGCTGTAACTTTTCTGTTTCAACTATCGTGAGCGATTAATGTCCACCAATGTCGTAAATCTTGATGCGCTGATTCCAAGAGAAGATTTGTTTATTGACCCAGCAGGGGAGCGGGTTGGAAATTCGGGACAGGAACGAATAGACATTCACCATCTGGACAATCATTTTTTTGCCACGCGACTTCGCAAGCCCGATTTTCAGCGTGAGACTGCCGATTGGTCGCCGGACAAGGTGGTTGACCTTATCCGTTCGTATGTAGACGCAGAACTCATTCCAGCGGTTATTCTTTGGTCCGCGGGGAATTTTTCCTTTGTCATCGATGGCGCACATCGCCTGAGTGCATTGCTTGCGTGGGTCACCGACGACTATGGCGACAATCGGATATCGCTGAATTACTTCGGTGGCCGCGTATCGGAGGATCAACGACGCGTTGCGGAACGCACGCGCAAAATGGTTAAGGCCACTGTCGGGAGTTACGGCGAATACGTCGGCGCCCGCAATAATCCGGCGGCGCTGCCCCCACCGATGCTCACCCGCTACAACAACCTTGCCACCCAATATATCACCGCACAATGGGTTCCTACGGTAGAACGGGAAGTCGCGGAAAAGTCATTCTTTAAGATCAATGAAGCCGCAACCCCAATCAACCCTACTGAGAAGAAGATACTCCGTTCACGCAAGTCTGCTAGCGCGATTGCGGCACGGGCGGTGACTCGCGCAGGTACCGGGCATCAGTATTGGTCACCGTTCAACGCTCCGGTTCAGGCTCAGATCATAGAACTTGGGAAGAGCATCTATCAGGCACTATACGAGCCACCGATTGATGAGGGTCCAGTAAAAACTTTGGATCTGCCGGTTGCGGGCAAAGGCTACAATGCCTTGCCTTTCGTATTCGACCTTATCAACCAGGTTAACAAAGTAACCGTTCCGTCCGGGAAGCGAAAGTCCGAGCCCCAACTAGCGGAGGAAGTTGATGGCAGTGAGACCATCCGCTTCCTCGAAAAAGTCGAGAAGCTTGTCCACCGCATCACCGGCAATCAATCGAGCTCATTCGGTCTTCACCCGGTCGTCTATTTCTACACCCGTACCGGCTCCTTTCAGCCCTCAGCGTTTTTTGCGACTTCGCGGTTCTTGGAGTCGATCATCGAGAGGGACAAGGTCAGAGACTTCCTAAAGGCCCGAGCGACGTTTGAGGCATTTCTCCTCGGCCACAAGGAACACGTCAGTCTGACAGTTCATAAATTTGGTGCCGGGGAGAGGAGTGTTCCGCAGCTTTTCCTGTACTTCCAAACCGTTCTGACGGCAGTTCAGAATGGGAAGGAGGCCAAAGACATCGTTACAGCGTTCGCCGAGGACCCGAATTTCCAATACCTGCTACCTGCCAAGCCGCCATTGTTGCGTACCCCAGAAGCGGAATCCGCAAAAAGAACGGGCTTTAGCAGAGGTACTAAGTCCGCGGCGTTCATCGATGCCGCGGTGGCGGGGGCGCCTAAGTGCAGCCTCTGCTCTGCCGTCATTCACAGGAACTCAATGCACATTGATCACAAGCAGCGATTGCGCCAGGACGGGAGCAATGAGTTTGCTAACGCTCAGATTACGCACCCCGTTTGCGATAGCATCAAGAGCTGATCCCCAATCATTGCGCCAATGCCGTGCCAACAAGACGCCAGAAAGTGGAGCGAGCTGAAACAGGGCGCGCCCCCTTCGAGGCTGTATGAATTTTGGTGGTTTCCACCAGATGCGCAACAGTGCCCGAAGCGCCGCCGCAATCTCCCATCCATCGCAACTAGCAGTTCCCTATTTGCCAATCATAGCTCCGCATAGCCTCCTACATTCCAATCCGGGACAACCCCCGTTCATTCTCCATCCCCACCGCCCCATTCCCCGAGCCCTCCATTTCAGCTACTTTCCACCTCGCTTCTCGCCTCCGGGGCTCCGTCATGCTGCACAATCTCGCCTTCGGCACCGGCATGATCGCCGCCACGGTGGTCGTTCACATGGTCGGGCTCATGATGGTCACCAGTCTCACCCAGCGCGTCACGCGCGGGCTGGGGCTGGAGAGGCGCCACGCGCATATGCTGGCGATGGTGCTGGTGGCGCTCGGCATCTTCGCCGTGCTCGGCGTCGAGATCTGGATGTGGGTCGGCGCCTATCTGGCGCTCGGCCTGTTCCCCGATCTCGATACCGCGCTCTATTTCTCCATCACCACCTTCTGCACGCTCGGCTATGGCGACGTCGTGCCGCCGGCCGAATGGCGGGTCTTCGCCGCGCTGGAAGGCGTCAACGGCTTCCTGATGATCGGCTGGTCCACCGCCTATCTCATTGCCGCCGGCATCCGCATCGGTCCGTTCAAGCCCGGCGAGCATTTTTGAGCCGCGCCTTGTTGGCAACCGTGCCTGCCGCCTAGACTCCCGCGCTCGGGTCCCGGACAATGGCGCCAGATTCTCCACCGGCGGCCAGAGGCAGCATCATGGCATCTTCACGCGATCCCCTCGTCAGGGCGGCGCAGGGCACGCCCGCGCCGAAGCCGGCCGCGCGCGCCTTCGTGCATCTGCGCGTGCATTCGCAATATTCGCTGCTCGAAGGCGCGCTGCCGCTCGGCAAGGTCATCGGCCACGCCATCAAGGACCGCGCGCCCGCCATCGCCGTCACCGACACCAACAACCTCTTCGGCGCGCTGGAATTCGCCCAGAAGGCGTCGAAGGACGGCGTCCAGCCGATCGTCGGCGTCCAGCTCGACGTGCTGTTTGCCGATGCGGCGGGCGAGGAGCAGCGCCACAATGGCGGCCGCAGGCAGGGGCCGCAGACGCATCAGCTCGTGCTGATCGCGGCGACGCAGCAAGGCTACGCCAACCTGGTCAGGCTCGTCAGCCGCGCCTATCTCGACGTGCCGACGGGCTTTGCCACCATGGTCGAGGCGGCGTGGCTGGCGCCGCTGGCCGAAGGCATCATCTGCCTCACCGGCGGCGAGAACGGACCCGTCGGCGCCGCCGTCAGGTCCGACCACCGCGCGCAGGCCGAGGAGCGGCTGCTGTTCCTCAAAGACGTGTTCGGCGACCGGCTCTATGTCGAGCTGCAGCGCTGGCATGGCTACGACAAGGGCGTCGAGGCCGCGATGATCGATCTCGCCTATGCCCACGACCTGCCGCTGGTCGCCACCAACGAGGCGTTCTTCCCCACCGCCGACGACTACGAGGCGCATGACGCGCTGCTGGCGATCGCCGAGGGCTCCGTCGTCGCCGTCGACGACCGCCGCCGGCTCACCCCCGACCATCATCTCAAGAGCCAGGCCGAGATGACGGCCCTGTTCGCCGACCTGCCGGAAGCGATCGATTCCACTGTCGAGATCGCGCGGCGTTGCTCCTATTTTCCGCAGACTCGCGACCCGATCCTGCCGCGCTTCACCGGCGCCGACGCCGCCGATCCGGTGGCGGCCCTTCAGGCGGAGGCCGACGAGCTCGCCCGCCAGGCCCGCGAAGGTCTCGCCCGCCGGCTCGCCGCCCATGGTCCCACATCTGGCTATTCGGAGGACGACTACCGCGAGCGGCTGGAATTCGAGATCGGCATCATCACGCGGATGAAGTTTCCCGGCTACTTCCTCATCGTCGCCGACTTCATCCAGTGGGCCAAGGCGCAGGACATTCCGGTCGGCCCAGGCCGCGGCTCGGGCGCGGGCTCGCTGGTCGCCTATGCGCTGACCATCACCGACGTCGACCCGCTGCGCTTCTCGCTGCTGTTCGAGCGCTTCCTCAACCCCGACCGCGTCTCGATGCCCGACTTCGACATCGACTTCTGCCAGGACCGCCGCGAGGAGGTGATCCGCTACGTGCAGGGGAAATACGGCCGCGACCAGGTCGGCCAGATCATCACCTTCGGTACGCTGCAGGCCCGCGCCGTCCTGCGCGATGTCGGCCGCGTCCTGCAGATGCCCTATGGCCAGGTCGACCGGCTGACCAAGATGGTGCCGGCCAACCCCGCCAACCCGGTCAAGCTCAAGGATGCGGTCGAGGCCGAGCCGCGCTTTGCCGAGGAGGTCGAGAAGGAGCCGGTCGTCCAGAACCTGCTCGACATTGCGATGAAGCTCGAGGGCCTCTATCGCCACGCCTCCACCCATGCCGCCGGCATCGTCATCGGCGACCGCCCGCTCTACGAACTGGTGCCGATGTACCGCGACCCGCGCTCCGACATGCCGGTCACCCAGTACAACATGAAATGGGTCGAGCAGGCGGGGCTGGTGAAGTTCGACTTCCTCGGCCTCAAGACGCTCACCGTGCTGGAGACGGCGGTCAAGCTCATCCGCCGTCGCGGCGTCGACATCGACCTCGCCACCATCCCCTATGACGACCAGCCCACCTACGAGATGCTGTCGCGCGGCGAGGTGGTCGGCGTGTTCCAGGTGGAATCGGCCGGCATGCGCAAGGCGCTGATCGGCATGAAGCCCGACCGCATCGAGGACATCATCGCGCTCGTCGCCCTCTACCGTCCGGGCCCGATGGAAAACATCCCCACCTACAACGCCCGCAAGCATGGCGAGGAGGAGATCGCCTCGATCCATCCCAAGATCGACCATCTGGTCAAGGAGACGCAGGGCGTCATCGTCTACCAGGAACAGGTGATGCAGATCGCGCAGGAGCTGGCCGGCTACACGCTCGGCCAAGCCGACCTGCTGCGCCGCGCCATGGGCAAGAAGATCCGCGCCGAGATGGAAAAGCAGCGCGCCATCTTCGTCGAGGGCGCCACGACTCGCGGCGTCGCCAAGCCGCAGGCCAACTTCATCTTCGACCTGCTGGCCAAGTTCGCCGACTACGGCTTCAACAAGTCGCACGCCGCCGCCTACGCCATCGTCTCCTACCAGACCGCCTATCTGAAGGCGCATTACCCGGTCGAGTTTCTCGCCGCGTCGATGACGCTCGACATGAACAACACCGACAAGCTCGCCGACTTCCGCGCCGACGCCATGCGGCTCGGCATCGAGGTCGTGCCGCCCTCGGTCAAGTCGTCGCATCGTCCCTTCGAGGTCGGCGAAAACCGCATCTACTATTCGCTCGCCGCCATCAAGGGCGTCGGCGAGGCGGCCGTCGACCACATCGTCGCGGCGCGCACCGAGCGCCAGTTCTCGTCGCTGGAGGATTTCTGCTCGCGCATCGATCCGCGCATCGTCGGCAAGCGCGTCTTCGAAAGCCTGATCGCAGCCGGCGCCTTCGACTGCTTCGGCTTCGACCGCGCCCAGCTCTTCGCCGGGCTGGAGCGCATGATGGGCATGGCAGCGCGCGCGCAGGAAAACGCCGCCTCCGGCCAGACCGACATTTTCGGCGCGGCCCTCGGCGCCCAGCCTGAAAAGCTCGTCCTGCCCGCCTGCGAGCCGTGGCTTCCGGCCGACCGGCTGCACCGCGAGTTCGCCGCCATCGGCTTCTACCTGTCCGCCCACCCGCTCGACGAGTACCGCGACCTCCTGGAAAAGATGCGGGTGCAGAACTGGGTCGAGTTCCAGGCCGCCGTCAAGCGCGGCGCCACCGCCGGCCGTCTCGCCGGCACCATCACCTCGAAGCAGGAGCGCAAGACCCGCACCGGCAACAAGATGGGCGTCGTCAACTTCTCCGACACTTCCGGCCAGTTCGAGGCGGTGCTGTTCTCCGAAGCACTCGCCCAGTTCCGCGACGTGCTGGAGGCGGGCCGTTCAGTGGTCATCACGGTGTCGGCGGAAGACCGGCCCGAAGGCGTCAATTTACGCATCCAGACCGCGCAGTCGCTGGAGGACGAGGCCTCCCGCATCCAGAAGCAGCTCCGCATCTACCTGCGCGATCCCGCCCCGGTGCCCACCGTCGCCGGCCAGCTCGGCACGCGCGGCGAGGGCCAGGTGTCGTTCATCGTCATCAAGCCGGAAGGGCAGGGCGAGATCGAGATCGAACTCCCCGACCGCTACCGCATCTCCCCCCAGATCGCCTCGGCGCTGAAAGCGGTGCAGGGCGTGGTCGACGTGGAGCTGGTATAGGGCGCGTCGGAGTTAAAGACTCTTCTCTCTACGCGACCGCAAAGCCAGTTTCTCTACGAGCTCGTCGGGGATCGGCTTGCTTGCCGAGAACGTGACGCCGGTCTTGGTTGCCTTGAGCTTCAAGGAAGCGATCTTGTCGGCGTGGGCGGCAATCGCGCCCGGATCGACATACAGGCCACATTGTTTGCTGAATGCGGCATAGCCGGCGATGACCGTATCGCCGATCTGAAATCCGGGCATGTCGTATTTGACGACTTCTTCGGCGTCCGGCAGCGCCTGCGCCAGCTGTGCGCGCAGTCGGTCCAACATGGCGCGAAACTGCTCCGGCGCGGCTTCTATGTAAGCGTCGTGATTTTCCGCCTTATTCATGCTGACAGAATGCCGTCTGGTATCTCTGAAGGCAACCGTGGGGGCGCTGAAGTTCTTCACCTGCGTTGTGCGTGACAATGTTCCCGAGATACAGATTGCGGGAATGGAACGGTTGGGACTTGAGGGGTTGGGGGATGGCCAGGAACGCGATTTATATTCGCATTGGCATATTGATGGCTTTCGCAATTGTGGCTGCGACGTCGCATGCCGGCTCTTCCAGCGAAGATGAGATCGTGTTCGATTTCGATGGACATCGCATCAGGCTCGAGCGCGACCAAGCGTACACCACAGGCCTAGGAACAAGAAGAAACTCGATCGACTATTGGGAGGTTGAGCCTGCCTATGGCAGAACAGTTAGCTATCTGACCGACGAGTTGGCGATCACTCAGACGGTGCCACAATGCCGGCGGCAACGCGTCCTCATATTTGCAAGCAGACAGATACCGGAAGCGCTCACGGCGCCTCCCCCCTCGCGACTGACAGAGGCGACCGACCATCCCGAGCTCGATCGATTCACAGTGGATGTAACCGGCGCCCCCGATGCGTCAGGTGGGAGCGACGTCTATCAGCTTAGATCTAGATCCCTGCGGAGCGGCAATGGTGTATTTCCGCGTCTTATATGCACATATGGTATATGTAACACAACTTTTGAGATAAATAGGCCGATGTTCGGGATAATGGGATATAGTACAAATATATGCAGCTTCTCAAATGTGGTAGAGACGATAAATTCAGTGCAGGAAAATCTGAAACGTAGGCTCAAGGAGTGATTTCAGAGATAAGTTTGATTGATAGAGTATTTATGACAGATCGATCCTCGCTGCTCGAAAGAAACTGTCTTATCAAGACGGCTCCAACTCCTCAAGCGTCGCCGGCCACCGGCACCGCCGCGTCAGACCCTACCGGCCCTGTCTGCCTCGAATCCATGAAAGCCACGCCGAGCACGACGATGCCGGCAGCCGCCATGGCCGCGCCGACCCAGCCGGTCGACGCCCAGCCGTAGCCGGCCGATAGCGCCATGCCGGCAAACAGTGGTCCCAGCGCGTTGGCGAGGTTGAACGCGGCGTGGTTCATCGCCGCGGCGAGCGTCTGCGCGTGGCCCGCCACATCCATCAGGCGCATCTGCAGCGGGATGAACAGGCCTGCCGTGATGCCCAGAATGAAGATGGAGAGCGTCATCAGCGGCCAGTTGCCCATCACCAGCGCGTAGAGGATGGGGGCTGCCGTCATGCCGCACAACAGCACCAGCGCGCCGCCGAAACGCGACCAGGAGGCAAGCCGGCTGGCCACCAGGTTGCCCAGCGTGGCGCCGATGCCGAACACCGACAGCACCAGCGGGATCGCGAAGGCGGGCGCGTTGCCGATGTCGATCATCGCGGCGGAAAGATAGGCGTAGACCGCGAACACGCCGCCGAAACCCACCGCGCCGGTCAGCAGCGTCAGCCAGACGGCGCGGTTGGCAAGGCCGCTGATCTGGCTGAGCGGCGATGCGCCGCGGTCCGCTTCGACATGCGGCGCAAATCGCGCTATCGACACCACCGAAACGACCGCGATGACTGCCACGATGACGAACAGGCTGCGCCAGCCCATCGCCTGGCCGATCAGGCCGGCCGCTGGAACGCCGATCACGTTGGCCACCGTCAGGCCCGTCATCACCTGCGCGACGCCGCGCGCGCGCCGGCCCTTCGGCAGCATGTCCGCCGCCGTCAGCATGGCGATCCCGAGAAACGCGCCATGCGGCAGCCCGGCGAGGAAGCGCGAAAAGGTCAGCATGTCCATCGTCGGCGCGAAGGCGGCGAGCAGGTTGGCGACACCGAAGAGCGCGATCAGTCCGATCAGGAACGGCTTGCGGGGCAGGCGGGCGCCTGCGATCGCCAGCACCGGAGCACCAATCACCACGCCGAAGGCATAGGCGCTGACGGCGTGCCCCGCCACCGGCTCGGTCACCTGGAACCCGGCGGCATAATACGGCAGCAGCCCCATCGCCGCGAATTCGGACACGCCGATGGCGAACGCGCCAATCGCAAAGGACAGGATCGCCATGCCGGGATGGCGCGCAACGATGGTCATGTGGTTTCCAGCAACTGAGGGGCGGGGCTGTTTGTGCACCGCAACAATGCGAGACTACCCCAACCGCCACCGGCGACAAGCCGGCATTGCGGTATGGCAGCCATGCACATGCCTCATGGGCGGGCGTTCTGCTGGCCGAGGGCCAGGCGCTTATGGCAAAGGACGGCGACGCGGCCCGAGGCCCATACAACCTGAATTATTGGCTATGGCATTACGCGAAATACAGGTCGCCAATAGCCGAGTTGCCGGTTGTGCTGACAGCCACGTCGGCATCAGGGCGCAGGTCAGGATCGTATTCTCCGGCATCGTGATAAGCGTATTCGGCGGCAACGCCATCATGCGGGTCATCCAGGCCGCCGGTGGCTGCCATGCTTGCGGCCCACACGGCTACTGCGCTGCCCGACGTTAGGCTATCGATCGCCTCTGCGATCTCGGACGCGGATGGGACCGTGTTCGTGACGCCTTCGAGCCATGCGCGTGCGAAAGCCGCCGCGTCATTGCCGGCGTAGGCGGCGATTTCGGTCGAGGTATCGAGTTGAGCGGTGAATGCGTCTGAGGCGGCAATCTTGTTGTCGATGATGGTCTTGTCCGACCCTTCCGCTCCGTTGAGAACGGCAATCGCGATATTGTTGATGCTGAGCGTCCCGTTGTCGAGCGCGTCGACGAAGTACGCCAGGCCAGCGGCTTCCGGCTCGCGGTCAAAAAGCGATGTGTAGATCGATGCAACGATCTGCGCGTTGCTCATGCCCTCGAAGCGCGACTGGTATTCCTGCGTTGAAGCCAGGTCCCCGATGGCGGAAAGGTCTGCACCATTGTTGGTGGCGTCGTTGAAGAATGCCAGACCCGACGGATCGGCAGGCCGGCCGAACAGCGCGACGAATACGCCTTGCACGCCATCGCCTGTTTCCGGCTCCAAGTTCTCACCGAAGTAGAAGATCTCGTTTGTCGGCAAGGGAATGGATTGGGGGACGGTGGCGGACGAAAGCGGCGGGCCGGAATAGATGACGACGTATCCCTCATAGACACCTTGCATAGTCCGTCCCTGGAACACGGGACACAGCAGCCCATTGATCGTCACCGTGCCCAGATATGGTCCAGTTGTCAGACCTTCGTCGCCCGCTTCGTATTGGTCGTCATTGTCCCAGTCTGGCCAATTCGCCGTGCTATCCGACAAGGTTCTTAAAGCCAGGTTTGGTCCATAGCTTATGAGATTATTGTATGGGAAGCTCGACATCTTGGCACCGCCTTGCAACGCAAATTCGTCAGCAGATGTTTCCAAAATGAAAATCTAGCATGTGCTCATCAGACGATCAACGCAATTCGACGACTGAACCACGCGAGGTGGCGACGCCAGTTTCCCCATGAACATCACGCATATTGTTCTGCGGAGATTCATGACGCCACCTACTCCCGCTCGCTCCACGTCACCTCCTGGCCGTAGAGCGGCACGGTCGAGATCGCCATCTTGGCCGAGCCGTCCTGCACCTGGCGGGCATGCGAGATGTAGATCAGCGTGTCGTTGGCCTCGTCGTAGATGCGCTTGACCAGCACGCTCTTCCAGATCAGCGACTGGCGCTGGCTGAACACTTCCTCGCCGCCGTCGCCCATGTCGATGTCGCCCACGACGAGCGGGCCGGTCTGCCGGCAGGCGATCGACGAGTTCGACGGGTCCTCGAACCAGTTGCCCTTCTGCAGCCGGTCGATGATTCCGCGCTCGAAATAGGTGACGTGGCAAGTGACGCCCTCGACCTTCGGGTCGTGCACCGCCTCCACGATGATGTCGTTGCCGAGCCAGTCGACGCCGACTTCGCCGACCTGTTCGGCGCGCGCCGGCGAGGCGGCAAGGGCAGTGGCGGCCACAAGGGTTGCCAGGAGAGGGCGGATGAAGCGCATGCGTGTACCTCGGCGGAGTGGTTGGAACGGGCTCTATATGGAAGCACCGACGCCCCATTGCAAAGAAGCTGCGCCCGCCGGCGCGCATGGGAGTCGCTTCCGCCGCCCAACTCCTCTACACTGCGCCGCAACGCAATGAACACGAATGCGCCCGCTCAAGGGCGCTCTGGCTGCAGCACATTGAAACCAGACAGCATATTGTCCCTTGACGAGGCCTTGCGATCCGCAACGCTTCACAGCTACGACATTCTGGATACGCCGCAGGAGCCCGAGTTCGACGACATCGCCGAGCTTGCGGCGGAAGTCTGCGGCACGCCGATCGCCGTCGTCAACCTGGTCGACACCCATCGCCAGTTCTTCAAGGCCGAGGTCGGCCTTGGCGTGCGCGAGACTCCGCTCGAAACCTCGTTCTGCGGCCATGCGATCCTCATGGAGGACATGATGGTCGTCAACGATGCGCGCGAGGATGCGCGTTTCGACGGCAACCCGCTGGTGCACACCGATGGCGGCCTGCGCTTCTATGCCGGTGCGCTGCTCAAGACCCGCGAGAACCGTGCCATCGGCACCGTCTGCGTGCTCGACACCGTGCCGCGCGAGCTTGACGCCCACCAGTTGCGCACGCTCAAGCTGCTGGCGCGCCAGGTGATGACCCAGCTCGAGCTGCGCCGCTCGCTGGCCGTCCACGCCGCCGCCGTGCAGCGGCTGTCGGCGCTGATGGAGCTGGGCGAGCGCTTGCGCCATTCCGACGACCTGGCCGAGATGGGCCGCATCGCCGGCGAGATCGTCGGCCGCATGCTCAACGTGTCGCGCGCCGGCTTCGGCCGCATCGACCAGGATGCCCGCACGATCCGCGTCGACGGCGACTGGCAGGCGCAGGGCCAGGCGAGCCTCGCCGGCACCCATGCCCTCGACGAGACCGGCCCGTTCGGCATCGCCGCGCGCCACGGCCGCGACCTGATCGTCCGCAATGTCGATGACGACGTCGAGACCCGTGACGATCCGGGCCCGCTGCGCGCGCTCGGCGTCGGCGCCATGGTCGACATCCCGCTCATCAGCCGTGGCCGCACCGTTGCGGTGTTCTTCGTCCATGATGCTGCGCCGCGCGACTGGAGCGTCGACGAGATCGACTTCATCCGCTCGGTCGCCGACCGCGTCCAGGTCTCCGTCACGCGGCTGCGCGCCCAGCAGGACCAGTCGGTGCTCAACCAGGAGCTCAACCACCGGCTCAAGAACACGCTCGCCATGGTCCAGGCGATCGCCACCCAGACGCTGCGCAACGCCTCCGACCGCCCGTCCGTCGACGCCTTCGTCGCAAGGCTGCACGCGCTGTCGACCGCCCATGACGTGCTCGTCCAGCGAAGCTGGTCGGCCGCGCCCATCCGCGAGGTCGTGGCCAGAGCCCTGTCGGCATTCCAGGACGACGATCGTTTCGAGATCGACGGCCCGGCGATCAACATCGGCCCGCGCGCCACGCTGGCGCTGACGCTCTTGCTGCACGAGCTGGCCACCAACGCTGCCAAATACGGCGCGCTGTCGACCAGCGACGGCACCGTGCGCATCGGCTGGCGGCTTGCGGCCGACGGCGTCGATCCCGACTTCACCATGGAATGGTCGGAGCATGGCGGCCCGCCCGTCACCGCCCCTGCGCGCAACGGTTTCGGCTCGCGGCTGATTAAGTTGGGCCTGGTCGGAACCGGCGGCGTCGACATCAGTTACGAGGCTAGGGGGCTGCATGCACGCATGCAAGCGAAGCTGTCCCAGCTTCAGCAGTCTTGAATAGACGGGAACATAATGGCCATCGCCCCACGCGATAGAATAGTCGTCCTCATCGTCGAGGACGAACCGCTCCTGAGAATGAGCGCCGTCGACATGATCGAGGATGCGGGCTTTGCCACGCTGGAGGCGGCCGACGCCATCGAAGCCATTCGCCTGCTCGAGACCCATCCCGAGATCCGCATCGTCTTCACCGATGTCGACATGCCGCGCGGCATGAACGGCATCGAGCTGGCGCGTGCCATCCGCGACCGCTGGCCGCCCGTGGCGCTCATCGTCACCTCGGGCAAGTTCGTGCCCACCGACACGACGCTGCCCGACGGCGCGGTGTTCTTCTCCAAGCCGATCCGCGAGGCCGAGGTGGTCTCGCAGATGCGCCTGATGGCCGGCTGAATCCAATCCCGTCGGGCGTCGAACGCGCCCCTGATCTAGTGGAACATGCGCTTGAAGATGTTGGGCTTCTTCGGCTTCACCCGGCCGAAGAACTCGTAGCGCGCCTCGCTGGCGCGGCCGCCTTCCACCTGCTTGGTGACGCCGCCGGTCGTCTCGCGCCGGCGCACATATTTGTGCGTGCCTTCCGAGCCGTCCTTTACGAAGCTGTCGATCGAGCCGTAATAGCCGAAGATGCGGCATTTGCGGTAGCCGCGCGACACCAGCTCGTCGGCGATGCGCTGGGCGAACGGGATGCCGCCGACCGCTTGCGGGTCGGTGCTGTTGGGGTCGCCGTTTTCCGCGCTGTGGCAGTTGTAGCACTTGATGGCGCCGGAAAACGTCTTGTGCAGCCCGGCGCTGATCAGCCGGTCGACCACCTCGTCGAAATCGACCCGCTCGCCGCCGCGCCCGCCCTCGATCGACTTGAAGCCCGGCATGCCGTGGCCGCGAATGTAGATCTGGCCGGTGTTCAGCGAGGAGACGAACGGGTCCTTCTTCTTCGGGTTCCACCAGGCCGAAAACGCCTTGTTGCCCTTGGCCAGCTCGTGGTCGATCTGCACTTTGTTCTTGTCCATTCCCCCACCCATGTTTCCATATTCGTACTGGGCCGAAAGAAAACTCGGATGGTTCGGGTCGAACGGCATGAAGAAGATCTTGTTCTGCATTTCTAAGGTGCCCCAGGGGAATGATCGCGGATCGTTACAGTTTCCGCATTTGCCGGTCAACGCGGATCATCGCGCCATCCCGCCCCCCTCGACGACAAGCCGATCTCCCCCCTTGAGGGGGAGATGGCCGGCAGGCCAAAGGGGGGTGTGCGGGGAGGGCTGCGAGATTGGAACAAACGCAAAATTGAGGTGCAGCCAGGCAAGACGACACCGCCGTTCCTGCCGCATCCTCCCATGACAACACCTTCGGGAGCGAATACAGTTGGCGCACGCGAGCCTTGGAGGTGCCAATGTTTCTACGAACGATTGAGCCTGCAGAGGCCGAGGGCGAAGTGGCGGCCATCTATGCCGGCGAGATGGCGTCTATGGGAAGCGTGATGCAGGCGACCCAATGCTGGACGGCAAGGCCGGATATCCTGGCGCCGGTCGAGCATCTCTTGCACCAGATCAGAGACGGATTTTCCCTGGGCCTGCTCAACTTCCGGCTCATCACCCTGGTGGCGGCCAGGCACGTGCCCTCCAGCTATTGCTCCCACGTCTACTTCAAGGTGCTGTCCGGCATGATCGGCAGGGAACAGGCGCTGGCCGTGCAACGCGATTATCGCAACGCCGGGCTGACAGACCAGCAGGTCGCCATGCTGGCCTATGCCGAGCAGATCACGCTCGACGCCTCCCGCATCAGCCAAGAGGACATCGATGCCCTCCGCGCCGTCGGATTGACGGATCTCAACATTGCCGACATCGCGCTCGCCGCCTCGTTCCGCAATTTCCTCAGCAGATATTTCGATGCGGTCGGCGCTCAGGCCGAGCCCGAATTCCTCGACGGCGATTTGAACGTGCGGGAGGAACTGGCGGTCGGCGGCCGCTGACCGGAAAGGCTCCCACCAAGCCAAAGACAAGCCGATCTCCCCCCTTGAGGGGGAGATGGCCGGCAGGCCAGAGGGGCGCATTGGCTGTCTCTAGGCATCCGTTTGTGCGCCACGATTTCGGGATAGTAGTGAAGGGGTGGGAAGCGGACAGACAGGTTTGAGCTAACTTCGCCGGGAAAGCTGTCATCGCAAACTTTGAGCGATAGTGACCGTGAATATCCGCCTCCTGCGGGCTCATGAAACCAACTCCGCAAGCCAGCTGTTCAGAGCCTCAACATGGACCGCGAAGTCCCTGCCTTCCTCGGGACCGCCTTTGTGGATCACGCCGGCCACAGCTCCATTGGCGTCAAGAAGCGGGCCACCGGACATTCCTTGCGTCAGCTTCTGGGTCACTTCGATGAGCCGAACCGCACTTTTGATCGTGACCGCGCTAACGAAACCAGGCCGAATGTTCAGTGGATCGCCGGGTGCCCACTTGGGATAGCCTACCGCCGTCATCGGGTCACCGGTGACTATCGTCAACGCGGCGCGATCCAACTCGTAATATTCGTTTGCAGGGATTTGATGGCCAAGAATCGCGAGGTCCCGGTGCTCGTCTCGTTGTAGGACTGTCGCTGTGAATGTGTTCGCGTGCTTGGAAGGATGGAATACCTCAACTTCCTTCTTGCCTGTCACGCAGTGCGCCGCCGTGACCAGACCCACCCCGCTCAGGAAAAAGGCCGTCCCTTGGCCATCGTCGTGCTCCACGATCCACACCGACCGATCGCGACGCTCGCTAGGCGTCGGCGTGACCGTGATCGCGCGATTGGGAAAGCACACGTTGAAACGTAGCGCAATACTGCGGACGACCGGGTCCGATGAGCCTTTGACATGGCTGATCCAGGCGATCTTGCTGCGCAGATGTGCAGCCAAACTACCCGTCCCGCCTAGACTCGCATATTTCGTCTGCGCTCCGGCCAATCCGAGCGTCTCCACAGAGCGCAGCGCCGCGCGAATGTTGCGAACATAGCGGCGATCGACGTTGAGAAGCTGATTGACCTTGAGGCCGGTTACCATCCGACGTGAGTGGCGATCGGCATAGTGAGCTTTCGTTGGATTGATCTTGAAGCCGTTCCCAACGACGATTGATGTCAACGTTGAACCGACAAGATCGTGAGCGAAACGCCCCGCTGGCGGGGGCGGCCCTTCGAAGAGCGCGTTCATCGGCTGGTGGCTCGAAAACGTTAGGTCGTCCGCGTAGCGCGTGTAAAAGCAGCGCGCGTCCTTCGCGTAGGCGAGTAAATCTTTGTCCAATCGGAAGCAGATCATGTTGGAGAGCACCGGGCTAGTTGGCGCGCCCTGCGGCAGATGGCCGTGGACGCAACACAATTGACCGATGACAATCGCAACCGGGCTACCGATCCCGATCGCCTTTAACATGCCGACAACGCGGTTTTCCGTGATTGTCGGGAAGAAGTCCTGGAGGTCAAGATTGAGGACAAAATGTCTGCGCAAGTGCGACTGCGCATTTGTCTTGACGGACCTGTGGAACACGAACCCGTGCACCGGATGGCGAATTTTGTACAGCTGATTAAGAAGGGGGAGGAGCTGCCGCTGGATGTGTTTAAGCCGTTTGTCCGGCGCGCTGATAGTCCTGGTCTTGCCCCCGCTCTTCCCTATCTCAAACGACTGGTACATACGTCCGCGGTACCAGCGAATCTTTTTCAGCTCGCCGACGGTCATTCCCAAGTAATCAAGTAACGCCGCTTCGCTTGCGAGTTCCGCAGGTACGGCAGCGCGAATCGATGGCCCAAATGGGTTGCGCAGGACGAGGTCTCCCTTCCAATCACGCCAAGTCACACCAAGTCAGATGGCGCGCACGATATTCAAAGACATTAGCTCTTACGCCGCAGTTGCACAGCGCGTATGCGAGGGGAGACCTCGTAGGAGATGTGTTAGCAGAAACCCCGCAAATTCTCCATGTGGGAATGATATCGGGTTACTTGCGTGATCGCGGCCGGCCGATCCCACCACGATAGATGACCCTAAGAGCCTTCTTTAGGCTCCACTCGGAGCGGTAGCTTTCGGCCCGGATGCCTTATCTGCCAAGTCTCGATGATAAATAAGGCGATCGCGGAAGCTGAGTGGATCGCGAGCTTAGCGATGCGTGCGTCTATTCGACGGAAGCCCTTCTCCTTGCCATGCGCGCCGCCGACGTGGGTTCGGAGGGAGCCGATGCCCTGCACCGCCGTCACCAGCCCCGAGAGCACCGCCTTGACGTCGTTAACGATCTCGATTGCCAGGCCTTCCTTCATGGGATCGAGGCCGAGTGGATCTCGGACCGCTCGATAGAGGCTTGTGATATCTTGCTTGGATGGGAAATCTACCTCAAGCTCAACCAAGATTGATCGGCACACACTTTCAACCACAGAACAAGCAGCGGTAACGGCAATTTCGGGGTCACTGTTGGCGGCGCGAAGGGCGCGATCAAGATCTCGGCTGACGGTGTCAAAATCGATGCCCGCTGCCATGGCCGACAACTCGCCAGTAACCGGGGCGGTTTCGACGATCTCCACTAGCTGCATGGTGCGACCAGCCTGCTCGAGTTTCAGACCATCGTAGAACAAATGCTTGTTGATATACTCCACGACTGCGGAGTGTCGCTCCGGTTCCTTTATGAAGTCGCGGGGATCTGCAGAGCTTTCTATAATCCGCTTAAGCAGTTCGCCATTACCAGGGTCGAGGAAGATGGCTCCCCGAATCGCGGTCTTGGTGGCCGGGAGTCGGCTCTCTCCCTTGATGTCGAATGGAACACCAAACGTCTTGAACCAAGCTTCGAGCCGCCAGCCCTGCCGATACAGGCCGATCGACGGCTCGTAACCGTTGGCTGCGCCGCCGGAGATGATTTCGGCGAGCGCGTCAATTGATTGCTCTGAGAGTTCGATTCGCATGCATCATTCTATCGCAAGTATATCGGATTTCTGATGTCGATCTGAGAAGAATCATAACTGGCGTTGGGCTAAGGGGCACCGTTGCGCCACTTGGTGGCAACGCTGAGATGGCGACACTGTTTTGCTCTTCTTGCTTGAATCGCAGCGGCCAAATTGGAGGCCGAGGCTACTTTAGATGATTGCCGCTCGGCATCTTTCGGCCGTGTTCAAGGCAAATCTGGCCATCTTTCGAATGGCCGGTTTCGGGTTGCGGAGAAACGACGCGGGCGACCGCCGTGGGGTAGGAACCTGCCCCCCCCAAAAAATCCCATCCACCCCCACCGCATCCTCGCGCACAATCCGCCTCATCACTCCGCGTGACGGGATCGCGGGTCCGGACCGAAGTCCAGCGGCGGGGTGACGGTGTCGGGATCGGCAGCGCCTTTCGGTGGCGGTGCTGGGCGGAGCCCTCAGATCCCGGCCGGCGCCGGAAACGGCCGACGCAAGGTCGGCACGACCGGCGTGGCACCCGCACCGGCGGGGCGCGGTCGACGCGCCTTTAATAGACAGAAACGAGACGGTGCCGACCCCGCGCCCCGCTGTCCCGTCGCCTCTAACCGCACGCTTGCGTGGCGGACGCCGTCGCGCGCCCATGCGCAAGCCGCCCCGCGCTCGAGCCCGGCACTTTGGCCCTGAACGCCAGCAAAGGAACCCGCATCATGGACATGAAGGACGGCTACACCATCGAGAACGTCACCGCCTGGTCGCGCAAGCGCAATGCCCGGCTCGACGCAATGCATCCGCCCGAAGGCACATTTTTGCCGAATCACGTGCTGGAGGTGCTGTTCGTCGCGCTGCGCTATGCCGCGACGGAGGAGGGGCGCCACCTGCAATGCTCCCGGCGCGACTGCCGCAGGCTCGGCCGCTGCCACGCGGTCCCGACGCGAAAAGGCGGCATCGAGTGCCCCGGCGGCATCACCGGCCGCGCGGTGGAGCGCGCCGTCGACATGATGGCTTTCGTCGTCGCCGCGCAGACGCCGCAATGGCGCGACGGGCTCGCCGAGCGCTTGCCCCGGGCGCCATTTCGCCTTAATCGGAAGGAAGAAGAAGGCGAGGGATGAGCGGCGCGCCTGCGCCGCGCTGAGACGACAATGAGGGAAATCATGATGAAGAAGATCGCGATCGCCGCCGCTGCGGCCACCATTCTGGCCGGCTGCACGACAGACCCCTACACCGGCCAGCAGCGCGTGTCGAACACCGCCGGCGGTGCCGCCATCGGCGCGCTGGCAGGTGCCGGCGTCGGGCTTTTGACCGGCGGCTATTCCGACCGCACCAACGCGCTCATCGGCGCCGGCGTCGGCGCGCTGGCCGGCGGCGCCATCGGCGCCTACATGGACAATCAGGAGTCCGAACTGCGCGGCTACCTGCAGGGCACCGGCGTGTCGGTCACCCGCCAGGGCGACAACATCATCCTCAACATGCCCTCCAACGTCACCTTCGCCACCGACCAGGACCAGGTCACGTCGAGCTTCTACCAGACGCTCAACGCCGTCGCGCTGGTGCTCAACAAATACGACCGCACGCTGGTCGATATCAACGGCCACACCGATTCGACCGGCAGCCTGCAGCACAACCAGGCGCTGTCGCAGCGCCGCGCCCAGTCGGTCGGCTCCTATCTGGTGTCGCAGGGCGTCGACGGCCGCCGCTTCGCCATCCAGGGGTTCGGCCCCTCGCAGCCGGTCGCCAGCAACGACACCCCCGACGGCCGCGCCCAGAACCGCCGCGTCGAAATCCACCTCGTCCCGCTCACCCAGCGCTGAGCCGAGGCGGGTTCTGGCGGCGGCGCTCGATGGTGCCCCCCTCTGTCCTGCCGGACATCTCCCCCACGCGGGGGGAGATCGGCAGTGTCGAGGATGGCATCAATCGCCAGCGCCGCAGGATGAGCAATAAGTGATATGAAATCCGATCTCCCCCCTCGCAGGCGAGTTCGGCGGCTTCGAGGCGATGGCATCAATCGCCAGCGCCGCAGGATGAGCGATAAGTGATATGAAGTCCGATCTCCCCCCTCGTGGGGGAGTTCGGCGGCTTCGAGGATGGCATCAGTCGCCAGCGCCGCAGGATGAGCGATAAGTGATATGAAGTCCGATCTCCCCCCTCGTGGGGGAGATGTCCGGCAGGACAGAGGGGGGCGCGAAGGAACGCCGTCATCAATCTGGACAGCTTGGTGACAAGCCCTCCACGCGCGTGATGCGACGTCACAGCGCTCCCGCAATCCTCGCAGCCAGGCGCGCATTGTTTTCCACCAGCGCGATGTTGGTGCGAAGGCTCGCCCCGCCGGTCAGTTCGAGGATGCGCGCCAGAAGCGTCGGCGTCACCGCCTTGCCGGTCACGCCATTCTTGTCCACCTGCGCCTGTGCCGCCGCAATATGAACCGCCATCGTCTCGGCGGCGATCTCCGCCTCCTCCGGCACCGGGTTGGCCACCAGCATGCCGCCGCTGATGCCCAGTTCCGCCCGCGCGGAGAAGAAGCGGGCGATGTCGGCGGCGCTGTCCAGCCGCAGCGGCGCGGGGTAGGGCGAGCTGCGCGACCAGAAGGCCGGCATGATGTCGGTGCCGAACGCCACCACCGGCACGCCGCGCGTCTCCAGCACCTCGAGCGTCTTTTCGATGTCGAGGATCGCCTTGGCGCCGGCCGACACCACGAGCACCGGCGTGCGGGCGAGTTCGTCGAGGTCGGCCGAGATGTCGAAGCTGCGTTCCGCGCCCTTGTGCACCCCGCCGATGCCGCCCGTGGCGAACACCCTGATGCCGGCCAGGTGGGCCGCGATCATCGTTGCCGCCACGGTCGTGCCGCCGGTGCGCCCCTGCGCCACCGCGAAGGCGATGTCGGCCCGCGACAGCTTCATCGCGTCCTTGGCCTGCGCCAGCGTCTCGCGCTCGCCGTCCGACAGGCCCACCTTCACCCGGCCGTCGATCACCGCGATCGTCGCCGGTACCGCGCCCTCGTCGCGGATGATCGCCTCAACCCGCGCCGCCATCGTGCTATTGTGCGGGTAGGGCATCCCGTGGGTGATGATGGTGCTCTCCAGCGCCACCACCGGCCGTCCCGAGGCCAGCGCGGCGCGCACGTCGGGCGAAATGTCTAGGTGGCGGGTGCTCATCGGGTGTCTCCTTGGGCAGCGGGCCTCATGCCACGGGACGGGCCTGCGCCACAAGCGCCAGCGTGGCTGAGAATGTCTCGTCGTCATAGGCGGCGACGACGGTCTCGCTCTCCACCGTCAGCCGCGCCGCCGCAATGCCGCGCCGCACCGCCTCGCGAAGCTCCATGCCGTCCATCAGCCCCGCCACCGTGACGCCGGCGATCGCGTCGCCCGCGCCGGTGACGTCGGCGATCCGTGCGGCGTGCGGCGGCGAAAGCGTGAAGATCCCCCGCGCGTCGAAACCGGTCAACGCCCTGCCGCCGTCGGTGATAATGCCGCTTGCCAGCCCCCGTGAGCGGAGCGCCCGGGCTGCCTCCGTCGCCGTCATCGCCGCGTCGCCTGTCAGTCTCCGTGCCTCGCGCAGGTTCATGAACAGGCAGGCGATGTGCTCCAGCGACGGTTCCAGCCGCGCCACCTTGGCCGGCGAGATGGCGATGGCGTAGAGCGGCGCGTCGCCGGCCAGCCGCGCCAGCCGCGCCACGGCGTCCGCCGGCAGGTTGGCGTCGCACAGCACCGCGTCGGCCGCCGCCACCGCGTCGCGGATCGCCCGCCGGCGCATCTGGCGCGCAAAGCCCGTCTCATACAGGCCCATGTCGGCAAATCCGGCGATCAGCTCGCCATGTTCGTCGAGCAGCGCCGTATAGCTCGGCGTCGTCCGGTCCAGAAACGTCGCCGAGCGATCCTCGATCCCCGCCGCCGCGATCGCGCGTGCCACGGCCTCGCCCGCCACGTCTCCTCCGCGCAGTGACATCAGGCTCCCCGCCACGCCGTGGCGCACCGCGTTGCGCATGGCGTTGAACGCGCCGCCGCCGATCTCCTCGCGCATCGTGCCGGGGTTCGACGCCCCCGCCACGTAAGCGGCGTGCACGCGCCCGCGTCGGTCCATATGCGCCGCGCCGGCGGCAAACAATCGAGGTTTCGTCATCGCCGTCGCCGGGGCCTGTTCATATGAGCGGCACCGTAGTTGCAGCGCGACTCCGGCGCAATCATCCGCGCCGAATCGAACGCCGCCGCGATCCCTTGCCCGGCGCAGGTCCCGCGACTGCATCCTGCGGCGTTTTGGAATACACCCCGCAACGCAGGGAGAAGACAAAAATAGAACAAATTGCAGAAGCGTATATATTTCAACAGGATGCCGCTCTTGCAAAATAAGAACAAAAAAGGTACAAAAAACTCAGGGACACCGGACTGACCGGCTTCGCTCACCACCAAGGGGTAAGGTATCATGGCTCAGAATTCATTGCGGCTTGTTGAGGATGGTTCGGTGGACAAATCAAAGGCTCTGGATGCGGCGCTCTCGCAGATCGAGCGTGCTTTCGGCAAGGGCTCGATCATGCGGCTCGGCGCCAACGAGCAGGTCGTCGAGATCGAGACGATCCCGACCGGCTCGCTGGGACTGGACATCGCGCTCGGCGTCGGTGGCCTGCCGAAGGGCCGCATCGTCGAGATCTACGGACCGGAAAGCTCCGGCAAGACGACCCTGGCGCTGCACACGGTTGCGGAAGCCCAGAAGAAGGGCGGCATCTGCGCCTTCGTCGATGCCGAGCATGCGCTCGACCCCGTCTATGCCCGCAAGCTGGGCGTTGACCTGGAAAACCTGCTGATCTCGCAGCCGGATACCGGCGAACAGGCGCTGGAAATCTGCGATACGCTCGTTCGCTCCGGGGCCATCGACGTGCTGGTCGTCGATTCCGTCGCCGCGCTCACGCCGCGCGCCGAGATTGAGGGGGAAATGGGCGACTCACTGCCCGGCCTGCAGGCCCGCCTGATGAGCCAGGCGCTGCGCAAGCTGACCGCGTCGATTTCGCGCTCCAACTGCATGGTCATCTTCATCAACCAGATCCGCATGAAGATCGGCGTCATGTTCGGCTCGCCCGAGACGACCACGGGCGGCAACGCGCTGAAGTTCTATGCCTCTGTCCGTCTCGACATTCGCCGTATCGGTTCGGTCAAGGATCGTGACGAGGTCGTCGGCAACCAGACCCGCGTCAAGGTAGTCAAGAACAAGCTGGCACCGCCCTTCAAGCAGGTCGAGTTCGACATCATGTATGGCGAGGGTGTGTCGAAGACGGGTGAACTCGTCGACCTCGGCGTCAAGGCCGGCGTCGTCGAGAAATCCGGAGCCTGGTTCTCCTACAATTCGCAGCGCCTCGGCCAGGGCCGCGAGAACGCCAAGCAGTTCCTGCGCGACAACCCCGAGATGATGCGCGAGATCGAACTGGCGTTGCGGCAGAATGCCGGCCTCATCGCCGAGCAGTTTCTTGAAAATGGCGGACCGGGCGACCAGGACGGCAACACCGACATGGACGAGGCGTCCGGCATGTAGCCGGCTGGCCGCATTCGATGGTTCAGGACCGCCGGCTCGATACAGCCGGCGGTCTTTTCCGTTTCTGAAGCGTGGTAGGCGGGATTTCTGGACAGGCGGGGGCTCGGACGCTAAAAGCCATCTCCGATTTCGTCCCATTTCCGCGCGAAGATCGCGGCATTTCACGAAGGCTTGAGCATGAGTGGCGTCAACGAGATACGGTCGACCTTTCTCGACTATTTTGCCAGGAACGGCCACGAGGTCGTCGCCTCCAGCCCGCTCGTGCCGCGCAACGATCCGACGTTGATGTTCACCAATGCCGGGATGGTGCAGTTCAAGAATGTCTTCACCGGCCTTGAGGCGCGCCCCTACCAGCGCGCGACGACCGCGCAGAAGAGCGTACGCGCCGGCGGCAAGCACAATGATCTCGACAATGTCGGCTACACCGCGCGCCATCTCACCTTCTTCGAGATGCTCGGCAATTTCTCGTTCGGCGACTATTTCAAGGAACGCGCGATCGAGCTTGCCTGGACGCTGATCACCAAGGAGTTCGGCCTCAAGAAGGACAATCTGCTCGTCACCGTCTATCACACCGACGACGAGGCAGCCGAATACTGGAAGAAGATCGCCGGGCTTTCGGACGACAAGATCATCCGCATCGCGACCAGCGACAATTTCTGGGCGATGGGCGATACCGGCCCATGCGGCCCATGCTCCGAAATCTTCATCGATCGCGGAGACCACATCTGGGGGGGGCCGCCCGGCAGCCCGGAAGAGGACGGCGACCGGTTCCTCGAATTCTGGAACCTGGTCTTCATGCAGTTCGAGCAGACGGAGCCGGGCGTGCAGGTGCCGCTGCCGCGACCATCCATCGATACCGGCATGGGGCTGGAGCGTATGGCGTCGATCCTGCAAGGCGTGGAGAGCGTCTTCGAGACCGACCTGTTCCGCCATCTCATCGACGCCGCCGCCTCGCAAATCGGCAAGGCGCCAACGGCCGAGACCGTGGCGTCCTATCGCGTCATCGCAGACCATTTGCGCTCATCCTGCTTCCTGATCACCGATGGCGTGCTGCCGTCGAACGAGGGACGCGGCTATGTGCTGCGCCGCATCATGCGCCGCGCCATGCGCCACGCGCAACTGCTGGGTGCCGGCGACCCTCTGATGCACAAGCTGGTGCCGGCCCTGGTGCGCGAGATGGGACAGGCCTATCCGGAACTGGTGCGCGGCGAAGCGATGATCGCCGAGACGCTCAAGCTCGAGGAGAGCCGCTTCCGCAAGACGCTGGCGCGCGGCCTCGGCCTGCTGGAAGATGCGACACGCGATCTGTCCGCAGGCGCGATGCTGGACGGTGAAACAGCCTTCAAGCTTTATGACACCTATGGATTCCCGCTCGATTTGACGCAGGATGCGCTGCGCCAGCGCAGCATTTCGGTCGACATTGCCGGCTTTACCGATGCGATGGAAAGGCAGAAGGCTGAAGCGCGGGCAAGCTGGGCCGGTTCCGGCGAGGCGGCGACGGAAACGGTGTGGTTTTCCGTGCGCGACAAGGTCGGCGCGACCGAATTTCTCGGCTACGAGACGGAGGCGGCGGAAGGTGTCGTCACCGCCTTGGTCAAGGACGGTGCCGTCATTGACGCTGCCGGGGAAGGCGACCCGGTTCTGGTCGTCGTCAATCAGACGCCGTTCTATGGCGAATCTGGCGGCCAGGTCGGCGATACCGGGATGATGAAGGGTGAGGGGTTCGCCATCGAGATCACCGATACGCAGAAGAAGGGCGACGGCCTGTTCGTGCATGTCGGCAAGGTCGTGTCGGGCAGCGTCAAGCTCGGCGCGCCGGTGGAGATGAAGGTCGACCACGCTCGCCGCGCCAGAATTCGCGCAAACCATTCCGCGACGCATCTCATCCACGAGGCGCTGCGCGAGATATTGGGCACCCATGTCGCCCAGAAGGGTTCGCTGGTGGCGCCGGAGCGGCTGCGCTTCGACTTCTCGCACACCAAGCCGATCTCGACGGAAGAAATGGACCGCATCGAGACGATGGCGAACGAGATCGTTCTGCAGAACGCGCCGGTGACCACGCGCCTGATGGCCGTCGACGACGCGATTGCCGAGGGTGCGATGGCGCTTTTCGGGGAGAAGTATGGTGACGAGGTGCGGGTCGTGCGCATGGGCACCGCGCTCGACGGCGACAGGGCGGGCAAGGCCTACTCCGTGGAACTGTGTGGCGGCACGCATGTATCGGCAACTGGCGACATCGGCATCATCAGGCTGGTTTCGGAAGGCGCGGTCGCCTCGGGCGTGCGCCGCATCGAGGCGCTCACGGGCGACGGCGCGCGCCGCCACCTCGACGAGCAGGACAAGCGGCTCAAGGCTGCGGCCGCAGCGCTCAAGGTGGCGCCGGCCGATGTCGTGGCACGGCTGGAAGTCGTGCTTGACGAGCGCAAGAAGCTGGAGCGCGAACTCTCCGACGCGCGCAAGAAACTGGCGCTTGGCGGCGGGGCGGCCGCCTCCGACGCGCAGCAGAGCGAGAACGTTGCCGGCATCGGCTTCATCGGCCGTGTTGTTGCCGGCGTCTCGCCCAAGGACCTGAAGCCGCTTGCGGACGAAGGCAAGAAGTCGCTCGGCTCGGGCGTCGTGGTGTTCGTCGGCACTGCCGAGGACGGCAAGGCGAGCGTCGTCGTTGGCGTCACCGACGATTTGAAGGACCGTGTCTCGGCGGTCGATCTGGTGCGCCACGCCTCGGCCGCGATCGGTGGTCAGGGCGGCGGTGGTCGGCCGGACATGGCGCAGGCCGGCGGTCCGGACGGCGCGAAGGCCGCCGATGCGATTGCGGCAGTGAAGGCCGCATTGGCCGGATAAGGCGACTGCTGCTGTCCAAGAAAAAGGGCCGCGCGAGCGGCCCTTATGCATTTTGGCACTCTATGGCGGGTCAGTCGGACCACTCTTCCATCTGCGCGGCGGCGGCAGGATCGGCGCGCAGCGTCAGCCGATCGCCGTCAAGCGTAAACTGGTCGAACGGGACCACGACGTCGCGGTCGGCGTAACCTTCATTGCCTTCGAGGTCGATCACCAGCGCCGTTGGCGTATTGGCATCCGTCCCGACGACCTCTTCGACTTCACCGATCACGCTGCCTCCGACATTGGAGACATCCCAATCGTCGATCTGGTCGACGGTCGCTTCGAACGTGGGAACCTGAATGGTGTCCTCGATCTCGACCCATGTGCCTTGAGCGAAGGCTGCGCCGCCCATCATCGATGCTGCGGCCACGGCGAGTGTGAACTGTCTGGTCTTCATGAATGTGCTCCCTTGATCGATACATGAATTGAATGCGCGGCTGGCCGAATGGTTCGCCGCGTTCACGCCGAATTCATGCGGGCAACAAAAAAGGCGGTACGAGACCGCCTTTCCTGAGTTCGATGCTGGCGTCCGGTCAGGCCGACATGGCCTTCTTCAGGTTCTCGTCGATCTTGTCGAGGAATCCGACGGTCGACAGCCAGGGCTGGTCGGCACCGATGAGAAGCGCCAGGTCCTTGGTCATGAAACCGGACTCGACCGTCTGGATACAAACCGTCTCCAGCGTGTCCGCGAAACGCTTGAGCTCGTCATTGCCGTCGAGCTTGGCCCGGTGGGCGAGGCCACGGGTCCACGCGAAGATCGAAGCGATCGAGTTGGTGGAGGTTTCCTCACCCTTCTGGTGCTGGCGATAGTGGCGGGTGACGGTGCCGTGGGCGGCTTCCGCCTCGACCGTCTTGCCATCCGGCGTCATCAGCACGGACGTCATCAGGCCGAGCGAGCCGAAACCCTGCGCCACGGTGTCGGACTGCACGTCGCCGTCATAGTTCTTGCAGGCCCAGACATAGCCGCCCGACCACTTCAGCGAGGCCGCCACCATGTCGTCGATGAGGCGGTGTTCGTACCAGATCTTCTTTTCCTTGAAGGCAGCCTCGAACTCGGCCTCGTAGATTTCCTGGAAGATGTCCTTGAAGCGGCCGTCATAGACCTTGAGGATGGTGTTCTTGGTCGACAGGTAGACCGGCCAGCCGCGCAGGAGGCCGTAGTTGAGCGAGGCGCGGGCGAAGTCGCGGATCGACTCGTCGAGATTGTACATGCCCATGGCGATGCCGGCTGCCGGCGCGTCGAACACCTCGTGTTCGATGACCTGGCCGTCTTCGCCGACGAACTTCATCGTCAACTTGCCCTTGCCGGGAAACTTGAAGTCGGTGGCGCGATACTGGTCGCCGAAGGCGTGACGGCCGACGACGATCGGCTTGGTCCAGCCGGGAACCAGCCGCGGCACGTTCTTCATGATGATCGGCTCGCGGAAGATGGTGCCGCCCAGTATGTTGCGGATGGTGCCGTTGGGCGACTTCCACATCTTCTTGAGCCCGAACTCTTCGACGCGGCCTTCGTCGGGCGTGATCGTGGCGCACTTGACGCCCACGCCGTGCTCCTGGATCGCATGGGCGGCGTCGATCGTGATCTGGTCGTCGGTCTCGTCACGCTTCTCGACGCCGAGGTCGAAATAGAGAAGATCGATGTCAAGATAGGGGTGGATCAGCTTGTCCTTGATGAACTGCCAGATGATGCGGGTCATCTCGTCGCCGTCGAGTTCGACGACCGGGTTTTCCACCTTGATCTTCGCCATAAGAAATGCCTCGTTTCTGAAGTGGGTCGCCGAGCGCCCCTGGGGATTCGAACTGGAAATGCGGCCCCTATAGCATCGTGCGGCGGGAAGGCAAAGCCGCGCGCGGCCGCTTGCGCGCCAGCCGCACGAAGAAAGAGCACGAATGGAAATTCGCTTCGAAAGCCATGACGTCGGAGCAGGGAGCCTGAACGTCGCCGTGGCCGGCGATGCCTCCGCGCCACTGATGATCTGCCTGCACGGATTTCCCGAATTCTGGGCCGGCTGGGCAGAAGTGATGCGCGAGTTGGCGGTCGATTTCCGGCTGGTGGCGCCCGACCAGCGCGGATTCAACCTGTCGTTCCGGCCCGCTGGCGTCGATGCCTACAGGGCCCGGCATATGGTCGCCGACCTGAACGCCCTCGCGGATCGGCTGTCGCCTGACCGGCCGTTCATTCTCGCCGGCCATGATTGGGGCGCGTCGGTCGCCTATGCCTATGCGATGGCGCATCCCGAGCGCTTGTCACACCTGATCGTCGCCAATGGCGTCCACCCGGTCTGCTTCCAACGCGCGATCCTCACCGATCCGGAACAGCGCTCCGCCAGCCAGTACATCAACCGGTTGCGGCAGCCGGATGCCGAGGCGTTGTTGTCGGAGGACGGGTTCAGGCGTCTTGCGCGCATGGTAGAAGGCTTTTCCGCCGCGCCGTTTTTCGACGAGGCGATGAAGGCGCGCTACGTCGAGGCGTGGTCGCGGCCCGGCGCGCTCACGACGATGCTGAACTGGTACCGCGCGTCGCCCATCGTGGTGCCGGCACCTGACGAGACGTTCGCGGGGCGGTCGCTGCTCGACATGCCGAACGACACCTTCATGGTGCCGATGCGCCATCTGGTGATCTGGGGAGACCGGGACCAGGCGCTGCTACCCTCCTGCCTGGAAGGCCTCGATCGATTTGCGCCGAACCTCCTCATTGAGCACATCGAGGATGCAAGCCACTGGGTGCTGCATGAGAAGCCGACGCATGTCGCGGCTGCCATTCGGCGCTTCGTGGGGCGGTGAGGCGTTCCGTTTTCTCACGAGCTGTGCCATTGGAGCAGGCTTTCAGAGCAGAGGCGCCCGATGGCAGGCACGCACCGTGAACTTCAATTGATCCAGGAAGGCCCGGCGATAATCCTGGTCGAACCGCAGCTTGGCGAGAACATCGGCATGGTGGCGCGCGCCATGGCCAATTTCGGCCTGGCGGAATTGCGGCTGGTCAAGCCGCGCGACGGCTGGCCGAACGAGAAGGCAAAGGCGGCAGCATCCAAGGCCGATCACGTTATCGACGGCGTCACGGTCTTCGATACGCTGGCCGAGGCGATCGGCGACCTGAACTACGTGATCGCGACGACGGCGCGCGAGCGCGACGGGTTCAAGCCGGTACGCGGGCCCGTGGAAGCGGGCCGCATCCTGCGGCGGCGGTTTGCGGGTGGCGAGCGCACCGGCATCCTGTTCGGGCGCGAGCGGTTCGGGCTCAACAATGACGAGGTCGGGCTCGCCGACGAGATCGTCACCTTCCCGGTCAATCCGGCCTTCGCCTCGCTGAACATCGCCCAGGCGGTGCTGCTGATGTCGTATGAGTGGATGAAGGCGGGGCTGGAGGACGAAAACGCGACGCCGTTCCAGGGGCCGGAGATGAGGCCCGCGCCCAAGGAGGTGCTGCAGGGTCTGTTCGACCATATCGAGGAGGCGCTTTCCGTGCGCGGCTATTTCCGACCCCCGGCGAAGAAGCCGACGATGGTCGACAATTTGCGCGCGGTGTTGACCCGGCCGGCTTTCGCCACCGCCGAGATCAAGCTGCTGCGCGGCGTGGTGAAGTCCCTCGACCAATACTCACCAAAGGAACCGCGCGGTCCCAGTGCCAGGGTGTCGAGGACAGATGAAGGCGATGCGGATGAATGACCGGCCGGTGCTGATCTTCGATTCGGGGGTCGGCGGACTCACGGTGCTGCGTGAGGCGCGGGTTCTGATGCCGGACCGGCACTTCGTCTATGTTGCCGATGACGCTGGCTTTCCCTATGGCGCATGGGAGGAACACGGACTGCGGGCACGCATTGTCGAGCTGTTTGGCGGCCTGATCGCCGAACACGACCCCGAGATCGCGGTGATCGCATGCAATACCGCCTCGACCCTGGTGCTGGGCGACCTGCGCGAGGCGTTTCCAGAAACGCCGTTTGTGGGCACGGTGCCAGCCATCAAGCCCGCCGCCGAGCGCACCCGTTCTGGCCTCGTCTCGGTTCTGGCCACGCCCGGAACGGTCAAGCGCCAATATACGCGGGACCTGATCGGCGAATGGGCCTCGAAGGTGCATGTGCGTCTTGTCGGCAGCGAGAGGCTGGCAGGACTCGCCGAGAACTACATGCGTGACGGCTTTGTCGACGAGGATGCGGTGCGAGCGGAGATTGCACCTTGCTTTTACGAACTGGACGGACGCCGCACCGACATCGTGGTGCTGGCCTGCACCCACTATCCGTTCCTGGTCAACCGCATGCGCAAGACCGCACCGTGGCCGGTCGACTGGATCGATCCAGCGGAGGCCATAGCGCGGCGCGCGCTCTCGCTGCTCGCGTCGACCGATCAGGCGGCTCCGCAGCGCCTAGATCTGGCAGTGTTCACGTCGAAAGCGCCCGCGCCATCGATGTCGAGGCTCGTCAAGGGCTTCGGGCTGACGCATGTCGCTCGTTAACATTTTAGCAATTCCCTAAATACTCGCGAAAATTCTTTCTGGCAGGGTGCGATCCGACGGTCGTGCGCCAGGCGCACGATGGCATGACGCCTACGTCCGCCGAATCTTTCCGGCATGTCCTCCGAAACGCCCCCGACAGAAAGTCGCAACGATGATGAAGTCGCTGCTTGCCTTGCTGAAGGCGCGCGTGTTCTCGGCCGCGGAGGAGAGCAGCGAGGACGACGACCATACGCTCGATTTCAAGGAGCATGTCGACCTGTCGCTCGGGATGAAGGACGAGATCACGGCGATTGGCGACACGATGGGCGAGGTTATCGGCATCGGACCGATCTCGGCGCTGGACATGAACGCGAACTCGGCGCGGATGTCGGCGCTGCAGGCGCAGAAACAGCTTGCAATGGAGACGATCAATATCGTCAACACCGCGCCGCAGATGCTGTTGAACCTGTTGACGTGAGTGCAACTACGATATTGATCGAGATTTACGAACGTAGTCGAAGATCGTCAGCGCGATGATGGATGCCAGGTGCTGCGTCGCGCGAATGCCGCCCGTCGCTTGACACCTTCGCCGATCTGTCATACTCACCCGCCAACTCCGCGCCGCAAGGCACGGTGTTTAAACGACGTGTCCCGTGGACGTCTTCGCAAAGCGTGCGTGAGAGGTCCTGTCAGGTTTCGAAAATGGAAGCCAGAGGAGGGCGCGTTTCCTTCACCCGATGCGTAAGCATTGGGAGCTAACTCCGTGAAAGGAAATGCGATGAGCAAGCGCGAATCCGCAAAATACAAACTCGATCGCCGCATGGGCGAGAATATCTGGGGCCGTCCGAAGTCCCCGGTCAACCGTCGCGAATACGGTCCGGGCCAGCACGGACAGCGCCGCAAGGGCAAGATGTCCGACTTCGGCCTGCAGCTCCGCGCCAAGCAGAAGCTGAAGGGTCACTACGGCGACATTTCCGAGAAGCAGTTCCGCAAGACCTATGAGGAGGCAAACCGCCGCAAGGGCGATACGCCGGACAACCTCATCGGCCTCTTGGAGTCGCGTCTCGATGCGGTCGTCTACCGCGCCAAGTTCGTGCCGACGATCTTTGCTGCGCGCCAGTTCGTCAATCACGGCCACGTCAACGTCAACGGCCGCCGCGTCAACATCGGCTCCTACCGCTGCAAGCCCGGCGACGTGATCGAAGTGCGCGAGAAGTCGAAGCAGCTCACCATCGTCCTCGAATCGGTGCAGCTCGCCGAACGTGATGTGCCGGACTACATCGAGACCGATCACAACAAGATGGTCGCGACCTTCAGCCGGATTCCCGGCCTCGCGGACGTTCCCTTTGCCGTGCAGATGGAACCGAACCTCGTCGTCGAGTTCTATTCGCGCTAATCCGCCAATCGCGGCTTGAACAATCCTGGCCGGGGTCGCAAAGTGCGATCCCGGCTAAGTTTTTTTTCAGGTACCGCTCACGAATGGCAGAACGACACGCTACACAGCACGAATGGCGAGATCAGCAGTCTCACTACTACTTCCTCATAGCCCTGTGTCTCTTGGGACTGGCCTTCGTCTTCGCGATTGCCTTCGCGCTCTCGGGCGAACAGCTCGACTTCTATGTCGGCGAAAGCGGGCCGGTCCAGGTTCTTTCCGCTGGCGGCTATCTGACCGCGATCGTTGCGATGTGGCGGGAAACCGGCAGCCGCTTCATATGGCGTCACCCCTATTTCGCGGTGATCCCGGCCGTCATGTGCATGCGCGAACTGGACATGCACAACAGGTTCACGACGGTCAGCCTGACCAAGTCGACCTTCTACACGTCGTCGCAGGTACCGCTGCTGGAGAAGGCGATCGGCATCGTGATCGTCGCGCTTCTCGCATGGTGCGTGATCGCCATGCTGGTCCGGCATACAAGGGCCTTCCTCGATGCTCTGCGCTCCGCTCAGGCCTATGCGTATGCGCTCTTCCTTGCGGGAGCCTTCGGCGTTGTGGCAAAGTCGGTGGACGGGATCGCCTCCAAGCTAGAACCGTTCGGAATAGCCATCACGCCCAAGCTGGAACAGGTGGCGATCGTTTCCGAAGAAGTGCTTGAGCTGGGCATACCGGTGTTCTTTCTGGTCGCCGTCTTCGCGTGGGCTACGCAGCGCAAGGCGTAGGCCCCATTGAGGAGTCTGCAGCCTTGAACCTGCATCTGCCGCCCGCGACCATCGAGGACGATGCGTGCCACCCGCTGTTCAAGGCGGTGCCGTCCACCGTCGAGTTCAACAAGCTGCGCAAACGGCTGCTGCGCGATACGCGCCAGGCGCTCGGCGATTTCGCCATGGTCCGGCCGGGCGACCGCTGGCTCGTCGCACTCTCTGGCGGCAAGGATTCCTACGGGATGCTGGCGCTGCTGCTCGACCTGAAATGGCGCGGCCTGCTGCCGGTCGACCTGCTGGCCTGCAATCTCGACCAGGGCCAGCCGAATTTCCCCAAGCACATCCTGCCGGACTACCTGACATCGATCGGTGTGGACCATCGCATCGAATATCAGGACACCTATTCGATCGTCACCGACAAGATCCCCCAAAACCGAACCTACTGCTCCCTGTGCTCACGACTGCGCCGGGGACACCTGTATCGGGTCGCGCGCGAGGAAGGGTGCGCGGCACTGGTGTTGGGACACCACCGCGAAGACATCCTCGAAACGTTCTTCATGAACATGTTTCACGGCGGCCGGCTGGCCGCGATGCCGCCGAAACTGCTGAACGACGATGGCGACGTGACGGTGCTCCGGCCGCTCGCCTACTGCGCCGAAGCCGACCTGGCGCGATTTGCCGAGGCGATGGCGTTCCCCATCATTCCATGCGACCTTTGCGGCAGTCAGGAGGGGCTCCAGCGCAACGCCATGAAGGCGATGCTGGACGACCTCGAGAAGCGCATGCCGGGGCGCAAGGATACGATGATGCGCGCGATGGGAAATGTGCGGCCAAGCCATCTGCTCGACCGCACGCTGTTCGACTTCGCTGCTCTCAGACCGGCGGGTTCTGAGGCTTGAACAGCCGGCCCTTCTCGGCGATGAGCACCATGATCAGGGCCAGAACGCCGGCGAAGAAATAGCCGGCGGCAAGCGGCACGATGGTGCCGTTGAACGCCTGGCCGATGCTGGCGCCGACCAGGCCGCCGCCAACCGTCTGGAAGAAGCCCTGCACGGACGACGCGGTGCCCGCCACATGGCCGAGCGGTTCCATGGCAAGCGAATTGAAGTTCGCTCCGATCCACGCGAAGGTCATCATCGACAGCGCGAATAGGCTGGTGAACGCCCATAGCGGCACCGGCCCCATCGTTGCCAGCACAAATGCGGCGCCGGTGAGCACGATGAAGCCCAGCAGCGCCCCATGCGCCATGCGCCGCATGCCGAAACGCCCGACCAGCCGCGAATTGGCGAACGACGAAAACGCCATCAGGCCAGCGACGACGGCGAAATAGAGCGGAAACATGGTGCCGACTTCGTAGATGCCGATATAGACCTGCTGGGCGGAGTTGATGAACCCGAACAGCGCCCCGAAAATCAGCGTCATCGCGATCGTGTAGCACACCGACATGCGGTTAGTGGCGACGATGCGGAAGCCTTCCAGAATGACAGAAGCGCGCAAGGGGCGGCGATACTCCTCCTTCAGGGTTTCGGGCAGGCGAGCCCAGGTCCAGAAGGTGAAGACAAAACCCATGATGCCCATGAACACGAAGATCGCCGGCCAGTCGAAGGCGAGCAGGAGCACCTGGCCAACACCGGGCGCGACCACCGGAATGACCATGAACACCATGAAGATCAGCGACATGACCTCGGCCATTGCGCGCCCGCCAAACGTGTCGCGCACGATCGAGACGGCGATGACGCGGGTGGCAGCGGCACCAAGCCCCTGCACGAATCGCAAGGCCAGAAGAATGCCGAAGCTCGGCGCAAACGCGCAGGCGAAGGCCGCGATGACATAGATGGTCATGCCGACGAGCAGCGGAACGCGTCGCCCGAAACGGTCGGATAGCGGACCAAAAACCAGTTGGGTGAGTCCGAACCCGGCGACGTAGGCGGTGATCACGAACTGGCGGGCATTCTCGTCGGCGACGCCGAGATGGCCGCCGATCTGCTGCAAGGCCGGCAACATGATGTCGATGGCCAGTGCGTTGAGGGCCATCATGGCGGCCGCAAGGGCAATGAATTCGAAACGCGGCAAAGCCAGTCCGGCTGCCGGTCGTTCTCCGGTCTCTTGCTGCATGACCGGTTCTCCTGTGCTGAAAGACGAAAAAATGCGCCGGGGGCCCGGCGCATCGCTCTATCTGATATTCCCCTTGGCTAGTCGGAGGGGAGGCAGCCGGCCATTCAGGCCGCGCCGCGGATGCCGACACCTTTCTCGGCAAAGAAATCCTGCAGTTCCCCGGCCTGGAACATCTCGCGGATGATGTCGCAGCCGCCGACGAATTCACCCTTCACGTAGAGCTGGGGAATGGTCGGCCAACTGGAAAACTCCTTGATGCCCTGGCGCAGCTCGTCGGAGGTGAGCACGTTGATGCCCTTGTAGTCGACCCCGAGATAGTCGAGAATCTGCACAACCTGACCGGAGAAGCCGCACTGCGGAAAACCCGGGGTACCCTTCATGAAAAGCACGACGTCATTGGCCTTGACTTCGTTATCGATGAATCCGGTGATCTCGCTCATATGGCTTGTCCTTTCCTGGCCGGGTTAAAGGCCCGGCGAATGAGGTGCTTGGTCCTCTATGTATTGCACCTGCGAGCAAGGTGCAATCGCGTGCTTCAGTCCGGCGCGCTGGTTTGCAACGCAAGCGCGTGCAGCACGCCGCCCATGTTGCCCTTGAGCGCATTGTACACCATCTGGTGCTGTTGCACCCGGCTCTTGCCCCGGAAGCTCTCGGCCACGACTTCCGCGGCATAGTGATCGCCATCGCCGGCGAGATCGCGGATCGTCACCACGGCATCCGGAATGCCTTCCTTGATCAGCCGCTCGATGTCGTGCGCGTCCATCGCCATGATCAACCCCCGTCAGTTTCCCATGAAGGCGGGAAACCAGCCTTCATGTGCCATCTTCAGCTCTGCCACCGATATGGCATGTGCTTCCGAGAGCTTCAAGGATTGGCCGCCCGTTGTTCCGATGCGCACGCAGGAGACACCCTTGAGCGGCGCCAGGCCGGCGAAGTCCGCCTCGGACATGGTGACGACGTAGCGTCCCTGGTCTTCGCCGAAGAGGCATGCAACGCCGTCGTTTCCGGATTGCAGGGCAAGCGTCGCGCCGATCCCCGATGCGATGGCCATTTCGGCGACCGCGACGGCCATGCCGCCATCCGAACAGTCGTGGACGGCGGTGGCGATGCCGCAGCGAATCAGGTCGCGGACGTGGTCCCCGACGCGCTTCTCATGCGCGAGATCGACGGCGGGCGCAGGACCCTCAT
This sequence comes from Mesorhizobium sp. CAU 1741, assembly GCF_039839275.1. Taxonomy (NCBI): domain Bacteria; kingdom Pseudomonadati; phylum Pseudomonadota; class Alphaproteobacteria; order Hyphomicrobiales; family Phyllobacteriaceae; genus Mesorhizobium; species Mesorhizobium sp. CAU 1741. The sequence continues at coordinate 135,087 of NZ_JBDOQP010000003.1, read as the reverse complement.
TGCGGCCGAAGAGTTCACGCAGGTATGCCGACTGGCCCAGATGACCGCCCAGCTCGGCGGGCCCGCCAACGAGCACGATGACATCGCCTTCGGCCGCAAAGCGGATGCGCGCCATCTTCGACCAGTCGTCGATGAGCCCGACACCGCCGATTGTCGGGGTCGGCAGGATGCCACGGCCATTGGTCTCGTTGTAGAGCGAGACGTTGCCGGACACGATCGGGAAGTCGAGCGCGCGGCAGGCTTCGCCGATGCCTTTGATGGCATGGACCAACTGGCCCATAATCTCGGGACGCTCGGGATTGCCGAAATTGAGATTGTCGGTCGCGGCCAGGGGCAGGGCGCCGGTGGCGGTGAGGTTTCGCCAGCACTCGGCCACTGCCTGCTTGCCGCCTTCATAGGGATCGGCCTCGCAGTAGCGCGGATTGACGTCTGACGAAAAGGCCAGCGCCTTGGTATCATGACCCTCGACCCGCACCACGCCAGCATCTCCGCCGGGAAGTTGCAGCGAGTTGCCCTGGATCAGCGTGTCGTATTGCTCCCACACCCAGCGGCGCGAGGACAGGTTGGACGAACCGAGCAGCTTGAGCAGCGCTTCGGAGATGTCCATGACCGGCACGTCTTGTGCCGGGGCAGGTGCCTTCGGCTCCGTCCAGGGGCGATCATATTCCGGCGCTTCGTCGCCCAGTTCCTTGATCGGCAGGTTGGCCACCTCGCTGCCCTGGTGGAAGACGCGGAAGCGCAGGTCGTCGGTGGTTTCGCCGACGATGGCGAAGTCGAGACCCCATTTGCGGAAGATCGCCTCGGCTTCGGCCTCCTTTTCGGGCCGCAGCACCATGAGCATGCGCTCCTGGCTTTCAGACAGCATCATCTCGTAGGCGGTCATGCGCTCCTCGCGCACGGGAACCTTGTCAAGGTCGAGCCGGATGCCGAGATCGCCCTTGGCGCCCATTTCGACCGCCGAGCAGGTGAGGCCCGCCGCGCCCATGTCCTGGATGGCGATGACGGCGCCGGACGCCATCAGCTCAAGGCAGGCTTCGAGCAGGCATTTCTCGGTGAACGGGTCGCCGACCTGGACGGTCGGGCGCTTCTCCTCGATCGAATCGTCGAACTCCGCAGACGCCATGGTGGCGCCGCCAACGCCGTCGCGGCCGGTCTTTGCACCGAGATAGACGACCGGAAGGCCGACGCCCTCGGCTTTCGAATAGAAGATGGAATCGGCATCCGCCAGGCCCGCCGCAAAGGCGTTGACGAGGATGTTGCCGTTGTACCGGGCGTCGAACTGGACCTCGCCGCCGACCGTCGGGACGCCGAAAGAATTGCCATATCCGCCGACGCCGGCCACGACGCCGGAGACGAGATGTTTCGTCTTGGCGTGCGCGGGGTCACCGAAACGCAGCGCGTTCATTGCCGCGATCGGCCGCGCACCCATGGTGAACACGTCCCGCAAGATGCCGCCGACGCCGGTGGCGGCGCCCTGATACGGCTCGATGTAGGATGGGTGGTTGTGGCTCTCCATCTTGAAGACCACCGTCTGGCCGTCGCCGATGTCGACCACGCCGGCGTTTTCGCCCGGACCCTGAATGACGCGCGGACCGGTGGTCGGCAGCGTGCGCAACCATTTCTTGGACGATTTGTAGGAGCAATGCTCATTCCACATCGCCGAGAAGATGCCCAGTTCCGTGAAGCTCGGCTTACGACCGATCAGATCGAGAATGCGCTGGTATTCATCGGGCTTGAGGCCGTGCGAAGCGATGAGCTCGTCGGTGATGGCGATGTCGTTGCGAATGGTCATCTCGTCTTCCGAAGTTCAGGCCGTGCCGGCACAATCCGTACCGCCTGCCGACCACCGCCTTATGTCGGCGGAGATGCGCGCGGCGGATGGCCCGTCCATGAGTGGACCGAAACTCGTCACCGTGCCGGCAGCCCCCTCCGCCTGCACGACCAGCAACGGCCTGCCGCCATAATCGCCGCGCGGAACGAGCAGGAAGCGTGGCCTGCCGCTGAACGAGTTCAGCTCGTTGGCAAAGCTGTAGTCGCTGAAGGTTGCGTCCTTGCTGGCGAACCAGCAGCGATGCGCGGCGGTGGCGACCTGTTCCATGTTGCGCAGCGCCGCGCTCTTGCCGCCGCTGCTGGGAGCCGTCGGCGTGGGTGATGCCTGGCAGCCAGCCATCAGGGCAAGCCCGGCGAAACAGGCAGCGCCGGATATCATCCTCACGCGGCGGCCTCCAGCACGCTTTCGAACAGCGCGCGACCGTCGCTGCCGCCATGGGCCGCCTCGATGAGGTTCTCGGGGTGCGGCATGAGGCCGAACACGTTGCCACCTTCGTTGATGATGCCTGCGATGTCGTTCATCGAACCGTTCGGGTTCGTGCCTTCGGCGTAGCGGAAAACCACCCGGCCTTCGCCTTCCAGGCGGGCGAGCGTTTCCGCGTCGGCAAAATAGTTTCCGTCATGGTGCGCGACGGGGCAACGGATGATCTGGCCCTGGCCGTAGCCTCTGGTGAAGGCGGTCTGTGCGTTGGCGACTTCGAGCTTGACCTCGCGGCAGACGAACTTCAGCGACGCATTGCGCATCAGCGCGCCGGGAAGCAGACCTGCTTCCAGCAGGATCTGGAAGCCGTTGCACACGCCCATCACCTTGACGCCCTGCGCGGCCTTTGCGGCAATCGCCCGCATCACAGGCATGCGGGCCGCGATGGCGCCGCAGCGCAGATAGTCGCCGAACGAGAAGCCACCGGGGATGACGATCAAGTCAACATCCGGGATTTCCGTGTCGGTCTGCCATACGGTGGCCGGCGACTTGCCGCCAATCTTGGTCAGCGCCGCGATCATGTCGCGGTCTCGATTGAGGCCTGGGAGGAGGACGACGGCGGATTTCATTGCGGGTCGTAGGGCCTTTGGGGTTCTGCCAGTTCGCGCCGGTGTTCTATGCGATCGAGGCGTTCGTCATGACGTGACAGGATGCCGTAGATGTTGTGATATCCGTGTGTATTCCCATCACCGACAAGCGGATGGATACTATTTCCTGTTTGACTTCACCTAGGATCGCATCAACGCGATCCATGCGCTGGTGGATAGACTTCAGCAATTCGTACATCAGTTCGTTGGTGACTTCGGCCATCGGGGCCTCCTGTCAATAAATCAAGCGATACTGATGCTATAGTTCTCGATCACCGTGTTCGCGAGGAGCTTCTCGCACATCGCCGTCAGCTCCTTCTGGGCCGTGGCCTTGTCGGCGGTGTCCAGCTCGAGGTCGAAGACCTTGCCCTGGCGCACCGCGCCGACGCCCGAAAAATCGAGCGCGGCGAGCGCGCCCTCGATGGCCTTGCCCTGGGGGTCGAGAACGCCGTTCTTGAGCGTTACGGTCACGCGAGCCTTGATCATGTCGTTCCGTATTCAGACTTAGTGGACGCTGCCCTTGTCGGGCTTCGACGAGACCAGCACCGGTCCGGAGGGGCGCGGCGGGTCGTTTTCGTTCATGATGCCGAGCCGGCGCGCGACCTCCTGATAGGCCTCGACGAGGCCGCCCATGTCGCGGCGAAACCGGTCCTTGTCCAGCTTGTCGTTGGTGACGACGTCCCACAGGCGGCAGGAGTCCGGCGAAATCTCGTCGGCGACGACAATGCGCATCATCTCGTTTTCATAGAGACGGCCGCACTCGATCTTGAAGTCGACGAGCTGGATGCCGACGCCGAGAAACAGGCCCGAGAGGAAGTCGTTGACGCGGATGGCCAGGGCCATGATGTCGTCGAGTTCCTGCGGCGAGGCCCAGCCGAACGCGGTTATGTGCTCTTCGGAGACCATCGGGTCGTCGAGTGCATCGGCCTTGTAGTAGAATTCGATGATCGAGCGGGGCAGCATGGTCCCTTCTTCGATGCCGAGCCGCTTGGCCAGTGAGCCGGCCGCGATGTTGCGCACCACGACCTCCAGCGGGATGATCTCGACTTCCTTGATGAGCTGTTCGCGCATGTTGAGGCGTCGAATGAAGTGGGTCGGGATGCCCATCCGGTTGAGATGGGTGAAGATGTGCTCGGAGATGCGGTTGTTGAGCACGCCCTTGCCATCCACGACTTCGTGCTTCTTCTTGTTGAACGCGGTGGCGTCATCCTTGAAGAACTGGATCAGCGTGCCAGGCTCGGGCCCTTCGTAAAGGATCTTTGCCTTGCCTTCATAAATGCGGCGGCGACGGTTCATGGCTATCTCTGGTCTTGGAGCGGGACAGCGCCTGGCTCCTGTTGGAGCGCCGCGGTCGGCGGCGACGTGGATTCCCCGCGGTCTCTACCGCAATCGCGCGGTTTGCTCAATCGGCAATTGGAACGCTTCCAGCCTATCCAACAGCAATTCGCTTGCGGCTGCGGCATCGCGCGCATATTGACCCGGGCAGCGGCTTTTGATTTGTGATCGGCAGCCCCATATCGGGACCCAGGATTCGAGACCGACCGGAGGACTAACTCATGGCCAGCATGGACGATCGCAAGGATGCGTTCGAGAAGAAGTTCGCGCATGACGAGGAACTGAAGTTCAAGGCGCTGGCGCGGCGCAACAAGCTGCTCGGCCTGTGGGCTGCCGAAAAGCTCGGCAAGACCGGCGCGGATGCCGATGCCTATGCGCTCGAGGTCATCAAGGCGGATTTCGAGGAAGCCGGCGACGAGGACGTGTTCCGCAAGGTTCGGGCCGATTTCGACGCGGCGGGCGTCACCCAGTCGGATCACCAGATTCGCCGCACCATGGAAGAACTGCTGGCGCAGGCGGTGATGCAGATTCAGAACACCTGATCGCGACCTTGATCCAGTAGGCACCAAACCGCCCGCCAGCCGGGCGGTTTTCTTTGCCGCACCGGCCTTTTCTGGTTGAATGGCCGGATGCACAGAGAGGTTCTTCCGATATGACGCTTGCAGAACGCCTGAACGCCGGCGAAACGGTCTTTACCGCATGGTCGGGAATACCCGACGCCCTGACCATCGAAGCGCTGACCGCCGCGCCCGTCGACGCGGTGACGCTCGACATGCAACATGGCGGGCATCATGAGGACAGCGTCCTGCGCGGATTGATGCCGATCGTCGCTTCGGGCAAACCCGGCCTCGTGCGCATTCCCGTCGGCCGCTTCGACATGGCCAGCCGGGCCCTGGATTTCGGCGCCGAGGCGATCATCGCGCCGATGGTGAATTCGATCGAGGATGCGCGCGCATTCGCGGCGTCGATGAAGTATCCGCCCGTTGGCCAGCGTTCTTGGGGAGCCGGCTTTGCCATGCAGCGCGCCCAGCAGCCGGATTCCGCCCGATGGCTGGCTGAGCAGAACGCGCAGACGCTGGCATTCGCCATGATCGAGACGCGCGAAGCGCTGGCGATCGTCGACGACATTCTCGCCGTCGACGGTATCGATGGCGTGCTTGTGGGGCCGTCCGATTTCTCGATTGCATGGACCAAGGGAACGGTGATGGACCCGGCCCTGGAAGACATGATGGAGGCGGTCGGACAGATCGGCGCGAGCGCAAAGGCCGCCGGCAAGCATGCGGCGATCTATGTGGTCGATCCCAAGCTGGTCGGCCGCTTTGTCACGATGGGCTACCGGCTGATCGCCATGGGCAACGAGCAGCGCTACATGACGATGGGCGCGGCCAGCCTGCTGGATGCCGCACGCGCATCAATCAAATAGGTCAAAGCCGCGACAGGAAACTCGCGAAGGTCATGGAGCCCTCCGGCCATGGGCCGTGGCCGGACTCGGCGTTGAGATGGCCGGCTTCGCCAGCATCGATGAACAGCGAACCCCAGGCACCGGCAATGTCTTCGGCCACGTCGAAGGCACAGAACGGATCGTTGCGGCTGGCGACGGTGATGGAGGGAAATGGCAGCGGATCGCGCGGGTAGGGGCCGAACGTCATGAGATGCTTCGGCCTGATCGCCGGGTTGGCGACGTCTGGGGGCGCGACGAAGAACGCGCCCGCCACGGGTTTGCTGATTTCGCCCAGCGCGTGAATTGCAGTCGGGATGCCGAGCGAATGCGCCACCAGAACGACCGGACGTTCTGCGTTCTCGATCGCTTCCTTGACGTTTGCAACCCAGTCGTCGCGCACCGGCTTGGACCACTCGGCCTGCTCGACGCGGCGCGCGGTTGAAAGCTTTCGCTCCCAACGCGTCTGCCAGTGTCCCGGTCCCGAATTGGTGTAGCCCGGGATCATCAGAATGTCGGTGTCCTTGACCTTCATTGAATGCTCTTCGCTGTCGGGTTTGCGCAGGCCGGCTGAAGGCGGTCAGCCATGCCTGTCGTGGCCGCGCATGTGAACCGATGCATAGCGCGGCGGCTCGTAGTGATGTTCGGCGGTGAAGGGCGCCTGGAAGCGCTGGGCGTTACACAGATCGTCGCGAACGAAGAACGCGTTGACGCCATGGCCGTCGCAGGCAACCAGGCTGTAGCCCTTGTCGCGGCCGATCAGTTCCAGCGCCTTGAGGCTGGCGCCGAAACGCGTCGTTCCCTGCCATGCGCCGTCGGCCTGGTAGGGCACCTCGTAGGCGACGCTCGGTGGGTAGTGGCCGTTGTACTCGATGCAGACGACGCGAGGCCGCAAAAAGTCCATCGCGCGCCAGATATGGGACGTGTTGTAGTCGATGTCGAGTGACAGCAGGTCCGGCTCCGGGTCGACATTTGGTGCGACAAGGCTGCGGACATTCTCACGGTCGATACGCGAGTCGATGAAGGTGAGCGCGCCGCTGTCGATGAACGAGCCCGCCACCGCGCGAATGGATGCCGCTTCCTTGTCGCCGGCCTCGACCCACAGACCGCTCCAGCCCAGGTCGAGCAGCAGACGGGTGGTGTTTTCGATCCCGTCTCCGGCGGCGATCTCCACGAACTGGCGGTTCGTCTCGCCGATGCGACGAAAGATTTCGGCCAGGATGCCGTCCTCGTTGACCTGGCTGTAAACCTGGCCGGGCGCATGGGTCAGCGAGAGCGGATCACGGTAGCGTGCTGCATCCGTGCCGCGAAGATCCAAGGCCGCACCGAAGGCGGCCGCACCCTGTCGGCGCAATTCCGCAAGCAGCGCATCCTGGCGCGCGCTGATCGCCGCAATATCTTCGGCGGCGATCGCGACGGACCGCTCCATCGCGCGCACGCTCTCCGTCTGGGCGTCTATGGAGGCGCGCAGAGAGGCGAGTGCGGTTCTGGCGAATGTGAGCGGGTTCTTCAAGAGGTTCTATCCTGCACGATGGAAGCGCCGTAAGCTTCGCGACCATGTAGCGAGGCGGGTGCTGCGTGGCAACCGTCGCGGCAGTGTGAACACGGTGTTCGCCATCGGCATGGCTTGTGAAAGGCCTGGCGGAACCGCATGTGTTGATCTGGACGCACGATCCCGACATTCAAGCCGGTATGCCGGATGCGCCCCCCGTGGAGAATGAGATGGAACACCTGCCTTTTGCCGCAACGACCCCGATCAGCGTCGGTCGCGTGGGACTGCGCGCGCGCGACGCAAACCGCGTGGCGGATTTCTACAAGGGCGTGCTCGGACTGGATGAGATGCGCCGGTCGGGCAACGTGATAGCGCTTGGCGCAGGCGGTCGGGAAGTTCTTGAGATCGAGGGGTCCGCCTCGCTCAAGGAGGACGATCCGCGCAGCGCGGGGCTGTTTCACACTGCGTTCCTTCTGCCGCGGCGCGTGGACCTTGCGCGCTGGACCCAGCATGCGATCGATGATCGCATCGAGATCGATGGCGCTTCGGACCATGCGGTCAGCGAAGCGATCTATCTGACCGACCCCGAAGGCAACGGCGTCGAGATCTACGCTGACCGGCCCCGCGACGCCTGGCGCTTCGTCGGCGACACCGTCCACATGGGAACCGATGCGCTCAATTTTCAGGACCTGATGAGCGAACCCGGCAGTGGCGAACCCTGGACGGGCGCGCCCGAGGGCACGGTTATCGGCCACGTCCACCTGCGCGTCGGCGATGTGAAGGCTGCGGAAGCGTGGTGGAACGACCAGCAGGGTCTCGACACCATGCTCAACTATGGCGGGCAGGCGGTCTTCCTGTCTTCGGGCGGCTACCACCACCACATCGGTGCCAACTCCTGGCAAAGCCGGGGAGCGGGGCCGAGGGAGCGCGACAGGACCGGGCTCGGCTTCGTGGAACTGCTGTCGAAGGAGGCATCAGCCCAAAGCGTTTCGAGCGATCCGTGGGGCAACGAGGTCAGGGTGCTTCCGGCCCAAGGCGCATAAGGCGTTCTGGTCACGCCTCTCCGAACACCCGCCTGAAGATCGTGTCGACATGCTTGGTGTGGTAGCCAAGGTCGAACTTCTCGCGGATCGTCGCTTCGGGCAGGGCGGCGCGGACATCCTCATCGCCGAGCAGTTCCTCGAGGAAATCGGCGCCGCGCTCCCACACCTTCATCGCATTGCGCTGCACGAGACGGTAGGCGTCTTCACGCGACACACCTGCCTGGGTGAGCGCCAACAGGACCCGTTGCGAGTGAATGAGGCCGCGGAACTTGTTCATGTTGGCAAGCATCGTGTCGGGATAGACGACCAGCTTCTCGATCACGCCGGTAAGGCGGGCGAGGGCGAAGTCGAGCGTCACCGTCGCGTCCGGCCCGATCATGCGCTCGACCGATGAATGCGAGATGTCGCGCTCGTGCCAAAGCGCGACGTTCTCCATCGCCGGAAGCGCCATGCCGCGAACCAGGCGCGCCAGGCCGGTGAGGTTTTCCGTCAGCACCGGATTGCGCTTGTGCGGCATCGCCGAAGAACCTTTCTGGCCGGGCGAGAAATATTCTTCCGCTTCAAGCACTTCCGTGCGCTGCAGATGACGGATTTCTGTTGACAGCCGCTCGACCGAAGACGCGATGACGCCGAGCGCAGCGAAGAACATGGCGTGGCGGTCGCGTGGAATGACTTGTGTCGACACAGGTTCTGGCGTCAGGCCGAGTTTCTCGGCGACGTGTTCTTCCACCTTTGGATCGATGTTGGCAAAGGTGCCGACGGCACCGGAAATGGCACAGGTGGCGATTTCGGCGCGGGCATGGACGAGGCGCTCGCGGCAGCGCTCGAACTCGGCATAGGCCTGCGCCAGCTTGACACCGAACGTCGTCGGCTCGGCATGGATGCCGTGGCTGCGGCCGATGGTGACGCTGTCCTTGTGCTCGAAGGCGCGCTTCTTCAGCGCAGCCAGCAGCGCGTCGATGTCGGCGAGCAGAAGGTCGGAGGCGCGGACGAGTTGCACCGAAAAGCACGTGTCGAGAACGTCGGACGACGTCATGCCCTGATGGATGAACCGGGAATCGGGCCCAACGAACTCCGCCAGATGCGTCAGGAACGCGATGACGTCGTGCTTGGTCTCGCGCTCGATCTCGTCGATGCGGGCGACGTCGAACGTCGCCGCGCCGCCCTTTTCCCAGATCGTCTCAGCCGCTTCCTTGGGAATGACGCCGAGTTCCGCGAGAGCATCACAGGCATGCGCTTCAATTTCGAACCAGATCCGGAACTTGGTTTCCTGCGACCAGATGGAAACCATTTCGGGTCGCGAATAGCGCGGGATCATGGGGCTCGTCCTGAGTGCGTGGGAAGATGCGGGCTCCCTAGCAGAGCCCGTGCCATTCCTCAACTTGCGACAAGATCAAAGTCGTCCGGGCAAGGCGATCCAGCGATGATCGGGACCCTCGAATCCGAAAGACCGGACGCTGATCAATACGGCGAAGACCGGATCGCCGGCCTCGGGGAAGAACGTCTGGACGGCGCCGATACGGTAGCCGAGGGCGCAGTTGCGGCTGGCTGGGATCGAAGTGTCCTCATGCAGGAGAGCAGCGGTCTTGCCGGGCTCAAGGCCGGTACGCACCAGGCGGAAACCCATTGCCGGGCCAAAGGGTTCGCAGGTCTGCGACGCCTCAAACGGGATCTCATCAAGGCGGAACTCCACGGGTTGGTCGATCGGCGGCATGACCTTGCGCGGGTTCACGGTCATGCGATGCGGGTCTGCCGAAAGTTCGGTGATCGCATTGTAGCCCGCTGTGGTGCCACGGTTGGCAGCGAGTTCGGCCTCGGAGACGATCGCTTCGCCGCTGGTCCGCGCCTCGGCCCGTGCGTCTTCAAGGGAGGCGGCTTCATCGTCGATGCGCACGCGTATCGGCGTGCCTGGCAGGAACGCGTCCGTTGCGGTGTCGATATAGAAGCGATTGGCATACGGAAACCCGGAGCCGTCCTGGATACCGTATTCCTCGAAGGCGAAGACGCCGCCGTCGGCGGAGAAGCCGAGAATATTCAGCTCTGCGGCATCGCCGGCGCGGGCGGAAAGCGAAAGCGGAAGGATTGCGAGAGCAAGCAGCAGTGCAGCGAAGCGCTTCATGGCGGATACCTCCAGACTTTATCTGAATCCGTCATGGTAGAACGCGGTCTGTCAAGCCAGCAGCGGCAAGCGAATAACGGTCTTCAGCCCAGACGCGAGGACCAGACCGGAAAGAGGTCGCCGGCAGCGGGGGAGGCCTGATGGATGCCGCGCGCGATGGCGCGCGCCATCGTGGCACCAGCGATCGCGTGAAGCTCGAGCATGGCGAGCTCGTCAAGTTCCACGCCGCTTGCGCCGGTGGCGAGTGCAAAGACGAGATCGCCGTCGCCCATCGTATGCGACGGCCAGATCGACCGGGTCAGACCGTCATGGGTAGCGATCGCGAGCCGCTTGGCGGCAGCTTTGGTGAGGACGGCGTCGGTGGCGATGATGCCAATGGTTGTATTGCCCTCGGCCTGCTGCCTCTCGCCGAATTTCCATCGTATTTCGGCCGCGTCGCTAGGCATCGGCGAAGGCAGGCCGAGCCCGCCGAACTCGTCGCCGATCTCGAAGGGGGCTGCCCAGAAATGCGCGCTGCGGGACACGGTGACGGAGCCCAGCGGATTGGCCGCGACGAGAGCGCCAACGGTGACCCCGCCCGGCAGGACTGTCGAGGCAGAGCCGAGGCCGCCCTTGAGGCCGGCGGTCAGTGCGCCGGTTCCCGCACCGGCCGTGCCGAGGGCGAAGTCGAGCCCGGCTGACAACGTCGCCTCGTAGCCCATCTCGCGATAGGGAGGGTAGCGTCCCCAGTCCTTGTCGCCGCCATTGATGAGGTCGAAAAGGATCGCGGCCGGCACGATCGGCACGCGTTGGCCGCGCACCTCGACACCGACACCGGCCTCACGCAGGGCCGCCTGTGCGCCGGATGCGGCATCGAGGCCGAAGGCCGATCCACCGGACAGGACCAATGCGTGGATCGCGGCCAGCGAATTGTGCGGCTCCAGCGCGTCGGTCTCGCGGCTTCCGGGTGCGCCGCCGAGCACCTGGACGCCGGCGACGGCCGGAGCATCGGGAACCAGCACGGTGACGCCGCTCTTCAGTCGTTCGTCCTGGGCGTTGCCGACGCGCAGGCCGGCGACATCGGTGATGAGGTTTCGCGGACCGGTATTGAAGGGCATAGGCTACTCGATGGGAATAAAACGCTGGCCGTCATAGCGCAGAAGGCGGAACGGGTTGCCGGCAAGGTCGCCGTCCTCGTCGAAGGCGATATCGCCAAGCAGGGTGTCGAACGTCGTCCCGGCAAGAACGTCTGCGACCGGAACACCCTGCTCGTCAGCCATGCGCGATGCCTGGATCGCGATCTCGGTGGCGGCATGCGTGGGCACGACGTAGCCCTCGGGGATAATCCCCGCATTCCTGAAGCGCGCCAGGGCGTCGTCGTCGGCGCCGTCGGCCCATTCGGGAATAGCGATCATCAGCACGCCCGCGGCCAGCGGAACGTCGCCGGCGGCGCGCAAGGATTCCGGCCCGGCGATGGTCAGGTTGTAGTCGAGGCCGGCCGCATCGCGCGCCATGATGGCGATGTCGTCGCGATCTCCGCCAACGAAGACATGGGTGGCGCCGGCCCGCCGCAAACGCCCGACAAGGCCGATCTGGTTGTCGACCTGCGGTCGATAGGTATCGATGAAGACCGGCTCAAGCCCGGCGAGTTCGGCAGCCAGGCGCAATGACTCCGCCAGTTCGCGGCCGTGGATGGTGCCGTCGTCGACGATGGCGAAAAGTTCATCGCGCCAGCGATCGACGAGGATGTCGGCGACGGCGGCCAGTTCGGCATCCGCCCGCGGCGCGACGCGCCAGACCAGCCAGGCGTTGCGCTGCCGCCTGTCGGTGATGCCGTTGCTGCGCACGCCGGACGTTATGACCGGGATTTCCGCTTCCGCCAGGATCGGCAAGGCGGCTTCAAGCGATTGTGTGCACAGGAAGCCGACCGCCACCCTGACGCCCGCATCGCGAAAGGAGCGCGCGGCGACTTCGCCGCCTTCGGCCGTGCATTGCTCATCGACGGCGACCAGCTCGGCTCCTGCGGTTTGGGCCGCGAACCGTGCGCCCTGCCGCATCTGCTCGCCGAGAAGCGCTGTGGCCTCCTCCGTTGGCGCAGCGACCCCGATGCGTGGTTCCACGGCACCTGCGGTGCCGGACAGCGTGATCGCGCCGGCTAGGCTGAGCATGGAAAGGGTCAAGCGCATCAGAACTTTTCGTCCGGCCATCATCTGTGGAAGGAGCGTCAACTGGTAAAGGGTGGCAGCGGTGGGCGCAACAGGGTAGACGGCTCAGGAGGAATGCGGTTTGCCGGTCGCGGCGGCGCTTCCTATATGCGGTTTGTTCAAGGGATGCGGGTAGCGCGGTGCTGAAGAAGAATGCTGTAGAGCCACGTTTGTATCGCGAGGCGATGAGTCGCTTCGCGGGAGCGGTCCATATCATCACGACGGACGGACCGCATGGACGGCGCGGCGTGACGGTGATTGCCGCCTGTTCGGTGTCCGACGAGCCCCCGACGATCCTGGTGTGCCTCAACCGCACGAAGCCCGAGAACGACTGCTTCGCGGAAAACGGCGTCTTCGCACTCAACATCCTAGCGCACGACCAAAGGGATCTCGCCGATGCGTTTTCCGGATTGACCGGACTGACGCAGGAGCAGCGCTTTGCGCTCGGTCACTGGGAGACGGTGACGAGCGGCGCGCCGGTTCTGGCAGGGGCGCTCGCTACGCTCGATTGTCAGATCGTGGAGGCGAAGGACTTCGCCACCCACAGAGTTCTGTTCGGGAAGGTGACAGGTATCCGGATCGGCGATAGCCTCGACCCGTTGATCTATCACCACCGAGCCTATCGCGCACTCGAGGACATCACAGGATCGAAATGACCGATACGAAGCCGCGCCCAGTCCCCCAGTCGATCGACGAGACGGTGGCGCTGCTCGCGGGCGCCGACTATGTCGCCGATCGGGCGCTCGCGACCGTGCTCTTCCTGAGCCTGCGCATGCAGCGGCCGCTGTTCCTCGAAGGTGAGGCAGGGGTCGGCAAGACGGAGATCGCCAAGGTTCTGGCCGACTCTTTGGGTCGTCGGCTGATCCGGCTGCAATGCTATGAGGGCCTCGACGTTTCCTCGGCGGTGTATGAGTGGAACTATGCCGCCCAGATGATCGAAATCCGCATGGAGGAGGCAACCGGCGAGACGAGCCGCAAGGCAATGGAGCGCAATGTCTTTTCCGAAAAATACCTGATCCGAAGGCCGGTCCTCGATGCACTGACGGGGGACCACGGCGCGGCACCCGTTTTCCTGATCGACGAACTCGACCGGACCGACGAGGCTTTCGAGGCATTTCTGCTCGAAATCCTGTCCGACTGGCAAGTGACTGTCCCCGAGCTTGGCACCATCAAGGCGGTCGAGCCGCCGCTCGTCGTGATCACCACCAACAGGACGCGCGAAATCCACGACGCGCTCAAGCGGCGCTGCCTCTACCACTGGGTCGATTATCCGGACGCGGCGCGCGAACTGGAGATCGTGCACCGCAAGGTGCCGCGCGCCAATGCGCGGCTTTCTGCGGAAGTCGTCGCATTCGTGCAGAAGCTGCGCGAAATCGACCTGTTCAAGGTCCCCGGGGTCGCCGAGACGATCGACTGGGCCGGCGCACTGACGGAGCTCGACAAGGTGGCGCTCGACCCGGAGACCGTGTCGGACACGATCGGCGTATTGCTGAAGTACCAGGACGACATCGCCCGCATCGGGCAGGGCGAAGGCCGGCGCATCCTCGATGAGGTCAAGGCCGGGCTCACGGCCGCCGAATAGGCTATGACCGGCGAACCGACACAGCGCGGGGCAGATCCCGACGGCAGGATCGCGGACAATATCGTCTATTTCGCTCGCGCGCTGCGCAAGGCGGGTATGCGGGTCGGGCCGGCATCGGTGAAGGACTCGATCGAAGCAGTATTGGCGGCGGGCCTGGGCGGCCGAGACGATTTCTACTGGACGCTCCATGCCGTGCTGGTGAAGCGTCGCGAGGACCACGCGACCTTCGACGAGGCGTTCCGGCTGTTCTGGAAGTCGCGCGAGCTGATCGAGAAGATGATCGCGATGTTTTCGCCGGTCGCGCCGGAAACCCGCGAGAAACGCAAGAACCGCGCGGCCGAGACGCGGGTTGCGGATGCGCTCTTCGAGGGCCACCGGAAGAACCAGCCGCCGCGCGAGATACCGGAAATCGAAGTCGACGCCCGCTTTACCGTCTCCGGGAGCGAGGTGCTGCGCGAAAAGGACTTTGCGCAGATGAATGCGGCGGAGATGGCGGACGCCAGGAAAGCGATCGCCCAGCTTCGGCTGCCACAAGACCTGGTGGCGACGCGGCGCTACCGCGCCAACCCGCATGGCGCACGGGTGGATCCGCGCGCCATGATGCGCACGGCGCTTCGAACCGGCGGCGACCTGATCCTGCCGCGCTTTCGTTCTGTTCGTCAGGTGCACCCCCCGCTGGTGGTGCTTGCCGACATTTCCGGTTCGATGAGCCAGTACACGCGCATTTTCCTGCATTTCCTGCACGCGCTTTCGGAAAGCCGGGGCAGGGTGCACACTTTCGTCTTTGGCACGCGGCTGACCAACCTGACGCGCCAGATGCGCCGCCGCGACCCCGACGAAGCGCTGGCCGAATGCGCTGCCGCTGTCCGCGACTGGTCGGGCGGAACGCGCATCGGCGAGACCCTGCACGAGTTCAATCGGCTGTGGTCCCGCCGTGTGCTGGGCCAGGGCGCAGTCGTGCTGTTGATCACCGACGGGCTCGAGCGCGATGATGTCGCCACGCTCGCCAAGGAGATGGAACGGCTGAGAAAATCCTGCCGCCGCCTGATCTGGCTCAATCCGCTGCTGCGGTTCGACGGATTCGAGGCGCGGGCGCGCGGCGTGCGTGCAATGCTGCCGCATGTCGATGAATTTCGACCGGTGCATACGCTGTCGGCATTGGCCGACCTCGTCGCATCGCTTTCGGCGGCACGGTCGACGGGGTCCGACCCGCGCAAATGGATGGGTCTTGGCAACCCCGCCGCCGCATGACCATATTCACCGTGGAAGGCAGGCCATGACCGAGACACCATCGCATGAACACACCATCGACCCGCTGACCGTCGCCCAGGACTGGATGCGACAGGGACGGGCCGTGGCGATCGCCACGGTCGTGGAGACGTGGGGCTCTGCGCCGCGACCTGTCGGCAGCCACCTCGTCATCGATTCCCAGGGCAATTTCGAGGGTTCGGTCTCCGGCGGGTGTGTGGAAGGCGCCGTGGTCGCCGAGGCGGTGGACGTCATCGATGCCGGTGCATCGCGGATGCTGGAATTCGGCGTCGCCGACGAGACCGCGTGGCAGGTCGGGCTTTCTTGCGGCGGGCGCATAAAGGTCTATGTCGAGCGGCTGGGCTGAGCGCAGATGGACCCGCGATCGCTTGAGCACTTGAACGAAGATCGCCGGGCAAGGCGCGCGGTGATGCTCGTCACCGACCTGAGCGCGGGCACGGACAGGGTCGTACGCGAGGGCGAGGCGATCGACAGCGCGCTTGGAGAGGCGGTCGCCAAGGCGTTCCGCACCGGGCGCTCGCAGGCCATTGAAGCGGATGGCCGCTCGCTGTTCTTGAACGTCCACCTTCCGCCGCCGCGCATCGTCGTCATTGGAGCCGTGCATATCAGCCAGGCGCTGGCGCCGATGGCGCGGATCGCCGGGTTCGACGTCGAGATCATCGATCCGCGCACCGCATTCGCAACGCCGGAGCGATTTCCGGACATTCCGCTGCATGCCGAATGGCCGCAGGACGTGCTCGGCGCAAGGCCGCTGGACGCGTTCACCGCGCTTGCCGCCGTCACCCACGATCCCAAGATCGACGATTTTCCGCTTCAGGCGGCCCTCGAGGCGGGCTGCTTCTATGTCGGTGCGCTCGGCAGCCGCAAGACGCATGGCAAACGGCTGGAGCGCCTGTCGGCAAACGGCGTGAGCGATCAGGACCTGGCACGAATCCGCGCGCCGATCGGCCTCGACATTTCCGCATCCAGCCCCGCCGAGATCGCGGTGGCGACGCTGGCGCAAATCATCGAGGCCCTGCGCACGCGTGGAATGGCGGGCACGCAGGCATGAAATTCGGCACTGTTCCGCTGGAGGCCGCGCAAGGGGCGATTCTCGCCCACGCCGTTTCGGTCCAGGGGCGGACATGGCGCAAGGCGACGGTCCTTTCACACGAAGACATCGCAGACATGGCCGCAGCCGGCATAGCCGAGGTCGTCGTCGCAAGCCTCGACGCAGGTGACCAGGACGAAGATGCGGCTGCAGAGCGGCTAGCGGCGGCACTCGCGGCGGCCGGCATCGAGGTGCGGCCGGCGGCGACCGGGCGTGTCAACCTGCATGCGGCGGCTGCCGGCGTGCTCACGGTGAATCGCGCAGCCGTCGATGCGATCAACGGGATCGATCCGGCGATCACGCTCGCCACGCTGGCTGAGTTTGCGCGCATCGATGCCGGGCAAATGCTTGCGACCGTCAAGATCATCCCGTTCGGCGTCGATGGTGCGCTTGTACAGCGCGCAGCGGACATCGCGTCGGCCAGCAGCGTGCTTGCCGTCCATCCCTTTTGCGCTCGAAGAGTCGGCCTGGTGCAAACCGTGCTGCCGTCGATAAAGCCGAGCGTGCTCGACAAGACCGCCCGGCTGACGGCGCAACGCCTGGAACGCTGCGGCAGCATGATCACGAGCGAGATGCGCACGGCCCACCAAGCGGCCGAGGTCGCGCAGGCGGTCGCCGACCTGGCGCGTGACAACGACATGGTCATCGTCTTCGGCGCATCGGCGGTCTCGGATGCGCGGGATGTGATTCCCGCGGCGATCGGCCTTGCGGGCGGCAGCTTGATCCGCGTTGGCATGCCGGTTGATCCCGGAAATCTCCTGGTGATCGGGCGGGTCGGCAATGCCGACGTGATCGGCGCGCCGGGCTGCGCGAGAAGCCCCAAGCTCAACGGCTTCGACTGGGTCATCGAGCGGATGCTGGCAGGCCTCGACATCGGCGACCGGGAAATCGCTGCGATGGGTGTCGGCGGACTGCTGATGGAGATCGAGACGCGGCCGCAACCGCGCGAGCCCAGACCACGGCGTGCGGTGGCCGTCGACGCCGTGCTGTTGGCCGCAGGCCGCGGACAGCGCATGGGAGGGCCGAACAAGCTGCTGGCTGAGTTCGACGGCAAGCCGCTGGTGCGACGCATGGCCGACACGCTCGCCGCGTCGAAGACGCGCGCCGTGGTGGCCGTCGTCGGGCACCAGGGCGAACGCATCGAAGCCGCTCTCGGCGACGCGAGCGCCAGGATCGTTGCCAATGCCGACTATGTCAGCGGTCTCGCATCATCGCTGAAGGCAGGCGTCGCTGCGCTCCCCCCCGATGCCGCCGGTGCGCTGATCGTGCTCGGCGACATGCCCGGAGTCACCGCCCGCGACATCGACGCCCTGATCCAGGCCTTCATCGGGGCGCGAGGCAACGCAATCGTGCGCGCCACGCATGCGGGAAAGCGCGGCAACCCCGTCATCCTGCCGCGGGCTCTTTTCGACGCGGTCTCGCGGTTGTCGGGCGACACCGGCGCGCGCCACATCGTCGAGGGCAGCGACATGGAGGTGATCGACGTCGAGATCGGCCCGGCGGCCAGCCTCGACGTGGATACGCCGGAGGCGATGGCGCGGGCAGGCGGCGTGCTGGCGGAGTGAAGAGAGCGCTATGGTATGGCAGCCATCCGTTCGGGTAGGATGTGCGGATGTCGATTCCCGCCGGACTGCATCGCCTCGCGCCACTTTCGATCATCCTGCTGCTGGCCCTGTGCCTGCCCGGTCTGGCCCGAGCCGAGATGCTTGCCCCGTTCAAGGATCAGCTCTTCGCCTATCCCGCCGTGCTTGGCCTGGATGATGGCGGGCGCCGCGTCACGGTCGACTATCGCTCGCAGCGCGACATCAACGAACGCGATGAAGTGCCCGAACGGCGGGTGAAGCGTGCCTATATCGACCTGGCCCCACGCCGCAGCCAGCAAGACCTCTTGGTGGCGACCGAGGTGGCGCGCGTCCCGCATATCGCTGTCGGGACGCTTCAGAATGCCCGTTTCATCGTGATCTATCTCTACGGGCAGGGCGGCAACCGCAAGCAGGGGATGAACGACTATACGTTCGGCGGCAATTTCAACCGGATAAAGAACCTGGCGTACCGCAATGGCGGGCTGTACCTGACGACCGACTTCTCGGATTTCGGCGATACCGGGGCCCGGCAGGTCGCCAGCCTCATCTCCTTCTACGCGACGTCTTCGCCGCGCGCACCGATCTATGTCGCCTGCGGATCGATGGGCGGCGGCATCTGCTGGCGTCTGGCCGACGACCCGGATGTCGCGCCGCGCCTTGGTGGCCTGATGCTGCTGGGATCGCACTGGGACGAAGGCTTTCTCTCCAGCCGCGCCTTTGCCGGCCGCGTACCGGTGTTCTTCGGCCATGGCAGCGACGACACGGTTTTCCCCGTCGCCCAACAGGAACGCTTTTTCCGCTCGATCCTCGCCAAGGCGCCCGACTATCCGGTGCGCTTCGTGCGGTTTGAGACGGGAAGCCACGGCACGCCGATCCGCATGACGGATTGGCGCGACACGCTCAACTGGATGAACAGCGTGCGATAACTTCAGGGGGACTTGCGCCGCGCCATTTCGCGCGCCACACGCGGGAAATCCGCCGGTCGGATACCGATATCGGCACGGTCCGCGGGGCTCATCGATTCAAGCATCGCGAGCGCGTTGCGGAAGCGTTCCACGTCGCTGGGACGCGGGCGGGCGAAGAATTCAGTGAAAAAGGCCATGACCAGACTCCGATTAGAAGTCCTCCCGATAGGACGCAAGATAGCAGGATTCGTCTCGTTGTGCAGTGCAGCATCTGCATGACTGCCATGCGCTCGGCTGCGTGCCGGAGACCGTCATGCCGGCCTTGCAAAACCTCGATCCGGGAAAATCCACTGCAGTTCGAGGGAACCTTTTTAACTTAATGCGGCTTAGTGTCGAGAAAAGCGCAATCGCCTGTGACAGGAGGCATCAGTGGGCGGAAATGCGGATCTCGACTTCACCTCGCTGCTCGATGAGCTGATGGAGGCCACTCGCCAGGCGGAAGAGCGCGAAAGCGCGGGACCGGCGCCGTCGCTGCAGGTGGACATGCTCGCTCAGATCGAACGGCTGCAGGCTGAAAACGTCGCCCTGTTTCCTGACCGCGTGATGCGCGAATACGGAAGCCATGCGGAGGAACAGGCTGCTCGGGCTCAGAAGCCATCCGTCGAGATGCCAGGCGAACTGCAGCCTGCTCTTGAGGACTTGTTCTTCCTCGACCCTGATACGATTTCACGCGAGCTGGGCATCAAGGCGAAGAGCAAGCCAGAGGAACTGGACAAAGCGCGCCGCAGCTTCGCGATGCGCTACCATCCTGATCGCGTGCCTGAAGAGTTCCGGGCCCGGGCCGCTATGCGCATGCAGATCGCCAACATGCTGATCGACGAGGCGAAGCGCGGCAAGCGCTAACGCCGACTACGCGCCGCCGGCTGCCGCGAGCCGGGGCAGGTCGCTGATGCCGAGGCGATCGCGCAACGAAAAGCGGGCCTTCGCCAAGTCCTCGATCGTATAGCTGGCCAGCACCTCGAAGAATGCTCCGAGCGCCTTCCGCAACGCTTCGTTGAGCGCGCAGGAATCCACCAAGGGGCATTCGGTTGCGTCATTCTCGAAGCATTCCGCCATGGCGAAGTTCTCTTCGGTAACGCGCACGACATCGAACAGCGTGATTTCGACCGGCGGCCGAGCAAGGCGCACACCGCCATTGCGGCCACGCACCGTCTCGACCAGCTTGTGCTCGACTAGCGGCTGCAGGATCTTGAAGAGAAAGAGTTCGGAAACCGAGTAAGCCGCAGCGATCTCGGGAATCCGGCTGAGCCGGCCTTCGTTGGCCGCGCAATACATCAGAATGCGAATTGCGTAATTGGTCTGGCGGGTGAGCCGCATGGATAAGCCCTTCGCGAGTCGGGGGAGCCAAGTTTCCTTGAATATGGTGCATAGCTTAGAACAATTCCAGAGTGGAATCAACTAAACTGGACTCAATCTTTCAACTTTGATTGTCACACTGGCGCAGCAGCCTCTTGCATTTCATGCTGCAGTGCACAATATACGGGGCGGTCGAGTTGCGATGACTCGGGGAGGACCCACGAGGATCGCGCAATGCAAATGCCCGCAGCCCGCGCCGCCGCCCCGCTTTCGGGGACGATCCGGCTCCTGAGACGTTCCGAACTGCCGCAGTTCAAGGCGCATCTCTTGCGTCTGGATGCCGAGAGCAGACGCGACCGCTTCAACGGCCCATCGAACGATTCGTTCGTCGCCGCTTATGCCGATCGCTGCTTTCACGACGGAACAATCGTCATTGGCTATGTCGACAACGGCTTGGTACTGGGAGCCGCCGAACTGCATGAGCGGCCCGAAGAACGCGAGCCGACCGGCGAGATCGCCTTCAGCGTCGAGCGTGAACTTCAGCACCGTGGGTTGGGTGCGCTGCTTTTCGCCCGGTTGATCGAAAGCGCGCGGGCCTTTGGCTATGAACGCTTGCGGGTGACCACCCATCCGCAGAACAGCGCCATGAAGCGCCTTGCCCGGCGGTTCAATGCTTCTCTGCGATTTGAGGACGGCGAAACCGTCGGCGTTATCGGACTGTCGCCGCTCCCGCCACTGCCATCGCGGCCCGGCGCTGGCGATTTCGTCTCTCCCGGCGCCGGCGCATTCTGATTTTCTGTCCATTATCGCAGCGCCGCACGTGACGAATGGCGCGCAACGTCCCACATTGACCGAATCCAGGCATTCGGCAGAGCGAGGGGCAGGCGATGGCGGCGACACAGATTACGGGGCCGGACGATGCAGCCAAGCTCGCAGCACTCCGCCGCACCAAGGCGATCGCCACCGGCGCGCTGGTGCTGTGCGTCGCGGTCTTTCTCGGCGCCCGTGCGCTTCAGGACAGCTATCCGGCCTTCGCCTACCTTGCCGCATTCGCCGAAGCGGCTGCGATCGGCGGACTCGCCGACTGGTATGCCGTCGTGGCGCTGTTCAAACGGCCGCTCGGCCTGCCGATCCCCCATACCGCGATCATCCCTGAAAACAAGGACCGCATTGCCGACAATCTCGGACGGTTCATCGAGGTGAATTTTCTCGCGCCCGGTCCCGTGCGCAAGAAGCTGGAGCAGGTAGATTTCGCGCAGCTTGTGGCCGATTGGCTTTCCGACAGCGCGCGGTCGGCCGAGCTTTCCCGTTTTGTGGGCCGGCTGGCGCCGCAGGCGTTATCGGCGGTTGAGGGCTCAGGACTGCGCGACTTCGTGTCGAAACGCATCACCGAGCAGCTCGAAAAGGTGCAGGTCGCACCGTTTGCCGCGGACATGCTCAGCACCTTCACCGCCGACCGTCGCCACCAGCGACTGTTCGACCAGATCCTGCACGTGTTCGGCGGGTTCCTCACGGATGAGGAGGCGCAAGATGCGCTGCGCGACAAGATCCGGCAGGAATTGCCCAGCCTCGCCAATCTGTTCCGTGCCGATGCGTATCTGCTGAAGAAGATCGTCGCGTCGGCGGCAACGTTGATTTCCGACGTGGAAGCGGACCCGGAACACGCGTTGCGGCGTGAATTCGACCGCTTCGTCGAAGGGTTCATCCAGGACCTGCGCACGTCGCCCGAGCATGCCGCGCGCGCGGAGAGGCTGAAGCGCGACCTTCTGGCGCGTCCGGAACTGAGCGGGCTGGCAGGCGACTTCTGGAAGAGCCTGCGCAGTTTCATCGAACAGGACCTCGCAAGCGACGAGTCGGCCGTGCGCCGGCATCTTGCAGAGATGTTCGCGGAAGTGGGCCGGCAACTCGCCGCCGACCCACGCATCCGCGCGGAGATGAACCAGGGTTTCGTCGTCGCCCTGGCGTCCTTCGTCGAGAACCAGAAAAGCGGCGTCTCGACCTTCATCGCCGACCAGGTTCGGGGCTGGGACATGCTCCAGCTTACCAACCTCATCGAGCTCAATATCGGCCGGGACCTGCAATATATCCGCTTCAACGGCATGCTCATCGGCGGCATTGCCGGGCTGGCGCTGCATGTCGGCGAGCGGCTGATCTTTCACTGAGGCGAGGGGGAGGACGAGCCATGACCGAGACCAGCGAGCCGCAGGCCCCGACGCAGCCGGGGCGGATGCGCCAGATGCAGGTCTATGTCACCGGCGCAGGAGGCGCGCGACCACGCGTCCCGACCACTCCACGCCTTCTGGAGGAAAGGGCCGCGTCGGCGATGAGCCGGCGCGCGGCCGCCTACATCATCGGCGGTGCCGGCAGCGAGGCGACGATGCGCGCCAACCGCGACGCCTTCGAGAAGCGCCAGTTCGTGCCGCGCGTGCTGCGCGATGTCTCGCGGCGCGACCTGTCGGTGGAGCTGATCGGCCGTCGGCACCGCGCGCCGTTCCTGCTGGCGCCAGTGGGCGTGCTGGAAATGGTCCATTCGAAGGCCGATCTCGCCGTTGCGCGGGCAGCGAAATCGGAAGGCATCGGATACGTCTTTTCCAACCAGGCTTCGGTGGCGATGGAGGAGTGTGCCGCAGCGATGGGTGACGTGCCTCGCTGGTTCCAGCTCTACTGGTCGAGTGACGACGATGTGGTGCGCTCGCTGGTTTCTCGAGCCGAGCGCTGTGGCGCGGAAGCGATCGTCGTCACGCTCGACACGACGCTGCTGGGCTGGCGGCCGCGCGATCTCGATCTGGGCTACCTGCCGTTCCTGCGCGGCCTGGGATTGGCGCAATATCTGAGCGACCCGGTGTTTCGCGCGCGGATGCCGCAAAATGCACCGGACACAGGAATCCGGCCCAAGGGCCTGGGCATAGTGGAGACCGCCTTTCGCCTGAGCCGCAAGGGGCGGCAGTATGGCCTGTCTCTCGGCCAGATGCGCGCGGCGGTGGCGCATTTCACTGCGACCTATTCCCGGCCTGACCTGAACTGGACGGATATCGCACGTCTGCGTGAGATGACGCGGCTGCCGATCCTGTTGAAGGGGTTGCGGCATCCCGACGATGCGGCGCTTGCCGTGCAACACGGCGTCGACGGGCTGGTCCTGTCGAACCATGGCGGCAGGCAGGTTGATGGAGAAGCGGCGACGCTGGACATGCTCCCGGCCGTAGTGGCCAAGGCAGGCCACGTTCCCGTACTGCTGGATTCGGGTGTGCGGTCTGGCGCCGACATCGCCAAGGCGCTGGCGCTGGGTGCGCGCGCTGTTCTCGTCGGCCGCCCCTACGTGTACGGTCTCGCGCTCGCCGGAGAGGACGGTGTGGCGGAGGTGATCCGCAACCTGATCGCGGAATTCGACCTGACGCTCGCGCTATGCGGCCTGACACATGCCACCGACCTCAACGCCGATTGCCTCGCGGGACAAGCGTAAGTGTACGCTTACTCAGTGTCGGGTTGGTTGGAAGGTGAGGCCTTCACGAATGCCGGGATCTCCATGCAGCGGTCGTGGATGGCGCGGATGGTGGGGTAGGGGGTCATGTCGACACCGAACCGGCCATTGTTGGCGACCTGGGCAACCAGGCAGATGTCGGCCATCCCCGGAAGGTCCCCATGGCAGAAGGTGCCGGTTTCGGGGCTTTCAGCCAGCATTTTTTCAAGTGGACCGAACGTTTCTCTGACCCAATGCCTGAACCAGTCGGCGACCTCCGCGTCGTCGGCACCGTAGCGGCTGCGCAAGGCGCTGAGGATCCGGAGGTTGTTCACCGGATGAAGGTCGCAGGCGATCATCTGCGACATCATTCGAACGCGCGCCCGTCCCGCGGCATCGGAAGGCAGAAGGGGCGGCTCGGCGATCGTTTCGTCGAGAAACTCGATGATCGCCAGCGACTGCGCGATCATCGTGCCGTCGTTCCAGATCATCGCCGGCACGAGGCCCTGAGGATTGATGGCCAGATAGCCTGGCTCACGATGTCGGCCATGACGCAGATGATGCGGAACATAGGCGTAGTCGACACCCTTCATTTCGAGTGCGATGCGCACGCGGTAGGACGTGGACGAGCGGAAATAGTTGTGCAGGACCACTTCGTTCACGATCGTCTCCTCCCCGTCGCGGCAGTCAGGTTTTCAGCGCGGCAAGCTCGTCGAGCATGTCCAGCAGCCTGGAGAGCTTCTCGGCACCGTAGCGCGTTTCGATCTCGGCATAGATCGCGCGGCTTTGCGGTGCGACCTTGCTGATCAGCGCGCGGCCGTCCGGCTCGATTGCAAGAAGCACGCGGCGCGCATCCACTGTATCGCGTTCGCGCGTGATCAGCCCGCGATCCTCCAGCGTCTTGATGATGCGGGTGAGGCTCGGCGCCAGCACGCATGCGCGCACGGCGACGTCTGTAGCGTCGAGCGGGCTTTCTTCAGCGAGGATGCGGATGACGCGCCATTGCTGCTCGGTGACGTCGTGCGAGGCCAGCACCGGCCTGAATCGCACCATCAGCGCCTCGCGGGCCCGCAGGAGCGCGATGGGAAGTGATCGCCGCGTATCGCGCGGCATCAGCGCATCATCCAGCAATCCGTCCAGCATCGTATCGACTTCGCTCATGCGCCAGCTTTGACCGGTTTCCTGCTTTCCGGCAAGGGCATGCGTCAATCGCCGTAAGGGACCCAGACATTCTTGACCTCGACGGCGCGGCGCAGGAAGGCGCCGAGGGCGCCCTCCGGTCCGTTCCAGTCGATCGCATGGCCGCCGCAGGTCCATACACGCTTGAGGTTGTCGGCCGATTCAGCTTCCGCCTGCGCGCAAGTGTCGGCGTCGGCGACGACCCACAACCCGTCGACGTCGCCGTGCTTTGCCAGCACGCCGGCAAGCTCGCTCGTCCGTCCTGTGACGATGTTGATTGCACCGGCGGGAATGTCGGAGGTTTCCATGACCTGATAGAGGTCTGTGGCGATCAGCGGCCAGCGCGAAGAGGGGACGGCGACGACGCTGTTGCCCATGGCGAGAGCGGGCGCCAGAAGCGCGATCAGGCCGAGCAGCGGTTGGTCGTCGGGCGCCACGATGCCGAGCACGCCCACAGGCTCGTTGAGCGCCAGCGTGACCGCGCGGGCAGGTGGATTGTGGACCGTACCCTCGACTTTGTCAGCCATGCCGGCCGCCTCGAACAGTCTTTCGATGGAGGAATCCACTTCCGTCCGCGCCGCTTTGGCCGATGCGCCGGTCAGCGCCGTCAGGCGCGCCGTGAATTCGTCGGCGCGAAGTGCCAGGTTCTCGGCGAAAAAGTACAGCACCTGCGCGCGGTTATAGGCGGTCGCGGTTGCCCAGCCCTTTGCCGCTCGCGCGGCCGAGACTGCGTCGCGGATATCCTTGCGGCTGCCAAGCCCGACTTCGCCCGCTTGCCTGCCCTTCCTGTCGAGGACCGCCATCGAATAATTGCCGTCGGGGCGAACCTGCTTGCCGCCGATGAACAGTTTCGGGGTGCGATCGATGAACGCGTCGTCACCGGCGCCGCGCTCGAAGACGCCGCCTGGCGCGTCGAACGGCTGGAGCAGGGCGCCTTTCGGCTTGCCTGCGCTCAGATACTCGAACATGCCTTCACGCCCGCCTTCGCGCCCGAAACCGCTTTCTCGGTAGCCGCCGAAGCCGCAAGCGGCGTCGAACATGTTGGTGCCGTTGATCCAGACGACGCCGGCCTTGAGCTTTGGCGCGACGTCGAGCGCCAGATTGACGTTTTCGCTCCACACCGAGGCCGCGAGCCCGTAGCGGGTGTTGTTGGCGAGTTCGACCGCTTCTTCGGTGTTGCGGAACGTCATCGCGGCCAGCACCGGGCCGAACACCTCTTCCTGCGCCAGGATGTTGGCCGGCGCCACGTTGGTGGCGAGCACGGGCAGGTGATACCAGCCCGTCGCGGGCACCTCGCCCGCCGGCCGCCAGCACGTCGCACCCTGGCTTTCGCCCTCGGCCACCAGACCCGTCACGCGTTCGAGTTGGGTGCGGTCGACCAGCGGACCGATATCGGTGTTCTTGTCGAGCGGGTCGCCAAGGCGCAGCTTCTCCATGCGCGCGCGCACCTTGGCAAGGAACGCGTCGGCGACGCCTTCCTGCACCAACAGCCGCGATCCGGCGCAGCAGACCTGGCCCTGGTTAAACCAGATGCCGTCCACCAGCCCTTCGACGGCGGAATCGAGATCGGCATCCTCGAAGACGATGAAGGCCGACTTGCCGCCGAGCTCCAGCGACAGTTTCTTGCCCGTCCCGGCCGTTGCCTTGCGGATGATCTTGCCGACCTCGGACGAGCCGGTGAAGGCGATCTTGTCGATACCGGGATGGTTGACGATGGCAGCACCGGCCTCAGGCCCGCCATGGACAATGTTGACGACCCCCTTCGGAACGCCAGCCCGCTCGCAGATTTCGGCGAAAAGAATGGCGGAGAGCGGCGTGAATTCAGCCGGCTTCAGCACCACCGTGCAGCCGGCAGCAAGCGCCGGCGCGATCTTCCAGGCGAGCATCAGCAGCGGAAAATTCCAAGGAATGATCTGGCCGGCGACACCGACGCCGGAATGGCCTGGAAACTCCTTCGCGAGCGATTGTGCCCAACCGGCATGGTGGATGAAGTGCCGCACGGCCAGCGGCACGTCGATGTCGCGGCTCTCGCGGATCGGCTTGCCGTTGTCGATTGATTCCAGCACGGCGAACAGGCGCGCATGGCGCTGCATCGCCCGCCCGATGGCATAGAGCACGCGCGCGCGCTCGTATCCGGTCGCTGCCTGCCATTTCGGCAGCGCCTTGCAGGCCGCTGCCACCGCAGCGTCGATGTCCGCTTCGCCGGCATCCGAGACGCGTGCAAGGGTCTTGCCTGTCGAAGGCTCTGTCACGACGAAGGTCTTGCCGCCTGCCGCCTTCCTCCATTCGCCGCCGATATACAGCGACGCCGAGAAGTCGCGGGCCTTGAGCCACGCATCGGCTTCGCTGCGGGATTCGGGGGCGGGTCCGTATTCCATGGCGTGATAGCGGTCGATAATGTTCACGAGAGGCTCCCCGACATTCACGCCATTGCGTGGCGGTGGGCGGCCGAATAGCGGCCTGTGAGGTGATGCTCGAGCTGGCGCTCGATGTCGGTGAGCAGGCTCGACGCGCCGAAGCGGAAGAGGTCGGGCTCGAGCCATCGCCGGCCGAGTTCCTCTTTCATCATCACCAGCCAGTCGAGCGATGCCTTTGCGGCAGATATGCCTCCGGCGGGCTTGAAGCCGATCTTGAATCCCGTCCGCTCCTCGTAGGCACGGATGGCGCGCGTCATGACCAGCCCGACAGGCAGCGTCGCATTGACGCTTTCCTTGCCGGTCGAGGTCTTGATGAAGTCGGCACCCGCCATCATCGATACCATCGAGGCCAGCATGACATTGCGCAGCGTCGAAAGCTCGCCGGTGCCCAGAATGACCTTGAGATGCGCCTCGCCACATGCCTCGCGGAACTTCCGCACCTCGTCGTAGAGCTCGGCCCATCTTGCGCCAAGAACCAGTCCGCGCGGGATCACGACGTCGATCTCGTCAGCGCCGTCGCCGACGGATGCCTTGATTTCCGCGATGCGGGTTTCGAGTGGTGTCAGGCCATGCGGGAACGCTGTCGAGACGGCCGCAACGTGAATGCCGGTGCCGCTCAATGCCTTCACGGCGGTCGCCACGAAAGGGTGATAGACGCAGACGGCGGCCGGCCGGATGATGGTGTCGCCGAGACCCAGTCCATCGACTAGGTCGGAGCGCAGCGGATTGCGCGCCTTGGCGCAAAGCCGGCGTACACGCTCGTCGGTGTCGTTGCTGTTGAGCGTCGTCAGGTCCATCAGCGAGATGGAACGCAGCAGCCAAGCCGCCTGGTTGTCAGCCTTGATCGAGCGCCGCTTTGTCAGTGTCGTGGCTCGGCGCTCCAGCGCGCTGCGGTTGACGGCGCGCATCTCCTCCAGCCAGCCAAGGTCGAGCTTCATGCCCGGATTGCGTGGCAGATCGCCATGGACCGGCGCGATTGCCGTCGGCAGCGCATGGACGTTTGCCGCGGTGGCAGGCTGTCTCGTCTGGGTGCTCGTCATGGCACGCTTCTTTTGTCCCATTGGTCAAAGTTTGAGCACCTATCGCATGAATCCGGCCGAAACGGAACGGTGGAAGACGGCCGTGGGAGCCTTGTCGTCTTTGCGTCTGTGCAATGTCGCTTTCGCGTGTTTCCACGCGGCCGCTGCGTGGTTAGATGAGCCAGCCTGAGGTGCCGTTCTTTCAAGGAGCGGAGAATTGGGAAGCCGGTCTAAATCCGGCGCTGCCCCCGCAACGGTAGCGAAGCTGAAAGCCCGACGGGAGACCACTGGACGACAACGTCCGGGAAGGTGTCGGGACGGTCCCGCAAGGACGGCTTCGGAGCCCGGAAACCAGCCACAGGCCTGACAAAACCGACTGATCGCGGTGGGCGGTCAAGAGGCGGAAGCGCTCCGGAGGACCCTTGCGGGTTTGCTTGCCGGCGCCATTCCTCCCTCCATCACCACCAGTTCAGTCCTTGTGAACGGATGCGAGGACGGACATGGATGCGCGCAACGAGATGCTGAGGCTGATACGCAGCCGCAAGGAGGGCTATTCCCTCGAGCAGCCCTTTTACACCGATCCCGATTTCTTCAAGCTCGACATGGAGCTGATCTGGTATCGCGACTGGCTGTTCGTCGGCCATGACTGCGAACTGCCGAAGCCGGGCAGCTTCATGACGGTGCAGGTGGGCAGCTACCCGGTCGTGCTGGTGCGCGATCGCGTCGGAAACATCCGCGCCTTCCACAATTCCTGCCGGCATCGCGGCAGCCGCGTGTGCAACTCACACAAGGGCACCTCGGCGCGGCTCGTCTGCCCCTATCACCAGTGGACCTATGATCTCGACGGCAAGCTGCTCTTCGCACGCCAGATGGCAGACGACTTCGACCCGTCGCAGTTCTCGCTCAAGCCCGTCGCCTGCGAGAGCGTGGCGGGCTACGTCTTCATCTGCCTCGCCGACGAACCGATGGACTTCGCGCCGTTCCGGACGCTGATGGAGCCCTATTTCGCGCCGCACAGGCTGACCGAGGCGAAAGTGGCCTTCGAATCGACGATCATCGAGAAAGGCAACTGGAAGCTGGTCTGGGAAAACAACCGCGAGTGCTACCACTGCGCCGGCAATCATCCCGAGCTGTGCAAGACCTTTCCGGAGGCACCCAACGTCACCGGCGTCAATGGCGCCGAAAGCGACCCCGAAATGCTGGAGCACTGGGCGAAATGCGAGGCGGCGGGCCTGCCGTCCAGGTTCCGCATCGACGAGGGCGGCCAGTATCGTTCGACCCGCGCGCCGCTGCTGCGCGATGCCGTGAGCTACACCATGACGGGCAAGCGCGCGGTCAAGCGCGATCTCTCCGACACGGTTTCAACGGACCGGATCGGGGCGTTGCTGCTTTATCATTATCCCACCACCTGGAACCATGTGCTGGGCGACCATGCCGTCACCTTCCGGGTATTGCCGATCAGCGCGACGGAAACGGCGGTCACCACCAAGTGGTTGGTCCACAAGAATGCGGTCGGAGGTGTCGACTACGACCTTTCGGAACTCACCCATGTCTGGACCGAGACCAACGACCAGGACCGCAGAATTGTCGAGGAAAATGCCTTCGGCATCCAGTCGCCCGCCTACGAGCCGGGACCGTACTCCGAACTGCACGAAGGCGGCGTGATCCAGTTCGTCGAATGGTATGCCAATTTCATCGAGCCGCGTCTGGCGCAGGGCGAGCGCCCTTCGCTGCGCAGCGTCGCGTAAGAGGCGGCCGCGATGAATGCCGTGACCGACCTGGGCCTCTATCGCCATCTTGACGAGATGGTGCCATGGGACGACCGCCTGCAGGTGCTGGAGGTGATCGGCGTGACCGAGGAAGCGCCGGAGGTGAAGACCTTCACCTTCCGCTCCGACGCCCAGACATGGTTCCGCTACAAGCCTGGCCAGTTCGTGACGCTGGAACTGCCTATTGGCAACGAGCCGCTGATGCGCACCTATACGCTGTCGTCATCGCCGTCGCGCCCGTTCTCGATCGCGGTGACGGTCAAGGCCCAGGCAGGCAGCATCGGCACGCGCTGGATGTTCGACCACCTGAAGACCGGGATGCGTATCAAGGCGTACGGTCCAGCGGGCGACTTCTCGGTCCACGAGCATCCGGCCGGCAAGTATCTGTTCATTTCGGCAGGCTCCGGCGTCACGCCAATGATGTCGATGCTGCGCTGGCTGAACGATTGCGCGCCATGGACCGACGTCTCCTTCGTCAACTGCGCACGTCGGCCCGAAGAGATCATCTTCCGCAAGGAACTCGAACTCCTCGGTAGCCGCATGCCGGGCCTATCGCTCGGCTTCCTGATCGAGGAGCGGTCGAGCCGCGAGAGCTGGTCCGGACACATCGGCCGCATAGACGCCGTGCGCCTGCCATTGATGGCGCCCGATTTCCGCGAGCGGGAGGTGTTTTGTTGCGGTCCCGAGCCGTTCATGCGCGCCGTGCGGGAGATGCTGGCGGCTTCCGGTTTCGACATGGCGCAATATCACCAGGAGAGTTTCGGGGCGCCGCCGGCCGAGGCGGTGCCCGCACCGCTGGGCGAACTCGACATCGAGATACCCGCCGATGCGCTGCCGGTGTGCTTTTCCCTTTCCGACGTCGCGGGTGACTGTCTGCCCGGCCAAACAGTGCTGCAAACGGCGCGTGCCAGCGGCGTTCGCATTCCGGCGGCGTGCGAATTCGGCCTGTGCGGGACGTGCAAGGTTAAGAAGCTCTCCGGCAAGGTCGAGATGAGCCACAATGGCGGCATCCTCGACGACGAGATCGACGAAGGGTTTATCCTCGCCTGCTGCTCGAAGCCGCTGAGCCCGCTCGAGATCGAAGCATGAGCACGCAGACGGCGAGCACGGGCCAAAGCGCGGGACTGCGCGAACGGCGTTCGATCGCGGCGCTGAAGCCTGAAGACGTGTTCATGGCGTGGCTGATCAGCCTGCCGCGGGGAACGGATGTGGCGTGCGCCGCAAAAGCGGAGATCGCGAGGATCGATCGGGCGGCGTCCACGCATGCGGGCCTGTCGCGCCTTCGGGACCTGCTGGCGCAGGCTGCGGCATTGCAGCCCGGCCGCGCGGTGCTGGCCGCGCAGTAGAGATCGTCCGAGAGATTTCCGGCAACTGGAGCTTGACCCCGGCGCGACCTGCCTGCATGGCGGTGCGGCACATCATTGGCCGCACGGCACGGACACGGAGGTATTGCGACATGGATCTTGGTATCAGGGGCAGGACGGCGATCGTCTGCGGCGGCTCGAAGGGGCTGGGACGCGGTTCAGCGGAAAAGCTCGCGGAGGCGGGTGTCAACATCATCCTGAATGCGCGATCGGCAGAGCCGCTCCAGGTGGCTGCCGACGAGATCGCCCAGCGTTACGGTGTGAGCGTGACGCCAGTTGCCGGCGACGTGACCACGCCGGAAGGACGCGCCAAGCTGCTGGAAGCCGCGCCGGCGCCCGACATCCTGGTCAACAATGCCGGTGGCCCGCCGCCCGGCATGTGGCACGAATGGGGTGAGGAGGAATGGCAGGGCGCAATCCGTGCCAATATGCTGTCGCCGATCCATCTCATCACCGCTGTGCTGCCGGGTATGATCGAACGCCGCTGGGGCCGCATCGTCAACATCACGTCGGGCTCTGTGAAGTCGCCGATCCCCGCCCTTGGCCTGTCGGGAGCTGCGCGCAGCGGCCTGACCGGCTTCGTCGCGGGGACGTCACGCCAGGTGGCGCACCATGGCGTCACCATCAACAATCTGCTGCCCGGCCAACATGAAACCGCGCGCATCCAGTCCTTGCTGGAAAATGCCGCACGGAGCAAAAACATATCGGTAGAGGAGGCGAGGGCGGAGGCTTACAAGTCCAACCCGACCGGTCGGTTCGGAACCACCGAGGAGTTCGGTGCCACCTGCGCATTCCTGTGCAGCGCGCTCGCCGGCTACATTGTCGGGCAGAACATCATGCTCGATGGCGGCACGTTCAACTCGACGCTCTAGAAACGGCTCAGCGAGAGCCACTTCCATCCCAGAAATGAAGAGCAGGCGTCTAGCGTACGTCGATGCGTGCCTCGCTTGCCGCGTGAAGAAACATGCGGCGGGCGATGTGCGGCGATGATTCGCCGTTCGAGGCGCTGCGGCAGGCGCGCGCCGCCGCATGGTACCATTTGCCCCGCGACGGCGGCCATTTCTCGGTCAGAACCGCATAAGCCTCGCCTGCAGTGCTGATCTGGAGATCTCCCGCGTCGCCGACGACGTGTATGGGCTGGTGGAATTCCGTGCCGTTCATTGTTGTGTTCCCCGCATCTGGAATGCGGGAGAATGCACGACAGAGCGTTTTGTTCCGATTAACACCGCGTGATCGGCAGACGTTCGACGTTTTCCACATTCATCGCAGCTTCCCCAAAAATCACCGTCGACGCGGCACGTTCTCTTATGTAATAACATAACAATCGATGCGCCCAGCATCGCCCTGTGTAGGGTGCCGATGCGCGATCGGGGGAGCTGATACCAAAGAGGCGGCAGCCGTCTGTTCGGGCGTGTTATGTAATATCATATGGAGAGCGAAAATGAGACGAGTCTTGCATTACGGGTCGGCGCTGGCGATCGCGGCCATGCTGGGAGCGGGGCCGGCATATGCGCAGGAAGGGACGGCAACGGCATGGCGGCTGTTCGTTTCGGATCACGCGGAACCTGTGGTCAGTGTGGTCGATGCGGAACGTGGCGCGCTCATCGACGCGTTGACGATCGACGGCCCGGCAACCCTGCATCGCACATCGAGCGGGAAGACGGTTTTTGCGGTACAGGGCAGCGCGGGAACGGTGAGCGCCATCGCGACGGGTGTTGCTTTCCACGACCATGGCGACCACGGCGATATCGAGATTACCGAGCCGAGGCTCCTCGATACGCAGTTTCGCGCCGAGAAGCCCGCGCATTTCGTTGAAGTGCAAGGCAACGTCGCGCAGTGGTTCGACGGCGAGAGGGACGTCCGTGTCTTCACCGAGGTCTCGGTGTTGAGCGAGAGGCCGGAGGTGCGCACGGCGGATGTCGTGGCGCCACATCACGGCGTCGCGGTGCCTTACGAGAACCACGTCGTCGTCACTGTCCCCAACCCGCAAGATCCATCGCAGCGGCCGATCGGTGCACGCGTGGTCGACTTCGAGGGCAACACGGTGGGAGAAGACATAGCCTGCCCTGGGCTGCACGGTTCCGCAGGGTCGGGAGACCTCTACGCACTGGCGTGCGACACCGGCCTGCTCCTGATCTCGCAGCGAGGGACGGTTCCCGAAGTCACGCATCTTCCCTATGCCAGTTCACTGCCCGAAGGCAGTTCTTCCACGCTCATCGGTGGCAAGGGCATGCAGTATTTCATCGGCAATTACGGCGCGGACCGGGTCGTCATCATCGACCCGGCTGACGGTGAGAACGGCTTCCAACTCGTCCAGTTACCGACGCGCCGGGTCCACTTCGCCGCCGATCCGATACGTCCGCGATTCTCGTATGTCATCACGGAGGATGGCCAGCTTCACAAGCTCGACGTGGTGAGCGCGACGATTGCCGCGTCATTGAAGCTGACCCAACCCTACTCGATGGATGGCCATTGGAGCGATCCGCGCCCGCGCATCGCGGTCGCCGGCGACAACATCGTCGTCACCGATCCGTTGAATGCGAAGCTGCATCTGGTGAACGCGGCGACCTTTGCCAAGGCCGGCGAGATCGAGGTCCAGGGCAAGCCCTTCAACATCGTGGCTGTCGGCGGAAGCGGAGCGGTCCATGACCATGGAGACGACCAGGTCTACAACGGCTACTTCGAAGACGACCAGGTCGAGGGTCGCAGCCTCTCGGACTGGGAAGGAGATTGGCAGTCGGTCTATTCTCATCTCCAGGAGGGAACGCTCGATCCGGTCATGGCGCATAAGGCGCAGAATGGCGACAAGACCGCCGAAGAATACAAGGCCTATTAC
Source organism: Mesorhizobium sp. CAU 1741 (assembly GCF_039839275.1). Taxonomy (NCBI): domain Bacteria; kingdom Pseudomonadati; phylum Pseudomonadota; class Alphaproteobacteria; order Hyphomicrobiales; family Phyllobacteriaceae; genus Mesorhizobium; species Mesorhizobium sp. CAU 1741. The sequence goes on along the minus strand of NZ_JBDOQP010000003.1, from coordinate 100,753 downwards.
GAAGTCGGCTACCGCACGAATGTCGAGCGGATCGTCATTGATGGCGATGCCGTAACATTCTTCGAAGACGGCAAGCAGCTTGCAGCGCGTTATTCCGGCGACGGCCACGAAATCCTGACCTATGAGAAGGGCAATCGCGGCGTTCGCTTCATCTTCGAGAAAATCGAGGGCGACGAAGCCGCTCCGAAATATATCCAGTTCAGCGATCACAAGATCGCGCCGCAGGCGGCCGACCACTATCACCTGTACTGGGGCAATGATCGCGCCGCCTTGCTCGAGGAGGTGACCAACTGGCCGACCTACTATCCATCGTCCCTGAGTGCCTCAGAGATCGTTGACGAGATGATCGCCCACTGAGCGGGGCAAGCAGGGCATAACAACCGTGCCCGGCCGCAAAGGCCGGGCGCTTCGTCGCACCGACAAGCGCGGCCCGCCCTTGGACCTTCCGGCGTTACATAGTATAGGGTCGACCGCGCTCGAAGCTTGTCCGCCACCGAAAACGTTGCCGGCGCTCCTGTAGCTGCTGCGGTCGGGCGAGATCGAACCGTGCGTATGTTTTCAAGGCTCACAACTACGTTGACGTATCCACCTCACAAAATAGCCGTTGCACCGATGATGGACTGGACCGACCGGCATTGTCGGTTCTTCCATCGCCAACTGACGCGCAGTGCTCTGCTTTATACCGAGATGGTGGTGGCCGACGCGGTGATCCATGGGGACCGTGAGCGGCTGCTCGGTTTCGATCAGGTCGAGCACCCAGTCGCTCTGCAACTGGGCGGATCGGACCCTGAAAAGCTTGCCGAGGCCGCGCGGATCGGCGCTGACTATGGCTATGACGAGATCAACCTGAATGTCGGATGTCCGTCGGACCGTGTCCAGTCGGGCACTTTCGGCGCCTGCCTCATGCGCACGCCGGAGCTTGTGGCGCGTTGCGTGGCGGCGATGAAGGCGGTGGTCGACGTGCCGGTTACCGTGAAGTGCCGCATCGGCGTCGATGAACAGGATGTCGAGCAGGCGCTTGACGCGCTCTCCGACCAGGTGATCGCAGCCGGCGCCGACGCGCTGTGGGTACACGCGCGCAAGGCCTGGCTGGAGGGGCTGTCTCCGAAGGAGAACCGCGACATACCACCGCTCGACTATCCCCGCGTCTATCGGCTCAAGCAGCGGCTCGGGACGGATTTCGTCGGCATCAATGGCGGCGTGAAATCGCTCGATGAAGCCAAGGCGCACCTGGACGCCGGCGTCGATGGCGTCATGCTGGGACGGCTGGCCTATCAGGAGCCAGGTCATCTCGCGCAGGTCGACCAGCGAATCTATGGCGAAAAGCGCTCTTCGGTCCAATGGAACGACGTGATCGAAGCGATGGCCGTGCATGCGACGCGGCATATCGAGGCGGGGGGCAGGCTGGCGCATGTCACGCGTCACATGACCGGTCTCTTCCACGGCCTGCCAGGCGCCCGCCGCTGGCGCCAGATACTGTCAACGGACGCTACCAAGCCGGGCGCCGACGCGCGCGTCCTGTTCGAGGCCTTCTCACAGGTGCGGCTGGACGAACCGTCTGTCGCCGCCTGACCCGATTTACATTCGCCGGCCCTGAGTATAGCCAGCATCCTGACGTCAAAAGGGGAATTTCATGGCCGGACTCGATCTGCCTGTCGGCGAACTCATCACGTTCGCCATCGCCATCGCCGCTGCCGGTGTCGTGTCGGGCCTGCTGGCCGGCATCTTTGGCATAGGCGGTGGGGCCGTGCTGGTTCCTGTCTTCTATCAGGTGTTCCAGTTGCTGGGCGTCGACGAGAGCGTGATCATGCACCTGGCCGTCGGCTCGTCGCTGGGCATCATCATCCCTACTTCGATCCGCTCGTTCACCGGCCACAAGGCCAAGGGCGCGGTCGACATGGACGTGCTGAAGAAATTCCTGATTCCCGTGCCGATCGGGGTGATCCTCGCCTCCGTCACCGCGGCCTATATTTCGAGCGAGGGTCTACGGACCGTCTTTGCAGTGATCATGATCTTGGTCGCGATCCGTATGCTGTTCAACCGCGACTCGTGGCGTTTGGGTACGGAACTGCCGGGCAACCCCGCGCTTTCCATCGTCGGCATCGTGATCGGCTACCTGTCGACGCTCATGGGCATCGGCGGCGGGGTGCTCAACAACACCTTCATGACCCTGTTTGGCCGGCCGATCCACCAGGCCGTGGCGACGTCGTCCGGCGTTGGCGTGCTGATCGCGATTCCCGGCACCATCGGCTACATCTGGGCTGGTTGGGGCAACCCCTTGCTGCCGATCGCGTCGACCGGTTTCATCAACTGGATCGCCGTGGCGCTGATCATCCCGATCGCGATGATCGTCACGCCATACGGCGTCGGCATCGCGCACGCGCTATCCAAGCGGAAGCTGGAAGTGGGCTTCGGGCTCTTCTGCCTGTTTGTCGCCGTGCGCTTCTTCCTGAGCCTGCTGTAAGGCGACCGCCCGCGTCCTAGATAGCGATGAATTCAGATCGAATCGACCTGAATTCATGAACGCGATCGATTCCAAGGAGATAGAGAGGGATGCGGGCGGAAAACCGCTTCACACTTTTCCTCATCCCGCTCTAGTCGCGCAGGATCAGCCGTTGGCCACGCATGTCGAAGCCCGACAGCGTGCCGATGAAATTCATCCCGAGCAGGCTTCGGTCGAGAAGGCCCTGTTCGACGACGAGGACGGGGACGTTGCTGCGCACAATCTCGCCGACGCGGATCTCGTCGGCCACGACGCGCGCGGCGCGGGCCTGCCCGTTGGCCGTGGTGATGGCGATCGAATAGGATAGCGAGGCAGGGTCGAAGCCGGCACGGGCCGCATCGTTGGCCGAAAGCACCGTCGAGGTCGCTCCGGTATCGATCATCACGGCAACCGGCGTGCCGTTGACCTCGGCATTGACCTCGAAATGCCCGCTCGCCATCCGCTCCAGCATGACGGAGACGCGTCCGTCGTCGTCGGTCTGCGACAGCGGGCTGCCAGGCACGAGCCCAGCCGTAAGCCGGCTCGCGACGTCCTGCAGCTCGTAACGGTATTGGTAGCCCACCATGAGGGCGAGGATGATCAGAAGCCAGATCGCCGCGCTGCGCAGGGCGAATCCGAAGCGAAGGCCGGAGCCGACGATGCCCGCCGCGACGACGGCGCCCAGCACACCGAGATACAAGGTGCGCGCAAAGGTCTCGTCCTCGATGCCGAAGACGGTGCCGGTGTCGCCACTGGCGAGAAGAAGGACCAGCCCCAGCGCGATAGCGCCGAGCACGAGCCAGAGCAGGCCGCTGCCTCTCATGACGATGTTCCGTCGCGTTCGCGCGCCATGCGGGTGCGGCGGGTCTCGCGGCGCGGCCGCCGCTCGACGGTCGCAAGACGCGCCGGCAGTTCCGCCATCACGGCACGACGACCCTCGGGCGTCATCGTCAGCCATGAGCCGATTTCCGCGCGCGTGCGGCCACAACCGAAGCAGTAGCCGGTCTTGTCGTCCATCGCACAGACGAGGATGCAGGGAGATTCGATCGCGCTCATGCTTGCCGCCAGGCCGCCCAATGGGTTCAGCCTACCCACATGGGACAGCGGGATGCCCAATGCAACCCCGCCGCCATTGTGCTTGGCCGCTCGACCCGTTATGCCGGCCGGCAACACCACCAGACACCCGGACCACCCATGACGACCGGCCTGCCTTTCGACGACATCCGACAGCTTCTTCACACGCTTCCGGGCCCCGATGAAGGGGCGCGGGCGCGCGCAGCAGAGCGTAGCGAGAAACTGTCATCACAGGGACCTTCGCTCGGCCGCATTGGCGCCATCGCCGCGTGGCTTGCCGCCTGGACGGGCAGGGACCCGCAGGTGCTTCGCCCGATGGTGGCGTTGTTTGCCGGCACGCACGGCCTTGCGCCATATGGCGGCGCTGAGACGCAGGCGATGATCCAACATGCAGCTGCGGGAGGGGCGATGGTCAACCAGATCTGCGCCGCCAACGAGCTCGGCCTGAAGGTCTTCGATCTCGCGCTGCATCTTCCCGTTGGCGACATCGCGTCCGAGCCTGCGCTCGACGAGCGCGGCTGTGCCGCGACGATGGCGTTCGGCATGGAGGCGGTGGCGGGCGGCATCGACCTGATATGTGTCGGCGCCGTCGGTGTCGGAGGCACGACGTCCGCTGCCGCCATCATGGCGGCACTGTTCGGTGGCCAGGGTGGCGACTGGGTTGGTCCCGGCGCCAACGCCGCGACGGCCGACGCCGCACTCGCGCTCCATGGGGGGCATCTGAAGGACCCGCTCGAAGCCTTGCGCCGTCTGGGCGGCCGCGAGTGCGCCGCCATGGTCGGAGCGATCCTGGCGGCAAGGGTCGAAAAGATACCCGTGATACTCGACGGCTATGTCAGCCTTGCCGCCGCCGCGCTGCTGCAGGCCACCGAGCCGTCAGCCATCGATCACTGCCTTCTCGGGCATGTCTCGACCGAGCCCGGCATGGCAAAGGCTGCCGCGCACATGGGGCTGGAGCCGCTGCTGGACCTGTCGCTCGGGGATGGCGAAGGGGCGGGGGCCGCACTCGCGGCGTGCCTCGTCAAGAACGCCGCGCTGGTCCATTCAGGCATGGCATTGCGGTAGCCGATCTATCGGCGCCTGCCGCCGGCCACCGCTGCCTTGTCGTGGTGCGGGACGGCCGGCAATTCTTCCATGACGCGGTGGGCCGGGAAGATTGCGATGGCTTCCGTGCCTTCGCGCAGCTTGGAGTGGAGCTGGAATTCGCCGCCATGCAGGGCGACAAGCCCCTGGACGATGGGCAGGCCCAGCCCCGTTCCCTGCTCGGCGCTCTTGATCGCGATCGACCCCTGGCCGAACGCCGACAGGACAACGGGAATCTCGTCATCCGGAATCCCCGGTCCGTTATCCTTGACCGAGACATATTGTCCGCCGCCCGCCGTCCATCCGACGCGCACCCGAACTTCGCTGCCGCTTGGCGCGAACTTGATCGCGTTCGAAAGCAGGTTGAGGGCGACCTGCCGCAACGACCGTTCGTCGGCAAACAGCCGCGGCAGATGCGGCTCGAACTGCTGAATGATGCGGATGTCCTTGTTGCGGGCCTTGAGCTCCATGAGATGGCAGCATTCCTCGGCCACGCTTTCGAGCGTCACCGGCTCCTCGCTCAACTGGTAGCGGCCCGCCTCAATGCGGGACAGGTCAAGGATCTCGTTGATCAGATGCAGAAGGTGCCTGCCAGAGCCGTTGATGTCGTTGGCATAGTCGCGATAGGTCTGGTTTTCGAGCGGCCCGAGCACTTCGTTGGCCATCACCTCCGAAAAGCCCAGGATCGCGTTGAGCGGCGTGCGCAGCTCGTGGCTCATCGTCGCAAGAAAGCGCGATTTTGCGAGGTTTGCTTCCTCCGCCCGGCGGCGCGCCTCATCCGACATCGCCTTGGCGGTCTCCAGTTCGCCGATCAGGCCATCCTTTTCGGCGCGGAAGGACAGCAGCATCACCGTCGAGGCATGCAGGTTCCTGGCGACATAGGTGAAGAAGGGTAGCGAGATGATCAGCAGCGCGGCCATGATGGTCTCGACCGGCAGCCATTCGGGCGACATCGCGATCGACAGTGCGAAGACGCCGACCGGAAGTGCGAAGGTCACCGCCAGCGCGCCGCTGAGCGCCGACGAAATGATGGCTGTCGCCGCGATGACGAGCAGCAGCAGCACGGCCTTGAGCACCGGGAACTGCTCGACCTGGCATTCGGCACAGCCGAGCCACGCGAAATAGGCCCAGCCGAGCCCACTGACGAAATGCCCGAGCAGGAACCCGCGCCGAACCTTGTCGCTTTCCAGATCGGATTGCTCAGTGCGGTCGACCTTTCGCGCGATCAGCGCCAGCCCGCCATAGCAGGTGATGGTGACGAGCGCCCACACCGCCATGTTCATGCCGACGCCGACCAGCAGCCCGGCGACGGACACGACCATGACCAGTAGCGGGATGGCGAGCGCGGTATTGACCATCGCGCGCGCGTGAAGCTTGAGGAGTTCGCGGTCGAAAACCGGGTTTCCAGCCTGCTGCGAGAGCCGGTCGCGCGTGCGGCGCACGGCGCGCGCGACATCGGGGTTGCGATGCGCCCGGGTGCGATCCACAATATTCTTGTCGGTCATCGTCGAGCGTGGCAACGCCATGAAGACTACAGTTCGCGCGTACTGGTTACTATCGAGGGGCAAACTATCGTCGAATGATTAAGAGACCCTTCCGGCCGTGAGGAGGTGGTCGCGCAGGCCGCGTCCGCGAAAGGCGTTTGGCCGACTGCTCGACCTGGCTCTGGCGATGGCGATCATCGCGGCAATGGCACTGCTCGCCGCACGCGCGCCGTGGGAACGCGAGGAGACAGTGCAGGGCGCCGCAAGCGTGGTGGACGGCGACACGATCCTGCTGCTTGGCACGCGGGTGCGTCTCTCGGAGATCGACGCGCCGGAGATTGCCCAGACCTGCATGGACCCATCCGGCCTGGCCTATGCCTGTGGCGAACGCGCGCGCTCAGCACTGATCGAGTTGATCGGCGGCCGCCAAGTGACCTGCGCGGGAAGGGGGCTCGATCGCTACGGCCGCCTGCTCGGCCGTTGCAGCGCCGGGGCCACCGATCTCAACCGGGCCATGGTGGAGGCGGGCTGGGCGGTCGCCTATGGGGACTTCAACGATGCCCAGGCGGTCGCGCGGCAGGAGAGCCGGGGCCTTTGGGCCGGCATTTTCGACCAACCGCAGGAGTGGCGGCGCCTTCACGGCGCAATCGACGACGGGGATGATCGCGGATTCTTCGCGCGGCTCTTCAATTTCTGGCATATGTCGCGTTATCCGAGCGATGATTGACAGGAGGAAACGATGAAGCTGTTTGATGGAGGCAAGGCGCCAAATCCGCGCCGCGTGCGGGTATTTCTGGCCGAGAAGGGTATCGAGGTGCCTTTGGTGCCGGTCGACATGGGCGCGATGGGCCACCGGGACGCCCAGATCGCGGAGCGGAACCCGCTGCGCCGTCTTCCGGTGCTGGAACTCGACGATGGCACGGTGCTGACCGAATCCGTCGCGATCTGCCGCTATTTCGAGGAGCTTCATCCGCAACCGGCGCTGTTTGGAACGGGTGCCCTGGGGCGTGCGCGCGTTGAGGAGTGGCAGCGGCGCATGGAGCTGTATTTCCTCTCGTCGGTCGCCAGCGCATTCCGGCATCTGCATCCGGCGATGAAGGAATGGGAGGTGCCGCAGGTGCCAGAATGGGGCGAGGCGAACAAGCCGAAGGCGCTCGACTTCCTGAAGATCCTCGACGCCGAACTGCAGAACCATGAATTCATTGCCGGCGATGACTACTCGATTGCCGACATCACCGGCATGATCGCGGTCGATTTCATGAAGCCGGCGCGGATTGCGGTACCGGATGAACTGACCAACGTAAGGCGCTGGCACGATTCCGTTTCGGCGCGCCCGAGCGCGAAGGCCTGATGCCGGATGGCCTCGACGCGCTGGTCGCGCATATCCGCGCCTGCCGGATATGTCGCGATCGACCGTCGGGGTCACCGCTGCCGCACGAACCGCGCCCGGTGGTCGTCGCGTCCTCGTGCGCCCCGATCCTGATCGCAGGGCAGGCGCCCGGCACGAAGGTCCATGCCACCGGGTTGCCCTTCAACGATCGCTCCGGCGATCGGCTGCGGGACTGGATGGGGGTGACGCGGGAGGCGTTCTACGACGCGGGCAAATTCGCGATCGCACCGATGGGCTTCTGCTTTCCCGGCCAGGACGCGCGCGGCGGGGACCTGCCGCCGCGCCGTGAGTGCGCGCCTGCGTGGCGTGCGGCCCTCGTCGCAGCCATGCCGCAGGTGGAACTGGTGCTGGCGATCGGCGCTCATGCACAGGCTTGGCATCTCGGCAACGCTAGGGCGCGCAACCTGACCGAGACCGTCGCCAACTGGCGGTCGATCCTGATGCGAAACACGGCGCCGCGCGTGCTGCCGCTGCCGCACCCGTCCTGGCGCAACACCGGATGGCTCAGGAAAAACCCGTGGTTCGAGGACGATCTGCTGCCGGTCCTGCGCCGCGAAATATCCATGCGCATCGGCGACAAAAGATAGGCGAAAGCTGCGTCTTCTCGGCAGGTTGAGAGAAGGATTTTCTTGTCGAGAGATAAATCTGCCGACATTATGGCATGGAATTCTACTGGAGCCTGCCATGGACCGTCTCGACAAGAAAATTCTCCGCCTCTTGCAGGAGGATTCGACGCTTGCCGTGGCCGATGTCGCCAAGAAGGTCGGCCTGTCGACGACCCCTTGCTGGCGCCGCATCCAGAAGCTGGAGGAGGAGGGCGTTATCCGCCGCCGCGTCGCGATCCTCGATCCGGGGAAGGTGAACACGCGCGTCAACGTCTTCGTCTCCATCCGTACCAACACCCACAGCATGGAATGGCTGAAGCGGTTTGCGGAGGTCGTGCAGGAATTTCCCGAAGTCGTCGAGTTCTATCGGATGAGCGGCGACGTCGACTACCTGCTTCGCGTCGTGGTGCCGGACATTGCCGCCTACGATGCCTTCTACAAGCGGCTGATCGCCAAGATAGAGATACGCGACGTGTCTTCGTCCTTCGCGATGGAGCAGATTAAGTACACCACGCAACTGCCACTCGACTATCTCGTTCTCGACAAGGAAAGCGGCGAGCGGGCGGCGTAACCCGGTCGCGAGCTATCCGGCGGCCTTCTTTTCCAGACGTCTTGTCGTCTTCTCCGAGGTCAGATCGCGGACGGCTTCCCTGCCGATCCAGCGCTCGTTCCTGTCCGGCGACGCGGCAAGTTCGCGGGCAAGGTCAAGCGCGGCGGCATTGAGCCGTGGCGACCGCTTGCCGACCGAGCGAAGCCCCCAGCTCACCGCCTTCCTGACGAAGTTGCGGTCGTCGTGCGCATGGCGCCGGATCGTCGGCAGGAAGCCGAGAAATGTCTCCTCCGGCTCCTTCTTGCGGTGCACGACCGACCACGCCATCATCGCGAAGGCTGCACGGCGGATGAACTCGCGCTCGTCTTCGGCGAATTCGTAGATCAGCTCCCGCCAATCATCGATATCGACAAAGAGGTTGGTGACGCCGTCGACCAAATCCCATGAGTCGAAATCCGCCGCCCAATGATGCGCGTCCGCCTTGGTGAAGCGCTTCGGGTCGGCGGTGATCGAGGCAATGAACTGGGCTTCGGTGATGCCGGTCCGCCATAGCGCGAAGGCGCGTTCGTGATCGCGACCGATCGCCTTGCCGATAGCGCGCTGCTCGCCATGCGAGATGCCGAGCGCGCGGTCTATTCGGATGCCGTAGCGCAGCATGCCCTGCCGGTTTTCCTCCGAGCCGATCGAACGCAGCCAAGCGACGACCTCGTCGGCGCTCGCGTTTTTCGACAGCGGCAGGGCGGGCATGTCAACGTTCGAGGCGCGCCAGCAGTGACGACGTATCCCAGCGCCGACCACCCATCGCCTGGACGTCCTTGTAGAACTGGTCGACGAGGGCGGTGACGGGGAGTTTTGCGCCGTTTCGATCCGCTTCCGCCAGGCAGATGCCGAGATCCTTGCGCATCCAGTCGACGGCGAAGCCGAATTCGTACTGGCCGGAATCCATGGTCTTGTGGCGGTTTTCCATCTGCCAAGAACCGGCCGCCCCCTTCGAGATCACCTCGATGACCTTTTCGATATCGAGGCCTGCCTTCTTGCCGAAATGAATGCCTTCCGAAAGGCCCTGCACGAGCCCGGCGATGCAGATCTGGTTGATCATCTTGGTCAGTTGCCCGGCGCCCGCCGGACCCATCAGCCCGACCATGCGCGCAAAGGCGTCGATCACCGGCCGCGCCTTGTCGAAGGTTGCCTGATCGCCGCCGCACATGACGGTCAGGACGCCGTTTTCCGCGCCGGCCTGGCCGCCGGAGACCGGGGCATCGATGAAGCCGAAGCCGCGTTTGCCTGCCTCTTCGTCCAGTTCGCGCGCGATGTCGGCTGAAGCGGTGGTGTGGTCGATGAAGATCGCGCCGGCCTTCATCGCCTCGAAAGCTCCATCGGGGCCGAGCGTGACGGCGCGAAGGTCGTCGTCATTTCCGACGCAGGCGAAGACGAAATCCTGGTCACGTGCTGCCTGCGCAGGGGTGGAGGCGTAGGTGCCGCCAAACTGCTTGACCCATTTTTCGGCCTTCGCGGTGGTGCGGTTATAGACCGTGACGTCGTGGCCGCCCTTGTCCTTCAGGTGACCTGCCATCGGGTAGCCCATGACCCCTAATCCGAGAAATGCAACCTTGGCCATGACGGCGCTCTCCTTGTCTGAAATGTGATGCTGGGATGCCGCGTCAGCGCTTGAGATGCTTGGTGATGCGGCGTTCGATCCAGTCGATAATGTTGCGCAGCGTTTCCACGATCGCAAGATAGATGATCGCCGCCCAGATGTAGGTCTGGAAGTCGAAGCTGCGTGAATAGGCCCGCCGCGTTTCACCCATCAGGTCGTAGACGGTGATGATGGCGACGATGGCTGAACCCTTGATCATCAGGATGATTTCGTTGCCATAGGGGCGCAGGGCGACGATCAGCGCCTGCGGCAAGATGATCTTGCGGAAGATGACGAGGCGATGGAGGCCGAGCGATTCTGCGCCTTCCCATTGCCCTTTCGGCACCGACTGCACCGCGCCGCGAAGAATTTCCGCCTGATAGGCGGCGGTGTTGAGCGTGAAGGCGAGAATGCCGCAATACCACGCCTCGCGGAAGAAGGTCCAAAGGCCGATTGCCTCCAGTTGCGGCCGGAAGGAGCCCAGTCCGTAGTAGATCAGAAAGGTCTGGGCCAGCAGTGGTGTGCCGCGGAAGAAATAGACATAGGCATAGGCCGGCCAGCCAAGCCATTTGCTGCGCGAGGCGCGCGCATAGGCAACGGGCAGCGACAGGAGCGCGCCCAGCACAAGCGAGATGCCGACAAGCTGGATCGTTATCAGAAGGCCGGATGCATAGTTGCCGGCATACCGGTCGAAAAGGTCCGGGTTCCACGCTCGCACGAGGAACACGACGAGCCCCAGGCCGGCGGCCGCCCAGAATGCCATCAGCACATGCCCGGCAATCCGCTGACCGGTCCACACCCGCGCAGGCGGCGGTGGTCGCTCGATCGCTTGGATGATGGTGGCGGCCGTCTCGCTCATCGTGACGCCACCGTCCGGCCGGTCCAGCGCTCGATATAGCCGAACACGATCGAGGACAGGATCGCAAGCACGAGGTAGAGGAGGCATGCGACGGAGAAGAACAGGAAAGCCTCCTTCGTCACCCTGGCGGCGATGCCGGCCTGGCGGATGATGTCGGAAAGGCCGATGACGGAGACCAGCGCCGTGTCCTTCAGGAGAATCAGCCAGAGATTGGACAGTCCGGGCAGGGCGATCCGGATGAGCTGGGGCAGCACGATAAGGCGCATCGTCTGCCATTTTGAAAGTCCGATCGCCCAACCGCCTTCATACTGACCGCGCGGAATAGCGCGGAATGCCGACAGGAAGACCTCGCTGGCATAGGACGAGAAGACCACGCCCAGCGCCACCATGCCGGCAGCGAAGGCGTTGATCTCGACATAGGCGTCCGGATTGAACAGCGCGGCGATGCGCTGCACGCCAAGCTGAACGCCATAGAAAACCAGAAACAGCGTCAGCAGTTCCGGCAGGCCGCGAAAGATCGTTGTGTAGATGTTGGCCGCAAGCCGCAGCGAGCGTTCTTCCGACTGCTTGGCCAGCGCGATGAGAAAGCCCGTGGCAAGACCCAGCGGCAGAGTGGCCAAAGCCAGCGACACGGTAACGAGCACGCCCGCGGCGATTTCGTCGCCCCAGCCTTCACCTCCGAAGCTGAGCAGTGTCAGCATTCCATCCATGGGCGCCGATTATTCCGTCTTGCGGGTCGATCGGGTCGAGACGAAGGGCGGCGGTCTGAACCGCCGCCCGGAGGCATCGCCGCCTCAGGCCTTATCCGCCATAGGCGTCGAAGGAGAAGTACTTGTCGTTGATTTCCTTGTACTTGCCATTCTCGCGGATCGCATCGATGGCGGCGTTGAACTTCTCGGCCAGCTCGGTTTCGCCCTTGCGAATGGCGATGCCCGCACCCTTGCCGTGGATCTCGTCGACAGGGGTGATCGTGCCGACGATCTTGCAGCAGGCGCCTTCTTCGGTCGCCAGCCACTCTTCAAGCACCGTGATGTCGTCATTGACGGCGTCGATGCGGCCATTGATGATGTCGAGCTTGTATTCATCCGCAGTCGGGTAGGAACGGACGTCGCTGTCGGTATAGGTGGCTTCCGAGTAATTCGAGTGTGTGGTCGAACCCTGGACGCCGATGGCCTTGCCGGCGAGATCTTCCTTGGTCACGCCCGCGATGTCGGTGTCCTTCGGCGCAGCGATGGCCGGCGGGGTGTTGTAGTATTTGTTGGTGAAGTCGACCTGCTCCATGCGCTCATCGGTGATCGACATCGACGCGATGATGGCGTCGAAGCGGTTGGCCTGCAGCGCGGGAATGATGCCGTCCCAGTCCTGGGTGACGAATTCGCACTCGACCTTCATTTCCTCGCAAAGCGCGTTGGCGATGTCGATGTCGAAGCCGACGAGCTGCCCGTCGGCGGTGAGGTTGTTGAAGGGAGGATAGGCGCCCTCCGTTCCGATGCGGAGCTTCTCCTGAGCCTGGGCCGCGCCCATCGTCAGCGCAATGGCGGCAGCCGATACGGCCAGCGAAACTCTTGAAATGATACGCATTGTGTTCCTCTCGATTAACCCGATAAAGCCGCGCTTATGTCGCAGCGGCAACTCAAGCGCCATTCTGTCTTTGCGCTTTGGGCGGATATTCCCACTGTTTTCCGCAAGATTGCAACGCTGAAATGCAGCCGCGCAACGATCGAAGGATGCCCGGCCGGAGCTTAGATGTCGCCTGCCTGACGCGCCACGCGGATGACGTAGAGGCCGGCGAGGACGGCGAGGGCGGACGAGACCACCATCACCTCAAGCAGGGGCCACGGCCCCGTATCCTGGCCCAGCATCGCGCCAGCGATCATCGACATGGTGGCGCCGCAGCCCACCTGCAAAGCGCCCCCGAGCCCCGCGGCACTGCCTGCCAGCTTCGGTCGCACGCTGACAATGCCGGCATTGGCGTTGGGCAAAGTCAGCCCGTTGCCAAGCCCGATGAGGAACATCGGGCTGAAGAAGCCTGGCGGCGACATGTGTCCGCTCGAAAGCACCACGTAGCAAATGCAGACCGCGGAAAGGGACACAAAGGCGCCCGCCGACATCATGCGATTGATGCCCAGACGGCCGGTAAAGCGCGCTGTCAGGAAGTTGCCGAGGATATAGCCGAGCGTGATCAGGCCGAAATACAAGCCGTATTCGGACGGTCTCATGCCAAGCATCTCGCTGGCGATGAACGGAGCCCCTCCCAAGAAAGCGAAAAAGGTTCCCGAGGTGAATCCTGCGGTCAGTGTGTAGCCCCAGAAGCGCCGGGAGCGAAAAAGCTCCGGATAGCGGTTGAACTGCTCGGTGAGGCTGGAGGAGCGGGCGTTGTTGGTTTCACCCAGGTCCAGAAATACGAAGGTGATGGCGATGCAGCCGAAGCCGAGCGTCAACAGGAAGGCGGCCTGCCAGCCATAGAGTTCGTCGAGAATGCCGCCGATGGCAGGCCCGATCATCGGCACCACGGCCATGCCCATGGTGATGTAGCCCATGCGGCTGGCGGCGTTGGCGGCACTGACCGTATCGCGAACGATCGCGCGCGAGAGCACCACGCCGGCCGCCGAGAAGGCCTGCATGACGCGGGCGACGAGCATCATTTCGATCGTCGGCGCATAAAGCGTGGCGACGGATCCGACCAGGAAAAACGAGAAGCATGTCAGCATCACCGGCCGGCGCCCGAAGCGGTCGGAGGCAGGCCCGATGAACAATTGCAGCACGGCGGTTGCGCCGAGATAGAGCGACACCGCCAACTGCACCACCGAGTAATCGGCCTGGAAGTGGCGCGCGATCGCCGGCAGCGATGGCAGGAAGACGTTCATCGCCAGCGCATTTGTGGCGGTAGCCAGAACGAGCGTCAGGATGTGAGGCGGCGTCGTGCGGTCGAGGAAGGTCGATGACATCACTCACCATTAGTTTGTTTAACGCGCGAAGCAATCCGTCTTCGGATCGACTTCGCCGAACGCCGTGCCTGGGCGCGGAACGTAGCTCTCAGACTCCGTCAGGAGCCATGCCGGGACCAGTGCTTTCGGCTGCCGGCCTGTGAGCGCCGACCTTTCGCTCGCGGTAGAGCGTATAGAGGCCTGAACCGACCACGGTGATCGCACCGACGATCATGGCGGTGTCAGGGATGTCGCCGAAGAGCACGAAGCCGAGTACGATCGCCCACAGGAGAGCGGTGTAGCGAAACGGTGCGATGAAAGAGATGTCGCCCACGCGCATCGACATGATGATGAACTGGTAGCCGACGATAAGCAGGACCGACGCGAGGGCCAGAAGACCGATATTGCCGTTGGTCATCGGGGTCCAGCCGCCCTGGAATGGTATCAGCACACCACCCGCGATGGTAATTGAGGCGGCGGTGACCAGCGATACGAGGAAGGAAGGGACCTCGGCCGGAACACGCTTCGTAGCGAGGTCTCGAACGGCGCAGAAACAGACGCTCAATAGCGCGAGAAGCGAATAGGCATTGAAGCCCTCGAAGCCGGGGCGAACGATGATCACGACGCCAAGAAAACCCACGCCGATCGCGATCCAGCGCCGCCAGCCGACCATTTCGCCAAGGAAGAGCGCGGCACCCATCGTCACCGCGAGTGGCAGCGCCTGCAATACGGCGGAGATATTCGCCAGCGGCATGTGTGCCAGCGCGGTGAGGAAACTGATCGTGGCGCCGAGTTCGCACACCGTACGAAGAGCAACCATTGGATGCATGGAGTGTGCCGGCACGCGCAGTGCGCCTTGTTGCCATGCAAGAAAGCCGATCATCGTCGTGGCGAAGACGCCGCGGACGAGCATGACCTGGCCCTGACTGATCGTCTCTACGACGCTCTTGGTGATCGCGTCGTTCACGATGAAGCCGGCCATGGACACGACCATGAACAGCGCACCGCGCAGGTTGGGGGATAGGACCAAGGACGTTTCCAGACGGGTTGTCGATTTTTCCCGACCTGTAGGCGCGCGCGTCAACGAGCGCAACGGTCAGCGCCCGGATTCCATGGGTCCATGAAGGCCTTCGAGGCCCGTCAGCCGCCGGTTACGCTCATGTGACGGGAGACGGCTGGACGCCGCGTGCGGCGGTCGATGACGAAGTCGTGCCCTTTCGGCTTGCGTCCGATCGCCTCGTCGATCGCCTGTGAGAGCAACTCGTTGCCTTCCGAAGCACGCAACGGCGCGCGCAGGTCGGCGGCGTCCTCCTGGCCGAGGCACATGTAGAGCGTGCCAGTGCAGGTGAGGCGCACCCGGTTGCAGCTCTCGCAGAAATTGTGGGTCAGCGGCGTGATGAAGCCAAGCCGGCCGCCGGTCTCGGCGACGTCGACATAGCGTGCGGGTCCGCCTGTCTTGTAGGGGATGTCCGTCAAGGTGAAGCGGCGCTCCAGATCGGCCCGCAATTTGGACAGCGGCAGGTACTGGTCGGTCCTGTCGGCGTCGATCTCGCCCATCGGCATGGTCTCTATCACCGTCAGGTCCATGCCGCGCCCGTTCGCCCATTCGAGCATCGCGGGCAGTTCCTGATCGTTGAAGCCCTTGAGCGCGACGGCGTTGATCTTGATCCTGAGCCCTGCCTTCTGGGCTGCGTCGATGCCGGCCATGACCTTCGACAACTCGCCCCACCGCGTGATCGCGCGGAATTTTTCGGGATCGAGCGTGTCGAGGGAGACGTTGATCCGCGTGACCCCGCACTCCGCCAGTTCGTCCGCAAAACGGACGAGCTGCGAGCCGTTGGTCGTCAACGTCAATTCTTCGAGAGCGCCGCTGTCCAGATGCCGTGAGAGCGCCCGCACGAGCGACATGATGTTCTTGCGGACCAGCGGTTCACCACCGGTCAGTCTGAGCTTGCGCACGCCTTTCTCGATGAAGACGCTGCACATGCGGTCGAGTTCCTCAAGGCTGAGAAGGTCGCGCTTGGGGAGAAACGTCATGTCTTCCGCCATGCAGTAGGTGCAGCGGAAGTCGCAGCGATCGGTCACCGAGACGCGCAGATAGGAGATGCTGCGCCCGAACGGGTCGATCATGTCGGCTTGGGAAAATGCCATGTTTCCGCTTATCCTCCGGCGCATGCGCCTTTCTGCGTCGGGTACGCATGCGCGCCCTTCGTAGCCTCAATGTCGGCCAAGCGCACGCTCAATTCAAGGGCGCAGCGTCTTCGCTTCATATGGCCACCGACAAACGGTCTCTGTAATGTCGCTGCAATCATCAATTTGGGGAATCACATGACCGCACCGACGGAGCTGCGCGTTTCCAAGGACAGGAAGCAGTTGAGCGTGACCTTTCCGGGGCATGCGCCGTTCACGTTTTCGGCAGAGATGCTGCGTGTGCTGTCGCCCTCGGCCGAGGTGCAGGGCCATTCGCCCGAGCAGCGGGTCACTGTTCCGGGCAAGATGCATGTCGCGATCTCGAAACTGGAGCCGGTCGGCAACTACGCGGTGCGCATCACCTTCGACGATTTCCACGACACGGGCATTTTCACCTGGGACTATTTCCACACGCTGGGTCACGAAAAGGAAACACGCTGGCAGTCCTATCTCGACGAATTGGCTGAAAAAGGCCTGTCGAGGGAAAAATGACATGGCAAAGATAAGCACGATTGCCGAACTCGAGGCGCTGTACGGCCAGCCTGGCGAAACGTCGCTGGTCAAGGAGCTTGACCGCCTCATTCCCGAATATGCGGCGTTCATTGAGGCGTCTCCATTCGTTGCGCTGGCGACCGCCGGGCCGGAGGGGCTCGATTGTTCGCCGCGCGGAGACCTGGCCGGCTTCGTTCGCGTCCAGGACGAAAAGACGCTGCTGATGCCGGACCGTCGCGGCAATAATCGCGCCGATTCGCTGAAGAACATCGTTCGCGATGGGCGGGTTGGGCTGCTGTTCCTCGTGCCGGGCTCGGGCACGACTCTGCGCGTCAATGGCAGTGCGGTGGTGACGGGCGATGAGGCGCTCTGCCAATCCTTCGCCGTCGACGGCCATGCGCCGCGTACGGTTACGGTCATCACGATCGATGCGGTCTATTTCCAGTGTGCCCGCGCCATCGTGCGTTCCGGTCTGTGGGACCCGGAGAGGCATGTCGATCCCAAGCGGCTCCCGACGCCGGGCCAGATACTTGCGTCGACCAGCCAAGCCCGTATCGACGGCGAGGCCTATGACGCCGAATGGCCGGGGCGCGCGGCCAAGACGATGTGGTGAGCCGGCAAATCAGTCGTCGCTTTTGAGCGCTTCCTCGATACGTCGCATCTGCTCGCCCATGGCGTCGCATTGCTCCGGGGTCGACTGCGCCATCACTTTGTCGACGATGCCGGTATAGACCTTTAGTGCGTCCCTGAGGCGTGCCTCGCCGGCTTCTGTCAGGAAAAGCCGGATCACCCGCTTGTCCTTCGTGTCGCCCTCGCGCCGGATCAATCCCTGCTTTTCGAGCTGGGGTACCAGCATGGTGATGTTGGATCGTCCCACCAGGAGCCTGTTGGCCACATCCTGTTGTGACATGCCCGGATGGCGGTAGACATTCATCATCACGTCGAGTTGGCCAAGCTTTAGGTCGAGCGGCGCCAGCGCGCGCGTCAACTCGCGCGCCACCGCCTTCTCGGCCCGCAGCAGCGCGATCCAGTTGCGAAAGCGCGGATTGTCCCAGGGCAGGGATTGCTTATTGTTCATCGTTGAACTAATCTGTTCATGATTGAACTATCTCGAAAGGTCATAGCCGTGGCCACTGTTGGTTACCTGCTGTTTCGTAGCGCATTCACCCTCGCCGAACAAATCGCGCCGCGCACGACGGGGCGTCTCGCCTTCGAACTTTTCTGCCGTACGCCGAACCCCGGGCGCGTGTCGAGACGCGAAGCGGAGCGGCTTCGCGATGCCGCGCCATTCATGGCCCGAGCAAGGCACGTCCATCTGAGCACGCCGCACGGGTGCGTGGTGGCACATGATTTTCGCAGCGAGGCGGGGGCGCGAAGCTCCGACGGTACTTGTTCTCCACGGCTGGCGCTCGCGCACCGAGCACATGCGCGCAATCATCGAGAGGCTTGTCGCGGAGGGGTTCAGGGTGGTGGCGCTCGATCTTCCCGGACATGGCGCGTCCGCCGGCCGGCGCCTGAACCTGGCGCTGGCCGTTGCCGCGGTGCGCACGACGGCCGACTGGTTCGGGCCGTTTGCCGCCATCGTCGGTCATTCGTTCGGAGGCGCGGTGGCGGTGAACGCGGTCGCGGGGTCTATCGGCGATATCGCGCCGGTGGAAGCCAAGCGCCTCATTCTCGTTGCATCACCCAGCTCCATGCCGGCGATCTTCGAGGATTTCGGCAGCTTCCTTGGACTGGGAGCGCACACGCAACTGGCCTTGGCCGGCGAGGTCCAGCGTGTCGCCGGGCACCCGCTGGAAACATATGTGGCGGCCGATCAGCTTCGTGGCCTTGCGGTACCGACGCTCGCCATTCACGCGCCCGACGACAAGGAAGTCGCGTTCGAGGAGGCGCGCCGCTTCGAGGCGGCCGGCCCGCATGTCCGCCTCCTGCGAGCCCCGGGCATGGGGCACCGCCGCATCCTGGCCAACCAGAGCGTCACCGATGCCATTGCCGACTTCACGCTGGCGGTGCCCGGGTGGCGCGGCATCGAGGCGGGCTAGATCAGTCCGGCTTGTCGCGTTTTTCGATCGGCAGCCCGGCCTCCCGCCACGCACCGAAGCCGCCTTCAATGTGCTTGACGGGCGACAACCCCATGTCCTGGGCCGTCTTAGTGGCCAGCGCGGAGCGCAGGCCGCCGGCGCAGAAAAAGACGAAGGTCTTGCCGCTGGCGAAGAGCGGCTTGTGATAGGGGCTTTCCGGGTCGATCCAGAATTCGAGCATGCCGCGTGTGGCGTGGAACGCACCGGGAATGCGGCCGTCGCGGTCGAGTTCGCGCGGATCGCGGATGTCTACGAGCACGACGTCGTCCGACTTCGCCATCTCGTGCGCTTCCGTCGGTGACACAGCCTCGATCTCGGCATTGGCTTCGTCGAGGAGGGCCTTGTAGCCCTTCTTCATTGGCATGATGATTTCTCCGCTAGCCGAGATTGAGTTCCTTGAAGAAGTCGTTGCCCTTGTCGTCGATGACGATGAAGGCCGGGAAATTCTCGACCTCGATCCGCCAGATCGCTTCCATTCCGAGCTCCGGATATTCGACCACTTCGACTCGTCTGATGCAATCCTGCGCAAGCCGCGCCGCCGGACCGCCGATAGAGCCGAGGTAGAAGCCGCCATGGCGACCACACGCTTCGCGGACTTGCCGCGATCGGTTGCCCTTGGCCAGCATCACCATCGAACCGCCGAAGGACTGGAACTGGTCGACATAGGAATCCATGCGGCCGGCCGTGGTCGGCCCGAACGAGCCGGACGCATAGCCCACAGGCGTCTTGGCCGGGCCGGCATAGTAGATCGGGTGGTTCTTGAAATAGTCCGGCATAGGCTCGCCGTTCTCGAGTCGATCTCGGATCTTCGCATGGGCGATATCGCGCGCAACGATGATGGAACCGGAAAGAGAAAGGCGCGTCTTTACAGGGTGTTGTGACAGTTCCTTGAGAATGTCCGGCATCGGCTGGTTGAGGTTGATGCGGACCACATGCGAAGTCAGCTTGTCTTCGTCGATGTCGGGCATGTAGCGGGCGGGATTGGTCTCAAGTTCCTCGATGAAGACGCCGTCCTTCGTGATCTTGCCCTTGGCCTGGCGGTCGGCGGAACATGAGACGCCGAGCCCGATCGGCAGCGATGCGCCGTGGCGTGGCAGGCGGATCACGCGCACGTCGTGACAGAAATACTTGCCGCCGAATTGCGCGCCGACGCCCATCTGCTGCGTAAGCTTGTGAACTTCAGCCTCCATCTCGATGTCGCGGAAGGCGTGGCCGTCCTCGCCGCCGGACGTAGGCAGCCCGTCGAGATAGCGCGTGGAAGCGAGCTTGACGGTCTTCAGGTTCATCTCCGCAGACGTGCCGCCGATCACGATGGCCAGATGATAGGGCGGGCAGGCAGCCGTACCGAGCGTCAGGATCTTCTCCTTGAGAAAGTCGATCATCCGGTCATGGCTGAGAAGCGACGGGGTGCCCTGATAAAGAAACGTCTTGTTGGCCGAGCCACCGCCCTTGGCGACGAACAGGAACTTGTAGGCGTCCTCGCCTTCCTCGTAGATGTCGATCTGTGCCGGGAGATTGTTCTTTGTGTTCTTCTCCTCGAACATGGAGATCGGCGCGAGCTGCGAATAGCGCAGGTTCTTGCGGTTGTAGGCGTCGAGAACGCCTTGTCCCAAGAGCGCGTCGTCGCCGCCTTCGGTCCATACGCGGCGGCCCTTCTTGCCCATGATGATCGCGGTGCCGGTGTCCTGGCACATCGGCAGGATGCCGCCGGCGGCGATATTGGCATTCTTCAGCAGGTCATAGGCGACGAAGCGGTCATTGTCGGTCGCTTCGGGGTCATCGAGGATCGAGGCGAGCTGCTTGAGGTGACCGGGCCGCAGAAGATGGTTGATGTCGGAGAAAGCGGTCTCGGAGAGCAGGCGCAGCGCCTCCGGCTCGATCGCGAGGATTTCCTGGCCCCTGAACATGTCGGTCGACACGTGGCCGGAGGTCAGCTTGCGGTAAGGGGTGTCGTCTCCGGTGACGGGAAAGAGGCTGGCTGTTGCCTGATCGGCCATGGCGTGCATCCCATTGATATGGCGTGAAGCTGGTGTCTCTTTAGCGGCGTCGACATGGGAATCCAATTGCTCTATCGATGTTGTGCGGCCTGCGTCGGTGGCCGCGAGCGAGCCGGTGCGCCTGTGGCATGGGAGCCGCAGTCAGCGAACTTCGCGCAGCCGAGACGCGCGTTGCGCTTAACGGCACGGAACGAAATCACTATAGTCGCGCCATTCGATTTGGCCGGTGACTGGCCCATGAGAGGGGAACAGCATGACGTTGAAGCGCAGGAATGTCCTGGCAATTTCGGCAACCACCGCCATCGCGATATTGGCTGCAAACGTTCCCCAGGCTTCGGCACAGACGCTCATGGACCTGCTTCGTGGCAATACGCGGCGTCCGGAACCCGTGCAGGTCGCGCCGCCGCCGCCGCCCCAACCCGTCGCGCCGCCCCGCGTCAAGGGCCCGAGCTATTACACATACAAGACCGACTCGCTGGTTCGCGTCGACTTTTCCGCGATCCAGCCCGTGCGCGACCCCGCCCACGCCGCGCTGGAACAGGAGAACGTCGATCTCCAGCCTGTCGGCTCCACGCAGGCCGTGGCGCGCGAGGATGAGGAACTGATCGAGGCGGTCGAAGCGGTTCTCGAAGAAGACGACGAAGCGCCCAATGAGGCGACCACGGCTTCGCCCGATGCTGCCACCCAGGATACGGCGGCTGATGACGAGGAGGCGCCGACGGCGACCGCGACGGGAGACGTGCCGGCCGACCCGGCGGCACCGGTCGAGGAAGTGCAATCGGCCGAGCCTCTCACCGACGCGCAGATCGCCGCGCTGCAGGATTTCGAGCTGGTGGCCGAGAAGGAGGCCGCGGAAGCGATCGTCGCGTATTACTCGCAGCACCCCGATTTCGTCTGGGTCGACAACGGTGCCCCGAATGACGCCGCGCGCGCGGCGATCCGGACCCTCGCGGACGCGGCAACGCATGGGCTGAACCCGGCCGACTATTCCGTCGCGCTGCCTTCCGAGGACGATGACCGCGCGCTGGCGGCGTTCGAGATGGAGCTGTCGGCGCGGATATTGCGCTATGCCCGCGATGCACGGTCCGGCCGTGTCGATCCCAACCGGATCTCGGGCTATCACGACTTCGAGCCCAAGGCACTCGACCGTGTCGCACTGCTTGGCGAGGCGGCCGCCAGCGAAGACATCGCGTCGCTCCTGGAAGGCCAGCATCCCGGCAACCCCCGCTACAAGGCGCTGCGCGCCGAACTGGCGGAACTGCGCCGTTCGGCCGAAAACGACATCGTCGTCGAGCCGAACACCGTTATTCGCCCCGGCGAGACGAATGCCGAGCTGCCCAAGCTGCTGACCCTGATCGAACGGCAGGCGGGCGATGCTTTCCGCGCCGAGCATGGCGAATTGCTGACGCGCTCCCTCGGCACGGAGCTCTATTCGCAGGAACTCGTTCCGTTGATCAAGGCGGCACAATCGGCGGCGGGTGTCGGTGACGACGGCATCGTCGGCCCGCGCACGATCCAGGCGATCGCAGGCGATTCGAAGGCCGCGCGCATCGAAAAGGTCGAGATCGCAATGGAGCGGCTTCGCTGGTTGCCGTCCGACCTGACGGATCGCTACGTCTTCATCAACACGCCGGCGTTCGAGGCCACCTACATCGAAGACGGCGCGGAGAAGCTGTCGATGCGCACGGTGGTCGGCGGGCAGGGCACGCAGACCTACTTTTTCCAGGATGAGATCGAATATGTCGAGTTCCATCCCTATTGGGGTGTTCCACGCTCGATCCTGGTCAACAAATATCTGCCGAAACTCTACTCTGACCCGTCCTATCTCGACCGCAACGGCTTCGAGGTCGTGAATTCACGCGGACAGACGGTGTCCTCGTCTTCGGTGAACTGGGGGCAGTATGGCGCCAACATCCCGTTTGACGTCCGCCAGAAGCCTGGCGGTGGCAACGCGCTTGGTGAAATGAAGATCATGTTCCCCAACCGGCATGCGATCTACATGCATGACACACCCGACAAGCATCTCTTCGATCGCGAGAATCGGGCGCTATCCAACGGTTGCGTGCGGCTGGCAGATCCGCGTGCCATGGCGGCCGCCGTGCTTGGCTGGGACAGAAGCGACATCGTGGCGCGTCTCGAGCAGCCGCATTCGCGCGAAAACCTTTCAAAGAAGATGCCGGTCTACGTGTCCTATTTCACCGCCTGGCCAACACAGGCCGGCGAAGTGGAATATTACAACGACACTTATGGCCGCGACGCGAAGATGCGAGCGGCAATCGACAAGGTGGACGCGGTGCGGGTGTCGGGCGTCTAGCGGCGCGGCGTAATCACGTTACGCCAGCCGGGTGCTCGTCTGCGATGCTTCGATGTCGTATCCCGGAACGGCGTCGAAGGTCGGCTCGAGCACGTTCATGATCCGGGCGAAGGCGACGAAAGCGGCGCGCGCGTCTTCAACGGTCGCTTCTCCGGCGTAGACCGCCAGACACAGGCGCCGAACCTCCTCACGAATCGGCCCGCGCCGTGCCGCGGGCCACTCATCAAGGAACATCAGCAGATCTTCGACCGTCGAAAGATCGCGAAAACCGCTCAGACCGACAGTGACGGTGACCGGCAAATGCAGCTTGTACATGGGTGTCCCTTTCCGCGCCGCCCGATGACGTAGCAGCACCGAGGAAAACGCCCATAAGGGTTCTTGGTTGCGCCGAAAAGCGCCATGCGGTCGGATTTTCTTCGTCAAGCCGCACAGAAAATGTACGGTTTCCGTGCAGGATGTCAGTCCATGATCCGCAAGCTCTTGAAATCATGGTGGGCGCGACAGGGATTGAACCTGTGACCCCACCCGTGTGAAGGGTGTGCTCTCCCGCTGAGCTACGCGCCCGTCGCTGGCCCGGCGTGCCGAACCGCGAAAGTGCGGCGATATAAGGGGGAGCACCCCGGCAAGTCAAGGCGGATCAGCGTGCCGATGCGCGGATGAGCGTGTCGGCCAGTTCGACGGTCAATTCGTCGAAATGAGAGATGATGTGCGAAGGCTCGAACTCGCGAACATGGCGGTCGGTGTAGCCGAAATCGACAGCGACGACCGGGATGCCGGCCGCCTTGGCCGTGTGGATGTCGGTCTGTGAATCGCCGACCATTATGGCGTGGTCGCGATTGCCGCCCGCCTTCAGGATTGTCTCGGTAAGGTGGCGCGGGTCGGGCTTGCGGAAGGCAAACGTGTCCTGCCCGCAGATGGCGGCAAAGCGTGGCGCGAGGCCGAGGCCCTGGATCAGGGCCGTCGACAGGTTCTCGTACTTGTTCGTGCAGACTGCGGCGGTGTAGCCGGCCGCCTCGAAGCGGTCCAGCGCCTCGATCACGCCGGGGTAGGGCTTCGATTCGCCGGGTATCGCGCCGCCGTAATGATCGAGGAAGGTGAGCAGCAGCTCGTCGAGCTTTGCCTGGTCGAGCGGCCGGTTCTGGGCGGCGAAGGCACGCTCGATCATGATGCGCCCGCCCATGCCGACGAAGCGGCGCAACTCGGCCGGCTCCGCCTTTTGAAGCCCGGCGACGCCAAGGCAGTGATTGAGGCTCGACAACAGGTCGGGCGCAGTGTCGACCAGGGTGCCGTCGAGATCGAAGACGATGATCGGCCGTGTCATTTCCCGCTCCATGCGTTTTGCGAAGCACTGCCGATAGCGCGCCGCGACCCCGGCGACAAGCGCGGGCAGGGTTTAGCGACCGCTGAAAATTCTTGCCCGGCGGCGCAAAGCTGGTAGGACCGGCCAAAAAGCAGGAGACGGTCGATGGACGCAAGGCAGCAGAAGATCGAGGCGGCACGCGAGGCGCTGACGCACGTGCGCGACGGCATGAAGCTCGGCATCGGCACCGGCTCGACCGCCGAGGAATTCGTCAGGCTGCTTGCCGTGCGCGTGGGCGAGGGGCTTTCGGTCATCGGCGTGCCGACCTCCGAGCGAACCGAAACACTGTGCCGAGATCTTGGCGTGCCACTGTCCACGCTCGACGACACGCCGCGCCTGGACCTGACTGTAGATGGCGCCGACGAAATCGACCCCGCGCTTTCGCTCATCAAGGGCGGCGGCGGCGCGCTCCTGCGCGAGAAGATCGTTGCCGCCGCCTCGCAACGGATGATCGTCATCGCCGATTCTTCGAAGCTGGTGGAGACCCTTGGCCGGTTTCCGCTGCCGATCGAGGTCAACCCCTTTGGTCTCAAGGCGACGCGGCTCGCGATCAGCGATGCTGCGAGCGCTATCGGCGTGGAGGGACCGATCGAATTGAGGATGACGAACGAGGCGCCGTTTGTTACAGACGGCGGGCACTTCATCCTCGACGCATCTTTTGGCCGCATTCCGGATACAAGAGCGCTTTCGGATGCCCTTCACGCCATACCGGGCGTCGTGGAGCATGGACTTTTTCTCGGATTGGCGGACGCGGCGATCATCGCGGACGCCGGCGGCGCCCGAACCGTTCGCGCCGCCTGAAGCCAACAAGACAGGGAGTTTCCCACGATGAATCTGGTCAACCGTTCCCGCAGCCTCGCGCTGGCCGCCGCGGCGACGCTTCTGGTCGCAGCGGCCTCGCCATCCATGGCGCAGGATATCTCGGACACCCATCTGGCTGCCGCGCGCACCGCCGTCAGCGCGATGGGCGCGACGACCGACTTCGACAACATCCTTCCGCGCGTGGCGCAGGCGCTCAAGACCGAACTGATCCAGAAGAACCCCGACATGCAGGGCATGATCGTCGAGGTTGTCGATTCAACGGCGATTTCGCTGGCGGCCAGGCGCGGGGATCTGGAGCGCGAGGCCGCGATTGCGCATGCGCGCGTCTTCACCGAGCCGCAGTTGACGCAGATCGCGGAGTTCTACAACTCCGAGACAGGCAAGAAGCTTCTGGCCGACGGCCCGATCGTCGCGCGCGAAGTCATACAGGCAGCCGAAATCTGGCAGCGCGGCATCGCCCGTGACCTTGCGCAGCAGGTTGCCCAGGAACTCACCGCACGCACGGACGGCGCCGCCGACACCGAAGGCACGGCGCCCGAAAACTGATCGCTGCTTCAGGCCATGAAAACGAAGCCCGGCCCGAGCCGGGCTTTTCTTTTGGCGGCGACGCGCTTACGTGAGGCCAGTCTCATGCCAACGGAGTGCCTCCATGCCGCAATTCGATTATGATCTCTTTGTCATCGGCGGCGGTTCCGGCGGCGTGCGCGCGGGGCGCGTCGCAGCCTCGATGGGCAAGCGAGTTGCGATCGCGGAAGAATTCCGCTTCGGCGGCACCTGCGTCATCCGTGGCTGCGTTCCCAAGAAGCTTCTGGTCTATGCGTCCCAGTTTCCCGAGCATTTCGAGGATGCGGCCGGATACGGCTGGAGCCTTGGCGATGCCGGCTTCGACTGGAAGACGCTGATCGCCAACAAGGACAGGGAGATCGCCCGCCTGGAAGGCATCTACCGTGGCGGATTGGAGCGCGCCGGTGCGCAGATGATCGATGACCGGGCGGTGCTGGTGGACCAGAACACGGTGCGCATCGTCGGGCAGGACCGGACCGTGACGGCCCGACACATCCTGGTCGCCACCGGTGGCAGGCCGAGCAATCACCCCGCGCTGCCCGGCAGCGAGCACGCCATCACCTCCAACGAGGCGTTTCATCTGGAGGAACTGCCGAAGTCGATCGCCATTGCCGGCGGCGGCTACATCGCGGTGGAGTTCGCCAACATCTTCCATGGACTTGGCGTGGAGACGACGTTGATCTATCGCGGCAAGGAAATCCTTGGCCGGTTCGACATGGACATGCGCCGCGGGCTGCACAAGGCGATGGAGGACAAGGGCATCAAGATACTGCTTCACACGATCGCGCATTCGGTGGACAAGCGTCAGGACGGGCGCCTCGACATCGCACTTTCGGACGACAGGACGCTGACCGTCGACAAGCTGATGCTGGCGGTGGGACGCACGCCGAACACCGAGGGACTGGGCCTAGAGGCTGCCGGCGTGGAGACCGGGCCTGTAGGAGAGATCATCGTCGACGAATATTCGCGCACCAGCGTCGACAATATCTACGCGATTGGCGACGTTACCAATCGTGTCCAGCTCACGCCGGTGGCGATCCACGAGGCGATGTGTTTCATCGATACGGTCTATCGCGACAAGCCGACGACGCCGGACTTCGATGCGATCGCGACTGCCGTGTTCTCTCAGCCGGAGATCGGCACTGTCGGACTGTCGGAGGATGATGCATCCGACCGGTTCGAGGAACTGGAAATCTACCGCGCCGAGTTCCGCCCGATGCGCCACACCCTGTCGGGGCGGCAGGAAAAGATGATCATGAAGCTGGTCGTCGATGCAGCCAGTCGCAGGGTTCTCGGCGCGCACATCCTCGGTGTCGATGCCGGCGAGATGGCGCAGCTCCTGGGAATTGCCGTCAAGGCGCGGCTGACAAAGGACGATTTCGACAAGACGATGGCGGTGCATCCGACGGCGTCGGAAGAACTCGTGACGATGTACCAGCCGAGCTACCGGGTGAAGAACGGCGAGCGCGTCGGCTAGCAGCCATCCAGACAAGGCCGATGATCGTCAGGCAAATCGGAGCGACGATCGTGTCGTTGACGTAAACGTCAAAGTCGACATGATTGATGGGCAGCAGCCGCTGGTTTTGCACCGCCTGGTCATAAAACTGTAACGTGTGCCCGGTTAGCGACGCCGATGGATATTTTCGCGGCAATTTTTGCCGGGCTCGGCCTCTTCTTCGTTGGCGTCAAGCTCATCGGTAGCAACATCAAACAGCTCGGCGGCCGCCGGTTTCGCAAGGTGCTGGCCCGTGCGACGGCCAATCCGTTTTCGGCCGCTTCGCTCGGAATGGCGGCAGGGGCGCTGACGCAGAGCACGAACGCGGTCACGTTCATCTCCATCAACGCGGTGGCGGCAGGGCTGGTGCCGCTGCGGCGCATCCTGCCGGTCATCGTGTGGGCCAATGTCGGCACCAGCCTGCTGGTGCTGCTTGCCGCGCTGAACATCCACCTGCTGGTGCTGATGCTGCTCGGCTTCATCGGTCTTCTCTACTATTTCGAGGTTGACCGGTCGGACCGCTTTCGTCATGTCGTTGCCGCCCTTCTCGGTGTCGGGCTCCTGTTCCTCGGTCTCGATCTGATCCGCACCGGCGCGGGCTCGATGAGGGAAGTGGAGGAAATCCGCGCCGCGATCGGTTATGCGAGCGGCTCCTTCGTGCTCGCCTTTCTCGCTGGCCTTGTCGTCACGCTCGCCGCGCAATCCTCTGCCACGGTAACCATGGTGGCCGTTGCCATGGCGGAAGCCGGCCTGTTCGAGTTCGACATGACGATGATGATCGTCTACGGCGCGGGCGTAGGGTCGGGCCTCTCGGTTTGGCTGATGGCAATGAACCTGGCGGGCGCATCGAAGCAGATCGCCGTGCTGCAGACGATCACCAAATGTACTGGCGCGCTCGTGCTCGTGCCGTTGTTCGCAGTCGGTCAGGCGACGGACTGGCCAGCGATCCGGATGCTGCTGGATATGATCACGCCGGTCGCGCACGAGAAGATCGCCTGGCTCTACCTGATCTATCAGCTCGTCTCCGCGCTCATCATGTCTCTGGCGCTGGGGCCGGTCTTCAGGATCGTGGAGCGGCTCTATCCCGAGACGCTCGAGGAGAGCTTGGCCAAGCCGCGATTCATTCATTCCGGCGGCGAGGTCGAGGTCGAGACGGGCCTGTTGCTGGTCGAAAGGGAACAGCAGCGCCTTGCCGGCTATCTGTGCGACGCCGTCGACTGGCTGCGGGAGGACACCGCGGCGCAGCGCGCGGGCATGAACCCGCCGCGACTGCTGCTGCAGGCGGTGCCGGCGATCGGCGAGGAAATCTCGCGCTTCCTGAGCGACCTGATCGACACCGCGCCGCCGCGAGAAGCCATGGAGCGTCTGACGGCAATGAGGACCGGTCAGGACACGCTGAACGAGATGGCGGTAGAGATCGCAAAGCTGGTCGATGCGTTCGATGGCACCGCCTCGGCCGACGCGCTTGAGCCCGCTTACGCAAGCATGGTGGAGAGCCTGCATCTGGTGCTGATGATCATGCGCGAGGAACTCGAGACGCGCGACGCGTTCCAGCGGGAGAGTCTGCTCCTGATGACCGCCGATCGGTCGGACATGATGGACAGCATGCGCCGTCAACTTATGCGCGGGGACCAGAGTCTTTCGAAGGGGGAGCAGGAACGGCTTTTTGCTGTTACGATCGCATTCGAACATTCGATCTGGCTGATACGGCGCTACGTGACGCTCGTGGGGGCCGGGTAGGCCGCTCAACGCCGTTGAAGCTGGCGTGATGACCTGTCTTGGTGTAAGGAGCCGCGGTCCCGAAAGTCCGGGTCTTTGCGGGTCTTGAAACCCGCCTTTGACGTATGGGTGCGAATATGACGACGAAATGGTCCCCGAACTCCTGGAGAAGCAAGCCGATCCAGCAGGTTCCGGCCTATCCGGACGCTGCTGCACTGGCAGAGGCCGAAAAGCAGCTCGCAACCTATCCTCCACTGGTTTTTGCAGGTGAAGCACGCAAGCTGAAGCGTCAGCTCGCCGGCGTCGCCAACGGCGAGTCCTTCCTGCTCCAGGGTGGGGATTGTGCCGAGAGTTTTGCGGAACATGGCGCGGACAACATCCGCGACTTTTTCCGCGTCTTCCTGCAGATGGCCGTCGTGCTGACCTATGCCGGGGCGCAGCCCGTGGTAAAGGTGGGACGCATTGCAGGCCAGTTCGCCAAGCCGCGTTCTTCCGACAACGAGACCAAGGGTGACGTGACGCTGCCGAGCTACCGCGGCGACATCATCAATGGCATCGATTTCGACGAGAAGTCGCGCATTCCGGACCCGGCTCGCCAGGAGATGGCGTATCGCCAGTCGGCCGCCACGCTGAACCTGCTGCGCGCCTTCGCGCAGGGCGGCTACGCCAATCTCGAGAACGTGCACAAGTGGATGCTCGGCTTCGTTGCCGACAGCCCGCAAGCCGAGCGCTACGAGGCCCTTGCAGCGCGCATCTCCGAGACGATCGACTTCATGCGCGCCGTCGGCATCACCCCCGACAGCCATCCGGCGCTGCGCGAAACCGATTTCTATACCAGCCACGAGGCGCTGCTGCTCGGGTACGAGGAGGCGCTGACCCGCGTCGACTCGACCTCGGGTGACTGGTACGCGACGTCGGGCCACATGATCTGGATCGGTGACCGCACCCGCCAGCCCGACCATGCGCATATCGAGTATTGCCGTGGCATCAAGAACCCGCTTGGATTGAAATGCGGTCCGTCGCTGACGCCGGACGGCCTGCTGCAGCTGATCGACCTGTTGAACCCGGAGAACGAGCCCGGCCGCCTGACGCTCATCGCCCGATTCGGTGCGGAGAAGGTCGGCGACCACCTGCCGAAGCTGGTGCGCGCCGTGCAGAAGGAAGGCCGCAAGGTCGTCTGGTCCTGCGATCCGATGCACGGCAACACGATCACGGCGGCGGGCTACAAGACGCGTCCGTTCGACTACATCCTCAAGGAAGTGCAGTCCTTCTTCGAGGTGCATCGTGCAGAAGGTTCGCACCCCGGCGGCATCCATGTCGAGATGACCGGCAAGAACGTCACGGAGTGCACCGGCGGCGCGCGCGCGATCCGCGACGAGGAACTGCAGGATCGCTACCACACCCATTGCGATCCGCGCCTCAATGCCGACCAGGCCGTGGAACTCGCTTTCCTGGTGTCCGACCTGCTGAAGAAGGTCAAGGTCGCGGAAGCGCCGAAGAAGGTCGCCAACGGCTGACACCGTTCGGTTCGGGATTGTTCAGGGGCGCGATTCCGGTCGCGCCCCTTTCTGCATTCGCCTTCCGGGAGTGCGATGAAGCGTGTTGAACCATCGGTTCAGCGTTTGGCGATGGCTCGCGCGGCATTTGGCTGCGACAAGGTGACGATGTCGGGAGGCGAGGAATGATGAAAGAGCGCCACACCGGAGGCTGTCTTTGCGGAGGCGTCCGATTCTCCGCCCATGGGGCGCTGCGCGGGGTATTGTATTGCCATTGCTCGCAATGCCGGCGCCAGACCGGGCATTTTTATGCCGCGACCAATCTCGCCAAGGACGACCTGCAGATCGAAGGCGCCGACAACGTCACCTGGTTTGCGGCGTCGCCTGAAGCGCTTCGCGGCTTTTGCGCCACCTGCGGATCGGCATTGTTCTGGAAGGGAAACGGCGCCGAACATGTCTCGATCATGGCAGGGGCTTTCGATCAACCTTCCGCGCTGAGGGGCGAGGCGCATATCTTCGTTGCCGACAAGGGCGGCTATTACGAGATCACGGATGGCCTGCCACAGTTCTCCGCGTCGAACGGCTAACTGCGGCTAGGCCGGAGCAAACACCGAAATCGCCTTTGGATGGACGCGGAAATGGGCCGGCGTCATGGTGACGATCTCGCCATCCGTGTTGATCGGCATCGGCCGCTTGGTCTCGATGTCGAACTCGACCGCCTTGGCCGTACGGACCTCCTTCCAGGCGCCGTGGCGGCCGGACCGGAAGGAGCCCAGCATCAGCGCCAGCTTCCAGATGGTATCCATCTCGAGGCTGTAGAGATCGAGGTGACCGTCGTCGATCTGGGCGTCGGCCTCCACGACATTGCCGCCGCCATAGTGCCGGCCGTTGCCGACGGCGATCTGGTAGCTGAGGACCTCGGTGGACTGGCCATCGTCGATGATGGTGGCGGTGAAGCGCCGTGCCGCCGTCAGCACCTTCATTGCAGCCATCGCGTATCCGAGGCGGCCGTAGCGGCGCTTCAGGTCGGGATCGAGCCCTTTGGCAAGATCGGTGCTGAGCCCGATGCTGGCAACGTTGAAGAACGCATGACCATTGACGGTCCCGACGTCGATCGGGCGCGCGTCGCCTTTGACGATGACATCTGCCGCGCGCAGCAGATCCATCGGGATTTCCAGCGTGCGGGCGAGGTCGTTCGCCGTCCCCATCGGCATGATGCCGAGCGGCAGGCCGCTTTCCATCACCGCCATCGCCGATGACGACACTGATCCGTCACCGCCGCAGACGATCACCAGATCGGCGAGATGACGCAGCCTCACGATGTCGCGCGCGATCTCCGGTAGCGCCTCGAACGGTTCGACGGTGACGTCGATTCCGCCTGCCCGCAGGCGAGCGAGTACCGGGTCTATCGCTTCGCGACCACGTCTGGCCTTACTATTAAGGAGAAGGAGGGCGCGGCGTTGCATCGGCGGGCTCGACTTTGAGGTCAGGGCAGGGAGGCCCCTCCAAATAGGGATTGCAGAGGGCAAATGCGATGGCGCTGCGCATCAATCCCCGCTCAGGTCGATTAATTCTTGGTAATGTTCCACTGAGGTGCAGTGGCCCAATGAAGTGAACGTGATTCGCGTGGACGTTCACTTATTGTGGACGAAGCGTCGCCGCACCGCCATCTGCCTTCCCGGCTGCTCAGTCGCTATCTTTCCCGGCGAAGGAGACTCTCGATGGCCCCCATGCCCACAATCTTCATTTCCCACGGCGGACCGAACATCGTCACCGATGAAAGCGACGCCAGAACCTTTCTCGAAACGCTGCCCGGTCGAATGCCGAAGCCGAAGGCGATAGTGATCATGTCGGCTCATTTCGAGACCGACGGCGTGGCGGTGGTGACCGACGACAATCCGGAAATGATCCACGATTTCGGCGGGTTTGCCCGCGAGCTCTATGAAATGGTCTATCCTGCTCCGGGCGAGCCGAAACTGGCCGAAAGGGTTGCAGGCTTGCTTGAAGCGGCGGGCCTCGAACCGTCGAGGGTAGAGCAGCGCGGCTACGATCACGGCACATGGACGCCGCTGAAGCTCGCGTTTCCTGAGGCAGACATACCGGTGGTGCAGGTGTCCATCGATCCCAGGCGCGATGCGCAATGGCACCATCAAGTTGGCAAGGCGCTGGCCCCGTTGCGCGACGAGGGTGTTCTTCTGGTAGGTTCCGGCCACATCACGCACAATCTGAAGGTGATTTTCCCGCTGATGCGCGGCGGAGCAACGGTCGACCCTGTGACGGCAGAGAAAGTCGACGCGTTTACGCAATGGTTCGCCGAGACGCTGGAGGGTACGGAGCGCGAGGCGGTTCTCGATTGGAAGCGGCTTGCGCCGTACTCAGAAGAGAACCATCCGACCGACGAGCACCTGATGCCACTGTTCTTTGCCTTCGGAGCGGCCGGTGAGGGTGCATCGGCGGAACGTGTCCACGCTTCGAAGCAGTTTGGCTGCTTCGCATTCGATTCCTACATGTTTGGATAAGGTGGGTTCGCGGGCGTATTGGCGGGAGCGCGGACCCGGGCTAGGTTGCCCCGCTGAGGTGAGGGCTTCGATGAAATCGTTCAACAAGATCCGCGCACGTGCCGCCGAACGCAAGGGTGGCGACGAGATCCTCGAATCGTTGCTCGGCCCCGTGCCCGACAACGCCGCGCTGGCGGCGGTTCCCGATGATCGCATTCTCTCAACCATGGCCAACCGTGTGTTCTCGGCAGGCTTCGTGTGGAGCGTGATCGAGCAGAAATGGCCAGGCTTCGAGGAGGCGTTCCTGGGTTTCGAGCCCAAGCGGCTGCTCTTCCAGCCGGATGATTTCTGGCATGATCTCACCTCTGACAAGCGAATCGTGCGCAATCCGCAGAAGATCAGGTCGGTTCGTGACAACGCCGCATTCGTCGAGCGGGTCTCGGACGAGCATGGCGGTTTCGGCAGGTTTCTGGCGCAATGGCCAGCCGACGATCAGCTTGGGCTGACGAGCCATCTTGCCAAGCACGGCAGCCGGCTGGGTGGCAACACCGGGCAGTATCTTTTGCGCTGGCTTGGCTGGGACACCTATATCGTCTCGCCCGACATGGCCGCCGCGCTGCGCGACGCCGGGCTGGAGATCGCCGAAAACCCATCGTCGAAGAAGGACCACGCGGCGATCCAGGCGCAGATAAACGCGTGGGCCAGCAAGACCGGCCTGCCGCGTGTCCACATCTCGCGCATCCTTTCGATGTCGATCGGCCCCAACCGTTCGGCCGAGGAACTGCGCGAATATATGGGCGACTGATACGCCGTCCGAACGCCATTGCCGCATTCGCGGCGTCGCGCTACACGCTTTGTCATGACAGTTTCCGCACCCGACATCCTCCGCATTGCGGTCGCGCAATTGAACCCGGTCGTCGGCGACATCGCCGGCAATCTCGCCAAGGCCCGTGAAGCGCGCGCCGAGGCCGCCAGGCATGGCGCGGACCTCGTCCTGTTCACGGAACTGTTCATCGCGGGCTATCCGCCGGAGGATCTGGTTCTGAAGCCGGCCTTCGTGGCCGCCTGCGAACGCGCAATCGAGGAATTCGCCGCCGATACGGCCGATGGCGGGCCGGGTGTCGTCGTGGGAACACCGCTGAGGCGCAAGAGCGGATTGCACAACTCCATCATGGTCCTGGACGGCGGCAAGGTTGTCGCCGAACGCTACAAGCTCGACCTGCCGAACTACGGCGAATTCGACGAAAAGCGCGTCTTCCAAGCCGGTCCTGACATGCCAGGGCCGGTGAGTTTTCGAGGTGTTCGGCTCGGGATTCCGATCTGCGAGGACATCTGGGGCGACCTCGGCATTTGCGAAACGCTCGGCGAAAGCGGCGCCGAGATGCTGCTGGTGCCGAACGGTTCGCCCTACTATCGCGGCAAGGTCGACGTGCGCCAGCAGGTCGTCATCCGGCAGGTGATCGAGAGCGGACTGCCGATGCTCTACGCCAACCAGCTCGGTGGCCAGGACGAACTGATCTTCGACGGTGCGTCCTTCGCCATCAATGCCGACAGGTCGCTCGCCTTCCAGATGAGCCAGTTCGAGGCCGCGTGCGTGGTCACGACCTGGAAGCGGGAAGACGATGGCTGGCGCTGCACCGATGGTCCGATGTCGAAGATCCCGGATGCGGAGGAAGCGGATTACCGCGCCTGCATGCTCGGCCTGCGCGACTATGTCGACAAGAACGGCTTCAAGAACGTGGTGCTCGGCCTTTCGGGCGGCATCGATTCGGCGATCTGTGCGGCACTCGCCGTCGACGCGCTCGGCGAAGAACGGGTGCGGTGCGTGATGATGCCCTATCGCTACACCTCGAAGGATTCGCTCAAGGACGCCGAGGATTGTGCCCGGGCGCTGGGCACGCGCTACGACATCGTGCCGATCTTCGAGCCGGTCGAGGGCTTTTCCAACGCGCTTGCGCAGATGTTCGAGGGGACGAAGGAAGGCATCACCGAGGAGAACCTGCAAAGCCGTGCGCGCGGGACCATCCTGATGGCGATCTCCAACAAATTCGGCTCGATGGTGGTGACCACCGGCAACAAGTCCGAGATGTCAGTCGGCTACGCGACGCTCTACGGCGACATGAATGGTGGCTTCAATCCGATCAAGGACCTCTACAAGATGCAGGTCTACGGGCTGTCGCGCTGGCGCAACGACAACGTTCCGCCGGGAGCGCTGGGCCCGTCCGGTGAAGTGATCCCGAAGAACATCATCGACAAGGCGCCGTCAGCCGAACTGCGGCCCGACCAGACCGATCAGGATTCGCTGCCCCCCTATCCGGTGCTCGACGATATACTGGAGTGCCTGGTGGAAGGTGAGATGGCGGTCGATGCGATCGTCGCGCGCGGCCACGACCGCGATACGGTGCATCGCATCGAGCACCTGCTCTACATCGCCGAATACAAGCGCCGGCAGGCCGCACCCGGGGTGAAGATCACCAAAAAGAACTTCGGCCGCGACCGCCGCTATCCGATCACCAACAGGTTCCGCGACCGGAGCTGACCGGTCGCCGCGTGCCGCATCCGCAGGCAGTGCGATGTCCTTCCTGGCATTCATCCGAGACAATCTTCGCTGGCTCGCCGGCGGCTTTCTGCTGACCTACTTTTCTTCCTTCGGCCAGACCTTCTTCATCTCGCTGTCGGCAGGCGACATTCGCGCCGAATACGGCCTGTCGCATGGCCAGTTCGGCACGCTCTACATGGTCGCGACGCTGGCCAGTGCGGCATCCCTGCCATTCGTGGGCAGGATCGTGGACTGGAAGACGCCGCGCCAGGTGACGTTCATCATCGTGCCGATCCTGGCGGTCGCCTGCATCTCGATGGCGTTTGCAAACCATGTCGCGCTGCTTCTGCTGGCGATCTACCTGCTGCGCCTGTTCGGGCAAGGCATGATGAGCCAGAATGCGTTCACGGCCGTCGGCCGCTGGTTTGTCGGACAGCGCGGCAAGGCGACGTCGCTGACGGCGATCGGGGTCAACGCCGGCGAGGCGACGTTTCCCATTCTGTTCGTCCTCATCGCCGGCGCGCTGGGATGGCGCAACGCCTGGCTGGTGGCAGCGGTCATGCTGGTGCTGGTGGCGATGCCTGCGATTTCGGCGCTCGTGGCCGCGGATCGAAAGCCGCAGGCTTCTGACACCACCGGTCCCAGCCGCGCGGCACGCGACTGGACCCGCGGCGAGGTGATGCGCGATCCGTTGTTCTATCTCGCGATGAGCGGCGTGCTGGCGCCGGGCTTCATCGGCACCACCATCTTCTTCCACCAGATCTATCTCGTCGAGCTGCGCGGCTGGTCGCTGGAACTCTTCGCCGCGTCTTTCACCGTGATGGCGGCGACGGTGGTGACATTTTCCATCATCGCCGGCTTCCTCGTCGATCGGTTCTCGGCGAAGGCGGTGCTGCCGACATTCCTGATCCCGCTCGGGCTGGCCTGCATCGTGCTGGCGCTGGTGGAGGCACAATGGGCGTCGTTCGCCTTCATGATCCTGCTTGGGGTGAGCTACGGTTTTACCAACACTGTCTTTGGCGCCCTGTGGCCGGAAATCTACGGGGTGAAGCATCTGGGCGCGATACGCGCCATGACGGTCGCCTTCGGCGTTCTGGCGACCGCGATCGGGCCCGGCCTGACCGGCTACCTGATCGATATCGGCGTCAGCTATCCGGCGCAAATCCTGACGATGGGAATCTATTGTCTGGCGATATGTCTGGTGCTGGTTGGCGTATCGCAGCGTCTGATCGCGCGCGAAGCAGCAGAGGCCGGGCCGTTGCCAATGGCCGGGGCATGGGGTACGCGGAAGCCATGACCGTCACCGTTCGTTTCGCGCCGTCTCCAACCGGCCATATCCACATAGGCAATGCGCGCACCGCGCTGTTCAACTGGCTGTATGCAAAGATCCATGACGGCCGTTTCATCCTGCGCTTCGATGATACCGACACGGCGCGCTCGAAGCAGGAATATGCTGACCAGATCCAGAAGGACCTGCACTGGCTGGGTGTGATGCCGGACGTCACCGTGCACCAATCGGCGCGGTTCGACACCTATGACGCCGCCGTTGCCAGGCTGAAGGACGCCGGGCTGCTCTATCCGTGCTGGGAGACGCCGGAAGAACTGGATCGCCGCCGCAAGATCCGGCTTTCGCGGAAGCTGCCGCCGGTCTACGGGCGCGAGGCGCTCAAGCTCTCGGAAGCCGACAGGCAGGCATTGGAGGCGGAAGGCCGCACGCCGCACTGGCGCTTCCTGCTGCCGAATTTCGCCAGCGATCCATTCGACACGCAACGCACAGAAATCCAGTGGGACGATGTCGTGCGCGGCCCACAGACCGTCGATCTGGCCTCGATGTCCGATCCGGTGCTGGTGCGGGAGGATGGCAGCTACCTCTATACGCTGCCATCGGTGGTCGACGACATCGAGCTGGGCGTGACGCATGTGATCCGTGGCGACGACCATGTCACCAATACGGGAGCCCAGATTGCGCTGTTTCGTGCCCTGGCCGCAGAGCCGCCGGCATTCGGCCATCACAACCTGCTGACGACGGCCTCGGGGGAGGGGTTGTCGAAACGCAGCGGTGCGCTTTCGATCAAGAGCCTCGCCGACGACGGGATCGAACCGATGGCGGTGGCCTCGCTCGCAGTCCTCATCGGCACGGCGGAAAGCGTCGCGGCGGTGCGGTCGATGGACGAGCTTGCGGCGCGCTTCGATCCGGCTGCGACGTCGAAATCGGCGGCCAAGTTCGATCCGGCCGAACTGCTGACGCTCAACCGGGCGCTCATCCATGTCATGACCTTCGAGGATGCCAAGGACCGGCTTGAAGAACTGGGCATCGGCGGTGACAGGGCGGAGGCGTTCTGGCTCGCGGTGCGCGGCAATCTCGAGCGGCTGGGAGAGGCGGTCGAATGGTGGAAGGTCGTCCACGAAGGGCCGGAGCCACGCGCGGAAATATCGATCGAGGATCGCGAATTTCTCGCCGTCGCATTCGACAACCTGCCTGCCGAACCCTGGGACAGGATGACCTGGAAGGTCTGGACCGATCGCCTCAAGGACCTGACGGGGCGCAAGGGCAAGGCTTTGTTCATGCCGCTGCGCCTTGCCCTCACTGGGCGCGAGCAGGGTCCTGAGCTCGCAGATCTATTGCCTCTTCTGGGCCGGGAAGGAACTGAGGCCCGACGACCCTGACAGGCCTGTCGGCGTCGCCCATCGCAGGGTCCGGCGGGCCGCTGCGGGTGGGTGTGGCAAGCCGCTTGATGGTGTCCGCGTCGAGGCCGCCTTCGCGGCTGGCAAGGGTTTCAGGATCTTCCGCTGGATCCGGCCGGCCAGAAGGCTGCGGGATGGGCGGCGGTTCGTCCTGATCCTGCGCCGGATCGTCGTCGACGATGCCACTGCCATAATCGCCACCAATGACCTCGAAGCCGCGTGGTGCTGCCGATGCGCCGCAGCCGCAACCCGCCGGGCTGGAGGCATTCTGCTTGCGGTAAAGGAAGGCGTTTTCCATCTCACGGTAGGGCAGGCCGGTGACGGCCGACACCATGTCTTCCGATTCCTCGCCCTGCAGGCGATGGTAGTGCAGCTCCACCCTCGTGCCGGGACACATCGACTCGCAGGCCTGCTGGTCGCGGGCGAAGCCGGACTGCGGCACCGAATTGGAAATCGGAAAATAATATCCATCGCAACTGCGCACGCACATGGTGCGATATCGGCCGGTGAGCTGGCCGATCTGCGTGCCGGTGCGCCCGTCTATGACGATCTGGCCGCGATTTTCGCGCTGGCGTACGATCTCCTGGCGCGGCGCGGCCTCCACGGCAGGCGGCAGGCGTCGTTCAGGCGCGCGGCAGCCGTTGACGTCGATCGCCGCCAGGATGCGTGAGCGTTCGCGCGTACCGCCTCCACCCATCTGGGTACGCTTGCGCTTGAGGTCGGCGAGGTTGCCCTGCATGCGCTCCATCGTGGCATTGAGGTTGGCGCAAAACGCCACGGCCGAACCGGACATCGAGCGGCCGCAGCCGGCCTTGCGGCCTTCGTCGCGCGCCTTCTGAAGCTGCTCCTGCTGGCGTACGATCGCGGCATCGTAGCGTTTGGCCTGGGCGCTGGAACCGCCACCCGACGGCACGGAGGCAAGTTGCGCTTCGAGCTGGCGGCAAAGCCGCGTGTTTGCATGGGCGAACGTCACGGGCAGGAAGACCGCCAGCAGGGCAGCTAGCAGCCCCACGCGTGTCGCATTGAAGAGGAGTCCGCCCTGTCTCATGGCCTCATTCTAGCGTCGCCCCAGTTAAGCGTCGGTTCATGCCGTGGGGCCTGCCGTTGCCCTTTACACGCTGGTGAGTGGTCCCTATGGTCCGCGCCGATTCAAAGCCATCATAATCAGCAGGAAGCCTTGCCGCCATGCGCGCAGAAATCGAAAATCTGGTCGACGAAATCAAGCAGGGCATAACCCTGCTGAGGAGGCATCTTTGACTGGGATCAGGCCGTAAAGCGACTTGATTACCTTAACATGCGCGCCGAGGACGGCGAGCTGTGGAACGACCCCCAGGAAGCGCAGAAGCTGATGCGCGAGCGTCAGGGCCTCGAAGACGGCATCAAGGCGGTCAAGGAACTCACGCAGGCGCTCGACGATAATGTCGAGCTCATCGCGCTGGGCGAGGAGGAGGGCGACCAGACCGTGATCGGCGACGCGGAGGCGGCCATTCGCGCCCTGCGTGCCGAGCTTCAGGCACGCCAGATCGAGACGCTGCTGTCCGGCGAGGCCGACGCGAACGATAGCTATCTCGAAGTGCATGCCGGTGCCGGCGGCACGGAGAGCCAGGACTGGGCGAACATGCTGCTGCGCATGTATACCCGCTGGGCCGAGCGGCGCGGCTTCAAGGTCGAGGCGCTGGAAGTGCATGACGGTGAAGAAGCGGGCATCAAGTCTGCGACGATCCTCGTAAAGGGCCATAACGCCTATGGCTGGCTGAAGACCGAGTCAGGCGTACACAGGCTGGTCCGCATCTCGCCATACGATTCGAATGCGCGTCGGCACACCTCGTTCGCCAGCATCTGGGTCTATCCCGTCGTCGACGATTCGATCGAAATCGATGTCTCGGAATCAGACGTTCGCATTGATACTTATCGCGCCTCGGGCGCCGGTGGCCAGCACATCAACACGACCGATTCTGCGGTGCGCATCACGCATCTGGCCACCGGCATCGTGGTCGCGTGCCAGGCGGAGCGCTCGCAGCACAAGAACCGGGCCAAGGCCTGGGAGATGCTGCGCTCACGGCTCTACGAAGACGAGCTCAAGAAGCGCGAAGCTATCGCCAACGCAACGGAAGCATCCAAGACGGAGATCGGCTGGGGCCACCAGATCCGCTCTTACGTGCTCCAGCCATACCAGATGGTGAAGGATCTGCGTACGGGCGTCGAGAGCAGCAGCCCTTCAGACGTGCTCGACGGCGATCTCGATGAATTCATGGAAGCCGCATTGTCGCAGCGGATCGAGGGCGCCAGCGGTCAGGCGGTCGAGGACATCGACTGAGGATGTGAAGCGGCCGAGCGACACGGCCGCGTCCGCTACAGCAGCTTGCCGACTTCCTTGCCGGCCTTGAGGAAGCCCAGCGGATCAATGGGCTTTCCGTCGCGGCGTACTTCATAGTGCAGGTGGGGACCGGTCGAGCGGCCGCTGGTGCCGACTTCACCGAGAATGGTGCTGGTGTCGACGTCCTGGCCCTTCTTGACGCTGATGCGGCTCATATGGGCATAGCGGGTCGTGAAGCCGTGGCCATGGTCAACCTCGACCATGCGGCCATAGCCGCCGTTCCATCCCGCCTTGATGACGGTACCGGCGCCAGCGCTTCTGATAGGCGTGCCTGCCGTCGCGCGAAAGTCGATGCCCGCATGCATGGCCGGCTTGCGCAGGAAGGGATCGCGCCTGACGCCAAAGCTGCTGGTGACGGACTTGCCCGGCGCAGGATTGTGGATCGGCATCAGCCGCGCGATCGCCTTGACGGATTCGAGCTTCTCAAGCGCCTCGTCGAGTTCGCGCACACCCGCTTCGAAGCGAAGGCCGCCTTGCACCGGGAGCAGGGGGCCACCAACGGCCTCGTCGGCCGTATCGAGGTCGACGGGAAGACCCGCGGCCTCCAGCGAGGTGGCGATCTCGTCCGCGGTGCGGAACGCGTTTTCCGCCAACGTCTCGATGCCGTCGATCTGCTCGGCCTCGATGGCGCGCAGTGACTGGTTTATGGCCACGAACAGCCTGTCGGCGCGATCCGCCGCGCTGGAAGCGCCTGGCCGGATTTCCTCCTTCGGCCAGAAGGCGTTGGCGACATCCTCGACGCGGATCGGCATGCCGTCTGCCCTCGCGCGCAGTTCCGGGCGCGATTCAGGCAACGGTGCCGAGACAGGCAGGGTATCGCCCGTTCCCTTGACACGCTCCAGCATCGGTCCGATGCGACCATGGCGCTTGCTGAGTTGAGATTGGCGCGCCAGCAACTCGGAAACCTTGCTCTCGACCAGTTGCTGGTCGAGCAATTGCCGGCTGGTGATCCTGTCCACCTGGGCGCGCAGCATCGAAATGCGATCTTCATACGCCTGCTGCATTCGCGCCTGCCGCGCCGCTGTGGCACCGATCAGATCGTCGCGCAGCACGAGATAGGACGTTGCGAGCAGGTAGCCGATCGCCATGGCGGCCAGAACAGACCCCAGCAGTGCCGCGAGCCACGGCCTGACGGTGAAGTGACGGATGTCATTTCCACGCGCGATGATGACCGTATGCGGCTCCTTGCGTCTTCCGAACACCGAAGCCTGCCGATTCTCTGTCACGGACACACACCCAAACCGTTGAAGGATCGAGTGGGGATTACACATCGTTAGGGTTAACAAAGCTTTTCGGATCGGGGTCGGATCAACGAAAAAGCCCCGGCGCGGGGCCGGGGCTCGTTCATCGGCTTTTGCTTGCTCAGATCAGAAGATCAGAAACAGCAGGATAATGATCGGGATCGGAATGCCGATCATCCACAAAAGAAGTCCCTTGAGCATTGTACCCTCCGTATATGATCGTTGGAGAGAGAACGCCGCCTCCGCGCTTTGGTTCCGGCGCTCAGGCCAGCGCCCTCGCGGCCTCCAGGACTTCCTCGGCGTGGCCGGGAACCTTCACCTTTTCCCAGACGCGGGCGATCTTGCCGGTCTTGTCGATCAGTAGCGTGGTCCGCTCCACCCCCATGTATTTGCGTCCATACATGCTCTTCTCCACCCAGACGCCGTAGGCTTCCAGGGTCGATTTTTCCTCGTCCGATGCCAGCGTGACGGTGAGGCCGTGCTTGTCCTTGAACTTGTCGTGCTTCTTGACGCTGTCAGGCGACATGCCGATGAGCACCGCGCCGATGGACTCGAACTCGCCCTTGAGACGGGTGAAGTCCACGGCTTCGGCCGTACAGCCGCTCGTGTCGTCCTTGGGGTAGAAGAACAAGACCACAATGCTGCCGCGATGCGCCGATAGCGAGATGCGGCTGCCGCCGTCGCCTGGAAGGTCGAAATCGGGCGCTTCGTCGCCGGCCCTGATGTGTTCCATATCATCACCCTTCTTTGTGGTTACGCTGCTGCGGACCGCAGATATAGTGCCATATGCAGATTCGTCCATTCCAAGGAAACAGGCTCGCCAGGCGTGCACAGTGAGGTCCCGCCCCACGAGAAAATCCGGTTTCGCCGTGGCG
This sequence comes from Mesorhizobium sp. CAU 1741, assembly GCF_039839275.1. Classification (NCBI taxonomy): domain Bacteria; kingdom Pseudomonadati; phylum Pseudomonadota; class Alphaproteobacteria; order Hyphomicrobiales; family Phyllobacteriaceae; genus Mesorhizobium; species Mesorhizobium sp. CAU 1741. The sequence continues at coordinate 57,918 of NZ_JBDOQP010000003.1, read as the reverse complement.
AGATAACCGCGCTCGACCAGTTTCCGTCGGCGCTGGGCACGGGACCGGCCGTGCGGCCCCGGCGGCGTCCGGGAAGACTGGTGATGAGGGTTGCGGGAGCCGTCGTGGCCCTGGTGCTGGTCGCGGTTCTATGCGTAGGCGCACTTGTCGCCGGGATCGGTGACGAAAGACTGCGTGTCGAGGCGCAGGCAGCAGTCGCGACGCTGGCCGGAAAGGCCTTTCAAGCCCGTATCGGCGGCACCAACCTGTCGCTGGCAGGTGTTCGCATGCTCGCCATGGAAGTCAGCGACGTCACCCTCCAGTCTTCGCAGACCCAATCCCAGGCTGTCTCGATCGGCTCGGCGCACTTCGGCCTACGCTTCATACCCCTTCTCTATGGAGACATGCAGCTTGGCCGCATCGTGCTGGAGGACGTGGACATTGCGCTTGCATCGCTGCCGCCGCGTCCGAACGGGGAAAGACTTGCGATCTTCGACGAGAACGGCCTCGTCAATCCAGACGCCGTCCTGTCTGTCACCATGGCAGGGGCGGGCGCGCTGGTCGCAACGCTCGGCGAGCGCACCATCGATCGGATCGATCTCCGCAACATCGAGATCCATCTAACCAAGAACGCGGATGGGCCATCGCTGGTGGTCACCGAGGCACGCTTGCGCCGCGATTCGAATGAACGCATTTTGCTCCAGGCGGAAGTCGAACTGGCCGGCCGCACCAGCATCGTCGAAGGCGAAGTCGCGACAGAGGCTGCTTCAGCAACTGTAAGGACGCTGACTCTCGAAATCGATACGCCGGCGCTTGAGAACGTGGACATCACCCAGGAAGGCCACCGATTTGGTTCCGCGTCGCTTCGTCTCGTCGCCTCGGGGGCGGCCGGCAGCCGCCGCGTCGACCTGTCCGCACACATCGACGACGTCGACATCGACATGCGCAAGGGCGGCCGCATCGTCAGCGATGCAGAATTGCGGGCCTCCGTCACCGAAGGCTCCAACAAGATCGAGTTCGATAGGCTCGCCATCACGAGCGGACGCTCGGACTGGAGTTTTCACGGAGCCTTCGGGCCGGCGCCCGATGCGGCTGACGGCTACCGCTTCGAGATGGTCAGCGACGGCTCGACGATCGCACCCGCCGGTTCGCCGGAGGCACCGCTGACGGCGGTGGCGCGGATTGCCGGCCACCTCGACGCATCCGGTCGGCGTCTCCAGGCCGAGGAGATCGGCTTGCGCGCGGCCAATGGTGAACTGACGGGCACCATGACGATGCGGTTCGAGCCGGGGAAGGTGCCGGGCATTGAGATGCGGCTTGAGACCGGCAGCATGTCGGTGGGCCAGGCAAAGCAGCTCTGGCCCTGGTTTGCGGCGCGCGGTGCGCGCAACTGGGTCGTCGCCAACGTCTATGGCGGCCGTGTCGAGGAAGGCGTGCTGGAGTTCGACATCCCGCCAGGTCGCATTGGCGACGGGGTGCCCCTCGACGAGGAAGAGATGACGGGCCGGTTTTCGATCCGCGGCACCCGCTTCGACATTGCCGGGCACATCCCGCCGGTCCGGGATGGCGACGGCTCCGTTCGGCTGAACGGGCAGCAGATCGACATCGCGCTGGAAAGCGGCACGGTGTTCATGCCCGGCGGACGCATCGTCAATGCGAGCAATGGCACGCTGAAGATCGAGGATGCGCGTCGCCGCCCGGTTATCGGCAAGCTCAAGATCGACGTCGCCGGGGAAGCGGACGATGTCCTTCAGCTTGCCAGCTACGATCCGATCGACGTCGGCCGTTTCATCGACCTCGATCCCGACGATCTTTCCGGCGACGTGGAAGGAACCGTCGTCGCCGACATCCCGCTGCAGCGCGGCATCCCGATCGAAAGCCTCGACTGGCGCGTCGACCTTTCCTATCGCGACCTGGCCATCGCTCGCCCATTTGAAGGGCAGATGGTATCGGCGGCCACCGGTACCATCGCGCTTGATCCGAAGAAGGCGGTGATCGACGCCGATGCAAGGCTCAATGGTGCACCGTCCACCCTGAATCTTGTCGAGCCGCTGGGCCGCAGCGACGTTGCGCGGCAGAGGGAAATCGCGATCCAGATGGACGACAAGGCGCGTGGCGAAATCGCGCCCGGGCTCGATGCGCTGCTTTCAGGCCCGATCACCGTGGAATTGCAGGAGACCGAAGGCGAGGCGCGCAATGTGGAGGCAAGCCTGGAGCGTGCGCTCCTTACGATCCCGTGGGTCGGCTGGAGCAAGGGCTCCGGCGTGCCCGCGACGGTCGCATTCGACATGCAGACGCAAGGCGGCCGCACCGATCTGAGCGAATTCCGCCTGAGCGGCGACACCTTCGGTGCAACGGGCGCGCTTGCACTTGTTGATGGCGCTGTCAGCACAATCAGCTTTCCTTCCGCGCGGCTCAACCGCGGCGATGATTTTTCCTTCGACATGGCCACGAGTGGCGGCGGCTACGCGATCACGATCCGTGGAAAGAGCGTCGATGCCCGTTCCGTGGTGAAGCTCTACGCGGGCAACGCCGAAGGCGGTACGGATGAGGGCGGCGCGAGGAGGGTCACCGTCGATCTGGCCGTCGACACGATGCGCGGGTTCCACGACGAGGTCCTCAACAACGTCAAGCTGACCTATTCGGGCACCGGTGCGCGAACCGATGCGCTGAATTTCTCCGCGACGACAAGCAGCGGCCAGTTGGTGACGTTCAGCGACAGCGGCGACGGCAATACGCGCACCGTTACCCTGCAATCCGCCGACTCGGGCGCGTTGCTGCGTTTCCTCGACATCTACGAGCACATGCAGGGCGGCAGCATTGCATTGACGCTGAGCGGCAGCAATGGCGGACCGCTATCGGGACAGGTGGCGGCGCGCGATTTCTGGATCGTCAACGAACCGCGATTGCGCTCGCTTGTGTCCAGCCCGTCTCCAGGCGACGGGCGGTCGTTGAACCAGGCGGTGCGCGGCGAGATCGACACGACGCGCGTGCATTTCGAAAACGCCTTCTCGCTGATCGAGAAAGGGGATGGCTATCTGGATCTCGCCCGGGGCGTGCTGCGCGGACCCGTCATCGGCTCGACCTTTCAGGGCAGGCTCTTCGACGGCGACGGAAACATGGACATGACCGGAACGTTCATGCCCGCTTACGGCCTGAACCGGCTCTTCGGCGAAATACCGCTCATCGGCGACATTCTCGGCAATGGCCGCGATCGCGGCCTCATCGGCATCACGTTCCGCCTGGCGGGCAAATCGAGCGAGCCGCAATTGCAGGTCAATCCGCTGTCGGTGATCGCGCCGGGAATATTCAGGTCGGTATTCGAGTACCGCTAGGCCGCTCAGGCGCTGGCGAGAAAGTCGCGGCCGGCAAAGGCAAGCACGGCGTCGAGCATGAAGCCGTCATCAGCGCTGCCGATTCGTCCCTCGAGCGCCTGCTTGGAGGCGCGGAAGACGGCGCTGTCTTCTTCGACGTCCGGGCTGAGCCGCTTGAAGCCCATCTGCCAGCCGTCGAATGCCCGTCCCGGTGCGTCCCGGGCGATCAGTTCCATGAAATTGCGGTGGCGCGGGTCGCGCTTGATGCGCTGCGCCAGCGCGCGCACGTCGCTCTCGTTGCCTTCCAGCACCTGGATGAACATGTTGTCCGCGTAGAGCAGCAGCCCGGTGATGCCGAGCGCAGCGTTATTGGCGCGGGACTTCTGCAGGATGTTTTCGATCTCCGCAGCGGTCACCGGATTGGTGGCGCCGCTGGCGTAAAGGAGCTGGTACACGGACATTGGACGATCCAGAGCGTTGGAGATGGATACCCCAACGCTAGGGATTCAACTTTTACAGAGGATTAATCGGCCGGCAGATTCTACCATACGTTGCTTCAGCCAGGCCGTACGAGGATGTGCTTCTTCTTTCCAAGCGACAGCTTGATGATCCCGTCTGCGGTGACGTCATCGGTACCGACGACGCGCTTGTCATCCGCAACGGCGGCATCATTGATCCGAACCGCGCCGCCCTGGACATGGCGTCTTGCCTCTCCGTTCGATCCCGCCAGGCCCGCTTTGACGAACAGCGCGAGCACGCCGATCCCGGCATCGAGCTCGGCGGAAGGCAGGTCGATGGTCGGCAGGCTCTCGGCCAATGCGCCTTCCTCAAATGTCTTGCGCGCGGTCTCGGCGGCTTGCGCGGCGGCATCGCGACCGTGCAGCATTGCGGTGACTTCGGTTGCCAGAACCTTCTTCGCCTCGTTGATCTCGACGCCGCCGAGCGCGGCAAGGCGGGCGATCTCATCCATCGGCAGTGTCGTGTAGAGCTTCAGGAAGCGCTCGACATCGGCGTCCTCGGTGTTGCGCCAGTACTGCCAGAAATCATAGGCGGGCAGCATGTCCGGGTTGAGCCAGATCGCACCGGACAGCGATTTGCCCATCTTGGCGCCAGAAGAGGTGGTCAGCAGCGGCGAGGTCAGCGCGTAAAGCTGCGGAGTGCCCATGCGGTGACCGAGTTCGATGCCGCTGACTATGTTGCCCCACTGGTCTGAGCCGCCCATCTGCATGCGCACGTCATGGCGCTTGCTGAGTTCGACGAAATCGTAGGCCTGAAGGATCATGTAGTTGAATTCGAGGAACGACAGCGACTGTTGCCGGTCGAGGCGCAGCTTGACGGAATCGAAGGACAGCATCCGGTTGACGGAAAAATGGCGGCCGACGTCGCGCAGGAATTCAAGGTAGTTGAGTTCGCGGAGCCAGTCGCCATTGTCGACCATCAACGCGTCCTTCGGGCCGTCACCGAAGCTGAGGTAGTTGGAAAACACCTTCTTGATGGAGGCGATGTTCGACGCGATGGTGTCCAATGTCATCAACTGGCGCGCCTCGTCCTTGAACGAGGGGTCACCCACCATGCCGGTGCCGCCGCCCATCAGCGCGACGGGACGGTGCCCGGTCTGCTGCATCCAATGCAGCATCATGATCTGAATGAGGCTGCCCACATGAAGGCTCGGCGCCGTCGGGTCGAAGCCGATATAGGCCGTCACCGTTTCCTTGGCGAACAGATCATCGAGGCCGGCTTCATCGGATATCTGGTGGATGAAGCCGCGCTCGGACAGCGTGCGCAGGAAGTCGGACTTGAAGGCGGACATGATCGTGACTTTCCGGAAAGGTGGCCTGACCCGGCTTTCGATGGCGCGGGAACCCGCGCGCCTTTAGCATCAAGCGGGCGAGAATCACAAGAACGGCGGCAAAGATGAGCCTGAAATGCGCGATAGGCCTGATGAGCGGCACCTCGATGGACGGCATCGACATCGCCGTTGTTACGACCGATGGCAGCGCGCAGGTGGTGCGGGGGCCCAGCGGCTTCTTCGGTTATGAGGCGTCGTTCCGGCGCCGGCTGGAATCCGCGCTCGAAACGGCAAGGGAAATCGGCGATCGCGACGAGCGTCCGGGGGGACTGGACGAACTCGAGCGCGAGATCACGCTGCGCCATGGCGATGCCGTGCGGCGCTTCCTCGCTCAACACCCGCAGGTCGAGGCCGAGATCATCGGGTTCCACGGCCAGACCGTGCTGCACCGGCCTGAGCGCGGACTGACGGTGCAACTGGGTGACGGGGGACTGCTCGCGGCTGAAACGGGTTTGCCTGTCGTCTACGACATGCGCGCCAACGACATGCAGCGTGGAGGACAGGGCGCGCCACTCGTGCCTGCCTACCATGCGGCGCTGGCGTCGTCCCTTCCGGCCGAACTGCGGCGCTTTCCCGTTTGTTTCGTCAATATCGGCGGTATCTCCAACGTGACCTTTGTGCCTGGGCAGGGTCATCCCGTCGCATTCGACAGCGGTCCAGGCAACGCGCTGATCGACCAGTGGGTGGCCGCTGAAGGCGGCGTCCCGTACGACGCCGACGGCATGATCGCCAGCGAAGGCGGTGTGGTCCGGCTAGTGGTCGACCGCTATCTCGAAAGCCCGTTCTTCGCGCGCGCGGCGCCAAAATCGCTCGATCGCGGCGATTTCACGCTCGTGCACGCTGCCGAACTCGAATTGGCGGATGGCGCGCGAACGCTGGCCACGGTCTCGGCGGAAGCGATCCTCAAGGCGGCCGATCTGATGCCGAAACGACCCGGCATGTGGATCATCTGCGGCGGCGGCCGCAAGAATCCGCACATCATGGCGGATCTGCGCGCCGGCGCCGGCAAAGCCGACGTCATCCTCGCCGAAGATGCCGGCCTGGACGGCGATGCGATGGAGGCCGAAGCCTGGGCTTACCTGGCCGTGCGATCAATCAAGGGCCTGCCGCTGACATTCCCGACGACGACCGGTTGTCGCGAAGCGGTGAGCGGTGGTTTGCTCGCTGTGCCGGAATAGGCCTCAGCGAAGCCGCTTCGGCCGCGGATCCGCCAGTTCGCCGGCAAGCCGGCGGTCGAGATAGTCCGAGCATTCGTCGATCAGCAGTTCGGCGTCGTTGGAGAAGAAGTGGTTGGCGCCTGGCATCGTCTTCTGCGTGATGGTGATGCCCTTCTGGGTATGCAGCTTGTCGACCAGAGTCTGCACGTCCTTGGGCGGCGCAACCTTGTCGGCATCGCCATGGATGATCAGACCGGAGGACGGGCAGGGCGCCAGGAACGAGAAGTCGTAGATGTTGGGCTGCGGCGCGATCGAAATGAAACCCTCGATTTCCGGGCGGCGCATCAGCAACTGCATGCCGATCCATGCGCCGAAGGAGTAGCCGGCGACCCAGCAGCTCTTGGAATCAGGGTGAAGTGACTGCACCCAGTCGAGCGCGGCCGCCGCATCTGACAACTCGCCGGTTCCATGGTCGAATTCGCCCTGGCTGCGGCCGATGGAGCGGAAATTGAAGCGCAGCACGGTGAAGTCGCGCTTCTGGAACATGTAGAAGAGGTCGTAGACGATCTTGTTGTTCATCGTTCCGCCGAATTGCGGATGCGGATGAAGCACGATCGCGATGGGGGCGTTCTTTTCCTTGGAAGGCTGGTAGCGCCCTTCGAGGCGACCGGCGGGACCTGTGAAAATGACCTCGGGCATGCTTACTCCACTTGGCGCGGCAACTGTCCGGCCGATGATGCATCAGGGCGGGCATTCCCGCCCTCGCACTTGACGGAACACGACCATCCGCCTACAAACTACTTTAGAACTGTTCAAAACTAGTGGATCACGCATCCGCCAGCCTGCGAAGCGGGTAAATAGGACGGCTGGCCTTGCAATTTCAAGGAAAAACGCCGATCTGCGGCCACGAGCCGAATAAAGGAGTCGACAGCCTGCCATGACGGCGAACAGGGCCTATCTCGATCACAATGCAAGCGCACCGCTGCTGCCCGCGGCGCGCGAGGCGATGATCGCGGCCCTCGACCTGACGGCGAACCCGTCTTCCGTCCATTTCGAGGGACGCGAGGCGAGGCGGCTTGTCGAAACCGCCAGGCGTGACGTTGCGGCGCTTTGTGGCGCAAAGCCCGAGCATGTGGTCTTCACGTCTGGTGCGAGCGAAGCGACGGCGCTGGTGCTGACACCCGATTGGAAGATGGGACGCGCGCCGCTGACCTATTCAAGGCTCTACGTCGCGGAGACGGATCATTCGATCGTTGTCGGGGGCGGCAGATTCGGTCCCGAGCAAGTGGTTGCGCTTCCAGTCGCCGAGACGGGAACGCTCGATCTCGATGCGCTGGCTGGTGCGCTCGCGGCCCATGACGGGTCGCAGGGTTTGCCGCTGGTCGCGATCCATCTTGCCAACAACGAGACCGGCGCGCTCCAGCCGGCCGCCAGGATCGCGTCGATCGTGCACGAGGCCGGCGGCCTGTTTGTCCTCGATGCGGTTCAGGGTGGCGGCAGGGTTTCTCTCGATATTACAGAACTATGCGCTGATTTTCTCATCCTGGCGGCACACAAGATCGGTGGCCCCAAGGGCGCGGGCGCGCTCGTCGGGACCAGCGACGTGCTGATGCCTTCGCCGATCGCCAGCGGAGGCGGCCAGGAACGCGGCCACCGCGCCGGCACGGAGAACTACGCGGCGATAGCCGGCTTTGGCGCCGCCGCGCGCGAGGCGCTGGCAAATCTCGCGCGTGCGAGCCTGCTAGAAGGAAAGCGCGCTCGCATCGAGGGACTTATCCGCCAGGTGGTGCCGGATGCCACGATCTTCGCCGAAGCAGTCGACCGGCTGCCGAACACGGTGTTTTTCGCCATACCCGGCGTCAAGGCGGAGACGGCGCTGATCGCCTTCGATCTCGCGGGCGTCTCGGTCTCTGCCGGCTCCGCGTGCTCGTCGGGCAAGGTCGGTGCCAGCAGGGTCCTGAAGGCCATGGGATATGGCGAGACGGTGAGCGGATTGCGGGTCTCCGTCGGCCACCAGACGACCGATGCGGAAATCGACCGGTTCGCCGCTGCCCTGAACGAATTCATGCACCGCAGGAGCAATGCTGCCTGAGCTGCGATGATTCCGGTCATCAGCCATGCGCGGACGTGCATTTGCTGATGGTCCGCACTATGTAACCTCGCATCTGCGGCACAGCCGCGATTGCGATTTCGACAACTGCCGGGCCTTGACCCCGGCGAGGATGGAGAACGCCGATGCCTGCAGTGCAGGAAACGATCGAGCAGGTCCGCAAGATCGACGTGGACCAATATAAGTATGGCTTTGAGACCGAGATCGAGACCGAGCTGGCCCCAAAGGGCCTGAACGACGACATCATCCGGTTCATTTCGCAAAAGAAGGACGAGCCCGATTGGATGCTCGAGTGGCGGCTTGGCGCGTATCGCCGCTGGCAGACGCTCGACGAGCCGACCTGGGCGCGTGTCCATTACCCGAAGATCGACTTCCAGGACATTCACTACTACGCGGCGCCGAAGAACCAGTCCGGCCCGCGGTCGCTGGAAGATGTCGACCCCGAACTGCTTCGCGTCTACGAGAAGCTGGGCATTCCGCTGAAAGAGCAGGAAATCCTCGCCGGCGTTCAGAAGGACCCTGACGACGAGAGCTTGAACGACAACGTCTACAAGTCGGGCCGCGTTGCCGTCGACGCGGTGTTCGATTCCGTGTCGGTCGTCACAACCTTCAAGAAGGAACTGGCGCAGGCCGGCGTGATCTTCTGCTCGATCTCTGAGGCGATCCGCGAGCATCCGGACCTGGTGAAAAAATATCTCGGATCAGTGGTCCCCACGACCGACAATTTCTATGCCACGCTGAACTCGGCCGTCTTCACCGACGGATCTTTCGTCTATGTTCCCAAGGGCGTTCGCTGCCCGATGGAGCTGTCGACCTACTTCCGCATCAACGAGAAGAACACCGGCCAGTTCGAGCGCACGCTCATCATCGCCGATGAAGGCGCCTATGTGTCCTATCTCGAGGGCTGCACGGCACCGCAGCGCGATGAAAACCAGCTCCACGCCGCCGTCGTCGAACTCATCGCGCTGGACGACGCCGAGATCAAGTACTCGACTGTCCAGAACTGGTACCCGGGCGACAAGGAAGGCAAGGGCGGCATCTACAACTTCGTCACCAAGCGTGGCGATTGCCGGGGCAAGAATTCCAAGATTTCCTGGACCCAGGTCGAGACCGGGTCGGCGATCACCTGGAAGTACCCGTCCTGCATTCTGCGCGGAGACAACTCGCGCGGCGAGTTCTATTCGATCGCCGTTTCGAACGGCTACCAGCAGATCGACTCGGGCACCAAGATGATCCACCTCGGCAAGAACACGTCGAGCCGCATCATCTCGAAGGGCATTTCGGCCGGGCACTCGAACAACACCTATCGCGGCCAGGTTTCGGCGCACCGCAAGGCGGAGAACGCCCGCAACTTCACCCAGTGCGACTCGCTGCTGATCGGCAATGAATGTGGCGCGCATACCGTGCCCTACATCGAGGCGAAGAACTCGACGGCACAGTTCGAGCACGAGGCGACGACGTCGAAGATCTCCGAGGACCAGCTCTTCTACGTGATGCAGCGCGGCATTCCCGAAGAAGAGGCGATCGCGCTGATCGTCAACGGCTTCGTCAAGGAAGTGATTCAGGAACTGCCGATGGAGTTCGCCGTGGAGGCGCAGAAGCTCATCGGCATTTCGCTCGAAGGCTCTGTCGGCTGAGCCGATTACGTTATTCAGGAAGACACGAACATGCTTGAGATCAAGAACCTGCACGCCCGCATCGCCGAAGACGGCACCGAGATCATCCGCGGCCTGAACCTGACGGTGAACAAGGGCGAGGTCGCCGCCATCATGGGCCCTAACGGGTCTGGCAAGTCGACGCTGTCATACATCCTTGCCGGCCGCGACGACTATGAGGTCACCGAGGGCGAAATCCTCTACAACGGCGAGTCAATCCTCGAGATGGATCCCGCCGAGCGCGCCGCATCCGGCATCTTCCTCGCATTCCAGTATCCGATGGAGATACCCGGCGTGGCGACGATGGAGTTCCTCAAGGTCGCCATGAACGCCCAGCGCAAGGCGCGCGGCGAGGAGGAGCTGAAGATTCCGGAACTGCTGCGTCGGGTGAAAGAAGCGGCCGGTGCGCTCAGCATCGACATGAACATGCTCAAGCGGCCCTTGAACGTCGGCTTCTCCGGCGGCGAGAAGAAGCGCGCTGAAATTCTGCAGATGCAGTTGCTGCAGCCGAGCCTGTGCGTGCTGGACGAAACCGATTCCGGCCTCGATATCGATGCGCTGAAGATCGTTGCAGACGGCGTCAACGCGCTGCGCTCGCCGGATCGCGCCTTCGTGGTGATCACCCACTATCAGCGGCTTCTCGAGCACATCGTGCCCGACAGCGTCCACGTGCTCTACAAGGGGCAGGTGATCAAGTCGGGAGACAAGGACTTGGCGCTCGAGCTCGAGGAAAACGGCTACGCCGGCGTCATCGGCGAAGCGGCCTGAGGTGTTTTGATGAACGTTCATGCTCCCAACACGCTGACGCCGGCCGAGACCGCGCTGGTCGAGGCATTTTCGCAGCGGGTCGCCCAGTTGCCCGGCGATGCTGATGTCGCACGCCGCCGCGACGATGCGGTGGAGGCGTTGAAGGCAGGCTTGCCGACGCGCCGCATAGAGGCGTGGCACTACACCGACCTGCGCCGGCTGTTGAATTCGGTGCCGGCATTTGACGCAACGGCCCGTCCGGAAACGCTGAGCCCGCTGATCGACGGATCGGCCGTACTGCGTGTGGCCAATGGCATGGCCGATGGCATGCCGACGATCGACGGCGTCGACGTGGCACGCTTCCAGGATCTGCTGCTGGCTGGAGACAAGCGTGCGGCGATGGCGCCGGTCGACGGCGATGATGCCGTCGGCGCCATCAATGCCGCCTTCGCGTCGGACGGCTATTCACTCGACATTCCCGCCGGTACCGTGGTGAACGCGCCGATCGAAATGCAGAACCTGCAGGCCGGCGGCCAGGTCCACGCGCGCTTCCCGATTACCGTTGGCGACAATGCAAAGGCAACGCTTGTCGAACGGCAGACGGGGTCCGGTTCCGCTCTCGCGAGTTCGGTGACATCGCTGGATGTCGGCGAAGGGTCCGACGTCGTCTACGTCATCCTCCAGGAGCAGCCCACCGACGCCACGCATCTGGGCCAGATCAACATCACGATCGGCAAGGATGCCAGGCTGACGGTGTTCTTCATGAACATCGGCGCCAAGCTGGTCCGTCAGGAAATCCGCGTGGTTGCCGCCGGTGAAGGTTCGGACTTCAAGTTGCGCGGCGTCAACATGCTGGGCGGCGAGACGCATTGCGACGTCACCATGGTTCTGGACCATGCGGCGCCGAACACCACCTCGACGGAGATCATCCGCAACGTCGTGACCGACAAGGCGCATGGCGTCTTCCAGGGGCAGATCCGCGTCGCGCAGATCGCCCAGAAGACCGATGCCAAGATGGCCTGCAACACGCTGCTTCTGTCCGACGATGCCGAGTTCTCGACCAAGCCGGAGCTCGAAATCTTTGCCGACGACGTTGCCTGTGGCCATGGCGCGACGGTGACGGAGATCAATGGCGACCATCTCTTCTACCTGATGGCGCGTGGCGTCGAGGAGAAGATCGCGCGTGGCCTGCTGGTCAAGGCGTTCCTCGCCGAGATCATCGAGGAACTGGAAGACGAGGCACTCGTCAGCGCGCTGGAAGCGAAGCTTGACGGTTGGTTCGCTACGCACGGGTGAACGACGCGCGGAAAAGACCGACAGGGAATACGACAGTGGATCAGCAAGTGGAAAACAGGCCGTATGATGTCGAGGCGATCCGCCGCGACTTCCCGATCCTGTCGCGCGAGGTCTACGGCAAGCCTCTGGTCTATCTCGACAACGGCGCATCCGCCCAGAAGCCGCAGGCGGTGATCGACGCGATTACACATGCCTATTCCAGCGAATATGCGAACGTGCATCGCGGCCTGCATTTCCTGTCCAACGCCGCCACCGATGCCTACGAAAAGGCGCGCGAGACGGTTCGCGGCTTCTTGAACGCGGGCAGCGTCGACGAGATCGTCTTCACGAAGTCGACCACCGAGGCCATCAACACCGTCGCCTATGGCTGGGGCATGCCTAACGTCGGCGAAGGCGACGAGATCGTCGTCTCGATCATGGAGCACCACTCCAACATCGTGCCGTGGCATTTCATTCGTGAAAGGCAGGGCGCCAAGCTGGTGTGGGTGCCGGTCGACGATGACGGGGTGTTCCACATCGAAGACTTCGAGAAGGCGCTGAGCCCGCGCACCAAGCTCGTCGCAATGGCGCACATGTCCAACGCGCTTGGAACGGTGACGCCGGCAAAGGAGATTTGTCGCATCGCGCGCGAGCGCGGTATCCCGACGCTCATCGATGGCAGCCAGGCGGCCGTGCACATGCCGGTCGACGTGCAGGATATCGGCTGCGACTGGTACGTCTTCACCGGCCACAAGGTCTACGGTCCGTCCGGCATTGGCGTGCTCTATGGACGCAAGCAGATGCTGGAGGCGATGCGTCCGTTCCAGGGTGGCGGCGAGATGATCGAGAATGTCACCGAGGAGATGGTGACATACAACGAGCCGCCGCATCGTTTCGAGGCAGGCACCCCGCCAATCGTTCAGGCAATCGGGCTGGGTGCGGCCCTGGAATACATGCAGGGCGTCGGTCGCGAGCGCATCGCCGCCCATGAAGCGGACCTGACCACTTACGCCCACGAGCGCCTGCGCGGCATCAACTCGCTGCGCATATTCGGCAACGCTCCGGGCAAGGGCGCCATCGTGTCGTTCGAACTGGAGGGCATCCACGCGCATGACGTGTCGATGGTCATCGATCGCTCGGGCGTTGCGGTGCGGGCAGGTACCCATTGCGCCCAGCCACTGCTTAAGAGATTTGGCGTGACCTCGACATGCCGTGCCTCATTCGCCATGTATAATACAAGGGCCGAGGTCGATGCGCTGGTGGAAGCACTGGAAAAGGCACGAACATTTTTCGGGTGATGATGATGGACGAGAACGTGACGCCTAACGAAACGAACGAGACGCAGGCCGACAGCCGGCCGGCGGTGTCGTCATCGACGATTCCGGCGGAAGAACTGGCGCGGCTCACCGACGATATCGTCGGTGCCTTGAAGACGGTCTACGATCCGGAGATTCCGTCCGACATCTACGAGCTGGGCCTGATCTATCGCATCGACATCGAGGACGACCGTTCGGTGAAGATCGACATGACGCTGACCGCGCCAGGGTGCCCGGTGGCCGGCGAGATGCCTGGCTGGGTAGAGAATGCCGTGGGTGCGGTCGAAGGCGTTTCCGGCGTGGAAGTGGCGATGGTCTTCGATCCGCCCTGGACGCCGGACCGCATGTCGGAAGAAGCACAGGTGGCGGTCGGCTGGTATTGACGGCCTTTCGGCGAAAGGTTGCAACGCAGCCGATTCTTCACCATCTTGAGGGTATGAAATCATTCGGCCGGCCTTGAACCGGCGCTGAGTGGAGACGGTAATGGGCAGATTTCAGGTAATGACGATGACCGATGCGGCCGCAGACCGCGTCCGCGAGATCGTCGAGGCGCGCGACAGTGCGCAGGGCATTCGCGTCGGCGTCAAGAAGGGCGGCTGCGCGGGCATGGAGTACACCATCGACCTGGTGACCGAGCCGAAAGCCGCCGACGATCACATCGAGCACGAAGGCTCCCATGTCTGGGTGGCGCCGGAAGCGGCGTTGTTCCTGCTCGGCACCCAGATGGATTTCGAAAGAACCACGCTACGCACCGGCTTTACGTTCAACAACCCCAACCAGTCCTCGGCCTGCGGCTGCGGCGAGTCGGTGGAGTTGAAGCCGGCTGATCTCAAGGCTCTTGCGGACGCGCGAGCAGCCGCCGAAGCGTAGGCGCTAGTCTACCCACAGCCCGCGCTTCTTGTGCCAGGCATCGATCGACTCCTCTGGATAGAGTTCGAACGTCGCATCGTTGTCGCCGACATTCGGCTCCACCCACGCCGCCTTGTATTTCAACATGAGATGCACACGCTCCGGCGCGACTGGAAGGTCGGTGTCGATTGCTGACGCGAAAGGGTGGATGAGGTCCGGCCATGTCGGATCGTAGAGCCACATGCCCGCCCCGCATTTCGTGCAGAACCGCCTTTCTCCCGTGGATGTCTCGCAGTGCGGGCGCTCCTGGTCCTCGATCGTGGCACGGTAGAGGCCTAGGTGTTCTTCGCCTTCGATCTCGAGCGTGCTGGTGACGGCGGCGAGGTTGATGGCATAGCCGCCTCCGCCCTGCTGCTTGCGGCAGATCGAGCAGTAGCAGAGCTGGTAGGGGATCGGCGTGTGGCTCATCGCCTCGAAGCGGACCGATCCGCAGTGGCAGGAGCCTTTCAGAAGCATCGGCATCGCGACTTTTCTCTCGTTGGCGTTTGCGTCATCCTAACGCACGCGATGCGGGCATGTTTCCCAGAAAGCAGGTAACCGGTGGACAATGATGCGATAGCCGACCTCTTCGCCGGCCTCGGCCACGTGACGATCAAGCGCATGTTCGGCGGCAAGGGGATCTACCATGACGGCGTGATCATCGCGCTCGAAATCGGCGGCGATATCATGCTCAAGGCCGACGCCATCAGCGCGCCGGAATTTGCCGCGGCGGGCTCGACGCAATGGGTCTATGAAGGGCAGAGCAGGAAAGGGCCGGTCGCGATGCCGTACTGGTCGATCCCCGACACCGCACTCGACGATCCGGACGAGATGGCGGTGTGGGCCCGAAAGGCTTTCGAGGCCTCGCTGCGCTCAGCGAAGCCCCGGAAATAGGTCAGGCGACAGTCAGACCCGGGCGGGGATTTTCATGAAAGCCGGGATCTCGTCCCCGAAGCCGATGGGCGATGGTTCGTCATCGTCCCTGCGCCAGTCGCGACCGCGCTCGCGGCGGCCGCCTTCGTCGCGGCTACGCTGCTCTGGCCGTGCCTTGCGCTCGGAATTGTCCGACTTGATCGCCTCACGGCGCGAACGCTTCTCTTCGACCGGAGCTTCCTCGACGGGCTGGACCGCAACTTCGGCCACAACCTCTTCCTCGGCCTTCGGCTCCGAGCGGCGCGCGCTCTTGCGTTCGCCGCGTGGCTTCCTGTCGTCGGAAGAAGATGAAGCCCGACCGCGCTCGCGTCCCTTGCCGCGGCCACGGCGGGGCGCCTCGTCCTCCGCGTCGTCCTGCGACACGGTCGAAAGATCACCATCCATCCACTCGATCTTGTTGCCGATCAGTTTCTCGATGGCATCGAGATATTTGCTGTCGGAACGAGTCACGATGGTGAACGATTTGCCCGAGCGTCCGGCGCGGCCCGTGCGCCCGATGCGGTGAACATAGTCCTCCGCATGGATCGGCACGTCGAAATTGAAGACGTGGGACACGTCAGGGATGTCGAGACCACGCGCCGCCACGTCGGATGCGACGAGCAGCTTCAGCTTGCCATCGCGGAAGCCTGCGAGCATGGCCATGCGCGCTCGCTGGTCCATGTCGCCATGCAGGGCGCCGGCATCGAAATCGTGCTTCACGAGCGAACGGAACAGCTCTGAAACATCCACCTTCCTGTTGCAGAAGATGATCGCGTTCTTGAGCTCGTTCTCTTCCGCGCGGATCAGATTGCGCAGCGTTTCGCGCTTGTCCCAGCTCTTCGACTTCGACTTGACCAGGCGCTGGATGATGTTGACGCCCGTCGACGCCGCCTTCGAGACCTCGACGCGCACCGGCGCCTGCAGGAACTGCTCGGTCAGCTTGGTGATCTCCGGCGGCATTGTGGCCGAGAAGAAGAGCGTCTGGCGTGTGAAGGGAATAAGCTTCGCGATACGTTCGATGTCAGGGATGAATCCCATGTCGAGCATGCGGTCGGCTTCGTCGATGACGAAAGTCTCGACGCCCGTCAGGAGCAGCTTGCCGCGCTCGAAGTGATCGAGCAGGCGGCCCGGCGTCGCGATCAGTACGTCGGCGCCGCGCTCCAGCTTCTTTTCCTGTTCGTCGAACGACACGCCGCCGATGAGCAGCGCCACCGTGAGGCGGTTGTTCTTGCCGTACTTGACGAAGTTCTCCTCGACCTGCGCGGCGAGTTCGCGCGTCGGCTCGAGGATCAGCGTGCGCGGCATACGGGCGCGAGCGCGGCCCTTTTCGAGCCGGGTGATCATCGGCAGGACGAATGCGGCCGTCTTGCCGGTGCCAGTCTGGGCGATGCCCAGCACGTCCTTGCCCTGCAGGGCATGAGGAATTGCTCCGGCCTGGATCGGTGTCGGCGTGGTATAGCCGGCATCCGTCACGGCGGAGAGGACCTTTTGGGAGAGGCCGAGATCGGCAAAAGTGACTTCTTTCGCCTCCACCGGGGTTTCGGCCTGAATTTCAGTCTGATCGTCTGATGACACGTGTTGGCTGTCTCTGCTGGTTCGCGGTTTTGGGAGCCGCCGCATATGCGCCCTTCAAATCCGGCGCATGGCGCACGGATGCCTGAGGCTGGCGTTAAGGCTCGTGCGCGCGAATGTCAACGGCAACCGCCCGAAATGGCGGGATTCGCGCGACTTTCGCGTAGATATGATTAAACCGGAGGCAGATTTCAATAGCGGAACTGTTCGGTGAGGACGCGCTCGTTCCACGAATGGCTCTCGTCGAACAGCAAGGTGACGGTCGATCGGCGCGACTCGCGCACGCTCACCGAAAGCACCGACCTGACCTCGAAATGATCGGCGACCGCGTTGACTGGCCGCTTGTCTGCTTCGAGGATGTCGAAGCGTACGGTCGAGCGGTTGGGTAGCAGTGCGCCGCGCCAGCGCCGTGGGCGGAAGGGGCTGACCGGGGTCAGGGCAAGCAGGGGCGCATCCAGCGGCAAGATAGGTCCGTGCGCGGACAGGTTGTAGGCGGTCGATCCGGCCGGCGTGGCCACCATTACGCCATCGCAGATCAGTTCCTCCAGCCGCACCTTGCCGTCGATGGTGATACGGATCTTGGCAGCCTGCGCCGACTGGCGGAATAGCGACACCTCGTTGATCGCGCGGCCGGTCGGGATCGCACCTTCAGTCGTCTCGACCTCCATCACGAGCGGCCGGATGGTCTCCGACGTCGCGGCCGCGATGCGTTGCATGAGGCCGGTTTCGGCGTATTCGTTCATGAGAAAGCCGATGGTGCCGCGGTTCATGCCATAGATCGCGCGGCCGGAATCCATGTTCTCCTGGATCGCCTGGAGCATGAACCCGTCACCGCCGAGCGCGACCACGACGTCCGCGTCCTCGACGCGTGACTGGCCATAAAGCGCCGCAAGCCGGGCGGCGGCTTCGCGCGCGTCGGGCGTGTCTGCCGAGACGAAGGAGAGTGCGATGTTTTCGTCGGGCATGAATGAACCGGGCGCAAGCTGGTTGCCGATGATCGGAGGCCGGGGGTAGCACGACGGGTTGGAGGAAGGAAGCACGGGCACGCGGATCGATACATATTCCGCTTTACTGGCGCGAGATTTGTGCTAACCCGTGCGCCGTGCCCTTGTAGCTCAGTTGGTAGAGCACCTGATTTGTAATCAGGGGGTCCCGGGTTCGAACCCTGGCGGGGGCACCAAAATCAAGCACTTAGCGCGATTTCGAAACTCCCATTTTACAATCCCCGTTATATTTTACCGATCATTGCATCTTTGTTCCGGCGCGAATCGCATCGATGACGCCCTCGCCGGCCAGATAATTGCGCCTGATGATCGACTCGCATTCGCTTTTTGAGTGCCCGGATATCTCGGCAATCCGCTCAATCTCGACGCCGTTGGCATAGGCGTAGGTAATTCCCGTTCCGCGCAAATCGTGGAACCGGATGCCTGTAATCTTCAGCCGCTGCATTTCCTTTCTCAGAGATGCCCGGAAGCCGCTGGAGGTCCAATTCTCCCCCCTGCTATTCACAAGCACCCGTTGCCGCTTCTCGTCCTTCGCATCCTGGAGGATGGGCAGAAGCTCGTCGGCTGGCCTGATTCTCACCCGGGCCCGGGTCTTGCCCTGCGTGATCCACAGCCGGCCATCGTCATAGGCCATCGTGGTTAGCGTCAGAACATCGGACTGCCGCTGCATGGTCCAAAGAGCCATTTTGATGACGTTGGCGATGTGGGGCCGGCCTTCCCTGAGTATCTTGTCGAGCTGCGATGGAAGCCACACGTCATCCTTGCGGCTTTCGTTGTGCAGCTTGCCGACGCGCTCCAGAGGGTTGCGCATGACATGCTCACGATCCTTGCCCCACGCGATCACCCGCGCCAAGATGGCAATATGCAGGTCCGCAGATCGTGGCGTTGAACTCATCGAATCCCGCCAGTCAATGAATGCTGTCCGCATCCCTTTGGCCTCCAGCGCCCGGAGCGGCGTATCGCCCCAAGCCACCTTGATCACAGCGATGATTCGCTCGTATTCCGTGCGGGTGCTCGGTCTCAGCTTTTGAAAATCGCCGCTGGAAAGATACTGGTCAGCAAGCCAGCCCAGCGTCTCCGGCTTTTCGGCGCGGGCTCTCGCCTTGGTAAGCCGGGCAAATTCCTGTACGAAAGCGTTCGTCCCTGGCTTTGCCTTGATGCGAGGCCCGCCGCGCCAAGCGTAGTGATACACGACCTCTTTGCCGCTCGCGAGGGTGGCTTTAACGGTGTGCACGCCCACCAACCTTGCGTCCATCCATCCACTCCTCGAACACCTCTTCGGGCGTCGGAGTATGTGGCTTGCTCTTTTCGCTGGTGTCGCGCGTAAAGATGATTTCGCCGCCTGGACGAAGAATCGAGCGCAGGCCGGTTTCCGCCGCCGCCCTAGCAGCATCCATGATCTCACCCTTTGTAAAGGACCTTGCGCGGCTCACAGGGCGTTCTCCCCGATGTCCACAGGGGCAGGGTGCGTCATCTGCTCATCCCTTCCAAACTACCGATGGTGTTCGCGCGCTAGCGTGCTTGTTAATTCGCTTTCCAGCGCCTTCAATGGTGGGTTCTGAGTAGAATTGATGGTACGACCTGATGATGCTCTCATCGACACCACCGACGCCGTTCTCGTAGATGCCCCACCACGTGCCGTCTTCAAAATGCTGGGCCATGTAGCCAATCTCGGGATCGTGGACTATCCGGTATCTCTGGAAGGGGGCTTTGAAGAAGCGTTTGAAGATGCTCAGTAGGCGCGTCATTTCTCCCCGCCCTCCCGAGCCGCTTCGCCGTCAAAGATGAACTCGACTCGATTAAGAACGTCACGGAATCGCGGGCTCGAAGCCTCTATCTCGGTTCGCATGACAACGCCGGGCGGTCGGTGCTGCTCTGGTATCGCGTCGAGTTCCGCGTCCGTTAGATGGCGTTCGACTACCTTCCTTCGCGCGAAGGTGCCATCCTTGAACCACGCAGGGTAATCCTCGAAATAAATCCCGATCTCAGACAGCATTTCGAGCATGTCGCGCTGACGTTTCCCGTGCAGTGCCTTTGACGAAAAGCGAGCCTGCGCCGCCATACTGATCGCGTTCTTGCGCGCGTCCATGGCTCGCCACAAAAAGGCGTTGGCGGCTTCCATCTTGCTCGGGATTTGAAGCACGCGGCAATCGAAGTGGGGTAGTCTGTCTTCGTATCCAGGCGGGCATACTCTGGCGAATTTGGCGGCGGCCATTGAAGCGAGAACGCTCGCCATCTTCTGGACTTTGCCGGAGAAGAAAATATCCGAACGGTCTTCTTCAGCCAGCCAAACAAGGCTAATCTCATCCGATTGTGTGTACCCGGCTCTGGCGTGGGTTTCTGCCACGAGGTACTTTGTGGTCTCGACCATAGCCCGCGACATGCGCTCGTCATAGGGCCTGTTCATGCCCCGCGTGAAGGTTGAGAACGAGCGTCCATCGATCCGGGCGTACACTGGCAACTTGACATCGAATCGCCGTGCGGTTTCGACTGCCTCGTACTCCTTCATGCGATTGCCGAACTCGTCGTTTTGCTTGAGTTGGCTCATTCCCCGCCCTCCCTGCTTAGGGCAGCACGGCCGGCGGATTCGCTGCTGATGCCCCACTCTCCGATCGACAAGACGCCTATGAAGCGCTGGCCGATCTGGACGCCGTACAGGCCAACGATGCGGTGTTTCGTGAATTGCTTCCGACCTTCCGGGGCGCTTTTCGAGAACAGCGTTCCGGTGTGAAAGGCGAGGTGGCCGGGGTTGGCCGGTCTGCCACAGTAGAGCTTCACGGCTTGCCTCCCTGCATGGCACGGATGGACGCGGCAGCAGCTAGGCACGCAGCGCCACCGTTCTCGCCAACCCAATCGTCAGCCAAGCTCTCCGCCACCACCGCCGCCCGTTCCAGCACGGCATTATCCCTTGCTGCCAAGTCGGCCTCGCTCAGAAGGTGATAGCCGGCGGAACTGATCGAGTGTCTGATAACTTGCAGAAGCGCGTGCATCGCGAGCACCTTGTTCTTGTTGTCCACGCCTCTTTGATGGCATTCGTCAAGAAACCGTGCGGCCAGATCTTGAACGAATTCTGCTGTCGCGGCGTTGTGGGCGTCAGTCGTCATTAGCGCTGCCCTCCACGACAACCGGAACGTCGCGCCACTCGTATGCGCCGCTATGATAGTCCTGCCACGCCTGTTGGAGACGATCTGGTTCTGTAGTTGTACCTGCTGCGCGAAGCCAGCGAAGACCGGTCGTTGGTGTTGTCGCTTGCCATTCGGGTAGGCTGGCGCTTATTGCGGTTCCAATCTCGATTGTCTTTTTCACCGGTCTGTCTCCTTCTGCTGGAGAACGGCGGCGAGGGCCGGAAGCGCCAGTTGCAGGAGACGCAGCAGTTCCTTCGTTGCGTCTGTAACGTCAGGTCGCCTGCAAGCCAGACCAAGCTCAAGATGTGCTGCCTGCTCAATCAACCGCTCTACCGTCACCGTCTGTACGGCATCCTTGCCGGTGGGTGGGGAGAGCGAAAAGCGATGCGATGAACGCCGTGCGCCGGAATTGATCGATGCTTCGATATCGCGCATTTCAGCATCGAACGGTTCTTCCGTCTCCGGTGCTGGCTCTAGGGAGGCGATCTCGTCGATGCAGCCCTGCACGATGTCTGCGACTGGCTGATCAGAAAGTCCATCCGATGTCGCCTTCACCTCGGCCATCGCTTCGACAAGGATGTTGAAATGGCGCAGATCGACCACATGCTTGGCTTCGGCGCGCATGGCTCGTTGATGCATAGCGTCGAAACTATCGCGCCACCTTCGGCCGCTCTCGTCCCGCTCCTTCGTCAGCCGCGCGTTCTCAGCCTCAAGTTCGGCAATGCGAGCATCCGCCGCGTTCAATTTCCCAGACCAATAAGCCATGCTGTCGTCAGGGCGATCAAGATCAGACATATCGTCTCCCCATGCACTATCAACCATTGCGGTTCTCCCCTTCGACGGCACGGCGGGCGACTTCATCGATCACAGTCCAGCAGGCATCATCTGCAACGCCGCAAGAAACAGCAGCAAGCGAGACTGCTAACGGCGACACTGCACGGCTATCGCCGGGCTCTGTTTCCATTATCCGATCAACCGCTACGGCTAGCGCCCGCTCCAACTCCGCAACCCTCTCCCTGAGAGCCGCATCGGATTGGTCGGGTGGGGAGGCGAGAGCGGCGAGGTAGCGAGTTTCGAGCGCGCGGCACGACAACATTGCCTCGTTGGTGTCCATCTTCCGCCACTTCGCATTGTGGAGCACCGCGTAAAGCTCGCACCACGACAGGCCGCCGCGTTCTGCTAGTCGATCAACGCTCTGGAAGTGGTTGGCTCGGGCCTGCTTGCCGTGATCGGCCACGAGCTGATAATCGATCCGCGCGCCACCGCTATTCAGGATTGGGAACGTCTTGCGCGCCACCGGCTCCACCGCTTCACCATCTGAGAGGGCGGCGAGGGCGTCTCGGGAACGCGTTAGCAGATCAACCGCCAAGCCGGGAACGAGATGGCTGACCTGGCCAGCTTTGTTGATAGCCAAAAGAGTGTCGATCTGCGCTATCAGCGCCTCTCGCGCCTGGGTGAGCTTATCCATGGGGGCCTCCGGTGAGTTCGGTTGCGTCTGGACGGCTGGGCGGGCAGTCCGCGTAGCAGTACTGTGACTGCCGGTACGCTGCGCTGTCGCAAGCGGAGACGACTTCGCTCCAATCGTTGTAGTGAGTGGATCGCGGCCCGTCCGGAAGGGCTGCCATGCACCGATCAAAGAGTTCCTGGCGAAGCTCCTGATCCGTGGCGTACTTCGGCATCTCCGGCACATCGCAAGCAGCGAGCGGAAGAGCGACTACGATAAAAAATCCGCGAAGCTTGCGCATTACTCCTGCCCTCCGGTGCGGGTGGCGGGGACGGGCATCCAGAGGTCGAAGTAGTTGCCGTTGAAATACAGGGCGTTGC
Source organism: Mesorhizobium sp. CAU 1741 (assembly GCF_039839275.1). Taxonomy (NCBI): domain Bacteria; kingdom Pseudomonadati; phylum Pseudomonadota; class Alphaproteobacteria; order Hyphomicrobiales; family Phyllobacteriaceae; genus Mesorhizobium; species Mesorhizobium sp. CAU 1741. The sequence continues at coordinate 35,191 of NZ_JBDOQP010000003.1, read as the reverse complement.
CCTGGGCCGTGGCTGCGTCGCACCAATGCGGCTCGTCAGGCAGGCCGCGCCTCGGTTCAACGTTCCACCGCACTAAAACGGGAGGATGCCCCCGCAGGCGGGTGTTTATGGCCAAGATCGGCTTATCCCAAGCGCGCGGCGCCGTTTCTATCGGCTGCCACTCCCTCCCCATCTCTGCTTCACGCTCGGCTAGGGAGGATTCGGCGCGCTCGGCTCGGTCCAGGAGGTTCACGCCGGCGTTTCGCAATGTCGCCAGTTCCGCATCCTTCGCGGCTATGGTGGCGTCTCGCTCGGATAGGGCGGTGGCGGCCTCGTCAAGATATTCTGCCGCCTGTCCGATATCGTGCGCGGTGTTCGATTTTCCTCGCGCACGCAGAACGCCTGCCTTCGCGCGCCAAGCAATCGCCCGCGCTTCTGTCTGTGGGCTGGTCATGGCTAGAGCATCCTCGAATAGCTGATCTGGAACCACGCGAAACGAGCCCACCAGATGGTCTCACCCTCGCGTCGGGCCGCCTCCGTAAGCGATTTGCGATGCGTGAAGGACGGCCACCAGAACCCGAAAGGGGCGAACCGGATCGAGATGCTGGCTGCGCGCAACGGGTAGGGGATGTGGCGCTCGATTGGACCAAGGTGGCTCATGCTTTGCGATCCTTCTTAAGGAGGAGACGGGCGGCGCGGGTCGCGGCATCGAGACCGGCAGACGTGTACCGTTCACCGTGGTTGTCGATGCAGTCGAGGAGCCCCGGCCCTTCGTCGTTTGCGCGGACGAGCTCTCCCACTACCGCCTCAAGCGCTTCTACCCGCGCCGCTAGGGACGTAAGGGCGGTGGCGGCTTGCGAGCAGATGAGCCGAACGCCAGCCTCATATGAGCCGGTATCCTCTTGCGCCCATGAATTGAGGCCATCCACCAGCTCTGCCACTTCACCAGGAATGGCAGAGGAGAGGAGACTGCGGATTGCTCGGGCTTCGCCGCAGTTCAGCGGGCGCACCAATTCGGCGCCGTCGACTTCCGGCTGCCCGTTCCAATCTGTGACTGCACTGTCCAGCCGATCGATAAGCGCGGCCCTGCTCTTTTCAACCATCGTCGCTATTCCTTCCGCTGGGGAGTAGTTGACCGCGCTCGTAGAGACCGGTTGGCTGGGCAGCCGCGAACGATGCCGCGGTCTTGATCGCCTCACGGATGATGAGATGGCCCTGCTCGTCGTCGCCAGTGCAGGAGTAGAGCGCGAGCGCGATGCGCAGCGGGTCGAGCCCATGGCGTAGCCAGAACAGCTTTTCGTTGCCGGAATGCTGCTCGCGGTGCTTTGCCGATGTCAGCGGGACGGTCCACTTGTCCGATGGCTTCTCGCCCATGCCCGTCTCAGACTTTCCATAGACCGGATCGGCGTACCGGATATGGGCTGCCTCGACCGGCCGATTGCCGGTGATGACGCATGGCAGCGTCCTGATCCAATCCAGGTGCTTGGCGTCGTGGTCGCGCTGGCGCTTCTTCTGCTTGCCGATCGGGGCATTGGAGAAGGCGGTTTCGGGACGAGCGATGCGGAAGCCCATCACGGCAACTCCCCTTCCTCGACGCCGATTACGCCGGCCAGGTATGACCGCGCCTGCAGCTTCGTCCGCTTGGGATCATCGCCGCAGCAAAACTCAAGCGACGTGCGGATCGTCTCAGCCTTGCGCTTTACGGCATCGGATGCGCCGGCAAGCTCGCCATCGAAAATCTTGAACGCGTTGTTGAAGTCCTCGACCGACGGGCCGACGCAATCCTGCATGGCGCTGTAGATGCGCAACAGGAGAGCCTTGTCATCCGACGGGACAGAGCTTGCGACGTCACCTTGAGCCGCTTCTATCTGCTCTGCCCCGTCGCCGTTGCCCGAGTTTGGTTCGGGCTCGGATGGGGAACCAGGAGCGGTGCTGGAGGGGGATACACCGCTCCCGGTGTCATCATCGGCGGGAGGGGGTGCCGATGAATGCTGTTCGGTTGCGCCGGCGCGCAGGGTTTCCTTGACGCTGTCGAGGTCGAAGCCTTCGCCGCTCCCATCGCCGGTTGATTGCTCGCGACGATGGGAAAGACGTTCGCCCGGGTCGCCGCCGCCGGCGTCCATAAGGTCGGCCTTCATCTGGTCCGATGCCTGGGCGATGGATTTCAGCGTATCCTTGAGGTTCGCCAGCTTCGTCTGACGCGGCCCGCCAAGGCCACTCCACCAGTTCAGAAGCGAGGTCATGCCGTTGTTTGCCGCGAGAACGCCCTCGCGCTTGGCTGCCTCAAGCTCTTCGTCGATCGCAACGCCTTGGTCGCTCCACTCGCGAACCGCGCCGCCGACATCGGGGGAGACCTTGCGACCCTCCGGGAATGCGCTCAGGAGGTCGCCGGGGCATTTCTGGATCGTCGGGATGTGGGTTCCCTCGGCCAACATCATGGAAACCGTCATCTCGTAGATGAACGACTTCTCCTGCACGACGACGAAGCCCTCGTTCACGATTTCCGTCTTGCCGTTGGCGCCCTTCACCTGTGCGACCTTCTCCTTGACGCGACAGCAGAAAATCAGATGCGCTCGCGTCTGGAGGAGTTCGTTCATCAGCTTCTTGTGGGCAGCCTTCGGCTTCTGCCAGCAATGCAGACCGGCGCGGCTGGTCTTCTGCTCGATCGCCTCGGCTTGCTCCAGAACGCCGCCGGTGCCTTCCCATTCGTGGGAAATGCTGTCGATGATGATCGCGGTATAACCAGCAGCCTCGAAGGCCTTGATCGCCTCGACGTACCGATGCGACGTGAACGGCGGGTCCAGATCGATGACATCGAAGCCGCCCGCGACGTCCGCATAGAAGCGCGATCGCTTGTTTTCGGTGTCGATGAAGCCGATCTTCCCGCCCGGCCCGACAAGCCCTCGGGCATACAGGATCGCGGAATAGGTCTTTCCCGAGCCCGACGGGCCGGCGATCGACGTGAGCGTGAACGTCTTCTCTCGGATGGCGCGTTCGATCTTCATGGCTTATGCCGCCTCCGACGGGATGGAGGGTTCGTTGTCGATCTGCTTTTCGAGCCAATCGGACGGCGAAATGGTGATGCCCGAACCGTAATAGGTCGGCCAGAACTGGCGCTCGATGCACTCGGCAAAGATGTTCAGCGCTGCGCGGTTCTGTCGCTTGCCGAGCCAGACATATTGGTTGTCCAGCGGCTTGATGCTGTAGGCGTGCGGCCGCTTGGGCTCGATGAACAGAAGGACATGATCCGTCACGCGCCGGCCGGTCACGGCCTCTAGGGCGGTGCCGATGAGGCCCATCTGCATGTGATAGCCATAAGTCTTGACCGCATTGGCGCAACCGCGGTCGCTGGCGTCATTGGTGGTTTTCAGGTCCGCGACATATCCATCGTCGGGAATGCAGTCGGGGCGGGCCTTTACCCAGACGCCGGTGCGATCCTGATAAATGATGCTGCGCTCAACGCGGCCGTCCAGGTGGTCGCGGAACGTGCGATCATTGGCGACGCGGTTCGCCATGCCCTCGATCTGCTCAAGGGCCTCACGACGCAGAACCATCTTCCCGGCGGCAATGGTCTCGTCCCTCCATTCCCGCGCGGCCTTCGTCTTGAAGTCTGGGAACTCCTCCGGCAGCACCGCGAACTTTTCCCAAAAGCCCGTTTCCCCGAGCAAAAGGGTATGGACCGCGTTGCCGAGGCTGAAATGCTCCTTCACCTCCTGCTGTGCGCGATCGGGATTGAGGTAGCTCGAATCCCAATACTTGAGCGGGCAGCCGTCCGGCGGGGCAATCTCCCGAAGCCCAGACGATGAAATCGACGGCCCGGCGCAACAGTCCGAATGGTAGACGCCGATCGGGAGGCCAGCATAGATGCCCGGCCGGTCGATAACCTCGCCAGCCCAGCGGATGTCGGACGACAGACCGGCGAGAACGCCAAGCGCCTCTTGGCCGACTGTGGTGATGCCGTCGACGTCGCTTTTCACTGGTCGGGCGTTCTGGGTTTCGACTTTCATATTGCCCTCCTGGCAAGTTCGGCCTCACGCTCACGCAATGCGCGGCGAAGGTCGGTGCTGATTTCTGATGCGAGAAGAATCTCAATTGCCGCGGCTTGCTCGTCGCGATCGGGGCGCCACATCGGGCGCGGCTGATGCTCCAGCGCCGCCACGGCCTGCTCGAGATAGAGGCGGTCGCAGGTCATGGCTGGCCTCGCGAGGCGCGTTCTATTGCGGTCGCCAGTGCCTTGATCCTTGGGGCACTTGCTGGGTCTTGCCCGATCGCTCGCAAGGTATGCGACCAATCATCGAGGATCGCCTGAGACGCCTCTAACAGAGCCGCATTGATGCTCTCCGGCTCGACAGGCGCGGGATACGCGGCCATGAGTGCGGCAACGATTTCAGAGTTGACCGCATGTTCCTTCGCTGTCGCTGATGCCTTAATCCGCTCGAACAGCACCTTCGGCATACGAAGCTGATAGGAATGGTCATAGCGGCGTCGACCCTCACCGCGCGCTATCCGGCTCATATCGGCAGCCTTTCCAGCAGGCCGACCGCGAGAACGGTTCCGGCGATGAAGCTGAGGATCAGGGCAAAAGGGATGGGGAGGCGGACCATGTCAGCGGTCTCCCAGCAGATGTCCGCGACCGGCTTCGATCATGTCGCGCCGATGAGTGCTGCTGTCGGGACCGCCGCTTTCCATGAGCGACTGCTGCTGATCCATCCATGCGGCCTCGGCGCGGTTGTCGTGCCAGTTCTCGACGGCGTCGATGCACTCAAACATCGTCTGGCAAGTGCCTGCGTCATTCGGGGTATCGGGTGTGTAATCCTCGTGGCACCACTCCCATTCGCCGCCGTGGACTTCCTGGATGATGAAATCGCGGTACAGCACCATGCGCTGGCTGGTGTTGATGCGGACGTGCGCTATGGTGCCCATCACGCCACCGCCTTCCGAACCCGGCGCATCGCCAACTCTGGCTCATCCCGCCACGTCGCGGTGTATTTCGCATACGCAACCGACAGCTCGCGCTCGGCAGCCTCGTTCAGCGGAACCAGCGCATCGAGGTAGACCTGCATGCGATCCCGCTTGAACGGCGGAACGATCGCGCGGATGGCGTCTTCCAGCGAGCCGACACGGTTGGCCGCGTTCAGAAGCTCGCAGGCCACAGCGTTGTGATGCGTGGCGCTCGACCAGTATGCAGCCCGGCCGGCGTTGAACGCCTCCTCGGCATACTCACGGGCGATGGCGTCGTCGTTGTCATAAAGGTCAACGATCTGGCGCAGCGCTTCATAGCCGCCGCGTACCGGATGGCCGGCAAGCGCACTGGCGAAGCTCTCTGCAGTTCTCGTGAAGGCGTTCATGGTGCTCTCCATCGGGTGACCGGGTGTCGGTCGGTGATGGGGGGAGTTTTGCCACGTGGCAATTAATGTGTCAACTGGCAAATTGCCGATTGGCAAAAATAATGGCGCGCGCTACAAGGCGGAATGCTGAAGCACAACGAGAGCGAAGCCACCGGCTTCTACCGCCGCCGCGATATGTGGGAGGACTTCCTTTCAGAGCGGACGGACCTACACCCGACCGAACGGCTCATAGGCATCTGGATCGCGCGCCGGATCAGCGCCGATGGATCACGCCAGACCTGGTATCAGGTGAGCACAATCGCCGAAAAGCTCGGGGTGAGCGCGCGGACAGTGATGCGCGCGGTTCAAAAGCTCGAAGGGGAGGGATTGTTGCTGGTCAGGCGGGACGCGCGGCGCGGCTTGAAGAAGGCCGTGAACAAGTACGAGCTTGTTTTCCCTTGGCTCTGAAAGTGACACCCATGTCACCTTGTGGAAGTGACACCCATGTCACATGAATACACAAAGGCACAATCCATAAAGGTTTCTCTCCCAGATATCAGGCTCTGAGGGGGAGTATTATAGAACCAAGGGATAGGGGCTGAGGATGTCTCAATCCTCGTCGTTATTCGCCGCTTCCGGCAATTCGAGATACCCATGTCCGACGAGCCAATCGCGCAGTGCAGCTTGCGCGGCCTCTGGCAGCTCGACGTTCATCTCGGCAGCCATCCGGCGCAGGGCGATGGCTTCGTCGGTGGCGAGGGCGAAAGAGATTAGCACGGAAACGCCGCCCGCAGCACAACCCTGAGGGCGTCCTGCGCGTTGTGGTCTCTCAATTCGGAGGATGCTGAAAGAACTTGTTCGCCCAACGATACCAGACGGGACCTGCTTAGGCCGTCGGGCAGGCAAACCGCGTCTGAGGGCCGCAAGTTGTCAATGGTGGCTTGGATGTAACCATCGCAGAAACTCACCCAGCTCTGGTCTGCTCGCGTGCAAGCGTCGACGAACGAAGCCGCCGAGAACTGGAAATTGTCATTCGCGATCGCCTGGGTCGCGGTCCCACAGACGAGCAAGATGGCAATCACCCTCGCCATTGAAACCATGCCACCACCCTCCCGTAGACGCGGACCTCTTCGCGCAAAAGCTCGTCGGTGCCGTAGCGCTCGTTGTCCGAGATGATCAGGATCTTGTCGGTGCGCGGTACCAGTTTCACACGCTTGATCATCAGCCCGTCGCCATAGTCGAGCGCATACAGGTCTTCCGGCGCCGGGACGATGTGCGAGGTATCCACGAACACGAACGATCCGCTCGGCAGCGTCGGCTCCATGCTGTCACCGGTGACGGGCATCGCGTATATCCGCGACATGTTTCGCCAGCCAGCCTTAACCGCATCGGGGAAGCTCCAGAACCCGTCGCTGTGCTCGGCATACACTTCCCCGGCGTCGTTACGCATGACGCTGAGCGCACCGCCAGGCCCCATGCCGGCGTGGATGGTGAAGTTCGGGATATCGCCCTTCTGACCGGGCTCGTTGCCGAACACCGCCAGGTTGCGCGCCTGCTCAAGATCGGCCGCGTCGAACTCATCGCTGATTTCCTCGGGTTCGACGGCGAGGGCGCGGGCGATCGAAATCACGTTTTCCAAGCTGAGCCCGCGCTTGTTGCTTTCGATCCGCGATAGGTAGCTGACCGATATGCCGGTCATCTCTGCCAGGCGCTCGAGCGTAATATCGCGGTCTTTCCGCAGGTTTCGTATCTGATTGACCATCGGCGATCTTATTCGCCAATTGGCAAAAGCGCGCCAGCGCCAATTGGCAAATTGCCAATTGACAAGAATGTTGCCACATGGCAAACATGATGCATGAAGCTCGAAACATACCTCTCGGAAAACCAGGTCAAGCCGTCCGCTTTTGCGGCTGAGATTGGTGTCGCGCCGTCGACCATCACGCGCCTGTTGAAGGGCGAGAGGTCTCCCCGGCTGGATCTCATCATGCTCATCAAGGAGAAGACTGGCGGGCAGGTTACCGCCGACGACTTCTTCGAGCCAGCCAGCGCGGGAGAGGCGGCATGAGGACCGTCGGCGAACGCATCAAGGCCGCGCGCAACGCCGTTGGGCTTCGGCAGGCCGACCTTGCCGACAGGCTCGACGTCACGCGCAGCGCGATTGCTCAATGGGAATCTGGTTTCACCCTGCCGGAGGCCAACAGGCTGGTCGACGTCTCTCTGACGTTGGGCAAGTCGATCGACTGGATACTGAGGGGTGTGTCGACGCCGTTCATCTCCAGCGCGGCGACATCGCTGAACGAGATTGAGCGCCGCATTGCCGTGCAGTCCGCGCCTACGCATTTCGTGGGGATCGACTGATGATCGCGACCCTCGCCCTTACCTGGCTGTCCCTTTCCTTCACCCTGACGCTGTTGTGGGCCATTGCCGGCTATCGCTGGAACAAGGCGAGGGGGAGGGCGTGATGGTGTCGAGCGAATGGCGCTTCGATGTCGATGACGCGCCGATCCACGAGGTTTTGAACGTGGTTGGCCGCTATCCAGAGGCTACCGCCGGTTTCCCTCGATACGCGGCAAAGCAGCCGGACGGGCGCTGGCTCGAATACAGCCGAAACGAACCAGTCGAGATCATCGTCTGGGCATGGCGCCCTCGTGATCCATGGCCGCATGCCCCATCCAACACCGACGCAGGCGGACCTATAGCGTCGGTAGGCGATCCCAACCCGCACCATCAAGCCCATGGTGTTCCCTCAGGTGCGGAAACTCGCGCCGCCGGCGCAAATGCCGGTGCGCGTCTTGTTGGGGGTGCGCCGCGATGACGACGAAGCACGAGGTCATTGCGGCTCATCAAGCCCATCCGGAATGGTGTGCAAGCGATATAGCCGCGGCGCTCGGGTGCATGCGTGAGTATGTGGTGGCGACGGCCAAGCGCAATCGGCTGGTCCTCCCTCCGAAGAAGCAGCCGTCTCGCGTTGTGTATCTGGGCAAGGCCGTGGCTGACTTGCTCCGCGAGGCAGCCGACATCCGCGAAATGACGCCGAATGAGTTGGCGCAGGCCATCATCGAAACGGTCGCTCGCGAAAACATGGTCGACGCCATCCTTGATGATCGCGAGGCCGCATGACCGGGCTCGCCGCATCCCTCTACGCCCTAGGCGTTATCGGCGCGATCACGGCTGTAGGCCGGGACGCCCAGGGCAGGGATATACCCGCGGGCCTCCGTGAATGGGCAGTTTGCATTTGCTGGCCGATAGCGGTTGGCGCCGCGATCGTTCTGGTGATGGCGAGTGCTGTTCACCGGAGTGTGCAGCGATGAGAACAACTCCAATTGGATCGGCCTCTGTGCCTGCAAGCGTGCGGTTCGATCCATTCGATATCCCTTTCAACTGTTTCCTGACCGGCACTCGAAACCAAGCCGGCCCGGGTCTTCACGCTGATCAGAGTATGCGTGGAGATGTTCTATGTCCGACAAAAGATGTGTCGAAACCGACACGAAATGTGGCGGAGGCGTCATGAGTACCGCAGTGCAGGAGAGCGCCGACTACCTCAATGCGCTCGCCCGTTCCCATCATCGGGGCCGTGGCGACACATGGAGCGCGGCGCGAGACAGGGCAGCAAGGGCGGCTGGAATTGAGCCGTCTTATGCCAAGCGAATCTGGGACCGCTGGCAGACCATGAGCGACGTGTCTGGCGAGGCTTATCGCCGGCTCCGGTCTGCATACGAGCGTGCCTGCGAAGCCAACGAACAAGCAGCCGACCGGTACGACGCCGAACGGCTCGCAATGAGGAAATCCCATGCGGTTGATCAGAAGCATGCTTCGGAGAGGCGTTTCGGGGGCGATGCTCGCGATTGAACGAATGAGGCACGCGCCCCGCCGCGCCGTCTTCGTTCTCGCTGCCGTCGCCTCCCTCCTGTTCGTTGTGTCGGCCGTGTTCGGAGCCGATGCGTACACCGGCCTGAGCGGCCGTCCGACAACTCGAGCAACGGCGGGGTCTTGGTGATGATGAATGCCCTCGCGAAGCAGAGCACGGTTCTCGACCTGATCGATGAATATGACAGGAAGGCTGCCGGTGTTGAGGATGCCATCAAGGCGTATGACGACGCCTGCACCGCGATTGAAATGGCCGGCACCATCATGGGCACCTACGTGAACCCTGTGCTGCGCGGCAAAGCCTACGTCCACGCTCGCGAGATGCAAAAGAACCTGCTCTCTTCGGGATGGAAGGCCATATATAGCCGTCTGAACATCGACATGATCGCCAGCGCGCGAGACAAGAAGCTGTTCGAGCGGACGTTGGCTGATCCGCCGCCGCTCACGTTTGAGAACGCCAAGGCGACGTTCGGGCCGTACCTGGAGAACCCGCGTTCGCATATCCTTCGCGGTCTTGCCGAGACATTCGCCGCCCTGGACCCCGCATATAAATCCCATTCAAAGGTCAAGATTGGCGTCAAAGGCCTGCCAAAACGCGTGATCCTGTCGAGCTTCGGAGACTATTCCGGCACTTATGGGCGCGACAAGCTGCGCGACATTGTCAACGCGCTCGCTTCATATCGCGGCCAGCCGCTTATGGAGCATGTCGAGTTCAATGCGATCAGCGTTGCGCACCGTCGCGGCGATGATGCCATTCTTGATGGGCGGGTCTATGTCGCGCCGGAGCGCTATGGCAAGGCCGACGAGTATCAGACTTTAGATCGTGGCCTAACGATCCGCCTTTTCGGCAACGGCAACGCGCACGTGTTCTTCGCGCCTGAGACGCTGAAGGACATCAACCGCGCTCTTGCTGAGTTCTATGGCGAGGTGCTGCCGGACGCCGAGGAAGAGGGCGCCAAGCCGCGCACCGGCACGGCGGTGTCAAAGGATCTGCAGTTCTATTGGTCACCGCAAGACGTGATCGATCGCGCTCTTGAGTTCGCTGGTATCATCGACCTGAAGGAATGGCGCAACAATTCCCCTGAGCCATCACGCATCCTCGAACCGTCCTGCGGCGATGGTCGGATCATGGACGGCATCCGGGCTCGTGGTCATCGCGCATTCGGTATCGAATACCATGCTGGCAGAGCCGCAGAGGCGAGGGCGAAGGGCCATAGCGTTCTGAAGGCCAACTTTCTCGATTGCCCCGCCAAGCCTGAGTATGACCTCGTGGTGATGAACCCGCCATTTTATGGCCGGCACTACGTCAAGCACATCCGTCATGCACTGCAGTTCCTGAAGCCTGGCGGAACGCTTGTCTCGATCCTCCCAGCGACTGCGCACTACGACCACGGCGAGCTGAAAGGCGAATGGCGCGACTTGCCGGTTGGCAGCTTTGCCGAGGCGGGCACGAACGTGCCGACAGGGCTTCTGAAAATCCGCACCCCATCCCCATCCACCCAGCGCGCCACGTCGTGGTGACACAGAGGAGAATGAGCATGAACGCAGGACATAATTCTCAGCTTACCCCCACTGAGCGCGCCGCACTGCGCATGAACCATGTGCGTAAGCTGCTCGACATCGCCGATCGGCTGAAACCCCTCATGGACGAGCGGAAAACCGCCCGTGCCAATGCGAAGGCGGAAGGCTTCAAGCTTTCCGAGATCGATGCGGCCTTGCGCCTCGCGACGATGGAAGACACCGACATCTTCGTTGCCGAGATCAAGGAACTGATCGACATCGCCCGCGCCTTCAATGCGCTGCCACCTGGCGAGCAAGGCGTGCTGTTCCCCGATGATCGGCCGCTTGATGAAAAGGCGTTCGACGCGGGCAAGGTCGCCGGTCTCCAGGGCAAGAACTGCGAACCGCCATACGACGCCGGCAGCGAGGCAGGGCAGCGCTGGATTGCCGGATGGCACGAAGGCCAGCGCATCATGCGAGACGAACTGCAGTCGGCGATGGAGAAGGTGAATGCCTCGACCAACGACGGCGACGAGCTGATCCAGTCCGATCCCGGGTTCCCTGATGGCGACCCGTTCGAAGAAGCGGCGGAGTGATCGGAGATGGCCGCTCTTGCTGAAAACCTCGCGGACGCCGTCGAGCGCGAATGCTCCGTCGTCCAGTTCAAGGAAGACCATGAGGCGAAGAACGAAAAGCTCGACGCCATGATGATGAGCGAGATGGCCGACGCCCGGAAGCGCATCAAGCGGGTCCAGAAGGCAGAAGCCGACGAACTCTCGGCGATCGCGGAAGAGCGCAAGCGCCTCGACGCACGCGAGCAGGAAATAAAGGCCGGCGCCCTCGCGAAGGTCGAGGCGGAACGGCGGCGCATTGCGAAGTGTCGCGCGTATATCGCGGCGGGTGAGTGATGGAGCCGGTCGTCTTTCTCGACGGACGCGTGACGCTGTACGTTGGCGACTGCCTCGACATGCTTGCGGCCATGGAGCCAGATAGCGTCGATTGTGTCGTCACCAGCCCGCCCTATTGGGGACTGCGCGACTATGGCGTCGACGGGCAGATCGGGCTCGAGCCGACGCTTGGCGATCATCTGGCGGTGATGGTTCGCGTATTCGACGCCGTGCGCCGCGTTCTGAAGCCGGAAGGCACCTGCTGGATCAATTACGGCGACTGCTATGCCACGAGCCCAAACGGTCGATCGGCAGCGGATACGAAGGCCGCAGGCAACGATGATCGCACTTTTCGCGACAAGCCGTTTTCCACCATTGGCCCAATCCAGGCGCGTAGCAACGGCGGGGAAGGCCAGCATCACGACAGGCGCGGCGGCATTCTGAAGGCCAAAGACCTCTGCATGGTTCCAAACCGTCTCGCCATCGCATTGCAGGATGCAGGCTGGTGGGTACGCAGCGAGATTGTCTGGGCCAAGCCCAATCCGATGCCCGAAAGCATCCGCGATCGGCCAGCGACGAGCCACGAGAAAATCTTCTTGCTCTCGAAGTCGCCGCGGTACTGGTACGACAAAGAGGCCGTTCGTCAGCCCTCGGCAGAAGCGAGTATCTCGCGCTGGCAACAGGACGTGGAGAGCCAAGAAGGATCGCACAGGGCGAACGGCGGCGCGAAGACGAACGGCACAATGAAAGCCGTCGGAGGGCCGCGTGAGAAGGTGAGGGGCTCAGATGTCGCAAGCCCGCGTCACGCGGGCCACATCAACCACACGACGCTGGACGACACGCTTCGCGGCTTCGGCCGCAACCTGCGCAATTATGAGCCCGCGCCGGTAAACGTTTGGAACATCGCGACGCAGCCATTCTCGGATGCGCATTTCGCCACGTTCCCGCCCGAGCTTGCCGAGCGTTGCATCTTGGCCGGCTGCCCGAAAGGCGGCTTGGTCCTAGACCCGTTTGGAGGAGCTGGGACGACCGCGCTGGTTGCACTTCGGCACGGACGGCTCGCAAGACTGATCGAACTCAATCCTGAATACGCCGGTATGTCGCGTCGTCGCATCGAAGCTGAATGGCGAGTGCCTGCGGCGCCAAAAGCCTTTGATCACGGCCCATTGTTCGGCGGGGAGGCTGCCTGATGCCCCTAATCCTCGGTCTCGACGGCGCACAGAACACCGGCTGGGCTCAGTACGACACCAACGCCAGCCTGTCGGCCATCCGCGCTGGCGTGCTTCGATCGGCCGGCGATGACTATGAGCACAAGGCGGCATCACTTGGGCTTGGGATGGTCCGCCTCATCAAAGAGAACCGGCCGGATTTCATCGTGATCGAGATGCCCATTCGGTCGATGCCGGCGGCGCGCCAGCAGCGCAAGGTTCGGTTCATGGGCGAGGAGCGGATCGAGGAATCCTCAGTCGGCGGGCTCAACGCCGTCATCTCATCAAACCAGATGGTCGGCGCACTGGCTGCAATCATCGGTGCCTATCAGATCCCGTTCGAAACGATCGCGCCGGTGACCTGGCGAAAGCAGTTCCTCGGGTTCGGCACGCATAAGGGCTGGGCGCGCAAAGACTGGAAGAAGGCGGTGCGCGAGCGCTGCCGGCAACTCAAGATCGATGTCACCAATGACGACATGGCGGACGCGGTAGGCATCGCCTTCGCCGGCTCGTCGCTCCAATCCTTCAAGATGATGCAAGCGAGGGCGGCATGAACGCGTTCCACGGGGATATCAGACCCGCATTGCCCGATGCGATCGAAGCCGAACAGGCTCTCCTCGGCGCCATGATGCACAACCCGCAAGCCTACTGGGCTGTCGCCGGGTTTCTCAAGACCGAGCATTTCGGCGACGACGTCCACCGCACGATATACGAAAACGCCGGAGTGATGATCGCCGAGGCGCGGTCTCTCAACCCCGTCACCCTCAAACAGTACATGCCGGCCGACCTGATGATCGGCGACATGACCATTGCGCAGTATCTCGCTCGCCTCGCGGCCGAAGCCGTCACCGTCATCAACGCATACGACTATGGCCGCGCCATCATCGAAGTCTGGGCGCGCCGGCAGCTCGTGGGTGTGGCGCAGGATCTCGACAAGCTGGCCCGCTATATGCCGGCCGACATGAACCCCGAGAAGATCGTGCAGGAAACCAGCACGCAGCTCACCAGGATCGCCCAGGAGGGCAACGAGAGGGCAGGGGCGGTCAAGTATGGCGTCATCCTGCCCAACGCCGTCCAGAAGGCCGCCAAGGACAGCACGGACGCCGCGTCGCGCATTCCATGGTTCCTGCCCGAGATCACCGAAGCGCTTGGCGACATTCGCCGCGGCAACCTCATCGGGCTCATGTCCGACAGCGGCGGCGGCAAGACGTCATTCAGCCTGCAGCAATGCCGGTTCGCAGCGTCTCGGGGCTTCCGCTCCGCGTTCTTCTCGATCGAGGTGACGGAGGAGGAGGCAGCGCTACAGGCGGCCGCGCAGCAAACGCATATCGGATTGGGCCGGATCGACGCCTTCAACCTCAACACGAAGGAAAAGGACGAGCTCGAACGCGAGATGGCAGCAGCGATGGACTTGCCGCTTTACATCGTCGGGTTCGGGGAATGCTCCCTGTCGGATATCAGGGTGAAGGCGGAATCTATGGTCAAGCGACAAGGGCTCGACCTGATCATGATCGACCACGCCAAGATGATTGCATTGCCCAACCCGAAAGACATGTTCGCCGACCGCATCAATGCGCTCTATCGCGGGCTCAAGGCGCTGGCGAAACTCCTCAATGTGGCGATCGTCATCCTGATCCAGCGAAACGACGACTGGAAAAAGCGCTGGCAGACCGGCGGGCTCATCCGGCCAATGATGGGAGACGCCTATGGCGGATCGGGCGTTAAGCAGAACCTCGACGTCTGGTTCAGCCTCTACCGGCCGGAACCGCTCTACAAGGAACTGATCCCCCAGGCGCACCGGCAGGAAAAACGCGACGAGCTGATCCAGAAATACGAGCGATCGCGCGGCAAGGCCCAGGTCATCAACCACAAGCGCCGCCGTGGCGAGCCGGGCCGGTCTCCCGAGATCGGTTTCGATGCCGAGTACACCATGTTCAAGTCGCTGGCGTCTGAAGCGCCGCCGGCGTTCGAAGGGTTCGAGGGCTTCTGATGACCCGCAAGTTCTGCCCGGACTATGGCGCCCTGCCGACCCACCTCGGATATCGGCCGATGCACGCATGGTTCGCCGATGAAAAGCTCAAGCTGACCACGTTCAAGGACGGCCCGCGGTATTTCGGGACATTCGGTGAAGCGAGACAGGCGGCAAAGGACTTCGTCACCCAGCACATCAACGGGCGCGATCGGTCGGAGAGCATCGAAATCCCGCACGACCCGCTCATTGACGAGGTGCAGGAGTTCATCACCCGGCGGGCCCAAGAGGAAGCGGAGGAGCGAGCCCGCGTATTCGGCGATGCCGGCCCATCCACGATCTATCCAGGCCATGGACGGCCGGCAGTTGTGGTTGAGATGCGCAGGAGGAGGGCATGAGCTATCGCGATTGGCATGTTGGGATGAAGGTCGTTTTCATCGGCGTCCCCGACGGCTTCACAATCTTGGGGCAGCTCGCGCTGAAAACCGGCCGGGTCTACGTGGTCGAAGAACTGGAGATGCATTGCAAAGGCGACATCGTGGGTGGTGTCGACGGATTGCCCTACGTCGTTGCAAACGAGGCCCTTTATGTGCGCGTGGAAGGAACGTTCTACCACGCTGCCTGCTTCCGCCCCGTCCAGCCGCGCAAGACCGACATATCCCTGTTCACTTCCATGCTCAACGGCGCCAAGGAGCGCGAGCCGACATGAGCCAAGCAACCACCGTATATTGTGGTGAAACCTGATCATGACCAAGTTCCGGTGTAGCGAGTGTGGTGGCGTAGACACCGACGTGATCGACACGCAGCGGTCGGCCGCATTCCGGATCAGGCGCCGCCGCAAGTGCAAATGCGGTCACCGGTTCAGCACCGTCGAAATCCCGGTAGACGAGTACGCAGCCTTCAACATGGATGATGGATCGGTGAGCGAATTGCAGAAGAGCGCGGTGCATCTTGCCGAGCTGATCGACCGGCTCAAGCCCACAAGGGCGGCCGGCAATGATTGAACCGCGCGTCGTTGCCCTGTGTGACGAGTTTGGCATCCGGATTATCCCCGGGCATCGGTATCCCGAGATCGGCGAGACGCGCGCCGCCGAAACCATGGCTCGCATTCTTCGACGTCATGGCGAGGCGCACCTGCGCCAAGTCCTCACCACGTTGGTCGAGACGCACAACAACAAGGTTCTCCTCGACGAGGTCGGGTTGTGGATGGCGAGCGACATGGTCAGGGTGCGCGGTGCCGACAAAATCGACAGCGACTGGCTCGATCTGTGGGACCGGATGCCAGTCGGGGAGCTACAGTTCATCGCCCAGGGGCTGAGCGGCATCATCTCCCAACGCTATGCCTTGGGCGGCATGGTGTTCGAACGCATATACAAGAGGTTCGGGCCAGATGCGGATCAGCCCGACTTGCTTGATGACAGGAGGCAGCCATGAACATCGGTGAAATCGCGGAGAAGTTCATCCGAGCCGCGGAGGTCGAGCGTGCCAGCCACGAGCACGTCGGCCCGGCACCATTGCGTGCCCAGCAGCTCCCGTATGTGCACGACTACGTCGACAAGCTGGGCTGGCGCAAGGAACCGGGCGACAAACTGCAGAAGGGCGCCGATCCCCTCGCTGACGAGCGCAAGGCGTTCTGGGAGCGCATGGGCCTGATGCCAACGGCCAGCGAGATCAAAGAGCTTGAAGGACTGTACGACATGCTCATGATCGTCGAGAATGACGGCGAGCGACGGGCACTGCTCGCATGGGCTCGATCAAAGGTCGGCGGCAAGGCGTTTCGCCGCTGGTGTTTCCAGATCGAGGGCATCCATCCCGAGACAGGCCGGAGGCGAAAAGATCGGGCCCTGGCTCGAATTTCTGCACGACTGGTTCGCAGCGATGTGCAGAATTACAACAACGACTGTTCACCCCTGTTGCACAGTGGGCCGGAAATCAGTCATGTTTCGGATACAGTGGATGAAGACGCGGGCAAACGAGACGGCCTGAATAATTGGGCTTCAGACGACGCCTTCGCCCCATTCCTAGCCGACGTAATCCACGATTTCAGTTGGGCGCAAAAGCGCAACGAGCGCAGGCGCCAGAGAGAAGCCGCCAAGCGGAAGAAGCAGGCGGCGTAAAGTTTCAGCCCGAGGCGAGGCATGCGCCCTTGAACTAGGCGTCAGGCATATGCCGGCCGATGATGGTCAAGGGAAGCCGTTCGATACGGCGACGGGCACCAAGATCAGGGCGGCGACACGGTGACAATCTGCCGGCCGTAGCACGAAGGGTGTGCTTACTGAGCATGCCCATCGGAGCATCTTGCGGGGTTCATGGCAGGCCCCGCCCGTTCTGAGTTATTCGATCTCATCCGCCAGCATATCAGCAACCCGCTTCCGCCATCCCGGCTGGAGCTTCGCGGCGACCGATTGCGGGACGCGGATCGTCAGAACGACGGACGGGTCATCAGAAGGCCTGCGGCCTCCGGTCTTGGCCCGCTTCGTGCCAGTTATCGCAGGTTCTGCCACGACTGGTTTCGTCGGCTCTGGTGCATATCGGATGGCCATGTCTAACTGTATTACGGATAGAGACTGACATCCATCCGATGGCAAAGCTCTCCCTTCTGAAGCCTCGCCTTGAGGGGGCATCATCCCGTGTCGGCCAATCCCCCCGAGATGAGCGGGAGCGGGACCTCCACCGATCCACATCGAACGCATGGCGGTCCTGGTACAAGACGGCGCGCTGGCAGAAGCTGCGCCTCCGCATAATCGAGCGCGACGTCTACACGTGCCAGAGGACCGGCATCATCCTCGTCGGCAAGCACCCGGCGCCCGATAGTCCGGTGGTCGACCACATCACGCCGCACCGCGGGAACGAGGCGCTATTCTGGGATGAGACCAACTTGCACACCGTCAGCAAGGCCTATCACGACCGGCTGAAGCAGGTTGAGGAGCAATCCGCGATCAAAGGCGTCTGGTACTGACCGAACCTCAAAAAAGGGGGGGGTAGCCAAGAACCAGCAGGGCCTGAAACCCTAGACCCGCCCCTTCCGCATTTGCACATTTTTTTTGGCGGCGCCGAAATTTAAAGGCCGAAAATCAGAAAAATGGCTCAAACTTACAAACCGACCATCGAAGCCCGCCAGACGGTGGAAGAGATGCGCTTTTGCGGGGAGTCCGAGGACACGATCGCTCGCGCCCTGGGTATCGCTACGAACACGCTGCGAAAGCACTTCACCGACGAGATCGCCAACGGACACGCTGCCCGGCGCAAGGAAGTGATCGGGATGCTGTTCAAGTCGGCTCGCGATGGCAATGTATCCGCGCAGCGGAAGCTGGAAGAGCTTGGCAAGGTCGGCGCGGCGGAGGAGGCAGTCGGCCGGCGCAGTAGCGCTCCAAAGATCGGCAAGAAGGAAGAGCGCAGGATCGCGGCCGAGAACGTTGGCGGGAAGTTCGCGACACCGGCCCCGCCGAAGCTGGTCGTGAACAACCGTAAATGAAGGTTTGGTCTACCGCCTGCTTGGACTGGCGAGACAGGATCATCGAGGGGCGGTCGCTAATCCCGTTCGACCCGCTGTTCCCAGATGAGGCGGAGGCCGCGCTTTCCGTCTTCAAGTCACTCCGCGTCGTAGACATCGCTGGCAGTCCGACATTCGGGGAGTGCTGCGAGGAATGGGTATTCGACTTCGTGCGCGCCATATTTGGCGCCTACGACCATAAGTCTGCGACCAGGTTGGTCGAGGAGTTCTTCCTCCTCATATCGAAGAAAAACACGAAGAGCACGATCGCTGCCGGCATCATGCTCACTGCGCTGATCCGCAACTGGCGCTTGTCGGCCGAACTGCTGATCCTGGCGCCGACGATCGAGATCGCCAAGAATTCGTTCGAACCCGCGCGCGACATGGTCTTTGCCGACCCGGAACTTCTGGACCTGCTGCACGTGCAGGAGAATGTCAGGACGATCACGCATCGCCGGACGAATGCCAAGCTGAAGGTCGTCGCTGCGGATTCAGAAACCGTCGGGGGCAAGAAAGCGGCGTTCATCCTCGTCGACGAGTTGTGGCTGTTCGGAAAGCGCGATGGCGCTGGAGCGATGCTCCAAGAGGCGACCGGAGGCATGATATCGAGGCCAGAGGGCTTCGCGATCTATCTCTCGACCCAAAGTGACGAGCCTCCATCCGGTGTGTTCAAGGAGAAACTGGCGTATTTCCGCGACGTCCGCGATGGCATCATCGACGACCCACGCAGTTTGCCGGTTCTCTACGAGTTCCCGCCCGAAATGATCGAGGACGACGGCCACTTGCTTCCGGCCAACTTTCGCATCACCAACCCGAACCTGGGGCGGTCGGTGCGTCAGGAGTGGCTTGAGAGGAAGTTGCGGCAGATTATGAAGGGCGAGGGCGAGGAGGGTGAAGACCTTCAAACCTTCCTGGCCAAGCATCTGAACGTGGAGATCGGCCTTCGCAACCGCCGCGACCGTTGGTCTGGCACAGACTATTGGCTCGATGCCGCGGAAGCCGGGCTCGCACTCGAAGCGCTGCTGTGTCGCTGCGAAGTCGCCACCATCGGCATCGACGGCGGCGGTCTTGACGATCTACTCGGCTTTACGGTGATCGGGCGAGAGCGCGGCACTAGGCATTGGCTGGTCTGGTCCCGAGCATGGGCTCATCCGATCGTTCTAAGGCGCCGCAAGGAGATTGCCGAGCAACTGCGTGACTTCGCGAAAGATGGGGATCTCATCTTCTGTCAGAAGCCGACGCAAGACCTTGATGAGGTTGTCGCGCTCTGCTGCCAGGTGCGAGACGCGGGATTGCTCCCTGAGAAAGAGGGGGTCGGCGTCGATAAGCTGGGGCTGCCGGCACTGGTCGACGCCTTGATCGCGGCGGGGTTCGAGACGGACGCCAAGGGCGGGACAATCACCGGCATCGGGCAGGGCGGGTTTCTCAACGACGTGATCATTGGTGTCGCGCGCAAATTATCTGATGGGACCCTCAAGCATCCGGGCCAGCCGCTGATGAAGTGGTCAGTCGAAAACGCCAAAGAGATACTAAAGGGGTCGGCTCGCGCGGTCACAAAGCAAGTGTCCGGAACCGCGAAGATTGACCCTTTCATCGCCATGCTGAACGCAGCGAAGCTGATGAGCAGAAATCCGGAGCCGAAGCGAGCTCCAGAGTACCAGATGCTCGTCTTCGGCTGAGCAACCCCTGAAATCGACAATAGATCGGAGGTCGTCATGACTGTGACGCGCCGCGCATATTCATATCTGACCATCAAGTCGGTGAGCGAAGACAAGCGCATCATTCGCGGCATCGCGACCACGCCTGCTGTCGACCGCGTTGGCGACATCGTCGAGCCGATGGGCGTCAAGTTCCAAAATCCGATGCCGTTTCTTTGGCAGCACGACGCGAAAAAGCCGATCGGCACCGTCAAGTTCGACAAGCCGACCGAGGACGGCATCACCTTCGAGGCAGAAATTCCGCAGATCGCGGAAGACGGCCTCCTGCGCGACCGCATCGAAGAGGCCTGGCAGTCGATCAAGCTCGGGCTGGTCCGCGCCGTCTCCATCGGCTTCCGCGCCATCGAATACGCCTTCATCGAAGGGACCAACGGTATCCGGTTCGTCGAATCGGAGGTCTACGAATTGTCCGCCGTCACGATCCCGGCCCAGCCCGACGCGGTGATGACGAGCATCAAGAACATGGACCCGGCTGGTGTCGCGGTCATCAAGCAATTCGACACGAACGCTCCAGCCGCGACTGGCACCATAGAGCGTCCGGCGAAGTCTGCCCCGGCGCCTCGGGGGAAATCCACGAAACCAGTGAACCTGAGGCCGAAGGAGGCCACGACAATGAAGACCATTGCTGAGCAGATTGCTGCTCTTGAACAGAAGCGCGCCGCAAACGCTGGCCGCATGGAAGAGATCATGACCAAGTCTGCGGAGAGCGGCCGGTCAACAGATGAGGCTGAGCAGGAAGAGTTCGACACGCTCGAATCCGAGGTCAGCCAGATCGATGGCGACCTGAAGCGGTTCCGTGCACTGGAAAAGGCCAAGGTCAACGAGGCCCGTCCGGTCGACGCGCGGAATTCGAATGAAGGTGCAGCGTCCCGTGATGTCCGCGCCCCGGTCCAAGTGAAGTCTGCCAAGGCGGCGCCTGGTATCGAGTTCGCGCGCCTCGCTCGGGCAAAGGCTCTTTCGCACCTTGACCATGAGCCCGCCCGTGAGATCGCCAAGCGTCTCTATGGTGAGGATTCGGCCGTAACCGCCCTTCTGACCAAGGCCGCAGTTACTGCCGGGTCTTCCATTTCCGGCAACTGGGCTGCTGACCTTGTCGGCGCGGAGACGGATGTCTATGCGGACTTCGCCGAGTTCCTTCGCCCGATGACGATCGTAGGCAAGTTCGGCGTCGGAAACATCCCCTCGCTCATGAACATTCCCTTCCGGACGCCCCTGATCACTCAGACGGGCGGCGGCACCGGATACTGGGTGGGCGAAGGAAAGCCGAAGCCGTTGACGGCGTTCGATTTCGATCGAACGACCTTGGACGAGCTGAAGGTTGCAGCCATCTCGGTCGTGACCGAAGAGTTGCTGCGCAAGTCCAGCCCGTCGGCGGATACTCTCCTGCGCAACAGCCTAGCTGCAGCGGTGGCGGCTCGTATCGACACCACGTTCATCAACCCGTCGGTATCGGCCTCGGCCGGCGTGTCTCCGGCGTCCATCACGAACGGTGTCAGCGCGATCGCGTCGACCGGCAACGACGCCGATGCCATCCGCGAGGATATTCGGGCGCTCTGGGCGACGTTCATTGCCGCGAACAACCCGCCGACAACTGCGGTGTACGTCATGTCGACCAACACCGCGTTGGCGCTCTCGCTCCTTCGCAACCCGCTTGGTCAGACCGAGTTCCCCGGCCTGAACATGATGGGTGGCACCTTCGAAGGCATCCCCGTCATCACGTCGGAGTATCTCGCTCCGGTGTCGGCAGGCGGGTTTGTGGCGCTTGTCAATGCGTCGGACATCTACTTCGGCGACGAAGGCGGCGTCCAGGTCGACATGTCCCGTGAAGCGTCGCTGCAGATGCTGGACAACCCGACCAACGCATCCTCGGACGGTACGGCGACGACCATGGTCTCCATGTTCCAGACCAACTCGGTGGCGTTCCGCGCGGAGCGTATCCTGAACTGGAAGAAGCGCCGCGCCTCCGCTGTGGCCGTTCTCGACGAGGTCAACTGGGGCATGCCCAGCTCGTAAGGGCTGACGCAACACCGCCGGCCGCGGGAAACTGCGGCCGGCTTCCCTTCCTGGAGACGTCCGATGAACAATTATCGTACACGCATGCTGACCGCGAAAGACCCGCGCTTTGCCAAGATCCACGATGCGATCTATGGGCGCAGGGACCTGGTCGCAGCGGCGCCGGAGCCCGTTGTCGACAGCACCGCTGAGTTGCGCGCAGAGTACGAACGCATCCACGGGAAGCGCCCTTATATGGGGTGGGACGACGCGGAGCTTCGCAAGCGCATCTCGGAAGCCAAGGCCTGATCGTGCGCATCCTTGGCGTGCCAGTCCCGTTTACGGCGTCTGAGCAGAAGGCGATGTCCCCCGTCTCGCGGGGTGGCGGGTGGTTTTCGCTCGTCCGTGAGAGCTTTTCGGGCGCATGGCAGCAGAACGTGGAAGTGCGCCGCGATACGGTGCTCTCCAACCCTGCTGATTTTGCCTGCCGAACGCTGATCGCGTCGGACATTGCAAAGATGCGCGTTCGCCTTGTCCAGCGTGACGAGAACGGCATCTGGGGTGAGGTGGAGAACCGGAATTTCGGCGTTCTGACGAAGCCCAACCGCTACCAGAGCCGCATTCAGTTCTTCGAGAGCTGGGTGCTGTCGAAGCTTCAGAGCGGCAACACCTATGTGCTGAAACAGCGCGACAACCGCGGCCGCGTCGTCGCTCTCTATGTGCTTGAGCCCAGCCTGGTAAGGCCGCTCGTCTCTGACGATGGCGCCGTCTATTACGATCTGAGCGCCGACCACCTGTCAGGTCTCGATCGGCAGATCGTCGTGCCGGCGTCGGAGATCATCCACGATCGCTACAACTGCTTTTTCCACCCTCTTGTGGGGCTATCTCCGATCTTTGCCGGCGGCTTGGCTGCCATGCAGGGCCTGGCCATCCAAAACGACAGCACGCTGTTCTTTCAGAACGGTGCACAGCCGGGCGGTGTTCTGACGGCGCCAGGGCCGATCGCAGAAGAGACGGCGAAGCGCCTCAAGGAGTATTGGGACACCAACTTTTCCGGCAAGAACTCGGGCAAGGTTGCTGTTCTCGGCGACGGGCTGACCTATAGCGCCATGCGGGCCAAAAACGTCGACAGCCAGCTCATTGAGCAGCTCCGCTGGACGTCCGAAGTCATCTGCGGCGTCTATCACGTCCCTTCATTCATGATCGGCGTCGGGCAGCCGCCGTCCTACAACAATATCCAGTCGCAACTCACGATCTACTATTCGCAGTGCCTGCAGGTGCTGATCGAGGCGATCGAAGTGCTTCTTGACGAAGGGCTCGGGCTCAACGGCGAAGCCGGCGCAGGCGCAAATCTCGGCACTGAGTTCGACCTTGACGACCTGCTGCGCATGGACACGGCGACCCAGTACGACGTGGCGCAGAAAGCCAAGGGCATCGCAACGCTCGACGAGCAGCGCCGCAAGCTCAATCTTGCACCAGTCAAGGGCGGCGACACGATCTATCTGCAGCAGCAGGATCACAGCCTGGCCGCCATCGCCGCGCGCGATGAACAGTTGATTGAAGGCGGCAACTCTCCTGCGAGTGATCCGTCGCCCGATTCCGTGGCGAACGACAACGCGATGCGCGAGCAGGCCGCTCACGCGCTGGCCGAAATCTATAAGGGGCTCCGCTGATGTTCGACGGCAAGGCATTCGGAGCCGAGATCGTCGGTGCTGTGAAGGTGCATTTGGCTGACAGCCTGCGCCCGATCGTTGACCGGCTCGATGCGCTTGAGAGGAAGATTGACGCCGCGCCGCGGCCTTCAGTCGACGCATCCGACCTTGATGCAGTCAAGACGGACGTTGATGGCCTTCGTCGCTCCCTAGCCGATCAGGTCACGGAACTGCGGCGATCGGTGGACGGCATCGTCATACCTGAGATCCCCGTTCTGCCAGACGTGGACAAGATCGTGGCGGATGCGATCGCGGTTATCCCCGAGCCTGAGCCGGTCAAGACAGTGACGATCGACGATCTGCGCCCAGAGATCGAAACGGCGGTACAGTCGGCCGTGGATGCGCAGCCAAAGGCGCCGACGGTCGAAGAACTGGCCACTGTCGCGGCCTCACTGGTGAAAGATGCTGTCGCCGCCATTCCGGCACCGCAGGACGGCAAGTCGGTCACGGTCGATGATGTCCGCCCGCTGATTGAGGAAGCCACTCAGAAGGCCGTTGCCGCTCTGCCCGTCGCAAAAGACGGCGTCGGTCTCGCGAGCATGTTGATCGACCGGAATGGGTGCCTTGTGGCCACCATGACGGATGGATCCACGAAGGAACTTGGCCAGGTCGTCGGCAAGGATGCGGACATGGCCGCAATAGAGCGGAGCATCGTCGAGAAGGTCGCGGCTATTCCGAAACCTCGAGACGGTTTCTCGCTCTCCGACTTCGACGCGACGCTTATGGATGACGGTCGCACGGTGCTCCTGTCATTCGATCAGGGCGAACAGTCCTTTAAGGTCGAGCTCGGCATCCCGGCAATGATCTACCGCGGCGTCTTCAAGGAAGGGCGCTCCTATGAGAAGGGCGACACGGTGACGTGGGGCGGCTCACTCTGGCACTGCGATGTCGACGCGACGGAAGAGAAGCCAGACAGCCAGGCCAAGCACTGGACGCTGGCTGCAAAGCGCGGTCGCGACGGGAAAGACGCGGTCGTGAAGGCTGAAAAGCCACAGGGGCCGCTCAAGCTTGCGTAGGCCGGCATGGTATCCCGACTGGACTGGTGAAACCTGCATCATCGTTGCCAGCGGCCCAAGCGCGTCAGGTGTCGACCTCGAACCGGCGCGCGGCAAGGTGAAGTGCATAGCCGTCAACAGTTCGTGGAAGCTCGCGCCGTGGGCCGATGCGCTCTACGCCTGTGACTTCAAGTGGTGGGAAGAGAACAATGGCTGTCCCGAGTTCAAGGGCCTGAAAATGTCCATCAGCCCCAGGGCGCGCAATGCCGATTGGGGCATCCGCTACGTGAAATGCCTTCGCGGCGATGATCGCATCAACCTCGGGCCAGCCGGCACGATCGGATGGGGTGGAAACTCCGGGTTTGGAGCCCTCAATCTTGCTGCGCACTTCGGAGCGACGAAGATCATCCTCGTCGGCTACGACATGAACATCAAGGCCGGGACGCATTGGCACGGTGACCACCCGCTGCCGCTGTCGAACCCGAAACTGAGCACGATCGGCCGCTGGCGCCGCGCAATCGACGCCGGGGCGAAGGTTCTGGCTGCGAACAGCATCAAGGTCATCAACTGCAGCGCGATCTCGTCGCTGACGGCTTATCCAAAAATGACGCTGACTGAGGCATTGGACGCATGACCTACCGCCCTCGCACAGAGATTGGACCGTGCCCTAGTTGCGGCGCCGCTCCGAAACCAAAGTTCAAGGGCATCTTCTCCGGCCTCATCCGGATGGAATGCAAGTGCGGCGTTTCGGGGGCATGGGCCGACTACAATGGACAGGGGGACCCGTGGCACGATGCCGTTCGCGGCTGGTCATCTGTTGCTCTGCCTATTCCCGACAGAGGTCCACCACCGTGTCCACGTCGATGATCCATCCGCTCGCCCATGTCGACGACAGCGTGACGCTTGGTGAGGGCACCCGCGTCTGGCAATTCGCGTCGATCACGCGCGGCACCGTCATGGGGCGGGGTTGCAGCGTCTCACCACTCGCGATGCTCGACGGCTCGGTCTACGGCGATCGTGTCATCGTATCGGGCGGCGTGATGGCTGGTGCGGGGTTCCGTGTCGGTAGCGACGTCTTCCTCGGACCAAATGTTGTTCTCGCAAACGACATGTGGCCGTTCACCGACAAGACCGGCTATCGCGACGAACTGCTTCGAGACGGTGAACATTGGGCCGTTGTGATTGAAGACGGCGCCGCGATCGGCGCCGGCGCGATCGTTCTGCCGGGCATCCGCATCGGCAAAGGCGCTGTCGTGGCTGCAGGGGCAGCCGTAGAGCGCGATGTCGCTGCTGGCGAAGTGTATCGCCGCAATGGCTACAAATCGCTGTCAGTGCCCGCAGATTGGAACGCCAAACGGCATAGGTGGGTGAATTGAGCAACGCGAAGAATCCGACATATCCATCCGTGCCGAGATTGGCGCCCGATGCTAGCGGATGGGTATGCGACCAGTGCGGGCAGGAATGGGTCTCGGGACAGAAGCCGGATTGCAAACCCTGCGAGGATGCCTGGGCGAAGATTGACGCGGCCAAAGCCTGATGCTGACCGTCTGCACGCTTCTCTGGGACGCGAACGATAAGTCCAAGTCCTTCAGCCAGATCTACGATGAAAGCTGGGTCGAGAAGCTCTATCGCGGCTTTGCCCGCAACCTCACAGTGCAGTTCCGTTTCGTCTGCTACACCGACCGCGCCCGCAAGATGGACAGCGCAATCACGCGCATGGTTGTGCCTGGCCTCGGGAGCGGCGGTTACGCGGATTGCATCAAGCCCTATGAGATGGGCGTTCCGATGATCCTCGTCGGGCTCGACACCGTCGTCACGGGCAATTGCGACCACCTGGCGGCCTACTGCACGACGGCGGATCGGTTCGCGCTGCCTCGGGACCCTTACAAGCCGGCGCGCGCCTGCAACGGCGTGGCGCTGGTTCCGGTCGGCCACGAGCACATCGCAGCCGAGCACAAGGGCGAAAACGACATGGACCATGTGCGCAGCTACCCGCATCGCTTCATCGACGATGAGTTTCCGGGCGCCGTTGTCTCGTTCAAGGGCTCCGTGAAGAAGCGCGGGCTGGGTGATGCTCGGATCGTCTACTTCCATGGCGAAGAGAAGCCACACCAACTGCCAGCCGGCCATCCGATTCTGAGGCACTGGATATGAGCATTCCGCCCGTCCTGATCGTCGAACCGGAACCGGTCGTTTCCGCCGAAGAGGCGAAGGCACAGTCATACGCGCTCGCTGAGTTGTCGGACGCTCAGGTCAATGTGTTGATCGCGGCGGCGACTGGGCAACTGGACGGGCCATTCGGCGTCATGATGCGGTGCATCGGTGAGCAGGAATGGCGACAGCCGTTCGACCAGGCGGAGACAACGTATCGCCTGCCGGCGTTCGGCAATGTGGCTGTAACCGGCGTGTTCATCGGCAGCGAAGAGGTTGACGAGGCAGAGTACGCTGCCAAGCAGGATGCGCTTGGCGTCTATGTCGAAGGGCCAGCATCCGTCACCCATATCGAGTTCACGGCAGGTTTCGATGTCGTCCCGGCAAACATCAAAATGGCGATCATACTGGTCGCGGCTGATATTCACGCGAAGGTCAGCGAACAGGGCAATCTGCGCAGTTTCGAGACCTACCAGGCGTTCACCGAGCAGTACAGCAATCCGGAGGTGATGAGCGCGGCAACGGCGCGCGTCGTCCAGGCACTGCTGGGCCGCTATCGGGGCTTGAGCTACGCATGACCATGGCGGTTCGGAAATATCGCGAGCACCTCACCAGCTACGGCGAGGTCGTCACGCTCAAGCGGATCGTGGCGAACCCGCCTGACCAGACGCTTGGGACGGTTCACGCGCGGATCATGGGGTATTCGCCGCAGGAGATCGCCGCGGGTATCGACGCCGGTCGGCGCAAAGCGATCCTGCTCGCGGAAGACTTGGCCGGCTTCAACCCACCGGTGAAAAAGAACGACCGTCTGGTCTTAGCGTCCGGCGTCGTGCTGACGGTGCAAGCCGTCAACGGCAGCACACGCAAGATCGGTGATGTTGTCCTTGCCTATGAATGCGAAGTATCGGGAGCGGCGCTGTGAGTTGGGACCGTGACCCGGTTCTGACGTTCAACGAATTGGCCGATGAACTGACGTCTCCGAAGGAACGATCGCACAGGCTGGCGACCTTCGCTCGAGAAGCCATCCAAGAGGCAAGCGGCATCAACCGCGCCGCCACCGGCCGCGACGTGCCGTATGAGGCCACCGTCGATCGCCAGCCGGGAAAGCCGATCGAGCGCGTCGATCCGGACGGGATCGTCTTTGTCGAATTCGAGCTGATGGGCGGCGTGCTGGAATGGATCGGCGACGAGCTGCTGAAGGCCTCGCCAATCCTGACCGGAACCTACATGCGCAGCCATGTGCTGTTTGTGGACGGTGCCGAGCATGAACCCGGCGCGATGCTGACCGAAGGGGCGAGCGAGTACGCGTTTGTTAACCGCCAGCCCTATGCGCGCAAGATCGAACGTGGGCTCAGCCCCCAGGCGCCAGACGGCGTTTATGAGGTCATCGCAGCACTGGCAAACCGCCGCTTCGGCAACCAGGCGCGCATTCGATACAGCTTTCGGTCGCTCTCTGGCGGCAAAGACAGAACCGACCGGCAACCGGCGATCATCGTGAGGCCCCGCTGATGGCGCATCTAACCGTTGTGCAGGCCGTCGAGCAGAGGCTCGCGGCAAACTTCAATTCATGCCCGATCATGATTGAGAACGACGGCGACGAAACCGTGCCGAGCGACGCCGACGGGTTCATCAGCGTGCAGTTCCCGTGGTCAAACTCCGAGTGGGAGACCATTGAAGGGCCGGAAGGGTGCGACTTCCTGGAGGAAGGTGGCATCCGCTTCGTGCTGTCGGCGCCATCGGGGCGCGGGACGCATGTCTATCGGGGTTGGCTGGATCAGATTGCCACGCTTTTCCGCGGCGTGATCTTCGACGGTGTCCAGACCTTCGCGCCGACATCACCAACCAGCGACGACCGCAGCGACCGCGACGGGTATTTCAACCTGTCGATCGTCGTCCCCTACCAATTCATGATCCAAGGATGATCGCCATGCTCAAGATCACCAACGTTTCCTCGACCGCGCAGCGCTTCACAG
Organism: Mesorhizobium sp. CAU 1741; assembly: GCF_039839275.1. Lineage (NCBI taxonomy): Bacteria > Pseudomonadati > Pseudomonadota > Alphaproteobacteria > Hyphomicrobiales > Phyllobacteriaceae > Mesorhizobium > Mesorhizobium sp. CAU 1741. Next base: position 6,420 of record NZ_JBDOQP010000003.1, on the reverse strand, counting down.
CCAAAGATGGCAAGCGCGTCGAGATCCAGCCCGGGCAGGTGCAAACCATAGCCGCAGACCGCGCGGACAAGCGCTTGAAAGGCAAGGAGCGGGCAGGCCTGATCCGCGTCGAAGAGCAGCGCGCCAGTCGTAAGAAGCCGTCCCCACCGGCGCCCGTTTCGCCTGCGGACGAAACACCAACACATACCGAATAGACGCCTCACAACCGTCTTAACCGCTCGCATCCCGCGAGACCATGGCTGCCTGTCTGACCGGCGGCCCCTTCAACGTGCCTGAAGCCAAAGGAGATACAAGGCCATGGCCAACAATCCACTTCCCGTTGCCCGTTCGCGCGTTTCGCTCGGCAGCGCAACCACCACATGGGACGAAGTCACCGCGTCCGGCGACGATTACGTCCAGATCGGTCGCATCCGCTCTATCGGCGGCTTCGGCGATACCTTCCAGGAAATCACCGTCGACGAGGTGAACGACGGCCGCACCCGCAAAGCCAAGGGCACGGCCAACGCCGGCAACATGGAAATCGTCTGTTCGCGCGATGCGACCGACGAGGGCCAGATCGCCATGATCGCGGCCGCCGAAAGCCAGGCAGCGTTCAACTTCATGGTCGAGCTGCCGAACGGCGATGGCACGTACCACACCTATTACATCTCGGCGCTCGTCATGTCGCAGAACCTCGGGCTTGGTGGCCCGAACGACACGCAGACGATCACCTTCAATCTCGGTCTCAACGAGGCCCTGATCGAGGTCGAGGCGGGCTCCAGCTCGTAACAGCATCTCTCGCGAGAGCGGGGCGGCGGCTTGATCGGAGGCCGCCGCCCCATCCGATCGAACTCCGATCATCCGACACGAAGGACTTTCCGACATGAAGAATTCACTCACGTCCGACATCACGATCGAGCTTGAAGGACAGGAATATACGCTGCGCTCGTCCCTCAAGGCAGCAAGCGCGATCTCCAGCCACTTCGGCGGCTTCATTGGCGCATATCAGCAGCTCGCGAATGGCAACCTGCAGGCGTGCCAGTACATCATTCGCCAGGGCATCCCGGCGAGCGAGACCCGCAATATCAGCACGGAAGAGCTGAACGGCATGGTGTATCGCAGCGGCATCGTGAAACTGTCCGGGCCACTGTCGCGCTACATCTCCCGGCTGCAGAACGGCGGTCGCGATCCCGACGAAGAAGATGAGCCTCGCGCTGGCGAAGACGACGATTCGGGAAACGGCGAACTCTAATCACGGTCGAGGAGTATTTCGCCAAGCTCTACGAGGCGGCAGTCGTTACCCTGCGTGGGTGGTCGGATACGGAGATATTCGAATGCGACCTCCTCCGCCTCGACAGGGCCGTGACCGTGATGGCGGAGGCTTCCGACCGGGAGTGGCGAAATCGCTTCCGAATAGGCGGCTTCGACGTGAAAGAGCCGGGTTGGGACAAGGAACTCGACGACGAGACCTTCAACCAATCGGTGCGTGACGCCATGGAAACGTTCAAGCGGCAGAGCGCAAAAATGAAGCGGGCGGGTTAGGGCGCCTTAACGTAGACGTTGATGTGGAGTTCAAATTCATCGTCATCGTCGGCCTAATGGTGGGGGGGATGTCTTCCCACCATCACTATCCGCCGCGACTTACTCGGCTGCCGATCGTATCAACGATCTCCTTGGCTGATGTTGCATTTGAAGGCGGGGAACCGCGAACCAGCCTGATGATTATGTGTCCTGCCGGGATTACCGATTGCTGAATGGTCGACGGCGTTGCAACGCATCCATAGCCCCAGCAGTTCACGACGCCGGGCGTGGCATAGGTGTTCACGGTAGTGTTGTCAGAGACGCTTTCGACGATGAAGTGGCTAGCGCCGTTCGCGATTGCCGTCTCGGCGGCCTTAAGCATCATGTAGTCGACCACCAACGGTGGCGAAGTGTACGCGTTGATCAACGAAGAAACGCGATAACGGTCATAGCCGATTGCCTCCGCTTTCACGCCTCCCGTAGCGCCCATCTCTTGGTAGGGCGTGGTGCACGCGCTCAAAAATAGCGCGAAAAACGCTGCAAAAATCCACTTCATTGGTGCCTCCCGATTGAGAGGCTGATGTTCGTCTGCCTTAGCGAGACAAGTCAATGGCTCAAAACACTGTTCGCACGCTCACGGTGCGCGGCAAGGATGAAAACCTTGACGCCGTCGCCGCGAAGCTGCGTAAAGTCGGTCAAGAGGCTAAGCAGGCTGGTGCTGGTGTCGATAAGCTGGGCGCTGACAGTACACAGGCCACGCAGCGCATCGGAAATCTTGATAGGGAACTTGCGAGTCTCGACAAACGATTGGCGGGAGCGCCGCGCGCTTTCGCGGACTTTGAGCGGAACGCAAAACTACTCCAGCGTGGTCTCGATGCCGGGAAGGTCTCTGCGCAGGATTTTTCGCGCCAGATGGGCGAGCTCCAGCAACGCCTACAAAAGTCCGTTTCGCCGCGCCTTAATATGGATGCTGATGCGTCAGGCTTGCGACGGCTGATCGACGGGCAAGTCGAACTGGACGCCGCGACGCGCCGGTCGGTCATGTCGCTCATCAACCAGCAAGAGCAGGTGGAGCGCGCGGCAAGGGAGACGGCCCAGTCGGTTGAGCAGTCGAACCGGGAGCAGGCGCGCTCCTATGAGATGGTCGAGCGTCAGGTCTCGGTCATTCGTGCACAGCTCGACCCGTATCGCGCGGCGCAGGATCGGCTGAACCGGGAATTAGCCGAATACAATGCGCTGGCGGCACAAGGCCACCTGACGACACGAGAACTGGCGCAGGCGACCGATATGGCGCAGCGCAGTTTCCAGCAGACAGCCGTCCGGCTCGGCGTGGCGAACGACAACATCCGACTGACGCGGCAGCAGATGCTGGGGCTCGGCTACCAGGTCAATGACGTGGCCACCATGCTTCTCATGGGCGCCTCACCCTTCCAGATCATGGCGAGCCAGGGCGGCCAGGTGCTGCAGGTTCTGCAGGATGGGCCGGGTGGCGTCAGGGGCTCGCTGAAGGCAGTAGGGGCGCAGGCTGTCGGACTTGCAGCTCGTTTCGCGCCTGTCGGTCTTGCGATCGGTGCTGCCGCGCTCGCCGTCAAGGGCATGCAGTCGGAGATTAACGCCACCTCCGACGTGATGGTGTCGTTCGGCGACGTCGCCATGGCCATACCGCAGCTCATCGGCAGTGCGATCTATGACTTCCTGCAGCCGGCGATCGAGGCAATCGCGCCGTGGTTCGCAACGGCCTGGGATATCGTGAAGGATGGCGTTCGCGATGTCGGCAACTTCATCATCCGGGAGTTTGCTGCCCAGTACGAGATCCTCAAGGCGACGATCCAGTCGGTCGTTCCGGCGTTCATCGTGGCCGGCGAGGCGGCGGCCAATGGCTTCATCACCGCGATCAATTGGATGGTGGAGAAAGCCGTCTCCGGCATCAACACGATCATCGAAGCTGCGAACGACCTCGTCCAGTTCCTGGGCGGCGACGCCATCGCGAAAGAGCTGGGCTTCGACATCACCATCGGCACCATTGAAGCGCCGGAGCTGGGGGAATTGGACCTTGGCGGACAGAAGGCCGTCGAGGATCTCGACGCGACCTGGAAGGGGCTGCGCGAGACGCTCGGGGAGATCGCCGACACCGACTTCATGGGGCGGATCTTCGGCGCGATTCAGCAACAGGCCATCGAGAACGCTACCAAGCGGTTGGAGGAAAACGAGGAGGCGCTGAAGAAGGTCAAGCAGGAGATGGAGGGCTTCATCGATCTCGCCGATCGTCTGGCGGAAGAGATGTTCCCTGGCAACGCGGCGGCGGCGGAGGCGGCCGATCTGCTCGACCTGATGAGCCGGTTCGGCGACAAGCTGACGGATATCCAGCGCATTGCGGTCGAGGCGCGCATCGACGAGATGTTCATGGCGTCGGCGCTCGGCGTCCGCGAGCTGACCGAAGAGACCAACCGCGCCGGCAAGAGCCTGGCCAAGGCGATGGACCCGGTGAAGGACTTCTTCGACGGGTTGCTCGACGTGCTCTATTCGAGCGGCGACGCATTCGAGAAGCTGATCTCGCTCGGCGCCGAGATGGGCAAGAAGTTCGCTCAGATGGGGCTAGATCGCATCTGGCAATCGATCACGGGAGTTGGTGCGGGATCAGGCACAACTGGTCGAGGGACTGGTTCATTCATTCCCGAAATGGCGGGTGGTGCACGCGCGTGGTCGCCCGTCCAGTCACAGACGATGGGCCGCGAGATCGGCAATGCAATCGCCCCGTCGATCACCAGCAGCCTGAACGACAATCTGTCGAGCTTCGCCGCGGCTATCCGAAAAATCGAAAGCGGTAGCTACGCCGGCAACTACTCGGCGCAGGGCCCGATTATCCGCAGTGGCTCCTATGCCGGCGACCGGGCCTATGGCGCATATCAGGTTATGGGCAATAACATCGCGTCGTGGACGAAGGAGGTTCTTGGCCACTCGCTGACAATCTCCGAGTTCGTCGCCGATCGCGCTGCCCAGGATGCAGTCTTCTTCAAGAAATTTGGGGCTTCCGTCGACAAGTTTGGGTCGTTTGCGGATGGGGCATCCGTATGGTTCTCCGGCCGGCCTTTGTCGCGGGCGGGGAACTCGAGCGACGGCTACAACACCGTGCCTCAGTATGTGCAGAAAGCTGAAGGCGCGCTTGCTGGATACCCTGGAGGGCTGAAGGCAGGGGTTTCCGACGGCATGGTCGATGCCAACCGGCGTCTCGCGAACAGCACTCAGGCGCCGGCTGCCGCTTCTGCCCCAGGGGTCGCCGGGCAGCAGATGCAGGACATGCTTGGCATCGGTGGCGCGGCATTCGGCGCATTCGCGGGAGGCATGCAAAGTGGCAACCCGCTCATGGGCGGCATCTCCGGTGCGATGAGCGGCCTTGGCGCTGCTCCGATGCTTGCTAATGCTTTCCCAGCACTCGGCGCGATGGCAACGCCGCTTGCCGTCGTTGGCGGGGCAGTGCTTGGCATCATTGGAGGGCTTATCGGACGCGCCCGTCAGAAGCGGCAAGAGCTCAAGCAGGCCCAGCAGGAGCTGGAAAGCCAGATGGGCGCGATTACCGAGCTGATCGCCACCGCCACCGGCAACTTCATGGGGACGTTCGAGAAGACCGTTATGTCGACGGCCGATGAGTTCTCCAAGGCCATCGCCATGGCAAACAAGGCGAAGAACCAGGAGCTGGTCGACGAGCTGACGGCCGCCCAGGACGAGTTCTTCGACCGGATGACCGATCGCTGGGAACGCGGCTTCGAAGGCATGATCGCGTCGATGGAAGCCGGACTTGGTCTCGACGGCGAGTTCATGGCCGGCATGGATAGCGTCGAAAAGATGAGGGAAAGCCTCGTCGGCTTTGTGAACGACGCGCGGCTGTTCGTCGATGCCGAGGGCGACCTCGCCAGCGTGATCAAGAACCGCAAGGATCGGTTCAACGCAGGCGACGAGGAAGAGATTTACCGCTTCGCTGCCGAATACAATCCCGGGTCGAACGATGCCGGCGCGCTGGTGATCCAGAACGATATCCTCGAAGGCTATAAGGCGCTGGGCGACCAGATCGCCGACCTTGGCGTGCAGGCCTACACCAAGACCGGCGGCATGCTCTATGACAGCCTCGAGGCGCTGCGGAATGCTGCGGAAGCGGCTGGGCTGGCGATCGATGAGATGGGCGTGGTGACGGAAGCCGCGGTCGATCCGAATGCGAACCTGGCCGACCAGGTCGAGCGTGCGCAAAAGGCTGCGCAGGCAACTGCGCTGGCGATGATCTCGGGCGCCGAAGAATTCACCGCCATGGAAGAGGCGGTGCAGAAAATCAACGGCACCGTCGCAGGCATGAACACGCTGCTCGAGGATCTTGGTATGTCGGCCGAGGAAGCCGCGACGGCGATCGACCTGCACCTGAACATCGCCATGGCGAAACTGCGCGATGCCTACCGCGACGAGCTGAATTCGTCGATCAACGACCTGTCGGGCTTCGGCTTCATCAACGAGATCATGGATGCGCAGGACCGTTACGACGAGCGGCTGCAGGACGCCGCGGTGCTTGGGCTCGACAGCGGTCTTGCCCTGCGCGAACTGAACCTGGCGCTTGCCGACATCGTCGAGACATCCGATCTGACGCAGGCGCAGATCGACATGCTGGCCGCTGCCTTCCCGGCGATGGCTGGCCTGATCGAAACGGTTGCGGGCAAGGATGCCATGCAGATCGTGCAGGACGCGGAAGCCGCCCTGCGCTCTGCTTATGAGGAACAGCGCCGCGAGATCGAAGCGACGATCAGCCGGCTCGAAAACTTCACCGACCGGATCAAGGAATTCCGCGACGAGATGCGGCTTTCCGCTTCCTCGCCGCTCGGGCAGCGCGACCAGATGGAAGAAGCGCTCAAGCAGTTCCGCGAGACAGCTGCCCTTGCG
>NZ_JBDOQP010000002.1:1245254-1388830 GCF_039839275.1 Mesorhizobium sp. CAU 1741 | reverse complement strand
GTCAAACCCAAACGAGTGTCGCTCACGCGGCTCTCTAGATTTCTCCCAACTCCGCAAACAAAAGACACAAGCTCTCTCGTCGCCAGCAGCGTCGCCGCCGTCGTTGGTGAGGCGTATATAGGCGACGGTGTCTCAAAGGGTCAAGCGGAAAAATGACAGCCATCGAAGTTTTTTTGATGCCGCACCCACGGCCCTGTAGGGTTCGGACAAAGCGTCGACGCCGCGCTCAGTCGCTCAGGGCACGTTCCTCATCCGGCGTCAGCGGCGCTGACGCTTCGAGCGCGTCGAGATAGGCATCGATGCTGCCCAGCGCGGCCTCCGACGCGGGAACGTAACCTCCATCGCCGCCGCTGCCCCGCGCCACGATCACGTCCAGGGTCCAGCCGCCACCGCGATCGCAACCGACCCCCGCAAGCGAAGTGGCCGCGCCGTCTAGATCGAAGCTGCGGCACACACCGCCCTCCACGCGATACGTGCCGAGTGTCTCCAGCAGGGCGCGCTCATTGCCAAGCGCAACCTCGCTGCTCTCGCCGGATATCGTACCGCCAAGCGCCCGGGCGATCGCCATGCGCCCCAGCGGGTCGACCGCATCCCCGCCGCCGCTTCCGCCGGCCACATAGAAGCCGACGCCGAATGCCACCGCGATGCTGGCTGCCAGGGGCAAAGCTGCGAGCCAGCGGCGCGGGCGGGCAAAGGGCACGACCGTGGCCGGCCCGCTCTGTCCCAGCAAAGACTTGAGAAGGAACTCCGGCACCTGCTCGTCGCGCGCGCTGCCGAACGCCTCGCGCGCCAGCCGCCGACTGGCGCGAAATGTCTCGGCGCGCGCGGCAAGCGTGGTATCGTCGGCAAGGATGCGTTCGATCGCGGTCGCGTTTGCGGCGTCCAACTCGCCATCGACATAGGCCATCAGCATTTCGTCGCTCACCTTTTGGGTCATTCTTCGCCTCCGAGCCTGGTTGCCCGATCGTCACTATCCATCGCTGCCACGAGGGCGGCACGCGCGCGCGACAGGCGGCTCATCACCGTGCCTATCGGCAGTTCGAGCATCTCGGCTGCATCGCGGTAGCTGAGGTCCTCGACGCAGACCAGCATCAGGACCGTGCGTTGATCGTCCGGCAAGGCATCGACCAGCGTGCGTACGGCGGCCAGCGTGAGCCTGGCCTCGATGCGCCGCACGCCGTCCTCGACCGGCAGTTCATGGGCGACCGCCTCGTCGTCCACCTGCACCTCCGGCCGCCCGCGACGCACGGTGTCGATCCAGTGGTTGCGCATGATGCGAAACAGCCACGCGTCCAGCCGGGTGCCGGGCGTCCAGCCGTCGCTGTTGCGCAGCGCCTTCTCGCATGTCGCCTGCACCAGATCGTCGGCGGCGTCGCGTGAACGGGCAAGCGTACGCGCCAGGCCCCTCAGCCTCGGCAGCAACGCGACGATCCTCAAGCCGAATTCGCTCATTCCACCTCACTGGCTCATAAACGTCGCGGTGGCAGCGTCTATTCCACAATGGGCATGGAATTTTTGTCGTCGATGCCGATACTGGGAATAAGGACCCCGCCCCTGCGTTAGGACGACAACGAGAAAGGTGCAAGATGACCGACGATGGCAAGCTCCCTGACCCCGGCAGGCGGCGCATGCTGCGCCGGCTCGGCATCGCCGCCGGCATGGCATACGCGGCTCCCGTCCTGTTGCGGCTCGGCATGGCCCGCGCCTCAGGCAGCGGTGGAGGAAGCGGCGGCGGCGGTGGACATGGCGGCGGTCACGGGACGGGAAGCGCCAGCTTCTCGCGTCCGCGTGCTGCCAGGCGCCAGGCGCCGCCACCACCACCGCCGGAAATCCTCGTCGCAACGCCGGCACCTGCGGACCTCGATCTGATCGCTGCGCAGGGCTATGGGCTGATCGCACGGGACGGCGTGGCTGCGATCGGCGTTCAGATCGGCCGGTTTTCGTTGCCGGGCGGGCGCACAATCGATGAAGCCAGGACGGAAATCCTGCAACTGGTCCCGGCGGCGGTTTTCGATCTCAATCACATCTACCGGACAAGCGAACTGGCCTGTTCACCAGATGGCTGCGCGGCTTTCGACATGATTGGCTGGGCGCCAATGACGCCGGCCTGCGAGGCGGCGATCACGATCGGCATGATCGATACCGGCATCAATGTCGACCACGACGCGCTGTTTGGAGCGGACATCCGCTATGCCTCGGTGATCGGGGCACAGAGACGTGCCTCGTCGAAGATGCACGGCACGGCGATCGCGGTCCTGCTGGCCGGCCGCGCAGATTCGCGGACGCCCGGCCTTCTGGCAGGGACGCGGCTGCTGGCGATCGAGGCATTCCACGCCGATCGCGGCGGCCGCGACGCCGCGGACGCCTTCGATCTGGTGCGCGCGCTCGACCGGCTCGCCGCCAGCGATGCAAAGGTGATCAACCTGAGCTTCGCCGGGCCCGCGAACGTCGTGCTGGAACGCATGGTGGGGGAGATGCTCCGCCGTGACATCGTGCTGGTGGCTGCGGCCGGCAATGACGGGCCTAATGCGGATCCCCTCTTCCCGGCTTCCTACCGGGGCGTGGTTGCCGTCACGGCGGTCGACAGCCGTTCCGGTGCATACCGGCAGGCGGCGGCAGGCGAGCAGATCGACTTTGCCGCCCCGGGGGTGAGGCTATGGACCGCTGCATCGATCAGCGGTGGCCGCTTCCGGTCCGGCACCTCCTACGCGGCACCCTTCGTCACTGCGGCCGCCGCCACGGCGCGGGCGGCAGACCCGGCGGCGCGGCGTCGACAGATCGTCGAGCGCCTCGCGGCAGGCGCCACGGACCTGGGCCCGACAGGGCGGGACGAGACCTATGGCTGGGGCCTGATCCAGGCGCCGGGAGCCTGTGACGGGCAGCAGCGCGCAATTCCTGCGGGCGGGCTCGGAGGAAAAAATCGTCCCGGCAGGGAATAAAGCCATGGCGCCCATCGTTTGTCTCTTGAAGGCCTCGCTGTGAGGCCTGCCAACGACCAAACGAGAGGAGATTGCAATGTCGATCGAAAAGATGAAGCAGGCGACGATTTCCCGGCGCAACATGCTTGCCAAGCTCGGCCTCGTGGCGGGCGCGGCCTACGCGGCACCGGTTCTGCTGAAACTGAGCGACGCACGCGCTTCCGGCGGTAGCGGTGGTGGAAGCGGCGGCAGCGGCGGTGGCAGCGGCGGCGGCGGTGGTGGCCACGGCGGTGGTAGCGGCGGACATGGCAGCGGCGGTCGCGGAAGCGGTGGTCGTGGCAGCGGTGGCCGGGGCAGCGGCGGCCGGGGCGGCTGGGGCGGACGCGGAAGCGGTGGCGCTTTCAGTGGCGGACGATCCAACCGCCGCAACTTTAGCTGATTGACGGACACGGCGCGGGTGCATCAGCATCCGCGCCGCAATGGAGGCGCGGATGCGGCTACGTTTCGATGGATTGAACGCCACGGTGGATGTTCCCGACCGGGCCGATTTCATCGATGCGCTGCGGGCCACTGCGGTAGACTGGCCCTTCACGGTCACGGAGGATGCGGCCGAACCCGCCGGCCGGATCAGCTTTTCCGACAACGGCTATTTCATTCACCTGTTTGGCGAAGATCCCATCCCGGCGACCCCCGTGGGAGCGGCGTGCAGCCTCGTGGTCAGTCTTGCCGAGGCGCTGGTAATCGAAAATCCGCAGCGCCTGTGTTTCCATGGCGGCGCGGTCCGGTTCGGTGATCGGCTCGTGGTGATGCCGGCCCGCGCACGCGCCGGCAAGAGCACGATGATCGCGCGTCTTGCTGCCGCCGGGCACACGGTCTTCGGCGACGACATCCTGCCGCTCGACGAGAAGGGCAACGGCGTGGCGCTCGGTGTCGCGCCGCGACTACGCCTGCCGCTGCCGGCCTGCGCGTCCGCCCAGTTGCGCGACTTCGTCGCGGCCCATGCCGGACCTGCCGATCATCGCTATCATTACCTCGCTTTGCCCGGTGAACAGCTCGCGCCGCGCGGCACGGCCGCGCCCTTGGGAGCGATCCTGCTCCTTGACCGCCGCAGCGCCGGACCGGCAACGATTCACGGAGCGCCCGGGCACGTCGCATTGAAGCTTCTGGCCCGCCAGAGCGTTATGCGCACCGACGATACGAGAGCGTTGCTCGCCCAGATGCACGGGATGATCCAGGGCCTGCCGCTTTACGTTTTGGGTTATTCCGATCTCGAGGACGGGGCGCAGCTTCTGCAGCGCACCTTCGCCTCCTGGGATGTACCGATCAACGCCCCGCCCGTTCAGGAAGAGGCCGCGTTGATGGGCCGGCTGCTGGCGCCGGACCATGACGGCGACGCCAGCGGCGGACGCGACGAGCTTGCCGGCTATCGCCCCGACCTGCGGGTCGTCGCCAATCCGGTCGTGTCGCTCCATAAGTCACGCGGTGAAGCGTTTCTGGCGGGCACTGGCGAGACTGCCGGCATCTACCATCTCAATCCCGTCGGCACAGCCATCTGGAATCTCCTGGGCGAGCCGACGGATGAGGTCGAGGTAAGCGATCTGCTTGCCTCGGCGTTTCCCGATGTCGATCGTGAGGTGATTTCGAACGATGTCGCGGCGTTGTTCCGCGACCTCTATCGTTCCGGCTTCCTCATCGAGGCCGTTGTGGCTGGCTGATGCCGGCCCGCCGCCCGACCCTCAGCGAAAGATGCCCAAGAGCCGTTTTGACCAGGAAGGCGGTGCTTCCGGATCGAAAAGGTCGTTTTCGGCGAGAGCCTCCTCGATGCCTGCCGGCTCGTCCGGTTCATAGGGCACGAGTGTCCGACCCTTGCCCCGAAGGCTTTCGATGGCCGCGATCAGCGATCCATGTTCCCGGACGAGCGCACCGACTTCGGCCGGCTTTCTCCCAAGATGCTCTGTCAGTAGGTCGTCCCGGATCGCGGTGATGGTGTCCCTGATGCCCTGGACGCCTTTGCGTCCGGCCTGCGCCTCGACGATCAGGTCGCATTCCGTATCGAAGCCCATCGACCGGTTGTTGAAGTTCGACGAGCCGACACGCAGCAATCGATCGTCCACCACCGTTATCTTTGCATGAACATAGATCGGCTCGCCCTCGCGCGTGACCGGCGTGTAGATGCGAAAGCGATCGTGAATGTCAGCCTCCCGCACCAGCTTGAGCAGCCGATAGCGGGCCGTATCCATCGTCACCGCTTCGAGGAAGCCGTCCGCCGATTCAGGGTTCACGATCACGATCTCGGGCCCACTCTTCTCCTTCAGCCGTGCTGCCATGGCCTCCGCGATGCACCGCGCGGCAAAATACTGGCTTTCGCAATAGATCGTGTGTTTTGCGGACGCGATTGCGTTGAGGTAGAACGCCTCGATCTCGCGCACCGCCTTGCGATCCTCGAATTCGGGGATCGTGCGCGCGATCGCTACGTCGACGTCGCTCAAGGTCGGCTCCAGCGATGCGGGCCAGATCGAAGGTCGGTCGGGCGGCGGCTCGAGTTTCTCGCCACTGGCCCAGAGCCAGCGCTCTCGCGCCAGGTCGCCCAGTGCCTTCGCCACGTCCCCTGTGACGATCGTCGACGCGTCGTGCCAAGGACCGTATCGCCGGCCGCTCGGGCGGCGACGGCGGGGATCGTTGTCCTTGTGCTCGCGCGTGTCCCAGCGATCGGCGGTCATGTCGATGCCGCCGCAAAAGGCCAGGATGTCGTCGATGACCACGATCTTCTGGTGGTGCGCCGCTGCCTTCGGATGAGCGCCATCGAGCTTGAAGTGGATGCGGTTGCTGGTCATCCAGTCGAGAATTGCCAGCGGCGTCGTTCCGCGTCCCAGCGACTGGATCGCGCCGAGATCCCATTTCAGCACGTAGACCTGCAGGTCCGGGCGGCTCTTGTCGATCCATCGCAGGAACGTGCCGAGCTTGTTGGGTCCGTCGAGCGTTGATCCCTCGGGCTCGAACTTTATGCGCGTGTCGAAGTCCCAGCCGATCAGGTATACGGTGTGTCGGGCCTCGAGGATCGCCTCCTTGACTGCCTTGAAATAGGCCTCCGCATCGATGATCAGGCCAAGACGATCCGCCCGCGCGATGCGCCAGCAGTTGCGTCCTTCGTCAAGGACCTCAGAGGGGGACGACACGGCTGTCTCCCTCGAACGGGCAAGAATCTGCGTCCGACATTGGTCAATGGGTGATCAGAAGATCAGCATCAGGATGCCGATCACCACGATCAGCCCGACAATGAAGATGAACCCAATCGTTCCGCCGATGAATTTGAGCATGTTGCTTTCCCTCATGAACACATTCTTCGAACGCGCAGCACGAGCGATGGTTTCCGGCATAGATCGAAATGTGGTCGCGGCGCCTGCGCTAGGCGGCGAACGCGGCGACCTCGCGTGCCAGCCGGCCTCCCGGTGATGCCAGATCTTCGAGGATCGTAAAATGGTTCCTGCCGGGCAGCACCAGCAACGCGCCATCCAGCCCCGATGCCGTCCACGCCGCCGAGTGCTCGCTGGACTGGCGCTGCAGTTCCGGCAGTTCGGCGCCGCCGCACGCCACCACAAGTCGGCCCGCGCGCGACGGGATGGTCAGCAGCGGGCTGAGGGCCGAAGCATCCTCCCGCGACAGGCCGACCTTGTCGTTCAGGACGCCGAGCCTTATCGGCTCCAGATCGAAGATGCCGGAGATCGCCAGGCCGGCATCGACTTCCGGCATGGCCATGGCGCATGCTGCCAGATGTCCGCCCGCCGACCAGCCGGAGACGATCAGCCGACCGGTCGCGATCCCCATCTCCGGCCCGTATCTGCGTAGCCATCTCAGCACGGTACGGACTTCGTCGACGATCTCCGCGAGCGTCGCGTCTGGCGCAAGCGTATATCCGGGCACCGCAACGTCGACGCCTGCTGCGAGAGGCCCCTGCGCCATGCACGAAAAGACGTCCTTGGAATTGCGTTGCCAGTAGCCGCCATGGATGAAGACGAGCAGCGGCGCGTTGCGGCGCCCACAGGGAAAGATGTCCACAACGTTGCGCGGCCGTGGACCATAGACCAGGTCGATGAGTTCGGGCTGCGATGCGCGCAGGATGGCGCTGCGCCGCGCCCAATCGGCCAACAGCTCCGCGCTGTCGCGCACTGCGCCGCTGTTGTCGTAGGCAATGTCGAGTTCGGCGCGGCTCATGCCACGCCACACGGGTGCGTCAGGCAGGGTCGCCAGTTGTGAGATACCAGTCATGAATCTGCGTTCCCTGCCAGAAGTGAATATCCGTGCGCGCCAGCATCGCGTCCAGCAGGCGCTCCAAGATGCCGATCCGGTGCGGCACGCCGCTGATATAGGGGTGGATCGCGAAACTCATGACCTTGGCTCCGCCCAAGGGCCCTGGCGCCGTCGCCTCCGCTGCAAGCCGATCGAGCTGCGCCAGCGCGCGCTCCTCGAACTCCTGTCCCCGGTGATGCTGGATCATCATCATCGGGATGTCGTTTATCTCCACCGTATAGGGCAGCGAAAGCAGCTCGCCATGCGCGGTCGCGATCCGGCAGGGCCGATCGTCCACAACCCAATCGCCGACATAGCGGATTCCGGCCCTGGCGAGCATATCCGGGGTTTCGAGCGTCTCCGTCAGCCCCGGCCCCAACCATCCGACCGGCGGCGTGCCGGTGAAATCGGCGATGGCAGCCACAGTACGCTCGATCATTGCCGCCTGATCGGGTTCCTTGTGGGTCGGCACCTGGACGAAGCCATGACCCATGAACTCCCAGCCAGCATCCCGGGCAGCACCAGCCACGCGCGGATAGTCCCGGCACACCGATCCGTTGATCGACAGCGTCGGGCGGATTCCGCGCGAGGTGAAGGCCTCCATCAGGCGCCAGAAGCCGACCCGCATGCCGTATTCGTGCCACGCCCAGTTGGCGAGGTCCGGCTGCAGCGCCGCGCCCGTCGGCGCCACAAGCACCTGACGCGGCATCGGGTTCTCGATCAGCCAGTTCTCGACATTGACGATCGGCCACACCGCGACCGCCTTGCCGTCCGGCAGCGCGATGCGCGGCCGGTCGATCGCGGCGGTGTAGGGCAGGCGTTGCGTCGGTTGCAGCGCTTCGCTCACGCGGCAACCTTGGCATGATGGCTGTGCAGCTTGGTCGAAAGCGAGCGGCGCAGCTCATTGAAGTCGCTGGCCGACACGTCGCGCGGCCGCGGCAGCTCGATGGTGATGTCATTGTCGATGCGGCCGGGTCCCGGCGACATCACGATGACGCGCCCTGACAGGAAGATGGCTTCCTCGATGGAATGGGTGACGAACAGAACGGTCAGTTTCGTGCGTTCCCACAATTCCAGAAGCTCGTCCTGCAGCCTCTCCCGGGTCATCGCGTCAAGCGCACCGAAGGGCTCGTCCATCAGCACGATCTCCGCCTCGTTGGCCAGAACGCGGGCGATCGCGACGCGCTGCTTCATGCCGCCGGAAAGCTGATGCGGGTAGACGTCCGCAAAACGCCCGAGCCCGACGAGATCGATGAAGTGCGACACCGTCTCCTTCACTTCTCGCGCCGGCCGGCCGCGCGACGTGGGGCCGAAGCCGATATTGTCGCGCACCGTCAGCCAGGGAAACAGGCCGTAATCCTGAAAGACCATGCCCCGCGTAGGGTCGGGTCCGTTGATCGGCATGCCCCACATCAACGCCTCGCCAGTGCTCGCCGGCTCAAAGCCGGCGACGATCCGCAGCAGTGTGGACTTGCCGCAGCCGGACGCGCCGATGAGGCAGACGAACTCGCCCCGGGCCACTTCCAGGTTCGCGCCGCGCAGCGCCTCGATGTGACGATCCTGGACGTCGAACGTCTTGCCGACATTGCGCAGCGACAGGATGGGATTTGCGGGACTAGACATGGTTGGGGTTCCACGAAAGTAGACGTCGCCCGACCATCAGGATGATCCGGTCGGAAATGAATCCGGCGATGCCGATGGCGATCATGCCGCAGATGACGATTTCCGTGCGTGATAGCTGCCGCGCCTCCATGATGATCGCGCCGAGGCCGGTCGACACGCCGGTCATCTCGCCGATCACGATGATCATCCAGGCAAAGCCAAGGCCCAGGCGCAGGCCGGTGAAGATCGCCGGCAGGGCAGCGGGCAGCACCACCTTCGCGAACTGCGCCGACCCGGTGCAGCCGAGCATGCTTGCCGCCTCGAAGAGGCGCGGTTCGACCGACCGCACGCCAAAGACCGTGTTGATGAGGATCGGATAGAAGGCGCCAAGAAAGACCAGAAAGATCGCGGATTTCGGCCCGATGCCGAAAATGATCATTGCCAGCGGCAGCCATGCCGTGACGGGGATCGGCCGCAGGATCTGCAGCATCGGATCGAACATCTGCCGCACGGTCGGAATGCGGCCGATCATCAGTCCGAGCGGCAATGCGACGATCACCGCGAGGATGAAGCCGCCATAGACGCGCGATACCGACGCAACGACATGCGACAGCAGGGTCGCGCTGAAGAAGTCGTCCCGTATGCCGCCGAATGCGAGGTCGTAGAAGGCGAGTGCCACCTGCGAGGGTGGCGGGATCAGGCTGTAGGCCTTTCCGGCGGTGGCAAGATGCCATCCTATCAGGAGTGCGGCGGGCAGGATGAGCGCCAGCGCCGGCTCGCGCAGCCGCCTCCCCTCGAAGACCGTGCGCCTTCGAGGGGGAGATGCAGCACCGCGTGTGGTCGCCTGGTCCGCCACCGCGCTCATGCCCGTTGCTTCAATTCTTCGACGAAGCGGGTGTCGAACAGTGTGGCGAAATCGGGCAACGCCTGGATCTGCTTCAGTTCGAGCATGTGCTGGGCATAGGTCTTGGACTGCGTCAGCTCGGTCTCGCCGAAATACCATGTCAGCTCGACGTTCGGTGCGGAGAGTTCGATCGCCTCGCGCTGCTGTCCGAGCTTCATCACTGCCATTTCGACCAGCTCGCTGGGATTGGCCATGGCGAATTCGGAGGCCTGACGGTGAATGTCGAGGATGACGCTGGTGATCTCGGGGCGCTCGGCGAGCGTGTCGCGATGCGCGCCGAAGATCATGTTCAGGGCGCCCATCTCGGTCCCGTACGGGTATTCGACGATCTTGCCGACGCCCGAGGCGAGGCTGACGCCCGGTGCCGGTTCTGCGCCGACATAGGCGTCGATGTCGCCGCGTGCCAGGGCAAGGTGCATTTCGCTGAACGAGATGCGCAGCGGCGTGATGTCGGCAATCGACATGCCTTCCATGCGCAGGCGTTCGAGGATGAATACTTCCTGCGTCGAGCCCGGCCAGATGGCCACGCGCTTGCCCTTGAGGTCAGCGATCGATTCGATGTCGCTGTCCTTGCCGGCGACGACGCCCATGCCCTTGTTGCACGCGCCGCCGATCACCACGATCGGCTCGCCCGCCGCAGCCCCCAGCGTGGCCGCCGCGATGCCGAACATGCCGAAATCGACGGATTTGGTCACCACGGCGTTCTTGCCTTCGGTAGGGCTTTCGAACGGAATCACCTCCACCGTGTAACCTTCGGGGGTGAACTGCTCGTAGAAATGCGGCGCGATGGAGTGAATGAGCTTGAGCGCACCCATGCGGATGGTCGTGTTCGACTGCGCCTTTACATAAGGCATCGGCAGGAAGGTCGCGGAAGCGGTGGTAGCGGCAGTGGCGGCGAGAAATTTGCGTCGGTTCATCATGGCCTGGTCTCCCGAGTGTTGATCAATGGGGCATGCACGTTCTGGTTGGCGGGGTTTGCGGAGGCGAGATATGTGCGCCATCCGCCGAATGCGGTTATGTCGGCGGCATCGGCGAGCGCATGGCTCTCGCAGATGAAGCCCTTGACGACGCTGCCGTCGTCGAGTTCGAGCGACCCGATCCCGAGTGGCGGCGGTATCAGCGCGACGAAGCTGCCGAATTCGCTCAGTGGCACGTCCCACAGTTCGATCTCGATCAGCCCGGCGCCGCCGTCGCGCTGCAGGCCGGGCTTTGGCGGGCTCGAATTCGGCAAGGCGTAGAGGCTGTAGCCGCCCGCGGTGCGCGCGGTCTTGACGAACGATGCGCGGCGGCCGGTGAGCTGGCCGTTGAGCGGCTGGCCGCGAAGATGGGCGCCGACGACGGCAAGCCGCACATGCTCCGTCTTGTCTCCCCGCTGGACCGGGGCGGCGGCCTCAAGCTGCATCGCCGTGTCGCCGAGCCGCGCCTCCCGGTCAGCGCGGTGCAACCGGTCGCCGATCATCGCCAGCATGCCGTCGCTGAAGGCCGGTCCGATCAGCGTGACGCCGACCGGCAGGCCCGCGCTGGTCCAGCCCGCCGGGACCGATATCGCGGCCAGATCGAGCAGATTGACGAAATTGGTGAAGAGCCCAAGCCGGGAATTCAGCGCGATCGGTGCGTCGAGCATTGCCGCGATCGTCGGATGGTCCGGCGCGGTCGGCACGACGATCACGTCGATGTCGGCCAGTATCGCGTCGGTCCGCAGCATCAGTTCGGCAAGCCTGTACTGCGCCTCGAAGCCGTCGACGGCGGAATAGTTCGCGCCGGACAGCACGATCTCGCGCACCACGGGATGAATGTCGTGCGGCCGCGCCTGTGCGAAATCCTTGATGGCGGCGAGCCGCTCGGCCACCCAGGGACCCGCATAAAGCAGCGATGCGACCTCCTCGAAGGGTGCGTAGTCGATGTGTACGGCTTCACCTCCCTGCATTTCGAGCGTCGCGGCGGCCGCCAGGTAGCGTCCAGCCACCTCGGGCGCGCAACGCGCAAGGACCTCATCGCCCAGCATTCCAAAACGGAAACGGGGGGGCGCATTAGCATCCAGCGCCTGAGGCGCGGCTCGGGAATAGGGGTCCTGCGCATCAGGCGCCGAGGCCGCGCGCAGCACGGTCATCGCATCCTGGGCGCTTCCGGCGAGGATCGACACGCAGTCGAGCGTGCGGCAGGCCGGGACCACACCCCGCGCGCTGATCAGTCCCCTGCTCGGCTTGAGGCCGACGATGTTGTTGAAGCCCGCCGGCACGCGGCCGGAACCCGCCGTATCGGTCCCCAGCGCGAATGGCACGAGCCCCTGCGCCACGGCGACCGCCGACCCCGAGCTCGAACCGCCCGAGACATATCCGTCGTCGAAGACGCAGGAGGGAATACCATAGGGCGATCGCGAGCCGTTCAGCCCGGTCGCGAACTGGTCGAGATTGGTCTTGCCGACCGGGATGGCGCCGGCGTCGATCAACCGCTGCACCACGAAGGCGGAATCATCCGGCGTATAGGCAAATTCCGGACAGGCTGCCGTCGTCTCCATGCCGGCAACGTCGATATTGTCTTTCACTGCGAAGGGTATGCCGAAGAGCGGCTGCTCGACCCCCGCATCGAGGCGCTCTTTGGCGCGTTCCAGCAGCGCGTGCGCCTTGTCGCGCGCCATCACCGAAATCCAGACTGGACGCTCGCCGCTTGCCGCGATGGCGTCGAACACAGCGTCCAGATCCACTGCCGCGTCCCGTCCTGCCACGTAGGCATCAACGCGGGCGCCGATGTCGGCGAAGTCCGTGATGGCGGGGGATCTGCTGCTGGACAAGACAGGCCTCGGCGTTTGCTGCTTCCGGCCAGAGACTATCAATGCGGGCGTTGCCGTCTATTGCTTGTTTTTGATCGGCATGTTGCAATCTGAGCAACACCATCGGGACCCAGCCCATGAAACATCTGAAAACCCTTCAGTGCATCGGCGACGTCGCGAAGAGCGGATCGATCCGCAAGAGCGCCGAGAGGCTGTCAATCACGCCATCGGCGCTGACGCGCAAGATCCAGGATTTCGAAGCCGAGCTCGGAACGTCGATCTTCGAACGCATGCCGCAGGGCATGCGCCTCAACCCCGCCGGAGAGCTGGTGCTGCGTCACATCCGCGACCAGCTCTCGGATTTCGACAGGCTGCGCTCGCAGATCGCGGATCTGTCGGGGGTCCGGCGCGGTCATGTCTCGATCGCGGCGAGCCAGGCCTTCGCTCATGGCCTGATCCCGGACGAGATCGCGTCGTACCGCGCCCACCACCCGCTGGTGTCGTTCACCGTGCTGGTGCGCGACCACATGCACGCGGTCGAGGCAGTGTCCTCGTTCGATGCGGATGTTGCGCTGGTGATCGCGCCGCCTCCGGCGCCGGAATTCCAGCCGCTGCTGGTGCTGTTCCAGCCGCTCTGTGCGCTGATGAGCGCCGATCACCCGTTGGCCGCGTCGCAGACCGTGCGGCTGCGCGACTGCCTCAGGCATCCCATCGCGATGCCCGGCCCGTCGCTGGCGATCAGGCACCTTCTGCAGGCAGCGATCGTGCGCGCGGCCCTGCCGGTCAACACGGTCATCGAATCCGATTCCTTCGAAGTGCTGCGCAGCTATGCCGGGGGCGGCGAGGTCATCTCGTTCCAGATCAGGGCCGGAATACCGCAAGGCAGCGGCAACCTGATCGCCCGCGAGATCGACCAGCGCGACATGCCGCCGACCCAGCTCGTCCTGGGGCAATTGCGCGGCCGCTCGCTCTCAGTCGCCGCATCGAAGTTCGTCGACCAGATATCGAACAGCCTCCATTCACAATATGGCGGCGGCTGAACGCGGAAAGAGGTAGAATGGCGGAGAGGGAGGGATTCGAACCCCCGATGGGCTTGCACCCATGCCGCATTTCGAGTGCGGTGCATTCGACCACTCTGCCACCTCTCCGCGGGGCACGTGGCACCGTTTCCGGCGCGGCGCACACATAACCATTGTCGCGCAATCCCACAAGAGCAAACTGTCATCAAGCGTCGAAGGGCGGCGGCTTGCCAAAAAGCCGCTTCGCATCCTGAGACGCGATCGCCTAGTCTGGCCCCGGATGCCAAGGAAAGTTCGGGCGTGGGCAGCAGTATGGCGGGGCAGCGAAGCGATGCAGGGGGCATGACATCCGGGATCGGCAACCAGCGCTACAGCCCCGCGCGGGCCTGCGCCCTTCTCGGCGCCATGGCGATGGCGATTGCCGGCGCGCCCGGCGAGGCGCTTGCCCATGCGGCGGATCGTGGTCACGTCCTGCTGCTGCCCACGGGGTATTACCTGATCGGCGGCGCGGCCGCCGTGGCCGTCTCGTTCCTCGTCCTGACGATCGCGCCGCCGGCCGCGCTCGCCAGGTTGGCGGCATTGCGCATTGCCGCAGGCTCCCTGCCCGTCTGGCCTCGGTTCGCGTTCAGCCTGATGACCTTTCTGCTGCTCTGCGCGCTTGTCGCGACGGGGTTCATGGGTAGCCGCGATCCACTCTCCAATCCGCTTCCACTGACCGTCTGGACGCTGTTCTGGATCGGCCTGACCCTGGTCCAGGGCGTTGTCGGCAATGTCTGGTGGTGGATCGACCCCTGGTATGCGCCATGGCGTGCCTTCACCGCTCTCGGCCGAATCAATACGCCCCTCGTCAGATTGCCGGATTGGCTGGGTTACTGGCCGGCGATCGTGCAGTTCCTGGGTTTCGCGTGGTTCGAGCTGGTCTATCCCGCACCTGATGATCCCGAGCGCCTCGCCATCGCGATCATCGTCTATTTCAGCGTCAACCTCGCGGCCATGGTGGTCTTCGGTCACGCCGCATGGTCGCGGCGGGGCGAATGCCTGTCGGCGTTCCTGCGGATGATATCGACGCTCGGCGTGGTCGAAGGCACACATACCGGCAGAGGCCGGCTGGCCATCGCTCTTTGCCTGCCAGGCGCGAGGCTTGCAACCGCGCCGGCGCTCCCCGTCTCCGGTGCGCTGTTCCTGCTCCTGGCCTTGTCGTCGGTGTCATTCGACGGCTTGATGCGGACGTTCTTCTGGCTCGGTCTGTTCGACGTCAATCCACTGGAGTTCCCCGGCCGCAGCGCGGTCATGGGCATCGGCAGCTTCGGGCTCGTTGCCAGCTTCGCCGCGCTGGCGGCCGCGTTCTTCGCCGCGACCGGCCTCGGCCAAAGGATCGCATCGCGGCCAGCGACGGTTGCCTCGGCCGGCGCGCTTGTATGGTCGATCATCCCGATTTCCCTCGCCTACCATTTCTCCCATTACCTCACCACGCTGGTGATCAACGGTCAGTATGCGCTGGCTGCCCTGTCCGACCCGCTGATGAATGGCGCCGACCTGTTCGGTACCGCCGGCATGCACGTGCAGGCGGGCATGTTCATGGGGGCTGACAGCGCATGGCTGGTCTGGAACCTTCAGGCCGCGGCGATCATCGGCGGACATCTGCTGGCCGTGCTCGTCGCCCACGCGATCGCTTACCGCATTCACCGCGATGCGCGCATCGCGGCCTTGTCGCAAGCGCCGCTGGCGCTGCTCATGGTGCTCTACACTGTCTTCGGCCTGTGGCTTCTTTCTTCTCCGACCGCGATGTAAAGACAGACGAAGCCACCTCTGTTTCCGCAGCGGAAATTGGCCTGTTGCCAGTATCGCGGAATGGTGATTTAGTTTGCATACAAGCAATTTTTCCGATGGGCGAACCGCGCGGAAAGACAGCGGGCCTTCGGTCACCAGGCAGATGTCAAGGGGAACCCACATGACCGGAAATCGCAAGGCTTCAGCACTCTCGGGACTGGCAATCAACCGGCGTAGCGCGCTCAAGGGGCTCGGAGCAGCGGCCGCGATCGGCACCGCGCCCGGCTTCGTGCGCTATGCGCAGGCGCAATCGTCGGAGCCGATCAGGATCGGCTTCCAGGCCCATCGCACCGGCATCGGTGCCGCCTATGGCCGCTGGTACGAGCGCACCACCGCCGCCGCCATCGCCCGCATCAACGAGGCAGGCGGCATCAATGGCCGCCCGGTCGAGATCATCACCGAGGACGACGGCACGGACGCCGCTCGCGGCGCCGAGGTGGTCGAGAAATTCGCCAACCAGCACAAGACGGACATCGTCTACGGTACGCTGTTCAGCCATGTCGTGGTCGGCTCCGCGCCGGCGGCGGGCGAATTGAAGATCCCCTATTACGTGGTCAGCGAAGGCTATCACGTCGCCTCGGGCGCGATGAACCGCTACGTGCTGCAGCCGGGCATCACCGACGTGCGCGCGCAATGCCGCTCGGTCGCTCCGTGGATCACCTCGAATGTCGGCAAGAAGGTCACCATGATCTTCCCGGATTATGCGTTCGGCCACGACCACCGCGACTTCTTTGCCCCGGCCGTCGCCGAGCAGGGCGGCGAAGTCGTGGCGCAGATCGCCATTCCGCCGACGGAAACCTCGTTCACGCGTTACTTCCCGCAGATACCGTCCGATACCGATGTCATCTATCACGTCATGGTCGGCCCGGCCGTGCTCACCTTCGTCAAGGAACTGGGCGAGTTCTTCGGCGGCGGCGGCCCCAAGCTCTTTGGCTTCATCGATTCGCTCGAGGCCGTCGACATCACCAGCCCCGGCCTGGAGTTCCTCGAAGGGAGCCATTTCTGGGAGGGCATGCCACGCTACCAGCAGGCAGACGCCTCGCAAAACGAGATCGACTATCGCACCGCAGTCGGCGTCGACGAGAATGGCGCCAGCGTGAATGACGCCAGGGATGTCTCGACGGCCGCGCATATGTTCGGCTGCTGGGAGACGCTCTACGTCATCAAGCAGGCGATGGAGGCGGCCGACTATCGCGGCCCGGACGACCGGGCAAAGCTGGTCGAGGCAACCGAAGCGATCACCGACCTGCCAGAGGGGCCGGAGCATCCGCAGGGCGCAAAGGTGTTCAATGGCAAGGTGCACCAGGTCTACGGCAGCCAGAACATCTCGATGGTCGAAAACGGCAAGCTCAAGGTCGTCCATCGCACGTCGATCGAAGACGGCATGTACGAATCCGACACCGACTACACCAGCCAGTCGCTTTGATCCTGAACGGATCGGCGTATCGCGTGCCTGACATGCTCGCTCCTCGTGCCATCCCGCCGCGACTGCGGCGGGAGACGCCCCTCGCGAGAGCCTTCAACGGGTATCGGAACGGAAGCTGATGGGATTCGGACCGCTATTCCTGCTGGCCACGCTGGAGGGACTGGTGATGGCCGCGGTGCTGGCCCTGACCGCGCTCGGCCTGTCGCTCGTCTTCGGCGTCATGCGGGTCGTCAACGTCGCCCATGGCGAGTTCTTCATGCTGGGCGCCGTCGTTGCGTGGGCGGTATCGACCGCGTTTGCGGGGCATCCCTCGATCGGCTTCGTCGCGGCGCTGCTTGTCGCCCCGCTGGTGGTCGGCGCCGCCGCATTGGTCTCCGAGCGCCTCGTTCTTCGCCGGCTGAACTATGACCCGGAAGCCACGATCGTCGCGACGATCGGCATGCTCTACATCATCCAGCAGCTCGCGCTCACCTTTTACGGCGCCGATGCAAGGCCGGTCCAGGCGCCCTTCAACCTGCGCATCCAGTTTCCGTGGTTCGGCTATTCCGGCTACAAGCTGTTCGTCATCGCCGCCGCAATCGTGCTCATGCTTGCCACATGGTTCCTGCTGGCCCGCACCAGGATCGGGCTGGTGATGCGGGCCACCCAATACGATCGCGAGACGGCGCAGGCGTTCGGCATCCCGGTCGACCGCGTCTATGCCGGCGTCTTCGCGCTCGGCGCGATGCTCGCGGCGGTGGCCGCTGTGCTGATCGTGCCGATCCAGCAGGCGCACTACCTGATGGGGCGCGATCCGTTGCTGCTCGCCTTCATCGTGGTCATCATCGGCGGTCTCGGCAGCCTGCGCGGCACCATCGTCGCGGCGATCTTCATCGGCGTTTCCGATGGCATCATCTCGACCATGTTCTATTCGCCGACGCTGGCGAAGATGCTGGCGACGGCGCTGGTCGCCATGCTGCTCGTCTTCCGGCCGCAGGGCCTGTTCGGAACGGCCGTGCGATGAGCGGGACCGTATCCACCACGCGTGTCGTGGCCCTGCATCTGGCGATCATCGCGCTGCTGTTCGCCGCCAATTTCGTGCTGCCGGAGTATCATCGCGGCGTGTTCTCGCGCGTGCTGGTGCTCGCCACCTTCGCCATGGGCTACAACATCCTGTTCGGCTATACCGGGCTGCTCAGCCTCGGCCATGCAATGTTCTTCGCCGCAGGCCTCTATGGCGCCGGGCTGCCGCTCTATCACCTCGGCTGGAACGTGCCGCTCTCTTTCGTTTCCGGCATCGCGGCCGGTGGCGTGCTCGCCGCCGCAATTGGCGTGCTGGCGCTCAGGACGACCGGCGTCGCTTTCATGATCGTCACCTTGATGTTCGCGCAGGTGTTTTTCCTCGCCACGCTCTACTTCACGACATGGACACGCGGCGAGGAGGGGCTGGTGCTGCCGCAGCAGGCGCGCAACGCGCTGGACATCAGCCTGACCGACCCGTCGGCGCGCTACATGATCGCGCTGGCGCTGTTCTCCGTGGTGCTTCTCATCGTTCTGCGGCTCGTGCGCGCGCCCTACGGCCGAACGCTGATCGCGATCCGCGAGAACGAGGAGCGGATGCGCATGCTGGGCTACGACGTCTTTCGCGCCAAGCTTTCCGCCGTCATCCTCTCGGGCCTCTTCTGCGCCAGCGCCGGCGCGGCCTACGGGCTGCTGTTCGGCTATATCGGTTCGGGCTTCGCCTCGATCCAGTACTCGATCCTGCCGTTGCTCTGGGTGCTCCTGGGCGGTGCGGCGACGACGCTCGGTCCGCTGCTTGGCACGCTCTTCATGTTCTACATCATCGACTACACGTCCGGCCTCACGACTGCCTATCTGCTGTTCGTCGGCCTGGCACTGATCCTGCTGATCCTGTTCTTCCCGAAAGGGTTGTTGGGGAGCGTGCGTGAGAGGTGGCTGCCATGGCTGCCGTGACTCCGCTGATCGAGACGCGCGGACTGACCCGCCATTTCGGTGGATTGAAGGCCGTCGAGGCGGTGGATTTCCAGCTTGAGGAAGGAGAGATTCGCGCGATCATCGGCCCCAATGGAGCCGGCAAGACGACGTTCGTCAGCCTGATCTGCGGCCGGATTGCCCCGACCTCCGGCGAGATCATCTTCGCCGGCCGCGACATCACCAGGCTTGCCGCGCATGAGCGCGTGCTCGCCGGCATTGCCTATACGTTCCAGATCACAAGCATCTTCCCGCGCCTCACCGTCTATGACAACGTTGCGTTGCCGGTTCAGCGCAGGCTGCTCAAGCAGGGGCGCGTTACCCAGGCCGCCCTCGACGATGGTGTCGCCGATGCGTTGGCGCGCGTCGGCCTGTCGGACCGCGCCGCCACACTCGCCGGCAGCCTTGCCTACGGTCACCAGCGGCTGCTCGAAGTCGCGATGGGGCTGGCGCTGCAGCCTCGCCTGCTGATTCTCGACGAACCGACACAAGGTCTGTCCGATGGCGAGATAGAGGGTTTCATCGCGCTTGTGCGCGACATAGCCAGGGACGCCACCGTGCTGCTGATCGAGCACAACATGCCGGTGGTGATGGAACTGGCGCAGAAGATAACGGTCCTCAATTTCGGCCAGGTGCTTGCCGAGGGAACGCCGGCAGAAATTCGCGGCAATGTCGCTGTGCAGGACGCCTATCTGGGGACCGGCCATGACTGAGGCGCTCGTTGTCACCGGGCTCGACGCCTTCTACGGCGAAGTGCAGGCACTGCGCGGCTTCGAACTGTCACTGATGAAGGGTGAGGTGCTTTGCCTGCTTGGCCGCAATGGCGCCGGCAAGACGACGGCGCTCAAGGCGATCATGGGCCTTGTCAGCGTGCGCGCGGGTACCATCGTCAAGGATGGCAAGGACCTGGCGCAGCTTCCCGCCCATGAAGTGCCGAAGACCGGCGTCGCCTATGTCCCTCAGGGTCGCCGGCTGTTCGCCGAGATGACCGTGGCGGAAAATCTTGAGATCGGCCTGATGACGCGGGGCAAGGGCAAGGCCACGCGGGATGCCGTGATCGATTTGTTTCCGGTGCTGCGTGAACGCCTCAACCAGCGCTCGGGAACCTTGTCCGGCGGCGAGCAGCAGATGCTCGCGATGGCGCGGGCATTGTGCCTGGAGCCGGATGTGCTGCTTCTCGACGAACCGACTGAGGGCCTGATGCCGTCGATGATTGCGCGCATCCGCGAAACCGTCGCTGCATTGCGCGAGCGCGGCGTCTCGACGATTCTCGTCGAGCAGCGCGTCGACGCCGTTCTTTCGCTCGCCGACCGCGTCGCCTTCATTGAGAACGGGCAAAATCGTGAAACCGTCCCGGTAGACGCCGTGCGCGCCTACCCGGGCTTTCTGCACCGCTATGTGGGCGTCGGCTGAAGCGCTGGCGCTTGCCTCCCGGCCACCCGCCGCATATCTGATATGAATCTGCAAGCGGTTCGCGGGGAAAGATGATGGATGACGTCCATCGATCGGGCTGCCCGATCAATCTCACACTGGAAATCCTGGGCGACAAATGGAGCCTCCTGGTGATTCGTGACATGATGTTCGGCAATCGCCGGCATTATCGCGAACTCCTGACCCGTTCGGAGGAAGGCATCGCCTCGAACATTCTCGCCGATCGGCTCAAGCGCCTGGTTCGCGAGGGTGTGATTTCGCGTTCAGACGATCCCTCGCACAAGCAGAAGGCGATCTACAGCCTGACCGAACGCGGCATCGAGCTTCTGCCAGTCTTCGCCATGATCGGGGCATGGGGGCGTCGCTGGCTTCCGGCAAGCGCGGAACTGAGTATCCGCGCTCAACTGCTGGAGGAAGGCGGCCCTTCGATGTGGGAGGCGTTCATGTACGAGTTGCGTGCTGATCATCTAGGCCGTGGCGGCGTGCCGGCCGATGGTGGCGTCCGCCAGCAACTGCAGACAGCCTACGAAGCTGTGGTCGCCGGCAGCAGGCCGCCATCCTGATCTCCAGCAAGCCCCAAAACGCAAAAAGGCCGCCAGGAGGCGGCCTTTCCACATCAGCGGCGGCCGACGGCTACGCAGGCAGGATAGCGCCTTCGAGCGTCGTCAACTGGCCGAGCAACTGTTCGGCCTTGGTGCGGGAATCGTCGTCCTTGGCGTCCGCCGCGTCTTCCTTCGCATCCTGGATGCGCCGGGCGAGGTCGTCGCGGTTGATGTCCTTCACGGCGATGGCGGATTCCGCCAGCAGCGTGCAGCCTTCCGGCAGGATGTCGGCAAAGCCGCCGAACACGACGTAGCGTTCTTCGGCGCCGGCAGCGAGCTTGACCGTCACCACGCCCGGCTTGACCGTGGTCATCACAGGTGCGTGGTTGGCCATAACCGTCATCTCGCCTTCCGTTGCCGGAATGATGACGGACTCGACCTGCTCCGAGACGAGGAGCCGCTCGGGCGAGACCAGTTCGAATTTGAACGCTTCAGCCATGTGGTTCCCAGTTCAGTCGGATCAGGCAGCTTCTGCGGCGAGCTTCTGTGCCTTCTCGACCGCCTCTTCGATGCTGCCGACCATGTAGAAGGCGGCTTCGGGAAGGTGGTCGTATTCGCCGGCAACGAGGCCCTTGAAGCCCTTGATGGTATCGGCGAGGTCGACAAGCTTGCCCGGCGCGCCCGTGAACACTTCAGCGACGAAGAACGGCTGCGACAGGAAGCGCTCGATCTTGCGCGCGCGGGCGACGGTGAGCTTGTCCTCTTCGGAAAGCTCGTCCATGCCCAGGATGGCGATGATGTCCTGCAGCGACTTGTAGCGCTGCAGCGTCTGCTGCACGTCACGGGCCACCGCGTAATGCTCTTCGCCGACGACCTGCGGGTCGAGCATGCGCGAGGTGGAATCGAGCGGATCCACGGCCGGGTAGATACCCTTCTCGGCGATCGAGCGGTTGAGCGTCGTCGTCGCGTCAAGGTGCGCGAACGAGGTCGCCGGCGCCGGGTCGGTCAGATCGTCGGCAGGAACGTAAATCGCCTGCACCGAGGTGATCGAACCCTTGGTCGTTGTCGTGATGCGTTCCTGCAGCGCACCCATGTCGGTGGCGAGCGTCGGCTGGTAGCCCACGGCCGACGGAATGCGGCCGAGCAGAGCCGACACTTCCGAACCCGCTTGGGTGAAGCGGAAGATGTTGTCGACGAAGAACAGAACGTCCTGGCCCTGGTCGCGGAAATACTCTGCAACCGTCAGGCCGGTGAGGCCGACACGCGCGCGCGCACCGGGCGGCTCGTTCATCTGGCCGTAGACGAGTGCCGCCTTCGATCCTTCGCCGCCGCCCTTCTGGTTGACGCCCGACTCGATGAACTCGTGATAGAGATCATTGCCTTCGCGGGTCCGCTCGCCGACGCCGGCGAACACCGAGTAGCCGCCATGCGCCTTGGCGATGTTGTTGATCAGCTCCTGAATGAGAACCGTCTTGCCGACGCCGGCTCCGCCGAACAGGCCGATCTTGCCGCCCTTTGCGTAGGGAGCCAAAAGGTCGATGACCTTGATGCCGGTCTCCAGGATCGCCGATTCGGTCGACTGCTCGACATATTCGGGCGCCGGAGCGTGGATCGGGCGCATCTCGGTCGCGCCGAGCGGGCCTTCTTCGTCGATGGCCTCGCCGATGACGTTGATGATGCGGCCGAGCATCTGCGGACCGACAGGCACGGAGATCGGACCGCCGGTGTCGGTGACGGCCTGGCCGCGCACGAGACCTTCGGTGGAGTCCATGGCGATCGTGCGCACGGTGTTTTCACCAAGGTGCTGCGCGACCTCGAGGACGAGGCGGTTGCCCTGGTTGTCCGTCTCAAGCGCGTTCAGGATCGCCGGCAGGTCGCCTTCGAAGGAGACGTCGACCACGGCGCCGATGACCTGGCGGACCTTGCCGGTGGCGCCCGAAGCCCGGACAGGGCTCGTGGCATTGGTCTTTGCTGCCGCGGCGCGAGCCGGCGCGGGCTTCTTGGCCGCCGGCGCCTTTGCAGCGGCAGCCTTGGGCTGTGCTGCGGCCGCGGCCGTCTTGGGGGTAGCTGCTTTAGCCATCGTGAATACCCTCTTTCGTGTTCCAGTGGTCCGTCCGGGTGCCGGGAACTCCCGGCGCCCGTCGGCGCTAGAGCGCTTCCGCGCCCGAAATGATTTCGATCAGTTCCTTGGTGATCTGGGCCTGGCGCTGACGATTGTAGGTGATCGACAGCTTGCCGATCATGTCGCCTGCATTGCGCGTCGCGTTGTCCATGGCCGTCATCTTCGCACCCATCTCGCCGGCTGCATTCTCGAGCAGAGCCCGGAAAACCTGGACCGAGATGTTGCGCGGGATGAGATCGGAAAGGATTTCGCTCGCGTCCGGCTCATATTCGTAGATCGCCGAACCGCTTTCGCTCTCCTCCACGACAGGCGTCGAGGCGGGGATGAGCTGCTGCGCGGTCGGAACCTGGCTGATCACCGACTTGAACTGCGAATAGAAAAGCGTCGCGACGTCGAACTGGCCTTCGTTGAACAGTCCGATCACCTTCTTGGCGATCGCGTCGGCATTGACGAAGCCGACCTGCTTGACGTCGCGCAGCTCGATCCGGTCGATGATCTTGTCGGAAAGGTCGCGACGCAGGATGTCGTAGCCTTTCTTGCCGACCGTGATGATCTTCACCGTCTTGCCTTCGGCGATCAGCCTGCGGGCATGGTCACGGGCAAAACGCGCGATCTGGCTGTTGAAACCGCCGCACAGGCCGCGCTCGGCGGTCGCGACGATCAACAGGTGAACGTCGCTCTTGCCGGTGCCGGTCATCAGGGCCGGTGCATCCGCGCTGTCCACCGCCTTGCCGATATTGGCCATCACCGCCGCCATGCGCTCCGAATAGGGGCGCGCGGCTTCGGCCGCCTCCTGGGCGCGGCGCAGCTTCGCCGCGGCGACCATCTGCATCGCCTTGGTGATTTTCTGCGTCGCCTTGACCGAGGCGATGCGGTTGCGAAGGTCTTTCAGTGAAGCCATGCGGCTGCCCTTGCTCCGTTACGCTCTAAACTCAGGCGAAGTTCTTCGCGAAAGCGTCGATCTCTGCCTTGAGCTTGGCGCGCAAATCGTCCGACAGCGCCTTCTCCTTGCGAATGGCCTCGAGCACGTCCTTGCCGTCCGAACGAAGATGCGACAGCAGGCCCTGCTCGAACTTGCCGACCTGCGAGACGGGGAGCTTGTCGAGATAGCCCTGCGTTCCGGCGAAGATCACCGCCACCTGCTCCTCGGTCTTGAGCGGCGAGAACTGCGGCTGCTTCAGGAGCTCGGTGAGACGGGCGCCGCGGTTGAGCAGGCGCTGCGTGGAGGCATCGAGGTCGGAGCCGAACTGCGCGAACGCGGCCATCTCGCGGTACTGCGCGAGCTCGCCCTTGATCGAGCCGGCGACCTGCTTCATCGCCTTGATCTGCGCGGCGGAGCCGACGCGAGACACCGACAGGCCGACATTCACCGCCGGGCGGATGCCCTGGAAGAACAGGTTGGTCTCGAGGAAGATCTGGCCGTCGGTGATCGAGATCACGTTGGTCGGGATGTAGGCAGAGACGTCGTTGGCCTGCGTCTCAATGATCGGCAGCGCCGTCAGCGAACCGGCGCCGAGATCGTCGTTCATCTTCGCCGCGCGCTCGAGAAGGCGCGAATGCAGGTAGAAGACGTCGCCAGGATAGGCTTCACGGCCCGGCGGGCGGCGCAGCAGCAGCGACATCTGTCGGTAGGCCACGGCCTGCTTGGACAGATCGTCATACCCGATTAGCGCATGCTGGCCGTTGTCGCGGAAATATTCCGCCATGGTGCAGCCGGCCATCGGAGCCAGATACTGCATCGGGGCCGGGTCGGAAGCGGTGGCGGCGATGATGATCGAGTATTCGAGCGCACCGCGCTCCTCGAGCACCTTCACGAACTGCGCGACCGTCGAGCGCTTCTGGCCGATGGCGACGTAGACGCAATAGAGCTTCTCGGAATCCGGACCGGAAACGTGGACCGACTTCTGGTTCAGGATCGTGTCGAGAATGATGGCGGTCTTGCCGGTCTGACGGTCACCGATGACCAGCTCGCGCTGGCCGCGGCCGACCGGGATGAGGGCGTCGATGGCCTTGAGACCGGTCGACATCGGCTCATGCACCGACTTGCGGGGGATGATGCCCGGCGCCTTGACGTCGACGCGGCGACGCTCGGTGGCCTTGATCGGGCCCTTGCCGTCGATCGGATTGCCGAGCGCGTCGACGACGCGGCCGAGCAGGCCCGGACCCACGGGAACGTCAACGATTGCGCCGGTCCGCTTGACGACGTCGCCTTCCTTGATGTCGCGGTCGGCGCCGAAGATGACGACGCCCACATTGTCGGCTTCAAGGTTGAGCGCCATGCCGCGAATGCCGCCGGGGAACTCGACCATCTCGCCGGCCTGGACATTGTCGAGGCCGTAGACGCGGGCGATACCGTCACCGACGGAAAGCACCTGACCGACTTCGGAAACCTCGGCCTCCTTGCCGAAATTCTTGATCTGATCCTTGAGAATTGCGGAAATTTCCGCGGCACGGATATCCATCAGCCGACCTCTTTCAGTGCGAGCTTAAGCGAAGCGAGTTTGGTTTTGAGCGACGTGTCGATCTGGCGCGAGCCAATCCTGACGACGAGGCCGCCGAGAAGCGAGGGATCCACCGTCAGCTTGAGTGTCACGTCCTTGCCGGCAACGCTTTTCAGCGCGGCCTTCAGTTCGTTCTGCTGGGCGGCGGAAAGATCGTGGGCGGAGGTGACGTCGGCCACCACTTCCCCGCGCGCCGCTGCCGCAATCGCGGAGAATGCGCGGATCATTCCGGGAACGGCGAAGAGACGGCGGTTGCGGGCGACGACGCGCAGGAAATTGCCTGCGAGACCCGTCTGACCGGCCTTGTCGAGGATCGCCGATATTGCCTTGAGCTGATCCTCGGCGGAGAACACCGGGCTTTCGATCAAGCGCTGCAGGTCGGGGCTGCCTTCCAGCAGCGCCTCGAAGCGCGCGAGATCCTTCTCCACCTGAGCCACCGCGTTGGCCTCGGCGGCAAGTTCGTAGAGCGAACCCGCATACCGTTCAGCCACCGTGGAGATCATCGAGCCAGACTGTGCCACGGACTGTCTTCTCTCTCTGCCTGACAGGCCGCAAGATTTGATGCTGGAGCGTCAAACTCTGGCTAAATCTTTGACCTTGTTGAAGTTTCCTGACCGGGACTACGGGCTGGCCGCATCCGCCGGTCAAAAGTCGCTTGCCGTCTAGCACAGGCTTCCATGACTCGCAACACGCCGCAAAAGATGGATTTGTGGCAGTTTTGTCGCAGCCGGCGGTCTTTGCCGAGAATCAGGCGACGAAGCCGAGCACGAAAGCGAGCACGAGGCCGGCCAGCACGACTTCCACGATCAGCCAGATCCAGTTTGCCAGCGTATTGCCGCCGTCCGACAGCATCGAGATGACGCGGCCGAACGCGGTCAGCGCCCAGCACAGGCCGAGCGTCAGGTAGAGAAGCGGCTGCGCGAGCAGGATGCAGGCCATTCCCACGCCGACATAGAAACCGGAAATCGTCGCACGCGCCTCGCCGACCGCCTCTGGATGGTTCGGTACCGCCTGCAGCCGCAATGCCTTGAGCATCAGGCGCGGGGCGAAAAGCATCAACAGGCCGTAGAGCAGGGTCACGGCCGCAACCGACCATGCCAGCCATTCGCCCTGGCTCATCGGCCACGGAAACGCGAATTCCATGTTTCATCCCCTCGAATCGCGGCCGGACGATACCCGATTGCGCGATGTCTGTCTCGTTTGAAGACGGTCGGTCAGGGAAGCCTGAAGAGGATCGGCAGATAGCCGCCATCCTGAAGATGCTCGACGAGTTCGATCGCCGGAAACGCGGCGAAGAACAGCAGCCCGTCGAGGAAGGTGCGCTTGAGCGCGGCTGGAGAGAA
Source organism: Mesorhizobium sp. CAU 1741 (assembly GCF_039839275.1). Taxonomy (NCBI): domain Bacteria; kingdom Pseudomonadati; phylum Pseudomonadota; class Alphaproteobacteria; order Hyphomicrobiales; family Phyllobacteriaceae; genus Mesorhizobium; species Mesorhizobium sp. CAU 1741. The sequence goes on along the minus strand of NZ_JBDOQP010000002.1, from coordinate 1,362,164 downwards.
GGTTACGTCACCGGCCTCCCGGTAGTGCGTGGGGTTCGGCCAGAACAGAGGTGTCCGGCTCGCATATGTAGCGTAGCGCGATCCAAACAGCGTCTCCAGGTGTGCGGCCTCCTTGCGCGCCGTGGCAGCCAGCACCAGCCACGTCGCAAGGCCCAGCATCAGTGTCAGCGTCACCGAGCCGACGAACAGGCCAACGCCGGCGGCGCCGAGCACGGAGAAGAAATAGAGAGGGTTGCGGCTGATCGAATATGGGCCGTTGGTGACGAGCTCCTGGTTCTTGCGCGAGCCGATATACAGGATGCTCCACATCCGCCCGGCGACGCAGGCCGAAACCAGCCCGAGACCGACGAGCTCGATCATCTCGTGCCCGTCTCCCGTCAAGGCGGGGTGCGCGAACAACAGGGAAGCCACGAGCAGCAGCCCTCCCGTCTGCAGGAGCCGGATGCGCATTCTCTGGTTGACGGGCTGGGACGACATCGGGCGACCTGATCTCGGTTGGGAAATCCGTCTGTCGACCCGGTTTGCAGCAAATTTACGGCGGAAAGGGCTACAGGAAACTTTGAGGATCGATATCCGTCTGGACGCGGATCGACCCGCGCACTTTCGGCCCGGCGGCGAGAAGCGCGCGCAGGAACGCTTGCATGTCCGAACTCTTCTCCCCGTGCACCAGCAACCGGAAGCGGTGGCGGCCGGCTATCAACGCCAACGGCGCTTCGGCGGGACCAAGCACGGCGATGTCGGCTGCCGCCGGCGCGCTTCGCCGCAGCGCGCGCGCATGTCCCTCGGCCTCGGCGCGCGTCGCCGCGCTGACGATGATCGAAGCAAGGCGGCCGTAGGGCGGCAGATGCGCCTTCTCGCGCTCGACGATCTCCTGCTCATAGAAGGCATCGAGATCGCCCGACACGATCGCCCGCATCACCGGATGCGCCGGCTGGTAGGTCTGGATCAGACCGTGGCTCTTGCGGCCCGTGCGGCCCGCGCGGCCCGTAACCTGGCTGAGCAGTTGGAACGTACGTTCGGCGGCGCGCGGATCGCCGTTGGCCAGCCCGAGATCGGCATCGACGACGCCGACCAGCGTCATGTTGGGAAAGTTGTGGCCCTTGGCGACAAGCTGCGTGCCGATGACGATGTCGGCCTCGCCCTTGGCGATGGCGTCCAGTTCCAGTCGCAGGCGTTTCACGCCGCCAAGCATGTCTGAGGACAACACGATCGTGCGCGCATCGGGGAAATGCGCGACCACCTCTTCGGCGATGCGCTCGACGCCCGGGCCGCAGGCAACAAGATGGTCGAGCGTGCCGCATGCGGGACAGGCTTCAGGCCGCGGCTCGTTGTGGCCGCAGTGGTGACAGACGAGTTGCCCGCGAAACCGATGCTCGACCAGCCAGCTCGAACATTCCGGACACTGGAATCGATGCCCGCAAACCCTGCACAGCGTCAAGGGCGCATAGCCGCGCCGGTTGAGGAACAGCAGCGCCTGTTCCCCTTTCGCGACCGTCTTCTCCATTTGCTCCAGGAGGATGGGCGACAGGAATCCGCCGCGCGCCGGAGGCGATTTGCGCATGTCGATGGCGGCGAGCTCCGGCAGCGCCGCCTCCGCAAAGCGTGCCGGCAGCACGACGCGGCCGTAGCGGCCGTGGGCGGCGTTGACCCGGGTCTCCACGGATGGCGTTGCCGACGCCAGCACGACCGGAAAATCGCCGATGCGCCCGCGCACGACGGCCATGTCGCGCGCATTGTAGAAGACGCGATCCTCCTGCTTGTAGGCCGGGTCATGTTCCTCGTCGACGACGACGAGCCCGAGGTCGCGGAACGGCAGGAACAGGGCCGAGCGCGCGCCCGCCACGACGCGGACGCGCCCCTCCGCCACCTGCCGCCAGACGCGCTCGCGCATCCTCGGCGACAGGTCGGAATGCCATTCCGCCGGCTTGGCGCCGAAACGATCATGGAAGCGGTCGAGAAAGGCCGTCGTCAACGCGATCTCGGGCACCAGCACCAGAACCTGCCGCCCCGCCTCGATCGCCGCCGCGATCGCCTCGAAATAGACTTCCGTCTTCCCCGAACCCGTCACGCCGTCGATCAGCGTCACCGAAAACCCCTCGGTGGCCTTTTCACGCAGCGCCCGTGCCGCTTCCTGCTGGTCGGGAGAAAGGTCGGGAGCCCCGTAGCCCGGGTCCGGTGCCGCGACCACCGGCGGCACCGGTATCTGCACCTCCTCGAACAGACCCTGCGCCTTCAGGCCGTCGACGACCGTCAGCGACGTGCCCGCCGCATGGGCCAGGCCGGATCGGGTCCAAGCCATGCCGTCGCGCGCCAGTTCGAGGACACGCGTGCGCGCGGCCGTCACCCGGTCGGGTTCGCCGCCGGTCCAGCGCAAGCCGGCCAGCGGGGGTTCGGGATCGAACGCTGCCGGAGCGCGCAGGAACATGCGCGCCACCATGCCGGGCGCCGACAGCGTGTAGGCTGCGACCCAGTCGACGAACCGGCGCGACGGTTCGTCGATCGGCGGGCACTCGAACACCTCCGAGATCGGCCGCAGCTTCTTGGCGTCGACCTTGTCGGTGGGCGTATCCCAGACGATCCCTGCCACTTCTCGCGGTCCGAGCGGCACCCGCACGATCGAGCCCGGCCGGACCGACATGCCGGTCGGGACCGCATAGGAATAGGGCCGCTCCGCCGGCATCGGCACCATCACCGGGACGACCTGACGCATGTCCGAATCTTCGCTCATCGGACGTGACCTTGCCCGCTTCTTGCTTTAGAGCAAGGGGCGATCGAGAACAGGCGGGCAACAGCCGCCAGCAAACCATCAGGGAAGAAAGCCATGAAGTTCTTCGTCGACACAGCCGATGTGAAGGAAATCCGCGAGCTCAACGATCTCGGGCTGCTGGACGGTGTCACCACCAATCCGTCGCTAATCCTCAAATCCGGCGGCAACATCACCGAGGTCACGAAGGAAATCTGTTCGATCGTATCGGGTCCGGTTTCCGCCGAGGTCGTGGCGACCGAATATGACGGCATGATGCGCGAGGCGGCGGTCCTGTCCAAGATTGCCGACAACATCTGCATCAAGCTGCCGCTGACCTTCGACGGCCTCAAGGCCTGCAAGGCAATCACGTCAGAGGGGCGCCAGGTCAACGTCACGCTGTGTTTCTCGGCCAACCAGGCGCTGCTGGCCGCCAAGTCCGGCGCGAGCTTCATCTCGCCCTTCGTCGGCCGCATCGACGATATGGGCACCGACGGCATGGAGCTGATTTCCGAGATTCGCACTATCTACGACAACTACGATTTCAAGACCGAGATCCTGGCCGCGTCGATCCGTACCGTGAACCACGTCAAGCAGGCCGCCCTCATCGGCGCCGATGTCGTCACGGTCCCCCCGGCAACGCTCAAGGCGCTCGTCAAGCATCCGCTCACCGACAAGGGCCTCGAGGCCTTCCTGGCTGACTGGGCCAAGACCGGCCAGACCATCGGCTGACTAGCTACGCCTCCAATCGAAAACGCCGCGCGACTGAAAACTGCGCGGCGTTCTGCTATCCGGATTTGCTCTACGAAGGACCTGTCACTGCCGCCGTGGAAACGACCCCGTTTCGCCGATGCGGCGACGGTCGACGTCCTCTGGCGTCGTGACGATGTCGGGAACCGACGTTGACGTCGCCCGCTGGAGTTCCTGCGCCACCACGAGGCGCAACACCTCGGCAAGCTCGCGTGCCGCGCGGTTTTCCGCGTCGCGCACCGCCCGCTGGGAAGCATAGTTCTGGCCAGGATTGTCGAACGGCGCCTGCACTGCACGGGTTCCCGCCGACACCACGCGACCGGTATCCGCTTCCACAAGCGAATAGTCGCTGCGCAGCGCCAGGAACCCGGAAGACGGCTCCAGAGTCACGTCGGACACGCTGATCGATGGTCCGCGTGACACATGCGCCACGGTGGCCAGTTGCAGCCTGTAGGCCGGATTCGCCGGCTGGCCGCCACCTCCGCCAAGCAGGAAGATCAGGTGATTGCGCAATTCCTGTCCGACTCGATCGGTGGCTTCCGTCACCTCGACCGAAGCGAGTTGCGCCGCCACACCGCCGTCCTGCGGCGAGATGGAAGCAGTCGAAGTGCCATAGAGCGGCGTTACCGTGCAACCGGCAACCGATGCCAGCATCACGGCCATTGCCGCCACTTTCACGAAACGCCCCCTCGGGCCGGCATCAGACGACGACATTGACGATCCTTTGCGGCACGACGATCACCTTGCGCGGAGATTTCCCGTCCAGCGCGGCGCGCACGACATCGAGCGCCAGCGCCGCTTGTTCGACGGCAGATTGATCCGCGTCGCGCGCGATTGTCAAATCGGCGCGCTTCTTGCCGTTGATCTGCACCGGCAGGGTGATTTCGTCATCGACGATGAGGTCGGCATCGAACGCCGGCCATGGCTGATTCGCCACCAGGCCATGGCAACCCAGTTCCGCCCAACATTCCTCGGCGAGGTGCGGCGTCATTGGCGCGATCATCTTGACCAGCGCTTCGACAGCTTCGCGCAGCGCCGCCTTTGCCGGCGTGTCCGCCGATGCGGCGCCAGCAACCCATGGCGACAGCGTGTTGACGAGTTCGTAGAGGCGCGCGACCGCCTTGTTGAAACCGAGCTTCTCGATGTCCTCGCCGACCGCCTTGATGGTCTTGTGGGTAGCCTTGGAGACAGCCCCGGCATCGCCCTCGCGCGCGAACGACGGCGCGACGCCAGCAAGCGCGGGAGCACCCTCCGCCACCAGGCGCCAAACGCGCTGAACGAAGCGATGCGCGCCCTCGACGCCAGACTCTGTCCAGATCACGTCGCGCTCGGGCGGCGAATCCGACAGCATGAACCAGCGCGCCGTATCGGCGCCGTAGCTGGCGATGATGTCGTCGGGGTCGACGACGTTCTTCTTCGACTTCGACATCTTCTCGATCGAGCCGATCTCGACCGGGTCGCCGCTCGAATTGAGCACCGCGCTGCGTTTGCCGTCCGCTTCGGACACGGTGACTTCCGCCGGCGTTACCCAGGTCCCGTTGGCGCCGCTGCCGAGCCGGTACGTCTCGTGAACGACCATGCCCTGCGTGAACAGGCCCTCGAAAGGCTCTTCGACCACGTTGAGATGGCCCGTCGCCTTCATCGCACGGGCGAAGAAGCGCGAATACAGAAGGTGCAGGATCGCGTGTTCGATGCCGCCGATATACTGGTTGACGGGCAGCCAGCCAGCAGGGCCGTCGACATATTTCAGCGTCGTCGGCTCCATCTCGTTCCAGGGATCGGTGAACCGGGCGAAGTACCAGGACGAGTCGACGAACGTGTCCATCGTGTCCGTGTCGCGGCGCGCGTCCTTGCCGCAGTTCGGACAGGCGACATGTTTCCAGGTCGCATGATGGTCGAGAGGATTGCCCGGTCTGTCGAAGGAAACGTCATCGGGCAGCAGCACAGGCAACTGGTCAGCGGGCACCGGCACCGCGCCGCAATCGTCGCAGTGAACGACCGGAATGGGGCAGCCCCAGTAGCGCTGGCGCGAAATCAGCCAGTCGCGCAGGCGGAACTGCACCTTGCGGCTCGCCTGCGGCCTGCCGTCGATCGTCACGCCCGACAGCCGTTGCGCGACTTCATCGAAGGCGTCCGCCGGCTTCATCCCGTCGAGAAAGCGCGAATTGATCATCACGCCGTCGCCGGTATAGGCTTCCTCTGTGATCTGGAACGTCGCCGCGTCGGCATCGCCAGGCATGACCACCGGCACGACGGGCAGGCCGTATTTGTTGGCGAAGTCGAGATCGCGCTGGTCGCCGGATGGGCAGCCGAAGATCGCCCCCGTGCCGTAATCCATCAGCACGAAGTTGGCGACATGCACCGGCAACGTCCAGCTCTCGTCGAACGGATGCACCACACGGATGCCGGTATCGAAGCCCTTCTTCTCGGCCGTCTCCAGCACTTCGGCCGACGTGCCCGACCGCCGCACTTCCTCAATGAAGGCGGCGAGCGCGGGATTGTTTTCGGCCGCCTTGCGCGCCAGCGGATGATCCGCCGCGATCGCCATGAACGAAGCGCCGAAGATCGTGTCGGGTCGCGTGGTATAGACTTCCAGTTCGCTCTCGCCTGCGGGCGCGGTGGCCGGGTCCAGCTTCCAGCGGAGTTGCAGGCCTTCGGACCGGCCGATCCAGTTGGCCTGCATCAGCTTGACCTTCTCCGGCCAGCGATCGAGCGTATCCAGCCCGTCGAGCAGGTCCTGCGCCATCGACGTGATCTTGAAGAACCACTGCGTCAGGTCACGCTGCTCGACCTCGGCGCCGGAGCGCCAGCCCTTGCCGTCGATCACCTGCTCGTTGGCGAGCACGGTCATGTCGACCGGGTCCCAGTTGACCTTGGCATTGCGGCGCTCGACCAGCCCCGACTTCCAGAAGTCGAGGAACATCTTCTGCTGGTGGCGATAGTAGGACGGATCGCAGGTCGCGAATTCGCGCGCCCAGTCGAGCGACAGGCCCATCGTCTTCAACTGGCCCTTCATCGTCTCGATATTGGCGTAGGTCCAGTCGCGCGGGTTGACCTTGTTGTCGCGCGCGGCGTTTTCCGCCGGCAGGCCGAAGGCGTCCCACCCCATCGGGTGCAGCACGTTGAAGCCCCGGGCGCGCTTGTAGCGCGCGACCACGTCGCCCATCGCATAATTGCGCACATGGCCCATGTGGATCCGGCCCGAGGGATAGGGAAACATCTCGAGCACGTAGTACTTCTCGCCCGGCGCATCGTTCTTCGTGGCGAAGAGCTGTGCGGCGTCCCAGGCCTTCTGCCATTTGGGTTCGGATGCGCGGGGGTTGTATCTCTCGACTGGTGGCATGGCTTTAGATTTTCACCTAGAAGACGCTGGCGATGCAGAATCGGGCAATTTGAACAATCGCGTGCATTGTCACGGGAAAGTTGAAAGTTGCCATGCCTTCACCACGGTTTCCCGGACCCGTCAACCATGACGGCCCGGCAGGCAACGAAAACAGCGGATTTGGACCATGAACGATGCGGTTTCACGACTGAAGACGGTCAAGGCGAATATCGCGGCGGCCGAACAGGAAGCAAAGCGTCCGGCAGGCTCGGTGACCCTCGTCGCCGTATCGAAGACGTTTGCCGCCGATGACATTCGCCCCGTCATCGAGGCCGGCCAGCGCGTCTTCGGCGAAAACCGCGTCCAGGAGGCGCAGGGAAAATGGCCCGCTCTGCGCGAAGACTTCCCGGACCTCGAACTGCATCTGATCGGCCCGTTGCAGTCGAACAAGGCGAAGGAGGCCGTCGCTCTCTTCGACGTCATCGAGACCGTCGACCGCGAAAAGATCGCCGCCGAGCTCGCCAAGGAGATCAAGAAACAGGGCAAGGCGCCGAAGCTCTACGTACAGGTCAATACCGGGCTTGAAGACCAAAAGGCCGGCATCGACCCGCGCGAGGCGGTCGGCTTCGTGAAACGCTGCCGCGAGGTGCACGGGATTGCCGTCGAGGGGCTGATGGCGATCCCGCCCTTCGACGAGAATCCCGGGCCGCATTTCGCACTTCTCGAAAAGCTCGCCCGCGACGCCGGGGTCGAAAAGCTCTCGATGGGCATGTCGGGTGACTACGAGACCGCAATCGCCTTCGGCGCCACCAGTGTGCGCGTCGGTTCGGCGATCTTCGGCAGCCGGTAGTGCTTCAGTAAAAGCGAGCGAAACGGGGGTGACGGCTTAGCGGGTTCGGACGATACGCGGGCGCATGGCGGTCGAACCGGGTTTCCAGATCGGCGCAGGCAGCATCGACATCGACCGCCTTGCCCCGAATGGCCCGCTCACCCGGCCGCCATAGAACGCCGAACCCTGTGCGCTCGTTGTGGGATGGCGCCAGCAGATTGTCGTGGATTGATACGCTGAGCGGAATACGCAGCCCTACCAGCGCCTCGGCCCGCGCCAGCATCCACTGAAGCGCGAGGTCGGCTAACCTGCCGTCCTCATAACCGCCGCCGACGTCGGAATGGACGCCGGGAAACCAGACCTGCTCGATCACCTGGCCCTTTGCCAGCGCCTCCACATCTGGATCGTCCCACAACTCCGGCGCGAACGTCTTCCGGTTCTCATCGATAGACAGGGCGTGCAGCCCAACATGTACGCGCGAAGCCAGCTCGCTATCATGGAACTCGTGCTGCCAAGGGTTGACCGCGTTCATCACGCCCGGCAGACCAAGCGCCTTGACCGTATCGAAGACGCCGATTACGTCGGGCACGCACAGCTCCGACGCATGACGCTCGGCGAAGGTCTGCCCCGCCGCTCGGCGTTTATCTTCCTTGCCGATCTTGTAGGTCGCGACCGCCTCCTCGGCGACAGCGCGGCGGCGCTTTACAGCGGCCGCGGTCTCGTCGCCGGGCAAGGGCGCACCGTCCATCCGGGTTGCTAGGCCGCACGTGGCAAGCACGCCACCGAGGCAGCGCACCGTGTAGGCTCCGCGACTGAATCCGAACAGACCGATCTTCATGCCCGGCTTCCAGCGCATCATCAGCGCCTCGTAACAGTCGGTGATATTGGCCGTGATGCCCCACCCTGTTGCCTTGCTCCAAAGATTGCGCAGCGTCCGCGACCATTCATTGCCGCCCTCGGCCGGTGCGCCCAACCCGGCGTCATAGAAGGCCTCAAACTCCGGCAGGCCTTCGGTCGCGAAGTAGATCTGGAAGACGTTGGTGTTTTTCACTGTCATTCCGGAGATCTGTGGCATGTCTGCTTCGTCGCGCACGCCGCGCTGGCCGGTTCCATCAGAAAAGATCAGCACCCATCTTTCATCGTTCGCCGGCATCGTCTTCCTTCTTCAGCCGCCCTGCCTTGATGACGCAGCCTTATAGCATGATTCCGACGAATATTGACGTGACGTAAGAAAATGCCCTCAGTGCAGCGCCAACTCGCCGCTGACATTGCGCCACTCGTTGGGCGCGATCAGCCGCTGATGCGTGTAGGCGACGGAATGCAGCGCGCCCTCGATCTTGTCTTGCCAGAAGTCGATGAACTGATAGAGCGCCGGAAACTTCGGGGCGAGGTCATAGTGCTGCCAGACGAAGGTCTGCAGAAGGCCGGGATGGTCCGGCATGCGATACAGGATTTCGGCCGTCGTCAGGCCATAGCCCTTGAGCATCATTTCGAGTTCGGCGTGGTCGCGCATGGCAAGTTCCCCGTTCAAGGTTGCTCCTCCATTCGCAAAACTATGGCGCGGGATGGTTAACCGTCTATTGATTTCCGAACGTTCACGGCGAATTTATCGTTCTATTACAAACTGTTAGCATCACGCACCCGGGAGTGCTGACAACGCCGCCCTCGATCAACCATGTCTTGCTTCGCGAGTGATGTTGTCGCCGGGCCCGATTTGGACATAATGCGCCGCGAGAGGCGGCGACCGTTGCCGACCGGCAGCCAAGCGCGCCGGCAAATCGATCCGGGAGGGAGAAAGCATGTCCGACGTCAAGATCCACCGTGTCCAGCCTGCTTGGAAGAAGGACGCGCTGATCGACAACGACACCTACCAGAAATGGTACAGGGAAAGCATCAAGAACCCAGACAAGTTCTGGGGCAAGCACGGCAAGCGCATCGACTGGTTCAAGCCCTACACCAAGGTCAAGAACGCCTCCTTCGACGGCAAGGTATCGATCAAGTGGTTCGAGGACGGCCAGACCAATGTCGCCCATAATTGCATCGACCGCCACCTGAAGAAGCGCGGCGATCAGACGGCGATCATCTGGGAGGGCGACAACCCCTACGACGACAAGAAGATCACCTATAACGAACTCTACGAGTACGTATGCCGGCTGGCCAACGTGATGAAGAAGCACGGCGTCAAGAAGGGCGACCGCGTCACCATCTACATGCCGATGATCCCCGAAGCGTCCTACGCGATGCTGGCCTGCGCGCGCATCGGCGCGGTTCACTCGGTCGTGTTCGGCGGTTTCTCGCCCGACGCGCTGGCCGGGCGCATCGTCGACTGCGAATCCACCTTCGTCATCACCGCCGACGAGGGCTTGCGCGGCGGCAAGACGATCCCGCTGAAGGAAAACACCGACAAGGCGATCGACATCGCCGCCCGGAATCACGTCTCTGTCAAAAACGTGCTTGTCGTCCGCCGCACCGGCGGCAAGGTCGGCTGGGCCAATGGCCGCGATCTTTGGTATCACGAGGAAGTTCGCACGGTTAAGCCGGAGTGCAAGCCGGAAAAGATGAAGGCGGAAGACCCGCTGTTCATCCTCTACACCTCTGGCTCGACAGGAAAACCCAAGGGCGTGCTGCACACCACCGGCGGCTATCTCGTCTATGCCTCGATGACGCACCAGTATGTCTTCGACTACCACGACGGAGACATCTACTGGTGCACCGCCGACGTCGGCTGGGTCACCGGGCACAGCTACATCGTCTATGGCCCGCTGGCCAATGGCGCCACCACGCTGATGTTCGAAGGCGTGCCCAACTATCCCGATGCCGGGCGCCTCTGGGACGTGGTCGACAAGCACAAGGTCAACATCTTCTACACCGCGCCGACCGCCATCCGCGCGCTGATGGGCGCCGGCGACGACTTCGTAAAACGCGCGTCGCGCAAGTCGCTCAAGGTGCTGGGTTCCGTTGGCGAGCCGATCAATCCCGAAGCCTGGGAGTGGTACTTCAAGGTCGTCGGCGACAAGAAGATCCCGATCGTCGACACCTGGTGGCAGACCGAGACCGGCGGCATCCTGATCACGCCGCTACCCGGCGCAACGGACCTGAAGGCGGGGTCGGCGACCCGGCCGTTCTTCGGCGTCCAGCCTCAGCTCGTCGACAATGACGGCAAGGTGCTCGAGGGCGCGGCAGACGGCAATCTCTGCATCACCGAATCCTGGCCCGGCCAGATGCGTACCGTCTATGGTGACCACGACCGCTTCATCCAGACCTACTTCGCCACCTACAAGGGCAAGTATTTCACCGGTGACGGCTGCCGCCGCGACGAGGACGGCTATTACTGGATCACCGGCCGCGTCGACGACGTGCTCAACGTCTCCGGCCACCGCATGGGCACCGCCGAGGTCGAATCCGCCCTCGTCGCCCATGACAAGGTGTCGGAGGCCGCCGTCGTCGGCTATCCGCACGACATCAAGGGCCAGGGCATCTATTGCTACGTCACGCTGATGGCGGGCGAAGAAGGCAGCGACGCGCTGCGCAAGGAACTCGTCGCGCATGTCCGCAAGGAGATCGGCCCGATCGCCTCGCCAGACCTGATCCAGTTCTCGCCCGGCCTGCCAAAGACGCGCTCCGGCAAGATCATGCGCCGCATTCTCAGGAAGATCGCCGAGGACGATTTCGGCGCGCTGGGCGACACCTCGACTCTCGCCGATCCCGGCGTCGTCGACGATCTCGTCGCCAACCGCCAGAACAAGAAGAAATAAGGGCCGGCACCGGCAGGACTGGACGGCTGCGAAGCGGAACCGCCCCGGCATGGATCCTCGGGTCGAGCCCGAGGATGACGCAGGCGGTGAGGTCGCTATCAAACGTCAACGTACGCGGTTTGCGGCAACCTTCAATATCGTCATCCTCGGGCTCGACCCGAGGATCCATGCCGGAGCTCATGAGCCCAGTCCCGACGACCAACTCCAAGGGCCACATGATTCTCCTTGCGGTGCGGAGCGAACCACCCCACATTGGGCGCGTGTTCAACGAACTGAAAGGAGGTGATCTGATGTCGAGTGGTTTCAACCGTAGTGTGGCCCCGGCGGATCGTCCTTTCAGGAAGCAGTCTTCCTGACAGGCGCGTGACGCGCGGCCGGCAGCACTGCTGTCGTCACGGGCCGCGCCACGGACGGAAAGCACGGAGGGCCGGCGAGAGCCGGCCCTTTGCTATTGGCGTGCAGTGAAGGCTAGCGCGTCAGTGCCAAGGTTTCGATGTTGCGCGCGATTTCACGGAACGTCTCATCGAGTTCCTCGCCTGTCGACGCTTCGTGGAAATGGCGGACCGCCCCCGTGTCATCCGAGGCGCAATCCTCTAGCACCCGTCTTGCCGCAGACACTTCGCCTGCCGGCAGGGCGAAACCGATCGTGAAGACTTCGATGCCGTCCTTCTTCATCTCTTCGCATACGCGTTCGGCGTTGCTCGTAGACAGCGCTTCCTCGCCTCCTTCAGGCCAGGTCGATGTGCCTACGAATGTCGTATTGAACACTCCGTCCGTCATCAGGATTGCTACCTTGGAGACCTCGTCCGGGTCGGGGTCTGCCGGGCCATCCCCCAATCCGGCATCGCGGATAACCCGGCGCCAGTTTGGCGACAGCATGTAGTAGCCCCACTGCGCCGCAATCCCTCCGCCGGTATACCCATCGGCGGAAAAATCCTGGATCGTATCCTGAAGGGTGTCCTCGTTGGCCGTCAACGGCACCAGTTGTGCGTTGGGGCATGACCTGAGCCTGTCGTCGCGATTGACAAGCGTTTGATAGTATTTGTCATCGTTGTTCATCCGCTCGTCATACGGGCCGACGTCGGAGAAGTCCGCACTTCCGTCCGGCAACCTGCGCTCGGTGGTACAATTGTTCTTCAATGAAGCAGGTCGCGCCCAGTTTGGTGGAGGCAAGTTGGGTCCGTTCGGCTGTTCTTCGAATATTGTGCGCATACCCAGCGCGCTACCGACATTGACTGCAGCGGCGTAGGGCACGAGAGCGATCCTCACACGCGCATTGCCATTCCGATTTGCCAAAAGCAGTTGCGTGACAGCATTGCCCGCTGCCGTTTTTAGATCCCTGATCTTCTGCCCCTTCATCGACCCCGTCACGTCCAGCATCATGGCGATCTCAATACGCCGATCCGAATAGAGTGCTGCGGATTCAGTCGTGATGATCTGCTTGTTGGCCGCGCCGAACAGCGCGAAGGCGACGTCGAGTTCGACGCTTGCGACCGCCGATACCGTGCGGGCCTGCTTGTCGATCACGAGGCTGTCGAGCGTCAGCCGCCCGTCTTCGGCAAATGCCCGCAGCCCGTTGGCCATGAGAAACGCCTTCACAACCTCCGGCGCGTCCTCCTCGTCGATGACGCCCGTCGTCAGGTCGCGCGCCGTCGACGTCACCGCGGAATCGAGCGCGGCAAGCAGGTTGGACCGCGTCAGCGATATCTGGGTTACGTTGATGCCATAGCCGGCCGCCAGCAGGACCACGGGCGCGATGATGGCCGCCATCAGCCCGAAATTGCCGCCGCGCCCGTCGCGAAAATGCCTTGTCAGCCGCCTCAGTACGCCCTTCGCCTGCATCGCCCTGTCTCCATTCGCAACACCTGATGATGATCCTGTTTCCGGATGCATCAGGCGGGCCGGTTCCGGTCCTTTGGGCGGCAAAATGGCATGTTGAAGGCCAAGACGCTGTTAATGCGGGCGCGATCCTGAAAGCTTGGTTTCGTGTCGGTTAAGGCGCGGGGGACCGCGGCGCGGCCGTGTCTCGTATCGGCACGCTTGCGCCTAGAAGTCGCTCGCCATGCCTTTGACTTCCCAGTCGCCGTAGCGCGCCGGGTCGTTGCCGCCGCGCCCGCCGATTTCCTTCGGCAAGGCGGCCTCGCGCTTGAGCGCCGACATCCGCCGCTCTTCGGCTTCCTCGAGCGCACGTTGTGCCGCGGGCGACAGCGTCCTGGGTTCTGGCAGCGGTTCGGCGGCGGATTTTTCGGTGTCGGGCGATTCATTCATGGCTTGCTGCTCGAAAGATTGAATTTCCATCGGTCGCTGCCCATCATATAGACGGTTCGCAGCGCGGGATCGACCCGGCGCGGCTGGCTTTCGAAACAGCGGAGTTCTGCATGAACGTCATTCGCACAGCGATGCTTCTGGCCCTGATGACGGCGCTCTTCATGGGCATCGGCTATCTCATTGGCGGCTCGGGCGGCATGCTCATCGCTTTCGTGATCGCCGCCGGCATGAACCTGTTCAGCTACTGGAACGCCGACAAGATGGTGCTGCGCATGCACCACGCCGTCGAGGTCGACGAGCGCAACGCGCCCGAATACTACACCATCGTACGCGACCTTGCCGGACGCGCGGGCCTGCCGATGCCGAAGGTCTACATTATCGACAACCCGCAGCCCAACGCGTTCGCAACCGGCCGTAACCCGCAGAACGCGGCCGTCGCGGCGACCACCGGACTTCTCAAGAGCCTGAGCCCCGAGGAAGTCGCGGCGGTGATGGCCCACGAACTGGCCCACGTGCAGAACCGCGATACGCTGACCATGACGATCACCGCGACGCTTGCCGGCGCGATCTCGATGCTCGGCAACTTCGCCTTCTTCTTCGGCGGCAACCGCAACAACAATCCACTGGGCATCATCGGCGTGCTGGTGGCGATCATCGTCGCCCCGCTGGCTGCGATGATGGTGCAGATGGCAATCAGCCGCACCCGTGAATATGCCGCCGACAAGCGCGGCGCCGAGATCTGCGGCAACCCGATGTGGCTGGCCTCGGCGCTCAACAAGATCGCGCGCGGCGCCAAGGCGGTCCACAACCCGGATGCCGAGCGCAATCCGGCAACCGCGCACATGTTCATCATCAATCCGTTGTCTGGCGAGCGGATGGACAATCTGTTCTCCACCCACCCCGCCACGGAGAACCGCATCGCAGCATTGCAGAAGCTGGCGCAGGAGTTCGGTGGTGGAGCGGGCGGCAATGACCGGCCTGCTGCGCCCGCCCGCAGCCCCGCGCCCGAAGCACCGACAACCGGCACCGACGGAGGCCCCTGGGGTGGCCGACCCGCGCCGACCCCGGAGCCTCCCCAGCAGAACCCGTGGGGCCGCAATCCGACCGGACCGCGGAGCGGCAGGTCGTGACGACGCAAGGCCGCCGCGCGCGCGGCGGCAACGGAAGTCGTCCTGCGAAAACGGAAAGCAACGTGCCCGGTCTCGCGGCCCGCAAGGCGGCGACGCGGCTGCTGGCGGCGGTGATCGATGCGAAGACCTCGCTCGACGGGCTGACCGATAACGACCATGGCCATCCGCAGTTTCGTGCGCTGGACATGCGCGATCGTTCGCTGGTGCGTGCCATCCTGACGACGGCGCTGCGTTTCCGCGGCACGATCGATGCGCTGGTGTCCGCCAGGCTCGACCGTCCCTTGCCGGCAAACGCCCACACCTTGTCGCATATTCTGCATGTCGCCGCCGCGCAGATGCTGTTTCTCGACGTGCCTGACTCAGCCGCCGTCGACCTTGCGGTCACGCAGGCTGGCGAAGACCCGCGCACGAAACGCTTTTCAGGCCTCGTCAACGCGGTGCTGCGCGAAATCGGGCGGCGCAAGGAGCGCGCGCTGCCAGCCGCGATGGGTGCCACCGACGATGCGCCGCAATGGTTCGTCGAAAGGTTGAAGTCCGCCTATGGCGACGACCACGCAGCAGCGATCCTCGCCGCGCACCGGCTCGAGGCCCCGGTCGACCTGACGGTCAAGAGCGACCCGGCGGGCTGGGCGGAACGCCTCGGCGGCATCGTGCTGCCGACCGGCAGCGTGCGCATCGAGAAGCTCGACGCCTCAGTCCCCGACCTGCCCGGCTTCGCCGAGGGCGAATGGTGGGTGCAGGACGCGGCAGCCGCCATCCCCGCGCGGCTCTTCGGTGACATCTCCGGACTTCGCGTCGCCGACCTGTGTGCCGCACCCGGCGGCAAGACGGCGCAGCTTGCGCAGGCCGGAGCCAGGGTCACCGCGCTCGAGCTTTCGCCCAACCGCGCCAAGCGACTCGCGGCCAATCTCGCCCGGCTTCAGCTCGAGGCAGAGATCGTCGAGGGCGACCTGTTCGCCTTCCGCCCTCAGGAACTGTTCGACGCGGTGCTGCTCGATGCGCCCTGCTCGTCGACCGGCACGGTGCGCCGCCACCCGGACGTGCCATGGACGAAGGGGCCGGACGACGTCGCCCGCCTCGCCGACCTGCAGTCCCGGATGCTCGCTCATGCGGCGACTCTGGTGCGGCCCGGCGGCTGCCTCGTGTTCTCCAACTGCTCGCTCGATCCCCTCGAAGGCGAACGGCTGGTCGACGATTTCCTCGCCGCCAACCCGGAGATGCGGCTCGATCCCGTCTCGGCAGAGGAGCTCCCTTATCTGGCGCCGTTCGTCGCCAGTGACGGCGCCATCCGCACCACCCCGGCAGGGCTCGTCATGGGCACGCCCGGCCTGTCGGGCCTCGACGGCTTCTATGCCGTCAGGCTGCGTCGATTGGGCTGACTGACAGCTTCAATTTCGACCTTCGAATAAATTGCTGAATCATTTACCATATTCCCAAAATGTAAATTACGCTTCGGCGATTCGGAGGAAACGAGATTTGTCGGCCGCGAGGGCTGAATCCCCACAGATATGGGCTTTGGTCGCCGCCACCTTGTGGCGGCGCGCGCGCGGCCGCCTGCGTGTCGGCCCGATCTACCGCTGGCGGTTCACTGGGCGTACGCCGGAACGCGTCCTGATCGCCCCGCCGGATCTGCGCGTCGCCGACCCCCAGATCGCCAACGAAATCTATCACGGCCGGTTTCCGTTTGCCGGCTACATGGTGGAGACCGACGCTTCCCCGTTCCTTACGGAGATAGCCAGTGCCGCCTGGATGTCGTCGCTGCACGGTTTTCGCTGGCTGCGCCACATGCGCGCCGCCGAAACCGAGCTCGCCTCTGCCAACGCCCGCGCGCTGGTGAGCGACTGGATCGCCATGCATGGCCGCAAGATTGGCGGCGTCGCCTGGGAGCCGGCCATAACCGCCCGGCGCGTCATCGCCTGGCTCCAGCATTCCGGCGTCGTGCTGCAAGGCGCGGAGTTTCCGTTCTACCGCGCGTTCCTCAAATCGCTCGCCATCCAGATCCGCTACCTGCGCGCGACGACGCCCGAAATGCCCGACGGCGAGGAAAGGCTGCGCGCGCGCATCGCGCTGGCTTTCGCAGCGCTTTCGCTGCCCGCGTCGCCCGCCACCCTGCGCGCTGCATCGCGGCAATTGTCGATCGAGCTCGAGCGGCAGATCCTGCCCGATGGCGGGCACATCTCGCGTAGTCCCGAAGCCGTGCTCGAACTGCTCGCTGACCTGTTGCCGCTGCGCCATACCTATTCGAACCAGGCCGAGGCGCCGCCCGAAGCCCTGATCGGCGCGGTTGAGCGCATGCTGCCGGCCCTGCGCTTCTTCCGCCACCAGGACGGCACGCTCGCTCGGTTCAACGGCATGGGCGCCACCGGCCACGACAGGATCGCGGCGATCCTGCATCACGACGACACCGTCGGTGCACCGCTTCTGCATGCGCCACATTCCGGCTACGAGCGCCTGTGCATGGGAAACACCACCGTGATCGCCGACGCCGGCGCGGCACCACCCACGGAGGTCTCGCATGCCGCGCAGGCCGGATGCCTCGCCTTCGAGCTTTCTTCCGGGAGGGATCACTTCATCGTCAATTGCGGCGTCGACACCTATGGTGCCGAGGATTTCCGGCCATTGTCGCGTTCCACGGCCGCGCATTCGACGGCGACGCTCAACGACACCTCATCGGCCCGTTTCACCCTGTCTCGTGGCTTGAGCGGGCTGCTTGGCGCGCCGCTGATCGCCGGGCCCCGCAATGTTCCGTGCCAGCGCATGGATTCCACAGGCATCCAGGCCTTCGTCGCGCAGCACGACGGATACGTCCAACGCTTCGGCCTCTATCACGAGAGAGAACTGAGCCTCAGCGCCGGCGGCGAGATGCTCGAAGGTATCGATCGGGTGTTCCGCAGAGGCGGCGAGATTGCAAGGTCGAACGGCCACGACAATGTCGCCGTCCGCTTCCACCTCCATCCCGACATCGCCTTGTTCCAGAACCAGCGCGACGATCTCGTCCTTTCTGCGCCCAGCGGCGAACGCTGGGAATTCACCTGCGAGGAACTGGCGCCGGCCGTCGAGGAATCCCTGTTCTTCGCCGCGCTTGGCGGACCACGCCGCGCCCGCCAGCTCGTCCTGACCTACAAGGCATCCGAACATCCGGAAATCCACTGGCGCTTCCTGCGCACATAGGAACCCGGGCACTCCGACGCCTGCGTTCCAAATCCCTACGCCATGTGCTACGGCCCCGGCATCCTCCCCGTCCCCGCCAGATGGAGCCGCCAGCATGGCCGTCATATCCAAGAACATCCCCGCTCCCGATCTCGTCAGGGCGCGCCGCGCATTGCTTTCCGTGTCCGACAAGACCGGCCTGATCGAGCTTGCCCAGGCGCTTGCGAATGCCGGCATCGAGCTGGTGTCCACCGGGGGCACGGCCAAGGCGATCGCCGAGGCGGGAATCGCGGTCAGGGACGTTTCCGAAATCACCGGCTTCCCGGAAATCATGGATGGCCGCGTCAAGACGCTGCATCCGTCCGTCCACGGCGGCCTGCTCGCCATCCGCGACGACGCAGAGCATGCCGCGGCAATGGAGCAACACGGGATCGGCGCGATCGATGTCGCGATCATCAACCTCTATCCTTTCGAGGAGGTGCGGGCATCGGGAGGCGACTATGCCTCGGTCGTCGAGAACATCGACATTGGTGGGCCGGCCATGGTGCGTGCATCGGCCAAGAACCATGCCTATGTGACGATCGTCACCGACCCCGCAGACTACCAGCCGCTGCTCGACACGCTGTCGGCCAACGATGGCGCGACACCCTATCGCTTTCGCCAGGAAATGGCGGCAAAGGCCTACGCACGCACCGCCGCCTATGACGCCGCGATCTCCGGCTGGTTCGCCGACGCGCTGGATATCGAGGCCCCGACGTGGCGTGCCTTTGGCGGCAAGCTCGAAACGGTGATGCGCTACGGTGAAAACCCGCATCAGAAGGCTGGGTTCTACGTCAATGGCGACAAACGGCCGGGCGTCGCCTCCGCCCGTCAGCTTCAGGGCAAGCAACTCTCCTACAACAACGTCAACGACACCGACGCAGCATTCGAACTCGTCGGCGAATTCGACCCCGCGCGCGCGGCCGCCGTTGCCATCATCAAGCACGCCAACCCTTGTGGCGTAGCCGAAGGCGCGACATTGAAGGACGCCTACCTCGCCGCGCTTGCCTGTGACCCGGTTTCGGCCTTCGGTGGCATCGTCGCGCTCAACCAACTGCTGGATGCGCAAGCTGCCGAGGAAATCGTGAAGACATTCACCGAGGTCATCATCGCACCGGACGCCTCGGAGGAGGCCATATCGATCGTCGCCGCGAAGAAGAACCTGCGCCTGCTGGTCACCGGCGGCCTGCCCAACCCCCGCTCTGCCGGCATGACGGTCAAGTCCGTGTCCGGTGGCCTGCTGGTCCAGTCGCGCGACAATGCGGTCGTCGACGACCTCGATCTCAAGGTCGTCACCAGGCGCGCACCGAGCGATACGGAAATGGCCGACCTCGCCTTTGCCTTCCGCGTCGCCAAGCATGTCAAGTCGAACGCGATCGTCTATGCGCGCAACCTGGCGACCGTCGGTATCGGCGCCGGGCAGATGAGCCGTGTGGACTCATCGCGCATCGCCGCCCGCAAGGCCCTCGACGCCGCCGAGGCTGCCGGAAACCCCGAACCGTTGACGAAAGGCTCGGTCGTTGCCTCCGACGCCTTCTTCCCCTTCGCCGATGGTCTGCTTGCCGCGGTCGAGGCCGGCGCCACAGCCGTCATCCAGCCCGGCGGTTCAATGCGGGACGAAGAAGTGATCGCCGCGGCAGACGCGCACGGCATCGCGATGGTCTTCACCGGCACGCGCCACTTCCGGCACTAGTCGGAGTTTTCCCGGGCACTATGGGCCGGATAGGGCGCGGTTCGCAGGATGATGAGCCCTGCAACGAGGAAGATGATGATGACCGCCATGCCGAGGCGTGGCGATCCGCTGGCGACCGTGACAGTCGCAACCAGGAATGGGGCGAGGAAACTCGTTGCTCGCCCGGCGAAAGCATAGAGGCCGAAATAGCGTCCCGCCTCATCGACCGCCACGCTCCTTGCCAGATAGGAGCGCGAGGACGCCTGGACGGGGCCGAAGGCCAGGCCGACCAGCAACCCGTAGAGAATATATGCCTTCTCAGCGGCGGTGCCGAACAGCCCGCCGGAATCGTCTGCCGGCAGGGGCAGCGCGCCGAACAAGGTGAAGCCGGGACCCGTCGAGATGATCCCGATGGTGGCGACGCACAGCATCACCAGCGAGATCATCACCACCGTCTTGGAACCCAGTGCCGTGTCGATCCGACTGGCCAGCAGGCATCCGGGAACCGCGACGATGTTCAGGATGATGCCGAAGATACCCACCTCCGTGATCGACCAGGCAAACAGTGCCGCCGCGAACGCCCCGCCCAGCGCCAGGAGCGCGTTGACGCCGTCCTGGTAGATCATCCGTGCAACGAGGAAGCGAACCAGCCCAGCGCGGCGGCGTGCTTCGGAAATCGTATTCGCCAGATCGCGCAGCCCGGCACCGACCGCGCGCCGCACGGACATCGCCTTGGGCGCGTCCGGGGTGAACAGGAACAGCGGCAGCACGAAGACGACGTACCAGAGCGCCGACAGTGGTCCGGTGGCGCGTGCATCCTCGCCTTGCACCGGATCCAGCCCGAATAGCGGATCGGCACCGATCAGCGTCTTGCCGGTTTCAGGCGACGCGGCGAGCAGGGCGACGACGAAAATCAGCACGATCATGCCGCCGAGGTAACCGAGGCCCCAGGCGATGTTGGACACCCGCCCGATCTCATCCTTGGTGATGAGCCGCGGCATCATCGAATCGTTGAAGACGATCGAAAACTCCGCGGCGACGGTGGCGAGGCAGAAGAACACAAGCACCATCACCAGCGACGAGCCGGGCTCAGCCAGCCACAGGCAGCACAGGCTGATGACCTGCACCACCGCGAAGGCCGCGAGCCACGGCTTGCGCGCGCCGGCCCGGTCGGCGATCGAGCCCAGCACCGGCGACAGGATGGCAATGACGATGCCGGCAGCCGCGATGCCGTAGCCCCATGCCGCCTGGCCGGTGGCTGGATCGCTGGCCATGCGGGAGACGAAGTACGGCCCGAAGATGAAGGTGGTGACCACCGTGAAGAATGGCTGTGCCGCCCAGTCGAACATCATCCAGGCCCGGATGCCGCTGCGCGGCACCGGACGCACGTCTGCCTCGTTACTCATTCCCGTCCCCGATCGGCTGTTCGCATTGGCTAGAACCTAGCCGAACACCATGACGAGAGATAGCGCGCGGGTTGTCCGTTCAGCTCAGATCCGCCATCAGCCCCGCCGCCACCGTCAGCCGCGAAACCGTCAGGTCTCCGCCTTCCGTCAGCGCCTGCAGCCGGTCGCGGGTGCGCGACACGCGTTCGCCTCCGGCTTCCAGCCAGGCTGCGACGGGGTCGGTCTCCTTGCCATGGCTGACCAGCGCGCTTGTCGCCATGCCGCGTCGCGCCGCACTCACCGTTTCCGTGGCACGAGACAGTGCCAGCCCGTCATAATAATCGGTCGGCGAGATCGATCGAGCGGCATCCGAAATCCGGCCGATCCGGAACGCCTCGGTGACGGCGAAGAAGGCGCGTGCGGCCTCGAGCAAGCCCGCTTTCGCCTCCTGCGCCACCTGGGCAATATCGGGGATGAGTTCGGAGATCGACAGGAAGGCAACGCGCTCCGCCAGTGCCTCGGGCGCGCCGGCCTTGAACAGGCCATGGGCGCGGTCGCGCAGGCGGTCCGACGTGAAGGCTGGAACCATCGCGCCGATCTTGCCCTCGAGAGTCTTCCGTGCCTCGCGTAGCGCCGATATCCGCTCTCCCAGCGGCGCGGCGCCATCGTCGTTCTTGAGCAGCCAGCCAGTGGCTGCATGAACCAGCCGACCGACCGTCTGGTAAAGCTCCAACTGGATGTCGCCGTCGATCTTCGCGTCCAGCGCGTCGATCTGCGCATAGAGCGCCGGCAGTTCGAAGCCGTCGCGCACAACCGTGAACGCCGAGACGACTTCCGCCGCCGTGCGACCCGTCAGATCCTGCATCCGGGTGATGAAGGAAGGCCCGCCACGGTTGATGGCATCGTTGGCGAGCAGTGTCGCGATGATCTCGCGCCGCAGCCTGTGTCCCCGGATTTCGTCGGCGTATTTCTTCGACATGCGCCCCGGAAAATACGCCATCAGGTCCATTTCCAGATGCGGGTCGTCGGGAAGACCACTGGCCACGATATCGTCGAACAGCACGATCTTCGCATAGGCGAGCAACACGCCGATTTCCGCACGAGTCAGCGCCTCGCCGCGCGCTTCGCGCTCGGCCACCGCCGCGCTCGACGGAAGCACCTCGACGACACGGTCGAGCAGCCCCCGCGCTTCCAGCGCCTGCATGAACCGCTCCTGATGCGTCAGGTCGGCAAGTCCGCGCCGACGCGCCAGAGAAACCGCCAGCGTCTGCTCGTAATTGTTGGCGAGCACCAGGCCGGCCACGTCCTCCGTCATGTCGGCCAGCAGCTTGTTGCGCGCCGGCCGGGTCAACGACCCTTTCCGCATGGCCGCAGCCAGCGCGATCTTGATGTTCACCTCGACGTCAGACGAATTGACCCCGGCCGAATTGTCGATCGCATCGGAATTGCAGCGACCGCCCGCAAGGCCGTATTCGATGCGCGCGCGCTGGGTCATGCCCAGATTGGCGCCTTCGCCGACGACCTTGGCGCCGACTTCCGTGCCCGTGATGCGGATCGCATCGTTTGCCCGGTCGCCCACGTCTCCATTGCTCTCGTTTGACCCGCGTACATAGGTGCCGATGCCGCCGAACCACAAAAGGTCGACATGCGCCTTGAGAATGGCATTCATGATCTCGGCTGGCGACGCGGTCTTCTTCTGCAAGCCGAGCAATTCGGCGGCCTGATCGCTGAGAGTCACCGACTTGGTGGTGCGCGAAATGATCATCCCGCCTTCCGACAGCTTCGAGCGGTCGTAGTCCTGCCAGTTGAGCTGCGGGTTGTCGAACAGCCGCTGGCGCTCCTCGAACGACGCGGCCTCGTCAGGCGTGGGATCGAGGAAGATGTCGCGATGGTCGAAGGCCGCGACCAGGCGGATGCAGGGCGACAGCAGCATTCCATTGCCAAAGACGTCGCCCGACATGTCGCCGACGCCTGCAACAGTGAACGGCTCGCGTTGGATGTCTCGGTTCATCTCGCGGAAATGCCGCTTGACGGCTTCCCACGCACCCCGCGCTGTAATGCCCATCTTCTTGTGGTCGTAGCCGGCCGAGCCGCCCGACGCGAAAGCGTCGTCGAGCCAGAAGCCATGCGCCTGGCTGATGGCATTGGCGGTATCGGAGAACGTCGCCGTGCCCTTGTCGGCGGCAACCACGAAATAGGGGTCGTCGCCGTCGCGGCGTTCCATGGCGGCAGGCGGCACGACGGTGTCGCCTTCGAGATTGTCCGTGATCGACAGCAGGCTGGAAACGAAGTTCACATAGGCGGCCTTGCCGGCAGCGAAGATGTCGCCGCGGCTGCCGCCGGCGGGCAGAAGGCGCGGATAGAACCCGCCCTTGGCGCCCACGGGCACGATCACGGCGTTCTTCACCTGCTGCGCCTTGACCAGCCCCAGCACCTCGGTCCGATAGTCCTGCGCCCGGTCGGACCAGCGCAGGCCGCCGCGCGCCACCGCGCCGAAACGCAGATGCACGCCCTCGACCTGTGGCCCGTAGACGTAGATTTCCCGCCATGGCTTCGGTTCCGGCAGTCCCATCACGTTGCGCGAGTCCAGCTTGATCGCCAATGAACGCGGCGCATCGGACTCGCGCGCGAAATAGTTGGTGCGCAAGGTGGAATCGATCAGGTTTTCATAGCGCCGCAGGATCGTGTCGTCATCGAGGTTCGGCACCTCATCGAGCGCATCCTTGATCGCCGCCTTGAGATGCCTTGCCGTCACTTCGCCGTCCTTGCCGCCTTGCGTATCGAAGCGCGCCACGA
This sequence comes from Mesorhizobium sp. CAU 1741, assembly GCF_039839275.1. NCBI lineage: Bacteria > Pseudomonadati > Pseudomonadota > Alphaproteobacteria > Hyphomicrobiales > Phyllobacteriaceae > Mesorhizobium > Mesorhizobium sp. CAU 1741. The sequence continues at coordinate 1,338,325 of NZ_JBDOQP010000002.1, read as the reverse complement.
AAAGCCCGAACAGCGCGCGCGCGATGTCGGGATGGCGGGTCAGCACGGCGGCGATGAAGTCCTGGCTCTGCGGAATGCCGGCCTGCTGCAGGTAGCGCCCATAGGCACGCAGGAGCTGGATTTCACGGGCGCGAAGCCCGGCGGTCTGGACGAGGGCGGCATATCCGTCATTGTCGGTTTCGCCGCGCCAGATCGAAAGAAAGACCTCTTCGAGCAGCAGCCCGCCGCCGGCCAGATCGACCGGCCCGCCAAAGGCGTTGACGAGCTCCATGTCGTGGATGAAGACCGGCTCCCCCCCGTCCTCCGCGGCGATTTCGAACGTCCGTTCGCTGATGACGCGGAAGCCAATGTTTTCGAGCAGCGGAACGCGCATCGAAAGCGCCACCGGTGTTCCGTGATGGTAGATCTTCAGCGCCGCGCCAGACGGCTCGTCGTCCGCAAGGTGATAGAAGTCGACGGCGATCGGGTCTTCGGCGGTGATCGTCGCGATGCGGCCGGCGTCGCGCAATGCCGTCTCTGGCGAGAACGAGTTGCGATAGTTCTGCGGCAGGCGATTGGCGATCGCGATCAGCGACGGGCTTGACTGCGCGTCGGACGCCGCTTCCCGCAGCGCGTCGTCCCAGGTGCGCACGATCGAGCGCAGCGCTGCCTCCAGCGCCTCGATCTCCACTTTGGGGGTCTTGCCGCCCGAGCGACCGATGATGAAATGAACGCGCGCCAGCGTCCCTTCCGGGAAAGCCGGATAGTAAGCCGACAAACGACCGTCGAACGCCGTCTTGAGAAACTCGCCTATCCGCTCGCGCACGTTGGAATCATAGCGGTCTCGCGGCACGAAGATGATCGCGGAAACGAAGCGGTCGAACTGGTCGACACGCACCAGGGCGCGCACGCGCGGCCGCTCGCCCAGCGCGAGGATCGCCTCGGCGTGCTTGCGCAGCACCGGCACGGGAATCTGGAAGAGCTCGTCGCGCGGATAGGATTCCAGCACATTGATCAGCGCCTTGCCGGAATGGTCGTGCGGGTCGAAACCGGACTTGGCGATGACCGCATTGGCCTTCGACCGGATATACGGGATCTTCATCACCGAGCGCGTGTAGGCCGTGGAGGTGAACAGCCCGACGATGCGCAGTTCTCCGGTCAGCTTGCCCTTTGCGTCGAACGTCTTGACGCCGACATAGTCGAGATAGATGCGCCGATGCACGATCGACTTGGCGTTGGCCTTGGTGACCAGAAGCGGCTCCGGCCCATGTAGGAAGGCGCGGATTTCGGGCGTCGTCGTGACCGGTTCGTCGCCCCGGCGCAGAACCCTGACATCCGGGTCGGCGAGGATTCCGAGCCCCGCCTTGCGGGTTCTTTCCAGCGTGCCGGTCTTTTCGCCGCCGACATATTTGAACTCACGCATGCCGAGGAATGTGAAATTGTCGTCGCGCAGCCACTCCAGGAAGGCGATGGCTTCCGTCACCTCGTCCTTGCCGAGCGGAATCGGCGCATAGCGGAAATCGTGGATCGCTTCGTCGAGCCGGGCCAGCATCGGCTTCCAGTCGGAGACCGCCACCTTCACCTGAGACAGCACCTGCTCCAGCTTTGCCCTGAGCGCTTCGGCCGCATCCTCGCCCAGGCGCCCGACATGGACGTGGATCAGGCTGACCTTGTCGGCCTCAGTGTCGATCTTGCCACCCGAGCCGTCGCCGACCAGTTCCGCGACGCCCGACCTGTTGTGTTTCACCAGCAGGATCGGGTGCAGCACCAGCGATGCCTCGCCGGAACTCTCGGTGATCTCGCCGGTGATCGAATCGAACAGGAACGGCATGTTGTCGTTGACGATCGTGATCGCCGTGATCGGTCGCCCATGGCGCACCAGCGCGGGGTCGTTGTCGATCGACACGACGCTGTCGCCCTCCCGGTGCTTCTTGAGCGACCGGTAGGCGAGTGCGATGGCCTTCTCGAAGACCGCGTCGTCATATGTCGCGAGGTCTTCAGCCGGCGCCCGCGCCCGCAGGAACGATGCCAGCCTTCCGACTTCCTCGCTGCCTGCCTTCGTTGCCGCCTTGCCCTGCGGCGATTTCTTGCCCGACCCCATGGCGAATCCCTCTCCCCTCCTCGACTTTTGCCTGTATCGTAACAGACAAAAGTCGTTTGACGACCCGTCGCCATACTGGCCGGCAAACAATGAAAGGGAGATGAAACGATGAGCGAAAAGGTAACCGCGCTTGACCTGGCGGCGACCGATCTTTCGGATGCGACGAAGTCCTATTTCGCCAAGTGCGAGGAAAAGCTCGGCCTCGTCCCGAACGTCCTGAAGGCATATGCGTTCGACGACCGGAAGCTGCGCGCCTTCACCGACATGTACAACGAGCTCATGCTGGGTGAATCGGGGCTGTCGAAGCTCGAACGCGAGATGATCGCGGTGGCCGTGTCATCGGTGAACCATTGCTACTACTGCCTCACCGCCCATGGCGCCGCGGTGCGGCAGCTCTCCAACGACCCTCAGCTCGGCGAACAGATGGTGATGAACTATCGCGCCGCGGAACTCTCGCCGAAGCAGAAGGCCATGCTCGATTTTGCGGTCAAGTTGACGGAGCGACCCGACACCATCGAGGAGCACGACCGGCAGGGCCTTCGCGATGCCGGCTTTTCCGAGCGCGATATCTGGGACATCGCCGCCACGGCCTCGTTCTTCAACATGTCGAACCGGGTGGCCGCCGCCGTCGATATGCGGCCGAACGTCGAATACCACGCCATGGCGCGATAGCCGGCTCACGCGCAGGCATCATGAAAACGGCGACACTGCGGTCGCCGTTTCACGTATTGGACAGGTTCGACGCCGTGTCAGGCCGCGCCTGCGACCGACTTGCTCTTTTCGAAGCGCTTGCGCTCGTTCGGATCGAGGTAAAGCTTGCGCAGGCGGATGGTCTTCGGCGTCACCTCGACCAGCTCGTCGTCCTGGATCCAGGCGAGCGCGCGTTCCAGGGTCATGCGGATCGGCGGCGTGAGGCGCACGGCCTCGTCCTTGCCGGCGGCGCGGATGTTGGTGAGCTTCTTGCCCTTGAGCACGTTCACTTCGAGATCGTTGTCGCGCGAGTGGATGCCGATGATCATGCCCTGATAGACCTTGACGCCGGCATCGATGACCATCGGGCCGCGATCCTCGAGGTTCCACATCGCGAATGCGACGGACTCGCCCTGCTCGTTCGAGATCAGCACACCGTTGGAGCGGCCCGCGAGCTCGCCCTTGTAGGGCTGGTAGGAGTGGAACAGGCGGTTCATGACCGCGGTGCCGCGCGTATCCGTCAGCAGCTCCGACTGGTAGCCGATGAGGCCGCGTGTCGGTGCATGGAAGACAAGGCGCTGGCGGTCGCCGCCCGATGGGCGCAACTCGACCATCTCGGCCTTGCGTTCAGACATCTTCTGCACGACAACGCCCGAATGCTCCTCGTCGACGTCGATGACGACTTCTTCGATGGGCTCGAGAAGCTCGCCACTGTCGTCCTTCTGCATGACGACGCGCGGACGCGAGACGGCAAGCTCGAATCCCTCGCGGCGCATCGTCTCGATGAGCACCGCGAGCTGCAATTCCCCACGGCCGGACACGTAGAACGAATCCTTGTCGGCCGATTCCTCGATCTTGAGCGCGACATTGCCCTCCGCTTCCTTCAGCAGGCGGTCGCGAATGACGCGGCTCGTCACCTTGTCGCCTTCGGTGCCCGCCAGCGGCGAGTCGTTGACGATGAAGGACATGGTCACGGTCGGCGGATCGATCGGCTGGGCCTGCATCGGCTCGCTGACGGACGTGTCGCAGAACGTGTCGGCGACTGTGCCCTTCGACAGGCCCGCGATCGCGACGATGTCGCCGGCCTGCGCCTCTTCGATCGGCTGACGCTCCAGCCCCCGGAAGGCGAGAATCTTCGAGATGCGGCCGGTCTCGATCAGCGAGCCGTCATGGTGCAGCACCTTGACCTGCTGGTTGGACTTCAGCGTGCCCGACGCGATGCGGCCGGTGATGATGCGACCCAGAAACGGATTGGCCTCGAGGATCGTACCGATCATGCGGAACGGGCCCGGCTCGACCGTCGGCTCCGGAACGTGGTCCAGCACCAGGTCGAACAACGGTGCAAGGCGCTGGTCCTTGGGGCCTTCCGGATTTTCGGAGACCCAGCCGTCGCGGCCCGATCCGTAGAGGATCGGGAAGTCGAGCTGCTCGTCGGTCGCATCGAGAGCCGCGAACAGGTCGAAGACCTCATTGACGACTTCAACGTGACGTGCGTCCGGGCGGTCGATCTTGTTGATCACCACGATCGGGCGCAGGCCGACCTTTAGCGCCTTGCCGACGACGAACTTGGTCTGCGGCATCGGGCCCTCGGCGGCGTCGACCAGTACGATCGCGCCATCCACCATCGAAAGGATGCGCTCCACCTCGCCGCCGAAATCGGCGTGGCCGGGCGTGTCGACGATGTTGATGCGGGCATCCTTCCAGTCGACCGACGTGGCCTTCGCCAGGATCGTGATGCCACGCTCCTTCTCGAGATCGTTGGAATCCATCGCGCGCTCTGCGACGCGCTGGTTTTCGCGGAACGAGCCCGACTGCTTGAGGAGTTCGTCGACGAGGGTGGTCTTGCCATGGTCGACATGCGCGATGATCGCGATGTTTCGAAGCTTCATAAGTCTCTCGGAGGCTTGGCCGGCACGTCAGGGCGCGGCATTTTTTCGGTTGGCGGCGCTATACAGGCTTTTTCGCATTTGCGAAAGGGGCCTTGCGCGTGGTCGTTCTACTCGCTGTGGTCCACTGTCTCCATTCGGTGAACAGTCCGTTGATCGATTTTAGACTCCATGACCCCTTTCCTCCATTGCTGACGCCGCGTCAGAATGCGTAGCGGACAGAGGCTAAGACCTTGCAGGCGCGTCGAGGACCGGGGGGTCGACGCACGCCGCACGACGGCTCCGGAGCTCGCTCCGGGGCCGTTCGCACAAAATTTCTCCCCAATTGAAACCTTGTTAACGGTCGCGCGTTAGATTGGCGCACGATAGGCAACGAGGAACGAATGCCCTTCCCGAGAACGATCTTCCGTTTTGTGGCCATGGCCGCCGTCCCGCTGGGACTGGGCCTGGGGGCGGCGTTTTCCGCCCCGTCGCTGGTCAGCGTGGATCGGATGGTCGTTTCGGACGAAGCCTTCGAGCCCAGCAATGACGGTGTCGACTATGCCGCCGTAACCGGGCCCCGTCCTGACAAGGGCGCGGTACCGGCCTGCGCCGATCCCGCGCGCCGAGGCGATCTTCCCGCCTGCTAGGCCTTGCAGCTCAGGCCAGGCCGCGCTTTTCCATCATTGCTTCCGGTGACGGCATCTTTCCGCGGTAAGCCGTATAGAGATCCACGGGATCCTTCGTCCCTCCTGCTGCATAGATGTTGGCTCTGAGCCTTTCGGCAGTCGCCGCATCGAAAACGTCGCCGGTTTCCTCGAAAGCGGCGAAAGCGTCGGCATCGAGAACCTCTGACCACATGTACGAATAGTAGCCGGCCGAATAACCGTCTCCCGAGAACACGTGCAGGAAGTGCGGCGTGCGATGACGCATGGCGATCTCTGCCGGCATCGACAGCTTGGCCAGCGTCTCGGCTTCGAAAAGCAGCGGATCTTCCGGCGCGTCGGCCTGCGAGTGATACGCCATGTCGACGAGCGCCGACGCCGTGAACTCGACGGTGGCGAAACCGGCATTGAACGTCCGTGCCGCCAACATCTTGTCGAGCAATGCGCGGGGCATCGCTTCTCCGGTCCTGTAGTGCAACGCGTGCTTTTCGAGGATTTCCGGCACGGTCAGCCAATGCTCGTAGAGCTGCGAGGGAAGCTCGACGAAGTCACGCGATACCGCCGTGCCCGACACGGAAGGCCACGTCGCTTCGCTTAGCATGCCGTGCAGCGCGTGGCCGAATTCGTGGAACAGCGTCCGTGCATCGTCCATCGACAGAAGCGCCGGCTGTCCCTTGGGCGGTTTGGCGAAGTTCATGACATTGTAGATGATCGGCGACGCGCCCTTGCCCAGCCTGTGTCCACTTTCCAGCGAACTCATCCACGCGCCGGATCGCTTGGAAGACCGGTTGAAATAGTCCGCCAGGAACGTCGCGCGGTGCGAACCGTCGGCATTCTTCACCGCGAAGACGCGCACGTCCTCATGCCACGCGGCGATGCCGGGCTTCTCCTCGAAGACGAGCCCAAACAGGCGGCCGGCGACATCGAAGCAGGCGGCGATGATGCGGTCGAGCTGCAGGTAGGGCTTCAACTCGGCCTCGTCGAAGGCGTATTTCTGCGCCCGCAGCTTTTCCTGCCAGAAGCGCCAGTCGGCCGCCGCGATCTTTTCGTTGCTTCCAGCGGCGAGCGCGATGCGTTCCAGCTCCGTCTTGTCGGCTGCGGCCTTGGCGCGGGCCTTGTCCCATACAGGCTCCAGCAGCGCCATCACCGCCTGTGGCGTCTTCGCCATGGTGTCGTCGAGCTTGAACGCGGCGAAGCTCTCATAGCCGAGCAATCTGGCTCGCTCCGCCCGCAGCGCCAGCGTCTCCTTCACCAGTGCGGAATTGTCGGTTTCGCCGCCGTTCTCGCCTCGCTTGGTGAATGCTTGATGCGCTTGCGCGCGCAGCTCCGGCCGCGCCGAGAAGGTGAGGAACGGCTCGATGATGGAACGCGAGAGCGTGACGGCGTACCGACCTTCCTGTCCGCGCGACGCCGCAGCCTCCGCCATGGCATCTTTCAGGAATTCCGGAAGACCGGCGAGATCGTCGCCCTCGTCGAGGAACAGCGACCACCCCGCTTCGTCGGCCAGCACGTTCTGGCCGAACTGCGCACCGAGCGACGCCAGCCTTTCGCCGATCGCGGCGAGCCGCTGCTTGTCTTCCGGCGACAGCTTCGCGCCGGCCTTGACGAACCGCTTCCAGGTCTTTTCCAATACCCGTGACGTCTCGGTATCCAGACCGAGAGCGTCGCTGCCCGCGTAAAGCGCGTCGATCCGTGCAAACAGCGCCTCGTTCATGTAGAGCGCGGAAAAATGCCGCGACATCTTCGGTGCAATGTCCCTCTCCAGCGCCTGGATCGCCGGATTGGTGTGCGCCCCGGCGCGGCACCAGAAGATCGCCGAGACCCGTCCCAGCGCATCGCCCGACAGTTCCAGAGCCTGGAGCGTGTTTTCGATGGTCGGCGCCGCCGCATTGTCGGCGATCGCGTCGATCTCCGTCACATGCGCGGCCAGGGCGGCGTCGAACACCGCGGCGAACTGGTCGTCCGTGATCGCGTCGAATGCCGGAAGTCCGAGCGGCCCCGTCCAGTGCGTAAGCGGGTGGTGGGCGATATCGATGGCTGCTGACATGGAGAACTCCGGATGGCAATGCGGTACCGGCGAGATTTAGGCATGGCCGCCGGAGGAAGCAACGGGCAGCGCCCGTCTTGACGCGCAAACCACGAATAAGTAAGTAGCGCTGATAATAAGGCTGACTTACCAATGACCCCCCGTTTCGATCCAGACACGATCAGTTTCCTGATCTCCGACGTCGCGCGCCTGCTGCGCGCCGAATTCGATCGCCGCACCAGCGATGCCGGCATGGGCTTGACACCCGGCGAAGCGCGCGCACTCGTCAGCGCCGCGCGCGCCGGCGCCATCAGGCAAGGCGCCCTGGCCGATCGCATGGGCGTCGAACCGATGACCTTGTCCACCTATCTCGATCGGCTGGAGGCGCGCGGGCTGGTGCGTCGCGAAGCTGACCCCACCGACCGCCGCGCCAAGCTGGTGCAGGTCACCGATGAAGCGCATGCCGTGCTCGAAGCGATCGGACGCATCGGCACCGAACTGCGCGAGGACATCTCCGCGACACTGGCACCACAGCTCATCGAGGAAATCCGGGACGGCCTGAAGGAGATCCGCACAAGGCTCATCGAGTTGCGCCCGGAATGCTCCAAGGGGAGTGCGGCCGCATGAACATGCAACCGCCCACGCCCCACCCCGCGGCTCCCGTGATGAGCGAGCGCCGGGTTGGCATCATCGGCGCCCTGCTCGTTGGTGTCGGTCCGATCTCGATGTCCCTCTTCACCCCGGCAATGCCGGAGATCGCCCATGCTTTCGGCACCACGGACGCCGTGGTCAAGCTGACGCTGTCGCTTTACTTCGCAGGCTTTGCCCTGGCCCAGCTCGTTTGCGGTCCGCTGTCGGACGGCTTCGGCCGCAAGCCGATTGCTCAGGCATTCATGGGCATCTATCTGATCGCCAGCGCCCTTGCCGTTGTGGCCCCGACAATCGAGGTTTTGATTGCGGCGCGGTTCCTCCAGGGTGTTGGAGCGGCCGTCGGCGTGGCGATTTCGCGCGCTATCGTGCGCGACCTCTTCACCAATGAGAGTTCCGCGCGGATCATGAACCTGATCGGCCTGATCCTGGGTATTGGTCCTGCCTTCGCGCCCACTCTCGGCGGCGTGACGATGGAGTTCCTCGGCTGGCACGCGATCTTCGTGCTTATGCTGATCTTCGGCATCGTCATCATGCTCGGCGTGCAGTTCGCCATGGTCGAGACGGTGGAGCGAGACCTCTCGCGCATCAGGCCGCTGGCGCTCGTGCGATCGTACGGCCAGCTCTTCAAGAGCAGCTACTTCATGTCTTCGGCGCTGGTGCTCGGCGGCGCGATCGGCGCCTTCTATACGTTGGCCGTCATCCTGCCTTTCATCCTCATGAACCGCATAGGACTGTCGCCGACGGCGTTCGGCCTCGGCATGCTGATGCAGTCCTTCTCGTTCTTCGGCGGCAACCTCGTGGTACGGCGCCTGATGGGACCCTACGGCGCCTACCGCATCATGCCGGTCGGCATCGTCTTCATCGCGATTGGCAGCGCGGCGCTCGCCATCGCGCTCAGGGTCGCCGAACCGACCTTCCTGTCGGTCATGGTGCCGGTGGCGCTTTATGCTTTCGGCGCGGCCTTCCTGATGCCCGCGATGTCGACGGCGTCGCTCGCGCCGTTTCCCCACATAGCCGGCGCAGCGGCCGCGCTCAGCGGCTTTCTCCAGATGGGTGGTGGTCTCCTCGGAGGCCTGCTGGCCGGCTTCTTCCTCGATCCGGTGATTGCACTCGCGACCGTGGTGCCGGCGCTAGGCTTTTCCGCGATTGTCTTCTGGATCTGGTGGCGACTGCTGCCCGAGCCGGCGATGGCCAACGTTGTGCTCGCCCGCGCCCCGGAGACGACGCCGCCGGCCGAATAGCTAGACGATTTCCGGCCGCTCGAAATCGCCGGTGGCCGGATCCATCGTCCACAGTTCACCGCTCGATATGTCGAACCAGGCGCCATGCAGCGTCAGCCGCTCCTTGCGCTCAAGAATGGACACGCAGGGAAACGAGCGCAGATTGGCGATCGAATAGCGGATCGAAATGCGCTCGAGCGCGGTCTGGCGCTCCGCCGTCGTCATCATCGTGTTGGCGACCACCGTTTCAGCGGCCGGGGCCACCAGCCCCATCCACTTGCCGATGAAGTCGCCCGGCGACAGCGGCGCCGCCGTCGGGTCGAGAGCCGCGCGGATGCCCCCGCAGCGACCATGGCCGAGCACCACGATATGCTTGACCTTCAGGCTTTGTACCGCGAATTCGAGGGCCGCAGAGGTCGAGTGATGCTTGCCGTCCGGCTCGTAGGGCGGGACGAGGTTGGCGACGTTGCGCACGACGAAGAGTTCGCCGGGGCCGCAGTCGAAGATCGTCTCTGGCGCGGCGCGGGAGTCGCAGCAGGCGATGACCATCGTCTCGGGGGTCTGGCCGTCTTTTGCCAGGGTGCGGTAGCGTTCGCGCTCGGAGGCATAGCGTCCATCCATGAAGGCACGATAGCCGTCGATCAGTCTTTCAGGCAGATGCGTCATGACCTTGCCAGTAGCTCCAAAGCGGCGCTTGTGCAATCGCGTTCGTGCCGTGCCGTCTGGTCCAGTCACAGCTACGCCCAGATCGCAATCGGTATGCCCCGTGCGTCGGCGAGAGGCGGATCGGGAAAGCAGATCGCCGACCCCCGCGCATACGCCTCGGCAACGAGCAGCACCGCGCAGGCGTCCAGAAAATCGTCGTCGGCTGCGCCGCGCGGCCGGGCCGCGGTGACGAATGGCGCGTCCAGGCCGCTTCTGACCAGCAGGGCACGTCTCTCGTCCATTCCGGCCTGATTGACGCGGCCCTTGATCTTCTTCGGCAGGCTCATCGCGACGCTGCCGTTGGCGCGCCAGAAGGCGACTTCGGGATGCGATTCGACCACGCGCCGGCGCAGCCCTGGACGCCGCACCAGCAAATCATCGATCTCCCGTATCTTCGAGAAGATGCCGAACGCCTGTATCGACACGCCGCGCGGTGGCTCCGATGTGCGGCGCGCCACGTCGCTGGCCCGCCGATGGGCGGCATACCACTCCTCGATCGAGGCGAATGGACCTGGCTCAGCGTGGACCGCGGCGCGCGACGGTATCGAGAACACGCTGGACTGCCGGGCGCTGAGCTGACGGCGCACCAGGGCTTCAGGTCCCCTGCCTCCCTTGCCGACGCGTTCGGGCAAGCCGATCGGCATGTCGACCGCGATGACGGCGTCGTCCGGCAACTGCTCGACGAGCGTTTCAAGCGTGGCGACCACCTGCGCGCGCAACGTGCCATCGGTGTCGCGAATGGCCGCGACCCAGCCGGCCTTGCAGCCATCCACGCCGGCGCAGACCGTCACGCGTGCCTGCCGCCGGGCGTCACGAGACGGCGTGTCTGCACCATCGCCATCGGATGGCTCAGGCTCTGCGCGTCGGTTTCCAGCATCAGTTCGTCCGAGCCCCGCTTGACGGCGCGCGCCACCACTTCGAAGACCGCGGCCGCCGTCATCTGCAGCGCCTTTTCGGTCGCCATGCCCTGCAGCCGGCGCGCGAGAAACAATGCCGAGGCGAGATCGCCGGTGCCGTTGGGCGGGTTGGCAATCGCCCTATGTTCGGCCAAAAGCACCTCGCGAGGCGTCACCAGAAGGTTGCCGATCGATCCGGCCATCATCGCATGCGCCGAGGTGACGAGCACCGTCTCCGCCGCCAGTTCTGACGCCGCGCGCGACAGCGCCGCATTGTCGGCCAGCTCCTTTCCCGCGAGCCATTCCAGTTCGAAGCGGTTGGGCGTCGCGATATCGGCGGCCGGCAGAAGCACGTCGCGCATCGCCGCCGCGGTTGCCTCCGGCACGTAGAGTCCGTCTACATCGCCCATGACCGGATCGCACAGATAGAGCGCGTCGGGATTGCGCGTTTTGACCGCATCCACCAGTTCTGCGACCGCCACGGCCTGCTCAGCGTCGCCCAGATAGCCAGTGAGCACCGCATCGACCTCGTCGAGCCAGGGCGCCCTGCCCAGATCCTGCAACAAAGCGGCGAATTGGTCGGATGGCGGAACGATCCGCGTCGCGCGCCCGTGCCCAGGATGCCACGGCAGGGTCACGGTCGGCACCGCCCACACCCGATGGCCCAGATGTTCCAATGCGAAGACCGCAGCCCGGTTTCCCACCGTACCGCGCACGACATGGCTAGAAATGACGATGACGGCGCCCGGCGCCGCGCGTTGTTCCCCGGTCATCGGTTCAGCCGCCTTCCACGACGAAACGGACCAGCACGAAGAGGAGGTAGGCGAGCAGCACCAGACCGAGCCAGCGGCCGATGCGGGTACCCCACAGCTCCGCCCAGTCACGCTCGTCGGCGTCCTTTCCGGCCATGTGATCCTGGACACGTCGCACCATCGACGCCTCGGTCTCGGCACCGACACGCCCGATGATTCGTTTCGATTCGGCCTGATTTTCGCTGTCTCGGCTCATACCCGCCTCACTGATGCGGCTGACCTTAGCCACCGCCGGGCCCCGCGCCAAGCGCCGTTCTGTGCGCAATCGAGCGCGAAGGCCGGTTGTGCTTGCCGCAGCACAAACCTGATATTATGCTTAACAAATCATGAAGACGATCACGGTCGATATCAGACGGGCACAGGCAAGCGACGCGGATGCGATCGCCGACGTGCATCATGACGCGTGGCAGGGAGCCTATGCCGGCATCATCCCGCACAAGGCGCTGACGGGGATGATCAACCGTCGCGGCAGGAAGTGGTGGGCCGACGCGATCCGCCGCGCTGCCAGTGTGCTCGTGGTCGAAATCGGCGGCGAGGTTGTCGGTTACGCGACCCTCGGGCGCAACCGGGCGCGCGAACTGCCGCAACAGGGCGAAATCTACGAGCTCTACGTGCAGCCGGAATATCAGGGCATCGGCCTCGGAACGCGTCTGTTCGCTGCCGCGCGTCAGAAGCTCGCCGACCATGGCCTTGCGGGCCTGGTCGTCTGGGCGCTGGAAGAAAATGGCAATGCCCTCGCCTTCTACGAAGGTTCTGGCGGCCGGGACGTCGCCGAGGGTGTCGAAGTGTTCGACCAGAAGGCATTGCGCAAGGTCGCCTTCGTCTGGGACTGATCGCCGCGACCGGCGACATCCTCCTCTTGCTGCATTGCAATATCGAGCCGCGCGGTATATCCGCAGCGCTCGAAAGCCGCAGCCAGATCAGGAACCAAGCCCATGCGCATCGACGCCATCTCCATTGGCAACAATCCCCCCGAGGACGTCAACGTCATCATCGAGGTGCCGGTCGGCGGACAGCCGATCAAGTACGAGATGGACAAGGAGGCCGGCACGCTTGTCGTCGACCGCTTCCTCTACACGCCGATGACCTATCCGGGCAATTACGGCTTCGTGCCGCACACGCTGTCCGAGGACGGCGACCCCATCGACGTGCTGGTCTGCAACACGCGCCCGCTACTGCCGAGCTGCGTCATCAACGTGCGCCCGATCGGCGTGCTGGTGATGGAGGACAATGCGGGCAAGGACGAGAAGATCATCGCCGTCCCGATGCCGAAGCTGACGCGCCGCTACGAGAACGTCTTCAATCACACCGACCTGCCGGAGATCACGCTGCAGCAGATCGAGCATTTTTTCGAGCACTACAAGGATCTGGAACCCGGCAAGTGGGTCAAGATCGGCGACTGGCGCGACGCCGCTGCCGCCCGCCAGATGATCGTCGAGGCGATCGAACGCGCGAAGGCGAAAGCCTGAGGCTTCAGTTCTCCGAACGGACGAAATCGGGAAGCGGCACGCTGCCTGCGTCGATCACCGGCTGGTCGCCGCAGGCGAAATCCCGCGCCTGCGTATCTGCGATGCGACGCGCCATTTCGTTGGCATCGGGATTTCCGGTCGCAACGACATAGCCGACGGCGCATCCGTCCCGGCCGTGAACCTGCCCGACCTTCTCGACGACCAGAACTTCCGTCTTCGTCGAATCCACCACCGACGTGCTGACGAACCAGCGATGAATGGTCGCGAACGGCGTCTCACGCCCCTCCTGCCTGGCGATGCGCCATTCGATCTTCGGACCGGCCGCGTTGAACGCGCTGAAGCTCTCCCACACCGGCGCGAGGTCGCCATCCGGCGGAAAGCCGTAGAAGACCGACTCGCGCGCGTCGCCGTACTGGATGACGACCGGATAGCCGCGATAGCCCGCGCATGCCATGTTGGCCCAGTCGCCGTTCCCGTCCTCCGCTGCCGCGTAGACCGAGCAGTGGCTGTCGACGTCGATGTCGGTATATTCGCTGACGATCGCTTCTTGCGCGGCCGCACCGGAAGCAAGGCAGATCAGGGTCGTGGCGGTCAGGGCCGCGGTTGCAATGAGCATCGGCTTTCTCCGTCGAGGACAGGTCACCTGCCGATGGTAGCGCGGCTAGCCGGTTTCTCCCAGCCCTGCGAGCCTCTGCTCGATGGCATCTGCATCACCGCTCACGCGCAGCGTCTTCAGCCGCGCGGTGTCGCCAGACACGATCCGGACGTTGCTGGCAGGAACGTCGAGGGCCCTTGCAACGAGCCTCACCAGCGCCTGGTTGGCCTTGCCCTTTTCCGGCACGGCGCGCACCCGCGCCTTCACATGGGCCCGCCCATCCGCCGACGATCCTGTGCCCTCGATCAGGTCGCGTGCGGAATTCGGCGTCAGTCGCACGACGATCTCCACGCCACCCGCATGGCGGCGATGGAAACTCGGCTGGCTCACTGGACTAGACGAGTGCTGGCGCGACTGTCGTCAGGATGAACTGGCGAAGGAAGAAGATGATCAGGAGCAGGATGATCGGGGAGATGTCGATTCCGCCGAGATCGGGCATGATGCGCCGGATGGGCCGCAGCGCCGGCTCGGTTACCCGGAACAGGAAATTGCCGATCGCGCCGACGAACTGGTTGCGCGAATTGATCACGTTGAAGGCATAGAGCCAGGAGAATATCGCGGACGCGATGATGATCCACCAATAGAGATCGAGCGCGAGCACGATGGTTTGGATGAGCGCGAGCATGCTGGTCTCCCTTCGAACCCGCGACATGTAGCCATTGGCGGCATGGCGGGCAAGGCCCTTCGCGCCTTGGCCGGCCAACTGACGCTTGACAGTGCGCGCCGCCGGCTCGTAAATGCCGCGCATCCGCTGGACGGGGCCGTAGCTCAGCTGGGAGAGCGCGTCGTTCGCAATGACGAGGTCAGGGGTTCGATCCCCCTCGGCTCCACCAGCCGGCAGACAAATCACTCTTGCGCGACCACCGCATCGACCGGCTTTTTCTGGGCGGAGAATCCCCGGCCCAATCCCCGCCAGCCGATGATTGTCACCACCAGCACCCCGACAGCCGCCACGTAGAATGGCACGGTGAGCGCGACAGTTCGCGGCAGGATGCCGTCGAGACCGGCCACGAGCGCGCCCGAAAGCACGAGGCCGATCGGCATCATGCCCCAGGCAAGCAGCCGGTAGACGCTGTTGACCCGTCCGAGCAGCCTGTCGGGTATGGTTCTTTGGCGGTAGGAAACCGACACCGTGTTCCAGACCATGCCGGAGAACTCGAACACCGCCAGGACCACCGCCAGCGACACCGCGCCCGGCGCCAGAGCGGCCGCGACGAACGCCGGCGCGGAACTGAAAAGCATCCATTGCGCGGTCCGCCCGGGCCCGAGGCGGCGGACGATGCGTTCGCCCAGCAGGCCGCCGGCGATGCCGCCGGCGGCACCGGCGGCGAGTATCAGCCCGTATGCCGGTGCGCCGAGACCCAGGTTCTCCTGCACATGCAGGACGAGCGCGATGAAGATCATCTGGTGGAACAGGTTCCAGAAGCCGGTGATCCAGGCCAGCATCCTGAGCAGCGGCGCGCCGGCGAGGAAACGCAGGCCTTCGCCGATCTCGCGCTGCCAGTTCCTCTTGCCGTCCGCCTCTGGCCGGAACGACCCGGCCAGTCCGGCGATCAGCAATGCGGCCAGGCCGTAGGCCAGCGCATTGGCGGCGAACGGCAGCGGCACGGCGACGGCAATCAGAAAGGCGCCGATGGCGGGACCGAGAAGGGCGTTGGTCGTCAGCTCGACGCTCCATAGCCGGCCATTCGCCGATTCGAGCCGCTCGTGCGGGACCATGCTGGGCAGCATGGTCTGGGCGGCATTGTCGCGGAAGACTTCCGCGCCGCCGACGATGGCCGCCGCAACGACCACGGCGCAGAACGTCCACGGCGCGGCGACGCCACTCTGCGGGGGTTCGGCCAGCGGCAGCGACACCCACAGCGCCGCGGCCGCGGCCGCGAACGCGAGCGCCCGCAGGATGTCCATTCGAAGGATCAGTAGGCGGCGATCGACCCTGTCGGTAACCACGCCCGCCGGCAGGGCAAGCAGCGCCCAAGGGAGACGCAATGCAACCGCCACGCTAGCGATGAGCAACGGATCACGCGTCAGCAGGGATGCCACCCACGCCCATGCCACGGTGGCAATTCCGTCACCGAGGTTGGTCAATCCGCTCGCGGCGACGAAACGGCCAAAGGGCGAAGGCGTCATGGATCACCGGACGACGCAGGAAGAGGCGTGGACAATGTTTCCCCGACGCGGGCTCTGTCAACCGATTCCGGCGTGCGATGGCTGTCCTTGGCCACTGCCCATGAAACCACGCCTTGCCGATCCCGTTTCGCCATTGGCTTGACGCACGACGGCGTTGTCGGGCACTCGTGCCATAGATTGCTCGCGCTGTGCGGCTGACATTCCATGGAGGACGATCATGTTCAAGGACATCCTGCTGAAGCTTCCCTCCACGCAGGGGAAGCCGTCGCTCGGCACGGTGCGAAAGGCGCTTGATCTGGCGCGCCTGTTCGAGGCGCATGTTACGGGATGCGTGGTCGAGCCGCGAGTGCCCCTGCCGGTAAGTTTTCACCCCTTCAGCACCGAACTGACGCACCAGATCGAGGTGCGCCAGCGCGAGGCCCATGAAGCGGCGCTGGCCGAAGTTGCGCGGTTCGAGGAAGAGGCTGGCCGTGCCGGCGTGCCCTTTGAGGGCAGGATCCGCTCGGCGGCCGAAGGCACGGATGTCGGCGAACCGCTCGTCGAGGAGGCAAGGCTGCGCGATCTGACCATCGTTCCCCTCGTCAAGGAGGACAAGTCATGGGCGAGCCTGGTGCAAGGGCTGGTATTCGATTCGGGAAGGCCGGTACTGCTGCTGCCCGAAGCGGGCGGTGAGACCTTCGCGCTCGAGCGCGTCGCCATCGGGTGGGATGGGGGTCGTGCCGCCACCCGCGCGATCGGCGACGCTTTGCCGCTGCTTCAACGCGCCGGGGAGGTGACCATCGTGACGGTGAACCACGACAAGCATGTTCCCGAGCATGCCACCGGCGCCCAACTGGCCGAGCATCTGTCGCGCCATGGGGTGACGGCAACGGTGCGAAACGTCGAGCGCAAGGGTGGATCTGTCGGCGAGGCTATCGATGCGGCCGCCAGCGGTGCCGACCTCGTGGTTATGGGCGCATTCGGGCATTCGCGGCTGCGCGACTTCCTTCTCGGCGGCGCGACCCAGTACATGCTGAAGAACCCCGCCCGTCCGACCCTGCTGTCGCATTGAGGTGGAGGGCTCTGCCGGCAAAAAGAAAGGGCGGCACGAGGCCGCCCTTTTTCGTGTCCGAATTCCGGCTGTTATTCGCGGTTGCCCAGGAACTGCAGCATGAACATGAACATGTTGATGAAGTCGAGATAAAGCCTCAGGGCGCCCATGATGGCCTTGCGGCCGGCAACGAGCGCGCCGTCGCCTTCATAATACATCTCCTTGATCTGCTGGGTGTCGTAGGCCGTGAGGCCGGCGAACACCAGCACGCCGATCGCCGAAATGGCGAACTGAAGCGCGGACGAGCCCAGGAAGATGTTGACGATCGAAGCCAGGATGAGGCCCCAGACGCCCATGATCAGGAACGAGCCCATGCCCGACAGGTCGCGCTTGGTCGTATAGCCGAACAGCGACAGAGCCAGGAAGGCGGTGGCGGTGATGAAGAACGTCTGCACGATCGATCCGCTGGTGTAGACCAGGAAGATCGAAGACAGCGAAATGCCCATCAGCGCGGCGAAGGCCCAGAATGTGGCCTGTGCGGCGCCAAGGCTCATCTTCTCGACGCGGAACGACAGGAAGAACACCATCGCCAGCGGCGCGAGCATCACCACCCAGCGCAGCGGCGAGCCGTAAAGCGCGCCGCCCAGCGCGGTCAGCATCTTGCCATTGCCCAGCTGGGCCACGGCGGCGGAGGGATCAGTCGTGGTCGCGAGCGCCACGGTGCCGAGTGCGGCGATGCCGGTGATCGCGAGGCCGAGCGCCATCAGGTTGTAAACCTTGATCATGTAGGCGCGCAGGCCCTCGTCGATCGAGGCATCGGCGCGCGAACCAGCAGTCGCGACGCGAGCCTGATAGTTGCGAAGGTCAGCCATTGGAAATCCTCTTTGTCTGCTCATGTTCCGTCGGGTGTCGGGCGTAAGCCCAGGCGCCGCTGGCGGAACTCCAGCATGCCTGCGGTGAATATGCGCATTCTCGCGTCGCAGGACAAGGGCTGTTGCAGCCTGAAATGCGCGGTGAGCTGCGGTTTTGCGACGCGGTTAACGCCCGCTACAGATTGCGCAGGACCGGGGCGGCTTTATGGCCCAGCACCCTCCATGTGCCGACAAGGCCGAATCCGACCGTCAGAACCAGTGCGATCACCACCGTGGACACCGCCACCTCCGGCAGGAAAGCCGATGGCAGGCTCATGATACGCGAGATCACGAACCAGGCCGCAACGCCCCCGGCCAATAACGCGAAAGCGGCAGTCGCGAGGCCGATGATGGCGTATTCGAGCGAAAACGCCCTGATCAGCGTGCCACGCGTCGCGCCCAGCGTCTTGAGCACGACGGCGTCATGGACCCGCGCCCTGTTGCCCGCCGCAAGCGCGCCCGACAGCACGAGGATGGACGCGACGAGCGCCACGGCCGCAGCCGCCCGGATCGCGACGGCAAGCTGCGCAACGATATCGTTGACGATGTCGAGCGCGTCCTTGACGCGCAGGCTGGTCACCCCGGGGAAACTGCGTGTGACCGCATTGAGCAGGCGTGCTTCGTCGGCAGTGGTGGCGGCGGGATCCGCAAGCGTTGCAAGCCAGGAATGCGGCGCGCCGGCAAACGTGTTGGGAGAAAACACCATCACGAAGTTGATACCGAGCGACTCCCACTGCACTTCGCGGAAATTGGCGATCCGCGCGGTGATGTTGCGACCAAGAACGTTGACCGTCACCGTGTCGCCGATCTCGAGCCCCAGCTCGCCGCCCTCCTGCGCGGCGAAGGAAACCAGCGGCTCGCCGTCATGGTCCTCTGCCCACCATTCGCCCTGGGTCAGCGTCGAGTTCTGCGGCACGTCCTGCGCATAGGTGATGCCGCGATCGCCCCGCAACACCCAGGCGCCTTCCGGCGGCACCTCGATTTCGCGCACGTCGACGTCATTGAGTGCCATCACCCGCCCGCGCAGCATCGGTACGCGGACAAGCTCTCCATCCGGCGACTGCTCCGCGATTAGCGCCGAGAAATCCTCGACGGTGCCGCTCTGGATGTCGACGAAGAAGAAATTCGGTGCCTGTTCGGGCAGGTTGCCGGCGATCTGGCGACGCAGATTGCCGTCGATCAGCGCCAGCGTGACGAGCAGCGTCAGGCCGAGGCCAAGCGACAGCACCACGGATGGCGTGAGCGCGCCGGGACGATGAATGTTGCCGATGGCCAGGCGCAACGCAGTAGAACGCACGCGTGGGCTGCGCCGGGCCAACGCCTGAACGAGCCATCCGACGACGCGCAGCACCATGAAGGCACAGATCGCCGCGCCGACGAAGATCATGGCAATGCGTCGATCGGTCGACGTCCAGATCGCCAGTCCGGCCAGCGAAACCGCCAGTGCCAGCGTGGCAAGAAGGTACACTGGACGCGGCCAGCCGCTGGCGTCGAAGCTCATCTGGCGGAAAAGCGCGGTGGCAGGCACATCGCGCGCGCGGCCGAGCGGCAGCAGCGCGAAGGCGAGCGTCACGAGCACGCCGAACAGTGCAGCGAGCGCCAGCGCATCCGGATAGATGCCGCCAGCCGCCGGCACCGGCAGCACCGAGGACAGAAGCGCCCCGGCGGCGGGCGGCATCAATGCACCGAGCACGAGGCCCACGACGATGCCGATGCCGGCGACCATGAGGATCTGGACCAGATAGACGGTGAGCACGAAGCGGCCCGACGCGCCGAGGCTCTTGAACGTCGCGATCACCCCGCGCTTGGAGTCGAGATAGGCGCGCACGGCGTTGGCGACCCCGACACCGCCCACGACAAGCGCCGTCAGGCCGACCAACGTCAGGAATTGGGAGAAGCGCTCGACGTTCGAGGACAGCGCCGGCGCGGCATTGCTGCGCGAACGGATGCTCCAGCCGG
Source organism: Mesorhizobium sp. CAU 1741 (assembly GCF_039839275.1). Taxonomy (NCBI): domain Bacteria; kingdom Pseudomonadati; phylum Pseudomonadota; class Alphaproteobacteria; order Hyphomicrobiales; family Phyllobacteriaceae; genus Mesorhizobium; species Mesorhizobium sp. CAU 1741. The sequence continues at coordinate 1,318,561 of NZ_JBDOQP010000002.1, read as the reverse complement.
CTTCCGGAAACTCCGCTGTCGCCGTTTCGCGGATTTGCTCCAGCGTCGCTTCATTCGGTGTTTCGGCGAGCCGGACCTTGTAGCCATGCTCGATCAGGCTGCCGGGCTGGATGAGCCCCGAGGCGCGCAGACCGTCCATCGACACGAGGAGGCGCGGGGCAAGCCCGAAGCCATCGGAAATCGCGTCCGGCTCGGTGACGATGCGCGCCCGCAGCTCGAACTCCATGTCGCCGAGGCTTATCCGATCGCCCACGGCCAGGCCGAGCCGTTCGAACAGGATGTCGGCCGCAGCCGCACCATGGATGCCGTCTTCTTCACCGACCAGTTCGTTGACCGGCAGATTGGGCTCGGCAACGAAGGCGCCATACAAGGGATAGAGGCCATCCACGGCCTTCACCTCGACGAGCGTCTGGTCGGAAGCATCGGAAAGACGCGCCATCGAGCGGATGTTGGCGCTGTGGGCGACGGTGCCGAGGCTGTCCAGAAACGCCTTTTCCGCGCCTTCCGCTTCGCGATGGATCAGCTCGAAACGAATGTCGCCGCCAAGCAGTTCGCTGCCCTGGCTCTCTACGCCCGACGTGATCGCCCGCGCCACGGAGTTGACGCCGCCGATCGCCGCGACGCCAAGCGCGATGCAGGTGATGAAGATCAGGAAGCCGGAAAGGCCGCCGCGCATCTCGCGCAACGAGAACCGGACGGCCAGACGAAGCGTGGTCAGGGCGCGGCCCGAGGGCGGAGACGCCACGGCGCTCACGCGCTCACCGCCGCCAGTTCCGGCGCATTTTCAATTCGGCCGGACCGCATCGCGATCTGGCGGTGGCACCGCGCGGCAAGGCTAGGATCGTGCGTGACCAGCACGAGCGTCGTGCCTCTGGCCTCGGCGGTTGCAAAAAGCAGGTCGGCAATCTGCCTGCCGGTTGCCTGGTCCAGATTGCCGGTCGGCTCGTCGGCTATGAGGATCGCCGGTTCAGGCGCGAGAGCCCGCGCGATCGCCACCCGCTGCTGCTCTCCGCCGGACAGTTCGCCCGGATAATGCGTGACACGGTCCGAGAGACCAACGGAAGCAAGTTCGCGTGCGGCGACGCCGAACGGATCGGAATGGCCCGCCAGTTCCAGCGGCACAGCGACATTTTCCAGCGCCGTCATGTTGGGAATCAGATGAAAGGACTGGAACACGATGCCGACATTGCGGCCACGAAAGGCCGCGACCTCGTCCTCGCTGCGCCCGTCGATGCGCTGCCCGGCGATCCAGACTTCGCCGGCATCGACCCGTTCCAGCCCCGCCAGCACCATGAGAAGCGTCGACTTGCCTGAACCCGATGGTCCGACGATGCCAGTCGCCTCGCCGCGCGCGACCTTCACGCTGACGCCTTTCAGCACGTGCACGGACGAAGCCCCTTGCCCGAGCGTCAACGAGACGTCTTTCATTTCGATCACGGCTTCTGTCACGGGCATATCGTCCTATATTGCTGGGAACACGGTCCGGTGCCGGTCACATATGGGTTGAACTGCATGGCATTCAAACGATTTTGGAACCTCGCGCTCGCTGGCTGCATCGCGCTTCTCGTCACCGTTTCCGCAAGCGTTGCCGAACCGGTGCGAATCGTCGGCTTCGGCGACAGCCTGATGGCCGGATACCAGCTCGATGCGGGGCAATCCTTCCCCGAAAGGCTTGAAGCTGTCTTGAAGGAGAGGGGTCACGATGTCGTGATTTCGAATGCAGGTGTTTCCGGCGACACCAGTGCTGCGGGACTTTCGCGTCTCGATTGGTCGATTCCAGACGGAACGGATCTGGTGATTCTCGAGCTTGGCGCCAACGACATGCTGCGCGGCATCGCTCCGAGCGTCACGGAGGAAAACCTGAAGCAGATGATCGAGCGGCTGCAGGCACGCGACATCGACATCATCCTTGCGGGCATGATAGCGGCGCCCAATCTCGGGGCGGACTTTCGAGCCAGCTTCGATCCGATCTTTCCACAGTTGGCGGAGACCTACGATCTGCCGCTCTACCCGTTCTTCCTCGACGGCGTCGCGGCACAGTCTTCCTTGTTGCTGGAGGATGGCATGCATCCCAACGCCCAGGGCGTCGATCGCATGGTGGAGAACTTCCTGCCGGTGATCGAGCAGGTCCTTACCGACCTGCGCGAAGGTACCTGAGGGTATGGCGCAGTGAGTCCGCTTCGCCACACTTCCGCAAGGGAACCGTTCGCAACGCACAAAACGGCTTGCTCGATCCGGTATTCGGTGATTCGCTGGCCTTGAGCAGTCGATTCGAGGAGGTAGCAATGCCGCGACTTTTCACCGCCCTCGAGATACCGCGCGACGCCGCGTTATCGCTCTCGCTCCTGCGTGGAGGCCTTCCCGGAGCGCGCTGGATCGACGTCGAGAATTATCATCTGACCCTGCGCTTCTTTGGTGATGTCGAAGGCCATGTCGCCGACGAGATCGCCAACGCTCTCGACCGGATACGCCGTCCATCGTTCAGCCTGACCCTTTCCGGTGTCGGCGCCTTCGGTTCCAAGAAGCCACATTCTCTGTATGCCGCCGTGACCGCGTCTCCCGATTTGATGGCGCTGCAGGGCGAGATCGAGCGAATCTGCCAGCGACTCGGCCTGCCTGCCGACCCACGGAAATTCGTGCCGCACGTGACGATCGCGCGGCTGCGCAACACCCACCCGATGGAAGCTGCGGCCTACCTGTCCGCGCGCGGCAACTTCGCCACCATGCCCTTCAAGGTCGGCCGCTTCGTGCTGATGTCGTCGCGCGATTCCGTCGGCGGCGGCCCGTACGTGATCGAGGAAACCTGGCCTTTGCCAACCCCGGACGTTCGCGTCGCGGGCGGAGCGTTCGACATGGCGCTCGCATCCAGGATGATGCGCTAGATGCCGCGCGACCGCTTGGACACCGACGCGATCGAGGAGGCCCTGGCGGGCCTTCCCGGCTGGACCCTCGAGGATGGCGGCAAGGCACTCGTCAAATCATTCAAGTTCAAGTCCTTCAGCGAGGCGTTCGCGTTCATGACGCGCGCCGCACTCGCCGCCGAAAAGCTCGACCATCATCCGGAGTGGTTCAACGTCTACAACAAGGTCGACATTCGCCTGACGACGCATGATTCGGATGGAGTGACCGAGCTCGACGTCAAGCTGGCGGGCAGGATGGAGCGTTTCGCCGCAAGCTGATCTGTCGTCGGGCTGCCAAACTTGCGCTTCATGAGGTAAGGAACCCTCCTCCCCAAGCGAAAGGCCCGCCGATGATTCCCGCTTCGATTTCTCTTCTTACCATTTGCGGCATCGACGAATTGCCGGATCATGGCACGCGCGCCGTGACGCATGTCCTGTCGGTCATCGACCCGGAGCGAGCCGATCTCACCGCCTTCGCCGACTATGGCGAGCATCATCGCACGACGCTTCGCTTTCACGACATCATCGATCCGCTGCCGGGCATGATCCCGCCGAACCGCGATCACATGGAGGCCATCCTCGCCTTCGGCGCGTCCCTGCGCGATTCGCGCGGCGAGCGGACGGAAGGCCATCTGCTCGTCCACTGCCACATGGGGATTTCCCGCTCGACGGCCGCGATGATCACGCTGATGGCCCAGGCCGAGCCGGACGTTCCCGAAACCCTGCTGTTCGAGCGCCTGCGTGGCATCCGTCCCCAGGCTTGGCCAAACTCGGTGATGATCGGCATGGCCGACGACATGCTCGATCGCAAGGGCCGGCTCACAGATGAGTTGCGCAGGCACTATGGGCGCCAGCTCGTCACGCAGCCGAACTATCGACGCTGGATGAGCGATCTCGGCCGCGCCCGCGAAGTCGAGATGGCCGTCGACCCTTGAAGCAGGGCGGGAGACCGCCCATTTCAAAACCATGACCCAGGCGATCCCGCAGGCCAAAATCCAGGAAATCCTCAAGCCCGTCGCCGCCGAAGAAGAGGCGCGGCAGGAACAGCGCGTCCGTGCCGGATTCTGGCGCACCGCGCGGCGGGCTGCGCGCCACATCCCTTTCATGGACGAGGTCGTTGCAGCCTATTTTGCCGCCCTCGACCCCAAGACGCCTACACGAGTGCGCGGCACGCTGCTCGCGGCCTTGGCCTACTTTGTGATGCCCGCCGACCTGATCCCCGATTTTCTCATCGGTTTCGGCTTCACCGACGATTTGGCCGTGCTGATGGCCGCCATGACCTCCATCCGTGGCCACATCACGCAAGAGCACCGCAAGGCCGCCCGCGAGGCGCTCGACGGCGCCCAGCCATAGGGCCGCGCGAGGATCACGCGCATTTCAGTCAAACTCTCGCCTTTTTTGCGGTTTTCAAGACATCCCCAGGGACGCGGCGTGCCGTTGCGATGGATGAATCTCCACGCAGTGGTTCGGGTTTTCAGAGTGGCGGGTGCACGTTTCGGCGCAGTTCACCCTTTGGTAACCCAGATTAAGTTAAAATGAAGCGAATGAGCCTTTCGGGTTCACTTCGGCCACCCGTACACGACCACGCACAGGGATGACGCTACGACGATGCGCGGAACCATTACGACGATCTCCTGCCTTGCCTTGCTGGCGCTAGCCAGCCCGGTAATGGCCCAGTCGGCGACCAAGATCGGCCAGCACAATGCTTGGGGCACCTACTCTTACGATGCCAACAGCGGCAAGGTTTGCTATGTGCTCACGGTACCGACCGACAAGCAGCCGACGAATCTCGACCACGGCGATATCTACTTCTTCGTCAGCCAGAAGCCGGGACAGAACGTATCCTACGAGCCGCAATTCATTGCCTCCTACGACTTCCAGTCCAATTCCAAAGTCCAGGTGACGGTCGGCGACCGCAATTTCAGCATGTTCACCCGTGGCAAGTCGGCATGGATGGAGAATGCCGCGGAAGAGCCCCAGTTGATCGCGGCGATGCGCGCCGGCGCCGACATGCGGGTTCAGGCGACATCGGGGCGAGGCAACCCCACCAACTATGTCTTCTCGCTGCGCGGAATCACGGCAGCCCTCAGTTCGATCGAGAATTGCTCATAGGCAGTTGTGCTTCGGTGACGGGGCCGGGCCATTGCGCCCGGCCTTTTCTTTGGGCCGTGACGCGGCGCCATTATTCTGCTATGTGCGCGCCACAACTGGCACGCGGACGCTTCCGCTCCTATCTTTCCCGACCATGACCCTATCGATCGATCTCACTTCCGCCCAGACGCGCGCCTCTCTCGGGGCGAGCGCACGCTTGCCGGAAAAACCCTCTCTGGTGGGCATGTCGCGCGACGAGATGGCCGAAGCGCTCGGTGAGGCCGGCGTGCCGGAACGCCAGCGCAGAATGCGGGTGCAGCAACTCTGGCACTGGCTCTATGTGCGCGGCGTCTCCGACTTTTCGCAGATGTTCAACATCTCGAAGGATTTGCGCGTACAACTGGATCGTCACTTCACGGTGGCGCGCCCGGAAGTGGTCGAAGAGCAGATTTCGAACGACGGCACTCGCAAGTGGCTCTTCCGCTTTCCGCCGCGCGGCGCAGGCCGGCCGGTCGAAGTGGAGACGGTCTACATTCCAGAGGAAGGCCGCGGCACGCTGTGCATCTCCAGCCAGGTCGGCTGCACGCTGACCTGCTCGTTCTGCCATACCGGCACCCAGAAGCTGGTGCGCAACCTGACCGCCGAGGAAATCCTCACCCAGCTCATGACTGCGCGCGACCGGCTCGGTGATTTCCCTGACGCGGGAACGCCCGATGGCGCGATCGTGCCGGCCGAAGGGCGCAAGATCACCAATATCGTCATGATGGGCATGGGCGAGCCCCTCTACAATTTCGAAGCGGTGAAGAAGGCTCTGCTGATCGCGTCGGACGGTGACGGCCTGTCGCTTTCCAAGCGCCGCATCACGCTTTCCACCTCCGGGGTGGTGCCGGAAATCTTCCGCACCGGCGACGAGATCGGCGTCATGCTCGCCATCTCCCTGCACGCCGTGCGCGACGATCTGCGCGACATGCTGGTGCCGATCAACAAGAAATACCCGCTCGAGCAGTTGATGGACGCCTGCCGGAAATATCCGGGGCTGTCCAATGCTCGCCGCATCACCTTCGAATACGTGATGCTGCGTGACGTCAACGATTCCATCGACGACGCCAAGGAACTGGTCCGGCTTCTCCGGGGCATTCCGGCCAAGATCAACCTGATCCCGTTCAACCCGTGGCCAGGCACGAACTACCAGTGCTCGGAATGGGAGACGATCGAGAAGTTTGCCGACTATATCAACCAGGCGGGCTATGCGTCTCCGATCCGCACGCCGCGCGGCCGCGACATTCTCGCCGCCTGTGGTCAGCTCAAGTCGGAATCGGAGCGCATGCGCAAGTCCGACCGCCTCGCGCTTGAGGCGATGATGATTGCCGGACACGGCGAGGCGTGAGCCGGCTGATCGTCTATCTCGGCCGCTTCACCGCAATCATCATCGGCTTCACCGCTGCTGCCCTCGCCGCGGGTCTGTTCGCCAGCCTTCTTCTGTTCGGTGCGGCAGGGTGGATGGAAATCGTCCCCTATCCCGCCGATGGACCGTTCTACCTCACCACCTTCTTCCTGACCGTCCTGTTTGCCTATCACGCGTTCGGGCCCGCATTCATCGCCATGCTGATCGCCGAATTCGCCGGTTTACGCGACTGGCTCTATCATGCGCTGGCGGGCGCTGCGGTCGCGGGCGTGAGCATCATCCTTGCGTGGGAGAACCCGCGCGCGACGCTTTCCGACGATGCCATGCCGATCATGGCGGCGCTGGCCTGCGGCATGGTCGGCGGCATTTGCTATTGGGCGGTTGCGGGACGGCGCGCCGGCGCGTGGCTGCATGGTGGCGACATTCGCCCGGCCCCCCCCTGACGATCAGTCCTGCGAGGGACGCAGGCTGAGCATGTCGTCCTGTTCGCTCTCTTCGGGCAGTTCGCCCTCCAGCGCGTAACCCTCACCGTCCCAGCGCCACACGAGGGCCGCGCCGCCGCCTCGCACCGGCAGCGTCACCACGTCCGGCCAGCCATCGTGCAACGATTTCGGATCGAGGTGCAGGTGGACGTTCTCGGTGTCGTAGACTGCCGTCCAGTCCGGTGATGCGTCGCCTTCCGGTCGCGGTTCGGTTGCAAAACCGGTGATGTTGCAGCCCGAAAGGCCGTAATACCATGACGAGCCGCACAGTCGGGTGAACAGCAGCCGCCGCCCCGCGCCCAGCTCTGTCATCGCGACCGTGACTTCCGGCTGCGAGGCGGTCGAAGCGGCGAAGGCCTCGATGTCCTTTGCCCGCAATTCGCGTGCCAGATTGGCATGGGACGAGTATGGCGTGAATGTAATCGCAGTATAGGCCGACATGTCGCGCAGGGTGCAGCGGTTCTCCGCGCCGGAGATGGCCGCATTCGAGCCGCGCAACGGGAACGTGATCTCGCCGGCTTCGCCTGGCAGCGTTGCCACCATCCGGATGCCTTTCTTCAACGGTTCCAGCATCTCGCGCGGCAACGGCGAGACAAGCGTCCGCCCTTCGACCGACAGCACCAGGTCGAACGCACGCCCGTCGACGGCAATGACGGCCGCCCCGCCCGCTCGCTCGGCTGCATCGCCGAGGTCGAGCCGAAGCGTCCAGCGCTGCGCTTCGCAGGACAACGATCCGCCGGTGACCGCGCCACCGCTTGCCGCCGGCAGCATGGCGCGCGCTTCGCTCTCCAGGGCAACCCAGTTTTCCTGGGCTGCAGCGGGCGTCGCGGCAAAGCCGATCGCCGTGGCGAGGCACATCCGTGCCACGTGGCCGGCGCGCTGCCATCCTTCACGCCTTGATCGATCCAGCACTTGGTCTCCCCCGCATCAGCAGAATCAGAAGCCAAAGTCTATCGACGGCAGGTCGTGCGGCAAGGTCGTTCCACCTCACAATCCGATGAGCGGCGCCATCTGATGGCCTTGCCCGGCCCCGGATACCTGTTAAAAGTGCCGCCGATTGCAAAGCCGGGCGACAGCCCGCGAGAGAACCGGGTGCGACATGTCGAAGTGGAAAGACGTCAAGAAGGTGGTGCTGGCCTATTCCGGCGGTCTCGACACCTCCATCATCCTCAAATGGCTGCAGACGGAAGTGGGGGCCGAAGTCGTCACCTTCACCGCCGATCTGGGACAGGGCGAGGAACTGGAGCCGGCGCGCAAGAAGGCCGAGATGCTCGGCATCAAGGAAATCTACATCGAGGACGTTCGCGAGGAGTTCGTGTCGGATTTCGTCTTTCCGATGTTCCGCGCCAACGCCCAGTATGAGGGCCTCTATCTGCTGGGCACCTCGATCGCCCGGCCGCTGATTTCCAAGCGCCTCGTCGAGATCGCCCGCGAGACCGGCGCCGATGCCATCGCCCACGGGGCCACCGGCAAGGGCAACGACCAGGTTCGTTTCGAGCTCTCCGCCTACGCGCTCAACCCCGACATCAAGGTGATCGCGCCGTGGCGGGACTGGACGTTCAAGTCGCGAACCGACCTGCTGAACTTCGCTGAACAGCACCAGATCCCGGTCGCCAAAGACAAGAAGGGCGAGGCGCCCTTCTCCGTCGACGCCAACCTCCTGCACTCGTCCTCCGAGGGCAAGGTGCTGGAAGATCCGTGGGGCGAGCCGCCGGAATATGTGCACATGCGTACCATCTCGCCGATGGACGCGCCCGACAAGGCCACCGAAATCACGGTCACCTTCAGGAAGGGCGACCCGGTCGCGCTCGACGGCAAACCGATGTCGCCGGCCACCCTGCTCGCCGCGCTCAACGATCTCGGCCGCGATAACGGCATCGGCCGTCTCGACCTCGTGGAGAACCGCTTCGTCGGGATGAAATCGCGCGGCGTGTACGAGACGCCCGGCGGCACGATCCTGCTGCAGGCGCATCGCGCCATCGAATCGATCACGCTCGACCGCGGCGCGGCCCATCTCAAGGACGAGCTGATGCCGCGTTATGCCGAGCTGATCTATAACGGATTCTGGTTCTCGCCCGAGCGCGAGATGCTGCAGGCCCTGATCGACAAGAGCCAGGAAGACGTCGAGGGCGACGTTCGCCTCAAGCTCTACAAGGGCAACGTGATTGTCACTGGCCGCCGCTCCGACAAGTCGCTTTATTCCGACGCCCTTGTCACCTTCGAGGACGACCGCGGCGCCTACGACCAGAAGGACGCGGAGGGCTTCATCCGCCTCAACGCGCTGCGCCTGCGCACGCTGGCCGCACGGAAGCGCAACGGCTGAGTATCCTCGAGTTCCAACGAAAAGGCCCGGAAGCGGCGCTTCCGGGCCTTTTTTCTGTCTTGAACCGGTTAATTCCCGTCGATCTGTCGACCCATGATGGCAATCGCCTGCTGGTAGACGCCTGCAGCGTTCCAGCCCTGGATGGCGCGGAAATTCCCCTCGCCCGGCTGGTAGCCGCCGCCTGGCCGCCAGCCATGGCCACGCAGGAAGTTGGCCGTGGAATGCAATGCGTCGGGGCGCGACCGGATAAGGTCGATGCGGCCATTGCCGTCTCCGTCGACACCGAACTTGATGACGTTTTCAGGAAGAAACTGGGTCTGGCCGATTTCGCCATGGGCCGCGCCGATGGCGTCGGGGCTCAGATGCCCGCGATCGACCAGTTGCAGCGCCGCGTAGAGCTGGCGGGTGAAGAAGTCCGAGCGGCGGCAGTCATAGGCAAGCGTAGCGACCGACGAAACGATGTTCTGGTTGCCGAGATATCCACCAAACGCGGTTTCCATACCCCAGATGGCGAGGATCACGCCGGGCGGCACCCCATACCGCTGCTCGATGCTGTTGAGCAATTGCGCGTTCTGCTGCTTGAGCTGTTTGCCCTTGCGCACGATGGTGGACGCGCCGCGTCGTTCCATGAACTGGTCGAGCGACAGGCGAAAGCTTTTCTGTCCGCGGTCGGCCTTGATGGTGGCGTTGCTGTAGCGGGTGTTCGCGAGCGCCGACAGGCCTCTCTGTCCGATACCGCGCGAGGCTGCCTGATTGCTGAAAGCAGCCTTCCATGCCTCGAAACCGCCGCCGGTATTGCCGCATTGCTGCGCATATGCCGAGCCGGCCGATAGGCCCAGCGCGAGCATGACCGCCGCCAGAATCTTGACTCTCGCCTTCGCCATTGGGTCACTCCAGATTGTTGATGTTGTCCTTTGCGGCGATATTGCCATGCCCAAGGACGCTTGTCATTCCGACAACGCGCACCCGGTCGGCCTGGACCAACGGAGCCGAGACGCGCGACCATAGCTTTGCTATGCTTACCGAAGCCTTACTTTTTGGGTGTGGGGGGCCGATCGCAGATGCAGGATGTCGATGTCGTGATCGTCGGCGCGGGATCGGCTGGATTGGCAGCCGCAAAAATCATCCGCGCCGCCGGCTTGAGTTTCCGCATGCTGGAAGCGATGGACCGCATCGGCGGCCGGGCCCATACGTCGTCCGATCATTTCGGTGTTCCGTTCGACATTGGCTGCGCCTGGCTGCATGCCGCCGATCGCAATCCCTATTTCGAGGAAGCGAAATCCGCCGGCTGGACTCTGTTTCACCACGAGATGGGGCTCGACCATCTCTATTTCGGAAAGCGCAGGGCCGCGCCGGAGGAGATGGCGGCTATGGCGCAGGCCGACGCCCATATCCAGGCCAGTATCACGGCGCATGAAGGCGTGCAGGACAGCCTTGCGAGTCTATTGCCCTACGGCCGGGCGCTTCGGGCCTCAGCAACGTTTTCCGGGCCGATGGATTTCGGCAAGGACCCCGACGAAATATCCATCGCTGACTTCCGGGCGACCGCCGACCTCGACCCGAACTATTTTACCCGTGAAGGCTTCGGCGCGCTCGTCGCCCGCTTTGGCGCCGACGTTCCAGTCGAACTGTCGACGCCAGTGCGCAATATCCGCTGGGGCGGGCCTGGTGTCGCGATCGGCACGAACCGGGGCACGGTTCGTGCCCGCGCGGTGATCGTGACCGCGTCGCCTGCGGTTCTCGCGTTCAACGAGATAGAGTTCCTGCCGGAACTCCCCGCCGGTCATGTCGAAGCTCTCTTCGACCTGCCGATGGGCATGCTGACCAAGATTCCGGTCGAGATCAGCGGCGGCCGCTTCGGCCTCAAGCCATTCGATGACCTCCTGGTGGAGGGGCACGCACGCCACGACCTGTATTTCCTCTGCTTTCCGTTCGACATCGATCTGATGGTCGGCTTCGTCGGCGGCGATTTCGCCTGGGAGATGGAAGCGGCGGGAGAGGATGCGGGCGTCGACTATGTCGTCGGCCAGCTTTGCGGACTCTTTGGCAACGATGCGCGAAAATATGTCGGCCGCGCCACCATGACGCGCTGGAGCGGCGAGCGTTTCGTACGCGGCGCCTATGCCGCAGCACGGCCCGGCAAGTCGACGGCGCGGGCAGTGCTTTCCGATCCGGTCGGCGAGCGCATCTGGTTTGCCGGCGAACATCTGGCTGGGCCACTGATCCAGACCTGTGCAGGTGCGAGGCTATCCGGCGAAGCCGTCGCGCGCGACGTGGTGGCACGGCTGGCGGGTCCTCATTCGCCGTCCGGTAGCATTTTGTGAGCATTAAGGAGGAACGGCATCGGCCTGATTCCGTTGTTGAGCCCGAAGGGGAACGTCAACGGAGTAATGAAGATGAAAACCAAGCTATTCATGGCCACTGCGGGCGCAATGCTCATCATGTCCGGTGCCGCCATGGCACAAACCGCCGTCGTCGCGACCACCGACCTCAACGTGCGTTCCGGCCCGGGGCCGCAGTACCCGGTAATTGGTGCCATCGGCGCCGACCAGGAAGCGACCCTCATGGGCTGCCTTGAAGGCAGTAGCTGGTGTCAGGTCAGCGCCGCTGGCGTCGACGGATGGGCTTATTCGGACTACCTCATCGGCGACAATTCAGGCGTTGAAGTCGTCGTCACGGAGCGTCCTGCCGAGATGGAAGTTCCGGTCGTGGTCTATGACGAGCCTGCCGGCTCCACCGTTGGCGGCCTGACCGGCGCGGCCACGGGCGCGATTGCCGGTGCGATCATCGGCGGGCCCATCGGCGCGGCGGTCGGCGGTATCGCCGGCGGCGCGGCAGGTGGCGCGACCGGCGACATCCTGCAGCCGGAACCGCAGGTGCGCACCTATATCCAGGACAACCCGATCGATCCCGTCTATCTCGAAGGCGAGGTCGTGGTGGGAGCGAGCCTGCCGGAGACCGTGGAAGTCTACGAGATCCCGGACTACGAGTATCGCTACGTCTACGTGAACGGCCAGCCGGTGCTGGTCGAGCCGCAGTCGCGGCGCATCGTCCACATCGTTCGCTAGAACGTATAACCGTTACAAGAGCCGTCGGCAGCGATGCCGACGGCTTTTGCGCATTTACGGGCGCTGCGCCTTGATGTGCTCGACCATCTGGTCGACGACCGTACTCCAACCGTCGTGAAAGCCCATTTCCTCGTGCTTCTTGCGCGTGTCCTGATTGCCGTGGATGGCGATCGCCTTGTAACGCGTCCCCTCACCCTGGCGGGTCAGTTCCAGTACCGCGGTGAAGAAGGGCTCCGGCGCCGGACGAAATCCCGGCAAGAGTGTGTCGGTGAAGACGAGTCTCTCGTTCGGCACCACTTCGAGGTAGCAGCCCTCGTTTGGAAACTCCTGCCCCTCCGGAGAGCGCATCGTGGTCGAGAAGCGCCCGCCCGGGCGCAGGTCGATCTCGCACGCCGTCACGGTCCAGGGCTTCGGCACGAACCATTCCTTCAGATGCGCCGGTGTCGTCCAGGCTTTCCAGACGAGGTCGACGGGCACGTCGATTTCACGCTCCAGCACGAGGTCGAGCGCCGGATCGATCTTGATCACGGATGAGGTCATTTTCCGTCTTCCTCCTTCAACTGCATGAGATAACTGTCCAGCCGGTCCAACCTGCGTTCCCACAGGGTGCGCTGCCGCCCGAGCCAGTCTTCGGCCAGCTTTAGTCGATCCGGTGCGATCTGGTAGGTGCGTACACGTCCTGTCTTATGAGACCGAACGAGCCCGCAGCTCTCCAGTACCTTCAGATGCTGGAGGAAGGATGGCAGCGCCATTTCGTATGGCTCCGCCAGTTCGCTCACAGAGGCCGGATGGGCGCTGAGCCGCTCGAGCACCTGCCGGCGGGTCGGGTCGGCCAGCGCCCGGAAGATGCCGTCGACGATCAGCGCGTCTGGCGCGCCGATGCTGTTGCGGCCTGTGTCCCCCGATCTCGTCCCCACGAACCCATCTCCCTCGTCATCATTCTGGAACCTGGATAGGCCATACTGATAGTTAGGTCAATACCTATGTATTCATGCCACACAGCCACGCGCGCTTGACTCCGTCGGCGTTTTCCTGTCTAGAGCGGCACGAATTCAGCGACGAGTGACAACTCCGAGCCGCCGACCGGGGCGATCTTCCCACGAGAAGATACGATCCCGGAGGTCACCACCCGGCAGCGCGATGCGCCCCCGGGTGCTTTTTGGCTTTGGGTTTGGCATCGCGGCGCTGAGGCATTACCTCTCTGGCGAACAACGACAGGGAACGGGAAAAGCGGATGTTTGAGAGCCTACAGGAACGACTTGGTTCGATATTGAACGGCCTGACCGGTCGTGGCGCGCTGTCGGAGGCCGATGTCTCCGCCGCGCTGCGCGAGGTGCGCCGTGCGCTGATCGAAGCCGATGTGGCGCTGGAAGTCGTCCGCTCCTTCACCGACAAGGTCCGCGCCAAGGCCGTCGGCGCCGAGGTTCTGAAATCGATCAAGCCCGGCCAGATGGTCGTCAAGATCGTCCATGACGAGCTCGTGGAGATGCTCGGCTCGGAGGGCGAGACGATCGACCTCAATGCGCCGGCTCCGGTCGTCATCATGATGGTCGGTCTGCAGGGTTCGGGCAAGACCACCACCACCGGCAAGATCGCCAAGCGCCTCACCGACCGCCAGGGCAAGAAAGTGCTCATGGCCTCGCTCGATACGCGCCGGCCCGCCGCCCAGGAGCAGCTTCGCCAGATCGGCGAGCAGACCGGGGTGGCCACCTTGCCGATCATTGCCGGTCAATCGCCGGTGGACATCGCCAGGCGTTCTGTTCAAGCGGCGAAGCTCGGCGGCCACGACGTCGTCATCCTCGACACCGCCGGCCGTACGCACATCGACGAGCCGTTGATGGGCGAGATGGCCGAGATCAAGCGTGCGTCGAACCCGCATGAAATCCTGTTGGTCGCCGACTCGCTGACCGGTCAGGACGCTGTCAATCTCGCACGCAATTTCGATGAACGCGTCGGCGTCACCGGCCTTGTCCTGACCCGCATGGACGGCGACGGCCGCGGCGGCGCCGCGCTTTCGATGCGGGCCGTCACCGGCAAGCCGATCAAGCTGATCGGCGTCGGCGAGAAGATGGATGCTCTCGAGGAGTTTCATCCCAAGCGCATCGCCGACCGTATTCTCGGCATGGGCGACATCGTCAGCCTCGTCGAGAAGGCTGCCGAGACCATCGACGCGGAAAAAGCCGCGGCCATGGCCAAGAAGATGCAGTCGGGCAAGTTCGACCTGAACGATCTTGCCGACCAGCTTCGCCAGATGCAGTCGATGGGCGGCATGGGTGGCATCATGGGCATGATGCCGGGCATGGGGAAGATGAAGGACCAGATGGCTTCGGCTGGCTTCGACGACAAGATGTTCGGCCGCCAGATCGCGATCATCCAGTCGATGACCAAGGCCGAGCGCGCCAACCCTGATCTCCTCAAGCATTCGCGCAAGAAGCGGATCGCGGCGGGTTCCGGTACGGACGCCGCCCAGATCAACAAGCTGCTCAAGATGCATCGCCAGATGGCCGACATGATGAAGGCCATGGGTGGCAAGGGCAAGGGCGGCGGCATGATGCGCGGCCTGATGGGGGGCATGGCCCAGAAGATGGGCCTCGGCGGCATGGGTGGAATGGGCGGCATGCCCGACCTTTCGAAGATGGACCCGAAGCAGCTCGAAGCGCTCCAGAAACAGGCTGAAGCTGCCGGGCTGGGCGGCGGCATGCCCAAGGGTCTTCCTGGCGGACTGCCGGGCCTTCCGGGGGCCGGGTTTCCTGGCCTGCCGGGCGGTCCGAAGCTTCCCGGCCTGCCCGGCCCAAGGAAGAAGTGAGGGGGACCATGAACGACATCACGACGACAGACGCCGCGCGCGCCCAGCTCGCCGAATACCGGGCCTCGATCGACAACATCGACGCGGCCCTCGTCCACATGCTCGCCGAGCGCTTCCGCTGTACCCAGGCGGTCGGCGTGCTCAAGGCGAAGCACGATTTGCCGCCGGCCGATCCCGCCCGCGAGCAACAGCAGATTGCGCGCCTGCGCCAGCTTGCGCATGACGCAAACCTCGATCCCGACTTCGCGGAGAAGTTCCTCAACTTCATCATCCGCGAGGTCATCCGCCACCACGAGGCAATCGCCTCGGGCGCGGAAACCCGAGCCTGACCATCAACGAAATGTCGAAATGCGGCCCTTCGGCCCAAAATCCAGGAGAAATGACATGGCACTGAAAATCCGTCTCGCCCGTGCGGGCTCCAAGAAGCGCCCCTACTATCACGTCGTCGTCGCCGACGTGCGTTCGCCGCGCGATGGCCGCTTCATCGAGCAGATCGGTTCGTGGAACCCGATGCTGCCCAAGGATGGCGAGCGCGTGAAGGTCGATGAAGACCGCGTCAAGCATTGGCTCGACAACGGCGCGCTGCCGACCGACCGCGTCGCTCGCTTCTTGTCGGAAGCCGGCATAGTTGCGCGTGACGCGCGCAGCAACCCGACCAAGGCCCTGCCGGGCAAGAAGGCGCAGGAACGCGTCGCCGCGGCAAAGAAGGCCGAGGAAGACGCAGCCGCCAAGAAGGCCGCCGAGGAAGCTGCGGCAGCAGAAGCTGCCGCCGCCCCAGCCGAGGAAGAAGCTGCTTCCTGATCCAGGCTGCGAATTCGGAAACGAAAATGGCGGGCTTCGGCCCGCCATTTTTCGTTCAGGTGACTGGGATCACCAGCTTTGGGTCGACTGCATGATTTCGCCGGCCATCCGCTCCAGCGGGAGGATCTTGTCGGCAGCCCCGCGGGCGATCGCCTCCTTGGGCATGCCGAAGACGACGGAGGTCGCTTCGTCCTGCGCCACCGTGTGCGCTCCCGCTTCCTTCATTTCGAGCAGGCCGCGCGCGCCGTCGTCGCCCATGCCGGTCAGGATGATGCCGACCGCATTGGCGCCCGCCGAGCGCGCAGCCGAGCGGAACAGCACATCCACCGATGGTCTGTGGCGCGACACCAGCGGACCCTGCCGCACCGAGACGTGATAGCGCGCGCCCTGGCGTTCGAGCAGCACGTGATGGTCGCCCGGCGCAATGAGCACATGGCCGCGCAACACCGGATCGCCGTGCTCGGCCTCCTTCACTTCCATCTGGCACAGCCCGTTCAGCCGGCGCGCGAAAGCGGCCGTGAATTTTTCCGGCATGTGCTGCACGATGACGATGCCGGGCGCATTGGCCGGCAACGCCTCGAGAACCTCGCGCAACGATTCCGTCCCGCCCGTCGAGGCGCCGATGCAGACGACCTTTTCGGTGGTCTTCGCCATGGCGCGCCCTGTAGGTGGCGGAAGCACCGCGTCGGCGGTGAGTTTTTTCGCCGGCCCGCCAGCCGAAGCGCTGTACCCGCGACGGACATTGCCGAGACGCGCATGCGCTGCCGCCTTGACGACATTGCGGATCCGGTCGCCGATCTCGTTGAGGTGGTCCGCGGCGGCGATCTTGGGTTTCAGGATCACGTCGACCGCACCCGCCTCCAGCGCCTGCATCAGCGTTTCCGAACCCGCCTCAGTCAATGACGAGCACATAACCACCGGAATTGGCCGCTGCGACATGAGCTTGCGCAGGAAGGTGATCCCATCCATGCGCGGCATCTCGACATCGAGCGTGATGACGTCGGGGATGTCTTCCTGGATGCGCCGCGCGGCAACGAACGGGTCCGCCGCCACGCCCATGACTTCGATCTCTGGATCGGCTTCGAGAACGGAAACGAGCGTTTGCCGGACGCTGGCGGAATCGTCGATGATGAGAACGCGTATCTTGTTTCCCATTGCCCCTCAGACGCGCTGGAATACCGTGTTCGCCACGGTGCGGACCGGCAGGTCGAGGCCGGCGATGGTTTCGGAATGACCGATGAAGAGGTAGCCGCCGGGGACGAGACAGTCGCACAGGCGCTGCAGAACGCCTGACTGCGTCTCCTTGTCGAAATAGATCAGCACGTTGCGGCAGAAGATGATGTGCATGGGCGCCCCCACATTGTAGCGGGCATCCATCAGGTTCATCCTGCCGAAGCCGATCTTGGAGCGCAGATAGGGCGTGACGCGGACGTCGCGACGCGACGCATTGGCAGCGGTCAGGATGTATTTGTGCCGCATGTCGTCCGGCACCGGTTCGATCAGCTCCGTCGGATAGATGCCCAGCCGCGCCTTTTCCAGCACGTCGGTGCTCAGGTCCGTAGCCAGGATCGAATATGAGCCGTCACGTCGGGTCTCGAAGAACGTGTCGAGCACCATGGCCATGGTGTAGGGTTCCGCACCCGTCGAGCAGGCCGAGCTCCAGGCACGAATGGAACCGACCCCCTGCTTGACGAGCGCGGGAAGTGCGACGTCCCGCATGTAGTCGAAATGCTTCGGCTCGCGGAAGAAGTCGGTCTTGTTGGTGGTGACCGCATCGACCAGGTGGACGAGTTCCGTCTCCAGACCGCCATGGTCGAAGACGTAGTCGCAATAGGCATCAAAGGTGAGGATGTTGGTGGCCCGCAGGCGTCGGCGCAGGCGGCCCTCCAGCATCGTATGCTTGGTCGCCGGCATCTTGATACCGCTGTAGCGGTAGATGAATGCCGACAACCGTTCGAAATTGCGCTTGCTCAGCCTGTCGTTGAGTGGCTGTGCCTTGACTGCAGTGGACGCCATACGGATACCTCGAACTCGAACTGTTACACGCGTCAGGCAGCTTCCGGCCTTTGGGCCAGAAGTGCCGTGTCTTTTTCTGTCAGGAGCCGTGCGAGGTCGACCAGGACGACGAAGCCCTGGTCTCGGCGCACGACGCCGGCGATGTAGTCGGAACGCCAGCGGCTTCCGATGTCGGGCGCCTGCTCCACCTGGTCACGCCGGAACGGCGTGACCTCGTAGACCCGGTCGGCAACCATGCCCAGCGACAGCATCCTGTCGTCGAGCGGGATGTCCATGACCAGAACCCTTGTGTGCGGCGTGGGCACCGTCTTCGACAGCCCCAGCTTCAGCCGCAGGTCCATGATCGGCACGCCCTGGCCTCGCACGTCCCGCAGGCCCAGCAGGTAGTCAGGGCCGTTGGGGATCTTGAAGGCCTCCTCGTGGTCCAGGATCTCCCGGACCACGCCGACCGGCACTGCGAAGACCTCGTCACCCAGGCTGAAGGTGACGTATTGGGCTTCGTCGGAGGCGGACATCAGGCCGACTCCCTGAAATCGGCGTCGTGCTCATCGGGGCCGCCCATGGCCATGTCGAGCGCGAAGCCCTTGGCGCGTTCCTGCTGGGCGTGAACCGAATGGCCCGCCTGGTAGGTCGGCTTCTTTGCCATCGGCTTCTTCGCCGCTGGCGCGATGTGGGCAACGGTCTTCTTCGGGGCCGCGGCCGGTCGTGCAACCGTCGCGGTCCGCTTCGTGCCTGCCATGTCGGTGCGGAAGAAGGCGATCGATGCCTGCAGTTCCTCTGCCTGTGCGGCGAGTTCTTCCGAGGTTGCCGACATCTCTTCCGAGGCGCCCGCGTTCTGCTGCGTCACCTGGTCGAGCTGCTGGATCGCCTCGTTGATCTGGGCAGCACCGATGTCCTGCTCGCGGCAGGCAGCGCTGATCTCCGAGACGAGTTCGGCGGTCTTGCGGATGTCCGGCACGAGCCGCGTCAGCATCTCGCCGGCTTCAGCGGCAACCTTGACCGTATCATCCGACACGGCGCTGATTTCGGCAGCCGCCGTCTGGCTGCGTTCGGCCAGCTTGCGGACTTCCGAGGCGACGACGGCGAAACCCTTGCCGTGCTCGCCGGCACGGGCGGCCTCGACGGCGGCGTTCAGCGCCAGCAGGTCGGTCTGGCGTGCGATCTCCTGCACGATGCCGATCTTCTCCGCGATAGTGCGCATCGCTTCGACAGCCCTGCTGACGGCTTCACCCGAAGCCTCGGCATCCTTCGACGACTGGCGTGCCATCTTCTCGGTCTGGGCGGCGTTGTCGGCGTTCTGCTTGATGTTGGCAGCCATCTGCTCCATCGAGGAAGACGCTTCCTCGGCAGCCGATGCCTGTTCCGTCGCACCCTGCGAAAGCTGCTCCGAGGACGACGACAGTTCCTGGCTGCCCGACGAGACGTTTTCCGCCGCAGCGGCAGCGTCAGCCACCACCGCACGCAGACGCTCGACCATGCTCTGCAGCGACTGGCCCAGCGTATCCTTGTCGGACAGCGGCGTCGGACGGACAGTCAGGTCGCCCTCCGAGATCAGTTCGGCGATGCGAGCGGTCTCGCGTAGATTCGCCGTCATGACGTTGACGTTGTCGACCAGGTCCTTGATCTCGTCGTTGGTCTTGATCTCGATGTTCTGGCCGAGATCGCCAACCGCGACGGCCTTGGCGAGTTCGTTGACGCGCGACAGTCCGCGGCTGATGCCCATCGCGATCCACAGGGCGATGACGATGCCGGCGACCAGCGCAAAACCCGTGATCGCAAAGACGATGTTGCGGGTATTGGCGTACTGGATGTTGGTGTCCTGATCGGCCTTGATCATCGCGTCCTTGCTCGCCTGAACCCGAACGGCGATCGTCTCTTCGATGGCGTCGATGATCGGGCGGCCTTCCTGGCGCGTCAGACGTACGGCTTCCGCGCCATTACCCGTACGGGCGACGTTGCGGATACGGTCGTCGACCTGGACCAGCCGGTCGAACTCGGTACGAACGTCGGCCCACTGGCGCTTGCCTTCTTCGGTACTGGCATTGTCCTGCAGCCACTGGACGGTCTCGAGGAAACCCTGGCGGTTTCGGTCGCTTGCTTCTACGTAACCCTGAATTTCGGCCGGTGTTTCGGAGTTCGCCAGGTTGAGCTGGGCGCGTGCGATGCGAAGCTGATAGTCGCCAAGGTTCTGCGCGCGTTCGAGGCGCGCGGCCGGCCCTTGCACCATGTCGGTGATGGCCTGGTTGAGGTTTGACAGGCTATAGATTCCATAGCCTGCGGTGATGGCAAGCATCAGGATCAGCAAGCCGAATCCTAATGCCAGTTTGAGCTTGATGGTGAAGCGCATGGATGTGTCCCCGCGAAAGATCGTCAGTTGATAGAACGCGGCGCACCGAGAGCCGGGGCGTCGTGAGGTTTTGAAGAATGGCCTGATGCCTTGGAAACGGAGCGGATGCTCCGTCGGTGGACAGGTCTTGAATACAATCTGAAATCCAGCCCTTTGCTGCGGCTGGTCTGTGGCCTATCCGCCCTAGCTCTTCGTCTTCACGACTCCCTCCTCTTCACCTTCGTGGTCAGGCTGCCTTTGGCGCGCCGGCCAGAAGTTCCGTGTCTTTTGCTGTCAGGAGCCGGGCGAGGTCGACCAGGACGACGAAGCCCTGGTCTCGGCGCACGACGCCGGCGATGTAGTCGGAACGCCAGCGGCTTCCGATGTCGGGCGCCTGCTCCACCTGGTCACGCCGGAACGGCGTGACCTCGTAGACCCGGTCGGCAACCATGCCCAGCGACAGCATCCTGTCGTCGAGCGGGATGTCCATCACCAGAACCCTTGTGTGCGGCGTGGGCACCGTCTTCGACAGCCCCAGCTTCAGCCGCAGGTCCATGATCGGCACGCCCTGGCCTCGCACGTCCCGCAGGCCGAGCAGATAGTCAGGGCCATTGGGGATCTTGAAGGCCTCCTCGTGGTCCAGGATCTCCCGGACCACGCCGACCGGCACTGCGAAGACCTCGTCGCCCAGGCTGAAGGTGACGTATTGGGCTTCGTCGGAGGCGGACATCAGGCCGACTCCCTGAAATCGGCGTCGTGCTCGTCGGGGCCGCCCATGGCCATGTCGAGCGCGAAGCCCTTGGCGCGTTCCTGCTGGGCGTGAACTGAATGGCCAGCCTGGTAGGTCGGCTTCTTCATCGCCGGCTTGGCGGGTGCCGCGACCTTCTTTGGCGCGGGTGCCTTGCCAGGCACAGGGGCTGCCTTCTTTGCGCCCTCGGCTTCGACCTTGAAGAAGGCGATCGATGCCTGCAGTTCCTCTGCCTGTGCGGCGAGTTCTTCCGAGGTTGCCGACATCTCTTCCGAGGCACCCGCGTTCTGCTGCGTCACCTGGTCGAGCTGTTGGATCGCCTCGTTGATCTGGGCTGCGCCGATGTCCTGCTCGCGGCAGGCCGCGCTGATCTCCGAGACGAGCTCGGCGGTCTTGCGGATGTCGGGCACAAGACGCGTCAGCATCTCGCCGGCCTCGGTGGCCACGGAAACCGTGTCACCGGAGAGCGCGCTGATTTCGGCCGCGGCCGTCTGGCTGCGTTCGGCCAGCTTGCGGACTTCCGAGGCGACGACGGCGAAACCCTTGCCGTGCTCGCCTGCACGCGCCGCTTCCACGGCGGCGTTCAGTGCCAGCAGGTCGGTCTGCCGTGCGATCTCCTGCACGATGCCGATCTTCTCCGCGATGGTGCGCATCGCGTCGACCGCACGTGTCACCGCCGCACCGGATGCCTCGGCATCCTTCGACGACTGGCGCGCCATCTTCTCGGTCTGGGCTGCGTTGTCGGCGTTCTGCTTGATGTTGGCCGCCATCTGCTCCATCGAGGAAGACGCTTCCTCGGCGGCCGATGCCTGTTCCGTCGCACCCTGCGAAAGCTGCTCCGAAGACGACGACAGTTCCTGGCTGCCAGACGAGACGTTGTCGGAAGCCGCGAGCGCATCGCCCACGACGCCGCGCAGGCGCTCGATCATCGTGTTGACATGGCCGAGCAGGTCGCCGACCTCGTCATTCGACTTGACGTCGGCGTAGCGGGTCAGGTCGCCCTCGGCGACAGACCGCACGGCCTCGTTGGCGTTGCGCAGGCCGCGACCGATGGAGACCACGATCCACATTGCGGCGGCGACCGCGATCAAAGTCGAGATCGTCAGGAGACCGATCAGCAACGACCGGCTCGTTTCATAGGTCGCTGTCGCTTCCGCCAGAGATTCCGTCTGAAGCTGACCGTTGAAGGTCACCAGTTCGTCAAGCGTGGACGCCGCGTCGAGGCGCGCCTGCCGCATCGGTCCATTGGCGCGCAGATTGGCTTCGTAGGTACTGCGCTGTGTTGCCAGAGCGTTGGCGCGATTGACTGTCTCACGCGCGGTTTCGAAAGCCTGCTGGAGGTTGAGAACGGCTTGGCGCTGCTGCCCCGACGAAGATGCCAGAAGGCTTGCAATGTCCCTTTCGGTCCTCTCGACGTCAGCAGCGTAGTTCTCGATCGCCTGGTCCTGCAACTCGGGCGAGCTGCTGGTAAGCAGGATGCTGCGGTGCTGGAGGAAGAAGTCGGTGATGTTTGCTCGAACTTCACTTGCAAGTTCGTAGTTCTGTGTTGCGCCGATTTCACCGCGTCCGGACGCTTCCCTGAAGAGCTTGGCCGCTGCCTCCGAAGCCGCTTCCGCCTCGGTCACGGCATTGCTGCCCTCAGTGGTGGAGAGGTTGAATGCCTGGACGTCCGTATTCTTCTGCACGATGGCCTGCATCTCCAGACTCTGAGTCCAGTAGGCATTCCACTTCTGCTGGAACGTCTGGAGATAGCCCCGGCCGGTATCGGTCGTTAGCCGGCTTCTCACATCCTCCGCGACACGAGCGAGATCACCATTGATCGTCGCGAGATGTCCCGCGATTTCTGCCATTTCGGCGGCGTCGTCGGTGATGATCATCTGCCGGGTACGCGACCCGATCTCGCCGGTGAGCGTTTCCATCTGGCTGAGGCCCAGCGTCGCCGCCGCGCGTCCGTTGACCAGCTGGTCCATGGTGGTGTTGAGCTGCGACAGGTTCTGCACAGCCACGAACATGCTCACGCCGGACAGGAGTATGACCGCCGAGAATGTTCCTATGAGTTTACTCTTGATGGTTAGCCGCATTTCGATTGCCCCCGTAAAGGATTGTCAGTTGATGGAGCGAGGACCCGTCGCCGTCCCCGCATCAAGATTCGAGAAAATCGCCTGGAGATTGGGGAGGATGATGAATTCGCCTCCCCGCTTGAACAGGCCTTCGATGTAGTCCGGCCGCCAGCGCATGCCGACGCTGGGCGGCGGCTCGCTGGAAGTCATTGCCAGTGTCGTCACCTCATTGACCTTGTCGGTACGCAGGCCGATGAGGGTGGTTTCGCCCTTCAGCTCGATCTCGATGACGACGACACGGCTGTCGATCGTCGCCTCGCTTGCTTCCATGCCGAATGCCAGTCGAAGATCGGCCAGCGGTATGACGCGGCCACGGAAGTTGATGACGCTGGCGACGAAGCGCTCCGACCCCGGCACACGTGTCTCCGGCAGCATGTCGAGGATTTCCTGCACGCTTGTCGCTTCGAGCGCGAAGGTCTCGCCGTGGAGATTGAAGGTCAGGACCTCCATCTCGTCGTCTGCCGATAGGTTTTTGTTGTCCTGCTGGATCATGGTGGTCACCCTGCAGCGCGAAGCTGCGCCTCCTTTTGCTGGCCGGCCGCCACGAGATGGGCGACGTCGAGAATGAGCGCGACGGTGCCGTCGCCAAGGATCGTCGCGCCTGAGAAGGTCGCGACATTGGCGTGCAGCTTCGACATCGACTTGATGACGGTCTGGTGGTCGCCGATGATCTGGTCGACGACGAGGCCGACGCGTTCGGACCCGGTCGAGATCACGACGATCTTCTGGTGCGGATCGGGCTTGGTGCCGGTCTCGAACTGCTCGCGCAGGCGCAGGAACGGAACCAGCTTGTCGCGCAGCGAGATGAAGGAGCGGCCGCGCGAGCGCAGATCTTCCTCCAGCGACAGTTCGAGACATTCCTCGACGGCTGCCAGCGGGATGACGTAGCGCCCGTCCCCGACACGCACCAGGAGCCCGTCAATGATCGCCACGGTCAACGGAATGCGCAGGGATATTTCCGATCCCTTGCCCGCCGTGCTGGTCATGTCGATGGCGCCGCGAAGCGATTCGATGGTGCGCTTGACCACGTCCATGCCGACGCCGCGGCCCGACAGGTTGGTCACCTTCTGGGCGGTCGAGAACCCGGGATGGAAGATGAACTGCAGCAGGTCGTGATCGCTGACCTGCTGGCCGGGCTCGATCAGACCCGAGCTCTCGGCCTTGGCGCGGACGCGATCGCGATCGATGCCGCGACCGTCATCGATGATCTTGATGATGACCTCGCCACCGGCCTGGCGCGCCGACAACCTGATCTGGCCCGCAGCCGGCTTGCCGGCTTTTTCCCGGTCGGTGGGCAGTTCGAGCCCGTGGTCGATGGAGTTGCGCACGAGATGGACCAGCGGATCGGCCAGGCGCTCGATCACCGTCTTGTCGACCTCGGTGCTCTCGCCCTCAGTGACCAGTTCGATCACCTTGCCCGTCTCGCGGGCGAGATCGTGGACGAGGCGGCGGAAGCGTCCGAACAACGTTGCCACCGGCACCATGCGCAGGAACATCATCGTGTCGCGCAATTCGCCGGACAGCCGCTCGATTTCCTCGGAAACGGAACGCAGATGCAGGTCGGCGCTGGCGGTCGCCAACTGGCTGAGGCGTGATTGCGCGATCACCAGTTCGCCGACCCGGTCCATCAGTTCGTCGAGCCGCTCTGCCGGCACCCGCACGCTTTCGGCGGATTTCGTATGCTTTTGCTCGGCGGACGCAACTGCGACGTCGGCCTTCCTGCCAGAAACGGCCTCCGGCAATGTCTTTTCCGGCGCTGCCACCTCCTCCACGGTCGCAGCAATCTGTTCCTCGGGTGCGGTCATGGCTTCGACCATCGCAACGTCGACGGCAACATCCGTGGGACTGTCGAGCGGCTCGACCCTGAGCTGCATGTCGTCCATGACGAAGATGAACACGTCGTCGATGGCCGATCTGGGTTGGTCCGTCTTCAGCGTGACGTTCCAGGCGACATGCAGATCGGTCGGCACCAGCCCTTCCAGCGGCGGGACAGCGGAAGCGTCCGCGACGATTGTCGCCTCGCCCAAGTCGCGCAACTCGGCCAGCAGCGCCAACGGATTGGTGCCGTTCGACATCGCGTTGGCCGGCAGGTTGAACCAGATCTTCCACCCCGACGTGGCGCCAGGAGCATCCTCCGCGACAACGGCCTGTGCGACCGTGACCTCGGTTTCGGGGACCGCAGCGGCGGGCGTCGCCACCGAGCCACCCTGGGCTGCCTCGACGGCCTGTCGCAAGTCGGCAAGCAGCACCTCGCCTGCCTCCAGGTGCGCGTCCGTCACTTCGTCCTCGACCAGCGAGCGCATGTGGTCGCGCGCCGAAAGAACGGCGGAGACGAGTTCGCTCGTCGCCGGCACTTCGCCCTTGCGCACACGGTCGAATGCCGTTTCGCAATGATGGGTAAAGGCTGCCAGCGCGTCGAAGCCGAACATCGAGCCCGACCCCTTGAGGGTGTGCAGGCTGCGGAACACGGCGTCGATCAGGTCCTTGTCGGTGAGCCGGTGCGTCAGGTCGAGCAGGCCTTGCTCGATCTGCTCGAGCAGTTCGGCCGCCTCGATACGGAAGGTTTCAACAGGATCCATGCTCATCGTCCCAGCACCTTCTTTGCAATTTTCACCAGTTGTTCGGGGTCGAAGGGCTTCGTCAGCCAGCCCGTGGCGCCGGCCGCCTTGGCGCGCTGCTTCATGCCCTCGTCAGATTCCGTCGTGAGGAAGATGATCGGCACGCCTGTATGATCGGGCGACTTGCGCAGCTCTTCGATCATCGTCAGCCCGTCCATCACCGGCATGTTGAGGTCGGTGATGATCAGGTCGTAGTGCGCGGCCTTCGCCTTGGCGATGCCGTCGGCGCCGTTCTCGGCCTCGGCCACCGAATAGCCGGCCCCACTCAGCGCGATCTTGATCGTCACCCTGATGCTTGCGGAATCGTCGACCGTAAGGATCGATGCGGTCATTGTGTTCCCCTCTTGGTCCAGAAGCCGGCCGTGTCGGCGTCGATGAAGCCGCCACTGTCCAGCACCGCCAGCAACGGTCCCGCGCTCGGCTGTTTCAGCGCGAGCTGCTTGCCCTGAGCCCTGGCGCTCTGCTGGGCGGCAAGCAGAAGCTGCACGAAGCTGATATCCGCCTCGGCATCGTCCTGCAGTTCCAGTGTTGTCGATTGGTGGGATGCCAGAGCCGCCAGCAGCGTGTCGCGAATTTCGCCGGCACGCCGAATAGTCAATGGTCCCGACAGGCGCACCTCGCCCGTCGTCTCGCCTACATTTTCCATGATGTCCTCGGAATTCCCCGAACCCAAAAATTTGCCCGTAAACAGGGACTCATGGCGGCATTAAAAGTTGGTAAACAGTTTCTTGCCAGGTCTCGCCGGATTCGATGCGCCTAAATTAGCGCCTTGGAATACAAGGGGTTTTGAGGCCGGAAATCACGGGCGGACGCTCAATCCTGAGTCATTTTCCGATCGGAATCGCAAATTCCCGCATATCGAATCTGACTCCCCTTTAGGCCACAATAAAACTTATATTGTGCCAGCAAGTTTACCGGAATTTGGCAGTTTGCGGTGTAGGAACACGGCAGCAAGACAAGCAACAATTGGCGGGTGGGGCAGTGAATTCTTCTTTGCAGGCAATTTCCGGGCAGTCGCCCGAACAGGATTTCAAGGTCACCGGCCGTCTCGAGCAGGCACGCAGCCGTCTCGAGGAACGCTTCCTGGAAGGTGGCGCCGTCCTCGCGGGCGCGCTCGATTCCGTCAGCGACATGGTCAAGTCGCTTGATCAGGTCACCGCGGCGCTCGGCAACGATACGGTCGACTCCACGGTGGCTGATCTCAGCAGGACGACCGAGCAGTTGCTCGAGCTGCCCGCTCTCCACGCCACGCGGCAGGAGAACATGCGCAAGCTCACCGCGCTCGGCATCACCCTCCAGACGCATGTCGACGAGATGCTCGAGACCCTGCGCTACCTGCGCACCTTCGCGGTCACGGTGAAGATCACTGGTGCCGGCGCGTCGGAATTTGCCGGCTTTGCCGACGAGATGCTCGGCAAGATCCAGTCGGGGCGCAACCAGGTCGACGGCTTCGCATCCCGCCTGGCCCAGCTTCTCGAGCAGGTGCGCGCGGCCGTCAGCTTCGGTCAGGACCTGCGCAAGCAATATGACGGCATCGTACCCGGCGTGACCCGCGATCTCGCCGCAGATGCTGCCAAGATGGGTGATTACCACACCCGTGTACGTACCGTCGCAGCCTCGCTTGGCGAGCTCGTGCGCCAGGTGCAGGGCAAGGTCGCCAAGACGCTTTCAGCCTTGCAGATCGGCGACATGACGCGCCAGCGCGTGGAACACGTGCAGGCCGGCCTTGGACTGCTGGCAGGCGCGCGCGCCGATGGGCCGGTGGACGGCGAAGCCGCCATGCTGCGGCTGCTCGGCGCGCAGATGGAAGACCTCGTCGACGAGTTCAACGACGGGTGCGGCACCGTCACCTCCAGCCTTGCCGGCCTGGCCGGCGACATCAAGGAAGTGCTGGCGCTCGGCAAGCAGGCCCGTGGCAACACGAATGGCGGCGACAATTTCCTGCGTGCCCTCGAAACCAGCGTCGGCGTCGCCCGCAAGCTCGTCGGCCGTATCGAGATCGCTGGCCAGCGCACCGATGAGGTGAGCCGCTCTGCCGCGACGACGGCACGTGAGCTGTCTGACGCCGTCGACAGCATCCGGACCATCAAGACCGAGATCCAGTACATGGCGATCAACACCAGCCTGCGCTGCAGCAGGATGGGCGAAGCCGGCAAGCCAATGAACGTGGTCGCTTCGGAACTGCGCGTCTTCGCCAACCAGATGGAAGTCGTCTCCGGTCGTATCCTGGAAGGGTTGGCGGCATTGGGCGCCGCGGCGAGCGAACTCGGTGCCGACGATGCAGATGCCACCTCGGGCCTCGGCGAGGCGCTCGACAACGCGCTCGCCAACATTCGCGAAGCGGGCGAACGCATGGAGGCAGACCTGAAGACCATGGCGGCGAAGGGCGAGCATCTGGGTCGCGAAGTGGGCAGCAGCGTCAGCCGCCTCGATTTCACGCGCGAACTCGGCGAGGTGCTGGAAAGCTGCACGCTATCGCTTGCCACGGAGGCGGCGGAGTCCGTGTCCGGCGAGGCCGGAGACGATATTTCGCCGGCGGTCCTGACGCTGTCGGAACAGCTCTTCAAGACCTATACGATGGCTCGTGAGCGTCAGGTCCACCGCGCCTACATCCCGCCTCAGGAAGAGGTTGCCGCCGAGGCGGCCACGGCGACGGCGAACGAGGATGACGACATCGAGGCGGCGCTATTCTGATCGCAGCGCCGCTATGGGTCTCGAACGTGGCTTGGCGAGACCGCGCCGCCTCGCAGAGACGCGCGCAATGGAGCTGCCAGAACAGTCTTCGCGGTTCTGCGTGCCGGTGAAAATCTGGCTTGGGAAAAACGCTCAGCAGGTCTCGAGGACGCGCACGTCCGTGCCGGCCATGATCGCGAGGATTTGGGGCCACTTGGCCTGGAACGCCCCGACGCAAGCCGGATCGAAATGCTTGCCGCTCGACGCCACGATCTCGCTATAGGCTTCGTCCACCGGCCACGCCCGCTTGTAGGGGCGCTCGGAGCAGAGCGCATCGAACACGTCGGCGACGGCGACAATGCGGCCTTCAACGGGAATCTCGTCTCCGCGCAGGCCGGCCGGATATCCGGAGCCGTCCCATTTCTCATGATGCGAGCCCGCGATCACAGCCGCCGCCCGCACCAGGTCGGACGAGCCGCCTTCGAGGATGCGGCAGCCGAACCCCACATGCTCGCGCATCAGCGCCATCTCGCTGTCGGACAGGCGTCCCGGCTTCTGCAGGATCGCGTCGGAGATGCCGATCTTGCCAATGTCGTGCAGCGGTGCGGCAAGGTAGATGATGCGCGCGCGCTCCTCGTCGAGGCCCAGCCCCTCGGCGATGAGCCGCGAGATCGCGGCGACGCGGGATATGTGCTCGCCCGTCGTGCCGTCGCGATACTCGATCGCCCGCGCCAGCCGCCAGATCACCTCCTCCTCACGTTGCGCGATATGGCGCGTTGCCGCCTCCACCTCGCCGGCCAGCAGCCGCGCCCTGTCCGAAAGCTCGAGTTGCGCCAGCCGAAGCGCCAGCAGGTTCCGCACTCGCGCCTGCAATTCGATCCTGTCGAACGGCTTGTTGAGGAAATCGGTCGCGCCGGCCTCGATCGCGGCAAGCCGGATCTTCTGCTCCATCTCGGAGGTGATCATGACGATCGGAACCAGGCGATAGGCTTCGGTGGCCCGCAGCGCCGAGATGAATTGGTCGCCGTTCATGCCCGGCATGATGTAGTCGACGAGAATCAGGTCGAACTGTTCCTGCCGGCACAATTGCGTTGCCGCAACTGGGTCCAGGCACGACTGTACCTCGACGCGGTCCAGCAACCCGACCACACTTGCGATCGCAGCAAGACTGGACTTGCTGTCGTCTACGACAAGAACTTTCACCGATCTGCCCCCATCCCGATGATCAGGAAGAGTGATAGTCCGAAAAACCTATCCATATGCTTAAGCCGGACGTCGATTCTTGTCTCCGCTTTAGCGCTCGTCCATGATTGCCAGCGCGACGGCCATCAGCAGGATCGCCGGCCCGGTCTTGACCAGCGGCCCGAGAGGATCGAGCCACAGGCCGGGCGTCAGCACCACCGCGCCCGCCATATAGGCAAGCGACAACGCGATGCCCGCCATAAGGCCGACCCGGCAGGTGGGGCGGTAGGCGATCGCCGCACCGACGGCTATATCGGCAAGGCTCGTCACCGCCGTTGTCGCCTGGGCCAGACGCGCCGGAACGCCGGCGCCAACCAGGATCGAGGCCGCCGCTTCGAACCCCACCGTCAGGGCGATCACACCAGACACCGTCCAGAATGCCGCAAGGCCGCCGATGACGGCCGGTTTGGCGAGATAGAGCCGTGCGAACCAGCTTTCCTGCACCGTTGCGTCGAGCCGCGCCAGCGTCTGGCCGAGCGAGGACGGCTCGATGCCGGTCTCGGCCATCCATCGTCGCGGATCGCCACTCACGCCGCGCCGCATCTCGGCCAGGGCGGTGCTGCGGATCGGCGGCGACCAGCCGAGGCCGGCAGCGATGTCGCCTGCGGAGGCTCCCAGCCGCATCAGCCATGCGGGCAACCGCAGACGGCGCCGGGGGCCGCCGAGATGCACGCGAAAGGCGTCGATGACGGCACCGACCGTCGTTGGCGTCTCCTCCATCACGTCCCACACCGTGCGCCACACGCGCTCGCCCTCCCGCCAGCGCCTTGCAACGTGGCAGACGGTGCGCACGATGTCGTTCACGTCCGTCGTCGCGAAAGGCCGCGACGATTCATGCCGCGGCAGATCGAGAGGCAGCGCCGCCAGGGCGCGGATCAGGGCACTGCCGCCATAGGCGGCCGGCGCGATGACGAAGCCTGGCCGCAGCACGACATGCGCGGCACCGCTGGCGGCAAGGATACCGTCGGCGTCGCGCTTTGTACGGCTGAACTGTGTCTTATCCTCCTCCGGCCTGCCGGGGATGGAGAGATGGACGAGCAGGCGCGGCGCGGCGCCTTCGAGGGCCATCGCCTCGGCCAGCCTGCCGACCAGACCGGAATGGGCATCCGCCGCGCTGCCCCGCCGGCTGCTGTCCTGCAGCACGCCGATGCAGTTGACGACGATGTCGGCCCCATGGCGGCTGAAAAGGTTCTCCAGGCCAGATGCGTCGAGGCGCAGTATGTCGGCTTCCCGAACATGGCCTTCAAGCGCCGCCTTTTGCGCCAGGCTGAATCGACGCGCCACGCCGACCACAGGGTAACCCGCGCGCCGTAATCGTGATGCGAGCGCATGCCCGATCAGGCCGGACGCACCGAGAACGAGGATCGTCGGTTGGGTTTCGCTGACCATCTTTCAGAGCACCGGCTTGGCGATCATCAGCCAGACGATCGCCATCACGGCTCCGAAACCTGGGAATCCGAAGATGAACCAGACCCGGAAAAGCCTGTGATAGGCCTGTGGCAAGCCTGTTCCGGAGGCGGCGGCCGCCAGCGCCAGGTCGCGCATGCGCGTCTGGATCCAGATCACCGGCAGCCAGAAAATTCCGGCCACCCCGTAAAGCGCCAGCGACACGATGATCCAGCCATCGGAGAATGACCATCCGATCTCGCGCATCAGCAGGTAGCCGGTGACCGGCTGGAGGATCACGGCAGTGGCGGTGAATAGCTTGTCGGCCTGGACGACGATCGCCCCCGTGCGCCCGATGAAGCCGGCATCGCGCGACAGATGCGCCATCAGCATGAAAAAGGCGATGCCCGTGCCCGTGCCAAGGATCACGATTGCGCCCAGCACATGGGCGAATTTGAGCACCAGATAGGTCAAGCGTGCCGCCATTGCTCGCAGGGATCGCAACGCAGCCCTAACACGCAACCCGGACAGGGCGCTACCGCCATGCGCTCCGCCCCGCGCTCACCGCAATTTGTCTCGATCTCGACATTTTCGGATGCCAGTGTCCTTGTGCCGCTGGATGTCTGGCGGAAGACGGCCATGCGGGACGCGCCCGCATCGATGCCGGAAAGGAAATGCCATGCAGTATGTCGACAGGACCCCCTCCGGTGTCTTCTCGCCGGAAGAAGTCGATGACATGCGGGCCGAGCTCGCGCGCGGCGACACGCCGGGCGAAACGGTCGACGCACGCGAAAACCGCGCCCGATTGCTGTTCTTCAGAAAGATCGCGCTACCGCAATCCACACAATAGGCGGGGCGCCATCGAGCGCCCCGAAAACACGAAAGCCGCGGCGAACCGCGGCTTTTCGATGTGAGATATTTGGAGCGGGTGAAGCGATTCGAACGCTCGACCCCAACCTTGGCAAGGTTGTGCTCTACCCCTGAGCTACACCCGCTCGCGCGGCTCTCGCCGCAAGCCGGGCTTATATGGCCGAACTCTTGGGCGAATGCAACAGGGAAAGCAGTCAATTTTTGCGGCGTTTTCTAACGTTGGGGAAGCGTTCTAATCGAGCGGCTGGACGCGGGCGCGCCATTTCGGCTAGGGCTTCGGTGAAATCCGCCCGCGCCACGATCCAGGGACCCGGCAGCATGCCCAAGACACCGGAACAGCTTTTTGAATTCCTCGCAGGCTTGGGCATCGCGGTCACCACCGTGCGCCACCCGCCCCTGTTCACGGTCGCCGACTCCCAGTCTCTGCGCGGCGAGATCGCCGGAGGCCATACGAAGAACCTGTTTCTCAAGGACAAGAAGGACCAGTTCTTCCTTCTGACCGTCGAGGAGGACGCGCAGATCGACCTGAAGGCTGTGCACCACCTGATTGGTGCGTCCGGCAGGGTTTCGTTCGGCAAGCCCGACAGGCTGCTGGACTTGCTGGGCGTTCTTCCCGGCGCTGTGACCGCCTTCGGGCTGATCAACGATAGCCAGGGTACCGTGAGAATGATTTTCGACGAGGCGCTGATGCGCCACGAGATCATCAACGCCCATCCGCTGACCAACGACGCGACGACCTCGATCGCCCGCGAAGACCTATTGCGTTTCGCGGTGGCGACCGGCCACGAGCCACTGGTCTTGAAACTCTCGGGCTGATGGCCACATTTCGCATCAATGCCCTCGACGCTGGGCGCACACGGTATTAGACCGGTCTCCACGTCGGACAAAGCTGAGGAAGAGCCATGAGCGCGCAGGACAACCCGTATGGCGGCGGCTATGCCGTGCAGTACGACACCGGCAACGCCGCACCGCAACCGCAGGAAGCGCGCGAACCGGCGGTTAAGGACACGACCACCGCGACCTTCCCCGCTGACGTGATACAGGAATCGCGGCAGCAGCCGGTTCTGGTCGATTTCTGGGCCCCGTGGTGCGGCCCGTGCAAGCAGCTCGCGCCCGCGCTCGAAAAGGTCGTCGCAGAATCCGGCGGCCGGGTGAAACTCGTGAAGATGAATATCGACGACCATCCCACGATCGCCGGCCAGCTCGGCATCCAGTCTATTCCGGCCGTGATCGCCTTCCGCGACGGGCAGCCGGTCGACGGCTTCATGGGCGCAATTCCCGAAAGCAAGATCCGCGAATTCGTCGACAAGGTCGCCGGTCCCGGTGGCGCCGAACAGGCAACGGCCGAGGCTCTGGACGCGGCAGCCGAACTGCGCGGCGAAGGTGATGTACGCGGCGCGGCGCAGATTTATGCCGCGATCCTCGGGCAGGAGCCCGACAATCTCGATGCGCTGGGCGGACTGGCCGATGTGCTCGCCGAGATGGGCGACATCGAGGGCGCAAGGGAGGTGATCGCCCGCGCGCCGGAAGGGTCGGACGAGGCGTCGCAGCTCGCCGCCGCCAAAGCGAAGGTCGCGTTGGCCGACCAGGTCGCGGAATTGGGCGATCCGACCGAATTGCAGCGCAGGCTGGAGGTGAACCCGAAGGACCATCAGGCCCGGTTCGATCTCGCCCTGGTTCACAATGCGCTTGGCGAGCGCGAACAGGCCGCCGACGGATTGCTGGCGATCATGAAGGCCGATCGCACCTGGGATGATGACGGCGCACGTCGTCAACTGCTCAAGTTCTTCGAGGCCTGGGGTATGACGGACGAGGCGACGCTGGCGGCACGGCGCAAGCTTTCGTCCTTGCTGTTCTCATAGACCGGGCGTGACGACATAAAGACAGGGAGTTGGATGTGCAGGCAGGAAACGCGCGCTATCGCACGCAGAAGGACCTGCCGGAGACGGTGGCGGTCTTCCCCTTGTCCGGCGCGCTTTTGTTGCCGGGGGGCCGCATGCCGCTCAACATATTCGAACCGCGCTATCTCGAGATGACCGACCACGCGCTGGCAGGTGACAGGTTGATCGGCATGATCCAGCCGCGGCTGGACGGAGCGCTGCGCACGGATGGCGAACCCGAACTGTGTGAGGTCGGCTGCCTGGGCCGCATCACATCCTATGCCGAGACCGGCGATGGCCGATGTCTCGTCTCGCTCCAGGGCGTGTGCCGTTTCAGGGTTGCCAGCGAATTGTCGGCGAAGACGCCGTTTCGCCAGTGCCGCATCACCGCCTTCATCGCCGATCTCGACGCCGAGGCCGGCGCCTCCGAGGTGGACCGGCCAGCGCTCTTGAAAGCGTTCCGCGCCTATCTCAAGGCCAACGATCTCGATGCCGACTGGGAAAGCGTCAGCCGGGCGGAGAACGCGATGCTCGTCAACGCGCTGTCGATGATGGCGCCGTATGGACCGGCGGAGAAGCAGGCTCTTCTCGAGGCACCGGACCTGCGCACGCGCGCGGAGACGCTTATCGCCATGACCGAGATCGCGCTTGCCCGAGACGACGACGATTTCGGATCGAGCCTGCAATGACGGATGACGTGGCAAAGCCCGGCGCGGAAAGTGTCGCCGCGCGCCATGGCGTCGACCCCAAGCTGCTCGAGATGCTTGCCTGTCCGCTGACCAAGGCGCCGCTGTCGTGGAACGCGCAGACCGGCGAACTGATCTCGAAGGCCGCG
This sequence comes from Mesorhizobium sp. CAU 1741, assembly GCF_039839275.1. NCBI lineage: Bacteria > Pseudomonadati > Pseudomonadota > Alphaproteobacteria > Hyphomicrobiales > Phyllobacteriaceae > Mesorhizobium > Mesorhizobium sp. CAU 1741. The sequence goes on along the minus strand of NZ_JBDOQP010000002.1, from coordinate 1,283,971 downwards.
AGGCTCGCCTTCCCCGTGCGCGACGGCGTGCCGATCATGCTGCCTTCCGAGGCCCGGACGCTCGAGCAGGAGGAGTTCTCGCGGTGAGCCGCGCGGGCGCCGGCCAGCCACACGCAGGCACCGGTCGCTCCAGGGGCAGGGCCAATCGTGAAGCGATCACGGCCGCAGCCGCGGACCTGTTCTGGCGCGAGGGCTACGCTTCGACCACGCTGGCGCGGATCGCTACGGCGGCGCAGGTACCGCCCGGCAACCTCTTCTACTATTTCAGGACCAAGGCCGAGCTCGCCCAGGCCGTCGCCGACATATTCGTCGCCGAAACCGATGCCATGCTGCGGGCCACGGAAGAAGAGGAATCCGATCCGCGCCGGAGGCTGGTGGCCATGGTTTCGCGGCTGTCGCGCAGCCTGCGCAGTCGCGTCGCGCATGGCTGCCCGATCGGCCTGTGCGTGCGCGATTTTCGAGGCGAGGCGCCACAGGCATCAGAGCGCGCGGCGCAATCCTTCCAACTGCTGATCGGTTTCATGGCGCGCGAACTGGGGCGCGCCGGCCAGCGTCCGTCGATCGCCCTGACCCAGTCACGCGCTGCCCTCGCCGAGTGGCAGGGGGGCATCATGCTTGCCCACGCGCTGAAAGACGCTTCAGTGCTCGCCGAGAGCTTTCGACGGATGGAGCGTCTCCTGTCCAGTCCCTGAGACGGCGATCCGGATACGGTCAATGGAAATTCCTCCCCTTGGGCATGACCTTCCGGACCGCCCCCGATCCGGTCATCTCTGGCGCCGCCCCCTCTGGTCCGGCCTTCTCCGACATGCGCGGGTCGCTGTTTCCCGCGATGCGGTCCGCCGCCCCTGATGCGCGGTTCCTGACCTTGCGTGTGCCGCGACGGTCTTCCCAGACCGGACGCTTGGTCTCGTCGACCGGCGCCCTGAAATCGACCTTCATCGCCGCTTCCGAAAGCTGTTCCAGCAGCCCGCTGATGTCCTCGATGCGCTCGGCAACCACGTGGATCACGCCCGAGACGGATTGCAGCTTACCGACGACACGTACCAGCCGCGCACCCATCACCACGGCGCGGAACCGCTCGAAGGTCTTCTTCCAGACCACGATGTTGGCGATACCCGTCTCGTCTTCCAGCGTCATGAAGATGACGCCCTTGGCCGAGCCCGGCCGCTGGCGCACCAGCACGAGGCCCGAAACCGTGACGCGCCGGCCATTGCCTACCTTCTCCAGCTCGCCGTTGCGCATGGTTCCACCGCGATCGAGCGCATCTCTCAGGAAAGATACCGGATGCGCCTTGAGGGACAGCGACAGCGATCGGTAGTCCTGGATGACATGTTCACCCGCGGGCATTGACGGAAGCGCAACGACCGGCTCGTGGTCGGCCAGGCGAAGCTCGGGCCGCTCGAACAGCGGCAGGCGTTCGGCAGCACCCTTCTCGTCGAGCGCCCGCACCGCCCACAGCGCCGCGCGCCGGTCGAGCCCCAGCGAACGGAACGCATCCGCCTCGGCGAGCCGCTGGATCACTGCGCGCGGCAGGCCGGAGCGCAGCCACAGGTCGCGAACCGATTCATAGCCAGCACCGCGATTGCCGACCAACGCCTCGACCGCCTTTTCCGGCAGCCCCTTGATCTGGCGCAGGCCGAGCCGGACGGCGTGCTCCGTCCTGATGACGCCGCTCATCTCCCGGTGGCGCGGCGCGATCCGGGAACGGTCGAACGGAGACGGTTCAACCGTGCAGTCCCATTCCGACAGGTTGACGTCGGGCTCGCATATCTCGACGCCATGCTCGCGCGCGTCGCGCACGAGTTGCGCGGGGGCATAGAACCCCATCGGCTGGGAGTTGAGCAGGGCGGCGCAGAAGACGTCCGGATAATAGGTCTTCATCCAGGCGGACGCATAGACCAACAGCGCGAAGGACGCCGCATGGCTTTCGGGAAAGCCGTACTCGCCGAAGCCCTCGATCTGGCGGAAGCAGCGCTCGGCGAAGTCGCGCTCATATCCCCTTTTGACCATGCCCTCGATCAGCTTGGTCTGGTAGGTGCCGATCGTCCCGACCCGTTTGAAGGTCGCCATGGCACGGCGCAACTGGTCGGCTTCCGAGGGCGTGAAACCACCGGCCGTGATGGCGATCTGCATCGCCTGCTCCTGGAACAGCGGCACGCCCAGGGTCCGCTCCAGGATCGCTTGCAGTTCCGGTTTCGGATAATGCGGCGTCTCTTTTCCCTCCCGCCTGCGCAGGTAGGGATGCACCATGTCGCCCTGGATCGGCCCCGGCCGCACGATCGCCACCTCGATGACGAGGTCGTAGAACTCCCTCGGCTTCAGGCGCGGCAGCATCGACATCTGCGCCCGGCTCTCGATCTGGAAGACGCCGATCGTGTCGGCCCGGCAGATCATGTCGTAGACATCCGGCTGGTGGTCGCGGCACAGGAAGGTCAGGTCGAGACGCTGCTTCCAGTGGTGGCCGTAGTGGCGTTCGATCATGTCGAAGCACCGGCGCATGCACGACAGCATGCCCAGCGCCAGGACATCGACCTTGAGGATGCCGGTCCTGTCGAGATCGTCCTTGTCCCATTCGACCATGCGGCGCTCTTCCATCGCCGTGCGCACGATCGGCACGATCTCGTCGAGCCTGTCCTGTGTGATCACGAACCCGCCGACATGCTGCGTCAGGTGACGCGGGAATTCGAGGATTTCGTTGGCGTGGCGCACCAGATGACGGGCCGTCGCGTCGGTGCCGTCGATGCCTGCCGCCTTCGTCTCGCGCTCGCCCAGTTCGGAGGTCGACCAGCCCCATATCGAGCTCGAAAGCGCCGATTGCGCATCCTCCGACAGGCCCAGCGCCTTGGCGACCTCGCGCATCGCCGAGCGGCCACGATAGGTCGTCACGGCGGCGGCGAGCGCGGTCCGCTTGGAGCTGTATTTCTCGTAGATGTAGGTCATGACGACGTCGCGCCGCTCGTGCTCGAAATCGACGTCGATATCCGGCGGCTCGTCGCGTTCGGTCGAAAGAAAGCGGTCGAACAGCAGGTCGGTGGTCGCCGGATCGACCTCCGTTATGCCGAGACAGAAACACACGGTCGAATTGGCCGCCGAACCGCGACCCTGGCACAGGATGCCTTCGCCTTTGGCAAACCAGACGATGTCGTACACGGTAAGGAAATAGGGCGCATATGCCTTTTCCCCGATCAAAGCGAGTTCGGTGGCGATGCTGCTGCGGACCTTTTCGGGAATGCATGTGGGATAGCGCCAGCGAGCGCCTTCCCAGGCCAGCCGCTCCAGCTTGGCCTGCGGGTCTTCCTGCGCCTCGTCGGGGTAGAAGTGCTTCAGCTCGTCGAGCGAAAAACGAAGCGTTTCGGCAAAGCGGATCGTCTCCGCGAGCGCGCCGGGATGACGGGCAAACAGTCTTGCCATTTCGGCCGGTGTCTTCAGGTGACGCTCGGCATTGGCGTTGAGCGCGAAACCTGCCCGCGCAACCGGCACATTGAGCCGGATCGCGGTGACGACGTCCTGCAACTGGCGCCGCTCTGCCGCGTGATAGAGCACGTCGTTGACGGCCATCATCGGAACGCCGGCAGTCAATGCCAGAGCTGCCGCCTGCTCCAGCCGCCACCGGTCGCCGCCGCCGTGAAGCGGCGCCACGGCCAGCCACAGGGCTCCGCCGAAACGGTCGCGATATCGGCGCAGAAGAGCCAGAATGTCGTCCGCGTCTCGCGACAGATCAGGCATGACGGCGAGCGACATCCGATCGCCCCAGCACATCAGGTCGTCCTGATTGAGCTGCGGGGTGCCCTTTTCACCGCGTTCGTTGGCAGCGGTCAGCATCCGGCACAGATGCCCCCAGCCCTGCCGGTCCTGCGGATAGGCCAGCATGTCCGGCGCCCCGTCACAAAAGACCAGCCGCGCGCCCGGATGATAGGCGATGCCAGCCACGTCGGCTGCCTTCCACGCCCGCACCACGCCGGCGACGCTGTTGCGGTCGGCAAGCCCGAGAGCCCGGTACCCGAGTAGGCTGGCCGCAACCGCAAGCTCTTCCGGCTTCGACGCGCCTTGCAGGAAGGAGAAGTTCGACTGCACCGCGAACTCCGCATAGGCTATGTCGGCCTGCCTGTTCATGCGAAGATGCCGTGAAGGAACCAGCGCGGCATCTCTGTGGCGGTGCCGTAAAGACCCTGCCGGAACAGCCAGTAGCGGCGCCCCTCCTCGTCCTCGACCCGGAAATAATCCCGCGTGGGGCCTTCCTGCTCTCCCTCAAGCCACCATTCGGGCGCGATGCGCTCCGGCCCCTCGGCGCGCGCGACCCGATAGAACACCCGCCGCCAGCGGAAATGATAGGGAGGGCCTTCAGGCACCTCGGCCATGGCGACCTCGACGGGTTCCGGCCTGGCAAGCAGGCGGACCGGGCGCTCGGACTCCATCGCCTCTGCCACCTTCGATCCAGGGTTCGCACAGAAGGGCGACCAGTCCACGGCCCGCTCGGGCACATGACTTTCGACCAGTCGCGACGTCATCAGCGCTTCTTCGCCCAGCCGCGCCCTCACCCGGTCGGCAAACAGCGCCAGATCGGCCTCTCCATCGTCGCTCCTGCCCGAGAGATCGCCCTGTTCCTGCGCGAAGGGCGCCGCTTCGATCACCGAGAGCCGCACCAGTTCGAAGCCGCAATCGGCATCGAGATTGCCGATCGCGGTCATGCGTTCGTGAAACAGCCGCTTGATCATCGCCGGCTCGCGCAGCGGCCGCGACGCGCCGATGGTGATGCGCTTCACAATTCCGTCGACACGGAAAAGCGCCAGTTGCAGCAGCCTTGCACCCTCGCCCCGCCGCTCGAGATCCTCCTTCAGCGTGGCCGCCAGCAGCAGGACGAGGCGCTCGATCTCTTCATCCGTCACGATCGGCTCGGCCAACTGCCGCTCCACCGAGAGCGATGCCACGGCAAGGCGCGGCGACACGGCCTCCTCGACAACCCCAAGCGCCTGATCGAGCCGCAGGAGCAGCCCCTTGCCGAAGCGCCGTGCCAGAGGCGCACGCGGCGCATCCATGATCGCGCCGACGGTGCGCAGGCCGACACTTTCCAGTCCCGTGCGCTGCGCCTGTTCCAGCCGCAGCGCATCCAGCGGCAGCGGCGCGAGCGCGACGGCCTCGCCACCGGGCGGCACCGGCAAGGCCTTCAGGAAGTGCGCCGCCGCCCAGGCCATGCCCGGCGTCGAGGCGAGCCCGGCACTGGCATGGAAACCCTGCGCATGAAACCGATCGAGCATGTCGTCGAGCATCGCCTGCTCGCCGCCAAAGAGATGCGCGCAGCCGGTGATGTCGAGGAAAAGCCCGTCCGCACCGTCGAGCGCCACCAGCGGCGTATAGCGGTCGCACCAGTCGGCAAGCGCGACGAGCAACCGGTGGTCGGCGGCGGTGTCAACCTCCAGCACCTCGACATCGGGGTGCATGGCGCGCATGTCGGCAAGCCCCAGCCCTCGCTGCAGGCCAAGGCGGGCACCTTTTTCGCAGAAGGCGGCGACCCGCTGGGAATTGTTGTCGCGATGGCTGAAGACGAGCGCCGGCCTATGCCGCTCCCCGGACAGCCAGGAAGCGCCCAGCCTTGTCCGCAGGACGCGGTCGCTCGCCAGATACGGAAACCACAAGGCCAGTATCCGCCGTCCGGTCGGCAGCAAGGGGTCTCTCATGGAAGGCGCGTTCATCTTCGTTCCATTCCAGCACGGCTGTTGCAGGCATAGCGGTACGGCTCCGGCCGATCTCGACCATGAAGGCCGGCGGGCCGATCGAGCCTTCGAGCGCGCGTGAGAAGAGCCGGCGCTCCCCCGCCGGCGCCGGCGATACGACGAGGCGCACCGGCGCCGCCGTCGGCTCCGGCTGCCCGGCCTGGCGCAGGAGAAAGAAGGGCCGGGCCGCGGCCTGGGCCCGGCGATGCAGCCGCCGGGTTGCGGTCAGGTCCAGCCTGTGCGCGACCCCGCGAACCTCCAGGAGGACGGCCGACAGGCGGGACAGTCCCGCCGCCTCCTCAGCCACCCACAGGGCATCCTCGATGCGCCGTGTCTGCGCCAGCAGAAGCGCCTCCGCCTCCAGTCCGAAGCGATGCAGGATGCCGGGCGCGTAGGGCCGGCCGGCTTCCGACAGAACCTCGCTTGTGGCGATCCACAAAAGCGGCGCCGTCGTCGCCGCCAGCCTCCGCGCCATGACCGCGAGCGCCAGCGAAAAGCCGGCCACCGCGCCGGCATCACGCGTCTGGCGCCCATGGATTTCCGTCAGCCCGGCCAGCGGCAAGCCGCCGTCGAGCGCGACGTCGAGGCTTGGAGCGCCGATCGGCAGCAGGGCGCCTGCCGTCGGCCGCCCGGCATGGCGCAACACGATGCCCGCTCCGCCGGCCTCAGCCGCCGGCTGTTCAAGCCGCTCGGCGAGCCTGCCCTCGATCTTCGCGATTTGCCGGCGCAGGGCAAAAACCGTTTCCCGCGCCACGACGGATGTCGCCATGGTGCCGCTCTCTTCTTGTAAATGTTCCTGTTATGTTCCTATGGATTCCAGAGCGGCCACGAAGAGTCAAGCACGGGTGGACAAGAATTTATTCCTTCCCTTGCGTCGACACGCACCGCCCCTTGGCGACTGCCTTCACCATAGAGCCGCTTCAGGGCTCGAAAGCGGCTGCACAAAGGTCTATATGGCGGTCCAAAGGACACAGAATGGCGCGCATCTATCAGACACGGGACTGGGAGGACCAACTCTCCCCGTCCATTCAGGAATTCGAACTCATGGCGCTGGAGATCTATGCCCACCTGCCGGCCGAGTTCCGCCAGTTGACCGGCGAGATCGTCATCCAGATCGCCGAATTTCCCACCGAAGAGATCATGGACGATCTGGCGCTCGAGACGCCGTTCGACCTGCTGGGGCTGTTCGAGGGGCGCGGCATCGCCGAGCGCTGGAACCCGTCGACGGGCGAGGGGCCCAACCGCGTCACGCTCTACCGCCGCGCCATCCTCGACTACTGGGCCGAGAACGAGGAAACGCTGGGCGACATCGTCTCCCACGTGCTGATCCACGAGATCGGCCACCATTTCGGCCTCTCCGACGACGACATGGAACGCATCGAGACCAACGCGGAATAGGTTTGTTTGGGTGGAGGTTCGCGCCCTTTATCAGCGTTCCGGCATGGATCCCCGGGTCAAGCCCGGGGATGACGAAGCTCATATGTCGCAGCTAAACGTCGATGCTGGCGGTTTGCCGCATCCATCTCCACCTCGTCATCCCCGGGCTTGACCCGGGGATCCATGCCTGAACGGCGCGACAGGCGCGGCGGCCGATACCTACTGCTCGCCGAGCTTCATCCCAGGATCGTAATCCTTGCCGTAGACATCCTTCACCACGGCCTGGCCGCAGCGCATGGTCTTGGTTTCCGCATCGAAGGCGTAGGTCGGCGAGCCATGCAGGTGCCAGCCTTTGGACAGCGCCAGCGACACCTTGTGGCAGAAGCTCGAATCGTCGGGTCCGGTGAGCAGTCGGTAGAGTTTCATCCTGTTTCCCTCATAGGCCGGCCTTGGCCAACAGCCGTTCGGCCTGATCCAGATGCAGCCGCTCGACCATCCTGCCGTCCAGCGAAATGACGCCGCGGGTCCCGTTTTCGGGCAGTGCGAAGGCGGCACGGATCGCCAGCGCATCGTCCACCTCCTCCTGTGAAGGCGAGAAGGCGCTATTGGCCGGCTCGATCTGAGCCGGATGGATCAGCGTCTTGCCGTCGAACCCCATATTGCCGGCTTCGGCGCATTCACGGCCGAAGGCGTCGAGGTCACGGAAATCATTGCTTACGCCGTCGAGCACGTCGAGCCCGCCGGCGCGGGCGGCCAGAACCATCTGCATCAGCCATGGAACGAGATAGCGACGGTCGGGCGTCGCGCGGATGCCGGTTTCCTTGACGAGGTCGTTGGTGCCGGCGACGAGGCAGGCGAGCCGCGCGCCGCGGTCGCGCCCCAGCTCGGCGATCGTGCCGATATTGAGCATCGCACGCGGCGTCTCGATCATCGCCCACAGCCACATCGAGGCCCGCGCATCGGCTTCGTCGAGCACGTCGTTGGCTTCCAGCACGTCGCGCGCCGTTTCCACCTTGGGCAGCAGGATGGCGTCCGGCCGGCATTCGCGCGCGGCAAGCAGGTCGTCGCCTCCCCATTCGCTCGACAGCGCGTTGATCCGGATGACCATTTCCTTGCCGTCCTTCTCGCGCGAGGCGAAGAAGGCGGTGACGGCATCGCGCGCCTCCGCCTTCTGCGAGGGCGCGACCGAATCCTCCAGGTCGACGACGACGCAGTCACAGGCCAGCGAGGCGACCTTGGCCAGCGCCTTGGCATTGACGGCAGGCACGTAGAGAACGGAGCGGCGGCGGCGGAGGGGTCTGATCTGCATGGCAGCCTTTCTGGCGCAAGCGATTCTTTCGCGCAAGCGCCACGGCGCGGCAATGCGACTCTTGCAGCCGCATCGCGAAGCTGTTTGGCTCCGCCCGAGACATCACGGGGAATATACCGCTCATGCCCAGCAGCGACATCGTCATCATCGGCGGCGCGATCATCGGAGCCTCGATCGCCTGGTTCCTGCGCGAGGAAGGATTTTCGGGCACGATCACGCTGATCGAGCGCGATCCGCAGTTCACGCAGGCCTCAACGACCCTGTCGGCCGCATCGATCCGCCAGCAATTCTCGATTGCGGAGAACATCAGGCTGTCGCGTTTCACGCTCGGCCTGTTCAGGGAGCTGAAGGAACGGTTCGGTGCCGACGCCGACATTTCATTCCGCGAGAAGGGCTATCTCATCCTGGCGGGCGCCGAGGGCATGCCGGTGCTCGCGGCCAACCACGCGGTGCAGTTGGCGGAAGGCGCCGACATCGTGCTCGAGGAGGCCGCCGCCCTGCAGGAACGCTTCCCCTGGCTTTCGACGGAAGGCATCGCCGGCGGCGCCTATGGCCGCTCCGGCGAAGGCTGGTTCGACGCCCACGCGCTGCTGGGGCTGATTCGCAAGGGTCTCAAGAGCAGGAACGTCGAGATAATCACGGGTGACGTGGTCGCCATCGGCCGGACAGGCAACCGCGTCACGGGTGTCACGCTGGCCGACGGGCGGACGATCGATGCCGGAATCCTCGTCAACGCCGCCGGCCCCAATGGCGGCAAGATCGCCGCCCTTGCGGGCCTTCATCTGCCGGTCGAACCGCGCAAGCGCACGGTCTTCGTCTTCGAGGCGCGCGAGCAATTCGAAGACATGCCGTTGCTCGTCGACACCTCCGGCATCTGGGTGCGGCCGGAGGGCTCCGTCTACATCACCGGCGGCGCCGAGGACGAGGCAGGCGAAGGCGCCGCCGACCCGAAGGATTTCGACCCCGACTGGCCGCTCTTCGAGGAAATCGTCTGGCCAGCCCTCGCCACGCGCGTGCCGGCTTTCGAGGCGATCAAGCCGGGTCGCGCCTGGGCCGGCCACTACGAATACAACACGCTGGACCAGAATGCTGTGATCGGCCCCCATCCGGAAGTCGCCAACCTGCTCTTCGCCAACGGCTTTTCGGGCCATGGCCTGCAGCAGGCGCCCGCCGTCGGCAAGGCGCTGGCCGAACTCGTCGTCCACGGCGCCTACCGCAGCATCGACTGCTCGGCTTTCGGCTATGAAAGGATTGCGGAAAACCGGCCTTTCCGCGAGCTGAACGTCATCTGAGATCGATCAGGCAGGATCGGCTTCATCAAGGATGCCTGCTTCCCGCGCAGCCTCGATGAAGCCGTCGCGGGCATCCACGCGCGACCGATGGCCGTCGAACACCTTGAGGCAGGCATCTTCCGCGTCGCGATGGCGCGGACCGCGTTCCCCCGGCCAATCCGTACCGGAAAGAAAATCATAGGCCTCGCGCACCGAGCCGATGCTGCGGGTCGCGCCGCCGCTATGGACCGTCACGGGAGCGTCGAAAGGCTTGTCGTCGGTGTCATCGGGTTGCATTCACCTCGAACGCCATCAGGCCGACGAGGTTCCACGGCGACCCGCGCCCTCATTGACGCCGGGCATCACCATGCCTATCTGAGCAGCCGGGTTGGGAAGCACCTGCCGCCCGCAGGCGAAAGCCATGGTGAAGCTTCCTCGAATGTCTCGTTTCCCTGTCATGTGACGGCCGAAACGGCAATGCGGGCTCCCGTGACATGCATGCCGTACCAACCGGATAGGAGAAACGCGATGACCCTTTCGTCATCCGATTACAAGACCCATGCCAAACGCCTGCGCGACGCCCTCGGTGCCGAAGGCATCAACCTCTCGCACGGCAAGGCGCTCGACATCGTCGCCCGCCAGCATGGCGAGCGCGACTGGAACACGCTGTCTGCACGCACCGGCACGGCATCGCCGGTCAATGACCAGCCCGCCCCGCCTTTCGTGGTCGGCGACGCGGTCGAGGGTGCCTTCAATGGCAACGCCGCCAGCGGCCGCGTCATCGGGCTTGCCGAGACCATCAAGCCGGATCTGTGGCGCGTCACGGTGAAGTTTTCGCCGCCGGTCGATGCATCGACCTCGCAGAACTTCCGCGCCGAACGCACCCGCGTGGAGATGGTGGTCGGCGCAGATGGCCGCTCACGCCGCCTCACCGGCACGGAAACCGGCGTCATGGCGCTGCGCCGGGCGTAAGGAGAAGGAGCATGGCGGTCGAGATGATCGCCATGCTCATCCATCATCCCGATCACCTCCCCGCCAGAAACTCCGATACCGCGCCCAACCCCTCACGCAGGATCTGCGTGTTGTTGGCATAGCCGATCCGAACCGTGCCCTCCGCGCCAAGCGCAGCGCCGGGCGTGAAAAGCACCCCGGTTTCCTCGAGCAGCCTCAGGCAGAACGCTTCGGAGTCGGTCTCTTCGCCGTAGCGCAACAGGGCGGTGGTGCCTCCCTGCGGCCTTTCCCAAGAGATCGAGGGCTGTCCCGCGACCCATTCGTCCAGAATGGCAAGATTCTGCCGCACGATTGCGCGGTTGCGGGCGAGTATCGCATCCCTGCTCTCCAGCGCGATGGCAGCCAGCAGATCGTCCACCATGCCGACACTGATCGTGTTGTAATCGCGGTGGATGGAAACGTCTCGCAGCAGGTCCGGATCCCCGACGATCCAGCCGAGGCGCAGTCCCGCCAGCGAGAACGCCTTCGACATCGAGCCGATCGAGATGCCTTTCGGGTACATATCGGCGACCGAAGCGGTCGTCCCGTCCCCGCTCTGGTCGATGCCGCGATACACTTCGTCGGACAACACCCATGCGCTGCAGCCTTCAGCGATGCGCACGATCTCTTCCAGCACCGCGCGGTCCATCAGCGCGCCGGTCGGATTGTTGGGATTGGCGAACGCGATCAGCTTTGCGCCGCTTTTCGTAAGGTCCCGCAATTCGTCGAGGTCGACCGCGTAGCCCTGCTCCTCCCGCAATGGCAGTTTCTTGACCGTCGCGCCGAGGCTTTCGGGGATCGAGACATGCTGCTGGTAGGTCGGCACGATCGAGATGACGGTGTCGCCCGGTTCGACGAGAGCGGAATACACCAGCGAATTTGCCCCGATCGCACCATGCGCGACCAGCACGTCGTCAGGTCCCCTGGTCTCGTAGAGTTCTGCGATCGCGTCGCGCAGGCGTTGCGATCCTTCGATCGCCCCATAGGTCAGCTTCATCGGCAGGAGTTCGTCGAGGATCGCGTTCGACTTGCCGGCAAGCGCCAGCAACTCCGCCACCGTCAGCGATTCCACGCAGGTTTCTGCGAGATTGTAGCGGCAGTGATTCTCGTGCCTGTTCATCCATATCTCGACCCCGAACGCGTCGATCCGCATGCGCCTCTCCCTCGGCCGGTTGGCAGGCCTTTGATTTTCCGGTCTTTGAGTGTAAAGCGGGCCGGACAGAATTCCGAGGCCGAAAGACAGGCAGAACAATGGACAAGTTCACCAAGCTCACGGGCGTCGCCGCTCCTCTCCCGATCGTCAATGTCGACACCGACATGATCATCCCGAAGGACTACCTCAAGACCATCAAGCGGACCGGGCTTGGCACAGGCCTGTTCGCCGAGATGCGCTATAACGAGGATGGCAGCGAGAACCCGGACTTCGTGCTCAACAAGCCTGCCTACCGCAATGCCCAGATCCTCGTGGCCGGCGACAATTTCGGCTGCGGCTCCTCGCGCGAACACGCGCCGTGGGCGTTGCTCGATTTCGGCATTCGCTGCGTGATCTCGACGTCGTTCGCCGACATCTTCTACAATAACTGCTTCAAGAACGGCATACTGCCGATAACGGTCAGCCAGGAAGATCTCGACAAGCTGATGGACGATGCAGAACGCGGCTCAAACGCCACGCTGACCGTCGATCTCGAAGCCAAGGAAATCCATGGCCCCGATGGCGGCGTCGTCACGTTCGACCTCGACGATTTCAAGCGTCATTGCCTGCTGAACGGCCTCGACGACATCGGCCTGACGATGGAGAAGTCGCCGTCGATCGCCACGTTCGAACAGCGCAATGCGGAAAGCCGTCCCTGGGCCTGAGCCGGCTGTGAGGCCGTTCGTCCCAAAGCGTGTCGAACAGGTCGCCTTCGGCTTCCTGCTGACCTGTTTCATGACATTCATCGTTTCGGGCATCGCCACGTTCCTTGCCATTCAACGTGTCGACGCCGGATTCGCGAGCCTCTGGTTCACGGCATGGATGTCGTCCTGGGCTGTCGCATTTCCCTCGGTGCTCGTCGTCGCACCGCTGGTACGGCGCATCCTTCGCCGCATCGTGATCGACGGCTAAGATCGAAGCATGGTTCCGCGAACGCGCCGGGCACGCTAGATTGCCCGCACGCAACCTCGGGGAACCGTGCATGACCCTCTTATCGACAAGCCGCCTCTGTGCGCTTCTTCTTATCGGATTGGCCGCGATACCCGCCTCGGCGCAGGATGACCCGCCCGAGACCATCGACTTCGCCGGCGGCGAACTCAGCATCACCGAGACGCCCGACTACGACAAGGTGCTGGCGTTCAACGGCGAGGAGCTCGCCCGCGACTACTTCGTCATGTTCGACAGGATCGCCGATGTCGCCGGCACCGACGTCGCCTTTTTCAGCGTCGGCCCGGGCGGAAATGCCTGCTCGCCGTCCATCGTCATGGTCTGGAAGCCACAGGACGGCAACATCACCTCGGCGACCACCGAAGATGACTGCGACACGCCGGCGCCGGCAGTCACGGACTATGGCGTGTATTTCGTCCCTTACCTGCTGCCTGGTGAGCAAGCCGACCTGCGGATCTGGACACCTGAGCAGGGGTTTAGCGTTCACGGGCGCCTGACCTACGCCCCCGAGCCGGGAACCGATTGGGCCAGCTTCGATCCCGCCACGGTCTCCCATCCGCTGGATCTGTTTCGCAATGCCGACATCTACGCGGCCGCCCAGGCGCTGCTGGAGGATGACCTCGGCGAGGTTGCGATGGGTCTGGGCACCGCGGGAAGCCCCGAGATGGCCAATGGCCTCGTCTCTGCGCGCGGATGCGTTCCCCATGCCTGCGGCGGTTCGGATAGTTTCGTCGTCATCGACCCTCTCGGCGAGGCGGTCTACTTCGCCCAGCAAGGCGACGGCACCCGGTTCTGGCCCGCCCGCGACGAATGGCCCGCAGAGGCCGACGCGCTGATCCCGTCCGACTTCTGATCCCGAGGCAGCCATGACCCGCCATCTCATCTCCACCGGTTCTCCCTTCGAGAAGACCGCAGGCTATTCGCGCGCGGTGGTCGACGGCGAATGGTGTTTCGTCGCCGGCACCACCGGTTACGACTACGCCTCTATGACGATGCCCGAGACCGTCGAGGAGCAGGCCCGCAACTGCATGGCGACAATCGGTTCGACGCTCGAAAAGGCAGGCTTTTCGCTCTCCGATGTGGTTCGAGCCCACTATTACGTCACCGACCGCGGCTTCGTTTCCCAGGTCTTTCCGATCCTCGGCGAATTTTTCGGCGAAATCCGCCCGGCCGCGACGATGGTCATCTGCCAGCTCAACGAGCCGGAGATGAAGATCGAGATCGAGGTCACCGCACTGAAGCGGGACCGCTAGTGCGTCCTTCGAGACTTGCGCCCAAGCCGCGCTGGGGCTAGCAAGGCGGCGGCTTAAATCATCCCTGAAAGGCTCTTCCCATGGCATCGCGCAAGCTTCTCCTTCTTCCTGGTGACGGCATCGGCCCCGAGGCGATGGCGGAAGTGCGCAAGCTCATCGCGGTGATGAATGCCGAGATGAGTGCCGGCTTCGAGACCGACGAGGCGCTCGTCGGCGGCAGCGCCTATGACGCGCATGGCGCCTCGATCGCCGACGCTGACGTCGACAAGGCGATGGCCTCCGATGCGGTGCTGTTCGGCGCCGTCGGCGGGCCAAAGTGGGACGGCGTCCCCTACGAGGTGCGCCCGGAAGCCGGCCTGCTGCGCCTGCGCAAGGACATGGAACTGTTTGCGAACCTGCGCCCGGCGATCTGCTATCCCGCGCTTGCCGCGACCTCGTCGCTCAAGCCGGAAGTGGTCGAGGGCCTCGACATCCTGATCCTGCGCGAGCTCACCGGCGGCGTCTATTTCGGCGAGCCAAAGGAGATCATCGACCTCGGCAACGGCCAGAAGCGCGGCATCGACACCCAGGTCTACGACACCTACGAAATCGAGCGCATCGCCGGCGTCGCCTTCGAACTGGCGCGCACGCGCGGCAACAAGGTCTGCTCGATGGAGAAGCGCAACGTCATGAAGTCAGGCGTTTTGTGGAACGAGGTGGTCACCGCGACCCACAAGGAAAAATACGCCGACGTCGAACTCACCCATATGCTGGCGGATGCCGGCGGCATGCAGCTCGTCCGCTGGCCGAAGCAGTTCGACGTCATCGTCACCGACAATCTGTTCGGCGACATGCTGTCTGACGTCGCCGCCATGCTGACCGGCTCGCTGGGCATGCTGCCGTCCGCCTCGCTGGGCGCGCCCGACCCCAAGACCAGCAAGCGCAAGGCGCTTTACGAGCCGGTACACGGCTCCGCGCCCGACATCGCCGGCCAGGGCATCGCCAATCCGATCGCCATGATCGCCTCATTCGCCATGTGCATGCGCTATTCGTTCAACATGATCGCCGAAGCCGACCGTCTCGAAGCGGCGATCTCGGCCGTGCTCGATGATGGCCTGCGGACCCGCGACATCATGTCAGACGGGATGACGGAAGTCGGCACCACCGCGATGGGCGACGCGATCGTCGAGAGGTTCCGCGCCGGCTAAGGAACCGAAAGCGCATTTGAATATTGCGAAGTGATTCAGGGTGTCGGCACGCAGCCCGGCACCCTGAGGCGGCTCCTTCGCTGGTCTGGACCAGCTGGCTGACGGGCGCGACGTTCCCTTGCCTAGACAAACCCGATGAAACGGCCCGCCACCAGTATCGACACCCACAGGCACATCGACAGGGCTGCCACCAGCTTTGCGGCGCCGGTTGGTTCGGGCGTGCGCGCGAACATATGGAAGATGACGAAGTTCAGCCCGGCCAGCGCCAGCAGCAGAAGCTTGACCTGGAAAGCCGGATTGACGGCGTACTCGCTGGCGCGGATCGAGAACAGCGCCAGGCCGCTTGTGACCGCGAACGATAGGGCGATGGCGATGGCCCGGCGCATGAAACGAAAGTGCGTCGCAGCGTCCACGTAGCGCGCCACCCCAATGATACGCAGATCCATGAGCAGGATCGATCCGACCAGCACGCCAATTGACAGAATGTGCAGGGCGTTCAAGAGCGGATAGGCGACGAAAGAGGCTTTCAGCAACTCCACCGCGTGAAGTTGCTCGACCGTCGTCAGCAATTCCAGGACCGTATCGTTCAGTTTGTCGGCGCCCTGTTGGGATAGACGTCGTAGGTCTCCCCGTCGATGACGATGCGCGACGCCTTCATCGACAGTTCCGCCTGATCACGCGAGCGATTGCCGATGGCGGTCACCTCGTCACCCACCTCGGCGGTGTCTTCAGTGAAGCCGGCATTGGCGCTGGCGCGCGGCGGCGCAAGGTCGACGCGCCAGGTTTCGCCTTCCACGTCGACATCGAGCGTCGGGTGCGGATTGCCGAAATACACCGCCGTGACCGTGCCGGTCAGCTCAAACAGGCCGTCTTCGGTCCAGGCCCAGCCATGATGCGCCAGCGCGGCTGTAGCTCCGCAAGCGGCAAGACCACCGGCAAACAACGCGGCGCGGATTGAGGCATTTAGGGTCATTGGTGTCTCCATTGTCCTCTTTGCATCTTCCAGAGCTATTGCGCGCGCGATCAGGGTCAAATCACTTCGAGCTGATCGCCTCGCCCGGCCGCATTGACTCTTGCCGCCAACGGCGTACAAGGCGGGCGCGAACCGGGACAGACGCGATGCGCGGCCTTCTGATGGCATATTTTTCATTCGGCTTTTTCGGCTCTGAAGCAGACGCTTCCGCCGGACGTGCCGTCGCGCGCGCCCGCTTCACCAAAACCACCGCCAAAACGACGACCGCCAAAACGGTCTGACGTCCCTTGGCCTGCTCGCCCTCTCCCCGGGTTCGGCTCTAGGGGACGACCCGCAGCCAGCGGGTTCTTTCCAAAAGCACCAGCGGAGAGACAGAGCATGATCCCGGAGGCGGGACCTGCTGCCACAAGGAGCAACTGAAATGGGTTTCAAGATTGCAGTCGTCGGCGCCACGGGCAATGTCGGACGCGAAATGCTGAACATTCTCGAAGAGCGCGGATTTCCCGCCGACGAAGTGGTCGCACTCGCCTCGCGCCGCAGCCAGGGCACGGAAGTTTCCTATGGCGACAAGACGCTGAAGGTGAAGGACCTCGCCCAGTATGACTTCTCCGACACCGACATCTGCCTGATGTCGGCCGGCGGCAACGTCTCGAAGGAATGGTCGCCGAAGATCGGCCGGCAGGGCTGCATCGTCATCGATAATTCCTCTGCCTGGCGCTACGATTCCGAGGTTCCGCTGATCGTGCCTGAGGTCAACCCCGACGCCATCGAAGGTTTCCGCAAGAAGAACATCATCGCCAATCCCAACTGCTCGACGGCACAGCTCGTCGTGGCGCTAAAGCCGCTGCACGACAAGGCGACGATCAAGCGTGTCGTCGTCTCCACCTACCAGTCGGTATCGGGCGCCGGCAAGGAAGGCATGGACGAGCTCTTCACCCAGACCCGCGCCGTCTTCGTCGCCGATCCGGTCGAAGCCAAGAAGTTCACCAAGCGCATCGCCTTCAACGTCATCCCGCATATCGATGTCTTCATGGACGACGGCTCCACCAAGGAGGAGTGGAAGGTCATGGTCGAAACCAAGAAGATGCTCGACCCGAAGATCAAGGTCACCTGCACCGCCGTGCGCGTGCCGGTTTTCATCGGCCACTCCGAGGCGGTCAACATCGAGTTCGAGAACCCGATCACGGCAGACGAAGCGCGCGACATCCTGCGCGAGGCGCCGGGTTGCCTGGTGATCGACAAGCGCGAGGATGGCGGTTACGTCACCCCGCTCGATTCGGCCGGCGAGGACGCGACCTACATCTCGCGCATCCGCGAGGACCAGACCATCGACAACGGCCTCAACATTTGGATCGTCTCGGACAATCTGCGCAAGGGTGCGGCGCTCAACACCGTGCAGATCGCCGAACTTCTCGTCGCGCGCGGCCTGATCCAGCCGAAGAAGCAGGCCGCCTGAGGCAGCCGCCTACGAAAAACCCGCTCCGCATCGAATGCGGAGCGGGGCAAGGAACACATTCACAGGGTTTGAGCGAAAGCCTATTCGGCTTCCTTCTCTTCCACGGTCGGCTTTGCGTCGTCCGCGGGTGTCGAAATGCTGGCTACGGTCAATTCCTTGTCGACCGAAGCGCTTACATATCCGGAGCAGGCGGCCGAAGCTGCCGAAACCGAAAGGCCGAGAGCGGCGGCAAGCGCCAGTACAGTCTTCATGTCGGTCTCCTCTAGTTCACCACACATGAAGGCTAGCAAAGCATCGCAGGGCGACCAAATCACGTTTGCCGTGATCGGCAGCGCCGCCGAGGGCTGCTATTCCACGGCCTCGACGCGATAGCCCGCGTCGCGCAGGAGCGCCACCAGCCCGTCCTCGCCCGGAAGGTGCAGTGCCCCAACGGCGACGAAAGCCGCGCCCTTGTCGAGAAAGGGACCGGAGCGCTCGGCCATTGTGCGGTTGCGCGCCGTCACCATCGTTTCCTCGAACGCCGCATAACCACCATCATCTTCGTCCTGTGACGGCAATGCCGCGCGCAGGAACGGCCAGAACATGCCGGTCTTTTCATCCAGATAGAGCACGATCATCGTCTCGATGACATCGTCGACGCGATCGCCCAGCGCCAGCGTGTCCACGAGACCGCGCAGATGAAACTCCATCGGCAGCGATGCCATAGCGCCGAGCTGGTCGGCGACGGATTCCAGACCGGCGAGGTCCTTTCCGGCAGCTTTGGCGCTGTTGGCGAGTTCCAGGTCGAGCACCGGCGCGCCGGCGGTCTTGCGCGCCAGTTCGCAGGCGGGCAGCGCCACCATCGCGGCGATCATCCACGGCTTCATCTTGGCAACGCTCGCCGGCGGGATACCTCTGCTGGCAAGCGCAGCCTCAACCGAGGCACGGTCCTGCGCCGAGAGCAGCGAGAACAACGTGGTCTCGTCGGTGAACATCATCAGGCCAGGATCGGACAGCATCGCCGCCATCATTTTCGACTGGTCGAGCACGTCCGTCGTCTCGATGACGACCGTCGAGGCTTCGTCGAACGCGGCCTGCGCCCGCGATGGCAGGCTCACGACGCGCGGGTCGGACATGTGCATGGTGCCAAAGAGGTAGGATGGCTCGGTGTCGTCCTTTTCCACCCGCCACAACAGTGCGTCGCCATTGGCGACCTGCTCGGCCTCGGCGCGGATCCGCTCCAGCAGCGCAGGATCGTCGCGCTGCATCTGCGCCATCAGGTTCTCGCCGCTGCAGGCGATGTCGTCCTGCGCGTCCGCCCGCGATGTTGCGATCAGCAACGCGACGACGAAGGCAATCACGAAGATCAGATTGAGCGCTGCGATCAGCCTGAGTGACAGGCCGGCGGCGCGCTCGGCAAGAATGATGGAGCGTTTCATGGAGGCGACGCTAGCGTCCAAGTGCGGCGAAACGGTTAAGCCGGCCGTGAAAATGCGTCAGGCGCGTGGATGTGCGGCGTCATAGATGTCGAGCAACCGCGCCGTGTCGACGCCTGTGTAGATCTGCGTCGTCGACAGGCTGGCATGGCCGAGAAGTTCCTGGATCGCGCGCAGATCCCCGCCCTTGGCAAGCAGATGCGTCGCGAAGGAATGGCGCAGCGCGTGCGGCGTCGCGGTTTCAGGCAGGTTGAGCGCCGAGCGCATCGACTTCATCGCCCGCTGGATGATGCCGGGCTGCAGCGGGCCGCCGCGCGCGCCACGAAACAGCGGCTGATCGGCGCCCAGATGATAGGGGCAAAGGCGGCGATAGGCCCCGACTGCCTGCAGCGCGATCGGCAATACCGGCACGATCCGCATCTTGCCGCCCTTGCCCATCACTCGCAGCATCGTGTCGTCCGGCCCTGCAAGGTCCGTTCCACCCAATGCCAGCGCTTCGGATATGCGCAGTCCGCAGCCATAGAGCAGGGTCAGGACGGCGGCATTTCTTGCTGCGATCCACGGTTCTTCCGCGAGTTGCTCGCCGGTGGAGACGACACGGCGCGCATCCGCTGCCGTTAGCGGCTTGGGCAGCGATTTCGGTTGGCGCGGCGCCCGCATCGCCGTCGCGCCGGCTGCGTTTACGAGCCCGCGCCGCTCGAGAAAGCGCAGAAGCGAGCGGATGCCGGCAAGTCCGCGCGCCAGAGAACGCGCGCCCGCTCCGCCATTGCGGCGATGCGCGAGGAAGGACCGCAAATCCACCGGCTTCAGCCCGGCAATGTCCTCGATGCCTGGGGCGCCGCCATTGTGCCCGGTCAGGAACTGCAGGAACTGGCGTGTATCCCGCTCATAAGCATCGACCGTCAGCGCCGAAAGCCGCCTCTCGTTCGCCAGCGATGCGAGCCATTCGGACCGCGCCTTGTGCAGGTCCGGTCGCGCGCAGATGAGGAATTCGTCCATGCAGCGATACTGGCATCACACCGGTTAGCGCGAGGTGAATTGTATTCGCTCGGCGCTACGGCTAGAGACACGCCATGACGAAATCCGCAAAACCAGTGCAGATGGCGGTGATCGGTGCACCGCACGGGATCCGGGGCGAGGTCCGGGTCAAGACCTTTACGGGCGACCCGCTGGCGTTGGGCGATTACGGCCCGTTGCACGCTGCCGATGGCCGCGTGTTTACGGTTGCGAGCATCCGCCCCGCCAAGACCGTGGTGGTGGTGCGCTTCAAGGAAGTCGCCTCGCGCGAGGCAGCGGAGGCCGTGACCGGCACCGAACTCTTCATCGACCGCACGGCGCTGCCTGACGATCTGGACGACGACGAGTTCTATTTCGCCGACCTGATCGGCCTCGCGGTGCGCGACGAAACCGACACCGTGATCGGCAAGGTCACCGCAATCCAGAATTTCGGCGGCGGAGACATCGTCGAGGTGGCGCTCGCCGGCCGTCGTACCGTGATGATCCCGTTCACCATTGCCGCCATTCCGGAAATCACGGTGGGCGAAGGCTACATTCGTGTCGACACGAAATCCGCTGGACTGGTCGACGACGACGACGACGACGATGACGGCGGCGAGGCCGAATGAGCTTTCGCGCCACCGTCGTCACGCTTTATCCGGAGATGTTTCCCGGCGCGCTCGGCCTGTCGCTTGCCGGCCGCGGCCTCGAAGCCGGCGCCTGGTCGCTGGAAACCGTGCAGATCCGTGATTTCGCCACCGACCGTCACCGCACGGTGGACGACACGCCGGCTGGCGGCGGCGCCGGCATGGTGCTGCGGCCCGATATTCTCGCCAGCGCAATCGACCATGCAGCGCCCGAGGGCGACACCCGCCCAAGACTGTTGATGAGCCCGCGCGGCAAGCCGCTAACACAGGCACGGGTGCGCGAATTGTCTGCTGGGCCGGGTGCCGTCATCGTCTGCGGACGCTTCGAGGGCGTCGACCAGCGGGTCATCGACACGCGCGGGCTCGAGGAGGTATCAATCGGCGACTACATCTTGTCGGGCGGGGAGCCGGCGGCGCTGGTGCTGCTCGATGCCGTGGTTCGCCTGCTGCCGGGCGTGATGGGAAATGACGCTTCCGCCGACGAGGAGAGTTTCGAGAACGGCCTGCTCGAGCACCCCCATTTCACGCGGCCTCAAATGTTCGAGGGCCTCTCGATCCCAGAGGTCCTGACCTCTGGGAATCACGGTAAGGTCGCGCAATGGCGGCGCGAGCAGGCGCTGCGGCTGACGGAGGCGCGCCGCCCCGACCTCCTTGCCGCCGAACACGGCAAAAAAGACGGCGCGGACAGGTGACAGCCCCGTGAAAAACCTGTATGAGCGCGCCACTGATCCGGGGTATGCCCGGCCCGTCAACAATTACGGTGAATTCGCTCCTGCCTTTCGGACCCTGGTCCGCTCGGCATAGCCAAGGCGGCCTTGATGCTGCACGGCAAGTGAGAGCGCTCTGGCTGTTCGAAGAACAAGAAGAGGATTCTCACGATGGACATCATCCGTCAGATCGAGGCCGAGCAGGCCGCAAAGATTGAAGAAAAGCGCACGCTCCCCGCTTTCCAGCCGGGCGACACGGTGCGCGTCCAGGTGCGCGTCACCGAAGGAACGCGTACCCGCGTCCAGGCCTATGAAGGCGTGTGCATCGCGCGTTCGGGCTCGGGCTTCCAGGAAAGCTTCACCGTCCGCAAGATTTCCTACGGCGAAGGCGTCGAGCGCGTGTTCCCGGTCTATTCGCCGATGGTCGAAGGCGTCGAGGTCGTGCGTCGCGGCAAGGTCCGTCGCGCCAAGCTCTATTACCTGCGCGATCGTCGCGGCAAGTCGGCTCGCATCGTCGAGAACACCGGCGTGCGCGCCCGCAAGCTGAACGACGCCGAGCGCGAGGCGGTCCTCGCCGAGAGGGCACGCCTGGAGGCCGAGAAGGTCGCCGCGGCCCAGGCGCTTGCCGCCGAGAAGGCTGCCGCGGAAGCCGCCGAGAAGGACGCAGCCGCGACCACCGAATAGGTCATACGGCCGTTCTGGACGTGATGATGGCGGCTTCGGCCGCCATTTTCGTTTCAAGGTGACCCGCCCCGTCGGGTTGAATCGACTGGCTCGCCCGGTAGACTGCGCGCATGAGTCAGCAGAAAGAGGAACGCGCCCTAGACCGCGTATACGCCGCCGCTACCCCCGAGCAACTCGGCAAGGCCTATTCGGACTGGGCTGTCGACTATGACCGCGACACCATCGCGCTCGGGTACAGCCTCCCCTTTGTCATCGCCGCATGGGTCGCCCGCCACGTCCCCCAGGGCGCGGCGCCGCTGCTCGACGCCGGTTGTGGCACAGGGCTTTCAGGCCCGTTCCTGAAGGCCTTGGGCTACACCGCGCTCGCAGGCCTCGACTATTCGCCCGAAATGCTTGCGCATGCCGAAAGCCGCGATGTCTATGGCGAATTGAAGCAGGCTGAACTGGGCAGGACGCTGCCGTGGCCGGACGACCATTTCGCGGCCTTTCTTTCGAGCGGCGTCTTCACTGCGGGCCACGCGCCGTCGACAAGCTTCGACGAACTCGTCCGCATTACCCGGCGCGGTGGCCATGCAATCTTCACCGTGCGCGACCTGCTGCTGGAGCGGGACGGCTTCCGCGCCGCGTTCCAGCGACTGGAACAGCAAGGTCGCTGGCGCCTCGTGGAGGAGAGTCAGCCCTTCCGAGCCTTCGTGCTAGCCGAACCCGACGTGCTCGTGAAGGCCTTCGTCTTCGAGATTCAGTAAGGCTAGCCTTCCGGGAACCACGCGAGCCGGCTAAACGTTGGCAACGGTTTGTGCGTTCGCGTGATGAGGAGGGCTCAATGCTGCAGGAAATTCTCGACGACCTCGGGCACCCGACCTGGCTGCCGATCTCGGTGATCGCGGCAAGGCTTTTCCTCGCGACATTGCTTGGAGCGATCGTCGGGCTCGAACGTGAATGGCGCAATCATCCCGCAGGCTTGCGAACGCATATCCTCGTGGCGCTCGCCGCCGCTTCCTTCGCCATCATCGGCATCGAGATCGTGCACACGTCCCAGTTCGAGGCCGACGCAGCACGACAGGACCCCTTGCGCCTGATCGAGGCGGTGACCGCCGGCGTGGCCTTCCTCGCTGCCGGCACCATCATCATCGCGCGCGGGCGCGTCAAAGGTCTGACGACCGGCGCCGGCATGTGGCTCGCCGGCGCCATCGGACTGGCGGCCGGGCTGGGCTTCTGGCAGATCGCGGCGCTTGCCACCGCCCTCGCCCTCCTCGTGCTGGGGCTGCTGCATCCGCTCGAAAAGGCTCTGACCTCGGACCGGGAAGATCGCTCCGATCCCGACTGACGAACGGCATCGACGGGCAACCGCTGCCTGTTGCAGTCGCCGATGCCCGTGATTGCCGAGCTCGCGAAAGGCTGGTATGAACCGCGCCATGGAAGAACTCTTCGGACACCCCGCCTACAAGGGCTTCGTGCTGCAGGACATCAAGCGCCTGCCGTCGCGATTCTTCGCGCGGATTTCCGGTGCGCGCCTCGCTCGACAGAGCTGAGCAGACGCCATCCGGCCGCCGGCCGATCTCTTCCCGACCATTCATATCGACGGATTGACGCAAAATGACCGCACCGCGCACCCTTTATGACAAGATTTTCGACGACCACATCGTCGACCGCCAGGACGACGGCACCTGCCTGCTCTACATCGATCGCCATCTCGTCCACGAAGTGACGAGCCCGCAGGCCTTCGAGGGACTGCGCATGGCGGGACGCAAGGTCCGCCAGCCGGAAAAGACGCTGGCCGTGGTGGACCACAACGTGCCGACATCGCCCGATCGCAAGCTCGGCATCAAGAACGAGGAAAGCCGCATCCAGGTGGAGGCTCTTGCCAAGAACGCGGCCGATTTCGATGTCGAATATTACGACGCGGCCGACATTCGGCAGGGCATCGTCCATATCATCGGCCCCGAGCAGGGGTTCACGCTGCCCGGAATGACGATCGTGTGCGGCGACAGCCACACCTCGACGCATGGCGCGTTCGGCGCACTCGCCCATGGCATCGGCACGTCCGAGGTCGAGCATGTGCTCGCCACCCAGACGCTGATCCAGAAGAAGGCCAAGAACATGCTGGTGCGTGTCGACGGCCTGCTGCCGCCCGGCGTCACTGCCAAGGACATCATCCTGGCGATCATCGGCGAGATCGGCACGGCGGGCGGCACCGGCTACGTGATCGAATATGCCGGCGAGGCGATCCGCGCGCTTTCGATGGAAGGCCGCATGACGATCTGCAACATGTCGATCGAGGGTGGTGCCCGTGCGGGCCTGATCGCCCCCGACGAGACCACGTTCGCCTATGTGAAGGACAAGCCCCGCGCGCCGAAGGGCGAGGCCTGGGACATGGCCCTGGAATACTGGAAAACGCTGAAGTCCGACGAAGGCGCGCATTTCGACAAGGTCGTCGTGCTGGATGCCGCCAAGCTTCCGCCGATCGTCACCTGGGGCTCCTCGCCGGAAGATGTCGCGTCGATCACCGGCTTCGTCCCGGATCCGGCCGAGATCGCCGACGAGAACAAGCGCACGTCGAAGAAGCGCGCGCTGGACTATATGGGCCTTACGCCCGGCACGAAGATGACCGACATCACCATCGACAGGGTGTTCATCGGCTCCTGCACCAATGGCCGCATCGAGGATCTTCGCGCGGTCGCAAAGGTCGTCGAAGGCAAGACGGTGGCTTCCACGGTCGACGCCATGATCGTTCCGGGTTCGGGACTGGTCAAGGCTCAGGCCGAGGCGGAAGGGCTCGACAAAATCTTCATCGCCGCCGGTTTCGACTGGCGCGAGCCGGGCTGCTCGATGTGCCTCGCCATGAACGACGACCGTTTGAAGCCGCACGAGCGCTGTGCGTCGACCTCGAACCGCAATTTCGAGGGCCGGCAGGGCTTCAAGGGCCGCACGCACCTCGTTTCTCCGGCGATGGCGGCTGCCGCGGCGATCGCCGGCAGGTTCGTCGACATCCGCGAATGGAACTGAGGCGCGCGTCCCGTTAGAACCTTTCGTATTGCACGTGAAACGGGCCGGCAGTTTCTGCCGGCCCGTTTCCGCATTTAACGGCTTGTTGGGTGTTCGGTGATAGACGCTGACCGGCAATTCATCCGGGGGAGCGATTTGGAGAGCGGCATCTACGTAGCGCTGATCAACCCGGGAATTGCGCTGATCTTCTCGGCGACATTCCTGCTGTTGTGGCATCACCAGAGAAACACGCGCTATATCCTGCTCCTGTGCGCCTCGTTCCTGGCGATCTCCGTAGGGTTTCTTCTGCAGTATTTCACCCTGCACGATCCCGAATTCTCCAGGCTGGTCTCCAACCTGCTGTTTCTGGCCGGCGGCGTCGGGCTCGCGATTGGCTCGTTGTGGCGATATGAGCGCACGATGCCGTTGCAAACGATCGGCGTTGTCGGGCTGGTGGGCTTCGCCGCGTTCATCTGGTTTCTCTATGTCGACCCAAGCATCACGCTACGTATCTACGCGATAAACTTCACCTTCGGCGCGATCACGCTTCTCGTCGCGGCCGAACTGCGCTTCGTCGCCAACAAGAAGCTGATCGACAACATCCTTTTCGGGCTCACCGCCTTCTGGGGCTTGTCGTTCTTTGTTCGCCCGATATTGGTGCTCTGGATCGACGGCCCATACGAAAACTACGCCCAGTATCACCAGTCCCTGTACTGGTACACGCTGACCCTGTCTTCGGCGCTTTTCCTGCTGCTCATTGCGCTTTCGATCATCTGCGCGATCGCGCTCGACGTGATGGAGAAGCTGCGGCTCGAATCCCAGACCGATCCGCTGTCGGGGCTCCTCAACCGGCGCGGCTTCGAGGAGCAGGGCGAGGAGGCGCTTCACCAGCAACGCCGCCGCGCCATGCCGGTCTCGATCGTCGTGTGCGATCTCGACCACTTCAAGTCGATCAACGACAGCCACGGCCATGCGGTCGGCGACGAGGTGATCCGAAGCTTCGCCGCGTGCCTGCGAACAGCGGCAGGTCCGGATCATATTGTCGGACGTGTCGGTGGAGAGGAGTTCTCCGTGCTGCTGCGCGGTGCCACCCTGGGCACCGCCCGGCTGTTCGCGGAAGGGGTGCGCACGACCTTCGGAACGCTGCCGATGGAGGGACTTCCGGCCGCGCTTCGCACCACGGCAAGTTTCGGAGTGGCGACCTGGAGAGATGGCGAGACCATCAACGATCTCTTCATCCGCGCCGACGACGCCCTGTACGAAGCCAAGAAGGCTGGCCGGGATCGTGTCCGGATCAACGGCGATGCCGCGAGCGACGGGATCGCGGCCGGCGCGTGAGCGTTAACAACTTCTTCGCTTGCTCGCTCTAGGATGCGGCGCGGCGATGGGACCGGACATGAGTGGCGCAGCCTTTATCCTAGGCATAAATCTTCTGATTGCAGGCCTGTTCTGCGCGACCTTCGTCCTTATCGCGACATACGGACGTCATCGTTCCGCGTGGTGGATTGCCGGCGCCTATGCATGCGGCGTGCTCTATCTGGGTCTTGAGGCGGTCCTGCCGGTGCTGGTCGATGCCCGCCTAATGTTCTTCCTGGGTGCCACGACATTCCTCGCGGCATTGTTGCTGCTCAACATCGGCCTCGCGCACCACTATCGGCGCGAAACCCCGCGAACGGTGCTTGTCGGTACGCTGGCCGTTTCCATGGTGGCCTTCACCCTGACCGTCGACATGCCGCGCGACTCGATGTCGCGCATGTTCCTCTATCAGACCCCGTACGCTGCAATGCAGGCGATCGGTGCGCTGATCGTGTTCGCCGCGCCGCGCCGCAGGCTGCCGGACAACGCGCTGGGGGCTTTCATGCTGCTCAGCGCACTGCATTTCCTGTCGAAGCCGTTGCTGGCAACGCTGCTTGGCGGCCCGGGCGCAACGAGCCAGGACTACCTGCAGACCGACTACGCGATGCTTTCTCAGGCGCTTGGCGTGGTGCTGTCTGTGGCGACGGCGCTGCTGCTTTTGGTGATGCTGATTGCCAGCGTCCTGAAGGATATCACCGCCAAGTCCGAGACGGACCTGCTGTCTGGCCTGCTCAACCGGCGGGGTTTCGAAGACAGGCTGGCCGACATTGCCCGCCATCGCACCGCCAACGGCATGCCGGTGACCTTAATCATGTGCGACCTCGATCACTTCAAGTCCGTCAATGACACGTTTGGCCATGCCGTCGGCGACAGGCTGATCGCGCTGTTCGCCACGACGCTGCGTGAAAGCGCGGCACGCCACCACGTGCTCGGCCGGATCGGCGGAGAAGAATTCGCCATCGTGCTGCCTGGCAGCAACCTCGCCGCCGGCCGGCTGTTTGCCGAAAATGCGAGGACCGCCTACGCGGGCGCGCAGGTGGATGGACTCGGAGCACTTAATAGCTTCACCGCCAGTTTTGGCGTTGCCGAAATGGAGGCCGACGAGCCGCCTTCGGTCTTCGCCGCCCGTGCCGACTCAGCCCTTTACGAGGCGAAGCGATCCGGACGCGATTGTGTCCGTGTCAGCAGGCTGCAGGACGTCCGCGAACGGACCTTTGCCGCGTCGCGCTGACGGCACGCGTTGCTACTGGCTGGCGACCGGAGAACCCGACGTCACCAGCCGATAGCGCGCCATCTCTTCCTGAGACAGATAGTAGAGCGCCCTTGGCGGCGTATCCAGCGCGTGCAGCCACAGCGCCGGGTCGACGTCCATCTCGGCCAGGTAGCGCGATATGCGGGCTGCGGTCGCCTGCGCGTCGGACATCGCCTGTGCGGGGTTGGTGGTGCTCAGATCTGTCACCGAATAGAACTGGTGCAGGCCGATCGCGGCATTGTCTCCGACGGTCCGGGTGACGCCGCCGGCAAGCACGAGCGGGCACGATGAAGCGCACAGCGCGCCATCCGCGACCTCCACGCCGATCCCGCGTTCGCGCACCAGCCGTGCCATCGCCATCGCATCGTCGAGCGATCCGCCTGGCGAGTTCAGGGCAAGCGTCGTGACATACTCGCCCCGCGTTTCAATCTCCTGGGCGAAGCGTTGCGCCGAGCCCTGGTCGATCGATCCCACGGCGGTCAGCACCCCCCCGCTGCCGAGATCGAAGCGCATCGGCTGGCGCAACCCGGCATCGTCGATAGTGATGTTGTCGCGCGGATCGAGCGGTTGCTCCATCGGCGAGCCGGGTCGAAGCGCCGGCGGCAGCGCGGGCTCGACGTAGACGGTGCCGCCCGTAGGGTTTGGGTCGAGAGCGGGGTCTTCGTAGAGTGCCTTGAGATCCAGCCCGATGACGATGACCGCGCCGACGAAAAGCCCCCAGAACGAGCAACGGACCAATTCGCCGTCGTCGAAACGCGCCAAGTATCGCGCCAGTGGATTGCGCGACCTCTGGCCGCCGAATGTTGCCTGATCGTCGCTCATGGGTCGGTGCGTTTCCTCTCAGCCATAGAGAGTGGGGTGACATTCTGGGGCGGCGCAGGCGGCGCGGCATCGGATTCGCGCTCGGTGGCCGCCTCGTCCTCCCTGACTTCCGTGATCTCGGCTGCCGTCTGGCGCGCCCTGAGAGCTTCGTAGAGCTCCATCGAGCGAAGCATGTCGGCAGCGGTGATGCGCTCGGCGTCTTCCATTTCCTCCTCGCCGCGCCGCATGGCGGCATGGGCGACAGCAAGAATGGCGACCAGCACGGCGGGCAGCAGGTCGATCGAGATCGCTCCGGCCCAGCTTGGCAGGAAGCTTCCGGCGTAAAGAATCACGGCCTCAGCTGACGACAGCGGAACGAAGCGACGTTCGGCCACCTTGGGTTGGGCGAGGATTTCGGCAGCCGCTGCCGACAAAGCCTCGGACTGACCGGCCACCGAGGCGCGGATCGTCTCCATCACCTGGTTCTGGCGACCGGCGAGGTCGGCGCTGTCGCCGCCAGCCACCGGCGCGATGAACCCGACGGAGAGGTCGGCCGCCGCCCGTGCCACCGAGGGCGCGATCGACGTCTGTTCGAGCGAAGCGATGACGCCGGCAAGCGCGACCGATTCCTCCGCGAAGGCATCGGCGCGGGGCTGCACCGACCCCGTTCCCGAGACGAGCCCGCGCATCGTCGCCAGATGGGACTGGCCTTCTTCGAACAGCACCCGCACCGTCTCGCGCGATGCTTCGATGGTCGCTTCCAGCTCGCGCATCTGCGCCGACATCTGGGTTAGCAACTGGACGACGGTCCCTGAGCCCGACGTTCCCGTCAGCGCACCGGACTGACGCTCGTCGTCGGCCAGCCTGGCAAAACGCTCGGAAGCGCGCTGGATGTCAGGCAGCAGCGACAATGCGCCCAGCGCGTTCGTGTTCGCCTGGTCGAGATCGGCGGTAAAGCCTTCCTGCGTCACCGCCAGATGCTGCTCCACCGCCGCCGAGCCGGCCAGTGCCGCAGCGTTGAGCCATGACGACATGGCGATGATCATCACCGAGCCCACCGCCATGATGCCCAGAAGCATCGCCCGCGAGGCATTGTCGCGCATTTCCGGCAGGAAGCGCGTCAGATAGACCCAGAAACCATAGATGCCGACGGAGACTGCGACCGCGTAGACGATGGCTGCGAAGAAGACGAGCGTCGCGTCGCCGTCGAGCAGGCTGCGCACGCCGAGATAGGTGTAGATGCCGCTCGCAAGCGCCAGCGTGGCGAGCACGAAACGGGTCATCGTCTCCAGTGACGCGACGTTGTCCCTGAGGCGGCGGGCAGTGTTTGCCTGGCTCAATTCACGCTCCCTTTTTCCGGCAAGGCGCACCGGAAAGATGACCAAATCGCGGCCTGGGCAGCCCCTGAGCGGACAATCCCATCACGATTGGTTGCGCGGCCTATTCGCAGACCAGCGGGGCCTGCGGGACCACGTGGTCGGGCAGGCCGCACATGTAGCTGCGACCGTGCCAGCGATACGGCGGACGATGGCAGTATCTCACGTCGGCGCGCGTGCGCTGCTCGTCCAGATACACCACGTCGGGCTCCTCCGGCTCGTAGTAGGACCCGGTGAGATTGTAGGCTTCGGCGGCGTAACCCTGGCCGACGATAACGCGTTTGTAGCCGGCCGGGCTGTGGATCACGAGATTGCCGAAGCTATCGGCATAGACCCTGTCCTTGCCGCCGCCGGCCATGGCCGTCCCGTTGGCAAGCACGGCAATGCCGATTGCGGCGACGGCGGTCGAGATCATGCGCATGGCGTTCGCTCCTGTCCTGTCGAGGAATCGAAGCCTCCTCGACAGGGGAATTTAACCTCTTCTTAACCTTTGTTAAGGGGCGGTACCCGCATCGCCGTGCGAGAGTACGTAATATGGTTAACGTGAGCGCCCGCAAAGCGCGCTCGCCTCGCCGCTGGAACGCATTGACAGGCTCTTGCCAAATCTCCGACAAGACATGATGCGGAGGATCGCCATGGCATCGAACCATCAGATCGACATATCGCTGATGCGGCTGAAGGACGCGCGCGAACTCGCGCCGCTGCTTGCCGCCTACACCCAGGCCCTCAAGCGTGGCGCGCCCCGGCGGCCTGACGAATATTACGCGGAAATGCTGCTGCAGGACCGGACTGCCGAAGTCATGGGCGCCCGGATCGATGAGACGCTGGTGGGATTCGCGGTCTTCACGGACCTTCCCGACCCGGTCTCTGGACTTCGGTGCGGCCAGCTCGATCATCTCTACGTGCACCACGACCATCGCAAGAAGGGCATCGCCAAGGCGTTGGTCGACCTGCTTTCGGACCAGGCCGAGGAGCGCGGCTGGGTGCGGCTGGTGCTCAATGCCCCAAGGCAGCCGGAAGACGGCCGCAAGCTGTACGAGCAGATCGCCGCGCCGGCCGACTGGATCCCTTATGTCATCCGTTATGACGGCGTCTGAGGCCCACACGACCGCGCTTTGCGGCCGTCGGTCGTGGAAGCCGTTGATCTTTGGGCGGAACTGGCAGTAAGTCTTGCGCCCATGATAGCGATTCAAAGTCTGGGCAAGGGTGCCCTTCGCGTCGGCCTGATTTCCGTTCTTGCCGTTCTGGCGGCTTGCGTTGGAGACCAGCAATCCGGTGGCCGCGATGCCGAGGTCGCAGCCTACCCGATCGGTTCAGCCACCTTCGACTGCGGCGACGACGGCCTGATCATGCTGGACGGCAATCGCGACGCCGTGACGCTCATCGAGACGGACGGAAGCAGCTACAACCTTCCGGCATCGCCTCCGTCACAGACACATCGATTCGGCGACGATGGCATGGCACTCGTGGTCGAGGATGGCGAGGCGCTCTGGATGAAGGCCGGCAAACAACCCATGACCTGCCGCCGCTGATTCGCGCCGGTCCGGGCAGCCGGTGAGACACTCCCAGCTTCAATCGATTGAAGTCGCGCAGCGTAGCGGGCGCGTTAACACACTGCGGCTAAATTGGCGTCGGGGCATGGTTTTCCCGCTTTGACGCGGTGCAAAAACCGCATTAGAAGACCCCCAGCCATAGGGTCGCATTCCGGACCGGCCAACCGCTTTTGCGGGTTCCGGGCGCGATCCGCCAGATTGGGGGAGCCATGAGCAAATCCGCAGCCACCCGCGCCCGACCACTGTCACCGCACCTTTTCATCTATAAGCCGATTCCGACAATGGTGATGTCGATCGTGCACCGCATCACCGGTGTCGGGCTCTATTTCGGCGTCCTGCTGGTTGCCGCCTGGCTCCTCGCCGCAGCGACCTCCCAGGAATGGTTCGATAGCGTGAGCGCCGTCTACGGCTCCTGGTTCGGGAGGCTCGTCCTGTTCGGCTACACATGGGTGCTGATCCATCACATGCTGGGCGGCATCCGGCACCTGGTGATGGATACCGGCAACGCACTGGAAAAGCACACCTCGACCCGCCTGGCGATCATGCTGCCATTCGCCTCGATCGCCTTGACGCTGGTGCTCTGGGTCGTCGGCTACATGGCGCGGGGAGCTTGAACATGACTGATTTCCGCACACCGCTTTCCCGCGTTCGCGGTCTAGGCGCCGCCAGGGAAGGAACCGGCCATTTCTGGTACCAGCGCCTGACGGCGGTTTCCAACCTCGTCCTGATCCTCTTCTTCGTCGGTCTGATCGTCGCCCTCAGCGACGCCTCCTTCGCGGAAGTGCGCGCCACCCTGGCCAATCCGATGGTGGCGCTTGCCCTGGCGCTGGCGTTCATCTCGGTCTGCTACCACATGAAACTGGGCATGCAGATCGTGATCGAGGACTACATCCACGACGAGCTCGCCAAGCTGATCTCGCTGATGCTCAACATCTTCTACACCTTCATCGTCGGCGCGATTGCCATCTTCGCGCTGCTCAAGATCGCATTCGGAGGCTGAGACGTGGCCGATAGCAGACAGAACGCTTCGAGGCCCGGCGTCAACGGAAGTGCCTACACCTATGTCGACCACAAGTTCGACGTCGTCGTCGTCGGCGCCGGCGGCGCAGGACTGCGCGCGACGCTCGGCATGGCCGAGCAGGGCCTGAAGACGGCCTGCATCACCAAGGTCTTCCCGACACGTTCGCATACCGTGGCAGCGCAGGGCGGCATCGCCGCGTCACTGCAGAACATGGGGCCCGACAACTGGCAGTGGCACCTCTACGACACCGTGAAGGGCTCCGACTGGCTCGGCGATGTCGACGCGATGGAATACCTCGCCCGCGAGGCGCCTGCCGCTGTCTACGAGCTCGAGCACTACGGCGTACCCTTCTCGCGCACCGAGGACGGACGCATCTACCAGCGCCCCTTCGGCGGCCACATGCAGAATTTCGGTGACGGTCCGCCTGTGCAGCGCACCTGCGCCGCCGCCGATCGCACCGGCCACGCCATCCTGCACACGCTTTACGGCCAGTCGGTCAAGAACAACGCCCAGTTCTTCATCGAGTATTTCGCGCTCGACCTGATCATGACCGACGGTGTCTGCACCGGCGTCGTGGCCTGGAACCTCGACGACGGCACGATCCACCGCTTCGCCGCCAAGATGGTCGTTTTGGCCACCGGCGGCTATGGCCGCTCCTATTTCTCCGCGACGTCGGCGCATACCTGCACCGGCGACGGCAACGGCATGGTGGCCCGGGCCGGCCTGCCGCTGCAGGACATGGAATTCGTTCAATTCCACCCGACCGGCATCTATGGGGCCGGCTGCCTCATCACCGAGGGAGCGCGTGGCGAAGGCGGCTATCTCGTCAACTCCGAAGGGGAGCGCTTCATGGAGCGCTACGCCCCGTCTGCGAAAGACCTGGCATCGCGCGACGTCGTCTCGCGCTGCATGACCATGGAAATCCGCGAGGGTCGCGGCGTCGGCAAGGAGAAGGACCACATCTTCCTTCACCTCGACCATCTCGACCCGGCGGTCCTGCATGAGCGCCTGCCGGGCATCTCCGAGAGCGCTAAGATCTTCGCCGGCGTCGACGTGACGCGCGAGCCGATCCCGGTTCTGCCGACGGTGCACTACAACATGGGCGGCATCCCGACCAATTACTGGGGCGAGGTGCTCAACGCCGATGCGGACAATCCCGAACGCATCCAGCCGGGCCTGATGGCCGTCGGCGAAGCCGGCTGCGCCTCGGTGCACGGTGCCAACCGCCTCGGCTCGAACTCGCTGATCGACCTCGTCGTCTTCGGCCGCGCCGCCGCCATCCGCGCCAGCCAGGTAATCGACCGCGAGAGCGCGATCCCCGCCATCAACGAGCAGGCGGTGGACAAGATCATGCAGCGCTTCGACCGCATCCGCCACGCCGACGGCGCCAGCCCCACGGCCGTATTGCGTGAGAAGATGCAGCGCGCAATGCAGGAAGACGCCGCGGTGTTCCGCACCCAGGAAACGCTGGAGCAGGGTTGCAAGAGGATTTCGGAGATCTGGAGCGAACTGCCCGACGTCAAGGTTCACGACCGCTCGATGATCTGGAACTCCGACCTCGTCGAAACGCTGGAGCTCGACAATCTGATGGCTTGCGCCATCACGACGGTCTACGGCGCCGAAGCGCGCAAGGAGAGCCGTGGCGCCCATGCCCGCGAGGACTTTGACAAGCGCGACGACGTCAATTGGCGCAAGCACACACTGTCGTGGGTCGACGAGGCCGGCAATGTGAGGCTCGACTATCGTCCGGTGCACACTGAAACCATGCTGCCCGTCGAACAGGGTGGCATCGATCTGGCCAGGATCGCGCCCAAGGCGCGCGTCTACTGATCGAGGGGAAACACAATGGTTGAAATCACACTTCCAAAGAACTCCCGGGTCCAGCAGGGCAAGGTCTGGCCGAAGCCCGAAGGCGCGACCAACCTGCGCGAATACAAGATCTACCGCTGGTCGCCGGACGACGACGACAATCCGCGCGTCGACACCTACCATGTCGACATGGACGATTGCGGGCCGATGGTTCTCGACGCGCTCTTGTGGATCAAGAACAAGATCGACCCGACGCTGACGCTGCGCCGTTCCTGCCGCGAAGGCATTTGCGGCTCATGCGCCATGAACATCGACGGCACCAACACGCTCGCCTGCACCAAGGGCGCCGACGACATCAGCGGCGCGGTCAAGGTCTATCCCTTGCCGCACATGCCGGTGGTCAAGGACCTGGTTCCCGACCTGACGGTGCCTTACGCGCAGCTCTCGTCGATCCAGCCATGGCTCCAGACCGTATCTCCTGAGCCGGCAAAGGAATGGAAGCAGAGCCACGAGGACCGGGCGAAGCTCGACGGGCTGTATGAGTGCATCCTGTGCTTCTGCTGCCAGACGTCGTGTCCGTCCTACTGGTGGAACGGCGAGCGCTATCTCGGCCCCGCCGTGCTGCTGCAGGCCTATCGCTGGCTGATCGACAGCCGCGACGAGGCCACCGGCGACCGTCTCGACAATCTCGAGGATCCGTTCCGGCTGTATCGCTGCCACACCATCATGAACTGCACGCAGGCCTGCCCGAAGGGGCTCAATCCGGCGAAGGCGATCGCGGAAATCAAGAAGATGATGGTCGAGCGGCGCGTCTAGGCACGCCGCGACGATGGCGCTTCACGGCAGGATCGCGGAGCATTTCGCACAGCAGGCGGATGCCTGTGCCCGCCTTGGCTCGCCCTTCACAGCGTCGCTCTGCCGGCTGCTGATCGACATCACCGATGAGACGACCACGATCGGCCGCCGGATCATCCACTGGACCGGCGATCCGCGCGACGATGCACTGGCGCTTCGCATCTGCGGCGGCCTTCATCGGCTGGTGATCGAACGCGCTGACCCTGAACTCCTTGCGGTCTATCCACCGGCAACCACTGACGAGGCAGGCCTTGCTGAAGCGGTCGCCGGTGCCTTCTCGCGCCATGAGGCGGACCTTCACGCTGCCCTCGATTCGCCACCACAGACGAACGAGATCGCCCGCTCGGCCATGCTGTTGCCGGGCTTTCTGACGGTCGCGCGGGAGGCCGCGCTACCGCTTGCGCTGTGCGAGATCGGTTCGAGCGGCGGTCTCAACCTGCTCTTCGACCGCTTCCACTATCGCTACGGCGAGGCCGAGTTCGGCGAAGCCGCGTCACCGGTTCACATCGCGCCTGAAAATCGCTCGAATGTGCTGCCGCTCGACGGAGAGCTGCGGATCGTCTCCCGGCACGGATGCGACATCGCCCCCGTCGACGTCTTGACGCAAGCCGGCCGCGCCCGGCTGCGTTCCTATGTCTGGCCCGATCAACCGGCCCGCCTTGAAAGGCTCGACGGCGCAATCGCATTGGCGCAAAAGCACCCGTTCAAGCTTGAGCGGGCTGACGCGGCGGACTTCGCGAAGCGCCAGCTTGCCGCGCGACCCGGTAATGCAGCCTTCGTGCTGTTTCATTCGATCATGTGGCAGTACTTGCCCCATGAGACCCGAAGGTCGATCCTCGCTTCGCTGGCGGAAGCCGGAGCAAACGCCACGCCGGAAGCGTCCATCGCGCACCTGCGCATGGAACCGCTTGAACTGAAGGAGGGATGGGCGACCCTCAGCCTGACATCATGGCCCGGCGGCCACACACGGCATCTCGCCAAATGCGACTTCCACGGCCGCTGGATCGAGTGGACGGACGGTTAAGGCCGGCGAATCGGCACTCAGGCGCTCACCACAGCGTCTTCTGATAGGATTCCGCCAGCCCGCTGTCGAGCGCCGCGGCCGTCTCCGGCATGGCGAGCTGGTCGCGCAGGATTTCTCCCAGCGTCGGCAGGGTCGAGCGATCCGGCCAGCTTTCCGGTTTCCACAATTCGGAACGCATGAACGCCTTTGCGCAATGCATGTAGCAGGCCTTGACCGACACCACGAGCACACTGATCGGCAGCTTGCCGTCGACCGCCAGCCGCTCCCGCAGAGCCTGGTCGACGGTAATTTGCCCCGCCCCGTTCACCCGGAGCGTCTCGTTCATGCCGGGGATGAGAAACAGCAGACCGATCGCCGGGTTGGCGACGATGTTCTCCCAGGTGTCGAGGCGATTGTTACCGGGACGATCCGGGATCGCAAGCGTGTTGTCGTCGAGCACGGCGACAAAGCCCGGCCTGTCGCCTTTCGGTGTAACGTCGCCATTGCCGTCGCCGTCGGACGAGCCGATGAGGACGAACGGGCTCCTGCCGATGAAGGACCGCGAATGATGGTCGAGCGCCGGCAACTCCTTGCGCGCCGCGGGACCGCTCGGCTGGCGATAATGCTCCCGAAGAGCCTCGCGCGTGGTGATGAACTCCATGGGATCTTCCTTATTCGGCCGGCTTTTCTTCCAGGGAATGGCGCATGATCAATGGCATCTGGCTGAAGGTGAAGGCAAGAGTGACCGGCATCGTGCCCCATACTTTGAATGCGACCCAGAAATCCGTCGAAAAATTGCGCCAGACGATTTCGTTGAGAAGCGCGAGGAAGAAGAAGAACACGCCCCAGCGCAGCGTCAGCTTGCGCCAGCCTTCCGCATCGAGCTTGAAGGCGGAATCGAAGACGTAGCCCAGGAGCGCTTTGCCGAACAAAAGGCCGCCCAGCAGCACCGCGCCAAACAGCGCGTTGACGATCGTCGGCTTCATCTTGATGAACAGATCGTCCTGCAGCCACAGCGTCAGCGCGCCGAAGATGAACACCACCACGCCGGACACCAGCGGCATGATCGGCAAGGAGCGTATCAGCACCCAAGACACGGTGAGCGATATCGCCGTTGCAATCATGAAGAGACCGGTGGCCAGGAAGATCGGACCGCCGAACGCGCCAAGCGAGGGCCAGGTGTCGATCAACCATTCGCCACGCACATTGGCGAAGAAGAACACCAGCAGCGGGCCAAGTTCGAGCGCCAGCTTGGGCAGCGGGCTGAGTTCCTTCTTCCTTGGATCGCCCGGCTCGCGTTCCAGAATGCGTCTGCTCATCAATTCACTCCTGCGATCGCCTTGGCGAAGTCGCCGGCGGCAAAGGGTTCCAGGTCGTCGACCTGCTCGCCGACACCGATGAAATAGACCGGCAACTTGTGCTTGGCGGCGATCGCCACGAGGATGCCGCCCCGCGCGGTCCCGTCGAGCTTGGTCATAACCAGCCCGTTGACGCCTGCAATATTGCGGAAGATTTCGACCTGATTGAGGGCATTCTGGCCCGTCGTAGCGTCAACCGTCTGCAACACCGTGTGCGGCGCATCCGGATCGAGCTTGCCAAGCACGCGCACGATCTTTTCCAGTTCGGCCATCAGCTCGGCCTTGTTCTGCAGGCGGCCGGCCGTGTCGATGATCAGGACGTCGGAGTGCGCTTCCCTCGCCTTCTCGAAGGCGTCATAGGCAAGGCCGGCGGCGTCGGCGCCGAGCTTTGAGGCGACGACCGGCGAACCGGTCCGCTCACCCCAGATCTTGAGCTGTTCGATCGCCGCGGCGCGGAACGTGTCGCCGGCAGCCAGCATCACGCTCAAGCCACCTGCCGTCAGCTTGGCAGCCAGCTTGCCGATCGTCGTCGTCTTGCCGGTCCCGTTGACGCCCACGACGAGAATGACGTGTGGCTTGTGCGACAGGTCCAGCTCGAGCGGCTGTGCCACGGGCGTCAGCACCTTGGTGATCTCCTGCGCCATGATGGCGCGGACCTCTTCATCGGACACGTCCTTGCCGTAGCGGCCGGATGCGAGCGCATCGGTCACACGGATGGCGGTCTCCATGCCGAGATCGGCACGCAGGAGAACGTCTTCGAGGTCCTGCAGCGTATCCTCGTCGAGCTTGCGCTTGGTGAAGACGCCGGAGATCTGGTCTCGCAGTTCGCGCGACGATCGCGACAGGCCCTGGCTCAATCGCTGATACCAGGAAAGGCGCGGCGCGGGGGCCGCTTCGACCGGCACGGGCTGCGCCTTTGCTTCGACCGCTTTCGCCACCGTCACCCTGGTCTGCGGCACAGCCTCGGCAGGAGCGGCAGGCAAGACGGGCACAGCTTCTTCTTCCCCCTCCAGGGAGACATCGTCCGAAGGACCGGAGGCCGCAGGGGCCGTTGCCTCGTCCGTCTTTGCGAGCGGCAGAGCGACGGTTGCGGGAGGCGCGAGAGGGGTTGGCTCTGGCTCTGGCTCTGGCTCTGGCTCTGGCTCTGGCTCTGGCTCTGGCTCTGGCTCTGGCTCTGGCTCTGGCTCTGGCTCTGGCTCTGGCTCTGGCTCTGGCTCTGGCTCTGGCTCTGG